>JANQEA010000046.1 GCA_028278555.1 Candidatus Bipolaricaulota bacterium | reverse complement strand
TCCGTGAACGTCATCACGGATCGCGAGACCGGCCGTCCGCGGGGCTTCGCCTTCGTCGAGATGGAGGAAGCGACCGCCGCAGCCGACGCGATCCGCGCCCTCGACGGGAGCGACCTCGGCGGCCGCAACATCAAGGTGAACGAGGCCCACGACCGTCGCACGGGTGCGGGTGGCAACCGCTACTAGAGCCCAGCGCAACGAGTCGATCGGGACGGGTCATGCCCCGTCCCGATCGAACGCACTCCTCCGAAGACCATTCCGGCTCCGAGCCGGCCGATGGAGAGACGAGGATCCTCGGGCCCGAGGCCGCTCCCGATCCGAGTCGAAGAGGACCATGAGATGAGCAAGGTCATCTACATCGGTAACCTTCCCTTCTGGAGCACGGAGAAGGATCTCGTGGACCTCTTCGGACGACACGGCGTCGTCGCTTCCGTGAAGATCGTCGCGGATCGCGAGACCGGCCGTCCGAGGGGCTTCGCCTTCGTCGAGATGGAGGAAGCGAACGCCGCAGCGAAGGCGATCCGCGCTCTCGACGGGAGTGAGCTCGGCGACCGAAGGCTCGAGGTCAACGACGCCCAGCGCCGTCGCACGGGTGCCGGTGGCAACCGCTACTAGAAGGCCGGATCCGCAATCGCCAGCAGCGGCAACGGCTTGCGATGATGTCTCCGTCGGGATTCCTGGTACCGGGGACAGGACTCGAACCTGCACGCCCTCTCGGGCCTACGGTTGCTCCAGCCTGGGTTCCCCCGGGGATTGGTCACAACGCGGAGTTCCCGGACCTCGAAAGACCCCCTTGGAGTTCCTTCCATGGGGGAGGAGCTCAAGACGCACTTCGTGGTTCGCCTCGGCGTCTTCGCTCCGGGCTTCTGCCCCCGCGTGGGCTCGGCGACCTCGAGTCGAGCTCGGTCCCCCGCGTGCGGGTTGAAGACGTCGAGGTCCTCCAGCAGCTCCGGCGCCACTCCCGGGATCGGCTCACCGCGAAAGGCGCCTAGCGACCGTCCTCGACGCGCAGCGTGAGCCGGGCCCGGTCGGCCTCCGAGAGCTTCTCCCAGGCGGCCAGAGCCTTGTCGAAGTGGCGCCGGGCGCTGTCGCGATGGTCGCCCTCCTCGAGCCACTCCTGCATCGCCCGGGTCGGCTGGCTGATGCCCGTCGTCGTGATCGGGTTGGGCTCCCCCGCGCGAACGGGCGCGAAGTGCCCCACCTCCAGGCTCTGGACGGCGAGCAACACGAAGTAGGTCCGGCCCGCATCGGGACGGACCCCGGAGTCGGGGCTCGCGATCACCATGTACGGGTTGGTCGAGACCCAGGCGCCGCAGCCCGCGAGGAGCGACGCGGCGAGCAGGAGCGCCGGGATCGATCGCGACCGTGAAGGCACGGAACTCCAGCTTCTGCC
>JANQEA010000063.1 GCA_028278555.1 Candidatus Bipolaricaulota bacterium | reverse complement strand
CTAGCCCAACTTGAACGGCAGGAATCCTCGTTCAAGGACTTACGACGGTCGGTCTCAGGCTGATCGCGCGTGACGGCGCCGTGCACGCGGGTCGGGTCTCGAAGCCGGATGTAGTGGAAACACTTGGACGGTCCGAAGGCGGGTGGTTCGGCGCCGGCGCGTTTGGCAAGAAGGCCGCATGTACCTGCGCCACTCCACCGTCCGGCGCAAAGGCAAGATTCACACGTACTGGACGCTCGTCCGCTCGGTCCGGCACGGATCGAAGGTGCGCCAGGAGACCGTCGCGCACCTGGGCAAGCTCGACGCGAAGGGTCGCAAGAAAGCGTCGCGGCTGGCTCGACACTTTTTGGGTCCGCGCGCCGATCAGGCCGAGCTTTTCGAGGACACGCGCGAGCTCACTCCGGCGCAGATCAAGGTGGGCAAGGTCCGTGTCGAGAGAGGACGCGCCTTCGGAGGCGTGTGGCTCGCCTGGACGCTGTGGCGTGCGCTCGAGCTGGATGTGTTCTGCGAGCGCCATCTTCCCAAGGGAAAGGAGTCCGTTCCCTGGGCGCAGGTCGCCTCGATCCTGGTGATCGCTCGGCTCTGTGAGCCATCCAGCGAGCTGCACATCGCCGAGGACTGGTATCGCCGTACGGCGTTGGAGGATCTCTTGGGTGTCGTCGCCGAGAAGGTCCATCACAAGCGGCTCTACCAGGGCCTGGACCGTCTGCTCGCCTGCAAGCGCGAGCTGGAGGTGCACATCAAAGACCGCTTCGGAGGGCTGTTCGCGCTCGACTACGACCTGCTCTTGTACGACGTCACCTCGACCTACTTCGAGGGGGAAGCCAACGCCAATCCGAAGGCTCGACGCGGCTACAGCCGCGACGGCCGGGGGGACTGCAAGCAGGTCACGATCGGGCTGATCGTGACCCGCGAGGGCTATCCACTGGGCTACGAGGTCTTCGCCGGCAATCGCGTCGACGTGACCACCGTCGAGGAGATCGTCGAGAAGATCGAGCGCGACTACGGAAAGGCCGGCCGCGTATGGGTGATGGACCGCGGCATGGCGAGCGAGGAGAACCTCGAATGGCTGCGCGCGGGCGGGCGTCGGTACCTGATCGGCACGCCCAAGAGCGAGATGAGGAAGTGGGCCAAGGAAATCGAGGAGGCCAAGGGCTGGAAGGAGGTCCGCGAGGGACTCGAGGTCAAGGTCTGCCGGGGTCCCGACGGGGACGAGACCTTCCTGCTCTGCCGGTCCGCCGACCGCGAGCGCAAGGAGCGGGCGATGCACGATCGCTTCAGCGAGCGCATCCGCGAGCAACTGGGTAGCCTCGGCCGCAGGCTCAAGCGGGCGCGCAGGCCCGTGGATCGCAACGATGTCGAGCGGCAGATCGGCCGGATCCTCGAGCGCAACAGCCGCGCCGCCAGGAAGTTCCAGGTGAAGGTCCTCGTGGATCCGATGTGCCGATCCACCCTGCGGCTCACCTGGACCGAGCGTAAGGACTGGAAGCAGTGGGCGACCCTCACCGAGGGCACCTACATCCTGCGTTCCAACGTGGACGACTGGAGCCCCGAGGAGCTGTGGCGAACCTACACCCAGCTCTATCAGGCCGAGGCCGCCTTCCGCATCCAAAAGAGCGACCTGTCGATCCGGCCGATCTGGCACCACAAGCCCGAACGCGTCGAGGCTCACATCCTGGTCTGCTTCCTCGCCTTCTGCATGTGGAAGGCGCTGGAGGGATGGCAGGAGCGCGCCGGCCTCGGCAACAGCCCGCGCACTGTGCTCGAGGAGATCGGGCGCATCCAGTGCGTCGACGTCGTGCTTCCCGTCGTGGACGGACCCGAGCTTCGACTGCGCTGCGTCGTCGAGCCCGACAAGGCCCAGGCCGCCCTGCTCGAGCGGCTCGGGCTACGATTGCCCAAACGCTTGCGCGTCCCTGAGAGCACCGAATGTAGTGGAAACTTCGGGTGACGAATCGGCACTGGCGACCCAACCAGGACCGATCTCGGCTCTCAACCGTTCAAGTTGGGCTAG
>JANQEA010000029.1 GCA_028278555.1 Candidatus Bipolaricaulota bacterium | reverse complement strand
GCGAGGATCCTGGTTGACCGCACGCCCCGGAGAAGCCGCAGGATGCGAAACATCCGGGCGGCTCGACCCCACCGCAGGGCGTCAACGGCTGGGACACTGGATAGGAGATCGATCCAACCCCAGGTCGTGAAGTACCGCCAACGGCTTGGGGCGTGCCAGAGGTTCAGGAGGAAGTCGAAGACGAAGACGGCGCAGATCGCGGTGTCAGCCGCCTGGAAGATCGTGCGAGTGTCGTCATCCAGCTTGAGTACGACATCGGCTCCCAGGATCACGAGGACAAGGAAGCAGAGCACCAGCATGAAGAGCTGGTACGGGCCGGAGCGAGCCTGAGGAGTTTCAGGAGAGCTCACGTCTTGCCGGAGTGGCTACACGGAGGGCGGGCCGCCAGACTGCGGTGTCGACGGCGGCGCCGTGGGCTCGCTCTTCTTCCTCGGGCGCTTTCTGAGTGCCCTGTGCGACGCCTTGGCGATGAGCTTCCGCGCCTCTTCGACCTTGTCGCTCTCGATGACCTCGCGCTTCAGCACGTCATCGATCAATACTCCGCGGATCTGGTCCGTGGTTACTTTCACAGCGGGAGAGACGCGCCGAACCTCGCGCCGGACTAGCTCGACGACCGGATCAGAGATGAGCAGGGCACCGATTGTGAACTTGCTGAGTGCTTCTTGCTGGATGTGGAATTCCTTGAGCGCGGCTCGCGACCAGCCTTCCTTCGCCAGCAGGCCAAGCATCTGGATGTCTTCGAAACTGCGGTGATTCAGAGCGAGGAAGTTGAATGAAACCACCAACTCGTGCTCGACGGGCTTGGCGAAGATCACCTTGAACACCCGCCACTCCATGCCATTTGTCAGGGCTACCCAGTCGGTGCCCTGGTTCACCGCGTAGTCGACCGCCTGCTTGACGTGCTGGTCCTTCAGGTCGATTCCGATCGCCTTCACTTCGACCAGGAGCGACAGTTCGTTGGCCAGCTTGATCGCGAGATCGCAGAAAGTGCCCCGGATTGTGTGCTCGGATGTGATCTCGGAGTACTTGTCGTACCCGAAGACCTCGTGCAGGATGTCCGTGACGATCACCACGGTGTCCGACTCGTTCACGTCTCTGGACCGGGCCTTGTCGATGATCGGCTGAAACTTCTTGAGGGCGACCTTGATGCGATCGGCCGCGCGCTTGGGAATCGTGGGCATGGTGGGTCCATCTCCTTCTGCTGGATGGAGGTAGATCCGGGCGGATGACGACGAGAATGTAACACGGTACGGGATACCTCAAACACGCCGGAGTGGCGCCCCCTAGCGGTGAGTCTGATTGGGACCCACCTCGGTGGCAAGCCCGCAATCGTTGGCAGAGCTCTACGCTACTGCGTTCAGGAGGCGGGCTTCCGCGTCCCATCTATTCACCACCCCCAACGTAGTGGAAGCTGAGCCGCGCCAGCGCCGACCATGCCCTATCCTGACGGAATTCCAATGCCAGACGGCACCATGTCTCGCGGGGGCGGACCGTCTGGCGGCGGCTCCAGTGATTCGTCAGCTCGACACGCGGCCCGTCACTATCACCATCAGCCCCGAAGTCCACGAAATCGGGCGTATCCACATCGGGGTTCAAATAGTCGGAAGCGATGAAGAAGACCATGCGACAGCGCCTGGAGCGCACTGGTTGGCGTGTGGGGAGCACCGCAGAGTTTCTTGGGCTCTCGAAGGAAGAAGAGGCCCTCGTGGAGATGAAGCTGGCTTTGGCGGAGAGTCTCCGGAAGCGGAGAGTCGCGCGACGCCTTACGCAGACCCAATTCGCCCGGAAGATTGGGTCCAGCCAGTCTCGGGTGGCCAAGATGGAGGCCGCGGATGCCTCGGTCTCGATCGACCTGCTCGTCCGATCGTTGCTGGCCACGGG
>JANQEA010000022.1 GCA_028278555.1 Candidatus Bipolaricaulota bacterium | reverse complement strand
CCTGTTCTACACCGTCGTGGCCGCGATCTCCTTCACGTCACTCGTCAACGGTGCGTTTCTCTCCGCGCTCGGCGTCTTCAAGCTGGGGGCGTTCGTGAGGTTCATTCCGTATCCCGTCATCGGTGGCTTCCTCGCCGGAACCGGATACCTCCTCGTCAAAGGCTCGCTCGGCGTCATGACCGGGTTGCACATCGATGCCGCGAACCTGCACCACCTGTTCGAGGAGGACTACCGCGCGAAATGGATCATCGGGACCATCTACGGCATCGTCCTCGTCGTCGTGACGCACCGATGGAAGCAGTCCTTCGTGCTCCCGGGACTCCTGCTCGGCGCGATCGGGCTGTTCTACGGCGTTATTGCCGCCATGGACGTGACCCCGGAGGCCGCGCGAGCCGACGGATGGCTGTTGGGGCCGTTCCCCGAGGGGGAGGCTTGGCGACCGATCAGCTACGCAGCCTTCACGCACACGGACTGGGGGCTGATCGCCGGGCAGCTGGGCAACATCAGCACCGTCCTCCTGATCAGCATCATCTCGGTCTTGCTGAACTCCGCGGCCCTGGAGCTCGTCGTCAAGCAGGACATCGATCTCAATCGTGAGCTGAAGGTGGCCGGCGCGGCCAACCTCGTCATAGGGCTGGGCGGCGGAACCGTCGGCTTCCACTCGCTGAGCCTGTCGCGCCTGGTTCACCGCATGAACGTGAACAGCCGGATCGTCGGCGTGATCGCCGCGAGTGCCTGCGCATTGATGCTGTTTCTCGGTTTCGGCGCGCTGACCTACCTGCCGCAGTTGGTGCTGGGGGGACTCCTGTTCTTCCTGGGGATGCACTTCCTGATCGACTGGGTGTACAGCGCCTGGTTCAGATTGACGCTCGCCGACTACCTCGTTGTGATTCTCATCCTCGGCGTCGTCGCCGTCTTCGGCTACCTCCAAGGCGTGGTCGTCGGAATCGTCGCCTGCGTCATCCTCTTCCTCGTGAACTACAGTCGCGTCGCCGTCGTCAAGCATTCGCTCAGCGGCGCGAACCAGCAGAGCAACGTGGATCGACCGTTGCCGCAGCATCGGTGCCTGCAGGAGCAGGGCGAGCAGATCTGCATCTTCCGCTTGCAGGGATACATCTTCTTCGGGACCGCGAACGGACTCCTCGAGCGCGTGCGCGCGCGACTTGGCGGATCGCCGCGGCTCCGCTTCATGGTTCTCGACTTCAAGAACGTGACCGGCCTGGATTCGTCGGCTGTCCTGAGCTTCACCAAGATGCTGCAATTGGCGGAGAAGAGCGGGTTCACGCTCATGCTCGCGCAACCGACGGTGGAAATCTCGCGCCTCTTGGACAATGAGGGGTTGTCGAAGGCAGACCCGAGCTGGTTCCGCATCGTCGACGATCTCGATCATGGTCTGGAGTGGTGTGAGGAACAGATTCTCGCGAATGCGCACCTGTCGGCCGGCGACCGCGATCAGGTCAAGCTCGACGATCTGCTCCGTCAGGAGTTCGCCGCGGACATCGATCTCGACGTCCTGCTCGGCTACTTCGAGCGCATGGAGATCGACGAGGGCCAGACGCTGATCGAGCAGGGCGCTCCGGCCGACGACCTGTTCCTGATCGAGAAGGGCCATGTGACCGCCCGGCTGGAGATCGGGGGCGAGACGGTGCGACTGCGCACCATGTGTGCCGGCGCCATCGTCGGTGAACTGGGCATGATCCTCGGCGAGCCCCGCTCCGCCACCGTCGTCGCCGACGCGCC
>JANQEA010000019.1 GCA_028278555.1 Candidatus Bipolaricaulota bacterium | reverse complement strand
GTACACCGGATCGGTGTCGACTTCCACACTCACCACCGACGGCTTCACCGTGTCGATGTCGAACTCCGCCTCCGGCGTGTAGTCGTTCTGCGCGTTGCCGGCAACGTCCTTCGCCCCGGTCACGTCGATCGTCACCGAGTTCTCGGCGACGTTCCCGTCTGCGACGTCGTACTTCGCGAGATACGTATCATCGTCGTCCCAGCCGCTCTGGCCGCCGTTCAACGTCAACGTCGTCGCGACCGACGGACTGAACACGATCGTCGGCGTGGCGCCGGTGTCCATCGCCTCATTGAACTCGACCGTCACAACGAACGTCGCCGTTCCGGGCGTGTCCGCGTCGGCGATCAGCGTGTCGCTGACCGCCACTCCACTGACGGCCGGCGGGACGTCCGTGATCTCGACCGAGGTGGGGAACACGCTCCCGTCGATGTCGACGTCGATCGCGTGCGTCCCCGGGGTGGTGTAGGTGTGCTCCACTTCGTAGGCCGCCTGGCCGGGAACGACGGTGATGCTCTGGCTCCCCCCGCCGAAGTCGACGGCCAGGGCGAGCGGTTCGTACGCCGCGCCGTACTGGTCGCGCAGGTTCGAGATCTCGAGCGTGATCGGCTCGTTTTGGTCCTGTGGATCCGGCGTCACCAGCAGATCGACCGAGGTGATGATCGGGATGTAGTCGACGTAGATGTCGAGCGTCTCGACGAGTTCGCCGTCGATCCAGATAACGATCGTCTTGTCCCCGTAGAGGCTGTAGGCATGCGGTGCGGTGTAGGTGGTCTGCCCAGGGAGGATTGGGAGCGAGTTGGCGACTCCCTCGAACTCGACTTCGATCCTGGTCGGGGTGTAGGAGAACCCGAACTGGTCGACGATGTTGGTGATCTGGACCGTGATCGTGTCGTTCTCGAAGTACGGCGGGCTCTCGATGGTCGAGATGTCCGCCGAGCCGAAGACTGGGATGTAGGTCACGAGGCCCGACACGGTTTGATCGACCGGAGTCGCCCCGCCGCCTGAGATCGTCACATCGCCGCCGTACGTCCCCGGGAAAGAGATCGCGGCGAGTCGGACATAGACGGTCGTCGCGCCGAGCGTCGAGCCGGTGTACGCGACGGTGAAATCCGATCCCCAAGCGACGCCGTCGGACGACACCTCGACATCCGCCGGCGCGGTGACCGTGACATCCCCGTCCGCCGGCACGAGATCGCTCCCTCCGATCGTGAACGTCGCCGGAGGTCCGGGTGTGCCTACGTTTGTGACCGAGAGGGAGACCGTGGTCCCCGCCCGATCGCTGGTGAGGGTCGGGGCGCCATGGGCCGTGAGCGCGAGGAGGCACCAAGCAATCGCCGCGAGTGACACAACCGCCAAGTACGGACTCCCCTTCCTTCCCACACCCGCCTCCTCGGACACCGCGTCGGATTCTCGAAGCCCCCGCACGGCCGTCAAGCGGCGGCTTCGGCACGATTCCGCTGGAAATCAGTATATTGCCCGATCCGCACTCGACAAGGCATCGCTCGACGCAAGGCGTTCCGGTCTCACCGGTTGACGACGCGGAATCGACGCTCTAGACTTCCCGACACCGAAGCCAGAGTGGCGGAATTGGCAGACGCGCGGGACTCAAAATCCCGTGGCCCTTTGGGTCGTGTGGGTTCGACCCCCACCTCTGGCAAAGCGGAAGCCCCCGAACCTCGGGGGCTTCGTCGTTGGCGGTGATGAAGCGTTCAAGCCAGACTATTCGGGGCTGCCGACCTCTTGTGGTTCGCCCCACGGCGGACGGGGGCGCTCCTCGCGGCTCCGCCGGCCCTTACGCAAGAAGGTCGGGATGTCGAAATCGTCGGCGCCGACGCGGCTCTCCTTCTCGAGCTTCGCGAGCATCGTCTCGTTCGAAAGTGGAGGGCCCTCTTCGTCGTCGCGTCCGTACTCGACCGAGAAGCCGGTCGCGATGACCGTCAGGCGGACCTTCTCCAGCCCGTCGCGGATCGCCGTTCCGAAGATGATGTCGGCCCGATCGGAGACGGCCTCGCGGATCAGGTTCGCCGCCGCGGTGACTTCCTCTAGGGTGAGATCGGATCCACCGGTGATGTTCATGATCACCCGGCGTGCACCCTGGATCGATCCGTCAAGCAGAGGCGATGAGATCGCGTTCCGCGCCGCCTCCTTCGTCTTCCCTTCGCCTTCCCCTTCGCCGATCCCCATCATCGCGGTTCCGGCGCCACGCATCACCGACTCGATGTCGGCGAAGTCGAGGTTGATCATTCCGGGGATCGTGATCAGATCCGAAATCCCTTCGACGCCCTGACGGAGAACCTCGTCGGCGATCTCGAACGCTTTGGTGATCGGCGTTTCGGAGGGCGCCACCTTGAGGAGTTTGTCGTTCGAGATGCAGATCATCGCATCGACGGCCTGCGACAGCCGGGCGATTCCGGCCTCGGCCTTCTCCGCGCGGGCGAGTCCCTCGAACGAGAACGGTCGGGTGACGATCCCGGTCGTCAGCACGCCGGCTTCTTTCGCCAAAGCGGCGATCACCGGCGCTGCGCCGGTCCCGGTCCCTCCGCCCATTCCGGCGGTGATGAAGACCATGTCGATCCCGTTGAGCAGGTCGACAATCTCTTCCTTGCTCTCCTCGGCGGCGAGTCGCCCGATCTCCGGGTTCCCTCCCGCGCCGAGTCCCCCGGTCAGCTTGGCGCCGAGTTGAAGTGTCCTGTGGGAGCGGACGACCTCGAGGACCTGCGCGTCGGTATTCACCGCGACGAGCTCGACCCCGTTCACCCGCGTGTCGAACATCCGGTCGACGGCGTTCCCGCCACCGCCGCCGACGCCGACGACCATCAGGCTCGCGGGCGAAGAGTGGCTGTTCGTCTGTTCAGGGATCGTCATCGTCTACCCCCGGAAGAATCGGTTGAACCAGGAGAACAGCTTCCCGATGATCGATTCCCTCCGCCGCTCGGCGAACTCGGGCTTCTTGAAGTCGGTCGTCTCGACCGCGTAGCGGAGGAGCCCGATCGACGTCGCGTAGATCGGCGATTCGACGATATCGCGCAAGCCGTGGATCCCCTGCGGGATCTTCCCGCGGCGAACCGGGATGTCGTAGCGCTGGGTCGCAAACTCCGGAAGACCGTCGAGCAAGGATGATCCCCCGGTCAGCACCAGGCCGGCCGGGACGAGGTCGCGGTAGCCCGCGTCCTCGACCTCTTGCATCGCCAGGTCGAGGAGTTCCTCGACGCGCGGTTCGATGATCTTCGCCAAGCGCTTTTTCGACACGAGCTTCTTCTCGTCGCCGCCGATCGTCGCCACCTCGATCTTGTCGTCCTCACCGACGGAGTCGACGAGCGCAGTCCCGTGCATCTTCTTGATGAGCTCGGCTTCCTCGATCGGCGTCTGCAGACCGACGGTGATGTCGTTGGTGATGTGCTCGCCGGCAATCGGGATGACCTTCGAGAACCAGATGTCACCGCCGCGGAAGACGCTGATGTCGGTCGTCCCGCCGCCGATGTCGATCAGGATGACGCCGAGCTCCTTCTCCGCCGACGAAAGGACGGCGAGGGACGAAGCGATCGGTTCGAGAACGATCTGCCGAATCCCGATCCCGAGCGTCTCGACGCAGCGGACGAGGTTATGGACCGCGGTGATCGCACCGGTGACGATGTGGACATCGACCTCCAGGCGCGTCCCGGTCATCCCGACCGGATCGGTGATCCCGTCTTGCCCGTCGACGATGTACTGCCGCGGGATGACGTGGATCATCTCGCTCTCCGGCGGGATCTGGATCGCCTGCGCCGTCTCGACCACCCGTCGGACATCGTCCTCCGTGATGATCCGGTCGGGACGATTGATCGACACCGTCCCGCTGTTGTTGATCGACGTGATGTGCTTCCCGGCGATGCCGACGTAGACCGAGTCGATCTTGGCATCGGCCATGTTCTCGGCCTCTTCGACCGACTTCCGGATCGACGAGATCGTCCGCCCGATGTCGACCACGACCCCTTTCTCCAGGCCATGCGACTCGGACTTCCCCATCCCGATGATCTCTATCAACCCGTCGATCGTGTTCCCGACGAGGGCGACCACCTTGGTGGTTCCCACATCGAGCCCGACGACAACCTTCTCCTTCCTCATCTCTTCACCGCCTTACCGAGGCACCAGCGTCGCCTCTCCCCCGAATCTGAGATCGATGATCTCGTAGTCTTCCACATCCAGCGACTGGCTGAGCGCCGCAAGAGATTTCAGTCGAAGCCATGCCACATCGATGCCGCCAAGAAGGATTCGAATCCCGGACGACGTCGTCAATTCGACGGAGTCCGGATTCGTGAGGTCGATCAACTCGACACCGAGAGCCGACAGCCGGTCCGCTCGAAGGGCATCGATCAGCGCTCCCGCGGAGCCATTCAGGAGAACGGATCCGGGGCCACTGCCGGAGAGCCGAGCGCCGCGAAGCTCCGGCAGGGAGGGTGCACGCTCGCAATCGTCCGAGACGACCACACCGCCCTCGCCCATCGTGAGGCAGCCCTCACCCGACGGATCGACCATCCAAGCGGTCTCCACCCGCTCCTCGACCTCGATGACGAGACCGTGGAACCAGCGACGTTCGAGTGAGACATTCTTGACCCACGGATGGCGAAGGAGATTGTCGCGGACGCGTCGGAACGGTAGGGTAACGAGCGATTGGCCCCGCTGCAGGCCCGTAAGGGAAACGAGATCCGCTGCCGCGGCGTGGTGATTCCCAGTGATCACGACTTCCCGCAGATCAACCAGGCCAATCCATGGCGTACACAGTGCAATGGCAGCAGCAGTGATGAGTACCCCCCCTACAGCGAAGACCGTAACAGCGCTTCCGCGCCAGAATGCCCCCTCCTTCACCCGTCAATGACCTCATACTGCCCTACTAGAGCGAGATTCGTGGAGACTGTTATACATCTTTCCGCTTTGAATGTCAATCTCCATGCGCATCTCCGCGTTCGGAGCCTTTCGCGAAATGAGCGCCTACAAGCCCTCTAGGCTATGGTGGAGTCTTCTATGATATGAGTGTCCTTCAAGGGCTTGTGCAGGACAGATCGCGCACGACGTCAAGCTAGCCGGATACGCGACAGAATTTCCCCTGCTCGAGGAAGTGCGCGAGCTCCTCCGTCACCGTCCAGATGTCCCCGGCGCCGAAGCTGACGATGAAGTCGCCCGGGATGATTCGGGCCTTCAAGAAGGCGATGACATCCTTCTTGTCGGCAATCGAATGTACCTCGGCCTCGGTCGCCTCCTCGATCGCACGGACGATCGTTCGCGACGAAACGCCGGGCAAGGGTGGCTCGCACGCCGGGTAGATCGAGGTCACGATCACCGAGTCGGCGAGAGAGAAGGCCGCTCCGAACTCGGAGCTCAGCGCTCGAGTCCGGCTGTAGCGGTGCGGTTGGAAGATGGCGACGATCCGCCGGCCGTTCCACCCGGAGCGGATCGCGTCGAGGGTCGCCTCGATCTCCTCGGGAAGATGCGCGTAGTCGTCAACGACGGTCACGCCGTTCTCCTCGAGGACTTCGAACCGCCGGTGCGGGAGGACGAATCGGCCAAGAGCGCGGGCTGCATCAGCGAGGTCGATCCCGGTCAGCTTCGCCGCGCCGAGGGCGCAGAGCGCGTTGGCGACGTTGTGCTCGCCGGGAGCGGGGAGAGAGACGCTCGCTACGCGCTCCCCGTTCTCCAGCACGTCGAATGTCGTGACGAATCGCTCGAATCGAAGGTTCGTCGCCCGGATGTCCGCATCGTGGCGGATCCCGACCGTCAGCGCATCGGGAAGCTCACGAGCGATCGCCTCGACATGCGGATTGTCGATCGCCAGGACGGCACGGTCCGCCTGTGCCACATACCGACGAAACGCATCACGGATCTCGCTGAGATCGTGGTACGTCTGGAGGTGATCGACACCGATGTTCGTGAGGACGGCGATCTCCGTCTTCACCTTGAGGAAGAGGCCATCGCTTTCATCCATCTCGGCGACGAACCATTCACCTGTATCGAGCCGGGCGTTCCCGCCGAGGCCGGGGCAGTGCGCGCCGACCAGGTAGCTCGACGCGTAGCCGAGTTCGCGGTGGATCGTCGCGAGCATTGCCGACGACGTCGTCTTCCCGTGCGTTCCGGTGACACCGACACTCCGATGATCGCGAAGGATCTCCGCGAGGGCGTCGAGCCGGCGAATGACGGGGATCCGATGTCGGCGAGCCGCAACGACCTCGACGTTGTCCGCCGGGATCGCCGACGAGACGATCACACGGTCGAGGTTCCCGGAGACGTGCCGTTTGTCGTGGCCGACGTAGACCGTCGCACCCGCGCGGCGGAGCGTCGCGAGCTGTCGATTCTCCCGGAGATCCGAACCGGAGATCTCGTCTCCGTGCCCGAGAAGGACCGAGGCGAGGCCGCTCATCCCGATCCCACCCATCCCAACGAAATGCGTCCGCGTGCTCGTGTCGATCACGCGCGTGCCCCCCTCATCATCGATTGGATCTCGCCCAGGATCTGGGCCCTCGCGCCACGCTTCCCGAGCCGCTCGGCATTCTCTGCCAACCGCTCGAGAGTCAGCTCGTCGCGAATCAGGCCGACGATGACCCGGACCAAGCTCCGCTCCACGATAACCTCATCGTCCGCAACGGCGCAAGCCTCTTCGGCTTCCAGCAGCCGGGCGTTCTTCCATTGGTGATCGTCCGTTGCCTCCCGCCAGGGGACCAAGACCGACGCCTTCCCGCAGGCCGTGATCTCGGCCAGGGATGTCGCGCCGGCCCTGCAGACAACCAGATCGGCGATGGCGAACGCCTCTCCCATCCGATCGACGTACGACTCGACGACGACGTTGCCGACCGCCGAAGCGCTCAACTCCCGGCGAATCGCGACGGCTCTTGATTCGTCTCCGGTGATCAGGAGGACTTGCAGCCCGTCGTTCGCACGAATGGCGTTCTTCGAGGCGAGGATCTGCTCGGTCATCTCGGTCGATCCCTTCGACCCGCCGAAAACGAGGATCGTCCGCCGCTCTGGGTCGAGACCGAACCGACGGTAGATCGCCTCGGATCGCACGACGTGGAGAAACTCCTCGCGAATCGGATTGCCCGTCACGACCAATCGCCGCGCGTGGGGGAACGACCGCTTCGTTTGGGGGAACGACACCATGACGAGATCGACGACGCGAGCGAGCCATCGGTTGGCGAGACCGGCGACGACGTTTTGCTCGTGGATGACCGTCCGAATCCGGAAGAGGCGTCCGAGAATCGCCCCGAGGAAGACCGGCGGGAACGAGCTGTATCCGCCGACGCCGATGACGATCTCCGGCCGGTGTCGGACGAAGATCCAGAGCGCCTCGAGCATACCGACCGCGAGTCGAAGGATCGTCATCGCGTCGCTGAGCAGACCGCGGCGTCGGAAGCCCCGCACGCGGATCGGGCGGAATCGGATCCACGGATAGGCGGGAAGGATGCGGCCTTCGATCCCCGACCGTGTGCCGACGTAGACGGCTTTCAGATTCGGGTGACGTTCTCTCAGCCCCTCGAGGATCGCCAGTCCCGGATAGAAATGACCGCCCGTCCCTCCGCCGGCAACCAGCACCTTCATCGGGGCACCTCCCGTCTCGACACGCTGAGCAGCACTCCGACCATCCCAAGGGTGACGATCAGCGACGAGCCGCCGTTGCTCAGGAACGGAAGCGTCAGCCCTGTCACCGGGAGAAGGCCGACGACCACGCCAAGGTTGAGCAGCGTCTGGAACCCTAGGGCGAACCCGATGCCGAGCGCCAGGAGTCGGCCCAACCGATCCGATGCCCGTTCGGCGATGACGAATGCACGCCAGACGAGGAACCCGAGAAGCCCGAGAACGGCGAGCATCCCGAGGAAGCCGAGTTCCTCGGCGAGGATCGACGCAATGAAGTCGTTGTGCGACTGCGGCAAGTAGAAGAGCTTCGCGCGCGATGCGCCGAGCCCTCGGCCGACCAACCCTCCCGAGCCGACCGCAATCAACGATTGGATCGTCTGGTACCCGGACGTCGTGCTGTGCGCAAATGGATTCAGGAACGACAGGAGCCTCGCCATCCGATAGGGCGCGAAGCGGACCGCGAGGAAGACGAGCGGCGCGCAGCCGGCGACGATCCCCGCGAGATGCCCAAGCTTCGCCCCGGCAAAGAAGAGCATCGCCAGCGTCACGGCCCCGAGGACGAGGACCATCCCGAGATCCGGTTGGACGACCACCACCGCCGCGAGCACCCCGAGGACGATCAGGAACGGAAGGACGCCATCGAAGAAGGTTCTCACCCGATCCCCCTTCCGCGCCAGGCTCGATGCCAGATAGAGGATCAGAGAAAACTTCAGGAGCTCGGTCGGCTGGAACGACGCCGGCCCGAGGGCCAGCCATCGCCCGTCTCCGATGCCGAAGGGGAGGATCGTCAGGATCGTCATCGCGAACGAGCCGAGAAGGAGGAGATCGCTGATCGCCGCCAAGCGGCGATAGTCGACGGCGGCCAGGACCCCAAGAAGAGCGACCCCGACGAGGGCGGCGACTCCCTGGCGAAGAAGCATCGACGTGTCGCTTCCGAAATGCCGCAGGGAGAACGGGGCGCTGGCGCTGTAGAGCGCAATCAGACCAGCAAGAACGAGAAGGGACGTCACGAGAATCGTCCGTCGATCGGCTTGTCCACCCACTGGCTGCTCCTCGGCGTCGCAATGAGGTTCGCTTCGTCAGCGCGCCTCATGGTTGCGCCATCTGCCCGAGGAAGAAAGGAACGGCGTCGGTGCCGGTCAGACGCTCAGTCCAATGGGAGAAGGACGGTTGTCTCGCGAGTTCGGGATCCCCGTCCTTGGCGTCAGTCGGCGGCGAACCCGTCCTGCGCTTGGATGCGTCGTTGGAATGCCTTGCCGCGCTCCTCGAAGTTGTCGAACTCGTCGAAGCTGGAGCAGGCGGGGGAGAAGAGGAGCGTGTCGCCGGGACAGGCGGCGTCGAGACCGGCGCGGACCGCGTCCTCGACGTCCTTAGCTCGATCAAACGGACACCCCTCGAAGACGTCGGCGAGCCGATCGGCCGCCTCACCGAAGAGGACGATCCGGCGGATCTCCGAGTCGACGATCGCCGCGCGGAGCGCCTCGTATCCGGCGCCCTTGAACCGCCCGCCGAGAAGGAGGACGACCGGTCGATCGAACGCTGCTAGAGCGGCGATCGTCGACGCCGGGTTCGTCGCCTTCGAGTCGTCGATCACCTGCACGCCGCCGATGGCGCCGACTTCCTCCATCCGATGCGGCAGGCGAAGAGCGGCTTCGATGAGGTCGAACGGGATCCGCCGCCGGTCAATCTCGGGGAGGAGGACGTCACAGACGCAGAGCGCCGCGCGGAGGTTCGCCTGCTGATGCAGGCCGAGCCGGCCTGCATCGTCCGGCAGAGCGAGAGGCGGATCGTCGTAGTAGATCCGTCGCGCCGCCCCCTGAGCGAACTCCCGGCCGAGGCTGCGCGGCAGGATCGCCACGTCGTCCGCCGTCTGGAGACGGAAGAGCCGCCCCTTTGCCTCGGCATAGGCTTGCATCGTTCGGTGACGAGCAAGATGGTCCGGCGCCAGATTGAGGAGGGCGCCGATGTTTGGTCGGAAGACGGTCGACTGCTCGAGCTGATAGCTGCTCACCTCGACGACGAAAGCGTCGCCCCCCCTGGTGCCGCCGACCGCCCCGATGAACGGGGCGCCGATGTTCCCGACGACCGGCGCGTTCCACCCGAAGTGGCCGAGTAAGGCCCCGATCAGCGCGACGGTCGAGCTCTTCCCGTTCGTCCCGGTCACACCGACGATCGGGCACGACGGCCCGGCGAGGGAGGCGAGATCGATCTCCGAATAGACGGGGATCCCTCGGCGTCGTGCCGACGCGAGGAGCGGAAGCGTCGGTGGGACACTCGGACTGAGGATGATCGCGTCGACACCCTCGAGCGAGCGCTCGGTGTGTCCGCCGCCCTCGTAGGCAACGCCATGCTCGTCGAGCCAGAGCTTCTCCGCATCGGACAACTCGCGACGTTCACTCAGGAAGACCTTCAGTCCTCGATCGATCGCGAAGCGGCAGACGGCCCGCCCGGTCACGCCGAACCCGAGGACGAGGATTCGCTCGGCGGCGAAGTTGCCGGGATGCGGACTCATGCGGACGCCAAGCGGTCCTCGAGGATCACGTCGTTCAGCTCCCGGTCAAGCCGGATCCGCTCGGTGCTCGCGCCGAGCGCAGCAACCTTCGGGACCAGTCCGACGACCTCACTGTCGACGATGTCGACGCCGCGAGCTTCGGCTTCGGCCTCGACGGACTCGAACGCAGCGAGGAGACCGGTCGTCTCGACCTCGGTCAGATTCATCGAGACCTGGACGAGACCCCGACTGGCGATCGGCAAGCCGAGTGCCTTCAGCCCTTTTGGACCGCCGTTCGACTCCCGGATCGTGGAGGCGACCGCCCGCGCGATCGCCACGTCGTCGGTTCCAAGGACCACGTTGTACGCCACGAGGAAACCCCGTGCACCGACAGCGGTGACTCCGGCACTCGGGTGCACCCGGCGGGGACCGTAGTCCGGAGTCCATTCCGGGCAGTCGAGTTTCGCCTGCAGGCCCTCGTACTGGCCTCTCCGGATGCTCGCCAGGTTGCGGCGAGGCTCGCTCGTTGCGGCCGCTTCGTAGAGGAAGACCGGGACCCCGAGGTCGTTGCCGATGGCCTTCCCGACGCGGTGCGCGAGGCGGATGGCGTCCCCCTCCGTCGCACCGTCCAGGGACACAAACGGGATCACGTCGACAGCGCCCATCCGAGGGTGAACGCCACGCTGTGTTCTCAGATCGATCGCCGCCGCGGCCTCACGGGCGAGAGCGAGAACGCCATGGAACAGCGCATCCTCATCTCCAACAAATGTCAGGACCGATCGGTTGTGATCCGGATCGACGTGAAGATCGAGAACCCGGCAGCCGGATGCTGCGACCGCTTGGACCAGCCCATCGAGCGTCGAGCGGTTCCGCCCCTCACTGACGTTGGGGATGCATTCGATCACGAAGCGGGCGGCATGAGCAAGGAGACGGACGCAGACGCCGCCGCTTCCCCGTCCACGGTCGCCCTGACGTCTGCCTGGAGGAGGCCGCGTCGCGCGCGCGTGCGGACCGCTTCCAGGACAAGGCGATCTCCGGGGACGACCTTCCTCCGGAAGCGCGCCTTTTCGATGCCGACGAGATATCCCTCGCGAGTCGCCGCCTCCCCGTCCGCAGGCGGGACGAGGAAGGCGGCCGTTTGCGCCATCGCTTCGAGGATGAGCACCCCGGGCATCACGGCTTCGAGCGGCTCGGCGAAGTGCCCTTGGAAGTACGGCTCGTTGATCGTCACGTTCTTCACTGCCACAACGCGGCCGTCTTCCTGTTCGGTGACCCGATCGATCAGCAGGAACGGGTACCGATGCGGCAGAGCGCGGCGAATCGCCTCAATGTCGAGCACAGGAACTCCGCGCTACAGGTAATCTCGAAGCTCGGCCTTGACGAGATCGGTGATGTCGACGATCGACGTGGGATCCGCGTAGACAAGCACGTTCTGCACGCTGAGGACGAGCGCGAGCCCTCGGTCGAGCGCGACCGTCTCCGCCGCCTCGACGACCTTCACCGTCGCCGCGCCAACGAGCAGCTGATCCAGCTGCTGGTAGGCGGCTTCCAGCTGGCCGTAGCGTCCGTCGAACTCGGTCGTGTCAATCACGCCGATCCGTGCCGTCGACAGGAGGTTCTTCATCTCGTCGATCACCGGCTGCGCTTCCTCCTTGAGGGCCGTCAGCTCGCCGCGGATGTCAGCGAAGCCGTCGGAAGCAAGCATCCGATCGATCATCGCGATCTGGACCGCGAACTGCGCATCGAGAAACTCGGCCTTCAGTCCCATCAGCTCCCGTTCGAAATCGTCGCGGGAAATCGTGCTCTGGACGAACTGCTGCTGCAGTTGGACGATCTCCGTCCCCTTGTCGGTCGCTCGCTGCCTCATGTCGCTGACGGCTTCGGTGAAGACGGAGAACGCCTCCTCGACCTTCGCGTAGGCGATTCTCAGGACACCCTGCTGCCGGAGCGCAGCGACTTCGTTCTGCAGTGCGGTCAATTCCGCGTCGCTCACCCCGCCACCTGAGGGGAGCGCGAACTGCAGAATCAGTGCACCGACGGCAAGCAACAATGCCAGACCAGCAACGAAAAGCGTGTTTCGGGACATGCCATCCTCCTTGTGGATCTCCGTTCTACTCGATTATAGACCACCCAATGACAGGCGTCAGGGATCAGAACATCCGACCGAACCCAACCTCGAACCGCGGCATCCACTCCCACTCGGAACTGAGGGGCCACGCGATATCGAGTCGGACGAAGATCCCGGCAGCATCGACGCCGATCTCCAGGCCGGTCGACGCAAGCATCGCATCGAACCGGACCGAGTCGAGATCGAGGCCGGCGTCGAGAAACGCCGTCAAGTAGAGACCGTTCTCCGCCAGTTCGAGTCGATACTCCACGTTCGCCAGGGCCGCTCGCGGAACGGTCGGTTCGCCGTCCAGTCCGCGCACCGACATCGTGCCGCCAAGCTCGTAGTACCGGCTCGTTGGGAGTTGATCGTCGCCCCATCCGACCTTCAATCGGATGCCGACGACCTCCTTCAAGGTCCCGAACAGCGAGAGATCAGCGGGCGTGAACTGAATCCAGCTGAAGTTCACGTTGGTGAACTCGCGCCCCGCAGAGAATCCGCCGGCCTTCTCCAGGCCAAGCGATCGCCGCGTTCCGCGGGTCGGGAACGTCGGAGAGTCGATATCGTCGTAGATCACGGACATGGTGACCGAGTCCGTCGGCACCCAGGCCGTCGCACCCGTGGAGCGCTCCTCCTCATGGGTGTAGGTAATCCCAAGATTTACGTAGTCGGCGATGGGATAGGCAAACGAGGTCTTCACGCCGTACGTGACGAGGTTCGTCGTTTCCTCGCCTGATGTGATCTCCTCAGTCGATCGATAGAGACTCAGGCCGACGCTGTCGAACTCCGGGAAGAACGCCACCGACGTGTAGGCCAGATCCCATACAGCCGCCGTTGGGTCGTCGCCGCTTACGATCCCACGGCTGTAGCTCAACGAGATGTCCTGCCCGGTTCCGAACAGGTTCTTCTGGTTGATCTTCATCTCGCCGACGAGCGCCCCGGATGCCGGGTCGAGTGCCATCGAGCCCTCCATCCCGCCGAGGGACGTCTTCTCCTTCACCGTTACGGTCACCTCGACCATGCCGTCGATCCACTCGGGGGCGATGTCGACGGACGCGAAGTAGCCGAGCGACGTCAAGCCTTGATGCGACACACGGTAGTTCGAGACGGTGAGGACTCCCCCTTCACGCAACGTCAGATTGCGAAGGACGACGTACTCCTTGGTCCGCTCGAGTCCGTTGACCACGATCCGACCGATGCGGCCCTCGTCGATGCGAACATGAAGAGTCCCGTCGTCGATGCCTTCGATTCCGAAGCGGACCATCATGTACCCCGCCGACATGTAGAGGTCGTAGACGCCCTCCAGAATCTGCAGGAGCCCGTAGTTGTCGACCGGGCCCGTCGGGATCTCCGCCAGCGCACTGTAGACGCTCTGTTCTTCGAACCGCGTGATTCCTTCGAGGACGATCCCGCTCAGTCGGACTGGCTCCCGGATCAGATCTCGCTCCTCCAACTGCCATTGCAAGATCACGCTATTCGGGTCGGGGCCGGCCTGCGGTACGACCTCGAAGTTCGAGAAGTAGACCGAGTCTCTCAAGCGCGTGTAGACATCTTGAAGGTCGGTCACGTGGACAGGCTCTCCGAGCGGAAGATCGATCATCTCCTCGGCAACGTGTGTGGGCACGGTCGTCAAGCCGGTGACGGTGTTGGCGGCAAGCTCCGCCTCCATGATCTCGATCCGCAGTGTCTCACCCAGCTCGACATCGCCGAGCATAATGAGAACGTACCCACGCTCGTTGTACTCAGCGATGACATTGGTCAATCCTGTCTCGAGCGCGTCACGATCCAGGATCGCTCGCTTCTCGACGTCTTCGTCACCGAGGATCCGTCGAATCCTCGACGTAGGCATGATCGGCACACGGTACAGCCGAACGCCGAACAGGGAGCGCCACCGGCGGTGCGTGTTCCCGGTGATGACGATCTCGCGAATCCGGGGATTCTCGATCACGTGGAACATAACGGTGCCATCCTCTCCGACTTCCGGGACGACCTCACCGAACCATCCCAGATCGAAGATCGCCTGCGACGCGGCTCGCAGATCGGATTCAGAGACCTCGTCTCCGGCGCAGAAGGCGACCACTTCGAGTACGTCGCGTTCTCGAACCTCAACAATCCCCACGATGTCGACATCGGTCACCGTGATCGGATACTGCACGGCCCACCCGACGGCCGAGAGTCCGGCCGCCAAGATGAATGCCGCGCCGAGTATCTTCCTTTTCATTGCCAGCGCCTCCTCTGTGCTGATCACGAAGTGCCATCTTCTATCATGGAATCTGCGTCAGCGAACTCCAACTGTACCCGACCGTTGTGTGCATTTCATGAGTCGGAAAAGCGGCGGAAAGCCGGGAACCTACTCGCCGATCGACTCGCCGGTCGCCCGGAATTGGATCGCCTCGGCGATGTGCTCGGCCGCCAGCTTCCCCGCTCCCTCCAGATCGGCGATCGTTCGCGCCACTCGGAGGATACGGACATGCGCTCTCGCGCTCAGCCCGAAGCGGGTCACCGCCCGCGCCAGCAGGGCCCTCGCCTCGCTCTCCAGCTCGCAGCAGGCATCGAGGAGGTCGCCGTCGAGCTGCGCATTGGAGAAGCACCCCGGCTCATCGCTCAGCCGCTCCCACTGACGTGTTCGCGCATCGGTCACGCGGGCACGCACGTCGGTCGATGCCCCCGAGCCGCGAGAAGCGAGGAGCTCGTCGGGGGGCAACCGGGGGACCTCGACGAAGAGATCGATCCGATCGAGGAATGGTCCGGAGAGGCGTCGACGGTATCGGCGGATGTCGTGGACCGTGCATCGGCAAGGTTGCAGCGAATCCCCCAAGTACCCACACGGGCAGGGATTCATCGCTGCGACCAGAGTGAACGAGGACGGGTAACGGACCGAAACACCGGCTCGCGACAGGAGGACCGTCCGATCCTCGAGCGGCTGCCGGAGCGT
This sequence comes from Candidatus Bipolaricaulota bacterium, assembly GCA_028278555.1. Classification (GTDB taxonomy): domain Bacteria; phylum Bipolaricaulota; class Bipolaricaulia; order UBA7950; family UBA9294; genus JANQEA01. Next base: position 105,681 of record JANQEA010000019.1, on the reverse strand, counting down.
TTCGAGGACCCTTCGATCGAACTCGGGCAGCTCGTCGAGAAACAGCACCCCGTGATGAGCGAGGCTGATCTCGCCCGGCCCGGGGATCCCGTGGCCGCCGCCGACCATCCCGGCATAGGAGATCGTCTGATGCGGTGCGCGGAACGGGCGGCGGCGGATCAGCGATACACCCTCCTCGAGCAGACCGGCGGAGCTGTAGACCTTCGTCACCTCGAGCGCTTCATCGAGGGCCATCGGCGGGAGCAGGTCAGGGAGGCAACGGGCAAGAAGGCTCTTCCCCGCGCCCGGAGGTCCGACCATCAGGACGTTGTGTCCTCCGCCGGCTGCGACCTCGAGCGCCCGTTTCGCCAGCGCCTGCCCGCGGACCTCGGCGAGATCGGCCCCAATCGGTGGCGGCTCGCATTCGAGGAGTGCCTCCCGATCGACCCCGAGTGGCTCGATCTTCATTTCGCCGGAGACAAACGCGCGCAGATCTCCGAGCGTCTCGACCGGGTAGACCGGTAGATCGGTCGCCATCGTTGCCTCCACGGCATTCTCCCGCGGTACGACCAACCCATCGACGTGCCCCGCTGCAGCCAGTGCAATCGGTAGGACACCGCGAACCCCGCGGATCGCGCCGTTCAGCGCCAGCTCGCCGAGAAAGAGGTAGTTGTTGTCGGCAGGACGGCCGGCTTGCCCGGATGCGATCAGGATCGCGACAGCGATCGGGACATCGAATCCGACGCCTTCCTTCCGAAGATCCGCCGGTGCGAGGTTCGCCGTGATCCTGCCAGACGGAAACTGGAGACCCGAGTTCTTGATCGCGCTCCGAATCCGCTCGCGGCTCTCGGAGACCTCCTTCTCCGGAAGCCCGACGACGTGGAACTGCGGGAGACCGCCGCTGACATCGCACTGGACCTCGATCAACCGCGCGTCGATCCCGAGGACCGCGCCGCTCAGGAGCCGGGCGAACACGTCTCGTCCACCTGGAAGGCGTCGCGATGAAGCCGCGCCTCTCCCCCGAGGACCGCCACCACGTCGAATCGCACCGGCAATCCGCATTCGGTCCGCATGAGGAAGTCCTGCGCAGCGGCGATGATCCGCCGCTGCTTCGTCGGATGCACCGCCGCCTCCGGCCCTCCGTACCCCGTCCGCGATCGGGACTTCACTTCGACGAAGGCGAGCGTCCGCCCCTCCCGCGCAACGATGTCGATCTCCCCCTGCCGCGTCCGCCAGTTGCGGGCGACGATCTCGTATCCCCGCTCCCGGAGGAATCGGCAGGCTTCATCTTCCGCGATCCGCCCCGCAACTCCTGCGTCGATCTTCTCCACGTGTCATATATTAGCTTCCATGCCTCCCTTCCGCTAGCCGTTGAATCTCCAATTGCGATGAGGATTTGCACGCCGTAAACTCTCGCTTTGACATCGCAAGGGACGAAGGCGGAATGGGCACGGTTCTGAAGGACGTTCAACCGATCGGGGGAGACGCCCCCGTTGAGATCCGATTCGAAGGGGCGCGGTTCACGGCGATCTCCGGCGAGGGGATCTCGCCGCATCCCGGAGACGACCTGATCGACGGCGGCGGCAAGCTCGTCGCACCCGGCTTCATCAACGCGCACACCCACTTGGCGATGGTCCTCTTCCGCGGCCTCGCCGACGACGTGCCGCTCCGCGTTTGGCTCGAAGAGCATGTCTGGCCGATCGAGGCGAAGCTCCGTCCGGAGGACGTCTACTGGTGCACGCTCCTCGCGCTCGCCGAGGGGATCCGTGGTGGGACGATCGGCTTTGCCGACATGTACTTCCACACCGACGAGGTCGGCCGCGCCGTGGAGGAGAGCGGAGCTCGGGGACTCCTCTCCTACGGGATCATCGCGCCGGAGATGGACGAGAAGGGGCGCTCGGAGATCGAGGCTGCATCCCGGTCGATCGGTCGCTGGAGCGGTGTCGCTGACGGGCGGATCCGCGCGGCGATCAGCCCGCACACGATCTACACCTGCGGGGAGGACGTCTGGCGTGCCGCGATCGAGACGGCCGAGGAGCTGGGCGTTCCGATCCACACACACGTCGCCGAGACGCGCCATGAGGTCGTGGAATGGCTCGAGAAGACAGGCGAGGGGACCGTTCCTTACTTGGAGCGAATCGGCGCGCTCTCCGTCCCGATGCTCGCGGCGCACTGCGTGCATGTCGACGGGACCGACATCGGAATCCTGGCAAACCACGGAGTCACGGTCGCTCATTGCCCGAAGAGCAACGCGAAGCTGGGAAGCGGCATCGCTCCGGTGAATGCGATGCGCGATGCCGGGATCCCCGTCGCCATCGGGACCGACGGCGCCGCGTCGAACAACCGTCTCGACATGGTCGAGGAGATGCGAACGGCGTGGATGGTTCAGCGAGCCCTCTACGAGGAACCGATGAAACCGAGCGCCGCGGACGCGTTCGACATGGCGGCGCGGGCCGCAAGGCCGATCTTCGGGCTCGAACCCGAGGGATTGGTCGAGGGCGGCTCCGCCGATCTGATTCTGATCGATCGCGAACCGCTCCACGTGTCCCCGCGCCACGATCCGCTGGCAACGCTCGCCTTCGCTTCCGATGCGCTTGACGTGACCGACGTCCTCGTCGATGGGCGCTGGCTGATGCGGAGCGGGGAGCTGCGCACGATCGACGCCGAGCGGGTAAGATTCGAGGTGGAGGGCCTGCGTCGCAGGTACAACAACTGATCCGACCCCGTCTGGGTGATAGGGATGACCGTTTCTCGGGCGTGGGCGAAAAGGAGAGAAGATGGGACTGTCGACGGAGAAGAAAGCGGAGATCATCAAGGAATTCGGACAAGGCGAAGGAGACTCGGGATCTGCACCGGTGCAGATCGCACTGCTAACCGAACGGATTCGGGAACTGACCGAGCATTTGGGACAACACAAGAAGGACTTCAGCTCGCAGCGAGGACTACGGAAGATGGTCGGCCAGCGCCGACGCTTGCTGAAGTACGTCAAACGACATGACTTGTCAACGTATCGACAACTGATCGAGAGACTGGAAATCAGAGGAGTCTAGAGAGTCCATGCACATTCGAGAGAGTATTCAGTTCAATGGGAAGGAACTCGCGCTGGAGACCGGGCGAATCGCCCGCCAAGCGAGCGCCGTGCTGGCAACGCACGGCGATACACACGTCCTCGTGACGGCCGTGACCGCCGAGGCACGTGACGACATCGGATACTTCCCGCTGCGCGTCGACTATGAAGAGCGTTTCTACGCCAGCGGAAAGATCCCCGGTGGATTCTTCAAGCGAGAAGGACGTCCGAGCGACGTCGCGATCCTGAGCGGCCGGATGATCGATCGACCGATCCGCCCGCTCTTTCCGAAGGGCTACAAGGACGAAGTCCAGATCATCGCGACGATCCTCTCCGCCGAGTCGGATTGCTCGCCGAACGCCCTCGCGATCCTCGGCGCGTCGGCGGCACTGATGATCTCCGATGCTCCGTTCGAGGGGCCGATCGCCGGCGTCAAGATCGGGCGCGTCGACGGACAATTCGTCCTCGACCCGAACGCGGAGACCATCGCCGAGACATGCGTTGAGATCACCGTCGCCGGCACGCGAGACGCGGTGACGATGGTCGAAGGGATGATGAACGAACTCGCCGAAGCCGAGGTCGTCGAGGCGATCGACTTCGCCCACGGCGCGATTCGCGAGCTGATCGGCTTACAGGAGCGGTTCATCGGGCGGGTGAACCCGGTGAAGCCGGAGTTCGTCGCCGAAGAACCGGTCGAGACCCCTGGGCTCGCCGACCGCGTCCGGCAGATCGTCTGGCCGGAGTTCCCAGCGATCCATTCGGTCGAGACGAAACAGGAACGGGGCGAGTTCGTCAAGGGGCTGCGGGAGCGCGCCGTCGAGACGATCGTCGACCCGACCCTTGAGGAAGAGGAAGCCGCCGCGCTAACCGAGGAGATCGCCGGATTCGTCGAGAAGTACCTCGAAGAGTACATGCGCCAAGAGATCCTCGAGCGTGGGGTGCGACTCGACGGACGCCGGCCGGAAGAGATCCGGCCGATCCACTGCGATGTCGGCGTCCTTCCGAGGACGCACGGATCCTCCCTGTTCACCCGCGGCGAGACGCAGAGCCTCGGCGTGATCACGCTCGGGGCAGCCCGCGGCGACGAGCAGATCATCGATCAGATGATGTTCGACGGCCGGAAGCGGTTCATGCTCCACTACAACTTCCCGCCGTTCTCGGTCGGCGAAGTCCGCCGGGTCGGCTCTCCGAGTCGCCGGTCGATCGGTCACGGGTATCTGGCGGAGAATTCGATCAAGTGCATCCTCCCAAGCGAGGAAGAGTTCCCGTACGTCATCCGTGTCGTCTCCGAGATCCTCGAGTCGAACGGTTCGTCGTCGATGGCGACGGTCTGCAGCGCGTCCCTCGCGATGATGGACGCCGGCGTCCCGATCAGGAAGCCGGCTGCCGGAATCGCGATGGGGATGATCGAGGACGCTGAGACCGGCCGTCGGGTCATCCTGACCGATATCCAAGGGGCCGAGGATCATCACGGCGACATGGACTTCAAGGTCGTCGGAACCCGCGACGGCGTCACCGGCTTCCAGCTTGACGTGAAGGTCGGCGGGGTCGACAGCAAGACGATGCGCGAGGCGCTCGAACAGGCCCGCCGCGCACGGTTGGCGATCCTCGACGAGATGGAGCGGACGATCCGCGAGCCGCGGACCGAACTCTCCGAGTACGCACCGAAGGTCGTGACGATCACGATCCCGACCGACAAGATCGGACTCGTCATCGGGCCCGGTGGGAAGATGATCCGGCAGATCATCGAAGAGACCGGCGCCGAGATCGACATCGAGGACGACGGCACCGTCAAGATCGCCGCCGTCGACGGGGCCGCGGTCGCCGCGGCGCAGGAGTGGGTCGAGGACCTGACCGCCGAGCTCGAAGTCGGCGCGGTCTTCACGACGAAGGTCACCCGCATCGTCGACTTCGGCGCGTTCGTCGAGCTGAAGGGCGGCGGAGAGGGACTCGTCCACGTCTCGAATCTCGCCGATGGATTCGTCGACAACGTCACCGACTACGTCAAACCGGGCGACGAGATCACGATCGAGGTGATCGGGACCGACAAGATGGGCCGCCCGGATCTGAAGCGGATCGCCCCCGAGGGCGAAGCGGCGCCGGCCTCCTCTCGCGGCGATCGAGACCGGAAGCCGCGCCGGGATCGCGGCGGCGACCGTGGGCGGAAGGAGAGCGCACCGAGAGAGGAAGCGCCCTCCGAACCAGCACCGCCTGCCAAACCGGTTCACGAAGGCGACATCATCGAGGGCGTCGTCACCAACACGACCGACTACGGCGCGTTCGTCGAGCTGACGCCCGAGGTGACCGGACTGATCCACATCTCGGCTCTCTCCGACGCCTATGTCCGCCGCGTCACCGACATCGTTAGGAGCGGCGACCGTGTGACCGTCGAGGTGATGAACATCGACGATCGCGGTCGGTACAAGCTCCGACGGATCGTCCCCGAGGAGGAGCGTCAGGAAGAACAGCAGACGGCGGAACAGCCGGATGAGCCAGTGGAGGCCGAAGCCGTCGAGCCCGAACGCGAGCCCGACGCCGACCGCTCGGCCCCGACCCAGCCGGAGCGAGAGCGCGAAGAAGAGGCGACCCCTCCGGAATTCGAGGATCGTTGGTAATCCGCGAGCTCTACGAGAACGCCTACGACACAACGCTGGAGAACGGACTACGGGTCCTCGCCGAAGAGGTCCCGCAGTCCCGTTCTGTCAGCGTCGGTCTCTGGGTCCGCGTCGGCAGCCGCGACGATCCGCGTGATGCGCCGGGGCTTGCTCACTTCATCGAGCATCTGACGTTCAAGGGGACGTCGCGACGCGACGCCGATGCGATCTCTCGCGAGATCGATGCTGTCGGCGGACATCTGAACGCAGCGACAAGCAAGGAATCGACGTTCTACTACGCCGACGTTCCCGCCGAAGGGTTGGCGACCGCGGTCGACGTCCTCGCGGACCTCGTCTTCGCTCCCCGGTTCGACGCCGACCAGATCGGCCTCGAACGGAACGTCGTCCTCGAGGAGATCCGCGGCCACTCGGACGACCCGGAGCAGTCGGCCTACGATCTGTTCGCCGCCGGCCTGTGGGCGGACGATCACCCGCTCTCCCGCCCGGTCCTCGGCACGCACGAGGCAATCTCCGCCGTGTCGAGGGAAGCGATCGTCGCCCATCACGAACGCGCTTACCGGCCCGGCAACGCCGTCCTCGTCGCTTGCGGCGCCGTCGATCCGAACGAGTTGATCGAACTCGCCGGCCGACTCATCCCAAACGGCTCTCCCACCCGGCAGGACAACGGGCGAATGCCGGCGCGACTCCATCCCGGTCGCGCGCACCACGACCGTCCGACGGCACAGACACACGTCTACTTCGGTCTCTCGGGACCAGACGCATCGAACGACGATCGATTCCCGATCGAGGTCGTCAACTCGATCCTCGGCGACGGTCCGAGTTCTCGGCTCTTCCGGGCGATTCGCGAGGAGCGGGGGCTCGCCTACGCGGTGACGAGCAACGTCACCTGCTACTCCGATTCCGGCCTCTGGCTGACCTACGCCGGCGTCGCGCCGAAGACGGTCTCATCGGTCGTCGACCTCGTGTCGGCCGAATTCGAGCGCATCCGGACCGAACCAATGCCGGGTGACGAACTCGACTTGGCCAAGTCGAAGCTTCGCGGCCACGTGATCCTCGGCCTTGAGACGAACGGCAATCGGGCCGTCCGCCTGGGGAATGCCGCGATCCACGACCGGGAGATCCTCTCTCCGGACGAGCTGCTCGCCCGGCTCGATCGGATCGACCGGGAAGAGGCTCAGCACGTCGTCGCGAAGTATCTCCATCCGGAAGAGATGAACCTGACCACCGTCGGCCCCGCCGCCTGACGCGTTGCCGCGAACCGTCGACGCAGATACCATGGGGCCGCTATGGCCATCGCCATCTATCCCGGAAGCTTCGATCCGATCACGCACGGGCACATCGACATCGCCCGGCGCGCGCGGAAGCTGTTCGATCGGATGTTCGTCGCCGTCGTCGCCAACCCGCACAAGCGGCCGTACTTCACCCTTGAGGAGCGCGTCGAGATTACCCAGGCAGCGCTGGTCGAGGAAGGGGTCAACGGGATCGAGGTGATCAGCTTCGACGGCCTCCTCGTCGACTGCGCCCGCGAACACGGAGCCGACGCGATCGTCCGAGGGCTTCGGGCGAACTCCGACTTCGAGTACGAGTTCCAGATGGCGCTGACGAACCGGGACATGGCGCCGGAGTTCGAGTCGGTCTTCTTCATGACCGCGAAGCGCTTCAGCTTCCTCTCCTCGTCGATCGTCAAGGAGATCAGCATGTACGGCGGCGACGTCTCCACGTTCGTTCCGAAGTCGGTCGAGAGGGCGCTCCTCGGCAAGCTCGGACACGCTGGCTGAACTCCGCGGATCGCGATTCGAGAACCGGATCAGAAGCTCAGTGTGTGCAGGCCGCCTTCGGCGCCGAAGAACTCCCTCGTGAACGCCGCGGCAGCGCGCTCGTCGAACCGGCTGCAGGTGTACAGGAGGATCGAGAAGAACCGCTTCGCGGACCAGAAGTAGGCCGAGATCCCGGAGTCGACCAGCGGGACGAACGCATCGAAGCCCTGGTTCTCCGCTCGGCCCTTTCCCTCCGGGGCGTAGACGATCGGATCGCCGTAGATCGTCAGGCCGAGATGCGCTGCGATGTCGCGGAGGTACCGGTCGATGACGTCCCGATCGAGCCCGATCGTCCAGTACCCCTCGATCAAAAGCCGCTGCCGGAAGACGTCTGGCGCGATCGCTCGCTCAGCCTCCACTCCACGCCTCCTCCAGTATCGGGTCTCCGCCGGTAGCCGTTACTTCGGCGGGAGGGTCTCCACAAACGCTCGCGCCTTGTCAAGCCATTCCTCCAGCGCGGCACCCGCATAGCTGGCAGGCGCGACCATCACCCACCCCTTCATCGGTCGCCCGGTGATGTCGAACTCTGACACGTGCAACTGGTTCAGCCCTTCGGCGGCGGCCGCCTCGCCGAGTCGGAGGATCAGCGAGTCCTTGTAAACGCCGCACATCATGTTCCCGTTCAGGAGATGGCAGGTCCCGCCGAACATCTTCCGGCGCTGCCCCGCCCACGGAGCCATGTAGTCCGAGATCCGCTGATCGAGCGCTTCGCTGTAGGCCATCCGCGCCTCCGTTTCGACCGCTGGCTACTCTGGCAGTGCGGTCCGCGTGATCTTGATGACGATCCCGGAGGCCGTCGGGTCGGGACACCGGACGAACTCCGTCGTCACGCCGTCCGGATCGATCTCCTTCTCGTACGGCGTCCCTTTGTACCGCCAGCCGAGCGTGGCACCGTTCTCGAGCGCCCGGACGAACCCGGTCAAGCTGTCGACGAGCCACGGGCACATCTTCCCGAGGTCGTCCGGGTGCCGGAACGTGTCACCGACCTTCTTCATCGGGTCCTCGTCGTCGCCAAGCATCCAGGCGCAAAGTCCTTCCTTCGCCAGATCCGGGTACGGTGGCCCCGTGATCGTCGTGCCCTTCCCCTCGACAATCTCGAATTCGATCTCGTATTCCGGCATGGCAATCTCCTTCCAATAGCAAGTTCTCTCGATGATCTCGACTCAGATGGACCGATGGTACTGCACACTGTCTGTGTGGTCCGCCCTGACGATCCGGCTCGGGTGCGATAGAATCGGCTGGCGTGAAAGGATGAGATATGACCATTGCTACGTTGAAGCCTGTCCTGCTGGTCATCGTCGTCGCCCTGCTCGCCATGACGTTGGTTCGGATGCCCGGTTCGGACTCGACGCCGATCCGTGCCAGCCTGTCCCTCTACTTCGGCCGCGCCGTCGATGAGTGCCAGGAGGCCCATCCCGAGTGGGATCGCGAGGTCTGTGCAGGGGTTGTACGTGGCGACATCTGGGTCGGCATGGACAAGGAGATGATCCGAGCGAGCATCGGCGAGCCGGACGACATCGACTTCCCGGACGCCGAGAACTCGGATCGCGAGTCTTGGACCTACAAGTCGAAACGTCTGGGGATGAGGGTCCTCGAGATCGAAGACGATCTCCTCACCGGCTGGGGGCTACCCGACCCGGGATGCTCAACCTGCGGAACGACCCGGCCCGACTCTTAAGCGCCGGCAGGGCCGCGTTTCATCTGTTGCCGAACGTCGCGCCACCCGTGGTGGGTCTCGCCCTGATCATGCATTCTGCTCGTCTGCCATAGCGAGGTCACGAAGCCCCATCCCTGATCTTCCGATGCGATCAGCTCCCACGATCATCTCGCGCGTATGGGCTTCGGCTTTTCCAAGATCCGATTCGACCGGATGCGGGCTGGCATCCTTTCGGCGCTACCCCCCGTCCTGGCATCTCCGCAGCAGGTCGCTAGGTCGTTCGCAGCGAACGGCCGATGGCAGCACAAAGGCTACCGTTCGTTGCCGCGCTTGAAGTTGCCGGTGGCGCGTTGGAGGAGGTATTGGGCTTCGTCGTCGCTGGCGTCCTCAAGGTCCGCCGCGAGATGCCGGCCGCGATCGCCGCCGAGCGTCATGATGCAGCGGCCTTCCCAGAAGATGCGGACGACGTCGCCCTTGGTAACTTGGTAGTCGAACCGCTCGCCGCCCACGGTCTACCGCCCCTGCTGGAAGTCTTCTAGTGTCGGCACGTCGGCCCAAGTGCCGGAGTCGAGCGACTCTTCGGCGGCAAGCCCGACGAGCTGAAGCTCGGCCACAGACTCCGCGCCGTAGGCCGCAGGTTGGTTGCCCTCCACCGCATCGAGAAAACCCGTGATCGATTCGTGCATGCCCGGCCAATCGGCATAGGGCTCGATCGCGCGCCAGGACTCCGTCGTCCATGCCGTGCTTTCGCGCGTTCGAAGAGACACATCGCCTGACCAAAGGTCGATCAAGATGTCGCCATCGCTCCCGTTGATCTCGACGCCAATTTCCTGGTCGCCGACGCACGCGATGTTCGCCTGCAGCGTGCCAAGTACGTCGCCGTAGTCGAGTAGCCCGATGGTCTGGCTCTGCCTCCGGCCCGGTGTGCCGTGGCCGTCGCGCACCAGAACGCGGCGCGGCTTGGCGTCGAGAATCCGATTCAGAACATCGACGTACCACGTGCAGAGATGATTGAGGTTGCAGAGATCGTAGTCGGGCACAGGACCCCACCCCGACTGGAGGCGGATACGCGCCATCTGGACACCCCCAACCACGCCTTGTGCTAGAAGCTCCGCCGCCCGCTGCACGGCCGGAATGAGCGCGAGCTCGAGATCGGCACAGGTGATCTGCTCCGCGGACAGGAGTCGCCTGAGCACTGGCGCAATGCGCGCACGGGTCGCCGTGATGGGCGGCTCGTAGAGGCAGGGAGTCCCACTCGCAAGCACCGCGAGAAGGGCATCCTCATGGTGGACGTCGGGCACGGCAATCAGGACGGCATCGACGTCCAGCCCTTGCAGCTGCTCCTCAACCGTCGGGAAGGCAGCCACGTTCGATCCAAGCTCGGAGACCGCGCGAGCGCGCGTCGCGTCAGTCGGTGCGGCGACGGAGATGATCTCGGCGCGGCCATCTCGTCGAAGCGCCGGGAGATAGGCAGATCGCGTCCAGGCACCGTATCCGACAAGACCGATTCGAAGACTCGACATATCTCTTCCTCTCGTTGACGTTGAGCCATGTGACGTTCTGCCAACTCCGATCAGGCGAACCGCTCGTCAGCGCAGCGGTCGGAGACGGTCTTGCGGGCCTCGTCAAGCCAGCCGGTGCGGATCTCGGCGGGCGAGTCGAACTCGGGCACATAGGGCTTGATGTCGAGGAGCGGCGTGCCGTCGACAATGTCGACGTTCTGCACATGCAGGACCCCATTCTCGATTCGATCGAGCTGGACCACAGACAAGCCAATGGCATTCGGACGCTTCGGCGCCCGCGTCGCGAACAGGCCTCGCTCCACCGTGTCCATGAAGGGCACCACGCGTAGCTTGTAGCCATCGCTCTTGTGAAAGTGATAGAGCAGGACGATGTGGGAGAAGCCGTCGAGATCGGCGAGTCCGCCGCGATACGCCTCGAAGACCTCGACGGTCCCCTGCACGCCGGCGGCGCCAGCCGGCTGGATCGGCATTCCTTTCGGCTCGGTATACGGCGTGTGAATGACGCCGATCGGATTGAACTCAATGCTCATGATGGAGACAGACTACCCCGTGCAACACGCCTCTGCATGGCGACTTGTTGCATGCCGATCCCCTCCCGCCCCAATCGCGGCTCTCGACGCCACCCTTGCGTGCCCTTTGCGGGCACGCAAGGGGCAGGCTCGGGCCTGCTCGCAGCCCCTCAAGAACCTAGAACCGACTCGACTAGCCGGCGTCGTCCGTGGCTTCCGGCGGAAGATGCGGAATCGTCTCGAACAGGTCGGTCTCCTCGAGGTGATCGCGATCGAGGCTTCGAGCCACGTCCTGACGAGAAAACACCATGCTCGCAGCATCCTGCAACAGACCGCGAAGGTCCTCCTTGGACTTCAGCCTCTCGCTCACCGCGTGACCAAGTACCGCCATCAGGTCAATCGTGACGGGCAGCACGTGTTCGCCATGGTCCTTGTAGCCAGTCATCAGCTCCCGATCGAACTTCGCCTCGTCCCAGTGAGAGAGCGCTGTGCCGGGGCCGCCATCAAGCTCAACTTCCATGTTCTTGAGCTCGCTCAGCTGACCTACAGCGTCGGACTTGAACTTGCCCGTTTTGGGGTCGTAGAGCTTATCCCACTCCTCCCAGCCGATGCCGAGGGAGTGGCCGATCTCGTGCACGATCGTGCCAGCGATCTGATCCGCCGTGTACTGCGAGAGGTACTTCGTGTTGAACTCCACCTTGCCATAGTGGACCCCGTCCTTGATGTACGGCTTGTAGGCTCGAGCAATCGTATAGCTGTTCTGTGTGAACGTGCCAAGGCGGATCACGATCGAGTACTTCGGGAGCACGAATCGGTTCCAGAAGTTGCACGCCGTTCGTGCCCCGGTCTTCAGTTTGTCGCCTGAGTCGGACGTGATCTTGTAGGTGATGAGATTGCTGGTGGGCTTCTCCGGCTCCTTCGCCGGCCCGTCCGCCGGCTTGCCGAACAGCTGACGAAGAACTCGAAGCAACCATGAGATCGTATGCTGGATCGCCGACAGCCGCGCCGCCTCCTGATCGGTCAGAGCGCGGCCTGTGACTTGGATGCTGGCCGCTTCGTCCTTCAGGGTTTCGATGAAGTCCTCGATCGACGTCGCTTCCTCGCGGGCCTTTGTGATCTCCTCGTCTGTGGAAGCCAACTCCGTTCTCTGCTGCTCGAGCACCTGCATCAGGCGGCTCTCACTCTGGGAAGCCGCCGCATCCTGCGCTTCCAGCCCGAGAGGCGCTTCCCGGCCCCACGAAGCAAAGAACCTCAGATTGGTGGCTGCCTCCACCTCCTCCAGGGTGGCTGGGTAGTCCTGCGGGTGTGAGTCGCTCGGCGCCTCTTGCGGAATCACGAAACAGTCGATTTGAACACGCGATGGCGTGTCATACGGGTAGCTATGGGGGTCGACGATGATGCAGAAGTAGGCTTCCGGAACAGGCAGGTGCTTGCCTTGCCCGCGGCCAATCAACGAAGGCTCCTCGCCGAATACCGGGCCCACGATGGCCCAGACATGGTCCTTCCCCGGCTCATCCTTGATCTCACGGATTGCCGTCTCCAGCTTGAGCCACACGCCGCCGTTGAGGGAGCCGTACTGGGGGCTCATGTTCGACATCAGGAACGTCTCCATCTGCGCGAGACGTCCGAACTGGCGGTTGATGACCTCGTTGGGCGTCATGTGTCCGACATGTAGCTGGATCCCGCCAATCTTCCCGAAGGTCTTTCGGCCGATGCGATGCGCTTCGTCGAGCCGAAGGTCGTCGTAGTACATCAGCGGACGGTCGTAGTCGACATCGTCGTCGGCATGGGCAACGCGGTACGCAGACCATGCAGGCTGAAGGCGGTCGGGGCAGAACCCGACCACATAGCCCTGGTTCACGAGAATCTGAATGGGGCGAGCTTCGTCCAGATTCTGAGGCGCGCCGCGCCACAAATGCAGATCGACGCGATGCGCCTGGCTGGCGCACAGCGGATGAATCGTCGTGTAGTCCATCACCTTCCTCCTCCTTGAGACGTGTGGTCAATCAGCCTTTCGCTTGGCCTTGGCGATGACCGTCCCCATCGGCGTTGGGTTCGGGTCGAGCCGGTGGGTCTCCGCTTCCAGGGCCCACTCCGCAAGATCCACCTTGTCCTTCTGGAAGATCATCATGTGCGTCGAGCCGCCGAACTCGAAGTGGCCGATCTCCTCGCCGCGCTCGATGTCCTTGGGTGGAGCGCCCTTCTTGACCTCGTACCCCTTCTTGATGGCGCACGTCGACACCTCGACCATCCCGATGCAGATCAATGCGACGTAGCCGCATGTCGGGTGCTCCAGGATGAAGATGGCACGAGTTGCCACGTGACCGAGGTACGGCTGCGACTCCGTCCCCTCCCACGTTCCTGCGTTCTGTCCCTGCCCCGGCCGCTGGGCGAAGTAGGTTCCCGCCTGCACCCACGAGCGCACGATCTTGCCTTTGAGCGGGGCGTTCCAGCGGTGATAGTGGGTCGCAGAGAGGAAGCCCTGATAGGCCTGGCCGTCTTCGAAACACCTCGCCCATTCCTTGTCTCCTCCGAAGAGGTCGAGCAGCGAATAATTGACATCCTTGATCCAGAACTTGGACTTGTATTGAAGATCAGCCTCATACTGCCACGGTGTGGTCTCACACCCGATGTTGACGACCTCTTCTTCCTTCCCGTGGAAGGGGCGCGCATCCTTCACGAACAGTCGGAGAAAGAAGTCATTCCACGATGCGTAGCCGTAGGCCGCCTTCTTCGCATCGTGAATGACCATCTCGTCCCATACGCCGGCATCCCAGGCAGCCTGCGAGCACCACGACCCCTCGACGTCTTCCCCGCCCAGCGGGGTCACCTCGAAGTGGTGCTCGATCGACTTGCTGCTCTTGAGGTACTCATTCCACGTATCGAGGACCTTCTCCTTCAGCTGGGCATTGAAGGTTGCGTCGTGGAAGAGCGCGAGCCCGGCCTCGGTCGCCATCGCAATTGCCAAGAGGGCGTTCATCGGCGTGCCGATCATCGCAATCGGGTTGCCGCCATCTGTGGTGACGAAGGCTGGGGTCGTCTCGACGATCACGTTCAGGATCTCGAAGAACTCGTCGTAGCCCTTGATCCAGACCCTGTCACCATCCTCGTCTTTGATCTCCTCCTTGGTCCGCTCGTCGAGCGTTAGGACGAAACCGTTCGCCTGGTCGATCATCGCCGTGACCCACATGCGGTAGACGCTGTTGGCCGTCACCCAGCCCTTGAACGACTGGATCTCCTCACGCAGTGGGGCGAGCGTGCCATCCCGTTTCTTCGCGGCGATTTCGTCGCGAAGCGGGACGAGGTACTTCGCCGTCGCCCACACGCGATTGGGGACCCAGAAGCCCATCTGGACGGGACCGGCCTTGTCGAGCGTCAGAAGCTTCGCATGAGCCATTCGGGCACCTCCTTGAGACCTGCAGAGCTGGAACTCGTTTCTGCCAATCGGAGTCTGCGCTCCATCCTACAGCTCCGAAGCAAGGCTAACCAAGCATACGAGTCGATCAGGTATTCACGTTTTAGCAAGGAGATACACAAAGAGACGGCTCAGACGGTAGCTGGGATCGTCCTATCCGGTCGAGCTGAAGGACTGGGTGCTCAGCACCTTCTGGACGTGCGCGATCAGTCCGCCGTCTTCGAGGATGGCGAGGACCCCCGGCGGAAGCGGCGGGAAGGTGTAGATCCTCCCATTGTGCTCAAGGACACCCGCGGCAAAGACGATGCCCCTCTCGTCGTGCATCTGCATCCCCTCGGCCCCCGGGCAAACTCGATGGCGGGAAGGCGGCCGTTGATGGCATTGCGCAGTAGGCGATCGAGCTACTTCGTTTGGATCTTGAACTGCATGACGGTGTTGAGGTCCTTCAGGCCCTTCTGATTTCGGACCTCGAAGATGCAGGGCTTCGATTGGCCAACGTCCTTGGTGTCGCGGAAGCAAGCCATCGTCTCTTCAGAGACGGGCAGAGCATAGACGCCGTCCATGTGCTTGAGCGGGACGTAGACCATCGCCTTCATGAAGCCTTCCCAAGCCGACATCCAGACGATCGTCCTATTCTTCTTCTGGACCTTGCAGAGCCACGCCTTCCCGTCCCGGTAGAAGCGCCACTCGTGTGTCATCTCGTTCCGCCCGAACAGCTCAAGCAACGCGCAGTAGGCCCGATACGACCGACCCAGCACACCCTTGAGAACGGCCTCGTCCGGGAAGACCGACTCGTCAATCAGCTGGATCGTGTTGATCGTTTCCATGGGTTGGCCTTCATCTGCATACAACCCGCGCCTCGTCGTGAGCTATCGTCGCGGAGGGCCGCTTCAACGCTCCCCAATGGGGGCACTGCCAGGTCCAGTTACCCATCTCCCATTTGCTCGACGGGAACCATTAGTTGCTCGTACCTATCAACCATGAAACGCAAATCGTCTGTGAACGCTTCTGGATGCGCTGCAAGTTCGTCTCTCAGCTCCTGCATCGAGAACGACTCAATGCCACAGCTCTCTCCGTCCACGAACCTGATAGGGCCATCGTAGTACCCCAAGTACATGCCAGTGATGTACGGTTGTTCGAAGAAGCTACCATCCGCCAATCTCCGTTTGGAGACGAAGTTCTCCAGTATCTCTATCAGCTGGAGGACGCCGATGATGGTCAGGTCTGTGACGCGCACAGCTTTCCTGAACTCGGATGTGTCAAGAACAGTCGACGGAAAACCTAGTTCTTCCGCGCATTCCTTAACTACCGTCATGGAGTAAGAGTGCCCAGCGGCAGCGTGACCGCCGACAGTCTTGTCTAGCAATCCAGGGTTGGCCCTCTTCATCTTGCTTCTCTTCTGAAGGTAGACGCGGCCCTGCGATGTAAGGAGCAGCAGCCTGATAGCCCGCACTTTGCGCGTTATTCTACCTTTCTCAGCGAACTCCTCCGCGATCTCCTTCTCGAACTCCTTCCGCTCCTGAACTGCAATCAACTCGCCATTCATGTCGAAAATCTCGAACCGCTCACTCATCAGTACCTCCTCCCAAACTCGGGTGCTGATACATGCCCCCCACATCACTACTGCGTCTCATAATAGTTGAAGAGCCTGAAGATCTGGTCAAACAGGTCCTCCCTTGATCCAGCATAGATGAGAACGTGATCGAAACGGGCGATGTTTCGATAGTACAAGGCAAGAGCCTGATTGTAGGCATCAACTCGTGCGTCAACGTATGTCTCATTGTTCCCGAGCGCTCGTTGCTCGAGTCTATACTTTTCCTCGTCCATCTCTGAGTGCACGAAGATGAGTTTCACCATCGACCCAAATGCATCTTTCAGCTTGTTGATCGCGTCAGTGTTGCTCACGACAACCACTTGCGCCACACCCAACTTCAGCTGATCCCACAGGAGTGCCATCTTAATCCCATAACGGTTGTTATAGTTCTTGTAGGTGAGATCGCAACCATCTAGATCGTAGCCCTCATCGCCGGCACAGATCATCTCATTTGAGTCATCTATCTGACGACCCCTGTCCGTGTGCTTTGGGACAATCCTGCAATGGAGTACTCCCATGTCATTCGCAGCCTGAACCAGAAGGTCCTTACCTGATCCAGGGGTGCCTACAACAACGAAGATGACAGGTCTGGAACTCATCGGAGACGCGCCCCGGACTCAAGGGTGAGGCTGTGCACGATCTCTCGAATCTGAAGATCGAGAGTCTCAATATCTCCGGCATTCAGAAGCACATGATCGAACAAGTAGATGTTCTCGATGTATATCCGATAGATTGCCTCGGCTTTCTTGAATCGCTTCTGGGTTGCGTCCGTAATCTCATCCCCACGGGCGGCGGCGTCAGCGAGAAACTCGTCTGCCTTGGGGGACTTCCGGAACAGGAAGATAGACTTGGTGAGTGAGCCAAACATGCCCTTCACATCGCTGATCAATCGTACATCGTTTAGAACCAGAATTGGAGTGAAGCCATTTCTCATCATGTCCAGAAGACTCGTTGAGGACAGGCCGTACCGCGAGTCGTACTGCTGGTATACCAGATCGAGTTCATCGGGCAGCCTCTCGACAGTCATCACCTCAGTCGGCTTGTCGTCGGAACGCGGTTCCCTTGTTGTGAATTTCGGGACTGAGACTGGGCGGAAGGAACCGTCGGCAAGGCTTGTGAATAGCTCTATGGCCGTGCTCTTTCCCGCCTGAGACGGCCCGGTAATGGTGATCAGGTGGGGCATAGTTCCTCCATCCTCCGTTCAGAAGATCGGCGGGCTATCTGTCGCACGCCCCCTCCACAACCCCCTCATCCAGATCCAGCGTCATCTCCTGAAGCCCAATCTTCGTCACAAGCCTGTTGTAGCTTTCTTCCTTGGAGTACTTGTCGCTATTGTTGATGATGACGTCGAAATTCATGGCCCTGAACTTCGAGTTCTCTCTGAGAAAGCCGAGGTCGTGAGAGATGGACTCCTTGCGCCGCTCAAGATCATCTGGCTTCAGCAGTCGCGCATTCGAGCGAAGGATCAGGCATTCCTCGCTCGCCTCCAGGAGAATGGCGATGTGGTACACACCCTTGTCTCTCAGAACCTGTCTATCCGATGGGAATGTGCTGAAGCTCGTGAACACGCAGAAGGCGTGGCAGTCCTCTTCCGCAAGCTCCGCGAAGTGAGCCTTATCGAACCCGTAGCGGAAGCCCCTCTTGTAGTAGGGGAAGAGCACGCCACCACTCCTCTCAAGCAGATCGAACTCCTCGTCGGTGACGAAGTCGTAGTACTTGGAGTCCACCGGACGAGGCTCTCTTGTCGTAAACTTGCGAAGCATTTCGATTCGCCTCGCAGTCTTGCATCTATTATGCGCAATGTAGTCTAGCAAACAGTCCTTCCCAACTGCTGATGCCCCTGAGATCGTCACGAAGCGGAAGCTCGGATGCGGTCTCAGGGCTGTCGTTGCCTCCGAAAGCTGTTTGACCGAAGCAGCCAACCCATTAAGGGAGCCTTCTGCCCAGTCCCGGAACTCCTGAAGGTTCGTCAGCACGAGCACCGCGAACTGGCCGTTGATGCTCGCAATCTCTGCTTTCAGCAGACTGCTGTCCGATTCCAGGAGGGCTCTGGCACAAGCGTCCTCGAGTTTGACTAGTCGCTCGTTCAGGTTTCTGTCGGCGATCGCTCCGAACACATTGGCATCAATCAGCGAGCCAACCATGGGAATCAGCTTCACGAGTTCGCGGAAGTTGCGAAGATAGATCTCGTGCAGTCTCCCCTTCGGCTGCGTTGCCTCTTCTACGAACTTCTGAATGCTCTCCATGCGCCTACGTTCCCCTCCGGATGTATGTGATCGGCTACTTCAGATGCGTCCTTCACCCAAACGCAGGCAAAGCCTGCTCTACGGCGACCTCGCTCCTCCCCTCAGTACCGATCCGCCCTCCGATCATTGATGTGTCTCTCTCGCTCACGAGATACCACGCAGCTCCTTACCTGCAGGCGTGCCTTCGCATGAGCATCAGGTTGACTCATCCAATGATATCACCATCACGCACACAAGGTTGCCGATGGATTGAGGAGGCTTCAATGCGTCGTGAGAACTGAGAACCAGGAGAAGCTCAGCGCGAGAGCTCTCAGGTAGCAATGTCGATGTGTCCCCACGTCAGAATCTTCTTGATGGAACCTCTGAGGCTAGAGCTCTGGAGGATCACAAGGGCCTCTAGCGACAGCCAGGTCGCGTTGTGAACCTGCACAGGATCTCTTGCCGAGAACGATCTTCCTCGCGCTTTCACACCGTTGTCAGAGGTTGGGCGGAAGCTCACGCATCTCGAGTTTAGGCTTAGAACTGCTGCTTGCAGCTCGCGCACTTCCCGACAGAATATGAGCCCGCCTTCATGCGCGAGTAGTTCACGAAGGTAGCAGTGACTCCGAGCAGCCTCTTCCCGATTGGCACAGTCACGATTGCCTCTCTTCCACACTTCGGGCACGCAACGTTCTCTACACCCATGTCATTCTCCTTGCAGCGAGATCGAACGCCTGAGCTTCCACCTACACCAATTGCACCTTCCTCACGTGCAGGCTCAGCCCACCGCCTTCGAGAATGGCGAGGCCCTCGGGCGGAAGGAGTGGGAAGAGTGCGGGCTTCCCGACGTGCTCCACGGTTCCTGCAGTGAAGTCAGCGTCGACCTCTCCGCCCGTCTGCATCACTTGCCACTTCGATTGAAAACTAGGAGGCGACCAATCCTTGCGCCTTCTCTATCACCTCGCGGGCGAACGCTGCGGCGTTCTCGAGATCGGCGGAGTCTGGATGCGTGCTGGCGATCTCCCAGCGCTCGAGCCGTTCCGGCGTAGCGGCGTTCGGATGACCCTCAGGGAACTGCTTCATCCATTCCTGCACCTCGGGAGAGACCGCCCCGTGGCAGATGAAGGTCCCAAGCACGGTACAGCCTTCTCCCAGGCAGGAGATGCCATTCGCCACGCTGTCCTTCGCGTGCTGCGAATCAGGGTATTCGCCCAGCGTGGAGAACGTTGCGACCATCTTGCCGCTGATCTTCGCCATCGCCGCGCGCGAAGCACCATCAGCCGTTCCGCGATCGACCCAGTACCCCACGAAGATCAGATCGTAATCGGCCTCGCCCTCGAAATCGCTTGCCGCGACCAGCGGAGTCCCTTCGGGAAGGGCCGACTGCACAGCCATCGCCACCTTCTCCGTGTTGCCGGTCTTGCTCGAGTAGATGACAACTGGTTTCACAGCGGGTACCCCCTCCTACGCAACTTAGGTGTTCAGCACCTTCTTCACGTGCGGGATCAGCCCGCCGTCTTCGAGGATGGCGAGGACCTCCGGCGGGAGTGGCGGGAACGAGTAGGTCTTCCCGTTGTGCTCGACGACGCCGGCGGAGAAGTCGACGCCAACCTCGTCTCCCGCCTGCATCGCGTCGGTTCCCTCGGCGAGTTCGATCACGGGTAGGCCGTTGTTGATCGCGTTGCGGAAATAGATCCGCGAGAAGGACGGCGCGATGATGGCCGCCACGCCGGCTGCCTTCAGGCAAGTCGCCGCCTGTTCACGCGACGAGCCGCAGCCGAAGTTCTTCCCAGCGACGATGATGTCTCCCTCCTTCACGTTCTTGGCGAAGTCGGGATCGAGATCCTCCATCGCGTGCTCGGCCATCTCGGCCGGCTCCATCGGCTGGTACGTGTACTTGCCGGGGAAGATCACGTCGGTGTTGACGTCGTCGCCGTACTTCCAGACTTTGCCCTTGTTCATCAGACCTCCTACTGCCAAGTCAAGAGCATTGAACGCAGAGAGCACGGAGAACACCAACGAGGACACCAAGGACAAAAGCAGAAGCCGACCCAGACGCTTCTTGAGGCTTATCCCCTGCCTCACGCACTGTCGTCATGGCTTCTTCCCTAGCCTTCCTCTGCGGCCCTCTGCGCGCTTCTCTCTGCGGGCTCTGCGTTTCCGCTGTAGGCCTTTGTCTTGCCCCTAGAAGAACTCACGCGGATCGGTGATCACGCCGGTGACGACCGACGCGGCGACCGTCGCCGGCGAGCCGAGATACGTCTCCGCCTCGCGCGATCCCATCCGACCCTTGAAGTTCCGATTCGCCGTCGAGATGCAGGCCTCGCCCGGAGCCAGGACGCCCTGATGCGCGCCGAGGCACGGACCGCAGCCCGGATTGAGCATGAGTGCACCCGCCCGGACGAGGGTATCGATGATCCCTTCCGAGAGCGCCTCGAGCAGGATCTCCTGCGACGCAGGGAGCACGAGCAACCGGACGCCCTTGGCGACCTTGCGCCCGTCGAGGATCTTGGCCGCCATCCGAAGATCCTCGATCCGCCCGTTGGTGCATGTACCGAGTAGGCCTTGGTGGATCGGCGTCCCCGCAACATCCCCGACTGGCGAAACGTTGTCGACGGTGTGCGGCTTGGCGACTTGCGGAGTGAGTGTGGAGGCGTCGTACTCGAGCACCTGCTCGTACCCCGCGTCGTCATCGGCGAAGACAGGCTCGAAGTCACCCGCGGCTCGGCCGTCGAGGAAGTCCTTCGTCTTGTCGTCCGGGAAGCAGACACCGTTCTTGGCGCCCATCTCGATCGCCATGTTCGAGAGGACCATCCGCGAGGCGAGGGTCATCTTCTCGACCGCTTCGCCGGTGTACTCGACCGACTTGTAGAGCGCGCCGTCTGCGCCGATTGACCCGATGATGTGAAGGATCAGGTCCTTCGCGCCGACCGGCTCCACGAGTTCCCCGTCGATGACGATCTTGAAGCTCGCCGGCGTCTTCAGCCAGATCTTCGAGGTCGCGTAGAGGACGGCCATCTCCGACCGCCCGACGCCGGCCGCGAACGCGCCGTACGCGCCGTACGTCGTCGTGTGCGAATCCGACCCGAGAATCAGGCGCCCTGGCAGAGCGAAGCCCTTCTCCGGCAGAACCTGGTGACAGATCCCGATCCCGACATCGTAGAACTTGTCGATCCCGTTGAGGTCCACGAAATCGCGGATCTCCTTGTGGTTCTGCGCGTACTTCTCCTCCGATGCCGGCACCGTGTGATCGAGGACGATGAC
The DNA here is from genome assembly GCA_028278555.1 of Candidatus Bipolaricaulota bacterium. Classification (GTDB taxonomy): domain Bacteria; phylum Bipolaricaulota; class Bipolaricaulia; order UBA7950; family UBA9294; genus JANQEA01. The sequence goes on along the minus strand of JANQEA010000019.1, from coordinate 84,016 downwards.
GAACTTGTCCGGATCCTTGACACGCTCGACGCCGATCGACGCGAACTTCTTGGCAATCGCCGCCGTGTTGTCGTGCGACAGGCAGACATCCGGCTCGATCTCGACGATCTGCCCGACATCGATGCTGTCCAGGCCCGCCTTCGCCGCGAGGACCTTCTGTGCGAATGTGTGTCCCATCGTCTTCGCCTCCCGCTAGCCCTCGATCGGGTCGAAGTTCATGAAGTCGGCCAGATGCAGCACGACCGACTCGGGCGTTCGCTTGAACGGGTCGCCTTCCTTGGAGTGCGTCCCGATCATGTGCTGAACCTCCGGCGGGAGTCCGTGCGCGTCGGCAAGGGCCACACCGGAGAACGCGTGCCGGACGAGCTTCCCTTCGTGTCCCTTCCGGAACGCCCCGTCGACCTCCTCCATCTCGAGCAGCTTTCCGACGTCGTGCAGAAGCGCGCCGGCGAGGAGAAGGTCCTTGTTCAGCTTCAGGTCGACGCCGCCGTAGATCTCGTCGAATGTATCCGCGGCAAAAGCGCAGATCCGCGTGACGCTTCTTACGTGCTTCGCGAAGCTGGACGTCACCTTCTTCGCCAGCGTGAACGGCATTCGATCGACGTCATCGGGCGTCCAACCGCCCCGCTCCAAGGCAGTGATCCAGGTCGCGATCACCTTGTCGCGCAGGCCCGCGTCTCCGATCCACTCGATCTCCGGCAGGATCTCCAGCAGTCTCTCTTTCACGCCCATCCCTCCACCTTTCGTACAACATCGATGATGGTGCCGTCTCGCCACTCGATCGCGGCGATGATCTCCTCGCCGAACACGGGCTTTCGCGCCGGTCGTACGAGCCGCCCTACTTCCTCACGTATCTCTGCGAGTGTCCGAACCGGGAGGCCGGCCGCCTCGAAACGATCCTTCAGGTCCTCACGCCGCGGATTGACCGCGATCCCCCGCTCGGTGACGACCACGTCGATGACCTCGCCCGGCGTCGTCACCGTCGTCACGCGATCGAGGATCATCGGCAGCCGGCCGCGAATCGACGGGACGGTGATCATCGTCATCCCCGCGCCCGCGGCGACGTCCTGATGCCCACCGATTCCGTGCAGCAGCTGACCGTCCGAGTGCGTGTTCACGTTCACGTTGAAGTCGAGGTCGACCTCGGTCGCCCCGAGGAAGGCCGCGTCGAGCTGGTACGTCGCGCAGCTTCTCGAGTCGTAATTCGCGTAGAAACCCGGGTCGATCGCCACATGTCCGTCGTCTTCACGAAGCGATGCGATCGCATCGAGGTCGAACGCCTGCCCCTCGAGGACCGTTCGGACGAGGCCCCGATGGAGGAGATCGATCAGCAGCTTCGTCCCGCCGCCGATCGCGAATCCGGCCGCGATCCCCGCCTTCTCCATCTCGTCGCCGAGGTACTTCGTCACCGCGAGCGAGATCCCGCCGGCTCCGCCCTGGAAGCCGAACCCGTCGACGAAGACGCCCGATGCGACGACCGCCTCGGCCGTCAGCCGGGCGATCCGCAGGTTGGTCGGCGAGCGCGTCAGCTGGAGCGTCCCGGAGACGATGTTCTCCGGATCGCCGATCTCGTCGACCTCGACCACGTAGTCGGTCCACGCCGCCTGAATCTCGAACGGATGGACCGGATAGGGCTGAAGATCGTTCGTGACGACGACGGTCTTCCGCGCGTACTGCGCATCGACCGCCGAGAACTGGATCGGACCGCACGGGGTCTTCCCGCGGATCCCGGTCGCGTCGCCGAGCGGATCGGCCTGCGGCGCGGCAATGAACGCGACGTCGATCTCGACGTCCCCGGCCTCGACGGCCCGCCATCGTCCACCGTGAGACCGGAGGACGGCCGGTTCGGCGAGCTGTCCGCCCTGGCTGACGAACGCGCCGACCGGCCCGTTCATCGATCCTTCGATCCGAGCGACGACGCCACTCTTGACGTGCTCGATCACCGGCTCATGGACGGGGAAGAGGGCGGTTGCGTAGATTCGCAAGCCCTTGAGTCCCTTCCGGGCACACGCGTCGAGAACCTGATTCACCACCCGGTCACCGTTGCGGAAACAGTGGTGGAACGAGATCGTCATCCCGTCCGACAGTCCGCACGCCTCGATCGCCGCTTCGATCGAAGGGAGAACCTTGTCGTCCTGGGGCGAGGACCACTTCTGATGCCGGGCCACCTTCCGATCCGTCCGGACGGTCGCGTACGCGCCCTCGTATGGCCGGACGTCACGGGTGCCGATCTGCTCGGGGATCTCCCGATCGACTCCGTTACGCATCCCGATCCCCTCCCTCCGACAGGCGGTCGGCATACTTGATCAGTCTCTTCGCACGATCGAGGACCGGCCGATCGATCATCCGCCCGTCGAGGGCGACGACGCCGAGACCCTCCGTTTCGGCCTCGCGCGCCGCCGCGACGATCGCCCGAGCCCGTTCGAGCTCCTCGTCGGTCGGCGAAAAAGCCCGATGAATCGTCGGCAGCTGGCGGGGATTGACCGCCCCTTTGCCGTCGAAGCCGAGCTCGCGACCGAGTTCGGCCTCCTTCCGGAGCCCGTCGTCATCGTTGACATCGCTGAAGACGGTGTCCGACGCCTGAACTCCGGCCGCCGCCGCTGCCGCGACGATCGCCGATCGTGCGTACAGAAGCGATCGGCGACTGCGGAGCGCGCCGACGTCCCGGGTGTAGTCCTCGGCCCCGAACGCGAGCATCACGATCCGATCGGACGACGCGGCGATCGCCTCGCTGTGAAGGATCCCTTGCGCCGTCTCGAGGATCGGGATGATCCAGGTCGAGCCCTCGTCGTACCTGAGATCCGACTCAACCCGCGCAAGCAGTTCGCTTAGCGCTCGGATGTCCTTGTCCGACTCCGCCTTCGGAAGGCAAATCCCGTGCGGGCGACCGAGAAGCACCTCTTCGACGTCCGCATCTCCGCCGAGCTCCAACGGGTTGATCCGGACCCAGACCTCATCGCGGAAGGGCACGGCCGCGAGCAGATGCTTGACGAGGATTCTCGCCGCCGCCTTCTCCGCCGGCGGGACCGAGTCCTCCAGGTCGAACAGCAGGCAATCGGCCCCGTGCACGTCGATCCCGGCGAGGAGCCGCGGCTGATTCCCCGGTGCATAGAGGCGGCTCCGGCGGGGACGATCCCGGTCGGATGCAATCCGGTCGACCGCAGGCGTCACCCTCCCCGTGCCGGTCGGATCGGCAGCACGAGCGGCTGCCTCGGTCCGCGCCGCAATCACGTAGTCCAGTCCGCCGAAGTCCGCCACGCGAAGCGCAACACCCTCGCACCCGACCTCCGCAAGCACCTCATGCACAACGTCCCGGATCCCGTCGCCGAGAAGATCGGCGTTCTTCGTCGCGACCTCGAGCCCGTCGGCCGAGTCCGCAACCTCGACGAGGCAATCCCCTTTCGCCTCCGATCCGCTTCGAACGCTCATCGCATCTCCTCTAGCCCATCAACAGCGCCATGACCGCCTTCTGGGCATGAAGCCGGTTCTCCGCCTGATCGAAGATCGCGCTCCCGGGGCTCCGCGACGCGGCGTAGGTGATCTCCTCGTCGTAGTGGGCCGGCAGGCAGTGCAGGATGATCGCGTCCTTGTCCGCCACGGACAGCAGCGCCTCGTCGATCGTGAATCCCTCGAACGCGTTCTGCTTCGATGTCGCCTCCTGCCCCATGCTGACCCAGACGTCGGTGTAGAGGACATCGGCTCCGGTCGCCGCCTCGCGCGGATCGTGAAAAACCTCGACGCTCGCGCCGAGATCTCGCGCTGCCGCGACGATCTCGCCGTTCGGTTCGAACCCCTCCGGGCAGGCAATCCGGAAGGCCGTCCCGACCTTGGCGCACCCGTTGATCAGCGAGTGTGCGACGTTGTTCCCATCCCCGATGAACGTCAGCGTCAGGCCCTCGAAGGTCCGCTTCTTCTCCAGCACCGTCAGCAGGTCGGCGAGTCCCTGACAGGGATGGTACGTGTCGCACAGGCCGTTGATCACCGGAATGGACGCATGCTCGGCGAGTTCGGCGACCGTCCGATGCTCGAAGACCCGCGCCATGATCCCGTCGACGTACCGAGACAGGTTCAGCGCGATGTCCTCGGTCGTCTCGCGCTGCCCGAGCTTGATGTCGCTCGGGCCGAGGTAGATCGCATGTCCTCCGAGCTGCCACGTCCCTGTCTCGAACGACACCCGCGTTCGAAGGGACGGATGCTGAAAGACCATCGCCAGCGTCTTGCCGGCGAGCATGTCATGCCGAACCCCTGCGAGGTGCTCGAGCTTGAGGTTTCGGGCCGTGTCGAGGATCTCCCAGAGATCCTCAGTTGAGATGTCTCCCAGCGAGACCAGATTGGACGCCTTCATCCGTTTGCCCTCCTTCGGGCGCCCGCCGGTGCCTCCAGCGTCTGCGGGCGCGTAGAGACTAGCGCAAAGCATCCCTTCTGCCGACCTTGCCCGCAAGCCCCACATCTTCGGCAGTCGAGGACCCGAATCGCGCCAACGGCGTTCCCGAGGAATGCAAGTCTTTCCTACCGCGTCAAATCATCGTCAAACGTCTCTGGACGGGAACACTGGCGAAACCGACTTGGGCCGTGCCATCCGCCGTATCACGGTTGTGTCAACTCTGCGTCAAATCGCGCTAAGCCTATTGTCTAGGGCGTTTCCTGGCAACAGAATGATCGTGCCCTCCACTAGGGCACGTTGGAGTGATGTGATGGGTGTGGAGTTGGGAGGGAGGCTCGGCCTGAACGTACCTGCCGCGACTCGGACGGATGGTCGCCTCATCCAATCTCCACCTGAAGTCCAGTAGTCCGAACCAAGTCGGAGGTGAACTAGTGCGTAAGTCGCTGCTTGTCCTCACAATCCTGTTAGTCGGAGTTGGCATGTGCGCGTTCGGTCAGGTTCCCTATCCCGGTACGCTGCGCATCGGTGCGATTTCGGAGGCGGTCACGCTTGACCCGGTGAACGCCTATGACACGTCGAGCGGTCAGCAGCTCCTTCAGATCTACGAAGGGTTGCTCGCCTACGCCCCGTCGAGCATCACGGAGTACGTACCGTGGCTCGCGACGGCCGTACCGAGCTATGACAACGGCCTGGTTGTCGCCGGCGAAGATGACTTCGGAGCGTACACGCTTGTCACGTTCCCGATCCGCGAGGGCGTCTACTTCCACAACGGGAACGTCCTCGATCCAGGGGATGTCGAGTACACGTTCGAACGCTGCCTGGTCGTCGATCCGGCCGGCGGCCCTCAGTGGATGGCCTACAACGTCTTCTTCGGCCTGGACTACAACTCGCTCGCCGACGTGGTCGATGCCTTCGGCCAGGATGGAGCGAAGCAGAAGATCCAGGAGGCCGTCGAAGTCTCCGGGAACAACGTCACGTTCAAGCTGTACGGCCCGTTCGGTCTGTTCTACTCCAGCTTGATGAATGACCGCACGTACTGGGGCTACATCGTCGACAAGGCTTACAGCATCACCAACGGTGCGTGGCCGCAGGACTTCGACATCGAGCTCGGCGTCGATTGGAAGATGGGGCCAGAGGGAGCGGCATCCCCGCTCTATGACATTCCCAACGGAACCGGCCCCTACATGCTCAATCTGTGGCTCCCGGTCGAGCAGGTCATCCTCGAGAAGTTCGACGGCTACTGGCGCGGTTGGGATGGAGATCACGTCGACTTCATGATCACCTTCAACATCTCCGAGTGGAGCACCCGCCGGACGATGTTCGAGGCCGGCGACCTGGACATCTGCTACGTCCCGCGTCAGTACATGGGGCAGCTGATCGGCACCGAGGGACTCCGAACGGTCTTCGGCTATGCCGCCGCCGGGAACAGCGGTGTCATGCTGATCAACGACGTCAACCCGGAGAGCCAGTTCATTCACAGTGGGCAGCTCGACGGAAAGGGCGTCCCGCCGGACTTCATGAACGACATCGATGTCCGGAAGGCGTTCCACTACGCGTTCGATGCCGCCACCTACGCCGAGCAGATCTACCTCGGTGAGGCAGTCCCTTCCTACAGCCAGCTTCCGATCATCTTCGGTGACGCCGTCTACCAGACGTACATGTACGGCTTCGACCTGGAGAAGGCGGAGGAGCACTTCCGCAAGGCCTACGACGGCCAGCTGTGGGACCTCGGCTTCAAGTTGACGCTCGAATACAACATCGGAAACGACATGCGGCGGGTGTCGATGGAGATCCTCGAAGCGAACATCGAGTCCCTCAACCCGAAGTTCGATCTCGACGTCGTGGGGCTCGAGTGGGCGAGCCACTTGCCGGCCTATCAGTCGCGACAGATGATGGTCTACCGTAGCGGTTGGGGCGCGGACTACATCCATCCGTACAACTTCATCCAGCCCTACTACCACTCTCAGGGCAACTTCATGAGGGTCCAAGGGTTCGGCACGCCGGAGACCGACGCGCTGATTGCGCAGATCGGCCTGGCAACCGACGTCGCCGAGCTCAACCGGCTCTGCCATGAGGTTCAGCTGTGGGCGCTCGAGGGCGCATACACGATTCCGATGGTCGATCCGACCGGGCGAACGTGGGAGCGCACTTGGGTTCAGGGGCGCTGGTTCCATTCCATGGGCGCCAGCTCCGGCAACTTCAAGGCCTACGATGTCTGGAAGGCCGTAGAAGGACCGGGCTTCATCCTCGACAACATCCTCTTCCCGGGGATGGCCTCAGAGGAGTGGTAGCAACCAGCCCATAGTGAAGAGCCGTGGGTGACGAGAGCCACACAATATGAGGGGGGGAGCTACCCTCCCCTCCTCATTCTCAACACCCAGCCGCTTCGAACACACGCTCGGACAACGCTCAACGCCAAGGAGAGGGGATTGGGATGACAACCTACGTTCTTCGTCGCCTGATCATGCTTCCGATCGTCCTCATCGGTGTGACCCTCCTGATCTTCGCCCTGCTGCAGCTTCTCAGTCCGTTCTCGCGGCTCGCGATGTTTGTCACCGACCCAAACCAGTTGAAGCAGGGGCCGGAGCAGCTTCAGGAGATGGTCGAGGCACTCGGATTGGACGATCCGGTCTGGATGCAGTATGGACGCTGGCTCAATCAAGTCCTGCATGGTGATCTCGGTTGGTCAGAGTCGGGCAGACAACCGGTTGTCACTGCGATCCTGTCACGCTTGCCGGGGACGCTTGAGCTCGCGCTGTTCGCAGTGATCCCCGTCATCTTCGGGGGGATCTGGCTTGGGAAGATCACCGCGGTGCATCAGAACAAGCCTCTCGATCATGTCGGTCGCGTCGTCGCGATCGTCGGCTGGTCGTTCCCGACGTTCGTTCTCGGACTACTTGCCCTGTTCGTCTTCTACGGAATCCTTGACTGGTTCCCACCCGGTCGGCTGAGCATCGCAGCGGCCCGCATCGTCAACTCGGATGCATTCACCTCCTACACGAAACTCCTTACGATCGATGCTCTGCTCAACGGCAATTGGTTCGTCCTCGGTGACGCGCTCCGCCATCTGATCATGCCGGTCATCACTCTCGCCTACCTGAGCTGGGCGCTGATCATGCGGGTGATGCGATCGAGCATGCTCGAGTCGATGCGCCAGGACTACGTGACTACGGCTCGGGCCAAAGGCCAGACCGAGCGGATCGTGATCAACAAACACGCCCGGCGGAATGCCCTGCTCCCGGTGACAACGATCGCCGGGACGATGTTCGCAGGCCTGATGAGTGGCGTCGTCATCACCGAGACGGTCTTCAATCGTCCGGGCCTCGGGCGCTTCGCCGCATCAGCAGCGACCCAATTGGACATCCCTTCCGTCCTCGGCTTCGCGCTCTTCAACGGGATTCTCTTCGTTGTCATGAACCTCATCGTCGATCTCCTCTACGCGTACTTCGATCCTCGCGTCCGATTGGAGTAGTGACCCTGATATGCTCAAGATCCTCAAGAAGCTCCTGACTCGTCCGCTCTCGGTCGCAGGCTTCCTCCTCCTCTTCGCGTTCATCGTGATCGCTGTTATCGCACCGTGGATCGCTCCTCCGCAGTTCGAGCACGAGCCCTACCGGATCCCGCGCGACGGCTACTGGGCCGAGCCGAAGCCGCCGTCCGCAAAGCACATCCTCGGCACGGCCGAGGGGCAGTACGACATCTTCTACGGTGTCGTCTGGGGAACTCGGACCGCATTCCGAGTCGGAATCATCGTCACTCTTTCCGGCTGTCTGATCGGCATGGTCATCGGATCGATCGCCGCGTACTACGGAGGGTTGATCGACGAACTCCTGATGCGGATCGTCGACATCTTCTACACGCTCCCGTTCCTCGTCGCAGCGATGGTCCTCACGGTCGTCCTCGGTCGGAGCTTGGAGAACTCGATGATTGCGCTGATCTGCTTCACGTGGATGGGCTATGCCCGCGTCCTGCGCAGCGAGATCCTGCGGATCAAGGAGCTCGACTATGCCCAAGCTGCGCGCGCCGTCGGCGCAAACAACTTCCGCATCCTCTTGCGGCATATCATCCCGAACGCGATGTACCCCATCTTCGTGATGGTCTCGATGAACATCGGGTCGATGGTTATCGCCGTTTCGACACTCAGCTTTCTTGGGCTGGGCGCCGAGATCGGCTACGCCGACTGGGGACAGATGATCAGCCTCGCACGCAACTGGATGCTTGGGAGCGCTGGGAATGCGACCGCCTACTGGTTCACCGTCGTCTGCCCTGGCATCCCGATCGTCCTGTTCGTCCTCTCGTGGAACCTCGTCGGGGATGCCTTGCGGGACGTGCTCGATCCACGGATGCGCGGGACGCGGTAGCGAACTCTGGATCACCGCTTCAACCGCCGCCACCGTTCTCCCGACTCGCCCTGTTCACGATTGCGCAGCTCACGGCAGTCGGCCGCCGTCCGACTCAACATGTCCAGCATCTCTGGATCCAGCCTCTGCAGTATGGGTCTCCTCGTCTTCGTAAATGCGGCTTGTGGCGACTCGTTCGCTTCTGGCCCCCTTCGCCGTGGAAGCAGTTCTCCTCATTCACCCGCCAACTCGCCCGTTGACATCGCAGAGTCGGGATCTGTATACTGAACGCGCCAATTCACTAGGTTCAGGTTGCCGGGTTGACTCGTGAGGCCACGCGGCTACGCGAGTCAAGAAGACGGGTCTGGGGATACCCAGCGACAAGGCATCCCCTCGATCTCGGTATCAAGGAGGCGAGGCAGTGAAAAGAATTCTCGTAGTTCTGCTGGGTCTCGTGCTGTTCGCAGGCGTCGTCGCCAGCGCAGTCGATAACGTCACACCCCGCGTCTACAACGTCCTACTGTTCGACAACGCGACCGGTGTCCAGGTCACGAAACTGGCGATTATCTTCGACATCGATGTGGAGTTCGATGCGTCGAACATCGTCGTGATCGGTGGGGGCGTTCCGACAGCTGTGGCGGTCACGCTCACCTACGCATTCATCGATGTGGTCGTTGACGCCGGGGGAACGTTGCAGTTGGTTCTCCCGCCCGAGTATGCGGGGGCAACCGTAGTCAACGCCTTCTGGTTCGAGTAGCGGACATCAGCTTCCGTCCGTGTGGACGAGGCTGTTGAACCGCACGAGCTTCGATTACCTAGCTCCAAGGAGGGGTATCGATGACGAAACGAGTCGGGCTTTTCTTGGCTCTTGGATTGTTGGTATTCGGGTCCCTCGCGCTGGCTGAGACGCCGGTTCCGGAGACGCCTGGGGCGACTGTCGGTGGCGATCTGGTCATCGCGTCGAGCCAGACGTTCAAGGATCTGGACCCACGAATTGCAAACTCCGCCTACGACTCCTACGTGATCAACGTCGTGTATGACGGCCTGATCATTCTCCATCCGGAGACGCTGGCGCCGGCGCCGTGGATCGCGAAGTCTTGGGACATCCTCAGCGATTCGCAGGTCCGGTTCTATCTGAACGAGGGCATCAAGTTCCACAACGGCGAAGATCTAACCGCCGAGGATGTCGCCTTCACCTTCAACTGGATCGCCGACGAGGCGAACAACTCGCCGAACATGACCGAGTTGATCTGGATGGAAGAAGCGATCATCATCGACGAGTACACGGTCGACATCATCACCAAGGCGGAGTACGCGCCGTTCGCGCCGGGCTTCGGCACCGAGACGCAGTCGATCGTCCCGATGGACACGGTCCTCGAGATGGGCGATGAGGCGTTCAACCTCGCACCCGTCGGCAGTGGACCGTTCGTGTTCGTCGAGTGGCTCCCCGGCGATCGGATCGTCGTTGAGCGCAACGAGGACTACTGGTTGGTCTATCCGAACCTCGACACGATCACGTACCGCCCGATCCCCGAGCTGTCGGTCATGATGCTCGAGCTGGAGTCCGGCGGCGTCCACATCGCCGACAACATGCCGGCGGCCGACGTGCCCCGGTTCCAGGCGAACCCGGACGTCGAGGTCCTTCAGGTCGGAAGCCTCTCGTACTTCCACATGTACTTCAACCTGAACAGTCCGATCTCCTCGGACATCCGGTTCAGGAAGGCCTGCTACATGTCGGTCGACATGGAGGCTGCTGTCTTCTCGATCTTCCAGGAGCGGACCGGCGTGAAGGCCTACGGCTGCATCCCGCCGGCGCTTTGGGCGAACGACCAGCCGTGGCTGAAGGAGAACGTCTATCTCGAAGAGGACGACGAAGAGGCGCAGCGCCTGTTCGCCGAGCTCATTGACGAGGGCGTGCTCCCGGAAGGCTACACGATTCGGATTCACACACCGCTCGACCCGCGCCGCCGACAGCTGGCGACGATCATGGCGACAAACCTGATCGAGAACGGGCTCGATGCGATCGTGATTCCGCTCGACTGGGGACCGCTGCTTGACCTCGCCTATCGCTCGGAGTCCGACCCTGTCGGTGACTTCGAGATGATGTGGATGGGTTGGTCCGGCGGACCGGATCCGCACGATTTCGCGTTCTACCTGTTCCACTCGGCAAACGCGACGATCGGCTCCGCGGACAACATGTCCTTCACGAAGATCCCTGAGGTCGACGAGCTGCTCGACAAAGCCGCGACCACGCTGGATCAGGCAGTCCGTGAGGAGTACTACGTCCAGGCGCAGCGGCTGATCTTCGGGAACTACAGCGCGATTCCGGGGTACCACTACGTCCAGACGACGGCCATTCGGGCCAACGTCGAGGGCTTCCTGGTTCACCCGCTGGGCACGCTGTGGATCACGACGCCGTTCCACAACGTCTGGCTCGACGTCTAGCGAGGAGGCGATCGATTCTAGATCGCTCCTAGGCTAGGCTAGCGAATCAACGGCCTGGGCTGTCGGTCAAGCGACTGGCAGCCCAGGCTCTTCAAAGAGGATTCGGGGACGCTCTATGGTTGGATACACGTTGCGACGGCTTATTCAGGTGGTCTTCACGCTGTTCGCGCTGACAGTCCTGGTCTTCGTTCTCCTCAAACTGATGCCCGGAGATCCAGCGGTCGTCATGGCCGGGATCGGGGCCGAGCTTGAGGTGATCGAGGGAATCCGAGAGGAGCTGGGGCTGAACCGGCCGTGGCCCGTGCAATACTGGCGCTTCATCAGCGGGCTGTTCACCGGGCGCCTGCAGGCGATGACCTATCATCGATCGGTCTGGGCGGTCATCTTCCTTCGGCTTCCGGCAACCGTTGAACTCGGGTTCTTCGCGCTGATCATTGCCCTCGTCGTGTCGATTCCCGCGGGGCTCCTATCGGCCATCTACCGGAACTCGGTGCTTGACTACTCGGTGACGACGATTGCGCTGATCGGGATCTCGATTCCGGTCTTCTGGTTCGCGTTGATGCTGATGCTGATCTTCGGGGTCTTCCTCCGCATTCTCCCCGTCTCCGGACGCGGGATGTCGATCGCCCTCTTCGGGCAACAGTGGCTCCGCGTATCGTTCGTCACGTGGAGTGGCTTCCGCCACATGATCATCCCAAGCGTTGCTCTTTCATCGGTACTGATGGCGATGAACGCCCGCCTGACGCGGGCAAGCATGCTCGAGGTGCTGCGCCAGGAGTACGTCACCACCGCCCGAGCCAAAGGACTGAAGGAACGGGTCGTCCTCGTCAAACACGCATTCCGGAATGCACTCGCTCCGGTCGTAACGAACGTCGGGTTGCAGGTCGGGACGCTCATCGCCGGCGCCGTGCTCACGGAAACGACGACCGCCTGGCCGGGGATTGGACGACTGATGATCGAGGCGATCTCGCGACGGGATCAAGCCGTTGTCTTCGGCCTCGCCTTGTTCATCGCCGCCTTCTTCCTGATCTCCTACGTGCTCGTCGACCTCCTGTACGCCTACATCGATCCGAGGATCACCTATGACTGAGAAGACTGGCAAGCTGACATTGCGCGACGTGGTTCTGAGCCTGCTTCTGCCCGGTCTGGGCCATCTCGCACGCGGGTGGTGGGGCAAGGCGCTCCTCTTCCTCGGAGCGCTCCTGCTCTTCGGAGTGACGCTCGGCCTCGCGGTGGCCAAGGGGCGTCTCGCGTGGCTCGCAGGTCCGTCGGACTACTGGTTCTCGACCGTGATGATGTTCATCGTGCTCGCCGCGACATGGGCCTTGGCGCTGTTCGACATGCACCGAATGCACCGCGCCCGGGCTACGGAGCAGTACTCGTTCGGCTACTGGTCGATGGCCAGCCGGCGCTTCTCGCGCGACCCGAAGGGGATCGTCGGACTGCTGATCATCTTCCTCGCGGTCCACATCGCAGTCTTCGCTCCGTTCCTCACCTCCGGGCACAGCTTCAAGGGCGTGCCGGGCTACTACAAACCGGTCCAGCACGCGATCAAGATGGACCTGCGGAACTTTCGGAGCGCCCCGTCGTCCGAGCATCCCCTAGGCACCGACAACTACGGGCGAGACGTCCTCGATCGGCTGATCTTCGGAACCCGCGTCGCCCTCGGAATCGGCGCCGTCGCGACGCTACTCAACATGCTCCTCGGCGGATTCCTCGGACTCCTCGGCGGCTACTTCCGGGGCGTCTCCGACGCCGTCCTGATGAGGATCCTCGAGGTGATCAACTCGGTTCCGTTCCTTGTCCTCGTCCTGCTGGTCCGTGGACTTTGGATCGAGGGTGGCATCCTCTCGATCATGCTGATCCTGGGGATCTTCGGACTGCAGCCGGCCCGAATCATCCGCAGCGAGGTCCTCTCCGTCCGTGAGGAAGATTACGTGACTGCCGCGAGGGCGATCGGCGTGCCGACCTGGCGGATCATCCTCAAGTACGTCCTTCCGAACGCCATCGCCTCGCTGATGGTCGTCACGACAATGTCGATCGGCGTCAACATCATCGTCGTTGCCGGCCTGAGTTTCCTCGGCTTCGGCGTTTCCGAGCCGACCCCGTCGTGGGGCGCGATGCTCCAGGAAGCGCAGGAGTACATGCGAACTGCGTGGTGGATGGCCGTCTACCCGGGACTCTGTATCGTCAGCACCGTCTTCGGATTCAACATCCTCGGTGACAGCCTCCGCGACGTGCTCGATCCGCGGTTGAAGTAGGCAAGCACTCCGACTCTGACTCGGGATCCGCTCGATCCGCTGTTACTCTGGCCGCGGTCGAGCGGATCTGGATCGAGTAAATCCCGAGTCGGTTGGCCCCGAGAACATCGGTGAGGCATCGATCGCCGATCATCACCGCCTCCTCGGGCGCAGCGTCGAGCGCAGCGAGAAGTTCACGGAAACCGGAACGACGCGGTTTCCCCGCTGCATGGATGACCGGGATGTGCTCCCTCAACGTGAGAACCGCCGGATCGTCGGCATTCCGCTTTCGATTCGTCAGGATCCCCACACGGAATCCTCGTTCGACCAGAGAAAGGACTAGCCGGAGGGATCGCTCCGGCAGGGTCTTCATTCCGCGCTCTCCGAGGGTGTTGTCCACGTCGAAGAGGAGCGCTCGCTTCCCGAGTGCCCGGAGGCGGTCGTAGTCGATGTCGTAGATCGTCCCCGCCGACTCACTCGCGCGCAGTCGTCGCCACATCGTCGGCATCCTCCCGGGCCAGACTCCCGATTCGCGCCGCCGATCGGAGTCGCCCCATCAGTTCGAGGAACTCATCCTCCATCCCTGGGGAGACGTACACCTTGTACTGCGCCTCGCCGTCCCGGAGCCGGAACTCGCGGCGGACCGAAGCCAACCCATCGTACGCGCTGACGATCGCGTCGAGGAAGTGGATCTCCTCCTCGGTCGTGCCCACCCAATAGACGAGGGCATCCATCATGGCAGTCCTTCCAGGCGCTCGATGCCCTTCAGGATCGCGATCTCGGGATCAAAGCCGCCCCGGATAGCCTCCAGGATCTCGACGAGGATCCGAAGCCCGGCTCGTTCCTCGCCCGATGACGTCGAAGACATCTCGCGAAGTGCATCCGCTCGTCCTTGAACATCGAGTGAACCGAGGAGTCGCTTCGCGCGCACGAGGGTCGGCTGCGCCGTTCGCGGACGTCCTTCGTCCTCCTTGATCTCCCGCCATCGTCGGTAGATCGATGGAAGGTCATTCGATGCCTCGCCGAAGACGTGAGGGTGGCGGCGCTTCAGCTTCTCGGCGATCGCCTCGATCACATCGTCGATCGTGAACGCTTCGCGCTCGGAGGCAATCTGACTGTGCAAAACGACTTGGAGGAGAACATCGCCCAGCTCGTCGATGATCGATTCGTCGGATCCCGAGTCGATCGCCGAGATCAGCTCGTGTGCTTCCTCGAGGACGTACGGACGAAGGGAGCGGTGATCCTGCGCGCGATCCCACGGACAACCGTCGACAGGATCGCGCAATCGGGCGATCAGCTCAACCAGGTCGGAGAAGGAATCACTCCTCATCCGATGTCGCGTCCGCGCTCTCCGTCGGCTGATCGAGCGCATCGGCCTCTTCGCCCCCGGAATCTTCCTCGGCAGGCGCCTCTTCCGCACCCGCCTCGATCAACAGCGCGAGGACCTCCTCAGCACGATAGTCGGGATCGTCCTCTCGAACCAGTTCGAGCTGCTCGGTCGCCTTCTCAATCCGCCCTTGATCGAGGTAGATCTCAGCAAGATTGATCCGTGCATCGAGGCCGACCGGCAAGAGCGGTCTCCCCACCCCCACCTCGAACGCGATCGCTTCGACGATGGCCTCGTAGATGGAGATCCGATCGGACTCGTACCTCGTATGGCCCAAGGCACGCTCGAGATATTCGACCGCGGTCAGCGGCTCGTTCCGCCAGCGATACGCCTCAGCGATCCCAAGGTACGCCTCGATCGAATCCGGCTGCACGTCGAGGACGGCCGCATACTCCCTCGTCGCCGCGGTCCACTTGTACTGCTTGCCGAGAGCCTTCGCCAGCCGGAGCCGTGTGATCGTGTCCTCCGAGTCGAGCTCGAGGATCCGCTTCGTGATCGCTTCCTTCTCTCGATCATCGAGGGCTCGCGAGTACGCGGACTGCAGGTTCTCCAACGCGCCGTCGACATCGCCCCGCGCAGCGAGCACTTCCGCCAGTCCGGTGTAGGCGTCGACACGATACGGGGATTGGATCATCACCCGCCGGAACTCGTCCTCCGCGTCATCGATCCGTCCGACAAGGAGGTAGACCTGGCCCAGCTTGATCGTCAGGTCGAGGGAACCACCGCTCTGCAACCCCCGCTCGAACCGGTTGATCGCCATCTCCGCGTACTCCTGAATCGTCTCTTCGAGTGAGGCGAGCCGCGTTTCGTCCTCCGGAGTTCGCTCCTCGAGAGCAAGGATGGCGTCACGCTCCTCGACCGCCTGCTCGAGTCGAGCGTGCGCGACCTCCCCTTCGGCGACCTGCATCTTCACGTTCCCGGGGTCGACCTCCGCGATCTTCCGGAGCGTCTCCTCCGCTTCGCCGAGGTAGCCGACCGCCAGGTATCCCGTGACCAGCTTCGTCATGATCGTGATGTCTCCGGGGCGAAGCTCAAGAGCCTGCTCGTATCGCTGAACCGCTTGCACGGCGGCGCCCTGTTCGAGCGCAAGGTCGCCCGAAGCGATGTACGCGGGAACGTAATCCGAGGACCTGTGGATCACTTCCTGGAACTGATTCGCCGCACCGACCACATCGCCCCGCTCCATCAGGAGCTTCCCAAGCAGATAGCGGGCCGATGCGCTGTCCGGATCGAGCGTCAGCACCCGGTTGACGAGCTTCTCGTCTGCGTCGATCTCCTCGAGCGCAAGCAGATACTGCGCCAGGGCTGCGTCCTCATACGCCAGCTGGATCGCGTGAAGCTCGTCGATCCGCGCGAGTTGCTCCTCCGTCGGATCCTCAATCTCCTCGATCTCAGCACGTTTTCCTGCCGTTCGAACCCCCAACGTCTCGTTGATCCGTCCGATGTAATACGGCACGTACGGATCGTTGACTTCGCCGCTCTCCCAGAGGCGCGAGAACTCGGCCAGTCCAGCCTCCAAGTCCTCCTGTTGCAGAATGTAGGCGGCGACAAGCGGGAAGGTGATCTCGATGTCGCTTGCTACGTAGAGGCCGTCGTACCAGGTCGAGAACCGATCGGCTTCCTGCTCGGCGATGTAGTCAGAGCGAACTTCATTCTTTACCTCGTCGAGCGTCGGCGTGTGCGCATCGCGCCGATCGGTCACCTTGATGATGTGATACCCGAACTGCGTCTTCACCGGATCGGAAACCTGTCCGACCTCAAGAGCGAACGCAGCCTCCTCGAACTCTGCGACCATCCGACCCCGCCCGAACCACTCCAGATCTCCGCCGGTCGCTCGATTGGCTTGATCCTCGGAGTACTCGCTCGCCAGCTCGGCGAAATCGGCGCCGACGACCAGCTGCGCATGGACGTCCCTCGCCGTCTCTTCGTCGGCCACTAGGATGTGCGATGCTCGGACCTGCTCTTCGGCGTCGTAGTCGGCAATGTTCGCCTCGAGGTAGGCGAAGAGCTCGTCGTCCGTCGGCGCGACCACACCGACGATCACCTCGCGCAGCGCCGCATTTCTCAGCTGAGCCTCGATGTCGTTCCGCAGGGACTGCTGGAACTCAGCGAGCGTTCGCCCTTGACTGACGAGGTAGTTCGCGAGGGTCTCCTCGTCGATCGCGTTGTTCTCGAGAATCGAGTTGTACTGCTGAGCGTAGGCCGCGTCGATCTCACGTCGAGCGATCCGGATGTTCCGCTCGTCCGCAGCCTGCTCGTAGAGGACCTGCCGGATCAGGCTCTGGAAGGTGTCCGCCTGGAACTGGAGAAGTGTGAGCGCGCCGTTCGCGCCTGAGAAGATCTCGTCCGCATTCTGCCCGGTCTGCTGGTAGTAGGCATAGTACTGGTTGACCAGATTCGTGAACGCCTGCGCAGCCTGCTCCGTTGGGACTTTGTCGCCGTTCACCGAAACTGCGTACGTCGGGCCGCTGTCGGCACTGGGAGCGCGCTGGAAGATCCCCGCTTGGTTGAGCGAGACAAGTCCCACGCCTCCGATGAAGAACGATAGGACGACAATCCAGATGATCTTCTTCTGATGACGCTTCAGGAATCCGGGCATCGCAATCAGTCACTCCCTTGGGTATTAGGTTTCCGGCGAATGGTATCGTCCCGCTCAGGGACGAACAAGCCGTCTGGTTCCTCGGATCAGAAGTCCGGAGGGTTCGCTTCCGGCGTCGCCTCTCCGGCGCCGAGCACCCCGTGGCGCGTTCGCACCACGAAGCGAATCGCTGTCTTCTCCTGATCGCTCTCCGGCACACGGATGTTCGTGAAGCTCGGCACACAGTACAAGTCCACCGCGCTTGCGGCGAGATATCCTCGCGCAATCGCGATCGCCTTGACCGCTTGGTTGACCGCGCGAGGGCCGATCACCTGAATCTCCGCCATCCCACGCTCACGGATCCCGTTGGCGATGGCCCCGGCCGTCGCTCCCGGATCCGATTCGGATGAGACCTTCAGGATTTGCATCGTCGCGTACCTACTTGGCGCTCTCCGTGAACTGAGTCTGCCGGATCACATTGACCTTGATCTCGCCGGGGTAGTTCAGCTCTTCCTCGATCGCCCGGGCGATGTCATACGCCAGCTTGGCCGCGACGTCGTCGCTCGCCCGATCCGGATGGACCATAACGCGAACCTCTCTCCCCGCTTGAAGAGCGTACGCCTCGTGAACCGAGGGGAACGATCGACAGAGATCCTCCAGATCGTGCAGACGCTGAACGTATCGCTCGTAGGTCTCCTGCCGCGCTCCGGGCCTTGCCGCCGAGAGCGTGTCAGCAGCCTGGATCAAGACATCGAGGACGCCCGTCGGCTCGACATCCTCATGGTGCGCCGCGATCGCCTGCACGACGATCCTGCCCTCGCCATAGCGTCGGGCGAGGTCGGCGCTGATCAGTGCATGCGGCCCGTCGACCTCATGATCGACCGCCTTGCCGATGTCGTGAAGCAGGCCGGCCCGCACTGCGGAATTCGCGTCCGCCCCGACCTCGTCAGCGAGGACCTTCGCGATTCCGCTCACCTCCATCGAGTGAGCAAGCTGATTCTGCCCGTAGCTCGTCCGGTACCGGAGGCGCCCGAGGAGCGAAGCGAGCTCCGGGTGAAGCTCGATCCCGAGATCGAACGCCGCCTTTCGCCCCTCCTCCTTAACCCGCTCGGCCAGACGTGACTGTGCCCGCTGGACCTTCTCCTCGATCTGCGCCGGATGAATCCGTCCGTCCTCGATCAGGCGTGAGAGCGCCATCCGAGCCACCTCGCGGCGCATCGGATGGAAGCAGGATAGAACGACCATCTCCGGCGTGTCGTCGACGAGCAACTCGACGCCGGTCAGCGCCTCGAACGTCTTGATGTTCCGACCCTCGCGGCCGATGATCCGCCCCTTGAATTCCTCCGACGGGAGTGGAACGGAGCTGACCGTGTTCTCCTCGACGTATTCGGCCGCATACCGCTGAACCGCCGTGGCGATGACGTGAGCGGCACGCTGCTCGGCGTCCTCCTTCGCCCGACGTTCGATCTCCTCGATCTTCCGCGAGAAGAATCGCTGCGATTCCGTTTCGACAACCTTGAGAAGGTGCTCTTGAGCCTCTTTCCTCGTCCAGCCGGCCATCCGCTCCATCTGAGCCTTGCCGTCCTCGAGGAGCTTCGCCCCCTCCTCCTTCAGCTTGACCAGTTCCTCTTCGTCCCCCCGGAGCGAATCCTCGATCTTCTCCAGGTATGTCGACTTCTTGCTCAGCCGATCCTCGCGCTTCAGGATCCGCTCTTCGGCGCGAGAGATCTCATCCTCGCGCCGCTTCGTCCGCTCCTCGACCTCCTCACGGAGCTCTTGAACCTCTTGACGCGCTTCGAGGAGCTTCTCTTTCTTGACCTGGTCTGCCTCTTCGCGGGCGGCTTCGAGGATCTCTTCCTCCTTCCGCCTGCGCGGGACGCTCCCGATCAGAAGTCCGACCGCGACCGCGGCGAGGAGACTCATTCCCCAGCCGATGTATAGAATCACTGCTCTTCACACTCCTTCAACACCCATCCACCGCGCATTATACCCGCTTGCCTCCCTCAACCCGCAGAGCAGCCGGCAGAAAGAGAAGGCTGAACAGGAGGGCGAAGCCGATGCCGAGCAGCGCCGACGCACCGAGGATTCTCAGGCCGGGCGTCCGCGCCATCATCAGGCTCCCGAAGACGAGCATCGTCGTCAGCGTCGTGACGATCACCGCGACGGCCGTTGTCCCGGCTCCTCGTTCGATCGCCCCCTCCGCCTTCACGCGGTGCTCCTCCACCGTTCGGTGGAGAATGTGGATTCCGTTGTCGACCCCAATCCCGATCAGAAGTGGCGAGATCGTGATCGACAGGAAGTTGAAGTCCATCGACAGAAGACGCATCCCACCGAGCATCCAGATGTAGCCGAGCACGAGCGGCGCCCCGGCCAGCAGTGCGCGGATCCACCCCCGCAGACTGACCCGCAACAACAGGATGATGATGACGACAGCGATCAACGTCGATAGGAAGAAGTCTCGCTTCATGTAGCCTTCCAGCTGCTGCACGACCATCGGCATGCCGAAGTAGTCGTCGGCAAACGAGTCGGCGAATCGGTTGAACTCGTCCATGTTGTCGGCCTCGAAGATGTCCTGTCGAACGCGGACCTGGACGACGAAATCACCCTCGGGCGTCAGGTATCGCGTCCGAATTCCCTCCGGATAGGCGAGGAGGATGTTCCGAAGGAGCATCTCCACAGGCGGGAGGTCACGGAGCTCCTCCAGATTCGCGTCGAGGTCGGTCAGTGCCGCCTGCAGCTCGCGGACCTCCAGCGACGTCCGGTCAACGTTCAGAGCCGCAAGTTCTCCCTGGATCGCACGCAATTGAGACAGCGCTTCGCTGCTTGCCAACGCGACATCGACCTGGCCGTTCAGTGATGCGGCGTACTGCAGCAGCCCGAACTGCGCGAGGAGTGTCCGGATCTCGGCAAGCGCGGCCGACCGCTGCTCGAAGCTCTCGTTCAGTGCGCCGAGCTGTCTCACGTAGGCATCGAGATCGAGGCTGTTGAGGACCTGTTGCTGCGCCGTCAGGTCGACAGGCAGTAGCGTCGCTGCCGAGTCGACCCCCTCGACCATCGGGTGCATCGGCAGACTGTCGACAATCGTCCGCAGTTCCTCCTCCGTGGATGCGAAGAACGTGTAGTAGCTCCCGATCCCGGTCGGGATCAGCGAGAAGCTCTCGAGAATCTCGTCCATCACGGTCTGCGACTCGACCGTCGGCACCAGATCGTAGCTCGAGAAGACGAACGACGTCCGCGCCGCCTGAAAGGCCACGAAGAACGTCAGCACGAGCACGATCACGAAGATCGCCCGCCCCCGCGCAGTCACCTGACGGAACAGGCCGGTCAGCCGGGTTGAGTACGTCGAGATGTTCTCCCGCCGCCGGCCCCGGACCAGGAAGTGCGACAGCGTGATCAGCGCGGGGAGCAAGAAGAGCGTCGACAGGAAGGCAAGCAGCACGCCGACGCTCGTGATCGCTCCCATCTCGAACAGGGCGCGCGAATTCGCCGTCAACAAGCCGAGGAATACGAGCGACGTCGTCAGCGCCGCGTAGAACGACGCTTCGCCCTTGTGCAGAACCGCAGCATAGAGGGCTCGGTTGAGCGACTTCCCGTTCCCTCTCTCCTCGGAATAGCGCGAGATGATGTGGATCGCGTAGTCGATCCCGAGGCCGAGCACCAACGCCGGGAGGAAGGTCGTCACGAGGTTGAACCCGCCAACCGCGAGCTTCGCCCAGCACATCGTCAGAACGACGCTGATCAACAGCGGAACGACGGCCACGACGCTGTAGAAGAACGACCCGAACGCGATCAGGAAGATGACGAAGACGCCGATCGACGAGATGATCGTCGTCCGCAGCATGTCGGCGTTCACAACGTCATTCGTCTCGGTGTTGAACGGATAGGCTCCGGTGATGCCAACCCGAACGCCGAGCGATGCAGGGTCGGCACGCTCAAGCGCCTCGTCGACCTTCCGGATCACCAACGTCGAGTACTCGACGCCGCGCTGCGATGGGTAGCGCGGCTGCGCCGTCATCAGCAGGCGCAGCCGATCGTCGGAGAAGAGGGCCGTCGGCGCCCTCGGCTCGGAGTCGGCTGTCGGGGCGAAGAGGCTCGTCAGCGACTCCACCGCTTCAGTGACATCCGGGAGCGTGGGGAGTGCATCGATCGTCCGCAGGATCCCCGTGTTCAGAGCGGAGAACTCCGCCAGCTGCGTATCGATCTCCTCCCCCGAGAGCCCGCCCGCCTCGGCGAAGCTCCCTCCATAGAGCGCCTCGGTGAATCCGCGACTGATCTCAGCGTAGACGGCTCCGAGCGTCGTGTCGGGGAGGATCGAGATGTCGGTTCCGCCGGCGACCATTTCCCCTGCCAGCCGGATGCTCTCCTCAATCCGTCCGAGCTCCTCCTGCGTCAGTTCGAACAGATGGACGTACTGGTCGGGGATCTCGGGCGAGAGATTCTGGAGATACTTGACCTCGACGAATTCCGGATCCTTTTCGAGTTCCACGGCGATTGCCGCTGCTGCCGCGAGGAGCTTCGCCTCGCGCTCGTCCTCGGGGATCTCATCGATGAGCGTCAGAAGGAGACCAACGAAGTTACTCTGCGCGAAGTACTGCTCGTTCTCCTGGTACTCCTCGATCAGCGGGTCGTTCCTCGGGAGAAGATCGAAGATAGCGCTTCGGAGCGGGACATCCTTCGCGAAGTAGATCCCAAAGCCCGTCAACACGAGCATCGCGAGAAGAACCCACCACGCGTAGTAGCGGCCGATGCGGAAGACGCCGCCGAGAAGCCGCTCCTTGAGTGGTTTCATGTGTTCGGTCAGAACCGAGTTACGCCTCTTCCTCGGATTCAGACGGGCTCGTCACCGAGACGTCGTACCCGATCAGCTTCGCCGTCAGCCGGACGTTCTGACCTCCTCGCCCGATCGCGAGGGACAGCTCGTCGTCCGGGACAAGGACCTTCGCCGACTTGGTCTCCTCATCCAATTCGGCCGAGATGACCGACGCCGGTTCGAGGCCGTTCTTCATCAACTGGACCAGGTCCTCGCTCCAGCGGATCAAATCGATCTTCTCGCCGGAGAGCTCGCGCGTGACGACGCGAACGCGAGCCCCGCCCGCGCCGACGCAGGTGCCGACCGGATCGACGTTCCGATCGAGCGATTCGACCGCGATCTTCGTCCGGCGGCCCGGCTCGCGGGCGATCTTTCGGATGACGAGGGTCCCCTCTTCGATCTCGGGGACCTCCAGCCGGAGAAGCTGCT
This sequence comes from Candidatus Bipolaricaulota bacterium, assembly GCA_028278555.1. Taxonomy (GTDB): domain Bacteria; phylum Bipolaricaulota; class Bipolaricaulia; order UBA7950; family UBA9294; genus JANQEA01. The sequence continues at coordinate 61,403 of JANQEA010000019.1, read as the reverse complement.
CGACGAACTCCGGCGCCGCGCGCGAAAGGAGGATCCTCGGATCGCCCTGCGTCTCCTCGACGCTGACCAAATAGGAGCGGAGACGCTGTCCAGCGTGGTAGCGCTCGCCGGGAATCCGCTCGGCGTCGGGGAGGATCGCCTCCGCCTCGCCGAGGTTCACCCAGACATCCTTCCCCTCGAACCGGTGGATCGATCCACTGATGATCTCGCCGACGCGTCCGACGTACAGGTCGTGAATGATCTCTCTGCGGCGCTGAACGATCTCTTGGCGGATCGTCTCTTCCGCCTTCTTCGTCGCGATTCGGCCAAACTTCGACAGCTCGATCCGCTCGCCCTTGATGAAGATGTCGCCCGAATGCTGATCGATCTCGACGTCGACCTCTTCCTCGGTGTTGTGTTCTTCTTGATAGGCGACGGCCAGACCCTTCCGGATGGCATCGTAGAGATCCTCTCGCGGGATCCCCTTCTCCTTCGCCATCTCCTCCAGCGCTTCAATAAACTCAATGTTCATCTCTGCCCGCCTGTCGTGGAGGCCTCCCCGGCCTCGCTTCGCTCCCTCCAAAAACAATGTCGCCGAGATTGGCGACAGAGCACTCTTCCAATTCCATCGCGATCCACATATTATACGACGGCTCCGAGACCCCGACAAACGAGATTCGTCAAGCATGAAGCGGATTGCATTGAGCGTCGAAACCGAACACGCAGGGATGCGCCTCGATCAGTTCCTGGCCGATGCGCATCCCGATTGCTCGCGAAGCGAGATCCAGCGAGAGATCCGCTCCGGCAGCGTTTCCGTGCTGGGAGCCGTGACGGTGCGGCCATCGCATCGTCTCCGCGAGGGCGACGAGATCGTCTGGGAGCGTGCCGACCGCGCCGTCCTCAACCCACAGCCGATCCCGCTCGACATCCTCTACGAGGACGATCAACTCGTTGCGGTCGACAAGCCGGTCGGCTTGGTCGTCCATCCCGGCGCCGGGACCGAAGAAACGACCCTCGTCGAAGGCCTCCTCGCCACTCGAGCACTCCCCGAAAGCGATGATCCGGCTCGTCCGGGGATCGTCCACCGACTCGACAAGGAGACGAGCGGCGTGATCGTCGTCGCGAAGACCTCGGATGCGCTGGCGAATCTCCAGCGGCAGTTCGCCGATCGCTCGGTGGCGAAGGCCTACATCGCCGTCGCCGGTGGCGTCATCGAGGAGGACGAAGCGACGATCGATGCGCCGGTCGGCCGCGATCCGGCCAACCCGCGCAGGATGGCCATCCACGCCAAGGGGAGGGCAGCGCAGACCGACATCCGCGTCCTCCGACGACTCGACGATGCAACGCTCCTTCTCGCCAGCCCACGGACCGGACGGACACACCAACTCCGCGTCCACCTTCAGTACATCGAGCACCCCGTGGTCGGCGACGAAATCTATGGGAGTGCTTCGAAAGAATGCCCCGCCGGATCTCCTCTCGACTGGAACTCGGAAGGAAAAGGTGAAGCTGCATTCGCCTCTCGAGGGCGATCCGCGAACGCCCTTGGGCGTTCGCGAATGTTCCTGCATGCGTGGCGGCTGACCGTCCGCCACCCTCAGTCGGGAGAGCCGCTCCGGCTCGAGGCGCCAATCCCACCGGAGTTCCCCGAATACCCCTACGTCGAGTTGCCCTGGGCTGAATCAGCCTCAGGCCGACACCCCGAAGACGCGCACTCACACACAGCGGGCCGATGAGCCAGATCCGTAGCGGGGCTCTTGACGCAGTCCTAGAGAACTGAACGAATGCGCATACGTCGTCAAAGGGCGATCGCTGCTCCTAAGGAGCAGCCGGATCGCGCTCTGGCACCGAGATGCTGATCCTACCTGCCCCTCATCAGCTTCAGTCCAGAGATGACGTAGTCGTCCTGCGCCACATGGCGCAGGGATCGCCCTGGGACGACGATTGCGACTCCTACCTGTCCCTCATCAGCTTCAGACCCGAGATCACATAATCGGTCGTCGCGATGTAGGTCAGGGCGATCGCTGCGTAGAGGATTTCCCGCCCACCCGGCCACTCGACGAGCAGGAACGCAATCGAGATGAACGCCAGCGCCGCCGCCGCCTTCCCCGGTATCCGCGCCTGCTGAACTGCATTCCGTCCCAAGCGGAGCACGAGCGCGCCGAGCGCCAGCGTTGCCTGGGGGACGAAGAACGCGATCAGCGCCCAGAGCGGGACATCTCCGATCGCGTAGAGCGTGCACAGGAGCGAAACGTAGAGTGCTTTGTCGACCAGCGGATCGAGCGCCTGGCCGAGACGCGTGACCTCATCTCTTGCCCGAGCGACGTAGCCGTCGATCAGGTCGGTGAGACTCGCGAACCCGAACAGCCACCACGCGGCCCAACGGTGGCCGTTGGCGAGCAGGATGATGAGCGGGATGATCGCCAGCCCGCGAGAGATCGTGATCAGGTTCGCGATCGACATGCATCGATCATACGGGCGGCCCTCCATGCCGACAACCGGGGTCGTGGACGGCGTTTCGGGCGGCTCGTATAATCCGGCCACTCAGCCGACAAGGGGGAACGAACCATGCGAAAGCGCGTCATCATCATGGGAGCTGCGGGGCGCGACTTCCATAACTTCAACACCTACTTCCGCGGGAACGAGGACTACGAGGTCGTCGCATTCACCGCGACCCAGATTCCGGACATCGAAGGCCGGACGTATCCCCCCGAGCTCTCAGGCGAGCTGTACCCGGCGGGGATCCCGATCCACGCCGAAGACGAGCTGACCGAACTGATCGCGGAGAAGGAGATCGACATCGTCGTCTTCAGTTACAGCGACGTGTCGAACCAGTACGTGATGGAGCGATCCGCCATCGTCAACGCGGCCGGGGCCGACTTCATGCTCCTCGGACCAGCGTCGACCATGGTCGAGTCGACCAAGCCGCTCATCTCGATCACCGCCGTCCGGACCGGCTCGGGGAAAAGCCAGACGACGCGGCGCGTCAGCGAGATCCTGAAGAAGAAAGGCAAGAAGGTCGCCGTCATCCGCCACCCGATGCCCTACGGCGATCTCGTCAAGCAGGAGGTCCAACGCTTCGAGACGTTCGACGATCTCGACACGCACGAGTGCACGATCGAGGAACGCGAGGAGTACGAGCCGCACATCGCCAACGGGACGATCGTCTATGCCGGCGTCGATTACGAGAAGATCCTCCGCCAGGCGGAAACCGAGGCCGACGTCGTCATCTGGGACGGCGGAAACAACGACTTCTCCTTCTACAAGGCCGACCTGTCGATCGTCGTGGTCGATCCGCACCGTGCCGGGCACGAACTCCTCTACTACCCGAGCGGGATCGACCTCCGGATCGCCGACGTGGTCGTGATCAACAAGGTCGACACCGCCTCGCTCGACGACATCCTCTTCGTTCGCGACAACGTCGTCGATCACAACCCGCATGCGACGATCATCGAGGCGGCGTCGCCGATCCAGGTCGACGATCCGTCGATCATCCGCGGGAAGCGGGTCCTGGTCATCGAGGACGGCCCGACGCTGACCCACGGGGAGATGGAGTATGGTGCGGGCGTCATCGCAGCGCAGCGGTTCGGCGCCGAGGAACTCGTCGACCCGCGGCCGTACACCGTCGATTCGATCGCCGAGACCTATCGGAAGTACCCGCGGATCGGAACGCTCCTTCCGGCGATGGGCTACGGCGCAGACCAGATCCGCGACCTCCAGGAGACCGTCGATCGAACCGAGTGCGACGCCGTCGTCATCGGAACGCCAATCGACCTCGGCCGACTCCTCACGTTCAAGGTTCCGGTGACGCGCGTCCGCTACGAGCTGCAGGAGATCGGACTCCCGAACCTGGAGGGCGTGATCGATCGCAGGTTGGAGCTCTCGTAGCAAGAAGGACTTGGATGTGAACGCCGCCCCGGCAATCGCTGGGGCGGTTTTGCTTGCCTAGCGTGGATTCCGGAGCGCGAGAAGGAGCCCGAACGCAGCCCCCATGCCCCCACCAACGGCGACGCCGTAGAGGATGTCGCGAAAGATCAGCCCGATAGCAAGGCCGATCGCCAGCCCAAGCGGAATCAGGACGAGGACGTGACGCCAACGAGAGGAAAGAATCCTACGCTGCATCATCCCCACCGATGATCTCAATGAAGGTCTCAACGACCTTCGGATCGAACTGGGTGCCTGCTTCCTTCTTCAGCTCCTCGATCGCCTCTTCCTTCGCCTGGGCCTTCTGGTACGGTCGGACCGATGTGATCGCATCGTAGGTATCGACCACTGCGATAATCCGAGCCCCGATCGGAATCTCGTCCTCCTTGAGGCCGCGCGGATAGCCCGACCCGTCGTATCGCTCGTGGTGTGCCCGCACAATCACGGCTGCTGCTCTGAGGAATTCCTTCTCCCTCAACATGTCAGCGCCATGATCCGGATGCTTCTTCATCTCCTCCCATTCGTCGTCATCGAGATGCCCTTCCTTCCCTAGGATTTCGCCGGGCACTCGGACCTTCCCGATGTCGTGAAGGTAAGCCGCGTAAGAGATATCGATGAGCGGTTGCCCCTGGAGGCCCAGTTTCTCAGCAATCCGGATTGACAGACGCCCCATTCGTAAGCAATGCCCCTGAGTTGCCTCGTCCTTCTCCTCAACGGATCGTGCGATGGTTGCCATTTCCTCTACACGATCGCTTGCCATATCAAAGCTGGGAGCCGAAGAGACAAGCAGAACCTCAACCTCCGCCTCTGCTCGGAAGTACACTTTCTTGGGAAGGCCGTTGTGATAGAGGAAGTCGCCGGAGCGCAGAAAGACTCGTTCTGCGCTGCCGTTCGTTCCCTCCTCATCCTCAATGACGAGAACTCCTTCGAGAACGTAGATGAACTCGAAGCCAGTCCACTCGTCAGACGCATACAAGTAGAAGTGGCGACCCGCTTCGATCCGTTGTCGCGAGACCTCCAACGAGCCACTTCGAGCTAGAAGCTCTAGCGTCGTAGACCGCTTCTCGACGCGATCTACTGCATCTCCTCGACGTTGGATCGTCAGTCCCTCGATCACACTACTCTCAGCGCCTGTCGGGCCAATCTCAGTCACCGAAATACACTCCCTGCGGGTAACAGCAACGTCGCAGATACCTTCGCCAAAGCACGGCGGCTGCTCGATGCTGTGAGTATACGTTGCACCAGCTGTCGCGCAGCATCATGCTCCCACAAGCGGCCCCTCATTCCGACCATGCGTCACAACCGACTGACCCGTTCCAGTACCGAAGAGATGGGGTGCGGTCGATAGCATTCGCTACGAGTCGCCGCACCCCATGGTCTGTCTTCCTGCTACATCGCTTGTGTCAGGTCTCTGCCTCTATTCGCCCCCTACTTCTATGGGAGAACAGCATAGGGTGAACCCGACGGGTCCCTTCACAGGCAGGACCCGTGCGAAGGACGCGAACGAGCAGCACTCTCCTCCAACTTCGATCGGATCGGCACTCACGGAGAGAGCAATCCCCGTCAGCATGAGTGCGATCACCAGAACTGTCAGCAACTTCTTCATCAGAGGACCTCCTTACCCTATCGGGCAGTTATCATGCCGATGTGATTCTTCCTAAGTCCCGCGAATCCCAGACACCAGCTAGTACCTGACCGGAATCACGAGCCTGGTATCCATCAGGGAGTCTATCGGGAACCGCATTCCCTGTCTGTGATAACCGCTACACTGCGGGCGAAGCAGAGCGCTGAAGGAAATCGCTAGCTTCCTTCAGCGCTATCCGGTGCATGCCTACGACTCCATGCTGGCCCAGGCCCGACCAAAGGCTGGTGCCAGCATGAAGTGTCGCCTACTTGCCTCCCACGTCGATCGGCGTGGAGTAGTCGCCGGCGACATCGATCGGTGTTGAGTAGTTGCCACCAACGTCAATCGGCGTCGAATACGTTCCTCCTACGTTGATCGGCTTGCTCACGGTTCTCCCTCCTTCCTTGCTGGTATGCGAAGAGAGTATACCTGCATGCCAAGGAAGAGATAATCCTATGTTGTCACTTCGCGCGAACATGTGCTTGCTACGTTTTGCAATCTGCGGCTTCGCAAGTGATTAGAGCTTCCGGACGCCGCGGGAGCCAAGCGCCAAGAGGCCGGCGACCCCGACCGCCAGTCCGCACCCGGCGAGGACGATCGGCGCCGACAGGACAATCAACAAGCCGCCGATCGCCGCCAATGAGAGCGGGCGGAGGCTCTGCGTCAGCGCGTGGACAGCGGCGAACGTCCGTCCGCGCATCTCATCCGGCACGTGTAGCTGGAGGATCACCGATTCGAACACGTTCAGGACGCCAACTGCGAACCCAACGACGCCAAGCGCGACGACCGCCACGATCAGACTTCCCGAGACTCCGAACCATGCGAGGGATACGCCGAGCACGACGAGGCCGAGGATGATGCCGATCCCGTGCCGCTGGACGCGCTTCAGCAGCCAGGTGAATGCGCCGCCGGCGAGCATCCCGCCGGCGAGAGCCGACGTCAGGAAGCCGAGCCCCTGCGACCCGGCCATCAGCACGTCTCGGGCCATCACCGGGATCAGGACGCTCGTCGGCGCCAGCATGAAGTTACAGATCCCGAACAGGCCGACCATCACCAGCAACCGCCGTTCGCGGCCGAGGAAGCGGAATCCGGAGACCGCCGTCTTCGCCGTCGAGCGGAATCCCTCCCCTTCGCTAGCCTTCGGCGACGCGAACGCGACGATCAGCAACGACCCCGCAGCGATGAAGAAGGTCGACGCGTCGATCCACATCGTCGGCCCACTCCCGAGCGCGGCAACGAGGAAGCCGCCGACGGTCGGTCCGAGCAGCCCGCTGATCCCGTGTCCGATCTGGTTGAGCGAGTTCGCCCGCGTCAGCTGCTCCTTCGAGACGAGCGTTGGGATGCTCGCCAGTAGCGCCGATCGGTGAACGAGCGTCGCCCCCGCGCTGATCACGCCGAGGATGTAGACGTGCCAGACCTGCATGTACCCGCTGAAGACGCCGATCCCAGCCGCCGACATCGCGAGCCCGTTGACGACGTTGGCGCAGAGCATCACTTTCCGGCGATCGACCCGGTCGATGAACGTTCCGGCGATCGGGCCGGCGAGAAACCGTGTGATCGCAGTCGCGATCGCGACGGACGCGAGTGCGGCCGCGGAACCGGTCGTATCGTAGACCCACCAGAAGAGGGCGATGTACCCCATCTGGCTGCCGAAGACCGAGATCGTCTGTCCGCCCCAAACGAGGAGGAAGTTGCGATTTCGGAATAGGGAGGTCCCGCCGACGCTCTGCATTCTGCCTAGAGTATACTAGCCTCTCCTTCTTTGTCCAGTCAGGAGTTTGCGCATTGTGGGGTCTCGGGGCGATCGATACAATCCCGCCGGACGAAAACGGAATTCGCACTTCATGTTTCGCTTTGCCGAGGAGGGTTCAGCATGGCTGACAAGACAGAACGGATGATGTCGATCGATGGGAACACGGCCGCGGCCCACGTCGCGTACGCGTTCAGCGACGTCGCGGCGATCTATCCGATCACCCCAAGCTCGCCGATGGGCGAGATTGCCGATACGTGGGCCGCCCACGGGCGGAAGAACCTGTTCGGGCAGGCGCTCCAGGTGACCGAGATGCAGTCCGAGGCGGGAGCGGCCGGAGCCGTCCACGGCTCCCTCGTCGGCGGCGCGCTGACGACGACGTTCACCGCGTCGCAGGGCCTGCTTCTGATGATCCCGAACATGTACAAGATCGCCGGCGAACTGATGCCCGGCGTCTTCCATGTCTCGGCGCGCGCCCTTGCGAGCCATGCCCTCTCGATCTTCGGCGATCACTCCGACGTCATGGCGACGCGCCAGACGGGCTTCGCCCTGCTCGCGTCTGCTTCGGTGCAAGAAGCGATCGACCTCGGCATCGTCGCTCACATTGCCGCGCTGAAGGCGAAGGTTCCGTTCCTCCACTTCTTCGACGGATTCCGGACGTCGCACGAGATCTCCAAAGTCGACGTCGTGCCGTACGAGGAGATGGCGAAGATCACGCCGTGGGACGCCGTCGAGAACTTCCGGAAGCGCGCGATGAACCCGGAGCATCCGCACCTGCGCGGCACGGCCCAGAACCCGGACATCTACTTCCAGAACCGGGAGGCCGGCAACAAGTACTACGCCGCCACGCCCGACATCGTGGTCGAGTCGATGAAGCAGGTCGAATCGATCACCGGCCGCTCCTACAAGCCGTTCGACTACGTCGGCGCTCCCGATGCCGACCGCGTCGTCGTTTCGATGGGCTCCAGCTGCGACGTCATCGAGGAGACGGTCAACTACCTCAACAACCACGGCGAGAAGGTCGGTCTGATCAAGGTCCGCCTCTTCCGCCCTTGGTCGACGAAGCACTTCCTCGAGGCGATGCCCGACTCGGTCAAGAAGATCGGCGTCCTCGATCGAACGAAGGAGCCGGGCTCGCAGGGCGAGCCGCTCTACCTCGACGTTGCCACCGTAGGGGCAGGATGCCCAGACCGTCCGATCGTCGTCGGCGGCCGCTACGGCCTCGGCTCGAAGGACTTCACGCCCGCGATGGCGAAGTCGGTCTTCGAGAACCTCGGCCAAGACAAGCCGAAGAACCACTTCACCGTCGGCATCATCGACGATGTCACCGACACGTCCCTGCCGATGCCGGGCGAGATCGACGCCACCCCCGAGGGAACGATCCAGTGCATGTTCTGGGGGCTCGGCTCGGACGGCACCGTCGGCGCCAACAAGAACGCGATCAAGATCATCGGCGACAACACCGACATGTACGCGCAGGGCTACTTCGCCTACGACTCGAAGAAGTCGGGCGGGATCACCGTCAGCCACCTGCGCTTCGGCCCCAAGCCGATCCAGTCGTCGTACCTCGTCAAGACCGCCGACTACGTTGCCTGCCACAACCCGGCCTACGTTGCGACCTACGACCTGCTCGCCGGGATCAAGGACGGCGGCACGTTCGTGCTCAACTGCGCCTGGGACATGGACGGGCTGAACGAGCACCTGCCAGCCTCCCTCAAGCGGACGATTGCCGAGAAGAAGCTCAAGTTCTACACCATCGACGCCGTCCGGATCGCGGGCGAAGTCGGCCTCGGCAATCGCATCAACATGATCATGCAGACCGCCTTCTTCAAGCTCTCCGGCGTCCTCCCGATCGACGAGGCCGTCGCGCACCTCAAGAAGGCAATCGAGAAGGCCTACGGCCGCAAGGGCGAGAAGGTCGTCCAGATGAACAACGACGGCGTCGACGCGGCGCTCGATCCGAAGAACCTTTGCGAGATCGAGGTCCCGGCCGACTGGGCGAACGCCTCAGGCGAGCCCGGCAAGCCGGAGATGCCGAAGTGGGTCCTCGACGTCATGCGGCCGATGAGCCTGCAGGACGGCGACAAGCTCCCGGTCAGCGCCTTCTCCGCTGAGCTCGACGGCTCGTACGAGTGGACGGGCCCGGACGGAACCTTCCCGGTGGCGACGACGCAGTACGAGAAGCGCGGTGTCGCCCTCAACGTGCCCGAGTGGGTGCCCGAGAACTGCATCCAGTGCAACCAGTGCGCGTTCGTCTGCCCTCACGCCACCATCAGGCCGTTCCTCTCGACCGAGGCCGAAGAGGAGGCCGCACCCGCCGGCTACGACACGATCCCTGCGATGGGCAAGGGGATGGAGGAGCTCGGCTTCCGGATCCAGGTCGATCCGCTCGACTGCCAGGGCTGCGGCAACTGCGCCGACATCTGCCCCGGCAAGCAGGGCGAGAAGGCCCTCGTCATGAAGCCGATCGAGACGCAGCTCGGCGAGCAGCCGCGCTACGACTACGCGCTGACGCTGCCGATCCGCGACTCGATCATGGACTGGAAGACGGTCAAGGGCTCGCAGTTCCGCCAGCCGCTCTTCGAGTACAACGGCGCCTGCGCCGGCTGCGGTGAGACGCCGTACGTCAAGCTGGCAACCCAGCTTTTCGGCGCGCGGATGATGATCGCCAACGCCACCGGCTGTTCGTCGATCTACGGCGGAAGCGCCCCGGCCGTTCCGTACACGACCAACCCCGACGGCCACGGCCCGACCTGGGCGAACTCGCTGTTCGAGGACAACGCCGAGTACGGCTTCGGGATGACGCTCGCCCTCCAGGCGCGACGAGACCGCCTCGCTCGCCTTGTCGAAGAGGCCGCTGCGGAAGCAGATGGCGACCTGAAGCAGGCAATGCTCGACTGGCTAGAGAACCGAGATAGCGCGGAAGGATCAAGAGAAGCCGGCGATCGTCTCGCCGAGCTTCTCTCACGCGTCGCCGAAGGGGACGCGCGATCCCAAGCGAAGCATCGTGAGATACTGAGCGCTAGGGATCTTCTGACCAAGAAGTCGATCTGGGTCCTCGGTGGTGACGGTTGGGCGTACGACATCGGCTACGGCGGTCTCGACCACGTCGCGGCGATGAACAAGGACATCAACGTCCTCGTCGTCGACACCGAGGTCTACTCCAACACCGGTGGTCAGTCGTCCAAGGCCACGCCGACCGGCTCGGTCGCCAAGTTCGCCGCCTCCGGCAAGAAGACCAAGAAGAAGGATCTCGGCCGGATGCTGATGACCTACGGCTACGTCTACGTCGCCTCGGTCGCGATGGGGGCCAACAAGAACCAGACCCTCAAGGCGTTCCTCGAAGCCGAGAGCTATCCAGGGCCCAGCGTCATCATCGCCTACGCCCCCTGCATCAACCAGGGACTCAAGAAGGGGATGGGCAAGAGCCAGGAAGAGGAGAAGCTCGCCGTCGAGGCCGGCTACTGGCCGCTCTACCGCTTCGACCCTCGTCGAGCCGAAGCCGGCGAGAACCCCTTCCAGCTCGACATGAAGGAACCCACCGGCAACTTCCAGGACTTCCTCATGGGTGAGGTGCGGTACGCCTCTCTACACCAGACTTTTCCTGAAGAGGCCAAGAAGCTGCATGCGACCTTGGAGAGCGAGTACGCCGAAAGGTACGAGCTCTACAAGAGAATGGCAGAGGCTGGATAGCAGCCGATAGGCATTCTGCTGGAACAAGAGAACGAGGTCACCGTACGGTGGCCTCGTTCTCTTGATGTACTCGAGCCCGCAGCGAGAGTACACGGAATATCGGGCTGAGCGTTATGACACATACAAGAGGATGGCGGAAGGATAGTCGGACCGCCATCTCTCGTTGAGCGAGAAGCCCCGCCTCCTAGAAGGCGGGGCTTCTCTTTGTCGCGCGGCTTCCTCTGGGGACAACTCAACACTGTCCAACCATCCCACAACCGGCACGTCAACCCACACGAGAATTGGACCGCTGAGTGGCCCATTCTCGTCCCTGCTCCATGCGAAGCAGGGAGCAGGCAGACTCGAATGGAGAGATGGATCGGAGCCGCGCAAGCCTCGATTCCCAATGGACAGAGGAATAGAGGCCCTCTGCGCTGTCTTCGCTAGTTGAGTAGAAGGCCGAACACTTGACTACCCAAGCGTGAGTACCGACTCGACAGGATCACTCAGGAAGTCTTTGATCGTGTCTTGCGAGTCAAGAAGCAGTGCACCGATTCGGTCGGTGGAGCAGTTGCCAACGCGTAAGTAGATGAGCTTCGGTGGTTGCCCGAGCAATAGCGCGAGGTTCACGAAGTCCCCATCTTTGGAGACCACAGCGAAGCCATTCTCCCTAGCGAAGTCCCATACCGAGGAGTCCGGAGCACGAACTAGATCGAAGTCCCTAGCATGCTTCGAATCGGGAAACGCGGGAGAGATTGTGTCGAGCAATCGAAAGCTCAGGTTCTGATCGAGAAGCAGCTTCATACCACGGAGCCAGTCAGTCGCTTCTCGCGATCGGCTGCGAATGCGAGGCAGGCATGGATGTCATCTGATGTCAGCTCCGGGAACTCACTCAGAACCTGTTCCCCCGACATGCCGGAGGCAAGGTACTCAAGGACGTCCGTCACCGTGATCCGCATCCCGCGGATGCACGGCTTCCCGCCTCGCAGCCCAGGCTCGATTGTGATGATCTTGGAGTAGTCCATGCGGCCAGCATACTCCTCTCGCACCAGGGCAACAAGAGGCCAGAGAAGCACCTTGTCCGCCTCCTGACGCCTCTTCGCGCTGCTTCTTCCGGAATCAGCGCGTCGCAGAAGCTCCGATGTGGGCTTCTGCTTGTCCCAGACCCGCGCCGAGCCGAAGCCGGCGAGAACCCCTTCCAGATCTCAACTGGGAACTCACAGCGCAAGTTCCCACCCCACCGTGCCCCTGCTTGCTGCTCCGCAGTCCGAGGCAGAAGCAATCCAGTTCGGCTGTTGCTGTTCGATCCTCAATGGTGAGATGGAGCGGAATCGCCTGCACACGCAACTCGAAGCCGACTATCAGCAGTGATACGATCTCTCCAAGAAGCTCGCGGAGTAGGCACGAGCTCCAAGTAGGCTACGTCATACGACCAAGAGAACAGGGGCGCTTCGGCGTCTCCGTTTCTCGTGTGGAACCCACGTTCACGTGTGGTCCCGGAAGGCGATGCCTAACCGTCACAGCGACCGTGTCGTCGCCCCAGGCCAGGCTCGGGAGCTCAGTCCTCCTTGAGCAGTGAGCCATAGCCTGCGAACGGACCCTCGCCATTTCGAAAGAAGTGGATTCTGGCTTCGCGATTGATCGATGAGAGAAACTGCGTGAGATGATCGCAATGCTCTGCGACTTCATCTGGGCCTGGGAGTGTGCTAGGTGGTCGTGAGCGCGCTTCTCTCACCTTGCGCTCCCAGTCGGTCCTTGGCTTCTTAAGATTGATGAAGGGTTCCAGCTTCTCGAACTCAGCGAGAATCCCGCTGTATTGCCGATGCCATCTCTTGGCAGTCCCCTTGATGTGCTTCAATAGCTCTGAGAACTCATCCATGCCAGCCAGAAGCTCCCTCAGAATCGACTCGCCGCGCCAATCGTCGTAGACCGCTTCGCGATCAAGCTTGACTGCCTGCTTGTAGTGGTCGACAGCAGCTTCGCACTCGTTGTCGAAGTACAGGCAGACCGACAGACCGATGTGCGCTCTGACATTCTCGCCATCGAGTTCGAGCGCTTGCTCGTAGAACGGTCTTGCCTCATGCCAGTCGAGTTCGCCTCGAATGAAGTCAGCATATCGCTGTATCGATTCCGAGGCTCTGTTCTCGAAGGCCTCCGCGAGAACGGTGTAGATCAAGCCGACCACTCCACCAAGGAAACGCTCGTGCTCGGGCTTCGTTCTTAGCCCCGTCGCTGACATCTCGTAAAGCTCAGCCCACTTCAGCGCGTTCTGGAATGTATCCTCTTCTGTTCTGCTGGCAAGGTCACCGCGATCTGGAGAGTCACGCGACGGCCAGCGGAACGGCTGCTCTAGGGACAAGCCCAGCTTCTCGAAGTCTAGCTTCACTCGATGACCCTCAAATCGAAAGACGAACTCATCAAGGATCCATGGTGTTAGGACCGCCAGCAATTCGTTCGCTAGGTCTCCGTGGTCACGATCCTCCCTGAAGACTTCTAGTGCAAGCAGGACCAGATCCTCGCGCCCAAACGAGTGGGCAGCCTCCACTATCTTGCCAACTACCCGAATGAGTTGGTTCTCCGGAATCGGGAAGCTCCAACGAACCATGTCCTCAAGTACATCTACCGCGCCATGATGGATGATGAGATCCAGCATTCGGCACACATCCTCGGCCAATGAAGCCTCGGCTCCTGCATATAGCTCGGCAGTAGCCATCTCCCCGATCTTGTCGTGCCGTGCAGATACTCTGTCACCCTGGACTTCCACCAAGCCTGCGAGACCAAGCCGCACATCAAGCAGCACGTCGTCCTGGCCAACAAGGCCAACAAGAATCTCCTCAGTCAGCGATGTGTGGAGCGACGTGGCCAGGCAAACATAGCGATATGCGCGCAGGAGGTTTGCTCCCAAGGCTCGAATGTCGCGGATCTCATCACGGATCACTTCAACTACTCGCTCACCACGCGTTAGCTCCAATACCAGCGGCAGCATTCTTCCGCCGGATGAGCGCATGCACATGTCAATCACACCATCCAGGTCCTGAGGGGCAACTTCATTGATCTCATTCTCAGAGGCAAGCTTGACGAGAAGCTGCTCGACTTCCGATCGAGAAAGCACGCTAAGCGAGAACGGTTTGCCCGTTTCATCCAGTAGAAGGTCGAGCCCAGTTCGGCAGATCTGAGATACGATCCTCCACTCATACGGCCTGCACGTGACCACGACCCGGATGTCTGCCCCCGCCCCGAGATTCGCAACGGACTCAATGAACCCAGCGAGATTCGCGATTCTGCCCGCGTTGTCGATGATGATGAAGACCGTTCCACCCTCTCGACGTAGAAGGTGTTCGATGCCTGCGATGGAGAGTTCCCGTGCCTCCGGCTTCGCGTAGCGAATTCGGTACCCGGCCTCCGCCAGATCCACTGCGAAGCGCATCGAGAAAGTGCTCTTGCCCTCGCCGCCCCCAGCAACTACGGGAATCAGAAGCCGCGGAGCGGATGAGTCACGTGCCACATCCTGAAGGATTGGGCCCAAGTCACGCCTGATGTCCCTCTCTGCGGCAATGTCTTGCCATCTTGGAATCGCGCCGCGATAAAAGGATGACGGGAGAGAGCTATCGCGAAAGCTTTCAACATACTCCCTCGTGATCTCGACAAACGAAGACTCGTCTGTCAGACTCTCGCTCCTCCTATGCTCGATGATCTCTCTGATCCTCTCAGTCTCGAGGCAAGCACCACGATGCGAGTCCACAGCCTCCTGAAGCACCAGAGACGCCGCGACCGCAGCATCGAATTCCAACTCGCAGTCAGCGATAAGGGCTCCAACAAGCAAGCGCCGCACGTGCCGAGTGGAGTGGAGCCACCCAAGCTCGGGCTCAATTCGCACCTTCGACTCGAGAATCGCACGATGCTCCTCTAGATCGTGCCTAGCGATCAAAGATGCAAGGTGCTCCTTCAGCTCAGCACTCTCCCCATCGCCGTAGCCGGTCGCCAATCGGAGACGCTCAAGAACTCGCTTCAGCCTGGCAACAGCCCCTACGGCATGTGCACACGCAATGACGTACTGGCTGTAGACGCTGCCACCCGTGTCATGTTCTCGCGCGCCGAAGTCAGTCAGGATCTCTCGAAGTTCCGCAAGCCCTACATCTGTCCCCTTCGCCTGGATGAGGTGCCTTGATCCGTTGGCGCAAAGGAGCTCGATGTCTGACCATCCCTCTTGAACAACAGAGAGCACGGCCTCATCGGCAGCCCAATCCAAGATTCTTGATAGTACGTAGGCTCGCTGGAAGGCGTGCCCTTGTCCACCCTCCAGCCCTCCCATTCTCTTGGGGGCAAGCAGCGAATCGCGTGACTCGTCTCTCTCTTCGCCTCTCTTCACATCCATGATCGCTCTGGGATTCTACACGTAGCCCTCGGGAAGATACCGCAGCTCGAATCGAGAACTGCTGAAGCCACACACCAATCCGCGCCATGTAGCTGGGGGGAGGCTACGCGGACGGAGGCGCTAACTTCTGAAGGATCAGGCCAATGACGTAGGCTACAAGAGCTGCGGTGAGAATGGGCACGAACGACACGTCAGCGATCGTCCTCAGCGCATCCCGCCTGCGATTCGCGTCATCAGATCCGTATTTCTTGTCCTTCACGAATCGCATGACCAGCTCCCTGGCAAGCAATCCGAACGTGAGGAATGCCATTGCTGCGTCGGAGATAAATTCGGGCCACGTCACAAGGGAGCCTCCTGCTGAGCATGTCTTGGTTTCCTCGCCGTACCCAGGCTAATCGAAGCTGGGAACACGCGGAGGTTTGTTCTCGTTCACGCGATGATCGTTGCAGAAGGGATCAACCGGGTACTGCCAGCTATCGCAGATCTGCGGTGGCGGGCTCACGCGCATCTTGAGCCGGAAGCTCCTCGTGGAAGCAGTGTGGAACATCCCCATGAAGATCTGCTTGCTCGGATCCCGTGGATTCGCCCATGGCAGCTTGATCTCGTGGAGCATCTCTTGTCGCTCCGTCCCAACATCAATCTGCTCGCTCTGCGCGTACGGGTACGATTGCACTATGGCATCGTAGGTTCCGAAGTAGCGGGGGCCGTAGGCGGTGAACCGGGCGAAGACCTGTGAACTAGCCGCATAGGCTCGCGCAATCTCCCTGTCGGAAACCGACGTCGTCGCCGGAGCCAACCGGAGCACTTCAAGCGAGTCACCGATCTCCTGCGTCAGTTCTTCGGCACCCAGGATGTCGAACACCGTTGCATCTGTGGCAACCTTCTCATCACGGTTTCGGATTGTCACTGCGAAGCGGAGAATCGACTTCCCTTTCGGGAAACCCTCCAGGATCACAGTAGAGAATGGAATGCCAAGCCCTGCCTCGCCGGTGACCTTCTTGATCAGCTTCGAGTCGCTCTTCACACTCTCCGGCCACGTGGTCCACTTGGATAGCTCGTGGACCTTCAGTTCGCTGATCTCGTCAATGGGGGCATATCGGCGAGCCTTGTCGTAGAAAGTGATCCGCATCGTGCCCGAGTCTGCATCATGCCGCAGATCCCGGAGCCTCTTTCCACCACTAACGCTGTAGTTCGTAACGGCGTTGATCCACGATGCAGGATCATCGGGTTCAGGCACGAACGTGTCATGGAGATCGACGAAGTCTCCTACCTCGCCGGCATAGGTCAGATACAAGTCTGCCTTCTCATCGCACTCAACCGCAAGCGTCGTTATGACTCGGCGATGCCCAAGCTCATCCGGATCAGGGTTCACTCCTCCTGGTGTGAGGAAGACGATGTCCTGCATCCATCGCTGTCGGAAGACCGTGTCCTTTGATCCGAGGATCACGCACATGTGTTCGCCCCCATAGATTCGGTGTATTGGCAAGGTTCCCGTCGAAGAGACTTCCTGATGCTTCGATGGGTGTTTGCATGGTTTCTATTGTACACCAAGCTGTCGGACATCGTCATCTCCAGGCTTGCACGCGGAAACCCGCCGGTGTGAAGCGAAGCCCTTCTGTATTCCCTTGGCTGCTTACGTGCTCCAGCTCGAAACCCCATCTCACCACCCATGCCCATCGTAGCGTGGGCACGGGCGGAGGGTCAACTCATCAGAGAACAGGGGCAGAACCCTGCCCGACCCAATCCCCAACATCCCCTCGACGCACTCCGCTCTTCGCTCCCGCGTTCGTCCAGGGATTTGCGTTGACTCCCACACCTCGTACTCCACTGCCGGCAAAGGAGAAACGCTTTCGTGTCACATGCCGGTGTCCGAAGGACCGGAGCCCTGGCAACTCGACGTCGAGTTGTAGCTTGTACCCCCGAGCGATCGAGCTTGCCTCCGCCCGTCGGCCGGGGGAAGCTCTGCAACCAACCAGTCAACGGGGTGAACTGAATGCCTGGATTCGCAATCGCCATCCTCGCACTCGCGGGGTTCATCGCCTCGATTGTGATGGTCCTCACCTTCTTCGGGCTTCGATTCCGCTCCCGCTTGCGCCGGCATCCCCGATTCACGCCCCCGGCGGGCCCTTCCGCCGCTCTTGATCCGATCGTGTATGCAACGCCCGAACATCCCACTCTTGCTGCATTCCGGGAGAAGCACGATTTCGAGAGCATCGCCGGGCAGGGAGCCGAGATGGAGCGACTCGCCCGCCTGATGGAATGGGTCCATGGGCTGACGAGACATGCGCGGAGCCCGTCATGGCCGGAACGCCTCGACGGTCTTCACCTCGCAGAACTCGCCCGCGAGCAGGGGAAGCGGTTCAACTGCTGGATGGACGCCATTGTGCTGAACGACGTGCTCCTGTCGCTGGGGTACGCATCGAGAGTCATCCACCTCTGGCCGTACAAGGAGCCTCCGAACGAAAGCCACGTCGTCACATGCGTCTACTCGCGAGACCTGTCGAAGTGGGTGATGCTCGATCCGGACATGTGCGCGTACGTCACCGACGAGGCGGGCTCTCCTCTCTCGGTCGACGAGATCCGCACTCGCCTCATTCGCCGCGAGCCGCTTCGAGTCGCGGACTCGATCCATCTGGCCTACGCGTCTTTGCTCGGACGCCCTCTCCTGAAGCGCCTGTACCTCTGGTACCTGTCGAAGAACATCTTCCGATATGACACGCCCGCGCGGAGCGAGCCGAACTATGAGAGGAACGCTTCGGGCAGAACCCACATCCACCTCATCCCGGACGGATACCACGACGAGTGGCTGACATCGCCGCGCGTCACCAAGCGAGGCGACACGATCCACTACGTCCGTGATCCCGAAGCCTTCTGGCGTGCGCCGGATGCTTCGCACATCGGAACTTGAGTGAGTCTGCAGGGGGGTGATGCCGTGTTCGGATGTCAACCCTCCTCTGCAGCTGGATCCCTTTACGCTGCTTCGCTCCAAGCCCCCGGGGCACAAGAGAAAGCGCAGCCCGTAAGGCATGTGTCCGGCAATTGGGGAGCGGGTACCCTTCGGGCAAACCGCTTGTGGAAGTGAATGGTGAGGAGGCCAGCACCATGCAACGAAGGAAGTGGGAGATCTTCGGAGCTCCCTTCGATCACGGCTCGGAGTACGAGGGAACGGGAAGCGCTCCGGAGGCGATCCGCGCCGCCGGCTTGATGCGGAGAGTCGAGCATCTCCGATCTTTGGGCATCGACGTCACCGACCAAGGAGATGTGCAGCCGGCCGGCGGGAGGGACTCGAAGGTCACCCCAAGAGGATTGGCGGAAATGCTCGGGTACGCGCCAGCGCTGGTGGAAGCGCTCGAAGCATCGCGAGACAAGGGTGCCATCCCGGTCGTTCTCGGCGGGGATCACTCTGTGACCGTGGCGAGCGTCGCATCCGTCGTCCGAAGCCTACGGAAGCAGGGAATCGCAGAGCCGTCCGTTGGGATCCTCTGGGTCGATGCGCATCCGGACTTCGAGATGCCTGGCCCGCAAGGCACCAACACGCTGAACGCCATGCCGGTAACGCACCTCGTTGGGCGGGATGTCGGAGGCCTCCGAGAACTGCCGGATCTCGCCCCAGGCATCGACGCTGACCATCTCGTGTTCATCGGACTGCGCGATGTTCTCACCGAGGAGAGGGAAGCAATCCGCGACTTGAGCATCCGCGCTTTCACAGCTTCCGACATCGAGCGACTCGGCATCGACGCCGTCTGCCGCGAGGCGATTGGACACCTAGGCGAAGGGCCAGACGCAGTAGTCCTGACGTTTGACATCGATGTCTTGGACCCGGTCTTCGCCCCTGCCGTCGACTATCCGGAGCTCGGCGGACTATCGACACGTGAGGGCACCGTGATCATGGAACACGCTCACCAGCTTGAGAATCTCGCTCTCGTGGAGCTCGTCGAAGTCAATCCGCTGAAGGATCGGGAAGGAATCACCGTCCGCGTTGCCGGGCAACTCCTCCATCGACTCATCGAGGGGCCGCTACTCTAGCGCAGTTCCGAGAGCCGAGTAGGGTGGGATCGGGGGGCTCAAACCTCAACACTCGGGTTGCCCTACCCGCTCGCTTCGACAGCTGTCTCGGTTGAGCCTCCTGTCCCCGAGAACAGAGCGACGCTTCAGGGCCTCTTGGGCTCAACAGGATATAGGGGGCTTACACCGCGAAACGCCACAACACAGCACAGGCCTGCGAAAGCCGCACTCAGCTGAACCTCGAGAGTTCCCCGCCACCACAACAAGCCCGCGAAGCTCCCGCAGATGGCAACCGCGAATGTGAAGGCCGGGAAGAAGAGCCTCACCGTGCGCTGAAACGTGCGGTAGCTCGCCGGGTACTCGTCCCTCATACCGCCCGCCCGGCTTCTCGTGTGTCGGAGACGGAAGAGCATCACAATCGCTATTGCGGATGCCGTCGAGAAGAGGGGCACACTGTGCCCAACAAGCAAGATCGCGAGTCCTCCTCCAAGGAAGATCAGCACATCCAGGAAGAACACCCCTAGAGATTCGAACGGAGCGAAGAACAGGATGGCATTGATGTAGAGCCAGTATGCCCGCGCGAAGACAAGCAGAAGGCAGAGCAACTGGCAGCCTGCAAGCACCGGGTTGTGTCTCCCGATGCATACGTCGTGCATCTTGAAGGCAAGGAGCCCGAGATGGACGCCGCCACCGATACTGGAGAACGTGAACTGAAGCTCTTGAGCCCTGAATTGCCTAGCTGCCGCACCTCCGACTGGCATCCCTCAGGTAGAATACCATAATACCTCCTCGCATTCCACATCTCGTGTTCGGATACGCATGACGCGACATCTGGCACACAAGAGCTGATCAGGCTCATGCTATCAGCTCCCTTCAACCGCCCAACCCACACCACCCATTCGCCCTCAACGCCCTCCTCTCCCCGCCCCGCGTCCGTTCAGAGATTTGCGTTGACTCCCACACCTCGTGTTACCCTTCTCGTGAGGTGGTTCGAATGACAGCGAAGCGCATTGCAGCAGTCGGTATCGGCCTCACACTTCTGGCAGCGCTCGCCGGTTGCGCGCTCTTCAACAGTCCTCCAACAGCGATGGTGACGGCAAACCCAACTTCTGGACCTTCTCCGCTGACGGTTGCCTTTGACGCAAGCGGCTCGACGGATACCGGTCCGATCGTGACGTACGCTTGGAGCTTCGGCGACGGAACCACGGGTACGGGGGTGACCACCAGCCACACCTACACGCTGGTCGGCTCCTTCACCGCCGTCGTGACCGTCACCGACAACTTCGGGGCCACGGACACCGCGTCCATCGGGATCACGGTCTCCGAACCGCTGAATCAGTCACCGGCGGCTTCGTTCACGGCGACTCCCGATAGCGGCACCGCGCCGCTGACGGTCCAATTCAACGCGGGCGCATCCTCCGATCCGGACGGAACGATCGCATCGTACGCGTGGGACTTCGGAGACGGGGATACCGCGACAGGCGCCACCGCAACCCATACGTATGCAACGGCCGGGGTCTACGTTGCCCTGCTGACGGTCACGGATGATGAAGGCACCTCCGATACGACGGACCAAACGATCACGGTCACGGCTCCGGGAAACAGCGCACCCGTCGCCGCGTTTACACACACCGGAACGTCCGGGCTCTTCCTGCCAGTCACCGTTACGTTCGACGGATCAGCGTCTTACGACGACGACGGTTCGATCATCGCCTACAACTGGAACTTCGGTGACGGCGAGTACGGCGCGGGGAGCACGGTCTCCCACGCCTACGATGCCTTCGGGGCATACACCGTTGTCCTGATCGTCGTCGACGACGACGGAGCCGTGGGATCGCGATCGAAGACGATCAGCATCAAGTTCCAGAAGCTGATCCCCATCTAGGACCCTCTGCGCTGGTTGGAGGGTGAACCTCGAGCCGGAGGCAGCGGTCGGGAGTGGAGCAAGCTGTCCTGACCGTCTGTCTGTTCCGGTTCAGTTGCGGTCTGGGAGGCCACATACTCTGTTCCCACGCCCGATCAACCCGCAGGACCCAACCGCATCGAGCTTGAAGGCACTTCCCCTGGCTCTTCCCCCGCAATGAGGTATGTCTCCCGACTCTGATTCATTGCGCCCATCCGAGACGCCGGCGAGACGATCTCCTCCTATCTAGTAGATCGACCGCCCGGATACTGCAGACGGTCGGTCGCTGCCCATCCGCGAGTGCAGGACCTGGTAGTCAGCACTGCAGACAGAGTCTCTAGAGGAGGATTGCATGCCTTACGTTCGCAAACTGATCGGCTCAAAGACCTATCTATCCCCGGTGATCCACGAGGACGCCGCGCTGCTGTACCGGTGGCACAGTAACCTTGAGACTGTCTTCCTGGCTCAGGGACCTGGGCTGCGGAGTTCGGGCACAGCACAGGAGTTCAAGGACTTCATCGATTCCTTCCACAAGAAGGTCTGGCCCATGTTCATGATCGTCGACCTGGCCAGCGACGAGCCCATCGGGTGGTGCGCCCTCTGGAACATCAAGGCAGCTCGTAGTCAGGCTGAGGTCGCCATCCTCATTGGCGAGCCCGATCGTCGTGGGCAGGGACGGGGAAGTGACGCTCTTCGGCTGCTGCTCGACCATGGATTCAACCTGCGAAACCTCAACCGAGTCGAGCTGGAGACGGCCGTGCACAACACGTCGGCGATCCGCTGTTACGAAAAAGTTGGTTTCAAGCATATCGGCACTCGCCGGCAGGCATACATACACGGGCAGAAGAAGACGGACTCTGTACTGATGGATCTGCTGGCAGAGGAGTTCGATTCGCCTTTCGTCATCCCGATGATCGGAGGCGCGCAGAGCGGGACGGAATGACTTTTCCGTCCCGCCGCCTCAACCGCAGACAACAGACGGACTCCAGAGCTTCTAAAAGCACAGTACGAAACCAGGCGCTGCGCGACCTTGGAGGAGTGAACAAGGTCCTGCTCTTGGTCTCGCAAGTGATTCGCTCGCAGCGCCAACCCGCATCGAGCCCGAAAGCTCAGGACCCTGTGAGTCCCTGATCGTTGGTCTCTCACCCTTGCCTCTCACGATGGGTATCAACTGCGCACCATCCCTATAATCCGGTCGGGAGGCGTAGCGGATGAAGCACAAAGCCAATTCATTGATTGCTCTCACGGTACTCACTGCGGGGCTAGCCTTTCTTCTTGTCGGTTGCGATCTTTTCCTTGGAGGAGCGGGGGGAATCGTTGAAGTCAACTTCGGGGCCACGCCCCGTTCGGGGGAGCCTCCGCTGGCGGTAGCGTTCACTCCGATCGTGCAGGGAGACGTCCAAGGCTACCTATGGGACTTCGGCGACGGAGCGACCTCCACTGAGCAGAGCCCGGAGCACACCTACATCGACGAGGGCATCTACTCAGTGACCCTAACGGTCGAGCCCAGCTCGGGCGATCCGGTGGCTGAGAGCAAGCCGGACCACATCACGGTGGTCCGGCAAGACATGGTGGCAGCACCCATCTTCATCACGTTCGTCAATGATTCCGACAATCCTACCCTACCCGCGCTCTTCGTCTTCGCCAGGAACGAAGCATCCACCTCTGACGAACTGACCAGCGAAATCGCGTGGCGTGTGATGCCCAGTCTCGGCAAGGGGGCATCCACCACGTTCCTCTACTTGCTCGCAGGCACCGTTCGGGCGATGTGGGGCGACTGCAACGAGACGCCAAGTCTCCCCGCGAATGTCGGTAGCCGATACGCAGTGGAGGAAGATGCCACTGGTATCGTGATCGTCCCCAGCGGGAGCGCATCACAGCCGGACGCCATCGAAGTCACTTCCGTGGTGCAGGTTGACAGTGGGATCAACGCCCAGCTCTTCCGGGACGACAAGCTCTTCGTGCAGAAGCAGATTGTGGCCTACGGCCAGAAGGCCACGTTCATCGTCGAGCCGAAGCTCTACTGGGGAATCGCGTCAGAGATCGAGGAAGGACAGCTGCTCGCCACGGCCGACCTCCTAACAGACACCTTCTTCGAGCTCGACCTCCAAGGCGTCTCCCAGGCTATTGTCACTCTGTCCGGAGATTCGCAGACCGGCTTCCAATTCACGGTAGAGAGCGACTGACGGTTACCGGCCGTGGAATCCTCGCCCGGACTGCATGCGAGAAGTGCTGGGCGACGAGGTTCGGAGAGTCGAGCCAGGTCGCTACTCTTGGTGCCGACAGCCGATCGCACCGCAGTCTCAAAACCGTAGTGCACCTGCAAGCTCACGATCCCGCGAGCACCTGATCCCCAACCTCCCGCAAGACGTCCATACGCTTCTCACCAAGGGCACGCCCTCCAACCTCAGGCTGATGGCGGAGTTCCAAAGGCGCAGTACCTGATTCCGGAATGCTTCGAGAGCACAAACCACTACCTGAAGACGTGATAGGGGATGCCCCTCGACTCAGGAACCCATGAGCAGCTGTCTTCGTGTACCTTCGCCAGCTATCTCGCCCACTTCGTAGCTCTGGTGTCTCCCGCACGTCCTACGGGCATCGGGCCAGGATCCCAATAGGGGAGGTTGACTCCTATGGCCTCGAGCTGCTCGACAAGGTACTGCGGCAGGTTGTAGACAGCTGGATAGGGTGCGCCGCTTGATGCAGTGGAGAGTATCCCTACCAGCAACCCGATGGCGATGACTAGGACAAGTGGTTTCTTCATACTTACATGCCTCCTTTCTGCAGCACCATAGTGCCAGGGAGCCTCTTGGTCAAACTCTGTCCGTGCGGGAGTAGGGTCAGATCTTGATTTCGAGTCGGAGAGGGTTGGACCTTACACTGTATGTAGTTCAACGACAGGCAGTGGCTCAGGATTGCCCTCAACGCACGGCAAGAACGCCACCACTGGACATCGGACTCCTCTGTTGCGCGTGCGCCTCAAGCTTTGCGCGGGCCGCAAGGCCCCGCTTCATCCGTTATTCCCGTTAACGGCTCTGTGTGATATGCTGTGATGTCTGAATAGGCGTGGAACCGTGTCGAGGAGAGCTGCGCCAGCGACTCCCTGCGACGCTGCCTGCGCAACGTTCTGCCGGACGAACGAAAGGAGACGAGATGAAGAACGACCACTGTCTGCCGACCCAGCCGCTGGCCCAGCGTGCGTACCAGACGTTCGCTCCGCACGCCGTCCTGACGAGATTGCTGGCCCATCACGCCGAGATCGGCTTGTCGAATTCGCAGATCCGCCAGCTATTGGACGTAAAGCGCAAGTACCGGAAGTTCTTGCTCGTTCATTGGCCCAAGTTGATCAACAACTGGTCCGAACTAGACTGGGAGACGAACGAGCGTGCTCCGAACCGGGAGCGCTGTCTGGAGCT
Source organism: Candidatus Bipolaricaulota bacterium (assembly GCA_028278555.1). Taxonomy (GTDB): domain Bacteria; phylum Bipolaricaulota; class Bipolaricaulia; order UBA7950; family UBA9294; genus JANQEA01. Next base: position 36,758 of record JANQEA010000019.1, on the reverse strand, counting down.
TGTACGGGCTCGAGCCGATTTGACCCGAGAGCTGGACGAATTCTTCCTTGAGACGTCGTTTGAGATCGATGCGATCCTCACGGACGAGCAGCATGAGACCGTGATCGAGCTGTACGAGATCGAGAAGACCGAGTACTTCTCCCTCATCGCAGCCCCGCTAAAACACAAGTTCGAGTGCGTAGCCGGCCTCTTCCGGAACTAGGCACCTCGACCGCCTTCTCGATGATCCTTGATTCCCTATAGGGAATTGGCGATCCTGATTTGCATGTCCTGTCGTGCAGCGTGCGTTGTTTTGATGGGGGTGCTTGTTCTGGCAGTTACCGTCTTCGGTTCCAGCGAGTTGCACGAGGCGGCGTACAGCTTCCTGCGGGACCCAGACTTCTGGCTTGCCACAGGCGTCAACTGCATGGGCATCGGTTTGTTCATGACTCGAGTCCACGCCCCACAGGCGTCGCGCTGGTTTGGCTATGGGACCAAGCTCCTCGGAGCGCCGGCTCTCGCGCTAGCACTGTGGGACATGTCGGCAGGCACAGCAGATCTATCGACCTGGGCCAACTTCGGATACGCAGCTTGGGCCATCGGCGCAACATTCATAGACCACATCCTCGGCGTCGAGTACCGCCATCCGGTGAAGCCAGCGATCCTCATCCCCTACGTGGCGGCCTACTACATCGCTATCGGAAGCCAGTCCGCCTTCCTCCTCGACAAAGGCCTCACGCCTTGGGCGGTCGCCGGAGCCACCTGCATCGCCAATGTGATCGCATCGATCTACGCTCGCGTTCACGAGTCCAACTGACCACTCCAAGGCTGTGGTGCACCTGGGCAAGGGCTGCTCGGCACTACTGAGCAGCTGGGCTACGGACTCCACGTCGGGCCGTGGCGGGCACCCCGGCTGCCTCAGGTGCTAGGCGGGATGACCTGGAAGCCAAGCTGCCTGCAGTAGGCATCGATGTCAGGAAGAGGCCAGCTCTCGACGATCTTGCCTTCCGAGAGGCGAGCGATCCAGATCTCTCTCCAGATCGCCTCACGCCCGAATTTCGCGTGCGTGCCGCGATACTCCTTCAGACAGATGACCTTGTCCCCGTCTTCGAGCGTCATCTTGATGTCCACACTCAGATCCGGGACTTGCCTTGTCATGAAGTCCTCCATCTCCGACTTCGCTTGATCGTTGTCGGTATCGAAGCCCTGGATGAGGCTTCGGATCAGTTCGACCTCGAGGGTCTGTTGATCCCGGCGCACGCTCACCTTGAGGCTGCTGCCTCGGTGGCACCGGAGGCCTTCCGAGATGCCCTCATAGGTAGCCCAGCGCTGGCGTTCATCCTCGACCCAGAGCAGTTCGTCTCCCACTTGGAGCTTCCCCTCGGCAGGACTGCCGGGGATGACGAAGTTGACGATGTGCTTGTCTCCTGAGGTGTCTCTGTAGAAACCCAACCCGATGAACGGAGCTCCCCGCGCGATGTAGTCCTCGCTGAAGAACTCGTCCCATGCATCGATTCGCTTCTGGTTGACGACCTGCTCAAGGACCTCGCGGATGATCTCGGTGTTGGACTTCATCAGATCATGACCTCCGTTTGTGACCGATATGGGTGGGAAGTGGCAAGCATCGCCGTATCGTTGTCAGTTGTTCAGCCAATCATGCTGTAGCGTGTGCATTCCGTGCAAGGTCAGGATCCTGCGAGCCCCGATTCACGACCTCTCCTGAGGATCTCCACGGCTCGCACTCGAACCACCTGATTGAATCGGCGGAGGATCTGGAGTTGAATCGGTAGCGAAAGGAGGGACGATGGACAATGCGCTCACATGGCTACTCGCTGGATTGGCCGTCCTCGGACTTCTCATGCTGGGATCGCCAATCGTCCGGACAGTCCACGACGAGGACCGAATCGAAGCGATCGACGACGAGCCCAGCTTCCTGTACTCGCAGACGGCAGCAAGCGGGATGCTGGTCGAGTTTGGCGAGGGCAGATACGAGCTGACGCTACGTGGGGTGTCACCTACAACGGTGGTCTTCTCCGATCGGCCGGCACGCGATGCGTTCAGCGTCCGGACATCCGAGTTCGCCACGGTGTTCGAGGCAACCTTCGGGAGCGATCACCCGAACGCGGAACTGATCTATGAAGGCCGAAGCGGGGAGCTCATCGGCTCAGCGATCTTCGTGCTGAGCCATCCGATGTACGATGCTGAAGCTAAGACGCTTGCGTACAACGCAATCCACATCCCTATGGAGGGCATGGCGAGTGCCGCGCTCCCGGAGGAGTTCGGTTCCGCCAGCCTGTTCATCGACGATGGCTCGCCGTCGCTTCTCATCTCGGGCACAGTCTCCGACAACGACGGGGAGGTGCTCCCCGGAGTCCTCGTGACGGCGATGTCGCCTTCGTCTTCGGGCCCGGTCACTGCATACAGCGACACGAACGGCGCGTTCAGCCTCACCGTACCGGGCGCAACTTCGGCCCAGTTGACCTTCGAGCTCGAGGGCCTCACGACAACCTTCGCCTCGGTGAGCCACTCGACGAGCAACTTGACCGTCGTGATGACGATTTCGTCCAGAGCTGAGGGGTAGATGCCGAGAGCGCCTGATCCCCGACTCTTGGGGGGCAGGTCAGTCTTGTGTCATGCGAAGAAGCATTCCATCCCGCGTCGGGAGTCGGCGCGGGATGGAATGTGCAGTCCAGCTCTAGCTCAGTTGCTCGACTACTCCGCGGGATAGTAGCCGCAGCCGATGTACAGGTCCAGGCCGGCGACCTTCATGATGTAGGTCAACTTCCGTGAGGGATCCTCTTCGCCCGGCTTCGGCCACCAGTACTCGCTCCAGCCAGCGCCGGCATCCGAGGCTACTGCCACGAAGTTGGCGAACAGGAAGTTGCCGTGGTTGTCCTCGAACGTGCTCAGGTCTATGTTGAGCAGGTGGGGGCTGTACGGATGCGCCGTCATGATAACGTCACTCACGAGGCCAGCGAAGAGATAGAGGTCGCCATCAATGAAGGGACCGTCGGGGTCGCTGATCGCCGCCAGAACGGCCTCCTCACCCTCGAGAATGGCCATGATCACGCCTCGCTCCACCATGGCCTTAACGGCCGCCGCCGCCTCGTCATCTGCCACCACCGGCGTCGCGAACGATGCGATCATCGCCACGGCCAGAACACATACGATTCCGATGTTCCGTCGACCACTTTGCATGACACCCTCCTCAAACACCTATCGAGATTTGTGCCTATGATGAATCGGCACTCCTTGATCAGCGCCGCATGAAGCCTTGGCTTATCCCCCCTCTCCAGTGTTGGACCGCGATTGATACTCAAGATAGACCATGCGCCTTCACGCTGGCTTCTCCGTTTCCCACCCGTCCTCTCATAACTCCAACACTCACGTATTGGCGTCGATATCCTCACATACCACGCCAGGGCTGTGCAACTGCAAGCACAAAAGAACGCCGATGAGGCGATCGATGGAGAGTCCCGGGGGAAGGACTGCTACCTACGGCTCCTCACTTCTTGCAGAAAACGCACTTGAGCAGGCTCATGTCAAGCTTGAGAGCACACGCCGTGCAGTTTATGACCGGCCATTTCCCCTGGAAGCACTTGTCGCACGCTTTGCTCTCGATGTCCTCCGTTAGTTGGTTCCACCAGTTCTTGAGGCAGTTGGCAACGCAATCCCAGTAGCTCCCGCCGCTGTCTCCACCGTTCCCGCTTCCGCCTCCACTCGGCTTGCTAATGGCAATCCGGATGATGTCGGATGCGGGTGACCTAATCATGTATGCCCCCGCCCCACTGGAATCGCTGATCTCGATTCGCACGGTCTGATCGGCCATCTCGGCTATCTCGAAGAAGAACGATTCGCCTTCCTCGACGGGCGTGTTATCGGAGTAGTTGTGAAAGATCACGGCAGACGCTATCTCACCATCGCGAAGCAAAGGGATGAGCAAAGCCCGCTCGTCGACACCGACTTCCTCGGAGAAGACGGCCAGGCTCGCCTCTTCCAAGAGGAGCACATACCCCATCTCCGCAAGGCGATCTTCGAGCTGCGCAAACGATTCGGCGTCCTGCAAGCGATTGATCAGCTCGTTGTTCCGTTCCAGTGCTGTGAGAACTACCAGTCCTCCGAGAACTTCCTCCGGCCCCTGCCCCATGACTGCCTGATGCAGCACGCTACAAGACAGAATCCCTAGCACGACAGCAACGGCAAAGCGTTTGGCCATTCTTCACGCTCCCTGTAGCTCGCTGAGCCTCTCTGAAGTCAATGATCTCAGCGTGCGAAACGCTGATGATCCTGCCAGTAATTAGCCTACTCTACCTGGAATGCCTGCTCCGGACCAAGAGCCAACACTGGAGTACACCAGCAGCACCCCAATCCACATCGAGACTGGGACTCAGGGTCCGGCATGCACCCGATCCCATCCTCATGAGGTGCCCCCACGGCTCGCGTGACACACAGAAGGTCGTACCATGTACGCAGCACATGCCTCGAGGAAGACCGATGATCGAACTGCGCACGAGTACGGAGGCTGAACGTGAGAGATTCTTCGCCAGCTTTCGGGAGGAGCTTCTCCCGTACGAGGAAGAGTCGCTGGCTGGTCTCGGCCTCACATGGGAATCGCTCCGCGAGCTGTTCGAGACATCGGGACAGGTTCGATCCGTTGTGTCGAACGGCAAGGTCGCCGGCTTCGTTTGGATCGAGAGGCAACCTTCGGCCATCCATGTGCAGTCCATGGTCCTCTTTCCAGAGTTCCGGGGGCAAGGGATTGGAAGGGCAGTCTTCCGAGCACTGGAGGACGAATTCCGCGGGGAAGCGGAGAGCATCGGAATCGGCACCCTTCGAAGCAATGCGCAAGCCATCAGCTACTACGAGCATCATGGCTTCGTCCCGTCCGAAGTGGAGGGGTCTCCCGGCTTCATCAACTACAAGAGAAGGATCCCGCCCGCAGGGCACTCTCCCCAGCGCGTAACCTTCAGTAGCACCGGCGGACATCCTCGATGAGGCCGGGATCGACACCCGCTCGAAGGCCTTCTGGCAGGGCGGGTTCGACGTGCTCACCGGGATGGTCGACGAGTTGGAGGATCTTTCGAAGATTGAGGCTGCAAACAACGATCCGACTGGCCGGTGCCGCGGTCACTCACTGCGGCGCCGGCCAGCCGGACCGAACCCCAAATCGTTGTCAACGTTCGCGGCTGGAAGAGCGCGATAGCGCTCTCGGGGAAAGGGCAACCGGATGAATCTCGACTCGCTGCCAGACATCGCCCAAGACGTAGGGTTCCCGATCGAGCCACTCGCGCTTCATCACGTCCCTGGACGGGTATTCACAAACGACGAACGATCCAATCATGCTGCCCTCGCCATCGAGGATCGCGCCTGAGTCGAACCATTCCCCGGAGGCATACCTGCACTTGCTCCCCTCCAGATGCTCTTGCCGCGCCGCCGCTCGCCGTTCCGCAGCTTGGCCGTCCGTGCCATCGAATCCCAGAACGAGGAAATGCATGTGACCTCCTGTGGCCATGCTCTCGATACCAACGGAATGTTGCTCCCTCCCGGGCAAGTTCGCTACCGTGGGCTGTCGGCGTAGCGCTTCACTCAGCAGCCTACATGGAGCTGCTGTCGGCATTGACTCCGACCTTCGCCGCACCTACTCTGTTACCGAGGTACCGTTCGACAGATCTCACGCAGGGGTGCGACCATGCCAACCGCAAAGGAGAAGCCAGCAATCAAGGTCGATCGAGTCCAGACCGGCGTTCGGATCGAGCGACGCATTCTGAAGGTGCTCAAGGCGATCGCCGAGAACTACGACATGACGTTGGGGCACCTGATCGAGGAGATCGTCCTCCACGTCCTCGAGGGGAAGCTTCCGTTTACCCCTGAGACGCTGAAGAAGATCGATCTCATCAAGTCGTTCTACGAACTCGAATTCGATGCCACGATGAGTCAGCGCTTCGAGGAGTGAAGCCACGCAACGGCGCGTCTCTCGTACTGAGCGAACTCGTAGCCTGAGACGTCGATCGAGAACTTCGGCCCCGCGAAGGCATCGAAGGCAAGATCCGAGAGACTCTTGAGGTCGTGGTTGAACCGGATGTAGCCATCCAGTCCAGAGAGATTGCGGGAGCGTCCATACTCAATTGATTGGATGAAGCCGTCAATCTTGTTCCGCCAAGTCTCGGATCGACGATCGTAGGTGCGACGGATGTGTGGCTCCACTTCACCCGGCACAAGGTAGATCAACACGGGCTTGGCCGTGCCAATCAACGACGCAACACCCGAGACGTAGCTCAAGGCGCTTGCTTGCGGAGCATCCCATTCGAGAAGCTGCCCGATGCTCCCCTGGAAGAACGTGCTCTCGACGATCCCGATCGTTTCATCCGCCACAAGCTCCTCAGCAAACCGCCGCCAGTTGCTGCGAGTCCTCGTGCTCCACTCATCAACCGAGAGCAGATCCCACTCATGAAGAGGGTGCGGCGAGGTGAACTCACACCAGAGAGAAGTCCTGTGTTCATTGGTCTCGAGTCTCTCGGCGAGTCCCCGCGCGAGGGTTGTCTTCCCCGTCCCAGCGAGTCCATCGATCAGTATGAGATTGGTTCGAATCACCGCGCGAGGGTACGTGGCCCCGCACCCCGAGTCCAGACCGCGGTACTCCCAGTAGACCCAGCGGCAACTCGCTCCTTGAGTCGTTGGACGATCGAATGTTACCGCGGTACAATGGTCCCTATCCAGCAAGAAGGCTCATTGGAGGGTCGGACGTTGAGGAGATTCGCGATTCTATGGGTAGGCCAGACGGCATCGTTGGTCGGTTCAAGCCTGACGAGCTTTGCGCTGGGCGTCTCGGTCTTCCAGGAGAGCGGTTCGATCTCTGCATTCGCGTTCATCGGGCTGTTCGCCGTCCTGCCACGGGTCCTCCTCTCTCCGATCTCCGGTGTACTCATCGATCGCTGGGATCGCCGGCGCGCGATGATCTTCAGCGACGCGGGCGCCGGCGTCTGCACGCTCATTTTTGCGTCGATCCTGCTCGCCGGCCGACTGGAGCTGTGGCACGTCTACGGACTGACCGCGCTCAGTTCCGTGTTCGGCAGCATCCAATGGCCAGCCTACATGGCGGCGATTTCGTCGCTCGTTCCGAAGGCCAAACTCGGGAGGGCGAACGGCCTGATCCAGCTGGCGTTCGCGTTCGGCGAAATCCTCGCGCCACCGCTCGCCGCCTACCTCTTGACGAGGATCGCGCTCTCCGGCGTGATCCTCGTGGATTGCGCGACGTTCCTGTTCGCGATTGGAACGCTTCTTCGCATTCGCTTCCCGAGATCCGAATCGGAGGATCAGGCCACGGAACACAAGGCGCTTCTCCCTGAGATCTTGGAGGGCATCCGCTTCATCCTGAGTCGCCGTGGCCTGGCCGCCCTTCTGGCATATGCGTCCGCATCGCGCTTCTTCTGGGGGATGGTCGCCGCACTGATCACACCGATGATCTTGCTGTTCTCCACGACGGATGCGCTCGGTCTCATCCTCGCCATCGCAGGTGTCGGCATGTTCACTGGTAGCCTCGTGATGAGCGTCTGGGGCGGGCCGGTACCGCGGATCCGAGGGGTTTTGCTCTTCGAGATCGTTAGCGGAATCGCCTTCCTGCTGATCGGCGCCCGACCCTGGGTCCTGCTGATCGGCCTCGGCGTCTTCGTTGCACACACGACGATTGCCGTCATCGACGGATCGAACCAGGCGATCTGGCAAGCGAAGGTACCACGGGCCATCCAGGGAAGAGTCTTCTCCGTCCAGCAGATGATTGTGAGCGCCGCGTCTCCGGCGGCCTACTTGCTGGCCGGCTATCTCGCCGAGTCGGTCTTTGAACCGATCCTCCTTGCGAACGGCACGCTGGCTCTGTCGATCGGACGACTCATTGGATCCGGCCCTGGGCGAGGCATCGGACTGATCTTCGTCCTGATGGGCCTCCTGAAGCTTCTCATCGGCGGGCTGATGTGTGCCAATCGCAGCGTCCGCCACGTTGAGCGAGATCTCCCCGACGAAGGCTACACCAGCGGATAGTTGCGCTCCTGCTCCTCTCAGCGAAACGCGCGGCGAATCTCGCGGTGCACTTCGTTCAGCACTGGATCCCCATTCCCGTAGTTCGCCAGGAGCACAACGCCGATCTGACGATTCGGATCGTAGGTCAACGCGGTCCCGACCCCTGGATCGCTGCCCCCGTGATACCAAAGACAGGAGCCGTCCTCGCGAGGTCCGCCCTGCCAGCAGAGTGCTCGGCCGAAGTGCTCGTTGCTCAGCATCGTGTCGAGGGTCTCTACGCGAAGGATTCTCTTTCCGTTCGCTGCCCCGCCGCACGTGTAGAGCGAGAGAAGCATTCCCAATTCGTTCGCACTCGTGCGTAGAAGGCCATCGGTCTTGATCGGCAAGTCGTAGAGGCAGTGACGGAAGAGCGTCCCCGGCGCCACAGCAACCGCGACTTCGGCCTGCTCCGGCACGAACTCGACGCGCTCATCGCTCTCGGGGTTGAGGATCGTCGAGTAGAGCGCCGCGTGCCGTCCCGGTGGAACGTCCTCCAACCTCCACGTGCTGTCCGTCATGCCCAGCGGACTGAACAGCTTCTCCCGGGATAGCTCCTCGAAGGGCTGTCCCGCGATTGTCTCCGCGACCAAGGCAAGGAGGCCGAAGCCCACGTTGCTGTAGGGCCGCGGCTCCTCTGGTGGATCGACGGTTCCAGGCGGCCACTCGTGGAAGTTGCCTGCTGCGTCGAACTGCTGTCCGTCGGGATGAAGCACCGAGAAGAGCCACTCGCTCGGAGAGTCTGGTGCGACACCGCACACGTAGCTGGCATCGTAGCTGGGGCCGTCCTTGATCGACGAGCGGTGCGTCAGCAGCTGCCGAATGGTGATCGGGATGTCGGGATAGCACGGGTTGCGGACGCGAAAGCTCAGGAGGTCGTTGACGTCGGCATCGAGATCGAACGACTGCTCCTCCCAGAGCTTCATCACCGCCGTCGCCGTCACGACCTTGGATACGGAGGCAATGTTCATGATCGTGTCCGCCGTCATGGGGACTTCCTTCTCAACGTCAGCCCATCCGAATCCAGCCGACCATGCAACGCCCTCAGCAGTCACGGCCGCACAGGCGAGTCCCGGCACGGGACTCTGCTCGAATGCGGCTTGAACCTTCGCATCAAACTCCCTCATTGCGTCCTCCTTGCCGTCCGCCACTAGCCATTGTCGGATTCGCTCCCTTCAGCATCCGCGTCCGGAATCAGGCGTTCGAGTCTTCGGATCGAGGGAACGAGGAATCCCGAGAGGCCGAGGATGCAGCCGATGACCCCGGCGAAGACGACCATCAACCCCATCCCTGCGCCGGGACCGGAGCCCACTAGCGGAGCGAACAGTCGGGACGCACTCGTGCCAGTGGCCATCAGCGGCTCAAACACGTGGTCGGCGAGTGTCCCAGCGAGGATCGTGCCCAGCGGAGACGCGATCTGCGAGACGAGGCCCCGATAGGCGAAGACGCGTCCCTGGACGGCAGGCGGAATCTTCCGCTGCCAGAGAACGTTGCTCATGCTCTGGATGAAGGTCGCGAGGAGGAGCGTGAAGAACGCGGCCGCCGCCCAGACCACGAGGCTCTGCGCCACCCCGAGGGCCGAAATCCCGAAGAGCATGCTGGCGGCGATCGCCGCGAACATCCATCGAATGAGGTTTCGGCTCGGTCCACCCCACGCGGTGAGGATCGCACCGCCAGTGACGCCACCAAGACCGAGGAACATCTGGACCGTACCGAGGGTGAGTTCATTCGATCCCGTGCGCGCCAGTACCATCGGCGTCAGGATGGTGAAGACGAGGGTCATGATGATGTTGAGGCTCGCGTAGGCCAACAGAAGATGCAGGAGCGGACGCCGCTCCGCGAGGTATCGAAAGCCGAACATCGACTCACGAATCAAGTGTCGTCGCCCAAGCGAGACCGAGGAGTCCTCGCGGACCGGCTGCGGGATCCGAGCGATCAGAAGCATCCCCACCGCGAACAGGAACGTCGCGATATCGATCATCAAGATTCCTCGCAGCCCGATGACTCCAAGAAGGGCACCAGCAAGGATCGGCGCGACAATCCCCGAGGCGGAATTCACCATGCCCAGCATCCCGTACGCGCGTCCGTACTGGGCCTTGTCGATCATCATCGAGATGGACGCACGATACGCCGGACCTTGGAACGCGCCGCCGGCTCCGTTCGCTGCCGCCACCAGGTAGATGTGCCAGATCTGAAGCCGCCCCAGCAGGGAGAGGATAAGCAAGAAGACGGCACCGGCACCGGCCACAAGATCGGCGACGATCATGATCTTCTTCCGGCTCCACCGGTCGACGAGCGCTCCGGCGACAGGACTCGCAAGGATCGCTGGGATCAACGCACAGAGCCCGACCAGCGCGAGAGCCGTCGCCCGCCCCGTTGCTTGCCAGGCCCAGATGCCCAAGCCGAAGGTCGTCATACCCGATCCAACGATCGAGACGAACTGCCCGAGCCATACGATCGAAAACCCGGCCATGCCCCCCAGCGGGAAGCGGCGCCTGACATTGATCACTGCGGATCTCCGTCCGGCTCCCTGCTCTCGTTCGCGAGCTGCGAGATGAACTCCGCCGTAGCGTCAAGTCGCTGTCGATCGAGCGAGTAGAATTTCGCCGTTCCTTCCTGGCGGACGTTCAACAACCCGGCGGCAACCAGAAGACGAAGGTGTCTCGATACGGCGGGTTGCGTGAGCCCGACGTACTCGACGATTTCTCCTCCGTACCTCTCCCCCTCGTCGAGGAAGCGAAGGATCCGGATCCGCGTCTCATCGGCGAGAGCTTTGATCCGACTGACGTTCTCGCGAATCGGGGATACGTCGAGCTGTGCTCGTGCCGTCGCGGGATCGAACGCCTCGACCCGCACATGCATGTCTTCGTCGACATACGATTCGGACAAGTAGGGGCCGAGATAGAACACCGGGATGGCGAGGAACTTCTGCGTTCCTTCTCGTAGGGATTCCACCCCCGGAACAGCCCGGCCGACGAGCGCGGGGACGACCTCCGATGCGGGTTTGCCTTCGTATCGCTTCCGGAGGAGCTCGAGTGTCTCCTGCGTCTCCGCTCGCTGCACCTCGTAGGCCCTGCGGAAGTGCCCCTCCCAGAAGACACGAAGCGTCGAGACAAGCAGCCGGTGCAGCCGCTCAGGCTCGGCGATCACAAGCTCTGCGCGATCCCATACCGACCGCTCGATCACGATCCCCGCCCAGTCAGCCAGATTGCTGTCCGTCCCGAGGTTCGTGCGTCGGCCGCCGTCCTCACACGGTTCCCACTTCGACGAGAGATCACAGGACGCAGCCAGATCAAGTGCGTCCAGGTCCTCCAGCCACTGCATGAACTCGGGGATCGGCTGATCGAGGTGCCCGGCTTCGTAGTGAAGCGCCAGGACATGCTCAAGCGCGCCGGTGAGCAGAAGCACGAGGAGATCGCGCTCGGTCTCGGAGCTGAGGCTCGATCGCGTTTCGCCAAGCCAGCCGTGGGCACCCGGCAGATCTTCCCCGATCACGACCGCCGTGGGGGCTGTACAGAAGCAATAGGCCGGCCAGTCGACGAACTCAACTCCCAGCTCTCTTGTCGCGTCTGGTTGATTCATGGGATCACCATCTTCCGTTATATAGAGAATCTATTATATAACATCTCGCGTGTTCTCCAATCCAGCCTCTGCCACAAGGAAAGGACAGACCTCCGATTTGCGGATGCAATCGAGCCTTGAGGGATCCAGAGAGCCGAAGCGAGAGGTACGTCGACACCGTGCGGACATGACGCCCTTGACGCCAGCGCAGCATACCGTATCATATACCGTACGTTTGGAGGTACGTTCTATGAAGCGAATTCCGAGGTTCATCCCTGTGACCGATCTTCGCCAGGATGCCGCTGCAGTGCTTCGCGCGATCCAATCCGGAGACGAACCGATCGTCATCATGCAGCGAAGCCGCTCCGCCGCGGTTCTGATCAGCGTCGACACCTACGAACGAATGGTTTACGAACGCGAAGTCCTCGGTCTCCTCGTCATGGGCGAGAAGGACATCAAGGCGGCCAAGGGGGTCTCCGTCGACGAGATGCTTGCCGAACTGGAAGAGGTCACGCCGGAGGCGTCGCCATGAAGATCCGAATCGCCGACACCGCCCGATGGCAGCTCCGACTCACCATCCAAGACTTGGCGCGGAAACGCGATCCCGAGGCTGTTCAGCTGTCCGAACGGGTTGGCAAGGTTCTCTCGAACCCGGAACGGCTCGAGGATCTGCTCCGACCACTCGATGGGATGCCCGAGCTGCCGGTTCGCGAGATTGTCCTGGGGAACTATCACCTGTACTTCCGTGATGTCGGAGACACACTCTGGCTGGCCTGCCTCTGGCCGCCGATGTACGCCGAGAGCCGATAGCCGATAGCGATCGGCCCCTCGATCTAAGGACCGATGACGAGTGGAAGCTTAGGCGTCGCCGGATGTGACAGTGAACTGGTGGTCCTTCCCGTAGGTGACGACGAACGTGGAGGTACCGTCCGAGAAGTCGATCGCCACCGCGTTGGCGATCAACGCGACATTGAGGACCATCCCCTCGATGAAATGACCGAAGGCAATGTAATAGGTCGAGGTCGGTTCGTAGGTCCACTCTGCTCCTGTCGGGATTGAGACCACGAGACCCGTCGTGCCATCGATGCCGACACCGACGGTAGCGATCTGCCCCGAGTTGCCTCCGGATACGCTCACTTGGAGCGCTCCTGGCTGGATTCCGCCGCCCTGTCCCGATGGCTCAAGCGAGCCGGAGCCAAGGTCCAGTGTTGCTCCCGCTCCCTCGGAGAGGTCAACGTCGATCGAAGTGGCGTAGGAGTAAATCGCGCCCGTCGAGATCCCACCGGATTGAGACCAAGACACGCTGTACTCCTCCGACCAACTGAACGTGGTATCGCGAGTCGGGTCTGCCGAGACGTTTGTCGTTTGCCAAGCCACCGCGAATACGTTTGACATGCTCGTATCCGGAGGCAATTGATAGACCATGGCTACACCCGATTGCCCCGATTCATTCTTGAAGACAATCGTGTACTCGCCTCCGTACGCGACAACCCACGCGATGGCCAGCCCCGCCAGAAGACCTATTGCGACTGCGGCTCCTCTTGCGCTCATGCTCCCTCCCTTTCCGAGACGATCCAGCATCGACCCGCAACGCTCCCGCGGACATGTCTCGACTTCACGACCGAGCGTCCCTGCGGGTGTGATGGCGCTGTGAAGATCGATGGAATTGGGTGTGAAACCGAGGGATTCGAGGTTCCCGCACCCCGAGCCTTGAGACACGGTCGGCCAAAGATTGGCTCATCCTGATTCATGAGGATAGTCTCCCTATTCAGATGAGATTCGCTGACACAAAGGAGGCGGGATGGCTACATGCCGTATCACGGTCGTCGAGAAGGCGACTCAGAACGACCCATACAACTGGTGGTCTGCTGCGATCCGATCGGGAGAGTCCAAGGCCGAGAGCGTGAAGGATATGGTCGACAAGGTGCTGACACGCCTCGGAGAGGGAGACTCCATCGACCGGCTGACGCTGATCGGCCACGGTTCTCCGGGCAACCTCTCGATGGGAGACGGAAAAGGGCACGAGGCCGGGAAGCATATCGGCATCGGCAACCAGGACGAGTGGCTCGATGATCTCGATCGCCTGAAGGGCCGTTTCTCCGCCGGTGCTCTGCTGACCCTGCGCGGCTGCAGCACCGGAAAGGGCCAGGAAGGCCGAGAGCTCATCGAACTCCTTCACGAGGAACTCGGCATCAAGGTTCGCGCACCGACCGGGCCCACAACTCCGCTCTGGATCTTCGGACGATGGGCCGAGGCGCCGCAGAGCTAGCACGAGCTCTGCTGTTCACCGGCCGATAGACATGTCTACCTGAAGGCCAGCAGTGGCGACTCCTCGAGTCGGATACCATCTGCCGGGAGTCAGGAGGTGTTCGGTTGACTGTCGATGCACTCCTTGTCTGCGGGCTGCTGATCGGGCCGGCGTACGTCATCCTGTACGTGCTCGGCGGCATGCTGAGGCCAGGCTATAGCCATATCTCGAACTCGGTCAGCGAGCTGCTTTCGCCCGGCGCACCGCACAAGGCGATCCTCATTGTGATCCAGGTGATCTACGCTCTGCTCCATGTCACGTTCGTCCTCGGCGTACTGGAGGCCATGCAAGGTAGCGAAACTGGTGCACACGTGGGAATGATCGGCGCGTGGACGATCGTCGCGATCGGCGCCGCCACAATCGGCACGGCGATCTTCCCCCAGGATGCCGAGGGCGCCCCGGCTACGCGAGCGGGGCGAATCCACAAGATCCTCGTCTTCGCTGTCCTGATCCCGACATCGATCCTCTCCACTCTCCTGGTCGGTCTCTGGTCGAGGCAGGCCGGGACGCTTCCGAACTTCGACATCTACTCGTACGCTACCGTCGGAGCGATCGTCGTCATGGGCGGCGTCGGCGGTGCGGCGGTGAAGACCCGCTACGCGGGTCTCGCCGAACGGATCGCCGCAGTCGTCACACATCAGTGGCTGTTTGTGCTGGCGCTCCGCCTCCTGATGCACCGCGCATAGGAGCCACGCACTCTCGCCCGAAGAGCAAGAAAAAGGCACATCTCTTCCACACGAACCGCGCCTGTTGAGCGCTTCAACTGAACCCGGTAGACTCCCCCGCCATTCCGAGAGGAGAAGAGATACCATGGAGCTTCGAACGAATGTGGTCGATGTATGGACCTTTCACAAGGCGGACGACGAGCCGAAGTACCTCTTGCTTCAGACCTCGCAGGAGAAGGCCGACAAGTGGTTCCATGGATCTCGCTTCTGGCAGATTCCCGGCGGATTCCTCGAACCGGGAGAAGATCTGGCCACCGCAGCAAAGAATTGGCTCGCTGAATCGGGAATCGTCCCGAGCGGCATCTGGGCCGCCGAGTACGTCAGCTGCTACTACAACATTCGCCGCAAGAATCTCGAGCTGACTGCGGCCTTCGCCGCCCGAGCCGAGGGCCCTATCGACGTCGAGTTGTCGTGGCATCACTCCGAGTACGGGTGGTTCACCGCCGAGGAATGCCTCGAACGTGTGCACTTCCGAGGTCTCGTGGAGGGGCTCGCTTCGGTTCGTCAGTACGTCTCCGAGGTCGACGAGCCGCACGGGGCGCTCCGGATTCTGTAGCCAGGCGCACCGCTATCTCAGGCACCCCGTACTCGCCAAGACGACAGGAAGAAGAGGACGGCACCGAGGGGAACGCAAGCGACCCACAGCAAGGCCCACCAGCCTGAGAGCCTCGGAACATCGGGCCCTGCCAGCATGACCGCCCCGTATCCGAAGACGGCGAGCGCTCCGAACAGCGAGTAGATCCTGCGTAGGGAGGGCCGTCCATACAGAAGTCGATACGGAACGATCAGTCCTGCCGCGACAGGGAGAAGCGTCAGCAGGATGGCTCCGATCATGTAGACAACGGGTGTGGTCTCACGATCATAGATGACGGGGATCATCAGACCGGAGACGATCGCGGTCGCCAAGGATACGGTTCCCAGAGTCGCGAGGAGATTCGCTGCTCGATCCGCCTTCCCTCTCGCCGCCGGCTTGCCCGACTCCCCGGTAGCATCCCCTGCAACCTCGCCGCGCATCTTCCGCTCCATCTCAGCCGCCACTCCTTCCCGAGATCTCGCTACGGATGATCGGCCCGATAGCCGGCGATCAAGTCCTGCGCCTCCTGTTCGGTCTCCACGATCCATAGCTCGACATCGTCGAACCACGTGATCGTCCCGTCGGGAGGGGTGACCATGTCGAACGTGTTCTCGAGGTAGACCTCGATCTCGCCGGTACCGGTCGGCATGAGGAAGTAATCAGCGATCACGACCCACTCAAGCGGCGTCACGGACTGCGACACCAGGCCGATCGTCAGCATGTCGCCGATGACAAGCTGTGGGTGCTCGATGTCGAGGAAGGCGCCGCGCATCTGCCCCATCCCGGTGGGGGCGATGGTCTCCGTCGCTGTGAACGCCATCAAGACGGCGTACTCGCCGGGGATCTCTCGAACGTCGACGGTCTGTCGGATGAACCCGTGGTTCCTGATTCCGAAGGCCGGATCCGGGGTTCCGCCATGGATGAACGCATCGGCAGAGCTGAAGTACCAGCCGGTCGGATCCCCGGCTTTCGAGTTCTCGATCAGGTTCTCCGGAAACGGAGTGATCGGAACCTCGTTCCAAGGACCGAACGCGCAGCCTCCGATGAACGCAGCCAGGGCCGTCAGACAGAGTAGTACGCTGAGACGCCGTATGGTGTGCATGAATCCCTCCCTGGCGACATCGTAGGGCAACTTCGGCTGAATGTGAACGGTGATCCGAGTTGTGACAATCGCTTACCAGATCATGAGCAACGTTCCCGTGCTTCTGCGCGGCCGCCATGCAGGAGTACGGCCCATCTAGGCCCGACGCCTCGGCTGTCGAGCTCCGAACATGAACTTTCCTCCCACGTGGGAACACTCATCATCAGCCCATCTGCAGAAGGAGCCACATGAGCCAGCACGCCACCGCGTTCCCGCTGTTGACATCTGATCTCCGGGATCGGTTCGTCTTCCAGGTCATCACGACGGTTCGTGAACGCTACGTCTTCGAAGACAAGGCCGACAAGATGGCCGACCACCTGCTTGTGCAGCAGGCCGCCGGTGCCTTCGATCAGATCGGGACGATTCCGACGCTCGCATCACGCCTCACGTCGGAGCTGCACGGCGTTCACGAGGACCTTCATCTCTACATCGATGCCTGGCAGCCATCGCAGGACGGAAGCAACAAAGCAGGCGACGCCTACGAGAACATGCTCGCCGGGAAACACCGACTGAACTTCGACTTCCGAAAGGCCGAGGTGCTCCTCGGCAACATCGGGTACCTCGACCTGAGGTCGTTCTGCCCGACACGCATCTCCGGGGAGACCGCCGCGGCCGCGATGCAGTTCCTCGCTCACTCCGACGCACTCATCTTCGATCTGCGGGACAACGGCGGCGGAGACGACCTGGTGCAGTTCCTGCAAAGCTACCTGTTCGACAAGCCAACCCACATGATCACGCAGCGGCATCGGTCCGGTCGCGGTCGTCAAACATGGACGCATCCCTACGTTCCCGGGCCGAAGTTCATCGATCACCCCGTCTATGTCCTGATCAGCCGGAGCACGTTCTCGGCCGGTGAGGACTTCGCGTTCACACTCCAACGGCAGGGACGGGCCGTCATCGTCGGAGAGCAGACGCGCGGCGGTGCCCACCCTGTGGAGTTCCATCGCTTCCCGGAGCTGTGCCTCGAGATCATGATCCCGGAGGAGTGCTCGGAGGATCCCGTATCGGGCGATAACTGGGAGGGCTCCGGCGTCGTCCCCGACATCAGGGCTCATGCCGATGACGCGCTCGATGTCGCACACGAGGACGCGCTAAAGAAGCTTCTCGAGCAGCCCGAAGAGGACGAGTTGGCTATGCGGGACCGTCAATGGGCACTTGAGAGCGTTTCAACCCGAGGAACACGCCCCCAACTCTCTCCCGAGCGACTGAGCCTCTACCCTGGAAGGTACGGCCGATCAATCGAAATCTTCCTCGCTGGGGACAAGCTGAGGCTCAACAGGGGAGGTCGCCGCGATCACACCCTGGAGCCCTTCGGCGAACACGAGTTTGAGTTTGATCACGGCACGCAGCGCGTACGTTTCGTCCTCAAGGAGGGCATTCCCACCGAGCTGATCGGTCGGCAGCACGACGGCAGTGAATGGCGACTCCCCCGCAAGGAGTAGACCCGTGTGGAGCGAAGCACAGATCCTCTCCTCATGCCCCCCCTCGCAGCAGCCTACCGTGACGGCCTGCCCTCTTTCTCCACGACGGCCCGGATGGACGATTCGGGGCAAGCGAACTCAGAAGTGAGGATATCCATCAGCACGACGTCGTGTTTCTTCCCGCCGACCTCCTTGAATCCGACCTTCTCGTAGCAAGCGATCGCATGCTTGTTGAATGCGAAGACCCCCAGCTCGACGGACTCGAGATTCACCAGGTTGAACGCGGCGTCCAGCAGCAGGTGGACGGCCTCTTGACCGTAGCCGCGACCGCGAAAGCGAGGATCGCCAATCAGGATCGAGATGTCGCCGCGGCGATTGATCGGATGGACGTGATCGAGTTTGCACCATCCGATCGCTTCATCGGACTCGAGGTCGACGATCGTGAAGAAGTGGTTCGGGACGTCCTTCGGGATATCTCCCTCCGTGTACAGGGGCATCGCCGGCGTGCGATAGCCGCTGGTCGAAGCCGGCAAGACGATCTCCAGGTCGTTGTCCCAGAGACGCCACTTCTCGGCGTCCTCAGGGATCGGGGTGGCAAGATAGCACTTCTGTCCGACATAGCGCTTGATGTGCGGCACCAGTTCCTCCTCGGTTGTCGTGAAAGGCGCAGCAGGACGGCGGATGATCCGACAGCGGAACGATGAAACAGCAGAAACGATGACGGAATCGGATCGTACCGGCGTCCTCTCGATCGATCAAGGCGACAGCGAAACGGGCCTTCTCGACGCAGCTCGGGCCACTCGGCAAGAGGTTGTGATGCCACCAACGGGCCGGTAGATTCACGAGCGCAACCTTGCCATCTGGAATGGTCAAGAGCCCGCTATTACCCACGAACAGGAGGCGTCAGATGCTGAAGAAAGCGAAGATCACGATCCTGCGATGTATGGCGAACCCCGACCTGGCCGCCGAGTTCCGGAAGCCGGAGATCAACGAGCGCTATCCGGTTCCCTGCACCGTCTTCGAAGAAGGACAGGAGTTCGTCCTCTCAACCTGGGATGCGCCTCCTCCCGGCTTCTGCGCCTGGGCGTGGGCGGACATCCACAAGGAGATCATGCTCGTGATGAGCGGCGGAGATCACATCGGGTTGAAGTCGCCCGGGACCGCCATCGCGTGCTGCACTGACGCATTCAAGCCCGTCGTCTTCAAGATCGAAGCCGCCGGGGACAACGTCGTGCTGTAGTCCGTTTACAAGCCAGGGCCGCAACAAGGAAGCAAAGAAGCGATCGCTCCAGCAAACCTCTCGCTGATGGCAACGGCCCTCCACGGGATTGCGGTGAAGTCGGTGTCCCCGCGCCAGTTCAAGGGCGCTTCGACGATACTGTAGATACGCGTCTGATAAAACGCTAAGATTCCACA
This sequence comes from Candidatus Bipolaricaulota bacterium, assembly GCA_028278555.1. GTDB lineage: Bacteria > Bipolaricaulota > Bipolaricaulia > UBA7950 > UBA9294 > JANQEA01. The sequence continues at coordinate 17,584 of JANQEA010000019.1, read as the reverse complement.
GCAATGATCCGGCGAGCGCTCGCTGCTCTCACTTCCGCAACCGTGGTGCTTCTGGTCTTCTCATCCCCTGCCAGGACTCACGTCGAGGGCACGTTCGGCTTCTGCGCGGGCGCGCCGCCAAATGGCGCAGCCGAAGCACTCGCGGTAGCGAGCTTCGCACGAAGTGGATGGTCGTGCGATGTGTCGCTGTCGCTCGCTGCGCTGCCGGACCATGAAGCCAAGTTGTCCGTCGGATTCTCTGTGATACGCGGCAGCCTGACACTGACGTCGACAGCGACGTTCGAGGAGACTCTCGATCGCTGCCAATCGCTAGACGTGATGCTTTCGGGACTGACCACCTCGCTACGACTGTGTCGGATCCCGCCAATCGAACTGGAGATATCTGCGAAGCTAGGAACGATTGCCATTCCAGACTCAATCCCTTGCAGCACGTTGGTCGCAACACTCTCCATGGGCGAGCATTGGCTACGCTTCGATTCGCCATCACAGCTCACGGGATCTCTCACCCTCTACAACGACGCGCGTGCGAACGACGAGGATCGGCCTGGTCTCAGAATCTCGGCGGATTGCATCGGAACACTGCTGCCGCCGCGCATCTCGACCGTCTCGCTTGGGGCGCAGCTAGATCGAGAAGAGACTTGGATCATGGCCTCCATCGGACACTCCGCGGCCATCCCGTTCTCTGTCAGTTCGTCAATTCAAACCGAGTCTGGGCCGATTCAACTCTCCGCCTGGGCCAGTCTCATTCCCAGTGCAACCACCCCGCTTCGCATCACCGCCAAGGCCGTATTCGCGTGGTAGACCTTCTCATGTTCCCGACCTCTGCATGAGACAGATTGCTGACCGAGGCACCGCCTGCTACGATCCCGTCGGAATGAGTCAAAACTCAGCAACAAAACTCGCGCTCGTAGTCGTGCTAACTACGCTTGCCGTATCGTGGCACACCGCACAAGCATACATCCCACAGAGTTGCACAACCTTCGCCGGCGTCGACGGCGATCTCGTCCTGGTCGGGAACAATGAGGATCACGGGAATCCCATCATCAACATCTGGTTCCTCCCCGCGACGGTGGAGGCGTACGGACGCTTCCTCATCGGGACCGAGGGAATCGTCCAGGGAGGCATGAATGAGCATGGACTCGTCTATGACAGCCTGACGATCCCGCCCGTCGATGTCGCCGGTGATGGGCGCCCGCTATACATAGGATTCTGGCCACTGCACGCGCTGGAGACGTGTACAACCGTGGAGGATGTTCTGGCGTTCTACAACGCTCACGACTTCCCCGGGACCTGGGACGGGAAGGCATTCTTCTGTGACGCTTCCGGCGATGCCGCGTTGTTCGAGGGAAGCGGAATCGTCCGGAAGTCGGGGGACTACCTCGTATCGACCAACTTCCTCCAGTCGTCGACGCCGCCAGACGAGATCACTTGTAAACGCTTCCTCACGGCAACCGCAATGCTGGAAAGTGCGGAAGCGTTTGCGGTCGAGCTGTTCCGAGACGTCCTCGATGCCGTCCACGTCGAGCACCGGGGTGGGAGCGGCACAATCTACTCAACGATCTACGATCTTCGCGCGTTGACGATCACATGCTACCTCTATCACGACTTCCTCCACCCGATCGTCCTCGATCTTCGTGAGAAACTTGCACACGGAGAGCAAGCGATCCGGCTGTTCGAGCTCTTCCCCATCAATCCGGCGTATGAGGCCTGGCGCGACAAGGAGATCGAGATCTTCGCACGTACGGTTTCGTCCTTCCGCACTCCGGATGCGGATCCTGCAACGTACCGGGAACTGGCCGGCCACTACGCCCTCCCTGTGGAGGATCTCTTCTCGTCTCCACCCCTCAACCTCGATGCCTTCACGGTCGAGCGCGTCGGAGATCGTCTGTGCTTGGTCGCGTGTCCCGAGGGGATATCGCTCGAACTCGTCCCTTTCGGTGAGGACCGTTTCCGGACAGCGACCATGAACACGCTGAACAGCATCGATGTTACGTTCCAGCGCAACACCAGCGGAGACGTCGAGGGGGCGATGCTTGAACTCCAGTTACCCGATGGGCGAACTGTCTACAGCACGGCAAGGAAGGTCTCGGCGCACCCGCAGTTTAGCCCTCTTCCGGAGTTCATGGCGCCCCTACTGAGCTTCGCGGCCGATCGATCCGACTCGAGTACCGGACTTCACTTCCCACTCGCGTTCTGGATCGGAGCAGGCCTCGTCGTGATCGGACTCCTGGGGATTGTAGTTCTACTGATCGATCCGTAGCCGAAGCTCGCAGAAGGAGGTCCCACTTGAACTCACGGATCTTGTTGCTGGTCGTCGCCCTAGGAGCGATCGCCGCAGGCATCTGGCTGATACTCGCGACTCTCCCTCAGATGGAGAGAGCAGCTTCCGTGATCGTCCACAACTACGATCCGCCGGGACTCCCGTACAGCCTTGTGGTTCTCAAGGCCGGCCCCGGAAGAGAATACGATCGGATCGGCTTTCTCGGGCCCGGTCTCTCCGCGAAGGCGATCGCCCGTGATGACGCTGGCGGCTGGCTCCGTCTGGACGAGCCAGCCGGTTGGGTTTCCCTGGACGCCGCCGAGGTCACAGGCGATGTCGATGCACTTCCCGTCTCGGGAAAGATTCTCGACGTGCCAGTGGCACCCGCAGTCACAGTCTCAGTCCCTGCGGGAGGAGTCGCTGTCGTCACACGATTCGGGCCGGACGAAGCGTTCGATGCACTCGGAACGCTCGAGCCCGCCGAGTCGTCTGAAGCGATCGCGCGCGATTCCTCTGGGACGTGGCTGATGCTCGAAGCGGGAGGTTGGATCGCTACAGGAAATACCAACGTCGTTGGGAGCGTAGTGCGACTCCAGGTTCTCTACATCGAGCACTAGAGAGACTCACTCAGCTTCTTGCAGCAGAGAACCGCGCTGAACCCACGAGTCGCTTGAGGGCGATCGCTACGCAAGCGAAACTCCAGACCATTCCTAGCGCGGAGGCGAGATGACTTCATCCGACGCAGCGAAGCTGGTCTGGATCGTGGCGGCCTTCTTGGGGATCGTCGCATTCGGGCTCCGCACTCCTCGCTCATTCCCCCTTCCGGAGGCCGAGCCGAACGAGATGATCGACGCGGGCTCCTGGTATTCGCGCGAGCAGTGGCCTCACGACGGCCGCCCGTTCGAGAGCGAGCATTTCGTCGTCTACAGCGACGCCGCGAGCCCTGCAGCGCGGAAGTCCGTCGCGCGAATCTGTGAGGAGATCCTCGACGAGCTGACCGCGGACTTTGGGATTATTCCGGAGCTTATGTTTCGCTTCCCCCACGGCCAGGAGAAGATCCATATCTACGCCTACAAGGAGTACTACCCACAGAGCTGGGGCGCTCGCGGCTACTATGCGGGACTGATCATCTGGTCGCTCGATCACACGGAGCGAAGCCGGAACCTGGGAAACTACAAGCGGGTCGTCAAGCACGAGTTGGTGCATGTGGTGGAGGCTCTTCTGAAGGGTCGCGATACCGCACACACTCCGGTCTCGATCCGGGTGCACATGTGGTACAGCGAGGGGCTCGCTGAGGCGATTTCGGGCGGCACCTCCGGCCCGGTCGTCCGAAGCCTCGAGGATCTGAATCGGTTGACCGAGGAGTACGGGAGGGTCAGCCCGGTCGGATACCGGACGGACGCGGACGTGGGTGACTACTCGGATCCCGACATGATCCGAGCCTACGTGGACTACGTCTATCCGATGAACCAGTTGGCCGTCGAGTACCTGATCGATCCGGTCGGGCTGGGCAAGTCGCCGCACGATGCCATCGCCGTCTTCACGGACATCGCCGATGGGATGACCTTCGCCGAGGCGTTCACGAGCCGGTTCGGGATGACACTGGAGGAGTACGACGAGCGCTTCTTCGAACTGATGGACGACTACCTTCCCGAGCTCGAGTCAACCGATGTAGCAAAGAGGGTCTCACTCCTTGGTACGCTCCTCGCTGCGGGGGCGCTGCTCCTTCTGTTTGCTGCTCAGCTCTTCTGATCTTCTGGAGCGACCCTCTGACGGACGCCGCCGCGAGTGCCTACAACTGCTTCGCCCAGAACTCCCTCGGTGCCGGCACGTTCTCGATTTCGATGTCGTAGAACGTCGAGCCGACTGGCGTCTCGAGATCGAACGTCTGCCACGGATTCCGGTCCGCCGGGCCGAAGCAGATGTCGATCGACCGCGCATCGAGATCGAGAACCATCGAGTTGAGCGTCCCGAGCCCGTCGAGGTAGTGCGCAACGCGTAGACCCTCTGGATAGGGTGCCGCCAGGAGATCGTGCGGCCGTTCGATCGGAGCATCTGCATTTTCCAGGCGCTCGCGAAGGAACTCCCACCGCCCCACCGACTGTCTCATCCGGAGCGGCGCGTAGGCGTCCATCTCCGGCAGCGTGTAGTGGTTCGTCGCCCAGATCGCCTGTGACTCATCAGGCCCGTATCGTCGGACGGCCCTCTCGGCGCAGGCGATCTCGACGAAGGCGGCATGGCCCGACCGATCGGTAAGGATGTAGTTCGAGTACCACGCGATCGGAAGATCGTCCAATACGTCGAGCGCTTCGGAGACCGACTCGCATCGGTCGAGCAGGATCCGGGAGACCATGTTGTAGGTCAGTCCGGCTACGCGCACCTCGGAGAGCGGCGAGCCGAGGGAGCTCGTCGCGCCGAACCCGTGCTCGTTCAGTCCGCTCACGCGGCCGAACACGTTGTCCGAGAGCGCGATGTGCGCCGCCTTCCCTTCGATTCGCGTGGTGCAGAGGCGGAGCTCCTGCATCTCGGGATGGCAATCGTAGTTGACCCCCATCCGGACGTGCCCATCCGGATTCAGCCTCCAAGGAAGGTAGAAGTGGCTGCACCCGCCAACTAGGGTTCGTCCGGGGGATGCGCCATTCTCTGCCCAGAGTGTCGGGACGCGGCGACCGTCGACCGTCACGCATCCGCCGAGGAACGTCATCTGCTCGATCGGAACACCCGAGCCTTCCGAGGCACCGAGGATCTCATCGGCGATCCCCGGGGAGTGCCTCTCCGCAACCCGGAGCGCATGCTCCGCCTCCTCCTGCGTGTAGAAGTCGAGAAACGGCGGCTTCCCGGTGAACGAACCCCGCCAATCCTCCGCCGCCAGCTGCTCTCCTTGCAGCTTCCCGGCGTCATAGGGTGAACCCTCGATCACGTCATGCCGGTAGGTCAGCCTGAACGTCTTCGTGCCCTCACTCATGCGTCTCAACCCCCTTCGTGGAGACGCATCATCCCGCTTGAATTCGGTTCGTCAAGTGACGTTCTGAATAGCGTTATCCGATCTTCAGTCACCTAGGAGTTCAAGCGATCTGAGGACATCGGACCCTTGAATCGCACGGACTGCTGGGCGGCGAAGCGCTACACCAACCCTGATCGGCGATCGGTTGCCGCTGCCAATCGCTACGTGGGCTTGCGCAAGACTTGTGCGTACGCTACGGACAGTTCTCGTCGACGACCCAGATCGGATTCCCTTCCGGGTCAGCGATCCCTCCGTACCAGAATCCGCCGGCCTGATCGAACGAGGGCCCGAAGGTCACGGCTCCCCCCTCCTCTTGCAGGTACTCGAAGAAGGTCCTCACATCGGCCACCTCGATCTGAAGGAGAACGGTGTTGTTCACACGATCGCTGGGCGTCACACCGACCTCCTTCGCAGGTGCGATGCCGACCCGGATACCGGACTCGGTCTCCAGATTGGCGTACCGGTACCCGTCCGAGAACTGCTTGACGATTCGGAAACCGAGTACGTCGACGTGCCATGAGACCAGAGCATCGTAGTCCTCGGCGAGGATGACGATCTCGCGCGGCTTCAGCTTCGGATCTCTCACATCTTCCATCAGCGATGACCTCCGATCCTTCTTCGAAGCCATGGTACCCGAGTGGCGAGGAGTCTGTCCGACACGAGGCAGTGCGAACTGCCATCGAAGCCACAAACCCCATTCTCTTCACTTGTCATCATCTGGTATTCTATGCTGTCTCATGTATTCGCCGCATGACTATAGCGTGAATGAGTCGCGCCTCGGGTCCGAGGATAGAGTGGAATGTCACAGCCTCATCTCGATCGAGAGCGACTCGTGAGCAAGCGATCGAGCGGTGGATGTCGGAGGAGGGTTCGCCAGGATCCGAACACCTTGTGGCTCAAGAGTGACAGAACTTGAGGCGCCCCACAGACAGGGAAGTAGGCGCGTACACACGCTGAGACGGGAGCACACCAGGAGGTCGGTATGAGAACGGTAGCGAAGATTCTGTTGATCGCGATTGGCGCGGCTGTTGTAGCACTGGCCTCAACCGGACCCGACTGCGCTGAGCCACTGCGTCTCACATGGGTGTTCGGCGAGGTCGATGCCGGATCCCCCATCCAGGTAGCTCGAAGGATGCAGGCTGATGTGTTGACGATCCTCTCGGGATACCCGTACGCCGGATACGAGCGAACGTCTACGAACCTGCCGACGGGTGCGACGTTCGATCTGATCGCCCCGATCGGAATCGGCACGCTCACCGGGACCTTGCAACACCCCGGAGAGATCATTCTCGTCTACGCGTTCGTCGATCAGGCCGGGTGTCCGCTGGTCGAGTTGACAATACGCATCGACACCGTTGGTTCGGGGTCTGGCGAAGTGGGAACGGGTTCAGTGGAAGCCTGCATGGAGATTCTCGCGATCCACAGGGAGCCCGGGTTCCTGTTCCTGCCAGCGACCACGACCGCGGCCAATCCCGTGATAGCGGTTGCGGCGCAGCCCGTTGTCGGGCCGCCTGAGTTGAAACACGCGCCATTTGATCTCTGCGGGTCAGCCGGAGACCTGTACACTCTCAACGCGGCAGCTGTGATTCGGGATGAGGCCAACGAGGTGGTTCCGTTCGTGCAGTGGGAGCGGAAGGCCGGCGGAGACTGGGAGCCGTACTCGACGAACTACGAGATCAGTGTTGCCGTCAACGAACAGCACAGTTATCGAGCCGTCTTCGAGAACTCGGCTACAGCCCAAGCCAGCTCGAACGTCTGTCTTACCGTGCGCGCCGGCTACGGCGCCAATCCGCTCCCCGTTTCGCTTATCGTCAACGGTACGCAAGAGAAGACGGCCCTGTTCGAGCTGTGCGTCCCGGCGGGAACGCTGCAGACGGTGCGGGCTCCCGACACGTTCGAGAGCGGAGGCAACCGTTTCAACTTCCTCTACTGGGAGCACTACAACAAGATCGTACAGAAGTGGGAGCGGTTCGCCGACACGAACGAAGTGGCCGTCACGGTTCTCGAGAAGGGGCAGATTCGCGCCGTCTACGGTGCGCCATCGAGCACGCAAGCCGCAAACCAGTCCGACGTTTGCCTCACCGTCCGGGCGGGGTACGGCGCCAATCCGGTTCCGGCGCCGTTGATCACGAATTCGACTGAGGAGAGAACGACTCCGTTTGAGCTGTGCGTCGCACAAGGGACGACGGTGACGATCTTTGCTAGCGACGTCTTCGTGAGCGACGGCGATCGCTTCGAGTTCCGCTACTGGGAGCGCTACAGCAAGGCAGAGAAGAAATGGCAGCGCTTCGCCGAGAAGAACCATGTGACGGTGACGGTCGTCGAGAAGGGCCAGATCCGCGCCGTCTACGACTACACGCCGCCGCGGCAGAGCGGGACGAGCCCATCCTCGGGCGACGATTGCAGGACCGTGACTGCGCATCTGATCGGCGACGGCTTGCCCTCGGTCCAGGAGCAAAGCACGGACGACGGGGTCGCCGTCGGAATGACGATCGACGGGACCGAAGTGAAGACGACGCCGTTCGAATCCTGCTGCCCCAAGGGGACCCGGCACACGGTCGAGGCCCCGGAGACCATCAGAGTCGACGGCAGCACGTATCGATTCCAGCGGTGGGAGGAGTACGTCGACGCCGAGGGTAGTTCGGGCTGGTATGCGTTTCAAACTAGCCCACTCTACGAGGTCTTGGCGTGCATGCGGGATCGCCGCGCCATCTACGAGCGCGACGACTCCGCCGAGTCGGGCGGCTAACGATCGTCGCGGCCAACGACGGCGTTGGCCGGGTCGTTCTCACCGGCATCCATCCGGAGTGGATGCCCGGGGCACCGTGGGATCTGATGACCAACGCGATCTTCTGGTGCCTCGGGCAGCTCGCGCCGGGCGACTGAGCCGGTCTTCTACTCCATCCCGTACGGATAGGCGTGCCCGATGCACATCCCTTGACGCTTGTGGACACCGGGCTGCCACGTCAGATCGACGTTACTCGCCCGCTCGAAGACGAGCACGAAGTCGGATCCGCCGAACTGGAAGTAGCCGAGTTCCTCGCCCTTGCGGAGCGTGACACCCTCCTCGGCGGTGATCACGACCGACGAAACCTGCGCCATCCCCATCGGGAGGCACGCGACGAGACCGATCGGCGAATCGATCACGATCAGCCCTCGCGTCTGGAGGAATTGGTAGCCGGTGCCGTCGACCGCATCGATGACGGTGACCTTCTTCTCGACACCGCCCTCCTCAACGATCACCTGTTGGGTGGTCACGTCGAGATAGACCTGCCCCTGGATCACCCGCGCCTCGAGAACTTTGCCACCAACCGGCGAATGCCACCGATGGTAGTCGTAGCTGTTCAGGAAGAAGTGACAGAAGATGCCGCCCTTGAAGCGATCGGCGTACGCGCTGTCCTTCAGGAGTTCCTCGATCGACCACTTGAGTCCCTTGACGTGAAGGAGGGGTACCGTCTCCTGAACGTAGATCTCCGATCGATCGTTGATCTGCCACCAACCGACGAACGTGCTGTCGGCCGGAGAGACGACCACGCTGTCATCACAGAGACCGGCGATCGGGCGCTTCCCCGGCTTCACGTGCCGTGCGAAGAACTGATTGAAGGTCCGGTAGGCCTTCCAGTCGTCGTCGGGGTTGGTGAGATAGCTGGCCGGGGGAGGCATGTAGTCGTCCCAGTTGAACCAGATGTTGCCCTTGAAGGTCTTCACGTGCTTCGCCGACTCGGGGGTGTCGAGATAGGCGCCCCACGCCCTGGCGAACTTGACCATCCACGCTGATAGCGGAGTGAGATTCTCTTTCCACGGCTCGATCGGCGACTGGAGATCCACAACCGGAGGCTGATCGAGAATGAAGTAGAACCGGACGATCATCTCGTAGACATTCCGCGAGTCCCCTTGCTGAATTGGTACCCACTTCAGCAGGTCTTGATCGAGCCACGCGAGATACGACGTGTAATCCTTCCAATCCTGCAGTTCGGGCCAATCGTACACTTCGTACGACTTCGCCTTCTCGATCGCCTCGTTGAACGAATCCACCCAGCCGTGTAGGGACATCAGATCACACAGCTCCTCGACGACGTCGTGCTCGTAATCCACCTGCTTGCACTTCTCGGCGCCCTGAATCGCCAACGTTCCCGCGAGAAGCATGCCGATTCCCAACAGACCGACTAGGAGTAGCCTCCGATTCATCTCTCCTCCTTCTGACACCCTTCAGCATCCGGTCGATGCCGTCGCCCCAGCGGCTGGCTCCACAGCCGCACTTTCTCCTAGAGTATCTTTGGCGTCACGCAAAGAAAAGCGAAACACCGATCCTCCAGAAGCTGAAGCCCGCAGTCGTTGCGATCGAGCCTTACTTCGGGTGAGAATCCGCATGACCCAAGGAGGAGGCATGGCGTACACCCAGGACGATGTCCGCAAGGCGACGAACAACCTGACCGGCGTAACGATTCCGGTCCATGTCACCGTCGACGCACAGCAGGTAGTCCTCGCCCAGCCGGAGATGAAGGAACTCCTTGCGTCTGCCGAGGCCATCGCGGTCGGCGCATGCGCCTGTCGCGAGTCCGAGCGAAACTGCGACAACCCCATCGAGGTCTGCCTGGCACTCGACTCGGAGGCAAGGGAGCGGATCACGGATCGGCAGTGGCGGGAAGTTTCCCTCGAAGAGGCACTTGAGCTGCTCGAGGACACGTATCGACTCGGCCTCGTTCACATGGCCTATCGCCGGGGAGACGCGAGCATCGGATTCGCCTGTTCATGCTGCACTTGCTGCTGTTGGCCGCTCACCGCGCTACAGCGCTTCGACTACCACGATGCGATCACCGAATCGGCTTTCGTGGCGGACTACGACGAGGCGAAATGCATCGGCTGCGGAACCTGCGTCGAGCGATGTCCGTTCGATGCGTTCTCGCTGCCGAACGCCCCGGGCACGGCAAGCTTCTCGCGGGCGAAGTGTTTCGGCTGCGGCCTCTGCGTCAGCACCTGTCCGTCCGGCGCGATCTCGTTTGCCCCAAGGGCGTCGGCGGAGGTCCATGGATGAAGCTCGATCACTGCGCGATGCGCGTCTCGAGGGCCGGCTTCGACGACGTCATCGGTCTGTTCGTGGAGCAACTCGGCTTTCGGGTTCTTCGTCGGACCGATCGTTCGGTCTGGCTGCGGCAACCCCATGCCTCGGTCGACGTTCAGTTCATCGCCACACCGAGAACGTTCGCACAAGATGATAAACGATTCTCTCAGATCGCCTTCACGACTCCCACGCCGGAACAAGATCTGGAGCGTTTGCAGCAGTGGCTTTCCTCCAAAAGGATCGAGAGCTTCATCAACGCCTATTCGCCAAGCGAGTTCTACCTCGACGCGCCCGAGCTGTTCGTCGACTTCGTGATCGAAGCGATGACCCCCGAGATGGCTCACTACGAGGTGGAATCGGCGCCGGCGTGAGCAAGGCTTCTCGCGGTGCCGAGAGCGATCTACCCCTCTTCAACGAATCCGAGCCCATCGAAGACGTCGATTCCCGGGTGGACGAAGTCGGCAGCGTACCGCTCGTCGTGGAAGCACGTATCACAGTAGGCAGCACCGCCGATGAGCGTCTGTGTCCGTGTGAGGACGAAGTGAGGGTTCGAGCGCTGGATCGAGGCGTGGTCCGGGTAGCACGCGACCGCTTCGGCGACCTCCGAATCCGGCAAATGCTTCAGGACCGCGTACGTTCGGCACGCCGTGACTTTCTTCATGCACTGGTGTTCAGAAACAAGGGCCGAGATCGCATCCTGACCCTTGTCATCCAGGTTCCAGGGAATGTCGCGTTCGCGCATTTCGGCGATCGTCTCGGGGCCCGATGGATTCAGCGGACGCTGCTCGATCACCCAATCCAAGTGGTCTTTCGCTGCTGCGATTCCCTTCTCGCGTCCCAACACACCCACGAGCACCTGCGCCTCCGCATAGCGATAGAAGTACTGCAGTGCAGTCAGCTTCGTCTTCAGGATCGCCACAGGCTCACGTGCTTCCGGCGATTTCGGGTCCACGTCCAGAACAGCTTCCACGAAAGCCGCCGCCTCGTCTCCTTCCTCGATCTGGTGCCCCGGGGCCAGCTTCTCCATCTGGTCTCGGAGCCCCTCACGCACATCGTCTCGAGACGCAAGTCCCTGACTCGACGCGTAGCTCACAAACCGTTCGATCACGTCGCCTAGACGAACCACGAAATCCGCCACAGTCACCGAGACGGCCGATGTGAGATCGAACGCTTGATACGATCGGATGCTCATGCTCCTCCGCTCTCCCGCTAGTCTTCAGGAATGTCACGCCCGGGGCCTGCCGAAGATTCGACTCTCTCCAGCTTGAAGATGACCGGCTTCATGCCGTCCGTGCAACACACGAGAGCAGCGCCGCGCGTCTTCAGATACGCGTGCTCTCCACCGAACGCGACGGTGCGAACAGCTCCATGAATGTCCGCCCACGCCCAGTTGCAGAATCGCTCCGGCTTGCTGAGACCATCGAGCACAAACTCCTGGCCATCCTCGAAGTTGGGACAAGGTCCGAATCCGCGCCCTTGTTTGAAGCCGGCAGATCCGTAGGTCTCTGCGATCTCCGGATTGAACGTCCTTTCCAGAATCGTAATCTTCAGCTTAGCCATGGATCTCCCCTTGGGCGTCGCACGGTTCGCCCAAGCGCTCGATCTTGAAGACAACCGGACAGAGCGCGTCACGGCAACAACTGATCATCGTATGGGCGGGACCGATGTAGCCCGGGCTGCCTCCACACTGAATCATCCCAACATCGTTGTAGATGTCAGCCCAGGCGAAGCTGCAGAAGCCCTCGGGAATCTCCCATCCCGCAACATACGATGCTCCCACCTCGAAGGCATCGCAGGGGCCGGACGCTCCTCCGATTCTCTCCTGTTCCTGAATCCGGCGGTTGTCCATCCGCTTCAGCACGGTGATCCGTGCCTTCCTCCGCTCCATCGGGTCTCCTCTCTCTTCATCGACCGCGCAGCGACAAGGTCCGGCTCATGGCCAAGGTGCCCGCGACGAATCGAGCATGACAGCTCGGTGAATCGACGCCGGCGTGTGATCTCCCAGATTGGTTCTCGTTGACGGTTCGCGCTCGACTCGGATAGAACGCGCGCTGTGAGTATACCCAACACTGCGTTTCGGCACGCCGGGGTTAGTCGAAGATCACCACGCAGCCACGGCGCTCTTGATGATGAACCCCCCCGATCGCTCGTCCTTCTCGAGGATGAGGATCCCCTGCTTCCCCGCCTCCTCGAGCAGCTGACCGAACGAGCGAAAACCGTAGTACGACTCGCTGAACCCGGGCTTTCGACGCTTGAGGGTCTGCTTGATCATCGACCCCCAGATGTTTTCCCCTTCGCCGCGTTCCCCGACGAGCGCTTCGTACGTTTCGACAACGAGCTCCCAGGCTTCCTGCTTCTTGTCGTCGATCGAAGGCGCCGCGGGCGAGCCGGTCTTCTTCCCAGAAGACTTCTTCGCCGCCGTTTTCGCTGGCTTCGGTTTCGGCTTCTTCCGACGGACCAGGTCATCGTAGAAAAGGAATTCGTCGCAGTTGGCGATCAGCAGGTCCGACGTCGAGCTCTTCACCCCGACGCCGATCACCGTCTTGTTGTTCTCGCGGAGTTTGCTGACGAGCGGCGAGAAGTCGGAGTCTCCGCTGATGATCACGAACGTGTCGACGTGCTCCTTCGTGTAGCAGAGATCGAGCGCATCGACGACCATCCGGATGTCGGCCGAGTTCTTCCCCGACTGGCGGACGTGCGGAATCTCGATCAGCTCGAAGGATGCTTCGTGCATCGGCTTCTTGAAGTCTTTGTAACGCGCCCAGTCGCAATAGGCCTTCTTGACGACGATGTTCCCCTTGAGCAGCAGACGTTCGAGCACCCGACCGACGTCGAACTTCGGGTACTCCGCCTCCTTGACGCCGAGCGCGATGTTCTCGAAGTCGCAGAAGAGCGCCATGTTGACCGTCTCCGCCGTATGCCCCGGCGGAGCTGATCCGTTCGACCGCTTGGTTGGCATAATCCCCCTTCTTGCTGCGGCACACCCGCTGACCGCGACACATCACGGTAGCGCGTTCACCCAATCCGCGCAACCGGATCAAGCCGCGCGATGTCTCCACCAACTCCGGAGCGCGATCCCGTAGGGAATGGTGAATGGGATGAGATACAACCCCATCACGATCCCGATGGTCAACCCCTCATGAGCATAGAGGAAGAACCCCAGCGCCGACAGAGCAGCCAAGAGAGACACACCGAAGATCAGCCATGCCGGATGGGCCAGCTGCCCCAGTCTCCTCCAACACGCAATCGGCGAGTTCGCAATGTGGGAGCGCTCCAGTTGCCGTATCAGCGGCCAATACGCCAGCTTCGCGGCCAGCCAGCTGGCGACAGCTCCGGTGGCGATGAGAAGCACAAGCCCCGTGAGCCCGTAGTTGCGAAAGAACGCGCCGTAGGCGCTCCCAAGAAACGCCGCGCTCAGGATCGTCGCAATGGAGTCGGTCCACGCCCGTCTTCGCAGTCGCTTCTCCAACCGACCCGACTCCACGATGTACCCACGCCGCCCGAAGACTCCCTGTGGATAGAAGACCCTTCTTCCGTCGTCCAGGGTTCGGAAGTGCATGTCGGTCATGGCCTCGAAGTAGCCGCCAAGCAACGGAGTGTTCCGCTCGGACTCCCTGCTCGCTCGAGACTGTCGAGCCAGCTCTTGGAGTTGCTCCGGGCCGAGTCCGCTCATCACCCCTCCTGGATGCGCCTATGTGTAGACCTAACAGGCATGCTATCGACGCGCTCGGCATTCGGCAAACGCATTTGCGGTTTGCTTCTCCTGGATGGCGGGAAACCCCGACTTGTCTCACTCGGAGTTGCCGGTCGATTCAACGAGGTTCAGACAATCAGGCTGCTGAGAGAGCGATCGCATGCAGCGCTTGCTGGATTGCCCCGAGATGGACGGCAGAGTGGGCCAGGATCGCCAACGACGCCCCGATGTCGTCTTCCCCTTCCCAGGTCTCGACGCCGTTCACCGCGTCGAGCATCCTGCGATGCGCTTCCCGAAGCCGCTCCTTCGTCGTGGCCCAGGCTTCTTCGTCGACAGCGGTGACACGCCAGCTCTCCTCCCAATCGACCGTCTCGAACGGCTTGCGAAGGATGCAGTCAGTCAGCACTTCGAGATAGAACGCCATGTGCTCCACGTGGCCGGCAATCGTCGCCCCGCTTGGAGCAACAGGCGTCGATGCCTGCTCGGCGGACAGCCCGGCCAGCGTCTCGAACAGCGATCTGTTCCGATCGAGATAGATCCCTTCGGTTCTCTCGAAGGTTTCGCCAAGTAGGTCGAGAAGTTCTTTGCGAAACACCTCGCCAGGGATCGGTTCAGGCATTGTCTCCCCTTGTTTGCGGATCACACGGGCTGCGCGTCCGCTCCAGCACAGTCGGCCCATTCGATGTACCCCGCCTGCGCAGCCTTCTCGGGATTCGATGGCCGGATCATCCCCGTCTTGCAGTCGTAATACCCAACCTTCTGGTAGAACCCCTTGACGCCGGGGACAGCGAAGAGGAGATGCGTCGAGTTCGGCACAGACTCGTGGAGCAGCTCCATGATCCGCCGGCCGATGCCACGCCCCTGATAGTCGGGATGGACCGCGACATCGAAGACCGCGCTGGCAACGTAGCCGTCGGAGAGCAGCCTGCCAAGCCCGACGACTCGATCGCCGTCCCATGCGACGATGCACGCGTACGAACGCCGACACGCCTCATGATACCGCTCGGGGTCTCGCCCGCCGAGCCCCGCACTTCGGAACAGCTTGTCGATCTGCGCGAAGTCGGCGACCTCAAAGTCGTCGTTGTACCGGATGTCGTGTTCTATGGTCATCCCCCATGAGGTCGCCGACAGGCGACGACGTCAAAAGAGTCCCGCCAGCCGCTCGATCGCCGCCTTGGTTGTCTTCTCACGCCGAGACTTCGCCCAGTTGACGACCGCCGAACCGACAACGGTGGCGCCCTTCGCCTTGCAGAGCTTCCGCATCTGGCGGATTGCGTTGCTCCCGCCCATCCACGGATACGGGAACTGCTGCGACACAAGACAGCCGACCTTCTTCCCGGCCAGCGAGCCAATCTTCTTCAGGTACGCGCCGAGAACCGGTGATAGCGAGAATGCCTCGACCGCTGCCCCGAAAACGATGCCGTCGTAGGTATCGATGTCCGGGAGCGTATCGAGCTCGAAGTCCCGCGCACCCTGCTGCCGCTCGCCCACGACCTTCACTTGCACGAGGTCCGCCGTGTGCCCGTTCGCGTCGAGCCGCTCCTTCAGTTTCTCCGCCACGGACAGCGTATTCCCCGACCACGTGTAGACGACGATTCCGATCTTCATCCTGCACCTCCGAGTCATCCCTCAGTTTCGGTCTAGCATAGCCAACGGGAGCACGGAAAGCACTCAATGGACGATGCAAGGCGAAAGCGCGAGGTTGCGCCCGAACGCGATCCTCGGGAGGTTCCGTTTGCGCTACGGCACAAACGTTGCAATGCAGCAAACGCCAGAGAACGCGCCTGCGATCCGCAGTGCCGAATTCGCTGTTGCTGCGCCGCTACTTGTCGCAGGAGCCCCAGCTAGGGAGAGCCCATCGTTGTGTCAGTCGGATCGCCGGTCTGACCAGGATATGCCGGACCGCCGGCACCCGTTGGCCGCTGGCGCGTCTCGTCCTTCTCTTTCTCCGCTTCCTTCTGGGCTCCTCGGCTCCCGAAGTAGAAGCCGGTGACCGCGCCGGTGAGAGTTCCGAACGCTGCCAGCAGCGTGTTGTAGAGATCCCGATCAAACTCCGTGACTCTCTCCTTGGCGATCCACTCCCCGTCTTCTCCCGGTTCCTCCGTCGTGCGCACAGTTAGCAACGCGTCGTCGCCGAAGAAGGCGAAGATCACAAACGCGCCAATGATCACGAACGCGATCAGACCTCGGATCGATCCCGCCGGCAATGCCAACCCCTTCAAGGCGGCCTTCGCGTTTTCCGGATCCCACGTTCGCGTCCTCCACAGCGTGAACGCGTACATCACCAGGATTGCTCCGCCAAGGAGAGACAGACCGCCGATTAGCACACCCATGCTGACCTCCTTCCTTCGCCCGGTGGGCTCTCAGCCGGCCTACGGGCGCTTCCATCTCCGAATCCCAACAGCGCGAGGGCTGCTCTTCTCAAGCACAGCCACCCCGCCGATTCTCTATGCTGAGATACTTCATTAGGTGATGATCATAGCGCGAATGTCGGTGGACAAGCAATGCTACGGCTTAGTCTGTACGGTTGGCTTCGGAACTCACCGCACTCCAAACGCAAGGGGGACGACGCATGTCGTCCCCCGCTGCCTCTCTCCTAGGCTCTCGTTACATTCTTCAGGTCGCGTGGCACTTCTTCCGTAGGCCAGCCTCGTTCTTGATGACGATCCGATACCGGCTCTTGTCGAGAATCCCCTCCCGGGCGAAGCGGTTGAGCGCCAGGGTGGTGTTCTCGCGCGCCGAGCCGATCATGTCGGCAAGCTCCTTGTGCGTCACGGAGAGTCCGATCAGGATTCCCTCCTTGGTTTCCACGCCGTACTCATCGGAAAGCTTGAGGAGCTGCCTCGAAAGGCGCGCCTGGATGTCGCGGAACGCAAGGTCCTCGAGCGTCTCCTCGAACTCGCGCATCCGCGCGGCGAAGTGCTGGACCAGCTGCTGGAGGGTCGCCGGGTCCTCGCCGATCAGCTTCATGAAGACCTTCTTCTCGACGCAGCGGAGGACCGTTTCCTCGATCGCGGTCGCGAGGTGCCGGCGGTGCTTCTCGCCGACGAGGCACATCTCGCCGAAGATCTCGCCCGCGTCGACGATCGTCAGCGTCAGCTTCTTCCCGCTCTCGTCGAGATAGGCGAGCTTGACCCTCCCGCTCTCCACGATGTAGACGGAGTTGCTTGGGGTCCCCGGGTGGTAGATCGTCTCACCGCGATCGACATCGATCAGATCCCCGAGATCGGCCCACAGATCGGCGAAGCTCACTTTGTTGCTGGTGGTCGACAACATGCGCCCTCCCTCTCTTCACTGTCGCAAGCCTACCCCGCCCCCACAGGATGTGGCAGGAAAGGAAGGACTCGTACGCGAGGAACTCCAGCGGTCGAGAGGTAACACGCGTCACCTGAAGGATGGAAGACTGGGTGATGGGATGAAAAGGGATAGCGCGGTACATCACTTGCGGTACTTCTCGTCGGTCCATACTCCCTAGAAAGGAGGTGATCCAGCCGCAGGTTCTCCTACGGCTACCTTGTTACGACTTCACCCCTCTTGCGAAGGTTACCCTCGGCGCCCTCAGAA
>JANQEA010000084.1 GCA_028278555.1 Candidatus Bipolaricaulota bacterium | reverse complement strand
CTGCCGGAGCAGCCAATCGAGGCCGTAGGCCACGCGCACCAGACTCGTGCGCGTGGTCTCGCTCTCGATCACCGAGGCGACGTAGAGGCTCGCCTCGGGAGCCACTCCCACGGTCCGCCCGGCGATGATCCCGGAGACGAGCGTGCCGTGCCCATCGGTGTCGAAGGCGCGTCTATTCCTTGACGTCGCCGTTGGTCTCCCAATCCGCGAGACGGCTGATTGGAAGCTACTTGCAGACCATCGAATTCTCCGAAACGCAGTTGTGCACGCCCAAGGCGAACTGAACGATCAGCAACAGTTGAGTAGACTCAAAGATCTAGCAGCCCGGATCGGTACGTTCCGCTTCGATGATGGGGCAGGAGTCATAGTGCCCGAACTCATTCTTAACGCAGAGTTCTCCGAACTGCTTCGACGCGTTGCCTCTGAACTGGAGGACGCCTGGTCAATGCCCGCGCGCCGCCCAACACCTATCAGGCCCCCGGTTGTCAACAAGCAATGACGTTTCCTGACGCCGGGCCGGTGGCTCGGCGTTCGCTCTGAGCGCGTCGCCCTCCTTCGTCTCCAACTTTCGTTTCTGCCTTCTGGCTCGAGACTCGTGTGAGCCTGCACCAAACACCTATCCAGGGTCTTCATCGGAGCGTTGCGCCGGCTCCGTGCGCCAGAAACTCAGCGGTTCCTAGAAGTCGCGAGGGGATCGGGCCGGGAAGCCACCGCGCGTCGACTTCGCCGACGTGGGCCCGGGACGATGGCATCGAGTGTCGGGCCGCGGTCAGAGCACTCGGAGGTTGCCGGCCATCTGCGGGGGCCGGCGATCTCGTGAGTGGTCGAAGTCATTGGGTTGCTGGTCGGGCCGGGGAGACTCGAACTCGCGACCTCCTGACCCCCTGTCAGGCCCGAAGGCAGGCATTCAGTAGCAACGACAGGTACCTGGAGACCCTTCTGGAGGTCGGGTCACAGTCGGGTCACCGTCTCGAATGGACACGCCGTCAGCCGCCCGGTCCAGAGTCACCGGCCGTGTCCCGATCGAGAGGACTTCGGACGCCGAGTCGGCCGCGATTGAGCACATGGGTGTAGATCATCGTCGTCGCGACGCTTCGGTGC
>JANQEA010000052.1 GCA_028278555.1 Candidatus Bipolaricaulota bacterium | reverse complement strand
GAGACGTCCTATGCCGACCGCGCCGGGAAGTACCAGGGCCAGACAGGCGTAACGCTACCGAAGGCCTGAGCCGGGTTCGGCGCGTGTGACGCCGCCATCGGACGAAGGGCTCACCCCGCATGAAGGATGTGAAAGGCGTCTTCCGAAACCTCGAGAAGAAGCTGAGGCACTCGAGTTGGTTCGAGGAGGATTGGGAGATCTACAACCGTGGGGTCTATCTGCAGCTCTACAAGGCCAACTGGCACAACGACAATCAAGGGGGAATCCACTTCGAGACCTATATAGAGGCCCCTCAGATCAAACAGAAGGAGTTCCCGATCTGCATGCACGCAGAGGAGGACTGCCCGTCACAACAGACGTTCATCCACAAGTTCCTCGAGATGGAGGCAGAGCGCATCAGGGGCTGGAAGGGGTATCGGACGGTCGGGAAGGGGTACAACGTCTGCGAGCGGAACCTACCTCTCAACTTCAAGAACCTCGAAGACCGGCTTCTCGAGGAGTTCAACCGACTTCGGCAGCTCGAAGCAGGGATCGATCAGGTATTGCGTGCGCTTTGACTGCCGGCCCTCCCTGTCGAGAAAGGGTCTCATGCGGGGCGAGGATGGCGAAACGGCAGCGAAGTCCGTGCATCGACGTGTGCAAGTTCTCCGGGCCGAACGGATGGTGTCTGGGTTGCGGCCGTACTCGACCGGAATGTCGGGAGTGGGAGGCAATGAAGCCCAATGCGAGGAAGCTGCTGGAGAAGGAGCTTCAGAGAAGGATGTCTCGATTGACCGGCGAGCGTATGAAGTAGTCGAGGAGCTGTTCGGCCTCGATCAAGTATTCGGACAGGAGCGTCGTACAGCCTTCGATGGATCGATGCATGACGGGGCCTTTCTGATGAGTACATCTGAGAAACTGCCCGTGACCGTCCTCTGCGGCTTTCTTGGCTCGGGAAAGACGACTCTGCTCCGGCGTTGGCGCCGCGACGAGGCGCTGCGCGACGCTGTCCTCATCGTTCACGACCTGAGCGAGTTTGGTCTCGATGCTGAGCTTCTCTCCGACGACAACGTGAGACCCGAAGCCGGCCGTCTCGTCAACCGCGTGGCCGCCCTCCATGGCATCCATGCCCGAGAGCAGCTCCACGCTTCGGTTGGCCGGGCGCTGGCGGAGATCGCGGACCTCGACCCCGCGCCGCCGCACGTCCTGTGCGAGAGCACCGGCGCGGCCCGACCGTGGCCGCTCATTTCGGCGGTCACTCAGGATGAGCGATTCTTCCTGCGCCACTTCATCGTGACCGTCGACGCGCTCAATCTACACCGTGACTTCGCCGATGGTCGCATGTTCACCGGCGAAGCGACCGCGTCCGGTGACGCTGCCCTCCATCGGGCCGCCGAGCTCTTCGCCGAGCAGCTCGCTTTCGCCAGCGTGATCATCATGACGAAGGTCGACACGCTTCCCCGACCCGCTGTTGATGCTCAGCTCCGTACGTTGCAGATGCTCCAACCGCGGGCCACCGTGGGTCTTTCTGCCCAGGCGGGGCTCCTCTTGGCGCAACTCGACCCCACACCGCCGCCCGAGCATACGGAGCTCGAGCGCCGCGCCGATCAGTTCGGTCTCACGCGAGACGCCACCACCGCCGATGAGCTCGAGGCCATCGTTCTCCGCGACCCGCGCCCCTTCCATCCCCAGCGATTGTATGACGCTTGCCAGCGCCAACTCGGCACGGGCCTGTATCGCATCAAGGGATTTCTGTGGCTTGCTTCTCGCCCAGAGGACGTCCTCCTCTGGCAACAGTCCGGCAGCCAGATCGACCTCGAACTCACTGGCATTTGGCGCGCCGAAGCCGTCCACAACCGCTATGGGAAACTCACCCCCGAAGAAGCGGAGCTTCTC
>JANQEA010000070.1 GCA_028278555.1 Candidatus Bipolaricaulota bacterium | reverse complement strand
CAGGTCGTAGATGCGACGCTCCAGCTGGCCGCGGCCGCTGTCCTTCGCCGCCGCCTCCTCGAAGGACTTCACCCAGGCGTCGGCGTCGCCCGAGGAGGCGGGTTCCGGCATGTCTCCTACCCGGCCGCCAGGTCGGCCAGGGCCGCCGCCTCGTCCGGGAAGATCGACGAGTACTGCGTCAGACCCATGATGTGGAAGGTCTTCTCGATCGTCGGCGTCAGACAGCAAAAGGCCAGGCGGCCCTCGATCTCGAGCATCTTCTCGATGATCTCGATCAGGATGGAGATACCGATCGAGTTGACGATCTTCGTCCCCTGCAGGTTGAGCAGCACGATCTTCTCGCCCTTGTCGATCAGCTCGAAGGCGACGCGCGCGATCTCTTCCCCACCCTGGTTGTTGATGTAACCCTCTGTATAGATGACCGCCAGCTCGTCCCGCCGATCCAAGGTCACTTTCAACGCTTCGCTCATGTCCGGATTCTCCGCGCCTATCGGTACTTGCTCATCACGATGGTGGTGCCTTCGGAGTCCGAGTGGATTTCCACCTCATCCATCAAGCCACGAATGATCTTGAGGCCCCAACCCCGCTTGCTGACGGCTTTCAGCTTCTCCTCGATCGACGGATCCTCCACATCGCCCGGCTCGAAGCCGGCGCCGGTGTCACGGATCGTGATCTGCAGCTTCTGCGGCTCGCCGTCGCCGAGGATGGCAAAGGTGACGTAGACCTTTCGGTCCTCCGCGCCGCTGTGCTCGAACGAGTTGATGCAGGCCTCGACAACGGCCATCCGCACCTCGTCGATCGCGTCGGAGTTCAGCTGCATGAACTCCGCCATGGCGGTCGCCGTCTTGCTCGCTGCGATCTCCATGTCGGGCAACATGGGCAGCGTGAGGGTGACCTCCCTCAGGACAGCGCTTTCGGCCATAGGACCGAACCCTACTCCAACCGCATCGTTCTGACCAGTTCTAGAACGTGAGGTAGAGCTGCAGCAGGTAGATCGCTATCGGGCGGATCTGGCCGGTCACCAGGAGCCAGAGAAACGCAAGAAGGGTCGT
>JANQEA010000016.1 GCA_028278555.1 Candidatus Bipolaricaulota bacterium | reverse complement strand
GTCGGGGATTTCGCCGAGATCGCGCTGGACCGGCACCCGGGCAAGATCCTCGGGGCCCGGGTGGCAACACTCGTCGACATCTCTGCCGAGGGCCAACTCGCGCCGAGCGGTGAGATCCCGGATTGGAGCGAGATCGCGCCGACCAGCCGCTTCGCCATCCGCTTCGAGTTGGACGAGGAGTCGTCGAGCTTGGAGCTGCCGGGGGGAGCCGGAGGCGCGGCCGCGATCTACACCGACAAGGGGAAGGCGATTCGGATCGTCCGCAAGGTCGTGATTCGGATGTATTCGTGGCTCAACTATCTCCACTGACCGTGGACCCGCGGACTGAGTAGCCCGACGGGTCGCTTCAACGGACACCCTCCAAGATCGCTGGGGAAGAACGGCCTCGGGGCATGGAGTGCTGCCCGCAACACACCAGGAGCTGAAGCGGTTCCGGGTCGAGCGCCGAGAGTGTAGGCGGCGCATACTGGGCGCCGCGCGGACAAGCGAAACAAGCGGGTTCTCGGAGTCCGATCACGCCCGAAGTGTCAAACCCCTGCGGGGATTTCCCTTGGGCGGCCCTCGCCAGTCGCTTCTCGATCTGGCGGAGGCCACTCGGTCGGGCTCACCGCAGCGAACGACGCAGCCACGCCAGGGGCCACAGGCCCAGCGCGAGCAGCAGACCCGAGCCCGGCTCCGGAATGATGGTGATGCCCACGCGGTTGCTCTCGATCAAGAGCTGGAGCAGGCCGGGGTCGATCCCCGTCGCCTCGACGGTCGCGAATGTGCCGGTGATCGAGTTCGCCTCGAGGAAGTAGAGCGGGACTCCCGCGAGCTCGAACGGGTCCGCGAGGAGGTGCACCGAGAGGACGCCATCGAGAACGGCGTCGCCCGAGATCTCGATCCGATCGAGCCCGATATCGAGCATGTCGAGCTCCAGCTCGAAGATACCCGTCGCGGTCTGTGCGTAGTCGCCATCGATCTCGAGCGCTCGATGCCCGGATGAGATGCGGCCGGAGTTGGTCAGGTCCGCCACGATGGAGCCATCACCTTCGAGGGCGCCGCGCACGTCGACGCCCTGCGCGATCACGCTGCCTCCGTCGAGCTCGAGCGTGCCGTTCTCCCAGACGACGACGCTGCCGCCCGATGCGTCGAACACGCCGCCATCCCGGATGCGCGCGCTCCCCGTGCCTCCCCCGGCTGCGACGGTGCTGCCGGCGATGCCCAGCCCGTTCGCGCGCCAACGCGAACCTGCACCCTCCACCTCGATGGCGCCGACCGCCCCCGTGATCTGCCCCACCCAGACTTCTCCGAACGCGCCCGTACTCTCGATCACACCGCCCGAGCGCACCACCACGGACCCGGAGGACGGAGGCTCGAAGAACGAGTCGGCAACGCGCACGCGCCCGCTGTTCCAGCGCGAGCCGGCCCCTTCGATGACCACGCTGCCCTGTCCGCCGGTGCCGACGTCCGAGGAGCCGGTCGTCAATTCGGAGCCGCCTCCGACGTACACAGCGGAGCTCCCGCCCGCGCCGATCCGGGCGTCTTCGAAGCTCGCGGTCGAAGCGCCATCGAGATGGAGCAACGACGACGACTCGCCGGGTGTGCCGCTCATCTCCAGCCGGTTGGCGACGAGGCTCGATGCGCCTGTCAGCTCGACGCGCGGACTGCCGAGCGGCGTGTCCCGCGAGCCGATGTTGACGGCGATGCTGTCGAGCGAAGAGCCGTCGAGGTGAAAGCGGCTGTCTCCGTTGAGGTCGATGCGGGAGATCGACGCGT
>JANQEA010000002.1 GCA_028278555.1 Candidatus Bipolaricaulota bacterium | reverse complement strand
GATCTACGTGGATACAGGACCGGTGCCGATCGGGGATCACCTGTTGGTGATCCCGTTGGGCAACGGCGAGACGGTGGAAGTGACGATTGGCGTCGAGGCGGCGTGAGGTCGGATCGGCCGAGACGCATCTGTGACTCAGATCACTTGCCCACTCCGGGCAGTCCTCTATACTAGATCCCAGCAGTAGTTGCATGTATCCGTTCGCGGCCCGAATGCCCGAACGGGTGGCTGTTATTGGTGTGAGGTTGGGAGGCTCGAATGGTGTTGCGATGTGGGAGACGGTGTCACGGTCCTTGGCTCTTCGTTCTCGTGCCCCTCCTGCTCAGCCTGGCGGCTCTTCCCGCGGTCGGTCAGGCGGGATTCACCGTGACCGAGACCGGCGGGAGCACGACCGTGGCAGAGTCGGGTACGACGGACGATTTCGAGGTCGTTCTGGACGAGCAACCGGCCACCGACGTGGTCATCGACGTCAGCAGCGGGGACACCGGAGAAGCGACCGTTCTTCCGACGAGCCTGACGTTCACGCCGACCGGTCCGTCCGCATGGGACGTGCCGCAGACCGTCACGGTCACCGGGGTCAACGATGACGTGGATGACGGCGATCAGTCGACGTCGATCACGCTGTCCGTGAACGATCCCCTCTCCGATGACGCCTACGACCCGCTTGCCGATCAGACGGTGGCAGCCACGACGACGGACGATGACACCGCCGGGTTCACGGTGACGCACACCGGCGGCAACACGACGGTACTGGAGTCCGAGCCGGGAGCTGCCGGAGAGGACTACTTCATTGTGCAGCTGACATCGGAGCCGGAGTCCGAAGTCAGAATCTACCCCACAGTTCAGGACGGCACCGAGGTCTACTGGGGTGGAGGCTGTTCGGACACCGGTGCGTACTTGAAGTTTGACTCGCTCAACTGGGACTCGGACTGCTATTGCTATGTCGGGAGCGTGGACGACGACATCGATGACGGTGACCAGACAACGTTGATCACGCTCTCCGTCGATGACGCCCAATCCGACGACACCTACGATCCTGTTGCGGACCAGGACGTCTCCGTAACAACTGTCGACGACGACACCGCGGGGATTGTCGTGACGCACACCAGCGGGGACACAACGGTGGCGGAAGGCTCTGCGGTGCAAGACTACTTCATCGTCACCCTGAGTTCCGAGCCCATCGCCGACGTATGGATCGACGCCATTGTGAACGATTCCAGCGAGATCTCTTGGGTGGAGGGTTGCTGGCCGACGGGTGAGTTCGTCTTCTCGCCGACCAGCTGGAATGTCGAGTGCAGAGGCTACGTCACCAGTGCAGATGACTCCGTCGACGACGGGGATCAGACGACGACGATCACGCTTCGGGTGGATGATATCAGGACCGCCGACGACACCTACCATGCTGTCGCGGACCAGGACGTTTCCGTGACCACAACAGACAACGACTTCGTCGAGATCGACATCACCGGGCTGGGCGTGTCGATCCCGGACAATGATACGTCGCCGTCGACGCTGGACGACACCGACTTCGGCACGATCGATGTCGACGGGGGTACCAACGCGAACACGTTCACGATCACCAACACGGGGAACATCGGGCTCGCTCTCACGGACGGCCCGCCGCGCGTGACCATCGGCGGTGCCCATCCGGGCGACTTCGCGCTCACGGCGGATGCGACCACTCCGGTCGCCGCCAGTGGGGGCACGACGACGTTCACGATCACCTTTGACCCGTCGGAGCTCGGCCTGCGCACCGCAACGGTGTCGATTGGCAACGCGGATCTGGACGAGGACCCGTACAACTTCGCGATTCAGGGGACCGGAGCCGACCTCACGAAACCGGACGTGACGATCGACCAGGCGGGCGGCCAGGCCGATCCGACGAACGCGAGCCCGGTCACGTTTGCCGTCGTCTTCAACGAGCCGATCGACGACGCGACGTTCACGAACGCTGACGTGTCGATCGGCGGGACGGCGACGACCGGGACAAGAGTGATCACTGAGGTCGCGCCGAACGACGACACGACGTTCGAGGTATCGATCGAAGTGACTGCGGACGGCACGGTCGAGCCGACGATCCTGGCCGGCGGCGTCGAGGATCCGGCCGGCAACACGAACAACGCGTCGACGAGCACCGACAACTCGGTCCTCGTCGATACGACCGATCCGTCTGTCACCCTGACTGCGCCGGTCGGTGGGGAGTTCATCGCGGGGACCTCCAACATCACCTGGTCGGCGTCGGATGCGAACCTGGGCGCGAACCCGGTCACCCTCTACTACAGCGACACAGGAGGCGCCTCGTGGACCCCGCTTGCGTCCGGCGAAGCGAACGTTGGTACCTACCCGTGGGATACAACGGGCGTCTCGGATGATGCAGACTATCGTGTCCGAGTCGAGGTCGAGGATCAGGCTGGCAATTCGGGCGTCAGCGACTCGCTCGCCGACTTCACGATCGACAACACGAAGCCTCTGGTGAGCTTGACCTCGCCGACTGGTGGGGAGGTCTGGTCCGGCGATCGTGACATCACCTGGATCACCGAGGACGAGAACCTCGGACCCACGCCGGTCACCCTCTACTACAGCGATGACGGTGGGGCGAGCTGGACGCTGCTTGCGGCGAACGAGGCGAACGACGGGACGTACTCGTGGGACACCACCGGCGTCAGTGACGACACCGACTATCGAATTCGGATCGACGTGGAGGATCTGGCGGGCAACGTGAAGGAAGTTCCGACGACCACCGACCTCGCGATCGACAACACCGATCCGGAGATCGACTCGATCACGTCGACGACCCCCGACGGCCGATACGGCGTCGGACAGGAGATCAACGTCACGGTGACGTTCACAGAGCCGGTGACGCTGTACGGCGGGCCGCTGAGGTTCCGACTGAACGTCTCGGCACCCGAGTACATCGTAGACGTTTCCCCGTTCGACGACGCGACGGTCGCCACGACCACCTACACGGTGCTCGTCGACCACAGCAGCGCCGACCTGGACACGACGAGCGTTTCCTGCGATGGAATGGTCCGGGACGCGGCAGGAAACGAGACGAACTCCTTCTTCATTCCGCCGACGTCGATCGCCGACGGGAGCGACATCGTGATCGAAACGACCCCCCCGACGGTGACCGGCATCACGGTCGATACCGATCCGATCCGCGACAGCGATCTGACCCAGCAGGTGACGATCGACTACAGCGAGCCGATGGACACGAGCGTGAAGCCGACGGTGTCGATCACCGGGATCACGACGCCGAAGTCGGACTCGACGAGCGGCACCTGGAACACCGATCAGCAATACGTCGTGACGATCACGCTCGACGACGATGACGAAGACGATGACGCCCTGGACATCGAAGTCTCGGGCGCGAAGGACGTCGCCCAGAATGTCCAGGAAGATCACACGGAGACCGACCCGTTTGCGGTCGATACGGAGAATCCCTCGATCGCCAGGATCTACGGATCGCCGGACCCGATCTCCGATCCGGCGGTGGGGGTCAACACATTCACGATCACGGTCGAGTTCAGCGAGGCGATGGACGACAGTGGAGCGAACGATCCGGCCCTAGCGTTCCCGGCGGAAGATCCGACGAACACGATCACGTTCTCGTCGGGCGACTGGCCGGCGCCCGATACCTACGTCGCCACGTACTCGGTCGTCGATGTCGATGAGGTGGTGGACGAGATCGACGTGAGCGTTGCCGGCGGGACGGACGAGAACGGCAACGCGTTCGGCGGGGCAACCGAGAGCGACGTCTTCGACATCGACACGGAGAATCCGTGGATCGTCAAGCAGACCTTGCCCTACGGCAACGGGATCGACCTGACCGACGGACTGGTCACGGACTACGATGTCGCGCAAGGGGTCGGGTTTCACGTCATCGCATCTTGGTCGGAGCGGATGGACACAAGCATCCTGCCGACGATCACGTTCATTCCCAACGTCTCGTCCACTCTCGTTTCCGACAGCGTGGCCTGGCAATCCCTTCCATCTACGGACCGCACGTGGGCGACCTATGTGGTGATGGATGCCAACGTCGATGTCGATAGTGTGTCGATCGATGTCGAGGACGCCCGCGATGTCGCCGGAAACCTGATGGTCGACTTCCCGGTGGTCCACCAATTCGAGATCGACACGGAGAACCCGACGGTGACGGCGACGACCAACAATCTCGACTTGATCGCTGACGCAAATGTCGGTGATGCGACCTTCACACTGACGATCGACTTCTCCGAGGAGATGGACACCGGTGTCGCCCCGATGATCTCCTTCCCGGTGGAGGATCCGTCATCGACGATCTCGCTTGACATGGGGTCCGCTTGGTCTGACGGCGACACCTACGTGGGGCGCTACGACGTCGCGGATGTGAACGTAACGCTTGACGCTGTCGATGATCGTGTCTCCAACGCACGGGATCTTGCGGGGAACGAAGTCATCCCCTATGACACCGTCGATGACTTCGACATCGACACCCTCAACCCGACGTTCGCATCGTTCGCGATCGCTGGCGGCGAGGTCGACGGGGTGTGCGAGGTGACCCTCGACTTCACCGCGCGGGCCGAGGACACACGCGGGATCACCGCCGGCGCGGTCTCAATCGTCGACGTGACGATCGAGGCCGGGAGCGCGACGATCGATTCCTCCTCGATCACGTCGCAGACGCAGGACGGCACGACCGCGGTCGACGTCGCCGGGACGATCGACGTCTCCGATCTCTCGGTTTGCCCGACGCGGGTGACGATGACGCTCGAGGCGGTCGACGATGCGGGGAATACCACGCAAGCGTCGGCGACGAGCGGGAACATCACCGACCCGACCGCGCCGGTGATCCTCGATCTGGTCGTCGACCAGCACGTCCTCGTCGACGACTGCTGCGAGGCGGAGGTCGGGTTCACCGCGTACGTCACCGACAACTGCTGCATCACCCCGGATGGGATCACGATCGTCCCGACGAATCCGACCGACAACCTGACGATCGACTTCGACCAGGCGCGCGACGTGGTGTTCACACAGACGACGGACCGGCATGTCGATATCAGTGGTGTCGTCCCGGTCCGCTGCGTGACGAGCTGCCCGGCGATCGTCCGAGTGACGATCCAGGCGATCGATTGCTGCGGCAACCATGCCACGCCGGTCACGTCGACGGCAAGCGAGGCGGACCCGAACGAGACCGGGCACGTCTTCGACGAGATCGAGCCGGTACCGCGCGACGATCCGCGCCAGGATCTGATCCTCGACGAGAGCGTGATCATCGATCCGCTGGTCGAGGTCCGCCTCGACGAGTTCGGCGTCTACCGGTTGCTCTTCAGGGAGGACACGCCGATGCGGATCGACATCCTCCCGAACGACGCCGACAACTGCAGCGATGACTGCGCGCACGTCTTCGATGCGTGCGGGGCGTGTCTTGGATGCTGCGCGACGCTGTATGTCCACGAGATCGTGACGCCACCGTCCTACGGGACGGCGACGATCGAGGACATGGAAGGCGACTGCCGCGGCGGGTCGGTGATCCGCTACGCGCCGGATCTCGGATACACCGGCCCGGACGAGTTCACTTACCGAGTGCGTGATGCCTGCGGGAACGTGTCGAGCGCGGTCGCGACGGTCTACGTGGAGACGATTCCGGATGTCCCGATCGAGGATGTGTACGTCACGGCGTGCAGCGGCGAACCGACGGTGTTCACGGTGAGCGCGACGGATCTGTGGCTGGACGACGAGGATCCCGGGGAGGTGCCGTTCACGTTCACGATCGTGAGCGGCCCGCACCACGGCGTGGTGGTGGGCGACCCGACGGACGTGACGTACGCGCCACCGGGGACGGTGGAGGTTGGTGGGACGCCGGTGCCGATGCTGGAGTGGCTGGAGACGGCGACGATCGAG
>JANQEA010000033.1 GCA_028278555.1 Candidatus Bipolaricaulota bacterium | reverse complement strand
GTCGAGCTGCGCCAAGAGGAGCCCGCCCTGGGCAGAAAGACCCACCGTGGCCCGCGGTTGGAGCTTCTGCAACGTACGGACCTGAGCATCAACAACGGGCCGGGGAAGCGTGTCGATTTTCGTCACGATGATCACGCTGGCGAAAGCGAGCTGCTCGGAGAAGAGCTCGGCGGCCCGATGGAGCGCAGCGTCGCCGGACGCGGTCGCATCGCCGGTGAACATTCGTCCATCGGCGAAGTCACGGTGTAGATTGAGCGCGTCGACAGTCACGATGAAGTGGCGCAGGTAGAATCGGTCATCCTGAGTAACCGCCGAAATGAGTGGCCACGGTCGGGCCGCGCCGGTGCTCTCGCACAGGACGTGCGGCGGCGCGGGGTCTAGGGACGCGATCTCGGCCAGCGTCCGGCCAACCGAAGCGTGGAGTCGCTCTCGGGCATGGATGCCATGGAGGGCGGCCACGCGGTCCACGAGACGGCCGGCTTCGGGCCTTACGTTGTCGTCGGAGAGAAGCTCAGCGTCGAGACCAAACTCGCTCAGGTCGTGAACGATGAGGGCAGCGTCGCGCAGCGCCTCTTCGCGGCGCCAACGTCGGAGCAAAGTGGTCTTTCCCGAGCCAAGAAAGCCGCAGAGGACCGTCACGGGCAGTTTCTCGGACGTACGCATCAGAAAGGCCCCGTCATGCATCGATCCATCGAAGGCTGTACGACACTCCTGGCCGAATCTCCTGATCGAGGCCCAACAGCTCCTCGACTACTTCGTACGCTCGCCGGTTAGTCGAGACATCCTTCTCTGAAGCTCCTTCTCCAGCAGCTTTCTCGCATAGGGCTTCATTGCCTCCCACTCCCGGCATTCCGGTCGAGTACGGCCGCACCCCAGACACCATCCGTTCGGCCCAGAGAACTTGCACACGTCGATGCACGGACTTCGCTGGCGTTTCGCCATTCTCGCCCCGCATCAGACCCTCTCTCGACAGGGAGGGCCGGCAGTCAAAGCGCACGCAATACCTGATCGATTCCTGCTTCGAGCTGCCGAAGTCGGTTGAACTCCTCGAGAAGCCGGTCTTCCAGGTTCTTGAAGTTGAGAGGGAGCTTCCGCTCGCAGACGTTGTACCCCTTCCCGACCGTCCGATACCCCTTCCAGCCCCTGATGCGCTCTCCCTCCATCTCGAGGAACTTGTGGATGAACGTCTGTTGTGACGGGCAGTCCTCCTCTGCATGCATGCAGATCGAGAACTCCTTCTGTTTGATCTGAGGGGCCTCTATATAGGTCTCGAAGTGGATTCCGCCTTGATTGTCGTTGTGCCAGTTGGCCTTGTAGAGCTGCAGATAGACCCCACGGTTGTAGATCTCCCAATCGTCCTCGAACCAACTCGAGTGCCTCAGCTTCTTCTCGAGGTTTCGGAAGACGCTTTTCACATCCTTCATGCGGGTCGAGCCCTTCGTCTGATGGCGGCGTCACACGCGCCGAACCCGGCTCAGGCCTTCGGTAGCGTTACGCCTGTCTGGCCCTGGTACTTCCCGGCGCGGTCGGCATAGGACGTCTC
>JANQEA010000036.1 GCA_028278555.1 Candidatus Bipolaricaulota bacterium | reverse complement strand
TTCGCCGAGCCAGTCCTGGTTCGCGTCGACGCCGAAGTAGTACGGAGGACCATAGGTCGTCCCAGCGGCGTCATGCGCCTCGACGACGGCCTCGTGGTCGCCGATGCCGAGTGGGCCGGCGACGTTGTAGATGCCGACGGCACCCTGGGCGAGCATCGCCTCTGACGCCGCCTTGCCGAGTGCGATGTCGCTGAATGTTCCGGTGTAGTTGTAGAGCATCGCGACATCGACTGCCGATCCGGTCAACTCGGCGTACTTCCTGAGACCCCAGTCTTGGCCGAACCGGTATCCGGCTTCGAAGTGGAAGAGAACCGGAATCGGAATTCCGAGGACGACGCCCGTTGCGGCGTAGCCATAGTCGGCCGCGACCATCCCGGCGAGGCAGCCGATCAGGGCCGACATCTCATTCTCCCGGAAGACGACGTTCATGATGTTCGGACCGGTGATCCAGTCGACATCGATGATCCCGAACTTCTGATTCGGGAATTCGGCCGCGACCGTGCCGAGCGCGTCACCGAGGAGGAATCCGATTCCGATGATGACGTCGAAGTTCCCGGTTCGTGCGAGGTTGCGGAAGTTCGGCAGGTAGTCGGCTGCCGTCGCACTCTGAACCTCGACCAGGTTGATTCCGAAGTCCTGGACCGCCCGATCCGCCCCGACGAATGCCATATCGTTGAATGACAGATCGCCGCGTCCGCCGACATCGAGGACCAAGGCCACGTTCCAACAGCTCGGACAGTCGGCGTCGCAGAAGTCGGGCTTCCCGTCGCCGTCCGCGTCCTCCGTCCCTTCATCCAGATCCGAGATGTCATCGTTGTCCGAGTCGAGTTCCTGGGAATTGGGGATCCCATCGCCATCGCAGTCACCGTTCGCAAACTGGTCTTCCCAATCGTCCGAGATCCCGTCCCCGTCGGCGTCATCCGGAGGATCGCCGGGGACCCCTGTCACCACGGCGAAGACGGATGACGATCGGATGAACGGAGGGACGGGGGTCTCACGATTGTCGGTTCGCCCTACCTCCAACAGGAAGGGCTCCCCCAGGTAGCGCTCCCCTCCGTTGACGGTCGACGCCACGATCTGCACCCGATAGGTTCCGCTCCCGCCCTCCGGGTAGTCGCCGAACAATCCGGTGTAGACGCCGTCATTCGCCTCGGTGTCCCCGTTCGCCGGATCTCCGTTGTCGAGCAGCTCGATCGTCGTCAGCGGAACGCCGTCCGGATCGAAGACCGTCGCGTAGACCTCTGCCCCGAGGACCGGATCGAGGTACGTCGGGATCGCCTCGATCCGGATTGGTTCGGGATACTCGACCACACTCGGAGGCGCCAACCCGTAGAGGTGGACGAGGGGATTCAGGATCGTGGCGAGGAAGACGAAGTCGGTCTCGACCTCGAGCTGTCGTCCGTCGACCCAGATCTCCCAGTACCCCGATTCCGGACTCTCGATCGTGTAGATGACGTAGCGATCGCCCTCATGGATCGTCACTCTCGGATCGCCGGCCGCGACCGCCTGTCCGCTCGGGCTCACGAGGATCAGATCGAGCTCGTTGTAGTCGTACCACCACCCGACGCCGAAGGAGACCTGCTCGGCCCCGTCCTCGACGAAGATGTCCTCGAGAGCGATGACCTCGTTCTTCACAATGTGGTCCCGGATGGGACCGGCGAGCGTGTCGCCGCCGATCGTCAGCGCCGCGAGGGCTGCAAACGCCGGAGACATCTCGACCCCGTCAGTCGCTTTGTAGAAGATGCCACCGGACTCCTTCGCGATCGACGCGAGAAGCGAGTCGTTGATGCTGTCCCCGAGTCCCAGAGTGTGGAGGTGGATCCCCGCATCCACGATGTCATCGACGACGTCGAGCGGATCCTCCGGCCCGTTGTTGTGGTAGCCGTCCGTCATCAGGATGATGATCCGCGGTCCGGCGGAGCTCGAAACGCCCGACAGCATGTTGTACGCCTCGCGGAGGCCGCCCCCAATCGACGTCAGACCTCCGGCGCTCAGCGTCGTGACCTTCTGCTGGGCCGCTCCCTTGTTCGTGGAGTCGAGCGACATGAGACCACGTTCTCTCACGACGTCCGTGTGGTAGGAGTATGACACAATCCCGAGTTGCAGCGCGTTGACCTCACTCATCTCGGCGATGTACGCCGACGCGAACGACCCGAGTTGCTCCAACCGCGTCTCTGTGACGCCGTTGCTTCCGGGACCGTTCATGCTCCCCGATCGATCGAGGACCAGAACGACGCGAATCGTCGGATTGGTGGCGATGGCGAACGAAGGATTGCTGCAGACGCTCGAGCTCGGCGGCGACTCGCTCGGATCCCCTGTCGGCGCGGCGACGGTCGGGTAGATCCTCGCGATCGTCTCCCAGCAGGACTCCCCGTGGAAGTGGTGCTGTTCCGTGTCGTGGTCGGGATCGTGGTTCCCGCCAACACAGAACTCGCTCATCGTCCCAACGGTGTAGTCGTCCATCAACGAGGCCGAGCAACCTTCGCAGATGCTCCCATCGTCGTTCTCACGGCACCAAGCGTCCTGGACCGGGACGGTCTCGGTCTCGTACTCGTCGTAGAGGCCGAGCGCATAGTGGCCCCATTCGTGGACGAGCGTGTCGCTGCCGAAGGTGTTGTCTTCAATCTCTATCCAGTAGAAGTTGACCCGAGGTCCGAAGCCGCCAAGTCCCCCGACGTGGGCGTTCGAGACGTTACTGCCCCATGGGTCCGGGCCAAACACCCAGACATCGGCGAACTCGCCACCGACCCTGTTGTTCCAGATCGTGACCGTGCCGAACCTCATCTCCCCGTCGGTAGCGTCGCAGAGCAGATCGCTCGCGTCCTCGAATCGGGCCTCGATGTCATCCAGCTCGTCTTCGTCTGCATCGAACCTGACCGAGACGATCAGGTCGAAGACCCCGGTCGTGGAATCGAACCAACCGCTCCCGCCCTGCGCCATTCCTGCGATCACGCAGAGCAAGACCACGCAGAAGAGCGCGCTCCAATCTACCCGTCTCATCCTCGCCTCCTCTCCATCGAACGCCCCGGTTTCGCCGGCCCGACCTCCGGCCGGCCCCGTCTACAGCACATGTCGCTGGTAGAATCAATGCTTTATGGATTTTCTATCATCTTTTCACACCCTAATGCGCTGTTTTGCGTCTGTCAACTCCCGCCGCCCGGCGCGCTTGTCCTTGCATCCGGCATCGATATCCCTGACGATGCAGCGTTTCTCGAATGAGGGGGAAGATGCTCGACTGGGTAGGTCTTCGAACGGCACGCGCAGCGATCGACCGAATGCGAGCGGCCTATGATTCGGCCGACATCGAGCGATTGGTTCGTGCCTACGAGCGTGCCTCGGAGGATTCGGGCTTTCTCGAACGAGCGCTCTCTCTGATCGAGACCTTCTACCCGCTCGGCGCGTTCCTCGAACTCGCCGCGCGACTCGACCGAAGGATCTCCGACCACGGACTCCACGAGGGCTGTCAGTGGTTCTTCCGGGATCTAGCGATCGATTGGGCCTGCGAACTCCCCGAGCGCCATCGAGCGGTCGCGGAGACGAGTCCGGTCATCTTCTTCGGCAATCATCCGTCGCTGCTGACGCCGTTTCTGGTCGCTGCGAGCGTCAATCGCTCCGACCTCCGGTTCTTCTCGACGAGCTATGTCTGTCGATTGATCCCGAGTCTCGCAAGGAACTCCTTCCCGATGGAGGTCCCACTGACGCGGTCGTGGACCGAATGGCGTCGAGGCGGATGGAAGCGCGCGCTCGCCTATCGCCTCGTCGCGCTCCTCCACGAGCTTCCCGATGCGCGAAAGGTGAAGGCGATCAATCGGAATAGCCTCGCCATGGGAGCGAGTCACGTTCGACGTGGCGGAAGCGCGATGATCTGTCCGGGCGGGGGCGGCACGCGAGACCGGAGCTGGTATCCGGGGATCGGCTCGTTGGTGAAGAATCTGCAGCGAGCCCCCGGCGAGCGTGAGGTCTACCTGGTCCCGATCCGCGAGGAGAACTGCACCAACAAGCGCGTCTACGCCCACCTGATGACCGGGCCGCTGGCGCGCTTGAAGGAAGCGACCCTCTACCGCGGTCCGGTGCGGATCCGGATCGCCGAACCGATCCCGTTGAAGTCGATCGCCGCGCCCTCCTCGACCGTCGAGCAGATCGTCGAACGCCTCCGCGCCCGCTATGAGGCGCTGTTCGCCAAGCCGGTGCCCGTGATCCAGTAGACGGTGTCCGCCGCCTACGTGACGTCCTTCGTGACGCGGAACCCGACAGCGAAGTCAACCCATCCGGCCGGAAGGGCGTTCCGGAAGTCGACCCGGACGCAATATGGCCCCGAATGCCATCCGCCGCCGCGGATCACACAGTGCTTCCCTCCCTCGGGACCGGTCGGATCGGTTTTCGGGGAGCGGGCGTAGTAGTCCGGATCGTAGCGATCGGCGACCCACTCGACGACGTTGCCGCACATGTCGTAGAGGCCGAACCCGTTCGGCGAATAGCTTCCGACCGGCTTCGTCCCCGTCGCGCCGGTCCGCGCGTAGTTCGCTTTCGATGGATCGATCTCGTCGCCGAACGGATAGGCTTTTCCGACGAGCCCGCCCCGCGCGGCGTACTCCCACTCCGCCTCCGTGACGAGGCGACCTCCGACCCACTCGGCGAAGGCCGCCGCATCATGATAGCTCACACCGACGACCGGATGGTCGGGATACGCCGATCCACAGCGGTACCGATCCTGTCCCCAGAACTCGGGGAGTCGGTGCTTGGTCGCCTCGCAGAAGGCAGCGTACTCCGCGTTGGTGACATGGTGCTTCATCAAGCGAAAGGCGGAGATCTCCACTGCGTGGATCGGTTGATGATCCCCTTCGGATTTCCCGCCCATCCGGAACGAGCCACTCGGAATCTCAGCGTATCCGTCCGCTCGGTCGACACCCTCTCCATTCTTCATGCCGCTCCTCTCGGTCGATCGACGAGCCGGAAGCGAATCCGGAGTCGATCCTCCGATCGCATCTCGTAGCTGTAGATCTCGAACCGTCCGATCTCCGACGTGCGTCCGACATGCCCGCCGACGCACGGAATAACGTCCAGGCCGCCGATCGTGACAATCCGGATCGATTCGGCGTCCGGCGGGACCTTTCCCATATCGTACGTCTCCTCGGCATCGGCGCGGGGGACGTCGAACGAGCCGACCGGGAGATCCCTGCTGATCTCCGCGTTGACCGCCGCCTCGACCGCCCGTATCTCGGCCTCTTCGAGAGGTCGAGGTACGATGTAGTCGCACTTCGATTTCTTCTTCCCGAAGTGTGCTTCCACGCTCCGGCCCGTCCCGAAGTCGCGTTGCATGACCGCGTTGAGGATGTGTTCGGCACTATGCGCTGCGCGCCGTGGGTCTACCGACCCGCGACGCGGGGCGGAATGCTCCTCCGATGGGGCCGCGCATTCCGTCGTGAACGAGCCGCCTGCATCGCTTGAGTCGCGGAATGGTCGCGCCGTTCTTTCAGGGTCGCCCGTGGGCATCGTGGCTTGAGCCTACCGACTGGGCCAGTCGATCGCCACCCACCTGTCGGAAAAGGACCGCGCGGGCTGCTAGGTTTCCAGCGCGATGATCCCACGCTGATTCTGGCCGTCTACGTACACGCACATGCCATCCGGAACCACGAAGTGGGTGACGCTCTCATCCCGATAGGCGACGTCTGTGCGCTCGAGGAAGTCTCGATTGAGGTAATCGCCCTTCCTCTCATTGAACGGGAGGTAGAGGACACCGCTTGCAACCATATCCGCGTAGAAGTGCGTGCCGTAGGAAAGTTCGGGAGAGAATCCCGATGTCGCCATCTCGACGATGGTGGACGCACCTGCGATCTCGTTGTACTGAGCGGGCACGCCAAGCTGAGGGTTGCTCGATGCCCAGCGGCCGGGCCCCATCAGAATGTAGGGCTCGTTTTCTTCCTCCAACCCCCGATTGATCCGCCCAACCGTTCGCGCAATTTCGTACGCCCGATTCCAGTTGTAGGTGGAGGGATCGACGTAGATCACGTGTCGCAGGTGTTCCAGACGTCCGTTTCCGAGGACGCTTCCGCAGTCGAGGATGATCCGGTTCCGTTCGATCGTTGGTATGGAGATCTCGCGGTGCTCGGGCCGCATGCCGAGCGGGCGAACCTGCAGAAGGAAGAAGAGGGGGGCACCGTGTTGCGATGCCTGCGAACTGGAGAAGTCCACGGCGAATTCGACGTCGACCGGATGCTCCAACAGCTCTTCAAGCGCAGCCAGTGTCTCCTTCACAAGGGGCGTGAATGGCATCAACGTCTGTCCTTCGATCAAGCGGGAGAAGGAGGCGATCAACCGGTCCTTGGTGCCGAGCGACGTCGTGGGCAGCCAATCCTGAAGCATCCCGTCCTCGGTGGCGATCGAACAGATCTTCGCCAGCAGCGGATTGGAGAGAGCATTGAGTTTCCGCTGGCTCAGACGACCGGCCTCCATATCCAGCACGTCGACAGTTTCCTGCGACGCCTGGATGATCATGCGGACATCGGAACCCTCCGGCCGCAGGCCCGGGACTCTCGGGGAGTAGACCCGAGCGTACTCGCGCCCAACGGCGCGGGTTCCCGTTCCTACCACCAACCGAACGATTCCGTCATCGGGCTTGAGCCGGGCCGTCCAGGGATAGTAGTTGATCGAGAACGCAACACCGCCGACGAGCGGATAGAAGAGGCCGCCGCTGTACTCGCTACCGATCATGTTCTGCACGAGAACGGCCATCTTCTCCTTGTGCCAATCCAAGCCGTGGCGTTTGCGATAGGCGCGGGCATTGATACTGAAGGTAGACGCATAGATCCGCTTGATGACGTGGATGAGCTCGTCCAAACGTTGTTCCATCGAGCCGCGGTTGGGAAGGAAGTCGGAAAGGTAGATGCCGGCAAACGAGTGGTCCGTGTCGTCTTCCATGATCGATGAGGAGCGGACGGCCAGCGGCCGGTTCTCGCGCTCCAAGAGAGGAATCAGCTTCTCTCGCCAGCGATCGGGGAAGCGGCTGCTCACGATGCGACGCCCCAGCTCTTCGAGTTCGACCTCACCCGCGCAGCCGGCCAGAACCGCGGCCTCCAGGTCGTTGGCCCGCATGAACTCGTCGAAGATCTCGGTTGTGATGACTGTGGAGTCGGGGAAACGGACGGAAGGCTGATACTGCGTGAGTTCACCGCCATGCATGATATGGTCCATCACGAAGAGCAGTCCGCGCGCCTTCCCACCGATCTCCCCAGAACCAATCAGATGAAATCGGGAAGGAAGCGTACGTTCCGAGAATCGATATCGCCCGTCTTCGGTTCGTCCAAACTGGAAGAAGCGTCCCTGTTGTGCACTATCCCCTGGATGATCGCGTCGTTGCATGGTGGTTTTTCCCGTCAAGCGCCCTGTTGAATCCATCATACGGCATCCATGGCGCATGGGGGTGGTCCAACGAGAGCGGCTCTCGACGGCCATCAGATCGAACTAGCTCAACCGTTTCCATCCACGCTCGGCCGACTCGTCAAGACGAGGGATCAGGCGATGATCCTCTTGGTGGACTGCACGTTGGCCGACTCTCGAGGGTGGCCGCTTCGTCTGAATGCACAGGGAGATTCGGCTCAAGCCTTCGATCCCTTGCCGGGAAAGCGAAGCGGGGCGTCTTCCTTGGGGAAGACGCCCCGCATTCCGCACCCTCTTCTTCTCGCTCACCCTCGTCGTCATCCTGGAAGCTGGCCAGAGCTCTTCAGGGAAACGCGAGGAAGCGCGCCCCGCACCTGTTTGACATCACCGAGGCGCTGTCAAGCAGGTGTTCTCATCAGGCTACACCCATCCGCGCAAGCGCATCGCTTCCGCGACGCGCTGCACCGACACCAAGTAGGCGCCGGTTCGATTGTCGACGCTTTGATCCTTGGCCATGTTGTGAACCGCGTGGAAGGCCTCGATCATCTTCGCCTCGAGGCGCTCGTGGACTTCCTCGATCGTCCAGTAGAACCCGCCGATGTTCTGAACCCACTCGAAGTACGAGACGGTCACGCCGCCGGCGTTGCAGAGGAAGTCGGGAATCACGTACACGCCATTGTTGTGCAGGATCTCGTCGGCTTCCGGCGTGGTCGGACCGTTCGCCGCCTCGCCGACGATCTTCGCCTTGACGTTGGCCGCGTTCTTGTCCGTGATGACATTCTCGATTGCCGCAGGGATGAGCACGTCCACGTCCAACTCGAGGATCTCATCGTTCGTGATCGCCTTGAGGCCGTTGAAGCCGGAGACCGAGCCGCTCGACTGCTTGTGCTGGTTCACCGCCTCTGGGTCGATCCCGTTCTCGTCGTAGACACCGCCGCGTGAATCGGTGACGGCAACGATCTTGCTGCCGGCCAGCTCCTGCATCAGCGTGCCGCAGAAGTACCCGGCGTTCCCATAGCCCTGGATTGCGACCGTCGCGCCCTTGAGTTCGATGCCCAGTTCCTTGGCCGCCTCGATGATGCAGTACACCGTACCGCGAGCCGTCGCATCTCCGCGCCCGAGTGAGCCGCCGAGTGGGATCGGCTTTCCAGTGATGACGCCGGGTGCATTGTAGCCGACGATCGTCGCGTACTCGTCCATCATCCAACCCATGATCTGCGGGTTGGTGTAGACATCCGGAGCGGGGATATCCTTCTCCGGGCCGATGAACCGGCCGATCGCCCGGATGAATCCACGAGCCACACGCTCAATCTCCCCGAGGGAGAGTTCCTTCGGGTTGCAGATCACGCCGCCCTTGCCACCCCCGTACGGAATATCCACTACGGCACACTTCCACGTCATCCAGGCGGCAAGCGCCTTGACGGTGTCGATCGTCTCGTCGGGATGGAAGCGGAGTCCGCCCTTCGTCGGCCCCCGTGCATCGTTGTACTGCACGCGGAAACCCGTGAAGGTCTTGACCATGCCGTCGTCCATGCGGACCGGGAAGTTGACTTCGAGGGTTCGCATTGGCTCGCGAAGGAGCGCGTGCACCTGCGGGTCGAGTTGGAGCGTCTCGGCCGCCTTGTCGAGCTGGCGCTGCGAGATCTCAAACGGGTTCAGCGTCGGTTCGCTGGACATCTACTGTTCCTCCCCAAATGCCCTAGAGATGTGCCATTCGGCTCTGCGATCCACGCGATCGCCCCCGAACGGCGGCGCCATTATACCGGCACGTTTCTAGACTTCAATGCCTCGCGTCCACACAGAAGCGGGGGGCCGAATCGGCCCCCCGCATGGCTCTCGGTTTGGCCCGAATTAGCCGGCTAGGAGCTTCGCGGCCTCCTCTTTGTCTATGTCCATGATGTGCGTGATCCCAGACGTGTTGGCCGCTTCCACCGTCAGCGCGGCGATGTCGTCTCGTGTGATGTGCCTCAGTGCGAACTTGCGCGTTCCCGCCATCAGCTGACGCAGACCCTGAGCAAGGCGCTCGTAGTAGGTGTAGACGCCGATTGCCGAGGTCGGAATCTGATCGTAGGCGTCACCGAACTCGCGTCGCAGCCCTTCGGCTGTCACGAAGATAGCCTCACGCGTACTGCCGAATCGTCGGAGGTAAATCGGAAGCTCGTCGCTGTCGATGGCCTCTCCGATCGTCTTGCCGACCATCCCTGCTGCCAGGGGCGCGCGCGCCATCCCGATCGCCTTCACGTAGGGAGCGGAGAGGGCGAAGCCCTTGAACAGCTGGTCTTCGAGGATGTAGCCGCCCGCGAGAATGATGTCCGGAACGTATCCTCCCTGGGCCTCGATCGTGCGGCAGTACTCGCGAGTCAGCGTCCACAACTCGACGCCGGGCACGCCCCACTCGTTCATCATCCTCCAGGGACTCATCCCGGTTCCGCCACCGGCTCCGTCGACAGTGAGGTAGTCGATCTCGGCAAGTGATGCGAACTTGATCGCGCGGGCAAGATCCACAGGGCGATAGGCACCCGTCTTCAGCGACACATGCTTCGCTCCCACCTCGCGCAGGTGCTTCACCGTCTCCAGGAAGCTCTCCTGCTCCACCATGCCGACGCGGGAGTGACGCTCGAACTCGTTGAAGACACCGTTGTTGAAGTCCTCGATCGTCCCCGGATCGGTCGGATCCGGAAGGACGATGTACCCTCGCTTCTTGAGGAGCTGAGCCCTCTCAAGCGTCTTCAGCTTGACCTCGCCGCCGATGTCCTTCGCTCCCTGTCCCCACTTGAGTTCCACAACATCGGCGCCGAGCTTCTCGATGGCGAACTCCAGCACACCGAGGCGCGAATCTTCGACGTTCGCCTGGACCACGATGGCGCCGTACCCGTCACGCTGCCAGTCCTTGAAGAGCCGGACGCGGCGTTCGAGATCGGGCGCGCTGATCACACGACCATCCTCGACCTTCGAGTCCGCGTCCATCGCAGTGACGTTCTCGCCGATCGTGAGAACCGTTCCAGCCAGAGCCGAACCCACCGCAAGGCTGTCCCAGTTCTCCTTGGCAACGTTGGTCGATCCCAAGCCAGGGATCACAAGCGGAAGGCGAAGCTTGATGTCATCGTGGCGGCCGAGCGTCGTCTCCAAATCGACGTTCGGGAAGATCGCCTTGTCGGAATCGGCTTCGATCCCGACAGCCCCGACGGCCGTCCCCATGATGTTGAAGTGCGATAGATCCACCGGGTATGACTTCTGCGAGCCGGTCGTGATGATCCCGAACGGCTGCGGGTAGATGACTTCGTGTCCGCGGTATGCGCTCTTGCCGATTTCGCACATGCCGATGCAGCCATCGACGCAGGTCACGCACATCCCGCTGAGCGAACACCAGTCTCCGCTCGTCCGATTCTTGGTCAACGTCGCTGCGCTGGCGTTGTACCTCGTCAACGTCATCGCGGTCCTCCTCCCGTTACGATGCGCATACGTTCTTCCTCCCGGCTATCTGAACGTTCGGTGTCCTTCCGCTCCCACGCTCTGAGAGCACTCGGTGCAGATCGGGCAGCTCTCGACCGGTACCGCGTTGAGGCAGCCCCCGCACAAACCATCGATGAGATCGTCCGCGCGGCACGCCTGCTCGCAGACCGGACAGACCCACTCACATCCCCCGCAGTTCCTGCACTCCTCCGGCATCTCGTCGAACGCTGTGCCCACGCGGCGAGAGACTCCTCGCCCCACGAAGCCCAGTCCCCCTGACTGCATCTGCTGTTCGCAGTAGCGAACGCACAGGCCACAAAGGATGCAGTCACGATCTTTCTGCTGGAATCGAACCTTCGTGACCCCCATGTTCGCGGCCATATCCTGGAGCAGCTTCGACTTCGGACTGGTCGACAGCAGGAGCTCCATGACGACCTTCCTCGCGCGTTGGACCCGCGGTGAACCCGTGCGAATCACGAGCCCCTCCGATGCCGGCAGGGTGCACGACGCCTCGAGGGAGGAGCGCTTCCCCTTCACCACCTCCACAACGCATACACGACAGACGCCGTACGGTGAGAGACCGTCGAAATGGCAGAGCGTCGGGATGACGATTCCCTGGGTTCGAGCCGCCTCCAAGACCGTCATCCCTTCTTCGGCTCTGACTTTCGCTCCGTCGATCGTGAGTTCGATCATGGCGTTCTCCTTCAATCAGTCATGACCGCGTCGAAGCGGCACGTGGTCCGGCAGATTCCGCATTGGATGCACATCTCAGCATCGATGGAGTGGGCCAAGCCGATCTCGCCCGAGATCGCCCCTTCCGGGCACTCACGCGCGCATGCGCCACATCCGGTGCAGGCGGCCGCATCGATGTGGAAGGTAATGAGCGCTCGACAGACGCCGGCTGGACATCGACCGCCGTTCACGTGCGCGTCGTATTCGTCGCGGAAGTAGCGAAGCGTCGAAAGCACCGGGTTCGGTGCCGTCGCGCCCAACGCGCACAGCGAGGCATCCTTCATGACCTCGCACAACTCCTCAAGCAACTCGATGCTCTCCGGCGTCCCATTTCCCTCCGTGATGGCAGTCAGGATGTCGCGCATCCGATCGAGCCCTTCGCGGCAGACCACGCACTTGCCGCACGACTCCTCGGCAAGGAACTCGACGAAGTACTTGGCGAAGTCGACCATGCACGTCTCGTCATCCATGACGATCAGGCCGCCTGATCCCATCATCGAACCCGCTTCGGCCAGTCGATCGAAGTCGACAGGCAGGTCGATCCTATCTGCCGGGAGACATCCCCCCGACGGTCCCCCGCTCTGCACGGCCTTGAGCTTCTTGCCTCCGGGAACCCCTCCGCCAATCGACTCGATGATCATGCGAAGCGGCGTTCCCATAGGCAGTTCGACCAAACCCGTGTTGCGGATGTTCCCGACGAGCGAGAAGACCTTTGTTCCCGTGCTCGATTCGGTGCCGATGCCGGCAAACCAGGCCCCACCGCGAGAGATGATCAACGGCACGTTCGCCCACGTCTCGACATTGTTCAGAACCGTCGGCTTGTTGAAGAGGCCTCGAACAGCCGTATGGACGTGCTTCGGACGCGGTTCTCCGATCTTCCCCTCCAGCGAGGCAATCAGCGCCGTCGACTCACCACAGACGAACGCGCCGCCCCCACGCGAAACCTTGATGTGGAAGTCGAATCCGGTGCCGAGGATATTCTCGCCGAGCAATCCGCGCGCCTGTGCTTGATCACGAGCTGTCAGGATGCTCTGCACCGCCAGTGGGTACTCGTGTCGAACGTAGACGTAGCCTTGATTGGCGCCGACCGCGTACGCGCCGATCAGCATGCCCTCGATCACGCTGTGCGGGTTCCCTTCCAGGATGCTCCGATCCATGTACGCACCCGGATCCCCCTCGTCGGCGTTGCAGATGAGGTACTTCGTCCCGTCGCTCGACGCAGCTTCCCGGCAGGCCGTCCACTTCCTCGCCGTCGGGAATCCGCCGCCGCCGCGGCCGCGCAGCCCGGAGATCCGGATCTCCTCGATCACCTCCGCAGGTTGTAGACGATCAAGTGTCTTCGCGAGGGCTGCGTATCCGCCGGCCGCGACGTAGTCCTCGATGTTTGATGGATCGAGCTGGGCAATCTGCTCCAGCAGAAGTCGCGTTTGACCTCGGTAGAAGGGAATCTCGTCTTGAGCGCGCGCGATCTCCCCGCTTGTCGGATCCACGTAGAGCAGTCGCTCGATCACGGCTCCACGGAGAACGGTTTCCTCAACGATTTCGCGCGCGTCCTCCGGAGTCACTCCTTGGTAGAAGATCCCGCCCGGGTCAATGACGACGATCGTCCCCCCAGCGCAAAGCCCGCGACAGCCTGTCCACTTGAGGTGGACGTCTTCTCCGCAGCCTGCGCGTTGGAACTCATCACGAAGTGCCCGAAACACCTCCTCGCACCCGATCGCGCGGCAGCCGGGCCCCCCACAGACGGCAATCTCATGTCCGAACTTGCCTCGCTTCTCAAGGATCTCACGCTGCAGCTCGGCGATCTGGTTCGGTCCCTCGAGCCGACTCATCGATCCGCTCCCGCGCTCTCAGGTTCTCCGCCCAATAGA
The DNA here is from genome assembly GCA_028278555.1 of Candidatus Bipolaricaulota bacterium. GTDB lineage: Bacteria > Bipolaricaulota > Bipolaricaulia > UBA7950 > UBA9294 > JANQEA01. The sequence goes on along the minus strand of JANQEA010000036.1, from coordinate 78,487 downwards.
TGCTGAACGTCGGCACGCGTCATGTGCCCGTGGTTGATCCCGTCGACAACGACCACCGGCCCCAGAGCGCAAGCGCCGAGGCAGTTCACCGTCTCGAGGCTGTACTCACCATCTCCTGTCGTCTGGCCCGCACAGACGCCAAGCTGCCGCTCCAACTCGTCCAACACGGCGGAAGCTCCTCGTACGTGGCACGCCGTGCCCGTGCACGCGCAGACGACGCGACGACCTCTCGGCTCGAGAGAGAACGCTCGGAAGAACGTGGCGACTCCGTACACCTGGATCAGGGGAATGCTCATCCCCTCGGAGACCGCCTCAAGCGCTTCCTGCGACAGGTAGCCTTCCTCCGCCTGGATATCCTGCAGGATGGGAATCAGCGCATCTCGCGCGCCAGCGTGTTTCTCGATGATCCGATGAGCCGCGTGTCCTGTCGTCGCCATCTACACCTCACTTCAGAGGTTCTCGGCTTGGCCGCGGGGCCACTCCATCGGCTTCTTGCAAGGCACGCTAGCAGATTTGCCCGTCCATATGCAAGAGATGTCTTCAATAGTGAGATATGTGCCTCAACCACGATGATTCCCCGCATTCCTCTCGAGCCCAACGGGCTCGACTTGACCGGGCTGTTCGGCAGACGGTACCTTGATCGAACAAGGAGGGTGATCGGCATGAGGAAGCTCCTGTGCCCAGCATGCTGCGAGGTCGCCATCGGACCGAGCGACGAGGTTGTCTGCAAGGCCTGCGGCGAGAAGATGATCGCGATCGATGGCAGCCTGCTCGCCGTCGTCCCCGATCGACCCGGAGGCTTGGCGGACTTCCTCGCGCAGCTCGCGGAGAAGAAGATCAATGTGACTGCGCTCCGCGTCGTCGGACGATGCGAAGGCGATGCGCGGGTCCTCTTCTCGACCGACCAGTCCGACGAGGCACTTCAAATCCCCGGCGTTCAGTACGCCACGGCAGGGAAGATCCTCCCCGATCTCGCAGTTCTGGAGTAGCCCAGCGGGAATCCGTCGCCCTCAAGCTAGATTTGCGCGATGATCCCCATCAAGAGGCGCCGCATCTCGGAGCCCTTTCGATCCGTTGTTTCGATGACCTCGTCGTGCGTCAGCGTCGCATCCGGATCGACCCCGGCGGCCAGGTTGGTCGCGATCGAGATCCCGAGAACGTCCATCCCGGCGTGTGCCGCGGCGATCACTTCCGGAACGGTCGACATCCCGACGAGATCGGCCCCCATCGTCCGGAACGATCGGATCTCGGCCGGGGTCTCGTACGAGGGCCCGAGCGCAGCGACGTAAACGCCCTCCTTCAGCTCGATCCCCTCGGCAGTGGCGACCTCCTGGGCCAGTTGTCGGAGGCGCGGGGTGTAGGCGGCCGACATGTCCGGGAATCGCGGCCCGAGATGCTCCAGGTTCGGTCCGTGGAGCGGGTTCGCGCCGAGCATGTTGATGTGATCGGTGATGATGACCAGATCGCCGGCCCGGAAGTCGGGATTGACCGCTCCGGACGCGTTGGTGACGATCAGCGTCTTCACGCCGAGGACGGCGAACAGTCGCGTGACGAAGACAATCTCGTCGAGGGGATGCCCTTCGTAGAAGTGCGCACGCCCCCGCTGGACGAGGACCGGCGTCTCTCCAATCCTTCCGGCCCAGAATTCGCCGGCGTGCCCAGCGACTGTCGGCCGCGGCGTGTGGGGAATCTCCTCTGCGGGGATGATCCGCCCGCCGTCCGGCACGCCGAACGCCTTCGACAGGCCGGATCCGAGCGTGATCGCCACCTCGGGCGTCTCGTCAAGTAGCCGCCGCAGGTCAGCCGCAGCCTCCGTCAGCTTCTCCCATCGTGGATCGACCATCGCATCCTCCTAAGTCAGTCCGACCGCCTCGAGCGCCTCGCCGATTCGCTCGACGCTGACAACATCGATTGTCTCGCCCTTCGCTGTTCGCGCCCCGCCGGGGACAACGATCCGCTCCATCCCCATCTTCTCCGCTTCGCGGATCCGCTCCCCGAGCCGCCTGACCGCTCGAACCTCGCCCGACAGCCCAACTTCACCAACGATCGCCGTCCGTTCCGGCAGTGGGCGACCGCGAAGGCTCGAACAGATCGACGCAATGACACCGAGGTCGGTCCCCCGTTCCCGCGTCTCCAGTCCACCGGCGAGACTCAGGTAGACATCGGCCCCGCCGATCTGGATCCCCGCGTGCTTCTCGAGCACAGCGAGCAACAGGAGAACCCGGTTGACGTCGAGCCCCGTGCAGCGCCGCTGCGGGACCCCATATCCGCCGGTCGGCGAGACGAGCGCCTGGATCTCGACGAGGATCGGGCGCGTCCCCTCGAGGATCGGAACGACCGTCGTCCCCGCCTTCGGCTCCTTCTCGATGTCGTCGAGGAAGTAGCGCGACGGATCAGCGATCTCCGTGAGTCCCTCGGCCGTCATCCGGAAGACGACGACCTCGTTCGTCGCTCCGAACCGGTTCTTCACCGAACGGAGGATCCGGACGTCCTCGCCGCGGCTCCCCTCGAGGTAGACGGCCGCGTCGACGAGGTGTTCGACCGACTTCGGCCCGGCGAATGCGCCCTCCTTGGTGATGTGTCCGACGAGGAAGGTCGCCATCCTGCGAGACTTGGCCAGCCGGATCAGCTCGTTCGACGCCTCGCGAAGCTGCCGGAGGCTCCCCGCCTCGCCGGCCGCCCGCTCGTCGACGGTCGTCTGGATGGAGTCGACGATCAGCACGGTCGGCGCAACCCGCTCGACCGCGTCGGCGATCCGTGACAGTGATTGCTCCGACAGGACGTACAGTCGCTCGCTGCCGACACCGATTCGGCTCGCACGGAGCTTGACCTGTCCCTCCGATTCCTCGCCCGAGACATACAGGACGTTCCCGGTCGTCCGAGCGATCAGTTCCGCGATCTGGAGGAGAAGGGTCGACTTCCCGATCCCCGGTTCGCCGCCGAACAGGACGACGCCACCCGGGATCAGCCCGCCACCGAGGAGGCGATCGAACTCGTCCATCCCGGTCGGCAGCCGTTCGATGTTGGTCAGGTCAACCTGGTCGATCGAGCGGAGCTCTGCACCGAGCCAAGACGCGGCCTCGCCCGCCTCGCCGCTCGGAGCGCGTTCTTCGGAGAAGGAGTCCCAAGCGCCGCAGGTCGGGCATCGGCCGAGCCACTTGATCGATCGATGGCCGCATTCGGCGCAGTGAAACGGCATGATCAGCCGCTCGCTTCGAACCGGAACTCCTCCCCATCGGCGATCGCGTGGATCGCCGCACCGGATGGGAAGTTGCCGAGGAGAATCTCCTCGGAGATCGGATTCTCGATCAATCGCTCGATCGTCCGACGCATCGGGCGCGCCCCGTACTTCGGATCGTAGCCCTGCTCGATCAGGAGCGTCCACGCCGAGTCGTCGAGGGTGAGGGTGATCTCCCGATCCTCAGCAAGCCGCTCGGTCAGCTCCTCAATCATCAGCTCGGCGATCTCGCGGACCTGCTCCCGGTTCAGCTGATGGAAGACGATGATGTCGTCGAGACGGTTGAGGAACTCGGGGCGGAAGACCTTCCGCGCCTCGCCGATAACGCGCGATTTCATGTCTTGGTACGACTCTTCCGACGTCTCGTCCTGGTCGCTGAACCCGAGGGTTCCGCGATCGGTAATCAGCTCGCTGCCGACGTTTGAGGTCATGATCAGGACCGCGTTCCGGAAGTCGACGCGCCGCCCCTGCGAGTCGGTCAGGATCCCGTCCTCCATCACTTGGAGGAGGATGTTGAACACGTCGCGATGCGCCTTCTCGATTTCGTCGAACAGGACGACCGAGTACGGTCGATGACGGACCTTCTCGGTCAGCTCACCGGCTTCCTCGTACCCGACATATCCCGGAGGAGCGCCGGTCAGGCGTGAGACGGAGAACCGTTCCATGTACTCCGACATGTCGACACGGATCAGCGCATCCTCGTCGCCGAACAGGAACTCGGCCAGCGTCTTCGAGAGTTCGGTCTTCCCGACGCCGGTCGGGCCGAGGAACATGAACACGCCGACCGGCCGGCGTGGGTTCTTCACGCCAGCATAGGCCCGGCGGATCGATCGGGAGACGGCGCGGACCGCCTCGTCCTGAGCGATCAGCCGCTCGTGGACCTGCACCTCCATGTTGACCATCCGGGCGGTCTCTTCCTCCTGGACGTGGCCGATCGGCACGCCGGTCCACATCGCGACCATCTGCGCGATGTCACGGCCGGTCGCCTGGAGGTCGTTTCCCTCATAGGCGGACTCACTCAGCTCTTCGATCCGCGTGACGTGCTCCGCCTTCTCGTCCCGGAGGCGGGCTGCGGTCTCGTAGTCCTGCTGCGCTACCGCCTCTCGCTCTTCCTCGTCGAGGCGGTCGACCTCTTCCATCAACTCTCGCGCTTCGTCGGGGACGCGCGTCCGCTGGAGCTTGATCCGGGCCGACGTCTCATCGACGAGGTCGATCGCCTTGTCGGGAAGGAACTGGTCGGTGACGTAGCGATCGGAGAGGCGCGCCGCCTGTTGGAGCGCGTCATCGGTGACCTTGACGCCGTGGTGTTTCTCGTACTGCGGGCGGAGGCCTTTCAGGATCTTGACCGTTTCTTCGACCGACGGCTCCTCGACGTAGATCGTCTTGAAGCGACGTTTCAATGCCGGATCCTTCTCGACCGACTTTCGGTACTCGTCGAGGGTCGCTGTGCCGATGCACTGGATCGCCCCGGACGCGAGCGGCGGCTTGAGAATCGACGAGGCGTCGATCGCCCCCTCCGCCCCGCCGGCACCGACGACCGTCTGCAGCTCGTCGATGAACAGGATGATGTTGTCCTCTTCGGCGACCCGGTTGATGAGGGCTTTCAAGCGCTGCTCGAACTCGCCGCGGTATTTCGTTCCGGCGACGACCGACGCCATGTCGAGTTCGATGATCTCCTTCGACCGGAGGAGGGCCGGGACGTCGCCGTTCGCGATCCGCTGGGCGAGCCCCTCGACGACTGCCGTCTTGCCGACGCCCGATTCGCCGATCAGCGCCGGGTTGTTCTTCCGGCGTCGGGTGAGGGTCTGGATGATCCGCTCGGTCTCCTCTTCCCGGCCGATCACCGGGTCGAGGTTCCCGGCCATCGCCTCCTCGACGAGGTTCCGACCGAACTCCGACAGATCTCCCTTCCGCTGGGTTCCGCGCCTTGCCGTCCGAACCGCCATTCCGATCCCACCCGGCGGGAGGAAGTAGCCGCGTGCCTTCGTCAGATCGATCCCGAGGTGGTTGAGCAGGGCCGCTCCCGTTCCCTCTCCCTCGCGGAGGAGCCCCATCAGAAGATGCTCCGGTCGGATCGTGTTCAGTCCGGCTCGCCGCGCCTCTTCGAAACTGACCTTCATCACCCGCTTCAGCCGTGGGGTCGGCTCGAGGTCGTCGGCCGAAAGACGGACATCGCCGCGCTCCTTCTCTTCCTCGAGAAGGGTCGCGACCTTGTCATACGTGACGCCGTTCGATGTGAGGAAGCGATGGACCTCGCTGTCGGTGACCTTCAGGAATGCGAGGAGGAGATGCTCGGTGCCGACGTAGCTGTGCCGCCAGCTCTCCGCCTCCTCCTGAGAGATCGCGATGACCTCCATCGACTCACGCGAGAACCGATCGTACATCCTCACCTCCTCGGTTGCGCCCACAGGCGCAGACCGGACGAGTATACCGGGCTGCTACCCCCCGGCAAGCGCTCCATCTCGCCGGTTGAACTGCGTCATCACCGCATCGATGTCCGCATGACGGAACATGTCAATCACCTCGACGGCGCTCTCCAGCGCCGGAAGAACACACGTCCATTCCTCGGGCGTGAACCGCTCGAGAACGAAATCGGTCCCCGTCTTCGTCCGCTCAGCGATCTCGATGCCGATCTTCAGTCGGGGGATCGCCTCGGTCTTGAGCGCGTCGAGAATCGACCCGAGGCCCTTGTGCGTCCCGGCGCCGCCGGCGCCGAGAATCTTGAATCGTCCGAGCGGGAGATCGAGATCGTCGTAGACGACCAGCGCGTCCTTCGGCGAGATCTCGTGCTTCGCCAGCACGCCGCGGACCGCCGCGCCGCTCTCATTCATGAACGTCATCGGCTTGACCAGGAGCAACTCGTCGGTCGAATAGACAAGGGCGGAGTGTTCGATCCGCCCTTTCCTCCGAAGCCGGTGGACCTTCCGATACAGGTCGATGACTTCGAACCCCGTGTTGTGTCGCGTCAGCGCGTAGTCGCGCCCGGGATTGCCGAGCCCGAAGACCGCTTTCACTATCCCTCTTCGGCAGCGGTCTCCTCGTCTCCCTCTGCCTGCGCGCCCTCTTCAGACTCCGCCGCACCCTCTTCGCCCTCGATCTCCTCGCCCTCTTCGAGCTCGCCCTCTTCCTCCTCGATCTCCATGCCGCGAGGAGCGATGACGGTGACTAGGGTCCGCTCAGGGGGGAGCATCGGCTCGACGCCGCCAAAGTCGATGTCGCGAACGTGGATCGATTCACCGAGATCGAGTTCGGAGACGTCGATCGTGATCAGATGCGGAACGTCCTTCGGCAGACCATGGACCCGGACCGTGTTGAACAGAACGTTCAAGATCCCGCCGCTTTTCACGCCTTGCGCCTCGCCGGTGATCTTCACCGGGACGTGCAGCTTCAGCGGATGACCGACGTCCGGATGGTAGAAATCGACGTGCTTCGGCTCGTCGGTGACCGGATCGTAGTCGACCACCTTCAGGAAGACGTCCATCTCCTTGGCGCCGTCCTCGCCGGCGATCGACAGGTTGATCCTCGAACTTCGCGTGATCTCCGAGAAGAGCGATTGGAGATCCTTGCGGGCAATGGCGATCGGCGTGCTCTCGATCGATGGGCCGTAGACGACCCCGGGCACGAATCCATCTCGCCGAAGGGCGTTCGCCTTCCCGGCGGCCCTCGTCTTCACTTCCAGTGTATGCATCCTCGTTCACCCAGCCGTCTCGTTTGGATTTCGTCTAGTAATGCGGGAAGAGGTGGCTCACCGACTTGTACTCGAAGATCCGATGAATCGTCTTCGCCAGGTGTTCGCCCACATGGATGTAGTCGACGATCTCACTCTCGTTCGCGCGCTCGTAGAAGATGGTATTGGTCAGAACCACCCGTTTCAAGGGCGATTCCGCCAACAGCTCCAGGGCGTTGCCGGAGAGCGTCCCGTGGGTGCAGTAGGCCGACACCTCCTTGGCTCCATGCGCGAGGAGCGTGTTCGTCGCCTTCACCATCGTCCCGCCGGAGGAGAGGATGTCATCGATCAGGATCGCCTGCATCCCCTCGACGTCACCGATGACGTTCATCACCTGCACATCCGAGCCGTCCTGCGATCGACGCTTCTCGAGGATCGCGAGCGGCGTGTTCAGGCGCTCGGCGACCATCCGGGCTCGAACCGCACCGCCGGCGTCCGGCGAGACGATCACCGTGTTTTCGAGATCTCCGCGTTCCTTCTCGATGTGCTCGGCGAAAATCCAGTCGGTCCGCAGGTTGTCGACCGGGATGTTGAAGAACCCCTGAATCTGGCCGGCGTGGAGGTCCATCGTGAGGACACGGTCGGCGCCGGCGACCTCAAACATGTTTGCGACAAGCCGGGCCGAGATCGGCACCCGCCCGGTGTGCTTCCGATCCTGCCGCGCATATCCATAGTACGGGACGACGGCGACCACTTGTCGGGCCGATGCGCGGCGGATCGCGTCGATCAGGATCAACAGCTCCATCAGACTCTCGTTGACCGGCGGGCAGGTCGGCTGGATGACGAAGACGTCCGCTCCACGGACCGTCTCTCGAATCCGAACGCGGATCTCTCCATCGCCGAACCGCTCGACCGCAGTATCACAGAGCCCGATGCCGAGCGCCTCCGAGATCTCCTGCGCCAGCTGCGGATTCGCGTTGCCGCATAGGAGCTTCAGCTCTCTGCCGATCATCCCGTACCCTCCTCGGTCTTCCGATCCGACTTCTTGTTCACCTGGCGCGCTCTCCCGAACGCCAGCCCTCCGGCCGGAACGTCCTCCGTAATCGTCGAACCGGCCGCGACGGTGGCTCCATCGCCGATCGTCACCGGCGCGATGAGCGACGCGTTGCTTCCGACGAAGACGTCCTTCCCGATGACGGTCCGATGTTTCGCCCGCCCGTCGTAGTTGCAGGTGATCGTGCCGGCCCCGACGTTCGTCCCCGGGCCGATCTCCGCATCCCCAACGTAGGCGAGGTGGCCGGCCTTCACGCCCCGCTCGAGTCGAGCGTTCTTCACCTCGACGAAGTTGCCGACGCGCGCTTCGGGTCCAACGTCCGCCCCGGGCCGGAGATGCGTGTACGGCCCAACATCGGAGCCACCGCGGACGCGTGCCCCTTCGAGCACGGAATAGCGTACGGTAGCGCGTTCCTCGATCGTCGTGTCCTCGATCCAGCAGTCCGGCCCGATGCGACAGTCCGGCCCGATGCTCGTCGCACCGCGAAGGTGTGTCCCGGGATAGAGGATGGTGCCCGACGCCACGTTGACGGACTCGTCGACATAAGTCCGATCCGGATCGGGGATCACGACGCCTTGCTCACGCAGCCCCTCGAGGATCCGCATTCGTCCATCCGAATCGAGTTCCGGCTCTCCCTCACGTCGCTGGTCACTCATCTCGCCTCTTCCCTCCGAGATTCGATGATACGCGACGCAGAGAATGTCGATCAACCCAAACCGCCCTTGCAGACGGCACCTCACGCCTTATACTCGCTCCGTCCGTCGGCGAACGCCGCGGACAATCACCATCAGGAGGTGGTCAACGATGAGAAAGCGAGTCTTCTCCGGCATTCAGCCGACCGGGACCTTGCACGTGGGCAATTACTTCGGGGCGGTCCGGAATTGGGCCGCGATGCAGGACGAGTACGACTGCGTCATCGGCATCGTCGACTACCATGCGATCACGATCGACATCGACCCGGACGAGCTTCGATCCGCGTCGATTGCGATGGCGCTCGACCTGATGGCCTGCGGGATCGACCCTGAACGGACGATCCTGATCGTCCAGTCCGACGTTCCGACACACACTGAGCTCTCTTGGATCTTGAGTTCCGTGACGTCGTACGGCGACCTGACGCGGATGACGCAGTTCAAGGACAAGTCCGCGAAACAGGAGTTCGTCTCCGCCGGACTGTTCACCTACCCGGTCCTCCAAGCGGCCGACATCCTCCTCTATCGGGCGCACGGCGTCCCGATCGGCGAAGACCAGGTCCAGCACCTTGAGCTCTCTCGGCGGATCGCCCGGCGATTCAACAGCCGCTTCGGAGAGTACTTCCCCGAACCCGAGCCGGTCGTCGGAAAGGGCGCCCGGATCATGTCGCTCGCCGATCCTTCGATCAAGATGAGCAAGAGCGCCGGCGAGCAACACTACGTCGGCGTGATGGAGGACGAGGCGTCGATCCGAAAGAAGATCCGGTCCGCGGTCACCGACACCGGCCTCGAGGCCGGCGCCGAGATGTCCCCCGGGGTCGAGAACCTGTTCGAGATCCTCGAACTCTCCGCCGAGATGCTTGGGGACACCTCCGTCGCCACGGAGCTTCGATCGGAGCACGAGCAGGGGAGCCTGATGTACTCCGCCCTGAAGGACGCGGTCTTCGAGCGGCTGATGGAGATCCTCCGCCCGATTCAGAAGCGCCGCGCCGAGCTGGAGGCCGCCGGGAACGTCGTCGAGATTCTCCGCGATGGAGCGCGTCGCGCGCAGGCGATCGCCGATGAGACGATCGCCGATGTAAGAGCGCGGGTCGGGCTCGGAACCGGGTAGGCCGTTCGCCTAGCCGCGAACCCCACCGGCGGGGAAGGCCGGCCGGATTTCGTCCCAGAGATCGTCGAGTTCGCCCTTCGACAGCGCGTCCTTCTCTTCCCACGTCGGGTCGAGGAGGCCGGTCTCCGGCACGCGGAATGCCTGGAGCGTGTAGCATTTCGCCCCAGCGATCCGTCCGGCGATGTGGAGGATGTCGTCGCGGCCGAGGGTCGGCGCGACGGTCGTCCGGAACTCGTAGTCGGGCGCCTTCTCGACGACCCGTTGGATCGACGTCTCGATCGAATCGAGATCGGCGACGGCGCCGACGATCTCATCGTAGCGATCGAGCGGCGCCTTGACGTCCATCGCAATGAAGTCGACGAGCTGCGCTTCCAGGAGCTCGTCGAGCACGTCCGGGTTCGTTCCGTTCGTGTCGAGCTTGACGAGGAATCCGAATCCCTTGACCCGCTCGATGAACGTCGGGAGGCCCGGATGGATCGTCGGCTCGCCACCGCTGATCACCACCCCATCGAGGAATCCGGCGCGCTCGCCGAGCCGCTCGAGGATCTCGCCTTCATCGAGCAGTTCGGCGAAGCGTTCCGGATCGGCCAGCTCGGGGTTGTGGCAGAACGGGCACCGGTAGTTGCACCCGATCGTGAACAGCGTCGCCGCAACCCGTCCCGGATAGTCAAGCAGCGTCATCCACTGAACCCCGCCGATCGGGAGGCCGGACATCGGGACTCAGTCCGCGGCCGGCACGGAGGCGTAAATCCTCCGGTCGGCGTACTCGGCCTGCTTCCCGTCGTTCCACTGCTCGACCGGGCGGAGGTACCCGACCACGCGAGAGTAGACCTCCGTCTTGGCGCCGCACTCCCCACAGGAGGCGTGCTCGCCGACGAGATATCCGTGCTGCGGACAGACGGAGAAGGTCGGCGTCAGCGTGTAGTACGGGAGGCGGAACGTCTCGGCAACCTTTCGGACGAGCCGTTTTGTCGCGTCCCCGCTCGTCGGGCGTTCGCCGAGGAAGCCGTGGAAGACCGTCCCGCCGGTGTAGCGGGTCTGGAGCGGATCCTGCAGTTCGAGCGCCTCGAACAGATCGTCGGTCCATCCGACCGGAAGTTGGGTCGAGTTCGTGTAGTAGGGGAACTCGCTCCCGTAGACCTCGAGGTTGTAGACGCGCAGATCGGGGAACCGCTCCCGATCGACCTTCGCCAGCCGGTAGCTCGCCCCCTCGGCCGGTGTCGCCTCGAGGTTGAAAATGTCATAGGTCTCGACCTGATACTCCCCGATCCGCGCACGCATCCAGTCGAGTGTCCGAAGGGCGAACGCCCGGCCCTCCGGCTCGGCGATCGTGCAGCCGAGGAGATTGAGGAGCGCCTCGTTCATCCCGATCAGTCCGATCGTCGAGAAGTGGTTCCGCCAGAAGCCTCCCTCCGCCTCGCGGATCCGTTCGAGGTAGAACTTCGAGTACGGGTAGAGTCCCTGCTCGGTCAGCGACTCGAGGGTCTTCCGCTTGACGGCGAGCGCCTCCTTCGCCAGATCCATCAGCCCGCCAAGCCGATCGAAGAAATCGGCCTCATCGGCCGCCAGGTAGCCGAGCCGAGGCAGGTTGAGGGTGACGACGCCGATCGATCCGGTCAGCGGGTTCGCCCCGAACAGTCCGCCTCCTCGACTTCGCAGCTCCCGGTTGTCGATCCGCAAGCGGCAGCACATGCTCCGAGCGTCCTCCGGATGCATGTCGCTGTTGATGAAGTTCGAGAAGTAGGGAATCCCGTACTTCGCTGTCATCTCCCAGACCGGATCGAGGACCGGGTTCTCCCAGTCGAATTCCTCGGTGATGTTGTAGGTCGGGATCGGGAACGTGAACGGCCGACCGCGCATGTCGCCCTCGTTCATCACCTCGGCGAACGCCCGATTGAACAGATCCATCTCCGCCTGGTAGTCACCGTAGGTCGTCTCCTGGAATGCACCTCCGACGATCGCCGGTTCGACCCGCATGTGGCGAGGGACCTTCAGATCGAGCGTGATGTTGGTGAATGGCGTCTGGAATCCGACCCGCGTCGGGACGTTCATGTTGTAGACGAACTCCTGGACGTTCTGCTTCACCTCATCGTAGGAGAGCCCGTCAGCCCGGATGAACGGCGCGAGATACGTGTCGACGTTGGAGAATGCCTGCGCCCCGGCCGACTCCCCCTGGAGCGTGTAGAGGAAGTTGACGACCTGAAGGAGGACGACTCGGAAGTGTTTCGCCGGCTTCGATTCGATCTTCCCCCGCACGCCGCGGAACCCCTGCAACAAGAGATCTCGGAGATCCCAACCGACGCAGTACGCCCCGAGCGTTCCGAGGTCGTGAACGTGGAAGTCGCCCGACTCGTGTGCGGTGCGGATCGCCTCGGGGTAGATCCGTCCGAGCCAATAGCGGGAGATGATCTTGTCGGTGATGTGCGTGTTCAGCCCCTGAAGGGAGTAGGTCATGTTGCTGTTCTCGCGGACCCGCCAGTCACGATCGTCGAGGTAGTCCTCAACCAGGGGGAGTTCGGCCATCAGCCCGCGCATCTCGCGGAGTTCTTCGTGCTGCCTCCGGTAGACGATGTACGCCTTCGCGGTCCGCGATCGTCCAGCTTGAATCAGCGCGTCCTCGACGAGATCCTGGATCTCCTCGACCGTCGGGAACTCACCGACGAATCGCGAATCGAGCGCCCGTGTGACCAGCTCGCAGAGTGCGGAAGCGGCTCGCTCGTCGGGCTCGCCGACGGCGCGCATCGCCTTCCAGATAGCTGTTGTGATCTTGGCTTCATCGAACGGAACGACGCGACCATCGCGCTTGACGATGCTCTCCATGAACCCCCCTCTCAGTGTTGCGAGCCACCCGGTTGGTGCAAAGGCCCATCCTAGCACTGCGAAAACCAACCGACAATCGCGTCCGATCTAGCCGAATCTGCTGGAACCGGCAAGGGGTCGGACAGATGCCCTGCTCGCGCTCGGACTCCGGACATCGATCACGAACTTCGACCCGAGATCGATCCCGAATCCGCATGAGACAGACACCCTCCGATGGGTGGTGAAGCCGGTACCCAGCCGGCTTCACCGCTTGATTCGGATTGAGCGCTTCGCTAACATCGATCGTCATTCCTGACCTGCAATACATGAAGATGAGACTTCGAAGAGGTGAGTACGATTCCTAACATTGCGTCCGCAAGCAAGCGCTTGCGACAGAGCCAGAAGCGAAGAGGGCTGAATCGGGCCAAGAAGGCCGCGATCAAACGCGTCGAGAAGCAGATCCGCCTCCACCTCGAGGCCGGTGACAGAGACGCGGCACGAGCGCTCCTTCCCGAGCTCGCTCAGGCGGCGGACAAGGCCGCCAAGCGGAACACGATCCACGCGAACAAGGCGGCGCGGATCAAGTCGAGGTGGACGAAGCGAGTCCAGGGGTAGGGAGGAGGCGCTCGATGCGGCAGTTCGATTTCCTCGGCAAAACGAAGTACTTCGTCCCGATCTCGCTCCTCTTGGTTGCGATCAGCATCGTCATCCTGCTCCCCGGAGTCCGCGGGTTGAAGTGGGGGATCGACTTCACCGGCGGAATGGAGTTCAAAGTCCTCTTCTCCGAGGAGGTCGACACCGCCGACATCCGAACGATGCTCGGGGCAATCGATGCTGGAGACGTCGATCTGACGACCAGCGTCATTCAGGATGCCGAGGGGAATACCAAGGTGATCACGACGCAGCTCCTCAACGTCGAGGAGGATCAGCGGGTGATCGACCGGATCGAGACGACTCTCCGCGCTGAGTTCCCCGTCGAGGACATCGGCCGGCGGCTGATCGGCCAACAGGTGAGTCAGGAGCTGGCGCAGAAGGGCTGGCAGGCAGTCCTCCTTGCGATCGTCGCGATCCTCGTCTACATCTCGTGGCGGTTTCGGCTTCGCTACGCGATCGGTGCCGTCGCGGCGATCCTCCATGATGTCATCATCGCGCTCGGCGTCTTCGCGATCTTTCAAATCGAGGTCAACCTGGCAACAATCGCCGCGTTCCTGACGATCGTCGGGTACTCACTGAATGACACGATCGTCATCTACGACCGGATTCGCGAGAACCTGAAGGTCGAGCGGCGCCGGCCGATCTTCGAGATCATCAACCACAGCGTGAACCAATCGCTTAGCCGGACGCTGAACACGTCACTCACGACCTTCATCCCGGTGATCATCCTGTTCCTGTTCGGGGGGAGCGTTCTGCGTGGGTTCTCCCTCGCGCTGTTGATCGGTGTCATCGTTGGGACCTACTCGTCGATGTACATCGCCAATCCGATTCTCTACGCCTGGAGCCTGAAGGCGGACAAAGCGAAGAAGGGGAGATGAGGTCCGTCCTTCGGGACAGGAGGGAGTGGCAGCTCGCCTCCGACCCGGACGAGACCCTCGTCGAAGGGATCCGTACGTCGCTCGGCTGCGCCCGTCCGTTTGCCGTCCTCCTCGCACAGCGTGGCGCCGCCACCTGGGAATCGCTGATCGATCCGGGCATCCGCAGTTTTCATTCGCCCTTCCTGTTCTCCGAGATGGAGAAGGCGGTCGACCGCATGACGAAGGCGATCGACGCCGGGGAGCGGATCTTCATCCACGGCGATTTCGACGTCGACGGACTGACCGGGGCAGCCGTCCTCTACCGCGGGCTCCGGCCGCTCCTCCCTCAGAACACGTTGAAGGTCGACGTCGGTGATCGGACGAACGGGCACGGCATCTCGCGATCGTTCGTCCTTCGCGCCATCGAAGAGGAGTTCGCGCTGGTGATCACCGCCGATTGCGGCGTGTCGAACAACGTCGAGATCGATGCCCTCAAGGCGGCAGGGATCGATACGATCGTGACCGATCACCACATCCCACCGTCGCCGCTCCCTCACGCGGTGGCGATCATCGACGCGCATCGCGCCGGAGAGACCTACCCGAACCGACAGCTCGCCGGCGTCGGCGTCGCCTACAAGCTGATCTGCGCACTCTACGAACGCCTCGGCCGCCCGACCCCGACGCATCTTCTCGATCTCGTCGCCCTCGGAACGGTCGCCGATCTCGTTCCGTTGTCGTCCGACGGTGAGAGCGAGAATCGTGCGTTCGTCCGCGAAGCCTTCTCGTTGATCGGGAAGGGACAGGGTTCGTCGCAGGGGCTCCGCATCCTTCTCCAGAAGCTCTCGGTCAAACCGGAGAAGATCAGCACGTCGGACATCGGCTACCTCATCGCACCCAAGCTGAACGCGGCGAATCGCGCCGGAGACCCGAAGGTCGCGTTCCTTCTTCTGATCACCGAGGTTCCGGATCAGGCCGAGTACCTCGCCGAGATCCTCCTCGACTACAACCGCGACCGGGAGATCGCCCAGAACGATCTGATCGCCCAGGCGGAGGAGTTCATCCGCGAGGAAGAACTGACGCCCCAGGAAGACGGGTACGTCCTCGTCTCGGGGAAGTACTGGAACGAGGGGATTCTCGGCCTCGTCGCCTCGAACCTTGCCGATCGGTTTCGCGTCCCGTCGATCGTCGTTTCGCGCGGCGATCGCGTCAGCCGAGGATCATGTCGATCCGTCGGAGAATTCGACATCAGCGCCTGCCTCGAGGCGCATCGTGACCTCCTCCTTCAGTACGGCGGTCACCGGATGGCCGCCGGGTTCTCCATCGCCAACGAGCAGCTCCCGCTCTTCGAGGAGCGGCTGGGCGAGTACATCGCAGCACGGCGAGACGAGATGACATGCTTCGCAGCCGAGATGGTCGACACGCAGCTCGGTCTCGGCGACGTCGACCTGCGTTTCTTCACCGACTTGACCTCGCTCGGGCCGTTCGGCCCGGGAAACGGCAGACCTCGATTCTTCGTGTCCGATTGCACGTTCTCCGAGCTGACGCTCGTCGGAAACCGGAAGCAGCACCTCAAGGGGCAGGTGACCCAGAACGGCGTCTCCGTTCCGTTCATCGCCTTCCGGATGGCGAAGTATCTCGATGCGTTCGAGCGGACCGAGCCGATCGGGCTCGTCGGCCACGCCGGCTTCGACGACTGGCGGAACGCCGTCCAGATCCAGGGGATCGATTTGGTCTCCGGCTAGCGCTCGGGCATCGGACTTCGAACAAGTACTCAACGCAGAGATCGCAGAGGGGAATCGAAAGGCTCCAGGTCCAGTTCGCAGCGTTTCACGTCGGCCGGACTCACGACCGACACTTAAGTCCGAGAAGACACGTCTCCCGACACAGAGGCCGCAAACGTACAGAGGGAACTTCCTGAGGGCTCAAACCCTGTCCGAAGTGAGGAGCGCCCTCCTCAGACTCACTGCCTCACGGCTGGCGCTTGGGGAATCGCCTTCAGCCAGAGGGCCCATAGAAGCCCGCAAGGGAGTGTCCGACCCTTTGGCGTTTCTCCTCCGCGAACTCTGCGTCCTCCTCTGCAGTATCTGCGTTTTGGCTTGGGCCGTGGCTATTTCCCGACACAGAACTTCGCGAAGACGGCGTCGAGGATCGATTCGCTGACGTCGATCCCCTGCAGTTCACCGGCCGTCCGGTAGGCGATCCGCAGATCCTCGGCGATCATGTCGGGCGAATGCCCGGCGCGTGCCGTCTCGCCTGCCCGGCGGAGCGACTCGGCAGCCCGACGGATCAGATCCCGTTCCCATGCGTCAAGGAGCAAGACCGAGTTGCGCGTCGGAAGCTCACCGCCGACCAACCGTTGGAGGATCGCCTCTTGCAGCTCTTCGATCCCTTCCCCCTCCATCGCCGAGACATCGGCCCGCTCGATCTGCGCGTCGAGGGACACATCCTCAAGGCGGTTCGGCAGATCGGTCTTGTTGACGACGAGGATCGCTGGAACACCCCAGTCACGACCGAGGAGCGCCCGATCCTCCTCGGTGAGCGGTTCGCTCCGATCGACGAGACAGAGGACAAGGTCGGATCGATCGATCGCCCGCTCGGTCCGCGCGACCCCCTCCGCCTCGACCGGATCGATCGTCTCCCTCAAGCCGGCGGTGTCGACAAAGCGAACCGGGATTCCGCCGAGTGACGCCTCCTCCTCGACCGTGTCTCGCGTCGTCCCCGGAATCGGCGTGACGATCGCCCGGTCCTCGGCGAGGAGCGCGTTCAAGAGCGTCGACTTCCCGACGTTCGGGCGACCGACGATCGAGATCGTCAGCCCTTCGCGGATGATCCGCCCTTGCTCGCTCTGCGCGAGGATCACATCGACGCGCTGTGAGAGCGCGTCGATCCGGGGGAGGACGGCCTCGATCTCCACGTCGAGATCCGGGTAGTCGATCTCGACCTCCAGGTCAGCGAGGATCTCGGCGAGCCCGCCTCGAACCTCCTCGAGGGCGGTCGAGAACCGCCCGCCGAGTCGATCGACGGCCGCCTCGAGACCGAGGACCGTCCGCGCCTGGACGACATCGAGGACCGCCTTCGCCTGGTCGAGCGAGAGCCGACCGTTCAGGAACGCACGCTTGGTGAACTCGCCCCGCTCGGCCAGCCTCGCCCCGCCAGCGAGGACGGCATCGAGGACCGCACGCGTCGCGACGACGCCCCCATGACAGTTGATCTCGACGACGTCCTCCCGCGTATACGTCCGCGGCGCTCGCATGACGGAGACGAGGACCTCATCGATCGTCCGATCCTCCACGGCGATTCGGCCGTAGTGAAGGGTGTGTGTCGGGACAGCCCGGAGCGAGGTGGCTCGGGTTGATCGGAAGAGCCCGGCCGCGATGTCGATCGCGTCGGGGCCGGTCAGCCGGACGATCCCGATCCCCCCCTCGCCAATCGGGGTGGAGATCGCGGCGATGGTGCCGTCGTCCATTAGGTGTCGTCCGGTTCGATCATCACCCGGCGTTCGTCTCCCTCGCCGACACTCCGGGTCTGTACGCCGGGGACGTTCGCCAGCGTGACGTGAATCGTCCGGCGCTCGTGCGCCGGCATCGCGTTCAGGCGGATCCGCTTCCGATCGCGCCTGACCTCCTCTGCCTTGGTCAGGGCGAACCGGATCAACTCGGCGCGGCGTCGCTTCACCGCCCCGTTCACGTCGAGGACGACCTCGATCTCCTCGCCTGTCTTCCGGCGGAGCGCTCCGCGGAGAAGAAGCTCGAGTGCCGCTAGGACGGATCGATCCTCGGGAAGCGAGAAGAGGCTTCCCTCAAGGTTCACATAGAGACCCTCCGGCGTTGCGGTCGGTTCGACCTCGAAGGTGGCATCCTCTTCGAGAATGTCGAGGAGCTGACGGAGGTAGGCCTCAACCTCCTGTTGCAGGACCTTCGTCTCCATCGTCCTCCAGAATCTCCTCGTCCAGATCGACGTCGAGATCGAGCGTCGCAGCGGCCGCCCCACCTTCGGAGCGAGCCATCTCCCAGTTGACGAACGCCTGCTGTCCCACCTGCGCCGCGGTCGTCAGGAGGTAGTAGAGCCACAGGCCCGCCGGGAAACGCCACAGGAGAACGCCCATCATCAGCGGGAAGAAGTAGCCCATGTACTTCTGGATCCCCTTCGCGTCACCGGTCGACATCGGCGACATGAACCGCTGCTGGACGAGCATGATCAGCGTCGTCAGGATGACGAGGATGAAGTACGGATCGTAGACGCTCAAGTCCGGGATCCAGAGGAACCCGGGGGAGAGGTGGATCTGCTCGCTCGCGTAGAGCATCGCGCGCCAGATGATGAAGATGATCGGCAGCTGGATCAGCATCGGAAGGCACCCGCCCATCGGGTTGACGCCTTCCTTCTTGTAGATCTCGAGCGTCTTCTGCTGCATCAGCTGGCGGTCGTCCTTGTACCGTTCCTGGATCCGCTTCAGCTTCGGCTGGATCCGTTGCGTCTTCGCGATCGAGTGGTACTGCTTCCGCATCAGCGGGAAGAGGATGATCCGGGTCATCAGCGTGAACAGGATGATCGCCCACCCGTAGTTCCCGGTCGCCCGGTAGAGGATGTTCAAGAACCGGATGACCACGACCATCGCTCGCGCGCCGACCCCCGGCTCGTCGAGAACCTCGATTCCGACTTCCTCCATCAGCAGGAACCGGCGCCTCCCGCCGTAGAGGGTGAATCGATACGACGACGTCCCTCCCAGGGCAGGGAGCTTCACACCGAATCGGAGGCTCCCCGAGGGTGTCGCCTCGGAGAACGGTTCGACGGACGTTCCCTCGTCGGGGATCAGGAAGAAGACGACATCGTTGTCCAGCAGTCCGAGCCCGTCGAACGTGAAGTAGGATCCGGAGGCGAGGAGCGCCGGGGATGGCTCCCCGTCGAACAGATAGCTCAGCTCGCGCCCCCTCTCCTGAGGGATGTACTTCTGGACGGTCATCGCCACGTCGGCCGGAGCCTCCGCCTTCGGGGTCACCTCGATGGCAAGATCGAGGCTGTAGAGCGCGTCAGGCTCGAGCGTGAAGCGCTTGACGACCGTGTAGCCGGCGAGATCCCCGGTGAACGTAACGATCAGCCCGCCGGACTCGGTCCACTCCGGATCGCCGAGCGTGTAGCTTCCGTCGGTCCCCTCGCCGGTCAGATCGAACGGGAACTCGGCGTCGGCCGTGTATCGCCGGGCGAAGGTCGTCGCATCGGTCGTCGTCCCGTAGACCAGCTCCTGAACGTTCGATCCGTACGGCGCGAAGGTCAGCAGGACGCTCTTCAGCGCGCCGCCGTCCTCGGAGAAGAGGTAGTTGCCGAGGGGTGTCGTGACGATCAGCTCACGGAACCCGTCGCGCTCGGCGACGTCATAGGTGATCTCGGGCTCCGCGGCCATCACAGAGAAAGACACAAGAAGAACCAGAATCCCCAGCAATCCACAGCATGCTCGCTTCGTTCCCACATTGACCTCCTGCGGAGAGGGTATCGTGGGTGCGAAATGCGCGCAACTCCGTTGAACAGGGTGTTCGGCCGCGATACACTGCGCCTCGCCGGTGTTCTCGGGTGTTGCGCATGGCCACGATGAGTTCCACTCGATGAGCTCCGGGGCGATGCAGATCGCGCCAGTTCCGACGGAGTCCGTCGAGAGGATGATGCCCGGTGTTCATCACCAGTGAGGAAGCGATTCGCAAGTACACAGCGGGCGAGATGCTGATCCTTGTCGACGATGAGGACCGCGAGAACGAAGGCGATCTCGTCATCGCCGCCGAACACATCTCCCCGGAAGCGATCAACTTCATGATCACCCATGGCCGAGGCCTCGTCTGCACGCCGATCACCGAGGCGCGCGCCTGCGCCCTCGGCCTCTCGCCGATGTGCCCGGAGAACACCTCATCCCACGGGCCGCAGTTCACCGTGTCGGTCGACGCGAAGGACGGGATCACCACCGGGATCTCGGCACATGACCGCGCACACACGATCCGCCTGCTGATCGACGAGGCGACGCGTCCATGCGACCTGGAGATGCCCGGACACGTCTTCCCGTTGATCGCCCGTGACGGCGGCGTCCTCCGCCGCGCCGGACACACCGAAGCGACGGTCGACCTCGCCCGGCTCGCAGGCCTGAAGCCGGCCGCCGTCCTCTGCGAGATCCTCAACGATGATGGGACGATGGCCCGGCTGACCGATCTTCAACCGTACGCCGAAACGCACGGACTCTCGATCCTCAGCATCGCCGATCTGATCGCCTATCGAAGACGGACCGGACAGCCAACCGTGATGGGTGCCCAGACCGACGTGTGAACCCTCGGCAGGAGGCCTTGCATTCTCCCTTCCACTCGGCCACGGTATGAGAGCCGAGAGGACAGCATGCTCCCGAGACACTCGATAGGGACACGGGTGCCAAGCCGGAAGAGGAAGGAACAGTCATGAATGCGCTTGCCGAGAGAGGACTCCAGGGCGTCCGAGCGGGCGGGACCCTGACCGAGCAGACCGACATCCCCCGCACCGTGCGATGAGCTTCGAGCTCGTCCGCGGAATGAACGACATCCTTCCCGAGGATGTCGGATGGTGGCGCCTCATCGAAAGGGCGATTCGCGATGTCGCGCGCCGCTACAACTACCGCGAGATCCGCTTCCCGATCGTCGAGCACACCGATCTGTTCACCCGTGGAATCGGTGAGGGGACCGAGGTCGTCACCAAGCAGATGTTCACCTTCCCCGATCAGAAGGGACGAAGCCTGACCCTCCGCCCCGAGGGGACCGCCTCGGCGGCCCGCGCCTACCTGTCACATGGGTTGCAAGCGAACGCCCCGTTCCAGAAGTGGTTCTACCTCGGCCCGATGTTCCGCTATGAGAAACCTCAGAAGGGGCGTCATCGCCAGTTCCACCAGTACGGAGTCGAGGCGCTCGGTTCGCTCAATCCGAGCCTCGACGTCGAGGTGATCGCCTTCGCCTGGACGCTGATGGATGGACTCGGGCTCGGCGGCCTGTCGCTCCGCCTCAATTCGATCGGCTGCTCGAACGACCGAGACTCCTACCACGAGGTCCTCCGCGCCCACTTCGCTGACGCCATCGACTCGATGTGCTCCGATTGTCGGCGGCGGTACGACGAGAACCCGCTGCGGATCCTCGACTGCAAGGAGGCCGGCTGCCGGCCTCACATCGAGACCGCTCCCGGAGCGGCCGAGCACCTCTGCGACGAGTGCGTCGAGCACTTCGACGACGTCAAGAGCCTCCTCGATCACCTCGGCCTCGCCTACGAGATCGACCCGCATCTCGTCCGCGGCCTCGACTACTACACGCGGACCGTCTTCGAGCTGATCTCTGCCGACCTCGGCGCCCAGGACTCCCTCCTTGGCGGCGGGCGGTACGATGGGCTCGTCGAGTCGGTCGGCGGACCACCGACGCCGGGCGTCGGCTTCGCCGGCGGGACCGACCGGCTCGTCCTCGTCCTCCAGGAACGGGATGCTCCGATTCAGCCGGACCGGCTCGATCTCTTCCTCGCGTCGATCGGCGACGAAGGGCGCCGACTCGTCTTCGAGCTCGCCGAGCAGCTTCGACGTGCCGGCTTGTCGGTCGAGCTCGACCACCGGGCCCGCGGACTCCGCAAGCAGCTCACGTTGGCGAATCAGCTCGAAGCTCGGTATCTCGTCGTCATCGGCGAAGACGAATCTGTTTCGGGAGCCGGCAAGCTGAAGGAGATGGATTCGGGCGAGGAGCTCGACGTCGAACTGACGGCCGCTACGCTTGTAGCGGCCGTCAAGCAAGGAGGAGGAACGAAATGAGCGAGACGATCGATCTGAAGCTCGTACCGATCGAGAACCCGGACGAACTGAATCTGATCCTCGGACAGTCGCACTTCATCAAGACCGTCGAGGATCTGCACGAGGCCCTCGCCACCACGATCCCCGGGATCGAGTTCGGGCTCGCCTTCTGCGAGGCATCCGGCCCTGCCCTGATCCGCCACTCGGGGACGAACGAAGAGCTCGAACAGCTGGCGATCCGGAACGCCGAGGCGATCGGCGCCGGCCACTCGTTCATCGTCTTCCTGAAGGACGCGTTCCCGATCAACGTGATGCACGCCGTCAAGCGCGTTCCCGAGATCTGCCGCATCTTCTGTGCGACGGCCAATCCTGTTCAGGTGGTCGTCGCCAAAGGCGACGGTGGCGCAGGGATCCTCGGCGTCATCGACGGCGTCTCTCCGAAGGGGGTCGAGGGCCCCGACGAGATCGCCCAGCGAAAGGACTTCCTCCGGATGATCGGGTACAAGGCTTAGGGAATGGGCAAGAGCCGATTCCTGGGCATCGACAGATATGGAGACGAAGATCCCGTCTTCGGATTCTGGTCCAAACTGGCGATTTAATGCATGCGTGAACTTCACGTATGACGACTGGCCCGGCTACGCGGAAGGCTATCGAAGGGCTGCTGAGATTCTGGTTGCACAGTTGGTCGAGACAGATGGCAAGGGTATCGACTTCCTTGTCTATCCACTCGTCTTCCTCTTCCGGCATGCCCTCGAACTACAGCTCAAGTCGGCAATCCGATGGGGACGCCAGGCTCTGCATAAGCCGGAGCGCGGATTCCCCACACACCACCGCATCGCCGACCTGTGGAGCCTATGCCGGCCTCTTGCCGAGGAGTATTGGCCTGATGGCTCCAGTGGCCTCTTGAACGATACAGAGATGACGCTCGAGGATTTCCAACGACACGACCCCTCGGGGCAGGACTTCCGCTACTCGGAGAGGATAGACGGAACGAGGACCACGTCTGAGTTCTCGCACATCAACATAGAGACCTTCTGCGAGAAGGCGACCAAGGCGTACGATCTACTCGACGAAAATAGCACAGAATTCGAGGAAGGGTGGCGTGTGTGGGCTGAGCATCAGCCTCAGTAGCACTCATTCCCCATCAAGTCCGATCAGCCATTGGGCATCTCCTGCATTACTGCGGTCCCACGTTGGTGATCGTGGTGGAATCCGAGCAAGGGTTGGGATTAGGAGGATCACCTACGATGTCGAGGATACCTGCCCGACGACTCCGTACAGATTCATGGCGATCGCCTAGGCTACAACTTTCAGGCCAGGTATCGCTTCCCGGAGCGCTCTTCTGGCAGAGTCGGTAGTGCTCGTCCCCTGGAGGTATATCACCTCAAGTGCTTTCATCCGCGCAAGGTTCTCCAAGCCAGCATCGGTCACACGGGTTCCAGACAGAGATAGAGTCCTCAGGGTTTCAACCTGTGCAAGAAGCTTCACGCCACTATCACTAACAAGTGTCTGGGTTAGAAAGAGAGTGGCCAATGAAGGGAGTTGTATCAGGTAAGCCAGTCCCACATCCGTGATATCAGTGTTTGCGAGATTCAGCCATGCCAGGCCCACCAAACTCCCTAGGTGTTCGAGACCTTCGTCCATTGCTCTCGTGTGCCTCAGGTGAAGCGATTGGAGATTAACTAGCTGAGAAATGTGCTGTAGACCCTCATCAGAAACGCTTGTCGAAGTGAGATTGATCCTAGTCAGCCCCGTCAAGTACTTGATGGGTTCGATTGATGCGTCGTTGACCTGTGTCTCCTCCAGACCAAGCGAGGACAGGGCAGGCAGGTCTTTCAGAGAAGCTAGACCTACACCCGTGACTGGCGTACCCGAGAGATCGATCACTCTCAGCAACGGCAAATCTCTCAGGCCTTGTAGTCCGTCATCTGTGATAGCCGCGTCCCATACGTAGAGCTTCTCAAGTGACTTGAGATTCCCTAGGGCCTCAAGGGTTTCATTCGTCACGTTCAAGCCGGACAGAGTGAGTTCCTTCAGGGTGGCGATCTCCTGCAGATGTCGCAGACCTGCTCTCGTTACCTGCGTCTCCTGTAGATCTAGTTTCTCCAGGGATCGCAGTTTGGTCAAGTACACTATGTCTTTGTCCTCAATAGCAGTGGACCTCAAGTCGATTTCGGTAGCGGCCTTGAGGTTCTCTTCATGGATTGGTGCGCCAGCAGGCAGCCCCAGGCACTTACGGATTGCTGCTTCCACAAGGCCAACCCCGTCTGCTGAGAGATCATGCGAAGGTCCTACCGCCTCCACAGCAAGCATGAGTTCGATTGCCAGCCTGGGTTTGCTATTCGTCAGCCACTCCTTGCCAATATCCGTTCCGAGCAGCGCCTCGATCGACGGCGTGCGATCGAGACGGGCGGAGATCGATCGGCGCAGCGTATCTCGCCGATCCAGCATTTCGGCTTCTTTCAGACGAAGGTCATGCCACTTCTGCTTGCCTTCCTCCCCATCATCCTCTTGCTGGCGCATCAGCTCGTTGCAGACCAGCTGATCCCGGACCAATGACAGGTAGTCGGCCCAATCCAGCCGCTGCCGGAGAAGACGCGAAACGGCACAGAGGCCGAGGCCGTTCTCCTGTTCACTGAGCACATCCTTCAGAAGATGCTGATCCGCTCTCAAGCGGTTAATGAGTTGTGTGAGAGTCCGCGGATTCGCCTCGGTTCCGATGGCCAACACGTCCGAGAGTTCCCCGATAGCCTCCGACAGCTCCTCGTTTCCCTTCAGCGAATCCGAGTCCAACAAGCTCGCAATGTACTCTCGGAATCTGGTTTGGTGGGGCGGTACCCAAAGCGGCAGTTGGACGATCTTCTCCAGATACGCTGGGCCGCTTGCCTCGGGGTCTTTCATCGCGAGCCGCTTGTACTCGTTGATCAGGTGGCAGACGATCGGCTCGCGATCGAGCGCCAGCACGAAGACAAACCCGGGTTGCCCCAGGACGAGGCGAATGCTCTGGAGCAGCCGAAGCGCGTGTCGGGGCAGGCAGCGATCCAGATCGTCGATGAAGACGACGATGGGTGGTCGGCGCTCTTCTTCCGACCCCTCCAGGCCGATGCTCGCAACCTTCCGGAGCAGCGCGAACGCTTTCTGATACACACCCGGCTGAAGGACCGCGCCGGCGTTCGGATCAGTGACCGCATCGAACTCGACCAGCATGTCCTTGCCGCTCAGGTCGAGGATCGGTGTCTTCAGCGTGAGTCCGCTCGCCAGGGTTCGGAGCGCAGCGCCGATCTCACGCCATCGGATCCATCGGCTGAGCTTCCCCTCTTCCTCTTCGGCTGCAATCCGGGAGTCGACGGTTTCGGCAATCTCAAGGGCAAGCGGCACAAGGGGATGAGCTTCGTGATCGTACTGCCATGCGTTGAACCAGACACAGAGACTTTCGGGATTTGCCTTCTCGATCAGGCTTCGTGCCTGCCGAAGTACGCTCGTCTTCCCAACACCCCATCCGCCGTACACGCCTATCGTGAAGGGCCCTTCGGTGTGCAGTGCCGCGCCCGCAATCACCTCGGCATACCGACGCATGCCCAGGCCATCCGCATCGTGATCCGGCGTCGGCTCGTCGCTCAGCAATACAAGCTCTGGGAGTTCGATCACCTCGGGGAGATTCGCATCGTCGCTCATGGTTAAGCCCATTCTACGCGACGGACCTGGGCACGTGAAGCAATCGGCCCAGAAATCGCACCCGAACGGCATTCGGTGGCGGATCGAGGCCACGTCTCGTATACTTCCCACCAGTTTCGTAGGCAATTCACTCGCATACCAATCAAGAGATCAATTGCTATCCACTCGAGCTGAGCGTGCGACTTGGCTCAACGAAGCCAAGGAGTGTACCCATTGAGTTTCGAGCAGTTCTCGTTTGACCGGCGCATTGCCGCCGGAGTGAAGTCCGTTGGATACGCCACCCCGACACCGATCCAACTCAAGGCGATCCCCATCGTCCTGCAAGGCCGTGACATGCTGGGATTGGCTCAGACAGGAACAGGCAAGACAGCGGCCTTCGTATTGCCGATGCTTCAGCGCCTCAGCCAGGGGCCGCGGGGCAGGGTGAGGGGCCTGGTCGTCGCGCCGACGCGCGAGCTCGCCGAACAGATCCACCAGGACATCGTCAAGCTCGGCCGCAACACGAAGGTTCGAAGCGTCACGATCTACGGCGGCGTGAGCAAGGGACCGCAAATCGCAGCATTGCGACGCGGTGTGGAGATTGTCGTCGCCTGCCCGGGACGGCTTCTCGATCATGCCGATGCCGGAGCCATCGATCTCTCCCGTGTGGAGATCCTTGTGCTCGACGAGGCAGACCGCATGTGCGACATGGGCTTCCTGCCCGACATCCGACGAATCATCCGCCAAGTTCCGAAGCAGCGACAGACGCTGTTCTTCTCGGCCACCATGCCGAAGGACATCCGCGTCCTCGCCAACACCATCCTCAGTGCTCCCGAGACGGTGCAGATCGGAACGACCGCGCCGGTGGAGACCGTGTCCCACGCCCTCTATCCCGTCCCCGAGGATCGCCGCAAAGAGCTTCTCGTGGCGATGCTCCAGCGGACATCGACCGGACGCGTTCTCGTCTTCACCCGCACGAAACACCGCGCCCGAAGTCTGGCACTTCACCTGAAGAAGCACGGTCGTCGCGCCGCTGCACTTCAGGGCAACATGAGCCAGAATCAACGCCAACAGGCCATCACCGGATTCCGAAAAGGCAAGATCGACGTGTTGGTGGCAACCGACATCGCAGCGCGCGGGATCGACGTCTCGCAGATCTCTCACGTCATCAACTTCGACATGCCGAACACCGTCGATGCCTATACCCATCGGATCGGGCGTACGGGCAGGGCCGAGCGATCGGGTGAAGCGTTCACCTTCGCGATTCGCGGAGACGGGATGATGATCCGGCAGATCGAGAAGGTCTTGGGAGAGTCGCTCGAACGGCGCCGACTGGCCGACTTCGACTACGGCCCAGGATTCCACCCCGAAGCGCAGTTTCCCCTCAGGAGCCGAAACACGGCCAGGCGTGCACAGTCCTACGGCAGTCGCGGGCGCAGCAGCAGAAGGCGCTAGGACACAAGACCGAGACGGCCATCGGCAAGGCCAAATCGATCCGCGTGACCCTCCGTCTTGTCAACAGGGGCTCGCCAAAGGCGTCGAAGGCGAGGCCGAGACGCCCAGCGGAAGGACTTCCTCCGGATGATCGGGTACAAGGCCTGAGTCGATCGGCATGCGGCGCGGAATCCGGGAGTACGCCCTTTCGCTATACTCGGCACACCCACCGCTTGCCAGGAGGTATCGATGACTTCCGTCATTCGCCAAGGGTTCCTGCGCGGGATGGCTTCCGTCGGTCTCGTTCTCATCGTCGCTCTGCTCTCGGGGAAGGGGCACCCGCAGTCGCTCGGGCTCTACCTCGGGGTATTCGGCGTTCTCCTGTTGCTGCAAACCGCTCTGCCCGCACTCCGATCGCAGCCCGGAGCTCGCCGCCGCGAGCCGGAACAGCAAGCGCGTGAAGAGGACACGGACCGAAGCCCTTCCAAACCAGCTGGTCCCGCGAAACGGCAGCCATCCGCGAGAGAGCGTTCGGCCGGTTGCGCCCGTGGGCGCCAGGAATCCCTTCGGCAGCTCGTCTTTCGCGGACTCTTCGCAAGCGGCATCGTTCTTGGGATGGCTGCGCTGATCTACTACGTCGCTCCGATCGCGGCGTAGGGTCTGCCCCGAGAGGCTCCTAAGCTCTCAGCCTGTGTGAACGGAGCCAGATCTTGACGGATCGTTCTCCCTCCTCCCGCTTCACGGTGCAGGGCAGCGGGGTGGCAATATCGTCGCTTCCCGAAAGCAGGATCACGTGGCCGTTCTCGATGCCGCGAATCTCGGGAGTTGCCGCCACGACATCGACTGGAATCGGTTCGTCACCCGTGAAGACCCCATGTAGGGAAACGAACTCAACATCCCCGAGGACCGTCTTCCCTCCGGAAACCAGGATCACCTGCCGTCCAAGCTGTCCGCTGACTTCTGCTTGTCCCTTGATCCTCAGCGTCTCTCTCTCGGCATCGGACCGATCGAAGTACGCAATCCCGCAGTACTGAAATTCCTCGTATCTCCAGGTCACGCCAGCCTCCTTGAAGCGGAGGCTATCCGAGAACTGAGGAGAACGCCACCAAAGAGGAAAGATCCAGCATCCTTCCTGGCGACCTCGTTGGCTTCCCCCTTGTGAGTCAAGGGGATAAAGCCGGGCGCTCTTGATTCATGCATGGATGTGCATATACTCATTCTCTGAGTGCAGCCAGTTCCGTGATCGACTCCGTGCAAAGGGGGAGAGCCAGACGTGTCCGAGAGCGCTCCAGAGACGCGGTTCAAGAACTGGGTCAGCTTTCGTTACGCCCTGCCCGACGTCGTCGTCACCACGATGCTCGTCCTCGGCTCCGCGACGAGACGAGAAGGACTCGACCCGTGGGTGACGCGTACCTACGCCGAGCTCTCCCCCGACCTCCGACAGGAGCTGCAGGAGGTCTTCGTCCCCCTCGGCGGACCGATGATCCTGTCTCAGCTCTCCACCGAATCGCCTGCGCTTGACGACTTCTCGTCGTTCGTCGGGTGGCTCGCATCGCTCGATCCAGGCAGGGTGACGGCCTTCACGAGCGACATCCTCGTCTGGTGGGGCCAGGAGATCTTCGGCCTTTCCGACGAGCGCGCGGCGATCGATGCGCGCGACGACGCGGCAGTGCTCGAGCGGCTCCGGCAGATCCATGAACTCCGTGCTCCGGAAACGAAGGCAGACGCCGGCCGCCTCGATCAGATCCTCCGCCTGATCCGGGATCCTGCCGAGTTGAAGGCGCGCCTGATCTACCTGCTCATCCGGTTCTGGGAAGGTCACTTCAAGTCGGAGTACGCCGAGTGTGCGCGGACCATCGAGCGAAACATCTCCTACCACCACGAGCGCGTCTTCGAAGAGGACTTCCTCGAGTTCTACTTCCACGTGACGAGCCAGCACCTGCAAGAATCGGATGCCGAGGACTATCCGTCACCCGACCTGATTACGTTCATCCCCTCCTGCTACGCCGGCGCGGCGGTCATCCTGGTCCCGTTCGGATCGGACCGGAAGCGATTCGCTCTGATCTACAACTGCCGCGTCCCCGGCCGCGCCGGAGGGGCCCGGATCGCGATCCGCGACCTGTACGGTCCCCTCAAGGCCCTCGCCGACGAGACGCGCCTCGAGATCCTCTCCCTCCTCGACGGAACGGAGCGATACGGACAGGAGATCGTCGATTCGCTCGACGTCGGGCAGTCGACGGTCTCCCGACATCTTCAGCTGCTCGTTCAGAGCGGCGTGGTCCTCGAACGGAAGGCCCGCGGAATGAAGTACTACCGGATCAACGGTGAGGCGCTCTCCCAGCTATCTCGCCTGCTGACGACGTACCGCTCCGCGGAAAGCCCGAAGGAATAGCCACCGGCCCGCGCCCCGCCCAGGACGGGAGCGTCGGGCGAAACTTGAGTTCATCAGGAGGTTCCGATGAAGCGAATTCTGCCCTTCGCTCTTGGTCTGATTGCTGTCGGCGTCCTCGCCGTCCTGCTGACGCAGGTCGAAGCACCGACCGACGCGGCCGTGTTCAACCCCGACCAGACGCGTTCGCTCCAGTCCCTCGAGAAGCTGAGCGACCACCCACTCTATGTAATGCACTACTACGGCTCGTATCAGGATGTGTCCTATTCGCACGCCCCGACAGAAGAACCGGCGTGGGCCTGTACCCTGTTCGCCGCGGCCGGCGATCCTGAGATGCCGGTTCTCGGGCGGAATTTCGACTGGCCCCGCCACCCGGTCCTCATCCTGATCGCCGATCCGCCGGACGCCTACGCGAGCCTCTCGATGGTCGACCTCGGCTTCCTGGCTCCCGAAGGGATCGGCGATCGGATCCATCTCCTCTCGCTCGATCGGCTCGGCTTTCTGCTTGAGACCCCCCTCTGGACGTTCGACGGGATGAACGAGCGCGGTCTGACAATCGGGATGGCGGCGGTCGCCGGCACAGCGATGCCCTACGATCCCATGCTTCCGACCCACGGCTCCCTCGAGGTCATGCGAAAGATCCTCGACAACGCAGCGACCGTCGAAGAGGCGCTCGACATCTTCGAGACCACGAACGTCGACATGACCGGCGGCCCGTGTCTTCACTACCTCGTCGCCGACGCATCCGGCGAGTCCGCCCTGATCGAGTACTGGGACGAGGAGATGTACATCTTCCGGACCGACGGCCCGTGGACCTGCGTGACCAACTACCGCCTCTGCCAAGTCGACGAGGCAGACCGTCCCGGCGTCTGCTGGCGGTTCGACGCGGTGCACGACGAACTCGTCCGCACAAGCGGGGAGCAGGACATGGCTTCCGCGATGGCCCTCCTCGACGCAGCGCACGCGGAAGTCTCCGGCGATCCGAAGGCCGGGACGCAGTGGTCGATCGTCTATGACCTGAAGCACCGCCGCGCCGAACTCGCGATGGGGCATCAGTACGACGAGGTCTTCACGTTCGACTTGTCCGACCTCGACGCCACGGCCGACGGGACATGAAGCAGCGATCCTTCGCTGTCTCGCTCGTCGGCGGGCTGGCGATCGGTGGCCTCTGCGTCGGGATCGCCTTCGCCCTCGCCATCTTCGTGATCCTGCCGACGGCCGAGCGGGGAACACACGGGCTCCGCGCCTATCGAGAGGGTGACGTCCGGATCTGGCATGCCGGTCGCATCGATCGCGTGGAACTCGAATCGGTCCGTATGGAGACCGAAGCGTTGGTCACCGAGACGGCGAGGGCGATCGGCGTCGATCCGACGTCGCTCCCGTTCCCGATCGAGATCTTCCTCCATCGGGACATGACCGAGCTGACCACCAGCGTCGTCAATCGCGACTCCGACTACCGTTCGGTCAACTGGACGGCACTCGATCGGCTGCCCTGGGAGAACTCAAGCCTCCGCATCGCCGAGCTCGTGCTCGCGCACGGGTGGGGGAAGTGCACCGCCCAGGTCCTGTACGCGGGGATGGCCGTCTACGCCGCCGATCCAGAGCGAGACTACCACGCGTTCGTCGCCGCGCTGCCCGAGCGCGCCCGGCATACCGTCGGCGAGTTGATCTCGCTCGAGGCATCGGGGAGCTTCCCGAGAACGTTCTACCAGGATTACGCATCGCCTTTCGTTCTCCGGTTCGGGATCTCGCTCTCCGCGACGAAGAGACACTTCGATATCCCTCGGTACTTCGACATCGCCCCCGAAGCACATCAGCTCTATCTCGAGGCGGCGTCCCTCGTCGAGTACCTGATCGAGGAGCACCGCTCGATGGAGGCCGTCCGAGAGGCGTGGGACGTCGGAGCGAGCACGAACATCCTCGCCGCCCTCTCGGGTTGGAGCGGCGAGGAGCTGACCGAACACTGGCATGCGTTCGCCCTCCAAGCCGGCCGGACCGCCGTCGACTACCCGATCGAGCGGGTCCGTCTCCTGGTCGAGTCTGGCGCTTGCGACGAAGCCTTCGCCCTCACCGAGAGCTGGTCGGCCTCCGGCGCCGCGCCCGAAGAACTCGAGCTGATGATCGTCAGCTCGATCCTCGTCGGCGACTTCGCTCGGACGAGATCGGTGATGACTCAAGCATCGGAGGACGCGATCGATCCGGGCGTCCTCGCGTGGGCTCGCGAACTTGTCGACGGGAGCACAACGACCGCCGGAACGGTCCGGATCGTCAGTGGATCGACGGCTCTTCCGTCCGATGCCGAGCTCCGCCGTATCGAGACGACGGCCGAGGCGATCGCGGAGCTACTCGGCCCCGAGAACGCGGCCGCGATCGAGCCGACAACGGTGATCGTCTATTCGAACGAAGCCGAGCGAGAGCGCGCAGCGGCGTTCCTCGCCCGCTCCGGGATCCCGAGCCGATTGACGCAGGTCGTCGCAGGAGACGACATCGCACGGGCCATCGCCCATGCCCTCCCGACCTACGTTCTCGGCGAGTCGCGATCGAAGCTCCTCGAGCGCGGCCTCGCTCTGATGGTCAGCTCCGATCGAGCCGACCTGCTCGAACGCGCCACCACCATCCGGAACGCCGGAGACTGGCAGCCGTTCGGGACGCTCAGCTACATGGGACACGACGTCGAGGAGGCCGACGTCCAGTCGGCGTTCCTCGTCCGGGCGATCCTCGCCGAGTACGGCGCCGCGAACCTCCGCGCCATCTGGCGGAGCACCTCCACCCTCGGCGGCGGCTCCTGCCTCGACACCGCGTTGAAGACCCACGTCGGCATCACGCGACAGGAGCTGGAGGAGCGGCTGTTCGCGGTGGAGGGGACGATGCCGTGAGTCGACCCCCCGGATGGCCCGATCCAGTGCGCACAAGCCAGGGCGTTCGAGTCGGGAGCCGGGGCTTGTTATGACCGCTCTACCGGCTAAAATCTCCCCATCTCATGCGCCCTGTGGGGCGAAAGGGGGTGATCCGTATGGCATACAACCGAGTGCCAGCGGTCGCTCCCGTGAGGCGAATCGCCTAGCAACCGTAGGTGTTCGATCTCCGGACGTCCTGAGAGTCTTCTCAAGCTGTCCGCCGGCAGCGGCCGCTGGCCTCCAATCCCTTAGGAGGCTCAATGGCTCATGCACTACCCGACGGCTACACGGCCCGTCCTGCAACGGTCGACGATGCGGAGCGCGTCGCGGACCTCTTCAATGACCGATCCGAAGTAACGCTCAATGAGCGCCCGACAACATCTGACCGAGTCCTCAAGAGATGGGACCACCCCAAGTTCGATCTCTCCACCGACAGCCGACTCGTCTTCGGGCCCGACGGCGAACTGATCGGCTACGCCCACATTCGCGATGTGAAGGACCCGCCGGTCGACGTCTTCACCGGCTACACTGTGCATCCCGACTACGACGACGCGCGTTGGCTCTGGGACAATCTCTTCGGCTGGATGGAGTCCGAAGCACGTCGGGTGATCCCGAAGGCTCCGGCGGACGCCCTGATTGCACTCATCGCGGGGACTTCAGACAGCGACCCCGTCGAGCAGCGGGAACTCGAACGTCATGACTTCGCGCACAACCGCACGTTTCACCGAATGTCGGTGGACTTCGAAGGAACGGTCTCGCCGCCCGTTCTCCCAGCTGGCGTAACCATTCGAACCTTCGAGCCAGGCGTCGACGACGAGGCTGTGGTCGCCGCCTACCGGGAGGCGTTCGCCAACCACTACGGGCATCTCGATCAACCCTTCGAGGCAGACCTGGCCGAGTGGCGCCACTGGATGACCGAGGATGACTTCGAGGCCGATCTCTGGTTTCTCGCGTGCGACGGCGAGGAGCTCGCCGGCTTCTGCACTTGCTACGCTCAAGCGCCCGGTGAGCCAGATCGGGGATTGATCGACGAACTCGGCGTTCGCCCGGCGTGGCGTAGACAAGGCATCGGCCGAGCACTCCTGCTCCACGCTTTCGGTGTGTTGGCCGTGCGCGGAGTCGAAGGCGCTGTTCTCAGCGTCGACACGGAGAACAGATTGGGTGCCCCCGCCCTTTACGAAGGTGTCGGGATGCGATCCATCCGCGCCAGCCACACCTACGTCAAGGAGCTCCGACCGGGAATCAACCTGGTCGTCCAATGAAGCTGGGGCCGCCGGAAGGCGGCCCCACTCGTTCGATCTCTGGACAGTCTGAAGCCGGTCCTGTTGCAGGCTCAGAGTCTCTCCGGTACCGTGGCGATCCGATCGGGGGATGAAGGAGGCGACATGGATCTGTTCGAAGCGATGCTGACGCGGCGGAGCGCACGCAAGTTCACCGACGAGCCGATCTCCGACGAGATGCTGGAGAAGATCCTCCGCGCCGCGATGGCGGCGGCCAATTCAGGAAACCAGCAACCGTGGCGATTCATCGTGATCGACAACCCAGCGCTCCGAGACCGGATCGCCGAACTCGACATCGAGCGGGGCGGCTACTACAAGTCCCCACAGCTGATCGTCGTCTGCGGCGACATCGGCTCGATGAAGTGGAAGATGCACTGGCTCGCTGACTGCGCTGCCGCGCTCCAGAACCTGCTTCTCGCGACACACGGGCTCGGCCTGGGGGCGGTCTGGCAGGAACTCTACCCCTACCACAAGCGGGTCGCCGCGGTTCGCGGCATCCTCGGGATTCCGGAGACCGTCTATCCGATGGCCGTCGTCTCGATCGGGCACCCAATCGACGTGCCCGAACCGACCGATCGCTACGATCCGGCGAAGGTCATGTCGAACGGATGGATCGCGCCCTAGTCTCGATCCATCCGTTCGTGGCGGAATGCTTCTTGCCGGTGAATTCCCCGGCTGTGTGAGCTTCCTTTCGTTTCTACAGAATCGGGAGATACCTGTCGATTTCGTACTGATGGACCTGCGATCGGTAGGCGTCCCACTCGATCTGTTTGTTCTCGATGAACTTGTCGAAGATGTGGTCGCCGAGCGCCCGGCGGACGAGGTCGCTCCCTCGCATGCAGGCGATCGCCTCGTTCAGGCTCCCGGGGAGCATCTCGATCCCGAGCGCGGCCCGTTCCCCGTCACTCAGGCGGTAGACATCGATGTCGACCGGATCGGGAAGCGGATAGTTCCGCTCGATCCCCTCGAGACCGGCATGGAGGAGGACAGCGAATGCAAGATACGGGTTGCAGGCTGAGTCCGGCGCCCGGAATTCGATCCGCGTTGCCGCCTCCTGTCCCGGCTTGTACATCGGGATCCGAATCATGTTGCTCCGGTTCCGCCAAGCCCAGGTGATGTAGACCGGTGCTTCGTAGCCCGGGACGAGCCGCTTGAACGAGTTGACCCACTGCGCGCAGACACCGGTCACTTCCTTCGCGTGATGCATGAGGCCGGCGATGTAGGCGCGGGCCGTCTCCGAGAGGTGGAGCGAATCGTCGGCGTCGAAGAACGCGTTCGATCCGTCGAGGCCGGCGAGCGACATGTGCGTGTGCATCCCCGAGCCGTTCTCGGCATTGAGCGGTTTCGGCATGAACGTCGCATGGACGCCGTGGCGGCGAGCGACCTCCTTGATCGCGTAGCGGCAGGACATCAGCCGGTCGGCCATCCCGAGCGCGTCGCCGTGGCGGAGGTCGATCTCCTGCTGGCTCGGCGCGACCTCGTGGTGCGCCGCCTCGACCGGAATTCCCATCGACTCGATCGCGAGGACCGTCTCACGGCGGATCTCGGTCGAATCGTCGGCCGGTGAGAGATCGAAGTAGCCGGCTGAATCGAGCGTGTCGAGACATCGATCCGACGTTAAGTAGAAGTACTCGAGCTCGGTGCCGACGAGGAGCGTCAGATCGCGCTCCGCCGCGCGAGCGAGCGCCCGTTTGAGGATCCACCGCGGATCCCCCTCGTACGGCTCCCCGCCCGGCTGGACGACGTCGCAGATCAGCCGGCCGATCTGCTCCCAAGGCAAGACGATGAACGTATCCGGATCCGGCTGCACGAGCATGTCGCTCTCGTCGATCCGCGCGAATCCGTGGATCGAGGAGCCATCGAATCCGATCCCCTCGTTGAGTGCCTTCTCCAGCTCGCTCGCCGGGATCTCGAGGTTCTTCAGGTTGCCCAGCAGGTCCGTGAACCATAGCTGGACGAACTTCACCTCCGCTTCCTTGGCCCTCGCCAGCACTTCGGCCGTCGTCGTCTCCGCCATGATTCACCTCCTGCGTTCTCGCGTGGAATGGATGGAGTGTAGATCGAGCTCGGGGCGAGAACAAGGAATTCAATTCCTGTCTTTGCATTGAAGCTCGCGCATTGCTACAATGCCCTCCATCAAACCGGCCCCTTCCGGGCCTTCTCGGGAGGTAGCGACAACATGAGGATGCTAGTCATCTAAGGCCCTCGCGGCCCGCCGTTCGACAGCCTTCTGGTCAGGCTCGTCGTCGCCCACGGAGCCCCAGAGGTTCCGCCCAACCACTGAACCATTGGCCGGTTTCGTCGGTTGCTTCAAAGACCTAGAGTTAGGGAGCGGCAATGCGTACCACTGCACTCGAAGTCGAGCGCGTGCGCAAGGTGTTCGTCCGGAAGGACAGCGCAAAGAAGCGCCGAAGGCTTCGAACCAAGAAGAAGAAAGAAGAAGTCGTTGCGCTGAAGGACATCGACCTGACGGTTGAGCGGGGTGAGGTCTTCGGCGTCCTCGGCCCGAACGGGTCGGGGAAGTCGACCCTGATCCGTCTCGTCTCGACGCTCCTTCTCCCCGACAGCGGCTCGCTCCGTGTCTTCGGCCACGATGTCGAGCACGACTCATTCGCCGTCAAACGGATGATCAATCGCGTGTCGGTCGACGCCGCGTTCTTCAAGAAGTTCTCGCCAATCGAGAACCTGCTGTACGCCGCTCGCCTCTACGGCCTCGACGCCGGCGAGGCGAAGGTGAAGATGCGCGAGATCATGAAGCGGCTCGGGCTGAAAGAAGAGACGTTCAACAATCCGATGGAGCACATGTCGCGCGGGATGCAGCAGAAGGTCGCCGTCGCGCGAGGGTTTCTCACCTCGCCGATCCTCCTGCTGCTCGACGAGCCGACGACCGGGCTCGATCCGCACTCGAAGCGGGACGTGCAGGCGTTCGTCCGGGAGATCCGGGAGACGCACGACGCGACCGTCCTGCTGACAACGCACGACATGGACGAGGCCGATCGGCTCTGCGATCGGATCGCGATCATCGACGAGGGCCGGATTGTCGCCCTCGACACGCCGGAGGGGCTGAAGCGCCTGGTCCCATCGCAGAACGGTGACAAGACGACGATGGAGGACGTCTTCATCGAGCTGACCGGCCGCTCCTTCGAGGAGGCCGAGGCGGAGGAGGAATCATGAGTACGTTCGTCCGGGAGATGCGCGGTGCGTACGCGTTCGTCGAGCGGAACATCAACCTGATGAAGCGCTACTGGGGGTGGGAGGTCGTCTGGCTGATCTACTCCCTGACCAACGCACTCGCGATCACCTACATCGGAAACGGGATGGGGATGATCTCCGGGCAGGAGATCGACACCCAGTATGTCGTCACCTACCTGCTCGTCGGCGCGCTGATCTGGCAGTACCTGGTCGTCATCTTCTATGCGATCAGCGAGATGATCGCGTGGGAGCGCTGGGAGGGAACGATCGAGTACACGTTCATGGCGCCGGTCTCCCGGCCGACGCACCTCGTCGGGACGACGCTCTTCGCGATCGGGTACGGAATCGTCCGGACCCTGGCGATCCTCGGGATCGTCGTCGCGTTCTTCCGTCTGAATCTTGGCGGGGCAAACATCATCGGGACGATCCTGATGCTCCTCGCCGGAAGCGTGTCGTTCGTCGGCCTCGGGATCCTCGCCGCGGTCCTCCCGCTCCTCTATCCGGAGCGAGGCGCCCAGATGACGAACGCCGTCGCCGCGATCCTTCTGTTGATCTCCGGCGTCTACTATCCGATCGAGTCGCTCCCTGCCTGGCTGCAGGTCGTGGCGAAGGCGTCTCCGGCAACGTACGTGATCAAGGGAATGCGTGCCTGCCTGCTCGAAGGCCGTTCGACGGTCGAACTCCTCCCGACGGCGCTGACGCTTGTCGGGATCGGCCTCGGCGTGATCGCACTCGGGCTGTTCATCTTCCGCTACGTCGAGCGGTACGCGAAGCGGATGGGGCGACTGAAACGGAGCGGCTAGCCTCGCAGAGCGCCGCTGGGACGCATGCATCCATCAAGGAAGAAGGGCTCAGCGTCTGCTGAGCCCTTCTCTCATCACACAGTCTCAGCCGGGGCCGAGGCATTCCGTTCTACAGATTCTTCTCGACTTCCTCGAGGAACAAAGCAGCCTTCTCAAGGGCGATCGCGTTGTACAACGGGTACTTGTCGCCGACCGACTCAATGAGCACCGAATCGAGAATCCGCTTCGCGTCGGCCCACATGTTGCGGGGCATCAGATAGAACTCGACGAAGAACGTTCGGTTCTCGAGATACTCGTCGGCCGCTGGATCAAACCCATCGAGCGGCGGGCAAACACTGCAATCCCAGTCGGCGCAGATCTCCGGCTCGTCGACGATGTGACAGAAGTAGCCGAGCGACCGGCTCCAGTTCTTGCTGTAGTAGAGAAGGGGCGCCGCCGGCAGGCCGGACCAGAACGCTCCAAGGGCTCGATAGCCGCCGTAGGCCATGTAGGTCTCATCGAGCTCGAGGCAGCGCTTGTTGATCGCGTCGGTCTTCTCGGGAACGCTGCCGAAGACGGCTTTGACCGGATCAAACTGCGCGGCGCGGAGCCAGTTCGCGGCCGCCCAGTACGCGATGAAGATGTTTTCGATCGTCGCGGCGGCGGCGACGAACCCGTCGGCGTCTTCCGTCTCCGAGAAGACGGGATCCATCCGCAGGCCCTTCAGGCCCCAGTGCTTGCCGCGTTTATAGATGGGTAGTTCGTTCTCCTCGCCTTCGAGGAATGCATCGGCGTAAGTGTAGTACGTCTGGGACAGCTTGCCCGTGATGTCGATCAGGCTCGGATCGACCTCGAACGCCATCACCGCGTCTTCGTTCTCCTCGTCGAGCGCATTGGTGACGCCCAGAGCCGTTCGGAACGCCTCGATCATTCCTTCCAGCGTTGCCTTCCCCTCGTCGCTGTAGGGGATCATGATGTCGTTGCCCGGGAAGTATGCGAGCGCCTCATCGAGCGTCATCGCCAACGCGGCACCGCCTCCGATGAACACCGCCAACAACGTGAACAGCAGGAGTCTCCTCATCCTCTCCGACCTCCTAGGGGGTGATGCGGCCCACTATACTGAAACGGTCCGAACGCGACAAACCCTCCAGCATCTGCCATAGCCCATGCGAAGGCGCCTTGCAGATCGAGCGCGAAACGCCTAGAGATGCTCCTCCACCTCACGTAGGAGTTGGCTTGCGATCTGCTGGTTGAGGCCGTTGTAGAGCGGGAAGAGATCGCCAATCGGCTCCGCCAGGACCGATCGGAGAACACGCGCGGCATCCTCCCAGTGTTCGAGGGGGATGAGGTAGTACTGCGCGAAGAGGACGCGATTTTCGAAGTAGGCCGTGCAGATCGGGTCGAGCAACCCGTCGACCCCCTCGCAGAAGGCCGGCTCGTCGACAAGCGCGCAGAAGCTGGCGAGCACCTTCTCGTAGTCCTGCATCAGCCCGCCGGTGAAGACGGCGAGGATCGGGTTGCTCGGCATCCCCTGCCAGAACCCACCGAGGGCACGGTAGGAGCCGTACGTGCTGTAGGTGTCATCCAAAGCAAGAGCTCGCTCCGACATCGCGAGCGACTTCTTCGCGATCCCCGCCTTGATCGCGCTCAGAATGTCCGGTTCGGCCCAGCGGAGCCAGTTGGCGTTCGCCCAGAAGAGGGCCGCCACGTCGGTCTCCGCCTCCACCGCAGCCACGAAGCCGTCCCGCTCCTCGAACGCAACGAACGTCGGATTCATCCGGAGGCTCTTGAACCCCCACTGCTTCCCCTTCAGGAACGTCGCCCGCTGATCGGGATGATCACGGAGAAACGCATCCGCATAGGAGTAGTACGCCTGCGATAACTTGTTGATCAGATCCTTGGCGTCGGGCTCGACCGGAAACACGCCGACCTCGGCCTCCGACTCCTCGTCGAGGACGTCCGGCACGCCAAGCGCATCGCGAAGGACGTCGATGATCCACTCGAGCTTGGCCTCCCCCTCGTCGGAGAACGGGACGCGAACATCCCCGTTCGGATCGAACAGGGCGAGCGCCTCGTCGAGAACCCCCTCCGAGACCGCCAGCATCGGCACCGCCGCAAGACAGATCAACAGCAGGATGAGCCTACGTAGCATCGCGTTCCTCCCTCATTCTCGTTGGCCGATGGACTATATCAGATCTGTCGGCGACGTCCGAGCGGCTCGGTTGGCCGGGCATCGGCGGTGTGATATCCTTCGCACCGATTGGATTCGTACTGCAAGACCAGAACGCGAAAGGAGGAGGATCCCATGGCCAAGGTCGATCAGGACCTTTGCGTCGGGTGCGGTCTGTGCACGCAGGTCTGCGCCGATGTCTTCGAGATGGCCGGCGACGGGAAGGCAGTCGTCATCGAGGGAGCGACCGCCGACTGTGTCCAGGACGCCGTCGATCAGTGCCCGGTCGCTGCGATCACCGCCTAGAGCTGTGGCATCACCGCGGGGAGCGTAAATCCGAGCGCTCCCCGCTTCACTTCCCAAGCCTTCCGCCGGACCGTTTCAACGCGATCATCGCACGATTGCCTCCGGCGTCCGATTCACGCTAGGATTCCTCCGGTGAGCGATCGTGGATGAGCGGAGGATTGGGCTGGCTCTTTCCAGTGGGGGCGCGCGAGGCGCGGCGCACGTCGGGGTTCTCAAGGTCTTGAAGGAGAATGGGATCGAGCCCGACGTGATCGCCGGATCGAGCATGGGCGCGGAGGTCGGTGGGATCTACGCCTCCGGGGTCGAACTCGCCGAGCTGGAGACCCTCTGGCGGACGAGTTCGTTCGGCCATGTGTTCAAGGCGCTTCTTCCGACCATCCCCTGGTCCGGCTGGAGTTCCGGAAACGGGATCACACGTTTCTTGAGGAAGCTGATCGGATCCCCCCGAATCGAGGATCTGCCGATCGAGTACGCAGCGGTGGCAACGGACCTCCAGACCGGGCGACCGTGTTCCATTCGGAGCGGCTCGCTCGTCGACGCGATCCGGGCGTCCGTCTCGATTCCCGGCCTGTTCAATCCCGTCTGGATCGACGGGCGGCTCCTGATCGACGGCGGCGTCTCGAATCCGATGCCGGTCGACGTCGCCCGTGAACTCGGCAGCGACGTCGTTATCGGAGTCGATGTCCTCGTCGATCCCGGAGAAGTCGAGATTTCCGGTCTCCCGTACCTCGAGGCTCGCGAGCGCGTCCTCGGGATCGCGAAGGGACTCGCCTCGCCGTCTCGGAACGGTGGGAAGTTCCACCCGAACGTCTTCGCGGTCCTCTTCCAGATGTCGACCGTCTTCCAGAAGCGTCTCGCCGAACTTCAGCTCGCGACCCATCCGCCCGACGTCCTGCTTCGGCCCGACTTCTCCGATGATCCACCCTGCTACAGCAGCGTCCGCTGCGGGATCGAGGCTGGCGAGGAGGCGACCCGTCGAGCCCTTCCCGAGATTCGGAAGGCCCTCGGGGTCTAGGCCGGTATGTCTGTGGATCGTCGGCTCTACCTACGGATCGCTGTCGGAATCGTCGCCGTCTCGTTCGGCGCGATCTTCGCGAGGCTCGCCGGGGAGGCCTCTCCATTCGCCGTCGCAGCCTGGAGGCTGACCGTTGCTGCTCTCGTCCTCGTCCCCCCGGCGTTGCTCCGAAAGCCGCGCACGATCGACCGACGGAGTTTCGGCCTGTCGGCCCTGAGCGGCGTCGCGCTCGCCGCCCATTTCGTCCTCTGGATCTCGTCGCTCGAACAGACGACGGTCGCCAGCTCGGTCTTGTTCGTCTCCACCCATCCGATCTTCGTCGGCCTGGGAGCGATCGTCTTCCTTCGCGAGCGACTCTCTCGGGCGCTGATCGGAGGGATCGTGCTCGTCATCGCCGGAGGCGCGCTGATCGGGTTCGGCGACTTCGGATTCGGCGGAACCGCACTCCGCGGCGACCTCCTCGCCCTCGGTGGCGGGATCATGGCCGCCGTCTATTTCCTGATCGGGCGTCGCGTCCGACAGACGGTCTCCGTCACCGAGTACGTGGCGGTCAGCTACGGGACGGCGGCCGTCCTCGTCCTCCTCCTCTGCGCGGTCACGAGGACCCCGGTGATCGGCTACGCCCCGAGTACGTACGGTTACCTTGTTCTGCTCGCGCTCGTCCCGCAGGCCCTCGGACATTCGACGATCAATTGGGCGCTCCGTCGACTCGCGGCGACGAGGGTTTCCGTCTTCGTTCTCGGCGAGCCGATCGGATCGACGCTCCTCGCCATCCCGTTCTTCCGCGAGATCCCGGGCGGGTTGAACCTTCTCGGAGCGGCCATCATACTCGTCGGCATCTACCTCAGCCTTCGGAGCGAGGAGGACCACCATGGCGGGAAACCCTGAACGCGGCCGTTCGAAGATCGACTGGGCGACGGCCCACATGCCCCTGCTTGACCGACTCCGGACATCGTTCCGGGAGGAGCGGCCGTTCGCCGACAGGCGGATCTCGATGAGCATTCATCTCGAAGCGAAGACGGCCTGTCTGGCGATCTTCCTCCGCGACGGTGGGGCCGAGGTCTGGGTGACCGGGAGCAATCCCCTTTCGACGCAAGACGACATCGCCGTTGCACTCGCCGAGGAGGACCGGATCACCGTCCACGCGAAGCACGGCGCTTCCGCCAAGGAGTACACCGAGGACCTCCGGCGCACCCTCGCCTGCCGCCCGGATCTGATCCTCGACGACGGCGGTGACCTCGTCCATCTCCTCCACGAGGATCCACAGGAGAACGTGATCGGCGGGTGCGAGGAGACGACGACAGGCGTAGGCCGCCTCCGAATCATGGCGAAGGAGAATCGGCTTCTGTTCCCGATGTTCGCGGTCAACGATGCGAAGATGAAGTCCCTGTTCGACAATCGGTACGGAACCGGGCAATCGGTCTGGGACGGGATCTTCCGCTCGACAAACCTCCTGATCGCCGGGAAGACCGTCGTGGTCGTCGGATACGGTTGGTGCGGCCGTGGGATCGCCCAGCGTGCCAGCGGCCTCGGCGCCCGCGTCACCGTCTGCGAAGTCAATCCGATCCGCGCGCTCGAAGCCTGGATGGAGGGGTTCTCCGTCGCCCCGATCGCCGAAGCGACGCGGACGGCGGACCTGATCATCACCGCCACCGGATGTGCCGACGCCGTTCCCGAAGCGGCGCTCCGGGCCGCGAAGGACGGACTCGTCCTCGCCAACGCGGGACACTTCAACGT
The DNA here is from genome assembly GCA_028278555.1 of Candidatus Bipolaricaulota bacterium. GTDB lineage: Bacteria > Bipolaricaulota > Bipolaricaulia > UBA7950 > UBA9294 > JANQEA01. The sequence goes on along the minus strand of JANQEA010000036.1, from coordinate 35,797 downwards.
CGAGGTCCGGCCGGAGACGCTCGCCGAGATCGCCCGCTCGCAGAGGGCGGTTCGCGAGGGCGTCGAGGAATACGAGCTCGACGACGGCCGTCGCTTCTACCTGCTCGGCGAGGGGCGGCTCGTCAACCTGGCGCTCGGCGACGGGCACCCGGTAGAGATCATGGACCTCTCGTTCGCCATCCAAGCTCTGACCCTCCGACACCTGCTCGACCGGGCGCCGCTGCCGGCCGACGTCTATCCCGTTCCGTCCGAGATCGACGAGCAGGTCGCTCGATTGAAGCTCGAAACGCTCGGCGTCGCCACCGATTCGCTCACGGCAGCGCAACGCGAGTACCTCGGTCTCGACGCCGCCTGATCACGGATATCACACAAGCGGTCCGGTACAATCCGAGCCGTAGGGGTGAAACGAATGCCTAACCGGAGAATGTGGAGAAAAGGCCTGGCCGTGCTGATCCCGTCGATCCTCCTCGTCCTCGCCCTCGGGGTCGGTGGCGTTCAGGAGGCGAACGACGAGCTGTTCGCACCTGTCTATCAAATCTACCAGTACATTCGCAGCTACTTCTATCAGCCAGAGCGGATCGACGATCAGAAGGCGCTCTATGGCGCGATGAAGGGCGTCGTCCAGCATCTGGAGGACCCCTACAGCGAGTTCCTCGATCCGGAGGATCGGCAGCGCTTCGATGAAAGCCTCGAAGGGGAGTTCAGCGGCGTCGGGATCGAGCTGTCGATCGTCGACAACGTGATCACCGTGATCACGCCGCTCGTCGGCACGCCGGCCGAAAGGGCGGGTGTCCGAGCCGGGGACCAGATCCTCGGGATCGACGGCGAATCGACCGAGGGGATGACGCTCACCGAGGCGGCGCTTCGGATCCGCGGCGAGATCGGCACGACCGTGACGCTGACGGTCCGGCATGACGACGGCCTGATCGAGGACATCCCGATCGTCCGCGACACGATCGTCATCGTCCCGGTCAAGAGCGAGCTTCGGGCCGACGGACGGATCGGCTACATCCGCCTCTACCGGTTCGAGCAGGACACGACGTCGGAACTCGACCTCGCCCTCTCGTCGTTCGACCTCGACGGTCTCACCGGGCTAATCCTCGACCTGAGAAACAACCCCGGCGGGCTGCTGAACGAGTCGATTTCCGTCTCGAGCCGCTTCGTCGACGACGGGGTCCTGTTGATTACCCAGGATCGACTGAGCGACGAGAAGAAGTACTACGCCCGCGGAAACAAGATCCCGAACTTCCCGCTGGCCGTCCTGATCAACCGGGGGACCGCCAGTGCGTCGGAGATCACCGCCGGCGCGATCCGCGACAACAACATGGGGATCCTCATCGGCGAGCAGTCGTTCGGCAAGGGCGTTTTTCAATCGCTGATCGAGTTTCCCGACGGCTCGGCGTTGAAGATCACCGCCGGCGAGTACTTCACTCCCAACGGGACCGTGGTGAACGAGATCGGTCTGACGCCGGATATCCTCGTCGAGGAGGAGCAGGATCCGATCGACGTCGCGATCGCGTGGATCGAAGCGCATGCCGGCGTCACGATGCCGATCGATCTCGACGCGGAGACCGCACAGGCTCCATGAGGCTCGCGGTCGTCGGAGCCGGGGGCTGGGGGACGGCCGTCGCACGGCTTCTCGCAAAGGCAGGCCACGAGACGCTGCTCTGGGCGCGGGAGCCCGGCCTCCCCGAGGAGATCGCGTCGAAACGCGAGAACGCACAGTTCCTTCCGGGCGTGACACTCCCGACGGAGGACCTGACAACCACCGACGCACTCCGAGAGACCCTTGACGTGGAGGCCCTCTTCCTCGCGCCGCCATCCTTTGCCATGGCCGGCATGCTCGATCGGCTGGCGCAGTACGGATCGACACCTTCGGTGATGATCAACCTCGCCAAGGGGCTCGACCCGACCACGCGTCGCACGATGTCGGAGCTGATTCTCGATCGGTTCCCGAAGACCGCGGCGTTCACTCTCTCCGGCCCGAGCCACGCCGAGGAGGTCGGAAGGGACGTGCCGACCGCCGTCGTCCTCGCCGGACGGGACCTCGAACTCGGACAGCGACTCCAACGGGAGATTGCGACCCCGCGCTTCCGCGTCTACCTCTCCGAGGATATTCGCGGGGTCGAGCTCTGTGCCACGGTCAAGAACGTGATCGCCCTGGCAACCGGGGTCTCCGACGGGCTTGGGTTCGGCGACAACAGCCGCGCGGCGCTGATCACTCGAGGGCTCGCGGAGATGGTCCGCTTCGGCCGCACGTTCGGAGTCTCCCAAGCGACGTTCTTCGGACTCTCCGGACTCGGGGATCTCGTCGCCACCTGTACGAGCCAGCACAGTCGCAACCGATATGTCGGGAGCCGACTCGGCCGTGGGGAATCGCTCGAACAGATCCTCGAGGGGATGGACATGGTCGCTGAGGGGGTTCACGCGACGACGAACGTCTACGAGATCGCCCGGGATCAGGAGATCGAGATGCCGATCACCGAGGCAGTCTATCGCCTTCTCCGTGGCGAGGCCGATCCGCTCTCACTGGTCGAGGAGATCATGACGCGCACGCCGAAACGGGAAGGGATCTGAGGGAGGAAGGGTGCACGCCGAGGTACTCGTCGTCGGGGGGGGACCGATCGGGACCGTTGCAGCACGTTGCGCCGCCGAAGCGGGGGCCTCGGTCCTCCTCGTCGACCGCCGCGATTCGATCGACCGGGTGTCATGCTGTACGGGACTGGTCAGCCATCGAACCCTGGTCATGCTCGGCGTCTCGAAGGACTCCGTGCTTCACGAGATCCGGAGGATCACCGTCCACGCTCCCGATGGAAAAAGACTCGATCTCGCCGCCGACCATTCGAAGGCCGTCGTGATCGATCGGATCCGGCTGGAACGAGAACTCCACGATCTTGCCCGTGCCGCCGGCGTGGAGGTGCGTCTCGGTACGGAAGCGGTCGCAGCGTCGGACGATTCGATCGTCCTGGACGGAGCGGATGGACAGCAGGACGTAACAGCCTCGGCGATCATCGGAGCCGACGGACCATCGAGCCGGGTCGCAGAGTGGTTCGGCCTCCCTCACCCCGAGAACATCATCCGAGCGGCGCAAGCCGTCATCGAGACGGCCCAATCCGTTCCGACAGATCGAGTCGAGATTTTCCTCGGTGATCGCTTCGCTCCCGGCTTCTTTGCGTGGGCCGTGCCCGAGGCATCGGATCGACTCCGCGTCGGATTGGGCGCCACTCCCCCGCTCGAGCCGACGGAGTATCTCGATCGGCTCCTCGAGACCGAGTTCGGAAGCTGTCGCGTTCTCGCGCGATCCGGGGGCGTGGTCCCCGTCTCCCCGACGACGCGTTCGGCCGTCGGCTCGACCTTCCTCGTCGGAGATGCGGCCGGACAAGTGAAGCCGCTCTCGGGCGGAGGACTCTATCCGGGGAGTCTCTGCGCCCGGATCGCGGGACGGATCGCCGCCGAAGTCGCCCTTTCTGAACCTTCGCGAGACGGCACGGCGGCGGCCTATGAGTCGGAGTGGAGATCGGCAATCGGCCGTGAAGTCGCGTTCGGACGAGCAATCCGCAGAATCTCCGGAATGCTCTCCGATCGCGAGCTGAGTGCGGCGATCGCAGCATGCGACGATCCCGCCCTCCTCTCATTCCTCGCCGAGCACGCCGACATCGATCGACTCCATCGGCTCCCCGATGAACTGGCGACCCAACCCCTGTTGTGGGGGAAGATCCTCCGTCTTCTCCCCCGGATGGTGAACCGAGAGATCGCTGATCTGCCCGATCGATCCTCCGTTGTGTCGGTTCCGCCGGCTTCCCTATAATCGAGCCGACCATGGCAAAGAAACGTGCGAACACGAAGACCCCGGAAGCTTCGACATCGTTCGTCCGATCGATCGAGCTCGATCGCGTCGTCTTCTACGGCGTACTCGTTCTCGTCTTCGCCCTCCCCCTGTTCATCTGGCCTGGGATCTCGGAGTACGGCTACGGGAAGACGATCGTCGCGCTGATCGGTGTGTCGATCCTTGTCGCCCTCTGGGGAGTCTCGGGATGGCAGAAGAAGGCGTGGACGATCCGTCTCCCGTGGATCACGCTTCCGATCCTCGCCCTCGTGGTCGTCTCCCTCTTCTCGCTGCTCCAGGCGACCAACGGACGTGTCGTCGTGCAGAGCCTCATGCTCGTCGTCTACTTCGCGCTGCTGATGTTGCTGATTGCCAACACGGTCCGCGACCGGCGAGACGTCAATCTCCTCCTGTTTGCGATCTTGGTCTCCGGCTTCCTCGCGGCGCTCTACGGGATGCTCCAGTACCTGGGCGTGATGCGCGGCCCGACTGGCGGACGGGGACTGACCAACATCATCTCCACGTTGGGGAACCAGAACTACCTCGGTGGTTTCCTCGCCTACTTGCTCATTCCCGCCTTCGTGCTCGTCGTCCGGCTTCGCTCCGGCTGGCTGAAGCTCGTCTCGATCCTGCTCATCGCGTTCAACTTCGGGATGGTCCTCCTCGTTCAGCAGGCGGGGGCGGCCATCGCGCTCATTCTTGCCGCCGTGGCATTCCTGGTCGGACTGGCAATCTTCCGCCCAATCGCGCCGATCCGACGGAACCGCCTTTGGTTGCTGATCCTCATCGGCACCCTGGTGTTGACCTTTCTGATCGAGGCACCGTCCGGCCCGCTCAACTCGGTCGTCGGGCTTTCACAGGACGGCAAGTCGTGGATCGTCCGGATGTGGGAGAGGAATGCCGGAGCCGTTCGCTCCTGGGACTGGTGGATCGGCTGGGAGATGTTCGTCGACCACCCCATCGTTGGCGTCGGACTCGGCAACTACAAACTGAACTTCCTCCCTTACAAGGCGGAGTTCCTCGCGACGCCTCGCGGAGAAGCGTACGACTTCCACATCGATCGCGCAGCACAGGCCCACAACGAGTACGTTCAGGTTCTCGCCGAGCTCGGGATCCTCGGAGTCCTCGCCCTCGCATCGTTCCTCGCAGTTCTCATCGCCTCACTCTGGAGGCAGCTCCGGCGAAACGATGAGGAGAACCGGCTCGATCTCCTCTTCTTCGCCTGTGGGATCGTTGCGTTTCTGGTCCATGCCCTCGTCAGTTTCCCTGCTCACCTCCCGGCATCGAGCCTCGTTCTCGTTCTCGTCGGCGGTCTGATCTTCTCCCGCGTCTATGGGGATACCGACCGCTTCATCGTGACACTGACCGGATGGAAGCTGAAGACCACCCTCGCAGGGCTCGTCGTCGTCGGGTTGATCGTATCGATCGTCGCGGGGCGCGACCTCGCGGCCAATCTGCTGATGACTGAGGGGATCGAGCAAGCGCAGTTCGGCAACCCCTACGGGGCTCGCGCCCTCTTCGAGCGGAGTCTTCGACTCGACTTCGCTCCTCGGCAGACCTACTACCACCTCGCGACAACGCAGATCCGCTTGGATGATCTCGAGGGCGCACAGGAGAACCTGGAGAAGTGCTTCACCCGCTTCACCGATGAGACGGTCTATCTGAGCTACGCGAATCTGGCCGCCAACGCGCGCCAGTTCGACCGCGCGCAAGAGGTCGTCGCCCTGCTGCTCGCGACCCATCCCAAGGAGGAAATCAGCCTGAGGGCCCGTTACCTTGAGGCGATCATCCTCGCACAGACCGGCGATCCCATAGCAGCGACCGCCCTGCTCGAACAGCTGATTCTCGACGCGCCGTTGTTCGAACCGACATACGTTGGACTCGGTTCCGTCTACGAGGTTCGTGGCATGCCGGTCAACGCTCGGCAGACCTACGAGGCGGGTCTCGAGGTCGTCGAGACCAAACTGAAGTCGGCCGAAGAGACCTTGGAGACGAAGAAGCAGCGCATCACAGCCGAGGAGTACGGGCGACTACGGGTCGAAATCGAGCAGCTCCAGCAGGCCCGGGAGACCCTCCGCCAGAAGCTGGCGAGCCTCCCATCGTCTTCGCTGCCCTAGAGAGTCGACTGGGTTCACACTGAATCACAGGCAGCCGCCATTGCGAGTCGTGCAGCGCCGAGCAATAGGAGAGAACCAATTCCCGAGTTACCTTCCAAAGGTGCTTCCCGATTCCTCGCCGGAGGAAGCAGACTCCTACTGTGAGGCGCGTTGCGCCGAAACAGCAGCCTGAACCCCGTTCTCGCTGAGGCATCGAGGATTGCCGGCTTCCCGCCGTCTTGGAGTTGCAGAGTGCGCCGGCGCTATTGCGAGGCTCGCAGAGCCGAAGCAACAGGAGAGAAGATATCCGCTAGCTAGATGTCAATACGACTTCTCGCCACGTGCCTTGCGAGAAGAGAGCCCGCCCCTATACTGACCGCGTGATCCTCCATGGCCATTGAGACGATCCGCCACGCCGTCGACTACATGCTCGGTCAGACGAATACGCAGCAGCTGAAGCGCTACGAGAAGGAGCTTCAGGCGGTCAATGCGCTTGCCGACGAAGTGAAGTCTCTGTCGGACGACGGACTCCGAGAGCGGGCCGATGCTGTGCTACACCGGCTCCGCGACGGCACATCGAGACAAGACGCCCGCGTCGAAGTCTACGCGCTCGTCCGCGAAGTCGCCGAGCGGACGGTCGCGATGCGACCGTTCGACGTTCAGATCGTCGGCGCCCTTGCGCTCGACGATCGTCGGATCGCCGAGATGCAGACCGGCGAGGGGAAGACGCTTGTCGCAACCCTGCCCGCCACCCTGAACGCGTTCGTCGGGAAGGTCCACGTCGTCACGGTCAACGACTACCTCGCGCGGCGCGATCGCGAATGGATGGGACCAATCTACGAGTTCCTCGGCCTGAACGTCGGCCTCCTGCAAGACGGCATGGATCCGGCCGATCGGAAGACGGCCTACGCGGCCGATATCACGTACGGGACGAACAACCAGTTCGGGTTCGATTACCTCCGCGACAACATGGTCCTCACGCACGACCGGAAGGTCCAAGGGCCACTCGATTTCGCGATTGTCGACGAGATCGACAACATCCTCGTCGACGAGGCCCGGACGCCGTTGATCATCTCCGGCTCGGCGGCGGAGGCGCTCGATCGGTATCGGAAGTTCGCCAGCCTCTCCCGCCGATTTCGGGAGGATATCGATTTCGAGATCGACGAGGAATCCCGTCGATTGACGTTGACCGACGCCGGCATCCACAAGGCGGAGCAGGCTCTGTCGATCGAGAACCTGTTCTCGCCAGAGCAGACGGAGACGCTTCACCACATCGAGACGGCCCTTCGCGCCCTCCATCTCTTCCACAAGGAGCAGCACTACATCGTCAAGGACGGTCGTGTGATGATCGTCGATGATTTCACCGGTCGCCTGATGCCAGATCGCCGCTACTCGGACGGACTCCATCAGGCACTCGAAGCAAAAGAGGGGCTGCGGATCCAGCGGGAGACGCAGACCCTGGCGCAGATCACCCTCCAGCACTACTTCCAGCTCTATCGAGGGCTGTGCGGCATGACCGGCACCGCGAAGACGGAGGAAGACGAGTTCAAGCAGATCTACGCCCTCCCGGTCCTGGTCGTCCCGACCAACCGCACGCTCCGGCGCGAAGCGCTCCCCGACCGGATCTTTCGGACCCAGAAGGCGGCGTTCAATGCGATCGCCGACGAGGTCGCGACGCTTCACGAGCAGGGGCGCCCAGTGCTGATCGGGACCAACTCGATCGAGAAGTCGGAGCGCCTCGCCGCGCTCCTCAAGGCGCGGAAACTCCCTCACCACGTTCTCAACGCCAAGTACCACGAACAGGAAGCCGAGATCGTCGCCGACGCCGGGCAGCACAGCGCAATCACCGTCGCGACGAACATGGCCGGTCGCGGGACCGACATCAAGCTCGGAGATGGGGTCGCCGACCTCGGAGGCCTTCACGTCATCGGGGGACAGCGTCACGAATCCCGGCGGATCGACAACCAGCTCCTCGGCCGCTCTGGCCGCCAAGGGGATCCGGGGTCGTCTCAGTTCTATCTGTCGATGGAGGATGACCTCCTCCGGATCTTCGGCGGTGACCGGATTGCCCCGCTGATGGACCGTCTCGGCATGGAGGAGGGCGAAGCGATCGAGCACGATCTCCTCACCGGGGCAATCCGGCGGGCGCAGAAACGGGTCGAGGGACGCAACTTCGAAATCCGTAAGCGCCTGCTGGAATACGACCTCGTTCTCTCGAAGCAGCGAGAGGCGGTCTACGCCCTCCGCGACCGCTTTCTCCTCCCTCCGCCCGGATCCGAGGAGAGTCTCGGAACGGAGGCGGAAGCCGATCTGGAAGAGTACCTGCACGACCTGTTCGAGGAGTTAGCAGAGAACCTGGTCGGCGAACATGCGGCCGCCGGACGTCCGCTCGACGAGTGGAACCTCGGCGGGCTGGCGCACGAGCTCTCCACCTATGGGCCAATCAGTGCTTCCTTGTTCGAAGAGGCTGGCATCGAAGAGTTGATCGCGCTGGCCGGCGAGCATCTGAAGAAGGCCCTCGCCGCCCAGCGGGAGCGGCTCGGGGTCCAGTTCTCGCTCCTCGCTCGCTACATCATCCTCACGACGATCGATGAGGCGTGGCGGACGCATCTCTACAACCTCGACGATCTGAAGGGCGGAATCGGCTGGACCGCCTACGGAGGCGGGGATCCGCTCGTCGCGTTCAAACGAGAATCGTTCAGCATGTTCCAGGAGATGCTCGGCAACGCGGCGGAGAAGATCGTTCGCGTCGTCCTCAACCCGCGGCTGACCGTCTCCTCCGGACCGGCACCGAAGCGATCGGACGAGAATCTCCGCTACGTCCATCCCTCGGCCACATCACCGGCTCCCAAGCAAGCATCGAAGTCGAAAGGGGGCCAACGAGCGGTCCGGATCGAGAAGGAGCCGGGGCGAAACGATCCCTGCCCCTGTGGTTCGGGGTTGAAGTACAAGAAGTGCTGCGGACGCGTCACGTAGCGCTGTTCCCGGACTGACACACTCCGATCACGATCCTATGCCTTCGGCTTGCCCGTCTCGTTGTTGACAGATCCTGGCGGACGGACTACCATTAGCAAACTACCATGCAGAGTGCTAATACGAAGATCCTCCCTGAGAGACAGCGGTTGATTCTGAAGGAAATCGTCGACCGGTATATCCGGCTTCGCGAGCCCGTTTCATCGCGGATGATCCTCGAAGACTACGGCCTCGGCGTCAGTTCGGCCACGGTTCGAAACGATATGAACGACCTCGAGGCGGAGGGATACATCGAGAAGCCGTATTCGTCCTCGGGGCGGATCCCGACGAAACAGGGCTACCAGTTCTTCGTCGAGTGGCTTCTCGATCTCTCCGAGCTGACCCGCGAACAGCGTCTCGAGATCGTCGAGATGGACGAGACGCGCTGTCTCGACGTGGGAGAGACGATCCGACAGACGGCGTTTCTCCTCGGAAACATCACCGGCTGCGCGTCGTTCGTGATCCCGCCGCGGCCGGATGAGACGAAGCTCGATCGCGTCATCCTCCTCCGGATGGACGCGCAGCTCGCGTTCCTGCTCATTCTTTCGGACATCGGGATCGTCGAGCACGGACTTGTCCCGCTCGACGACGACCTGGGCTCCGACGAGATCGATCGCATCATGCAGCTGATCAACGAGAACCTGCACGGGGTGGTCCTCTCGGAGGTCCGAGCATTGCCCGACATCGACGAACCGGAGGGGTGGTACGAGCGTCCGGTCCGACAGGCGATCCTCGTCCTTCAACGGCTCCTCCAACGTCGGTTGCAGCGCCCGGTCCATTTCGACGGTCTGCTGAACCTGACCGACGCGCTACAGCAGGCTGATCCCGATCGCGCGATGACCGACTTCGCCAGCTTCAGCCGCGCAGTCCGCGACGAAGCGGGCTTCATCGAGGCTGTGGCGGAGGCCCGCGTAGACAGAAGTGGACTCGTCGCCAGCATCGGGGACTTCCCACTGCCGGGGATGGAGGAGTTCAGTGTGATCACCTGCGACTATCGCCCCCACTCGGGCGTTCTCGGCGTCGTTGGACCGCTTTGGATGGACTACGGAAGAGCACTTTCCACCGCGAGCTACGTCGCGAATCGCCTCGAAGGCCTGCTGGTCGCTTCGGGAGGGCGACCAGCCGGAGGAGCCCGCGAATGAACGACGACGAAAAACGCAATCCGATCGAGGATCCCGCTGTGCCCCACACCGACGCTCCGGCCGAGGCGGAGGCAACCGAGCTGCAATCGTGCATCGAGCGACTCCAGCGGATGCAGGCGGAATTCGAGAACTACAAGAAGCGAATCGCACGGGACGCTGCCGACCGAGAGGAGCGGACATCCGATCAGTTTCTCCTCGACGTGCTACCCCTCTACGATGCGCTCGGCTTCGCCTTCGAGAACTACAACCGGGACAAGGATGCTGAAGCATTCGTCGCCGGCACCGAACGGATCTTCGCGCAGTTCGAGCAAACGCTGAGCACGAAAGGGGTCTCTCGGATCGAAGCCTTGGGGAAGGGATTCGATCCAGCTTACCACGAAGCACTCCTCAGCCTCGAGACTGAAGAACCGAAGAATACGATTGTTGAGGAATTCGCGCCGGGGTATGTCCGCAACGGACGAACCCTCCGGCCGAGCAAGGTCGCCGTCAGTCAAGGACCGGCGAAGGAGGAGAAGGAATGAAAGAAAAGATCATCGGCATTGACTTGGGAACGACCAATTCCTGTGTCGCCGTCTTCGAAGCCGGGTCCCCGACCATCATGACGAACGCCGAAGGGGAACGGGTCACGCCGTCGGTCGTCGCGTTCACCGACGACGGAGAACGCCTCGTCGGACGTCTCGCCAAGCGACAAGCGATTACGAACCCGACGAACACGATCGCGTCGATCAAGCGAGAGATGGGAACCGACCATCGGGTGAAGATCGAAACAGGCGGGAAGAGCGAGGAGTACTCGCCGGAACAGATCTCGGCGATGATCCTCCAGAAGATGAAGCGCGACGCCGAAGCGCACCTCGGCGGGAAGGTCGACAAGGCCGTCATCACCGTCCCGGCCTACTTCGACGAGGCCCAGCGGAGGGCGACGAAGGCGGCCGGTGAGATTGCCGGCCTCGAAGTCCTCCAGATCATCAACGAGCCGACGGCGGCATCCCTCGCCTACGGCCTTGAGAAGGACCACGACCAGACGATCCTCGTCTATGACCTCGGCGGCGGGACGTTCGATGTCTCGGTCCTCGAGATCGGCGACGAGCTCTACGAAGTTCTCGCCACCGACGGCGACACGCGCCTCGGCGGCGACGACTTCGATCAGCGGATCATCGATTGGCTCGCCGACGAGTTCCGGAAGGATACCGGGATCGACCTGACGAGCGATCCCAGCGCGATGCAGAGGCTGAAGGACGCGGCAGAGGCGGCGAAGAAGGAGCTTTCCAGCCGGATGGAGACGACGATCAACCTCCCCTACCTCACCGCCGACGCCAGCGGGCCGAAGCACCTCGAGAAGAAGCTCTCCCGCGCTAAGTTCGAGGGAATGATCGACGACCTCTTGCAGCGGACGATCCAGACCGTCGATTCCGCGTTGCGCGAAGCGAAGAAGTCGGCCGACACGATCGACCAGGTCGTCCTCGTCGGCGGATCGACGCGGATCCCGAAGGTGCAGGAGCTAATCTCTTCCCGCGTCCCTGGGAAGATCAACCGAGAGATCAATCCGGACGAGGTTGTTGCTGCAGGCGCTGCCCTTCAGGCCGGAATGTTCGCCGGCGAAGTTGACTCCGTCGTCCTCCTCGATGTCACACCGTTAACCCTCTCGATCGAGACCCTCGGCGGGGTTGCCACACCGCTGATCGAGCGGAACACGACCGTCCCGACGGAGAAAACGAAGACGTTCACCACCGCCGAGGACAGCCAGCCAGCGGTCGAGATCGTCGTTGTCCAGGGCGAACGGAAAATGGCCGTCGACAACAAACAGCTCGGTCGGTTCCAGCTGATGGGGATTCCGCCAGCCCCGCGAGGGATCCCGCAAATCGACGTCACGTTCAACATCGACGCCGACGGGATTCTCCACGTCACCGCGAAGGACAAAGCGACGTCGAAGACCGCATCGATCTCGATCCAGGACTCATCCCATCTCGACGACGCGGAGATCGAACGGATGCGCAAGGAAGCCGAGGAACACGCCGAGGAAGACAAGCAGAAATCGGACCTTGCCGAAGTACGCAACCAGGCCGACCAGCTGATCTACTCTGTCCAGAAGGCCCTCTCTGACCTCGGCGACAAGGTCGACGGTCAGAAGCGCTCCGAAATCGAAGACCAGATCCGTCGGCTCCGAGAGAAGCTCGATTCGAATGCCGAAGCGGCCGAGCTTCGTCGCGGTATCGAGGAACTCTCCAAGGCTTCGCAGGAGGTCGCGCAACAGGCGTATCAACAGGCTCAAGCAGAGGAGGGCGGACCGGCTTCGGAGGGGACCGAAGGGGCAGCGGATGAGGACGAAGGCGAGTACATTGACGCCGAGTACGACGAACCCGAAGAAGAGTAGCAGGGAGACAGCGTGGCGAAGCGCGACTACTACGAGACTTTAGGTATCGCTGAAGACGCGGATGAGGCCGACATCAAGAGGGCCTACCGCGAAAAGGCGAAGACGCTCCGTCGCGACATGTACCGCGACGTGAAGAAAAAGGAGTCCGAAGACGAATTCAAACGGGTCGCCGAGGCTTACGAAGTTCTCTCCGATCCGCAGAAACGCGCGCAGTACGATCGCTACGGCCATGCCGGCCCCGATCAGGGGTTTACATTCGGCGACATGGACTTCCGACGGGCGCGAGACGCGTATCACGAGTTTGGCTTCGGCGGAATCGACGACATCTTCGATCTCTTCTTCCGACAGGGTGGAGCACGAGGGAGGCCTCAGTCCCGCTCGCGGCGGGGTGAAAGCATTGAGTACAAGCTTCGCATCACCCTCGAAGACGCTGCTCACGGCACGAAGATGACGGTCACCGTACCCCGACTCGTCGCCTGCGAGACCTGCTCCGGAAGCGGCATGGAACCGGGCACGTCGAAGCGAACCTGCCCGACCTGCGACGGGCGCGGACAGATCGAGTATCGCCAGCAAAGCCTCCTTGGAAGCTTCATCAACGTGCAGGGCTGCCCGGAGTGCGGCGGAACCGGTGAACTGATCGAGGAACCCTGCCATCGCTGCCGCGGCGCCGGTCGATCGAAAGAGCGGAGCAAGATCTCGATCACCGTTCCCCCCGGCGTCGACAACGGATCTCGGCTCCGCCTCCGAGGGCAGGGGAACGCCGGGGTCGAAGGCGGCCCGAGCGGAGATTTGTTCATCGTGATCGAACTGATCGCCCACCCGGTGTTCCGCCGGGAGGGACGAGATATCCGTTCGAGCGTGCCGATCACGTATCCCCAGGCCGCCCTCGGCGCGAAGATCGACGTCGAGACTCTGTGGGGTGAGGAGACCCTCACCGTCCCGGCCGGCACCCAGCCCGGAGAGGTCTTCCGATTGAAGGGGCAGGGGGTCGCTAACGTCCACCGAGGCGGAGGGCGAGGAGATCACCTCGCCGAGGTGACGGTCGAGGTCCCGGGCAAGTTGACCGGCAAGCAGCGCCGCGCATTGGAAGCCTACGCCGAAGCCCTCGGCACGGGCGGCTAGAAACTTATAGCTCTCCGGCTTCGATCAAGTCTTGGAGCAAGCTCCCCATTCTCGTCCAGGCGTACTTCCGATGGCTGATCCGGTTCTTCTCGGCGAGCGACATCTCAGCGAGCGTCCGCTCGCTTCCGTCCGGCACGAACAGCGGGTCGTACCCGAAGCCGCCGGCCCCAATCGGTGATTTCACGATGGCCCCACGGAGGAGGCCGGTGCAGACGAACGTCTGCCCGTCCGGGAGTTGCAGCGCCGCCACCGCGACGAATCGGGCGGTTCGATCGACCGCTCCCTGCAGCCGCTCGAGCAGTAGAGCGTTGTTACGCGCGTAGTCGACCGGTTCGCCGGAGAAGCGCGCCGAGAGGACCCCGGGGGCGCCACCGAGATGTGCGACCTCCAGGCCAGCGTCTTCGGCGAGCACCGGAAGCCCTATTTCACCACAGATCGATCGTGCCTTGAGCAATGCGTTGTCGAGGAATGTCTCTCCGGTTTCGTCGACATCGGAAAAGGGATGCTCGGAAAAGGTAAGGAGCTCCAGGCCTTTGATCCCGGCCAGGAGCTCCGTCGCTTCTTCGATCTTGCCTTGGTTCTTCGTTCCGAGGAGGAGTTGCGTCATTCCTCGCTCTTGATCGGCTGGAGGTCGAGCGAGTCGGCGAAGTGGCACGTCGCGAAGTGCAGGTCGCCAAGGTCGCGGTACGCCGGCTCATCCGTCTTGCAGATATCCTTCGCGTAGCGGCACCGCGGGTGGAAGTAGCATCCGGAAGGGGGCGCAACCGGGCTCGGGACGTCTCCCTCGAGGAGGATCCGTTCGACGCTCCACGCAGGATCCGGCACCGGAACGGCCGACATCAGCGCCTCGGTGTACGGGTGCTTCGGATTCGTGAACAGCTCCTCAGTCTGCGCCAGCTCGGCGATCTTGCCGAGATACATGACGGCGACGCGGGTGCTGATGTGCCGGACAACCGACAGGTCGTGCGCGATGAACAGGTACGTCAGGCCGAACTCACCCTGAAGGTCTTCGAGCAGGTTGATCACCTGCGCCTGAATCGACACGTCGAGCGCCGAGACCGGCTCGTCGCAGATGATCAGCTGAGGGTCGAGGGCGAGGGCGCGGGCAACACCGATCCGCTGGCGCTGGCCGCCGGAGAACTCATGCGGATAGCGCTTCATGTGATCCGGCTTCAGTCCGACCGCCGCGAGGAGCGCCTTGACGCGGTCCTCACGCTCGGCTCCTTTGGCCATCCCGTGAACGAGAAGGGGTTCGCCGACGATCGCGCCGACCGTCATCCGCGGATTCAGCGAGGAATAGGGATCCTGGAAGATGATCTGCATCTCTCGACGGAGCGCTTTCAGCTCTTTGCGCCCGACCTTGGCGACGTCGATCTCGACCGACTCCTCGCCGCCAGGGGCGAGCTTCTTGCTCCGGAAGACGATGTCGCCTGCCGTCGGCTCAATCAGTCGGAGAATCGACCGGCCCGCGGTCGTCTTCCCGCAGCCGCTCTCTCCGACAAGACCAAGCGTCTCCCCCTCAGGGATAAACATGTCGACGTTGTCGACCGCCTTGACGTGCGCCACGGTCCGCCGGAAGACCCCCTTGCGAACGGGGAAGTACTTGACGAGTCCCTTGACGTCCAGAAGGATGTTATCGGAAGCCAAACTCAATCACCTCGCTGTCACACGTAGAGCCAACAAGCCGCGTCGTGGTTCGGCGCCACTTCCGTCAGGTCCGGCATCCTCGTCTTGCAGATCTCCATCGCATGAGGGCACCTCGGCTCGAACCCGCAACCCGGCGGGACTTCGAACGGGTCGGGGACCACGCCCTTGATCGGCTCCAGCCGATCCTTGCGCGACGCCAGCGACGGAATGGAGTTCATCAATCCTTGCGTGTATGGATGCTTCGGATCGTGGAACACCTCGTCGACGGTCGAGCCTTCCACGATCCGCCCGAGGTACATGACGACCACGTGGTCGGCCATTCCTGCGATCACGCCGAGGTCGTGCGTGATGAACTGAATCGCCGCATGGAACTCCCGTCGCAGCTCGTTCATCAGCTCGAGCACCTGCGCCTGGATCGTCACGTCGAGAGCGGTCGTCGGCTCGTCGGCGATCAGGAGGGACGGGTTGCAAGAGAGGGCCATCGCGATCATTGCGCGCTGGCGCATCCCGCCGGAGAGCTGGTGTGGGTATTCGTCGACCCGTTGCTCCGGGAGTGGGATCCCGACCTCGCGAAGCATGTCGATCGCCTTCTGCTTCGCCTTCGCCTTGTCGAGCTTCTGGTGGAGGATGATCGCTTCCATGATCTGGTTGCCGATCGTGTAGACGGGGTTGAGGGACGTCATCGGCTCCTGGAAGATCATCGCGATCTCGTTGCCCCGGATGGCTCGCATCTCGCGGCCCTTGGGGTCGTACTTCGTCAAGTCCATGACCTTTCCGTCCCGGTGGAAGAGGATTTCCCCCTCTTCGATCTTCCCGGGCGGGATCTGGACCAGTCCCATGATCGACAGGGCCGTGACCGACTTCCCGCATCCACTCTCGCCGACGACCCCGAGCGTCTTCTCCTGCTCGATCACGTAGTTGACGCCGTCCACGGCCCGGACGACGCCGTCTTCCGTGTAGAAATACGTCTTGAGACCTCTGACCTCGATTAGCGGCACCGGTCTTCCCTCCTCGTCAAACCGTTAGAGAATCGATAGTACGAAGCCGAGCAGCATGAACGCAACGGCCAGTCCGATGGTCAATGTTCGCTTGGGATCCCTGACCTCGTCGCGGCCGAAGACGGTACTCGACCCACCGGATCCGAACGCCCCGCCCAATCCGGAGTGCTCGCTCATCTGGAGAAGAATCAACCCCATCAGCGCTAGACAATCGAAGAAAAACAGAACCTCAAGGATGACTCGCCACATGACTTGCTGGTCCTTTCTCAGTTCCTTTGGGGTGTCTGGCGTCGGACGATTATAGCACAAAGGTTTTGGCACCTCAATAGCCCAACGCGTCGGCCCTTGCGGGCCTTCGAGGGTTCCCGTATTCTTTCCAGAGCGCAGCTCGAGAGGCGGGTGCTTCGAAACGTGCGCAAGTTCGTTTTCATCACGGGAGGCGTGCTCTCCGGACTCGGGAAGGGGGTCGTCTCCGCATCGATCGGTCTTCTCCTCAAACTCCAAGGCTACCGTGTCAGCCTCCAGAAGATCGACCCCTACGTGAACGTCGACGCCGGGACGATGAACCCCTACGAACACGGCGAGGTCTTCGTCACCCACGACGGCAAAGAGACCGACCTCGACATCGGCCGGTACGAGCGGTTCCTCGACGAGGGTCTCTCCGCGTCGAACTACTTGACCACCGGCCAGGTCTACTGGAACGTCATTCGCAAGGAGAGAGCCGGGAAGTACCTCGGCGAGACGATCCAGATCATTCCGCACATCTCCGACGAGATCAAACGACGAATCCGTCTCCCGCTCGACGAGACCGACGCGGAGATCGGCGTGATCGAGGTCGGTGGCACCGTCGGCGACATCGAGAGCCTTCCGTTCCTCGAGGCGCTCCGCCAGATGAAGGATGAGTTGCCGCGCGAGGACACCTTCTTCGTGCACGTCACGCTCCTTCCGCGCCTGACGACCTCGGACGAGCTGAAGACGAAGCCGACGCAACACAGCGTCAAGGAGCTGCGGGCGATCGGCATCCAGCCGGACATGATCGTCGCTCGATCCGACGTGCCGCTGCCCGAGCCGGTCAAGCGGAAGATCGCGCTCTTCTGCGATGTGCCGATCGAGAACGTGATCGACAACCCGGATCTCCCGACGATCTACCACGCACCGCTCCGATTGAACGAGCACGGCCTGACGGAGCGGATGGCGAACGGCCTCGGGCTCGACGAATCGCGAGCGCCCGATCTGTCGGAGTGGGTCTCCCGGATCGGCGTACTCGAGGCCCCCTCCTCGCGGGTCCGCATCGGTATCGTCGGCAAGTACGTCGAACTGCAGGATGCCTACATCAGCATCCGCGAGGCGCTCTATCACGCGGGCACGGCCGAAGATGTCGGGGTTGACATCGCCTGGATCTCTTCCGATGCCATCGCGAAGGAGGGAACGTCAGCGTATCTGTCGGACCTCGACGGAATCCTGATCCCCGGTGGATTCGGCGATCGAGGCATCGAGGGGAAGATCGAGGCGGTCGAGTACGCCCGCACGAATCGGATCCCCTATTTCGGACTCTGCCTCGGTCTCCAATGCGCGATCATCGAGTTCTCGCGGAACATCCTCGGCCTGAAGGACGCGAACAGTTCGGAGTTCGATCCGGAGACACCGCATCCGGTGATCAGCCTCCTTGAGGAGCAGATCGACGTCGCCCTGAAGGGCGGAACGATGCGACTCGGCATCTACGAGACGAACCTCCTCGCCGGATCGATCGCCGCCGAGTGCTATGGAAGACTGAAGATCGAGGAGCGGCACCGGCACCGTTTCGAGTTCAATCCCGACTACCGCGATCGCCTCGAATCGGCCGGCATGAGGATCGTCGGGACGTCCCACGGCGACCAGCTCGTCGAGGCAGTCGAATTGCCCGATCATCCGTGGTTCGTCGGAGTCCAATTCCATCCCGAGTTCACGTCGCGCCTCCTCTCGCCGCATCCCCTCTTCCGAGGGTTCGTCCGATCATGTCTCGAGCCAAGGGATTCATCGCCCTCCTCTTCGTAGCGATCGCCGCTACGCTCATGCTCGTCTTCCTCCCCCGCGGGAGGAGCCCGAGCGATGACTGGACGACTGCGCGTTCGGTCTCGCTGTTCGGCTACACCGAGGACGGCTCTCCTCAGTGGGAGATCCATGCCGCGGATGGGCAGATCGACGATTCCTCGCAGCGGTTGTCCGGCATTGCGATCGACTTCTTCGCTGAGGGCCAAGACCCGCTAGGGATCCGCAGCGATCGACTCGAACGGACCGAGACGATCAGCCGGCTGTCCGGGAACGTTCGGATCGAGCAGGCAGATGACTTGCTTCTTACGACCGAAGAGCTGACGTGGGATGAATCAGGCGAACGGCTCGCTTCCGGTCCGGTCGACCTCGTCGCGGGAGATGTTCGGATGTCAGCGGCCGAGTTCGGGTACGATCTCCGGGACGAGACAGCCTCGTTCACCGGGGGCGTTGAAGCGACCGCAGACCTCGAAGAGGAATGGTCGATCCGGGCAGACCGCGCCGAGGAGCACAACGGTGAAGTCTCCTTCCTCGGGGGTGTCTCCGCCGAGTCATCCGCCGGCTGTCTGAGCGCCGAAACCGTGAGGGTCGCCGAGGACGGCATCCGGGCGATCGGCGGCGTGTCCGCCCGACTCGACCTGGGAGTTCTAGGGGAGCCCGATGACACTTAGCGCGGAGAACCTGAGCAAGATCTACCAGCGCCGTTCCGTCGTCGACCGACTCTCCCTGCAGGTCGAGCCCGGCCGGATCGTCGGCCTCCTCGGGCCAAATGGAGCGGGGAAGACGACGACGTTCCACATGATGATCGGCTTCATCGCCGCCGACGGCGGCAGGGTTCTCCTCGACGGCGCCGCCATCTCCGATCTCCCGTTCTTCCGTCGCGCACGTCTGGGGATCGGCTATCTCCCGCAGGAACCCTCCGTCTTCACACGGGCAAGCGTCATTGAGAATCTTGATCTCGCCCTCGAGTGGTTCCCGTCCGCGAAGGAGAGATCCGAGCTTCGCGAGCAACTCCTCGCCGAGTTCGGCCTCGAGGGACTCCGCACTCAGGAAGCGAAGACCCTCTCCTCCGGCGAGCGGCGCCGATTGGAGATCGCACGGACGCTCGCGACATCGCCCCGCTACGTCCTCCTCGACGAGCCGTTCTCCGGGATCGATCCGATCTCGATCGTCGATCTTCAACGGGAGATCGTCTCGTTGAAAGATCGGGGGATTGGCGTCGTCATCACCGACCACAACGTCCGCGACACGCTGAAGATCACCGACCACGCAATCCTGATCGACAAGGGCCAACAGATCTCTGCGGGAACGCCCGAGGAGATCCTCGCCGACCCGGTGGCGCGGGAGGTCTACCTCGGAGAGTCGTTCAACCCGTAGATTGCCTCCGGTGAAGGCGACGCCGCCAGATGAACAGCCCAAACCCGACAACGAAGAAGATGCTGATCACGTGGGCCGCGCGTATCGGCCCAAGCCAGAGACTGTCTCCTCGCGTGAAGCTGACGAGCGAGCGGGCGAGCGCATAGAGGATGAAGTACATCGCCGTGGCGAACCCATCGTTATGGCCACGTTTCCGCCCCCCCCACCAGAGGATCGCGAAGATCGCGAGATTCAGAAGCATCTCGTAGATCATCGACGGATGCGTCGCCTGGCCCGGGTAGGCCATCCCCGCCGGCGACTCTGGGGGAAAGCGGATTCCCCAAGGGAGCGTCGTCGGCGTTCCGAACGCGTCGCCGTTCATTAGGTTCCCGATTCGCCCGATCGCCTGACCGAGAATCAGGCTCGGGACCAACGCATCAGTGAGTGCCCAGAACGGTGCCTTCTTCGCGCGCGCGTAGAAGAAGACGACAGCGATCCCAGCGAGTACGCCTCCATGAATGGCAAGCCCGCCTTCCCAGATCTTGACGATGTCCACCGGATGAGCTCCGTAGTAGTCCCAATGAAACGCGACGTAGTAGATCCGAGCCCCGATCACGGCAACCGGGACGGTCCACAGCAGCAGATCAAGCAGGTTCTCTGTCGAAAGGGGGAGACCCTTCCTCCGGACCTCCCGCACCAGCAGCAGGAACCCAACGGCAATGGCTATCACGTACATCAGGCCGTAGTAGCGAATCGTCAGCGGACCGATCTGAACCAGAATGGGATGCATCGCGTCCCCCCTGTCGCGCGATATGATGTCGAGTATATGAACTCGATCCGGCGGAAGGAAACCTGGCTCGCAATCGGCGGCGGCGTGCTCGCTACGTTTGCTCTGCCCGGTTTCGGCGCCGCGCCGCTCATCTTCGTCGCACTGATCCCGCTCTTCTTCGCGTTGGAGCGCGGACGCGGCTTCCTCCACGGATACCTGTTCGGCATTGCGTTCTTCGCGATCGATGTTCGATGGGTGCTGACGCTGATCCGGTTCAATCCGCTCGTCATCCCCGGATACGTCCTTCTCGTCGCGTATCTCGCCCTCCCGCTCGGTCTAGTCGGATGGCTGATGACCCGACAACCGGGATCCCGCGCGGCGCTGACGTGGATCCTCCTCGCCCCGGCTATCTTCGTCCTCGCGGAGGCTCTCCGGACACTCGGCCCCCTCGGCATGGGTTTCGCAATGCTCCACCAGGCTCTTTACCGAGTGCCGTGGCTGATCCAATCGGCTTCGATCTTCGGCTCGTGGTCGGTCACCGCGTTCATCGTCGCAATCAACGCCGTCTGGTATACGGCGATCCGCGAGAAGCGCGTCGGGTTCGCCATCCTCGGTTTCGCCCTGCTTCTCGTTCAGGGGGCCTTCTCCCTCCTTCCTGCGGAGCCAAGCGAGAACGCGCCCTCGCTCGATGTCGCCATCGTCTCGTCGAACGTCGCCCAGGAGATCAAGCTGAACACTGCCTACCTCGAAGCCTTCACCGACCGGTACCTTCAACTCGGCGAGGAGGCGATCGCGACCGATCCGGATCTCGTCGTCTTCCCCGAATCGTTCCTCCCGACCTACATTCTGCGCGACGATGAGATTTTCGACAGGCTGGCCAATCTGGCCATCCGCGGAGAGACGGAACTCCTGTTCGGAACCGGGACGTATCGCGATGGGCAGATCTATAATTCCGTCGCGCTCGTCGACACCGATGGGCGCGTCCTGGACACCTACGACATGGTCCGCCCCGTGCCGTTCGGGGAGTACATCCCCGGCCGCCGGCTCCTCGAGGCGATCGGCCTCGGTCCCTGGGCGCGCTCGTTCCTCCCCGTCGACCTGAGTCCGGGGAGTGACTACAACTCGCTCGATCGGTTCGGCACGCCAATCTGCTTCGAATCGACGTTCCCCACGGCCTCGCGTCGTCTGACGGCGAACGGTGCATCCCTCCTCGCCGTCGTGACGAACGACGCCTGGTTCGTCGGGAGCTCCGAGCTGAAGTCGCACTTCGCGACCGCCGTCTTTCGCGCGGTGGAGAATCGCCGATCGGTCGTCCAAGCGGCGAACGGAGGCCTCTCCGGCTTCGTTGATCCGCGTGGCTTCATCCGCGGCACGACGACAGAAGAGACGGTCTCAACCGGGTCGGTCCGCCTCTCGAACGCACGATCGATCTACACGCGATGGGGGGACGGCCCGCTACTCGTCTTGATGGGATGCGTCGTCGCCGGGTGTCTCGGGCTCCGAATCCTTCGTCGCGTCAAGCAACCAGGGTCCTGAGACAGTCCCTGCTCAAGACCTGACCTCAGGCTCGTGCAATCCCAGGAACTCAGCGATGGGCGGCAGGCAGAACGTTGTTCCCCGTTCCGGTCAGCTCGGAGACGACCCCGGTGACGAAGTCGACGACGTGAATCTGGAAATCGCCCCCGGCGTCGGTCTTGACGAAAGCGATCCCGCTGTTGTCTTCGAGCCAGAACGGCGCGAACTCATCGTCGTCGGTCGTGATCGCAGTATTCAGGACCCCGAGTCCGTCGACGTATTCCTCGAGCGACTCCGCATCGCTCCCATCCGCATCCATCACATAGATGTCGATGATCCCGTCGGGATCTCGTTCCCGAGCGAACGCGATCTTCGTTCCGTCCGGCGACCAAGTCGGCCTCGAGATTCCAGCCCCCGCGGGAAGATCGAGTGCCGTCGTGGGAGCGGTGGCAAGATCCGGCGAGGCATCGCCGTCGCTGCCCGGTCCGTCGTACAGTTCGCTTGACGATCCAGCCGAATCGTCCCACAGCCAGATCGAACTCCCACCGGTCGCATCCTCGTCCGAGACGAACAGGAAGTCATCGTTCAGCGGCGAGTAGACCGGAGCGATTGCCCACGACGGGGTCTGCGTCGTGATCTGCTGGTCCCCGGTCCCGAGCGCGGTCATCGTGTGAATCTCCCAGTCGCCCGACTCGTTCGACGCATAGGCAATCGTCGACGCGTCGACGGACCAATCCGGCTGAATCTGGTTTGACGCCATCTGCGTCAGCTGCGTTCGGCTCCCGCCGTCGACGCTCATCGACCAGATGTTCCACGACGTTCCGTCTTCGGAAGCGTACGCGATCCGATCCCGTGTCATCTGAGTGAGATCGGGGAAGAGCTCGTCCTCCTCGGACGTGAGGACGGAGACCGTGCCCGTTCCGTCGGAGGTCATTCGGAAGATGTCGTACCCTCCGACGCGATCGGACGCAAATGCGATCATGACTGAACCGACCGTCACGACGGCGTTCACCATGTCGATCCGACCGTCGTTGTCGGTGATCGTCAACAGGATGGTGAATGTCCCGCTCTCGGCATACTCATGCGCGATCGCATCCGTAACGTCGGTTCCTGTGACGACAGCCGAGCCGTCACCGAAATCGATTTCGTACGCGACGATCACACCATCCGGATCGTTCGACCCACCGATATCGAACGAAATTGTCACTGGAACTTCCGCGTCCCCTCCCGTATCGAAGGTCAGCAACGCAATCGGCGCTTGCCCGAAGAATCCTCTGCACGCGGCAAGTCCAAACCCAAGTAGAACCGCCAGGAGAAGGCACCCCAAACGTTTTGATCTTGTCAGTCCCGCCGCGTTTCGCACCGTCGACCTCCTTACATCAGCCGGTTTGCATTCATCTCGCATGGGGCCTCGAGGGCCGGGAACTCAGTCTACTCCTGTTCCAGACAGGACTTCCCGGACGCCAGACAACTCGAATCGGAGGCTTCGTCCCGGGAGCCGGTGACCAATGTCGATGCGAAACTCTGCCGCGGGAAACCGTGTATATTGATGACCGAGGAGGCAGCGGGAAACGTGTACCGTGTGCAGGATGAGGTGAGTCTGTTGAGAGCCTCACTTACCGGAGAGACGGAAGCTTGGGGAGAGATCATCTCTCGCTATAAGGACGCCGTGTTCGGCCTTTGTCTTGGGTTCTTGAGAAATCGCGCCGACGCGGAAGACATCACGCATGATGCCTTCATTCGCGCGTACGTCAATCTCCGCCGCTACAACCTGGAGAAGCGGTTCTCGACGTGGCTGTTCACCATCGCTGCGAACCTTTGTCGGAATCGCCTCCGCTATCGACGGAACCACCCGGTCGCGGAGTTGCCGCCTCAGATCCGCGGCGGCACGGATCCTGCAACGATCGTCGCACGAGACGACCGGCATGCCGACGTCCGCGAAGCGCTGACGAAGCTACCGTACGGCTACCGTGCACCGCTGGTCTTGAGATTCTACAACGATCTCCCGTACCGAGAGATCGCCGACATTCTCTCGATCCCGGAAGGGACCGTGAAGACGAGGATTCATAGAGGGAAGGCCATGTTGAAAGAGCTAATGGAAGAGGAGCGTGATCCATCGTGAGCCCGAACAGCATCGACGACATCCTGCGCGACGCGCTCCGACAAGAGGCCGCGGAGACGGCGGGCGGACTCGCCAGACTCGAAGAGCGCATCGTGGTTGAACTCGGTGAGCGGCGCCCGCGCTTGAGGGTCTCCGATTGGTTGAGGCAGTTGCTCGCACCGACCCGCGGAGGCCGAATCGGGCAGTTGAGCGTCGTCGGCGCCACCGCAACGATATGCCTGTTACTCGGCGTCTTCATCGCCAATCAAGCCGGACTCACGAACACCTCGCCCGGAATCCGGCTCACCCCCACCCTCGCCGAGGACGGAAACCAAGAAGTCCTGTTCGTCCTACCGGCGCTCGATGCGTCCGACGTTTCGGTTGTCGGGAACTTCAACTCGTGGGAGCCGACCGCGCTGGAGGATGACGACAACGACGGGATCTGGACGGCGAGCATCCCGCTCTCACCCGGCCGCTACGAATACGCGTTCGTCATCGACGGCCGCTGGTGGGGCCAGGACCCTCTCGCCGATGAGTACGTACAGAGCTTCGGCGAGTACAGCTCGGTCCGATACGTCGGGGGAGGTGACGGCGCATGATCCGTGCCGCCCGAGCGCAGCCCCTCGTGACCATCGCGTTCCTGCTCGTTCTAGGGCTCTTTGCTGTTGCCCAGACACCTCAGGCCCGCTTCGAGCAGGCTCTTCGTGCAATCCCGGTCACCGACACCGCACGCCCCCTCGCAGCCTTCGCACTCGGACTCAGCCAGCCCGACTTCCCGGCTGCCGAGGTGATTCAGTTGGCTGAACGACTCGCTGCAACCTCGTACTCGATCCCTGAGAAAGAGGCGGTCCTCCTCAGCGTCGTCGTCGCCATGGAAGAGGGACTGCCGGTCGACGGCCTGGTGACCAAAGGCCTGGAGGGGCTCGCCCGGGGTATCCCTGTCCCGCAGATCGCGCGAAGCCTTCACCAACGCTTGATCCTCCTGGCAGAGACCCGGGACCTCCTCTACGCAAAGGGGATCTTCAGCGTCGCGCCGGGAAGCCCGCAATCGGTCCCGACTGCCCTGCCGACTCCACGATTCAACCTCCTGATTACTCACATCTCCGACACAATCGCCGACTACCTTGAAGGAGGAGGGAGTCCGTTCGAGGGCCAGACGCTCTTGCAGGAAGTCCGATTCCGATTGACCACCCTTCAAGGCGCGACCCTGAAGGTTGAGGATGTGGAACTCGTCCTGAAGCGGATCGGTCCGGCAGACTTGACGCGCATTGCACTCGCGGCTGTTTCATAGCGATGGAATGGAATAGGGTGTTTGCAGAAGAACAAAGGGAGGCAACCATGAAAGCGAGAACGTGGAGGACCGGAGCGGTTCTCTTGACCATCCTCGCCTTCGCCGCTGTCATCGGACTGGCCCAAGCGGCCGTGGCACCGAAGGGGATCATCACGACCCCGCCGGACAGTGAGCTCGAGGTGAGCATCTGGGTCGACAAGGGCGCTTACGCAATCGGCGAAGCGATCACCATCTACTACAGCGTCAACAAGCCCGCCTACATCTACATCTGGGACATCCAACCGGATGGCGTGGCGAATCAGCTCTTCCCGTATCCTTCGTCGAGCACGCCGAACAACTACGTGCAAGCGGGCGAGCATACGCTCGCGGCGCCACCGGGAAGCAGCGGGTGGGTGATCGGCCCGCCGGCAGGGACGGAGTACCTCCAGATCCTTGCGACGACGAGCCCCGTTCAGCCGTTCGCGTACATGTCCCCCGACCCGGAGGCCTTCCAGCAGAGCATCGAAGCGCAGATCCTCGGTGTTCTCCCGGTCGAGGAGAGGAGCTGGGCGTTCACCAGCTTTGAGATCGTCTCCGGCACTCCGCCGTCCTATGGGATCGTGACGGTCAACTCGAACCCGAGCGGTGCTCTGATCACCCTAGATGGCGAGTACGCCGGCTACACGCCGCGGACCCTCTTCGTCGAGCAGGGATTCCATCGCCTGTCGGTGACGAAGCCCGGATACATCGGATGGAACGCCGCGATCTTCGCCATCGGCGGTCTATCGCGAACGATCAACGTGACGCTCGAGCCGATCGTTGCGGTGAATTCGCCGCCCGTCGCCCTTTTCTCCTACTCGCCAAGCAGCCCGGGAATCGGTGAATGGATCCAGTTTGACGCGTCCGCGTCGGTCGATCCGGATGGGACCATCGCATCGTATTCGTGGAACTTCGGCAACGGCGCGACCGGATACGGCGCAACCGCGTGGCAGCGGTTCACAGCTCACGGCAACTACACCGTGACCCTCATCGTGACCGACGACGACGGAGCGTCCGATACGATTTCTCAGACCATCCAGATCGGACCGACGAACCAAGCCCCGACCGCCGCGTTCGGCTTCTCGCCGACTAACCCCGCCGTCAACGGATGGGTCCAATTCGATGGATCCGGCTCGTTCGACACGGACGGATCGATCGTCTCGTACTCGTGGAACTTCGGCGATGGAACGACCGACACCGGAGTCGTTTCGTGGCATCGGTTCGCCGCGCCCGGAACGTACGTTGTGACGCTGACCGTCCAGGATGATAGCGGAGGGACTGATTCGACGTCCCAGTCGATCCAGGTCGGAACGACCAACCTCCCGCCGACCGCCGCATTCGTATACACACCGACGAGTGCCGGCGTGTCGGAGTGGATCCGCTTCGACGGAACCGGGTCGAACGACCCGGACGGCACGATCGCGAGCTACAGCTGGTCATTCGGCGACGGAACGGCTCCCGTCCAAGGGAGCGTCGTCTTCCATCAGTTCACCGCCCCCGGATCGTATGTCGTCACGTTGACGGTCCAGGACAACGACGGCGCAACCGACTCGACGTCGCAGACGCTCGTCATTGGGACCACCGGGCAGGCGCCGGTTGCAACGTTCACGTACTCGCCACTGACGCCGACGGTCGGGCAGCCGATCCTGCTGAATGCACAATCGTCGTTCGATCCGGATGGAACGATTGTCTCGTACTTCTGGGATCTCGACGGCAACGGCACGGACGACATGAGCGGCTCCCTCGGCCAGGTCACCTACCAGTCCGTCGGGACGGTCCTCGTCCGTCTAACGGTCGTCGACAATGACGGCCTCTCGTCATCGACAACGCAGCCGATCACCGTTTCGGCCGGCGGAACGTCGCCCGGTGGCGAACCGCCAATGGGCTCGACACCCGGCTTCTTCGTCTGGGGAACCGACAGCTGGCACGTGACCGTCAACGCCGGTGCCGGCTGGGCCATGCCGCACAGCTACCGGATCGAGCTTCGAACCGACGGGTCGTTCCAGAACGTCGGCCAGACGTCCGACACCGGCGGCGGTCAGGCCGCGCCGATGGGGGTCGTCCCGACCCCGACCGAGGCCGGCAAGGTCCTCATCTACGAGGGGTCGCTGCAAACGGGGAGCATCGATCACACATTCCGGATCCCCGGTTCTCAGACGATGTGGCTCCGCCTGGAACTCGATATCGACGGTGACGGCGAGCTGGAGAGGTCATCGAGCTTCGTCTACTTGCGGTACGCGATGGTCAACCCGCCGACCTCGCCGTTCGTCGTCGGGCTGCCGGACGGGAGCACCGCGGAGCTGACGCCGAGCTTGAACTTCAAGATCGGAAACGCGATCAGCTACACCGCGACGGCCCGGTTCGTCTACTGGACGACGACGATCTCGAACCTTGAGGGGCCGTAGCAGACGCACATCTGACAGAGGGACCGCCGCCGTGCGGTCCCTCTTTTCGTTTTGGGTTGCCCCACGATCGAGACGAGCGGTAAGATCATCCCGTCATGGCGTATCGTCATCTGTCCGTCGACTGGCGGCTCGACCATCCGAGCATCGAACGGGAGGAGTTCTTCGGTCGATCGTCGTTCTCCGGCTGCGACGCCGTCTTCCTCGATCCGCTCGGAATCTCCGATCGTTGGACCTTCGAAGTTGCACCAGGTAGCGACGGTATCCGGCGAACCGATCCCCAACGGGATCGCGGGTTCGGCCGCTCGCTGAGCGGATGGATGGGTCGACGCCGCACGGAGGCGGAGGACCTTCTGCTCAAACGGGGCGGCTTGCTCGTCTGCCGGCTCCGTACGCGCGGCGAACCGTTGGAGATCGCGTCGAGTGAAGCGCCACCGGAGCACCTCGACCGCTACACCTGGCTGCCAAGTGTCGCGCTTGTCGACCGTCAACATCAGTTCAGCTTCCCCGCCAACGGCCGCTTCGTCCCTCGACACGGAACGGACATCGTCTTCGAGGAATCCGACAGCCCGTTCGAGACGTACCTCCAACGATTCGAGGGATACATCACCTATGATGCGGTCTACCGAGACCTCCTCTCGACGCCGATCGACCGCTTCGCGACCGTTCTCGCTCGGAATCGTGTCGGCGACGTCATTGCACTCGAGGTTCCGTTCGACGAAGGTCGGCTGATCCTCATCCCGCCGCTTGTCGGCGTTCCCCCGGCCCAAGAGGCGATCGCGCTCCTCGAAGCCGCCGAGCAGCACACCGGCCGGCCGGGTTTCGTTGCCGAGCCCGACTGGCTCCCCGCGTATGCCGTCGCAGGTGAGGAGGGACTCGTCGACGAGCTGGCCGGCCTCCGCGAGCGCCACACCGCTCTCGCTGCGAAGATCGACGAGGTCTCCGGGCGTCTCCGCGACAAGACAAGCTGCAAGCGGATGCTCTACACCGCCGGCCGTTTCTCGCTCGTCCCGGCGACGATCGACGCGTTCGCGGCCTTTGGATTCGATGTCGCGCAGGCCGACGACGTCCTTGAAGTCCGGTCGGACGAGGGAGATGCGCTCGTCGTCGTCACGGCGACCGAGGATGAAGCCGTCGGACTCCGCCCGTATCGTCGCCTCCTCCGAGCGGTCGATCGATCGGTCACCGAGGGGGAGGGGACACGAAAGGGGATCCTCGTCGTCTCCGGATCGCGGATGCTCGATCCGAAGCGGCGACCGACGCAATTCACCCCTGAAGTCCTCCGCGGCTGCCAGGCGCAGGGATTCTGCTTGGTCACAACCTACCAGCTGTTCAAGCTCGTTCAACGCGTCCTCGACGGTCCGAGCGATGCGAACCACGCCGATCTCCGCCGGCTCCTTGTCGAATGCGACGGCGAGCTTCGGCAGGCGGACGCTGCGTGAACGCGCTCTACTCCGTTTCGGTCGCTCTCGTCCCGATCTCCGTCTGTTGCTGCTGGGTGTTCGCCCGATCCATGCGCCGCCGCCGGATCGGTCAGCAAATCCGGCCGGCCGGCCCCCAAGGACACGCTGTGAAGGCCGGCACGCCGACGATGGGCGGGCTGGTCGTGCTCGGTCTGTGGGCGATCGTCGTCCTCTCCTTCGGGCCAACCGTCTTGTGGGCGCGACCGATCGGGTTCGTCCTCGTCGCCGGGGTTCTGCACGGCGGGATCGGGCTTCTCGACGATCTCAAGTCGGTCCTTCGTCGTCGTTCTCTCGGGCTGACCGCTCCGCGGAAGCTCCTGCTCGGCAGCCTTGCCGCGATCGCGCTCTTCGTCCTCTTCCGCGACGTTCTGTCCGCCCCACAGCAAATCCCGTTCACGACGGGCACCGTCACGCTCCCACCGGTCGCCACGTTTGCGCTTGTCTGGGTCAGCCTCCTCGCCACGACCAACAGCTTGAATCTCGCTGACGGGCTCGACGGGCTTGCCGGCGGACTCGCAGTCTTGATTCTGATTGGGCTCGCCGTTCTTTCTCCATCGCGTGCGAATCTCGTCATCATCCTGCCGCTGCTCGGTACGCTGCTCGGCTTCCTGTGGGTCAATGTCCATCCGGCCGACCTCTTCCTCGGGGACGTCGGGGCGTTCGGTCTCGGCGCGATCCTCGTCAGCATCTCGCTCGCTTCGGGGACGGTCTTCTTCCTTCCGCTGGTTGCCGGTGTGCTGGTCCTCGAGTCCGGCTCGGTGATCGCGCAGGTCGCCTCGTTCCGGATCACGGGGAAACGGCTGTTCAAGATGAGTCCACTCCATCACCATTTTGAAGCGTCGACCCGCGCCCGTTCCACGCACCTTCTCCCTGGCTTCGAGTGGCCGGAAACGAAGATCACACTGCGTTTCTGGCTGCTGCAGGCTTTCTTCATTGGACTTGCCGTCTGGGCAGGTCATTGGGGATAGGAGAGCGGACCGGTCGAACACCGGTCCGGTTCTGCCGGAGGTGGGACTTGAACCCACACGAGGGGTAACCCTCACAGGATCCTGAATCCTGCGCGTCTGCCAATTCCGCCACTCCGGCGTGTGTCGCCGGAGTTTAGGAGGCATCGATTGGAGTGTCAAGACAGGGTCCCGGCTTTCGGCGATGATCCCAACCGGAAGATCATCACTTGATTCGCCTCGCGCAGCGAGGTGCCGAATCGCAGAGACGACTTGGCGTTGGATGTGATATCGATTACAATGCAGGACGCCTGACCCCGCTTGACGGGTGATCCGAGGTCAGGGATGAGAGGGACAGGTGTAACGAGCTTCGTACAGGACAACCGCCAGAGGGGGGTGGCATGGCCGATCTCAGCGATTTCCGCATCTTCTCGGACTTGAAGGACAAAGAGCTGGAGAAGCTTCGAGAGTCGATCCGAACGATCAATTACGGACGCGGGGAGATCATCTTTCAGGAAGGTGCGCCAGCGTTCGGCTTCTATCTCATCTTCGAGGGGATGGTCAAGCTCGTGAAGCGGAGCATGCGAGCGAAGAGTCAGATCCTCAAGATCTCCGGCCCCGGCGAAATCCTCGGAGAGACGACGCTCTTTGACAAGGGGAGCCACAACGCCTACGCCAAGACGATCGACACGGTGTCGGTCGGTTTCATCGAGCGCGGAGACTTCTTCTACTTCCTCGAACGCCACCCGAAGACGATCTTCAGGCTCTACGAGAAGCTCTCGGAGGAACTGAAGGCCTTCCAGAACAAGCTCGCCGAGCGATCCTACTCCTCAAGCAAGGAACGTCTCGCTCGGTTGATCCTCCATCTCGGCCGGAGCGGCGTCGAGCTCTCGAGAGCCGAACTCGCCGAGATGGCCGGTGTCTCGTCCAAGACCGCGATCCGAACGCTGAGCGAACTCGAGAGCCGTGGGATCATCGCGATCGAGAGTCGCAGGATCAAGATCCTTCGCGAGGCCTACCTGCAGAAGATCGTTGAGCCGTTCCTCGCCAACCTCAATCCGAATCTGATCATCTGACGAGCGACGTCTCGCCGGAAGAAGGTCACGCCATCGGGTGATCAGTGTCCTTTGGAATCGTGTCGCCGGTTCGTACGTTCCCCCTAGGCAGGCGTCTCACCGGTGATCACTTGACGGGTTCAAGGATGGGTGGCCATTGGCAAACGGGCTGAATCCGACGGAACGGACGATCCTCGTCGGCGTTTCGTCGATCGTCGCTCTCGTGATCAGCATCGTCCTTCATCGAACGGGCGTCCCTCCCGTTCCGTTGACGTTTCTCGTCTACGCCGCTTTCGCGCTTCCTCTCGTCTTCGGTGCCCAGGCCCTCCGCCGCCGTGGGGCTCTGATCCTCTCCGTTACGCTGTCGGCCATCGGCATCGGACTCCTGCTGTTCTTCGGGATTCGAGCCATCGTCTCCATCGCACTCCTTCCGATCCTCTATGTCGGCATCGGATTCGGATTCGGCTGGCTGAATGAACGGACCCGTGCCCGCCGGGCGATGTGGCACCCACCGAAATCGCTCAAGGATCGTCAGGATGAGGAGATCTTCGACCCCGCGTTCAACATCCTTCACTATGTCGATCGCGACGGGACGGTGAAGCGCCGGAACGAGGCCTCCCGTGCATCGATCGGCCACGCCACCCGACAGACACTCCCGCTGACCGACTATGTCCACCCGAGCGAGATCACGAAGGTGAAGGCCGAACTGATCCGTCTGTTCGACCGAGGCGAGATCCGCGGGATCGAAACACGCTTCGTCGCCGAGGATCGGACAGCGTTCCCGGTCGAGATTCGAGGGACCCGCCTCGACGACCGGACGGCGATCATCGAGGCGCGGAATCGAGCGAGAGAAGCGGAACTCGAGCGGCAGCTGATGGAGACCGAGGCCCGGTATCGTCGCCTGATTGAGGAGGCCGTCGACACCCTCGATTCCGGGATCATCATCAGCGACCGGAAGCGTGAGGTGATCTGGGCGAACGCGACGATCGGACGGTTCTTCGGGATCGATCGCGACCGGTTGATCGGGATCGACGCGAAGCGCGCGCTATCGCGATACATCGGAGCGTTCGAGGACGCGCAGTCGCTCTCATCGGTCATCGAGGAGGCCGTCGACAAGGGAGACCGGATCGACTCGATCACGTGCCGCGTTCGCCCGACCCTCGGTCGGGACGAACGGGTCCTCGAGTACCGTTCCATCCCAATCGAGACCGAGCGCTACAAGGGCGGCCGGATCGATCACTACATCGACATCACCAAGCTGAAGCAGTTGGAACAAGAACTCCGCGAGGAGTCGGAGAACCTCGAGCGGAGCAACGAAAAGCTCGAGGAGTTCTCCCACGTCGTCTCCCACGATTTGAAGGAACCGCTGCGGACGGTCGAGACGTTCAGCGGATTCCTCCTCGAGGACTATGAGGACAAGCTTGACCAGGAGGGGATTGAGTACCTCCACACGCTCCGCCGGACGTCGGCGAGGATGCGGCAGCTGATCAACGACCTCCTGTCGCTGTCGAGCATCCACATGGACACGAAGTCGTTCGAGCGGATCAACACACAACGTCTTCTCGACGAGATCCGGGAGGATCTCGAGGTACGGCTTCACGGAGTCAATCTTCAAGTCGGCGAGGATCTCCCGCCGGTCAAGGGGAGCACGGTCCGGATCCGCGAGTTGTTCAGCAACCTGATCACCAACGCGATCAAGTACAACGACAAGGCACTGCCGACAGTCCGGATCGGCTGTCAATCCCAGGAACCCTCCACCAACGGGATGGCAACGTTCTTCGTGGAGGACAACGGAATCGGGATCGAGTCTCGCTATCAGCAACGGATCTTCGGCATCTTCCAGAAACTGCATCCGAGGGACGATTACGAAGGGACCGGTGCCGGCCTCGCGATCTGCAAGCGGATCGTCGAGGAGCACGGCGGGAAGATCTGGGTCAACTCGGATGTTGGCAAAGGGAGCACGTTCTACTTTACCATTCCCAGAGCAAGAGAGGTGGAAACCCATGCATAGCCTCGAAAAGATGAAGGTCCTCGTCGTCGAGGACAATCCGAACGACGTCACGATCATCAAGCGCGCGATGCGCAAGAGCGACGTCAAGTGCGAGCTCTACTTCGCCCGCGACGGAGAGGAAGCGCTCGACGCGCTCGCGCAGAAAGGTGAATTCGAAGACACGCCCCGTCCCGATCTGATCCTCCTGGACATCAACCTCCCGAAGATCAACGGCCTCGAGGTTCTCGCCAAGATCAAGGAGGACGAACGTCTCCGCCGGATCCCGGTGATCGTCCTGACGATCTCCGAGCGGGAAGAGGATATGGTGAAGGCCTACGACAGCGGCGCGGCAAGCTACATGACCAAGCCGGTCGACTCGAAGGACTTCGAGCGTCTGATCCAGACCGTCCAGGACTACTGGAAGATCGCTCGGATCGCACCCGAATAGCCGCCGTGCTCCTGCGCAGCGGGAGCACGCAGACATCCGTCCCTCCCAAGCGGGAGGGGCGCGACCCAACAGCGTCACGAAGGGCCGCGCCGAAGCTCCCCTCTTCCGCCCCTGGAACGTTTCCGCAGGGTACTCTCTCGGTGCTTTCGACAAGAAGCAACCAACGCAGCAACGGAGGTGTGTGCAACGGGAGAGGGGACCAAATCGATGGAAGGACTCACGCGGACGTGAAGGCTTCCATCGTACCTCCTTACCAACTTCCACTTCGCAGCTTGACCGGTTGCGAACCCCCTCCCCGAATGCACAGGACCCTCTGAACTGGGGGCTGACCGTCTGATCGCGAGTCAGGCTACGGGAAGCAGCCTCGGTTCTTACCCGGGAAGGCGAACAGGGCAGCAGGTTCGCCTTCCCACCCCCTTGGGGGCCGCCTAGAAGTCTCCGATGAAGTACTCGCAAACGAGCGTTGCCGCTTCGACAGCATCCTCCGCTTCCCTGGCAGTCAACGCTCGCCCGCTGAGCTCGATCAGTCGTTCCATCGCCAAGAGGATCTCCGCCGGAACGTCGAACGGCGGCGCGATCCCTTCGGGATCTGCGTAGAGAATCTCCCTCAGATTCGCGTCGATCCGTTCGATCGTCGGTCGGCTGAGGAGCGTCCGGACCGAGAACGTCACAGCGAACGTCCACCGCTCAATCCCCTCTCCCATTCCGACCAGGATTTCATCGAGTGTCGTCGCCACGAGGTCGTTGATCCTCTTGATCTCGGCGAAGAGCCCCGCGTCACTCGCTTCGGTAAGGAGTTCGCCATCCGGCTCTTCGAGCTCGGCGACTGCAGCGATCGTAGCTGCGTAGGTATCGCAGAACGCGACCGAGTCCGACCGTAGTCTGCTCAGGAACGCGAGGCCTCCGGCCGTCGTCGATCCGGTCTGGGTCGAGTAGTTGAGATGAAACAGGGCGAGTTCGTAGGAGAATCGCGCGCACGACCCCTCGAGATCGGAAGGAATCGCGACCGGCGTTCCACGGAATAGATAGTCCGCGTACGAGCGATGAAGGAGATACAACGGCGCGAACGCGGCATAGGCATCGGCGAACTCCGCACCGAGCTGCGCCGGCGTCCCGAAACACGGGGCCGTCAGAGCACATGCGCAGGCCACTCCGATCACGAGGCATCGCATGTCTCTGAGGATACCGGATTCCTCAACCGGCGTCGGCCGATGACGCCAAGGGTGCTTGGTTGTCAGACACACTGACAGGATCGGCACGAATACGCTCAATCCCTGTTGTGAACCTGCTTTTCTGGCTCTAGGGGAATGTCCCATCTCGATTGTAAACCGCCGCACATCTGTATAGAATGTGACAGTCATTACGGGCACCGGGCATCCGGTGGGGATCTGTGTAGCACTAGGAGGTGCCGTTGAAAAGGCTGTTTGCACTAGCATGTGTGCTGGTTCTGGGCGTTTCCCTCATCGCCGCTGGGCAGATGAAGATCGCCCTCGTGCTGGACGTCGGCGGACGGGGAGATCTCTCGTTTAACGACATGGCATTCGTAGGGGCAGATCGGGCGGTCCAGGACTTCGGGCTGGAGATGGTCGAGGTCCAGAGTGCGACAGCGGCCGACTACCTGCCGAACTTCCGTAACCTCGCCCGCACCGAGAACTTCGACGTGATCATCGGTATCGGTTTCCTCCTCGGTGACGCGCTCGGCACGGTCGCGGCCGAATTCCCGGACCAGAAGTTCGGAATCATCGACGTCGACTGGATCACCGGTCCGAACATCATGAACGTTGTCTTCCGAGAGAATGAGATGTCGGCGCTGATCGGCTGCCTCGCCGGGATGGTCGCGGCTGACTACGGCTTCGCCGCAACGGGCGTCGTCCTCGGAATCCCGATCCCGGTCCTGTTCCATTTCGAGGCCGGATACCGGTTCGGCCAGGACTGGGGCCTGAAGAAGTATGCCGAGCTGACCGGGAACGAAGTCAGCGTCGCGATGCTCTACAACTACACCGGAACGTTTAGCGACATCGCACTCGGCAAGGCGGCGTCGGAAGCGATGCTCGCCCAGGGCGCGGTCGGCATCTACAACGTCGCCGGCCCGCTCGGCGTCGGTGACCACGAGGCCGTCGTCGAGGCGCATGACGCCGCTGGGACGACCTATGGTCCTCCGTACTACTTCGGCGTCGACGCGAACCAGGACTGGCTCGGCGAA
>JANQEA010000037.1 GCA_028278555.1 Candidatus Bipolaricaulota bacterium | reverse complement strand
GGTGGCAAATAGAGTGTGACGAAGGAGGTCTCAGCATGTCGATGGGCAAGAGGGAGACGGAGCGCCAGTCCGATCTGTGGCTGGCGACGACCGATCTGGCCCGTTCGCCCGGCCACCCGTTCTACGAGCGCTTGAACGAGGTGCTGGGAAAGGCGGGGTTCGACCGACGAGTGGAGGATCTGTGTGAACCGTTCTACGCCGCGGGTAAGGGTCGTCCGAGCCTTCCGCCGGGGGTGTACTTCCGGATGCTTTTGATCGGCTACTTCGAGGGGATCGACTCGGAGCGAGGGATCGCTTGGCGGTGTGCGGATTCGCTGGCGCTACGGTCCTTTTTGGGCTTCGCGCTGGACGAGTCGACCCCGGATCATTCGAGCCTGTGCCGGATCCGCAAGCGGCTGGACGTGGAGGTCCACGAGTCGGTGTTCCAGATGGTCCTGGAGATCCTCGCTGAGAAAGGCCTCCTGCGAGGCAAGACGATCGGTGTGGATGCGACGACGCTGGAGGCGAACGCCGCGCTGCGCAGCATCGTGCGCCGTGACGACGGTACGGGGTACGAGGACTTCCTGAAGAAGCTGGCGAAGGAGTCTGGCATCAAGACGCCGACGCGGGCGGATCTGGCGAGGATCGACAGGAAGCGCAAGAAGAAGGGCTCGAACGACGACTGGAAGCATCCTCACGATCCGGATGCCCGGATCACGAAGATGAAGGACGGCCGCACGCACCTGGCCCACAAGGCCGAGCACGCTGCGGACATGGACAGCGAAGCGGTCCTGGCCGTGACGCTGCACGGTGGCGCGGAGGGTGACACGAAGACGCTCTCCTTGACGATGCAGGAGGCATGCGAGCGGGCGCTTGCGCTGGGCAAGGACGTGCCGAAGGAGTGGGTCGCGGACAAGGGCTATCACTGCAACGAGACGATGGAGCTGATGGAGGAGTTCGAGCTGCGCGGCTACATCTCGGAGCCCGACCGTGGCCGTCGTCGCTGGAAGGGCAAGGACGCAGCTCGCCGGGGAACATACGCCAACCGCCGCCGGATTCGCGGAGAGCGCGGCAAGAGACTGATGCGGCAGCGAGGCGAGAAACTCGAACGGAGCTTCGCTCACTGTCTCGAGACGGGTGGGATGCGACGAACGTGGCTCCGCGGCCACGACAACATCCTCAAGCGCTACCTCGTGCACGTCGCGGGCTTCAACCTGGGCCTCGTCATGCGAACCCTGCTCGGCGCGGGCAC
>JANQEA010000020.1 GCA_028278555.1 Candidatus Bipolaricaulota bacterium | reverse complement strand
ATTTCGACCTGCAGTTCACCGTTGAAGTCCTGCGGCGGCGTGACTTCGACCTTGTCCAAATCATCATAGTCGATGCTGTAGATGCCGTTATCTGGAACGATCGTCTCGCGTGTCTCTCCGTCCGAGCTGACGGTCACCCGCTCGACGACGACACCGGCCTGGAGAAAACGAAAGGTGACGCTCTCCACATCGGCCAGTTCGCCGTCCACGAACTTCAGCGCCGGGCTCAGCGCAAGCGAAAAGGCCTCGTCTTCCTGGCGAACCTCGAAGGAAATTGTCGTCTCGCCTGACGTCTCGATGAGTGTCGCCGGGTCGTCGGCAGCCTGTTCCACATCATCCTTCACGGTCTGATCGACAAGCGAGATGTCGAGGAACTGGTTTTCCGGGTCGGTCGCGTTCGTCTCGGCGCCTGCCCCGATCTGCTTCATCAGGTCCTGAAACTCCGACAAGGCATAGCGGGTGGCCAAGCGCGCGGCCTCGTCCAGGCCGGACTGGGAGGCCAGCTCACCGTTCGTCGCGGCGATCGCCTCCGCCAGCGCCGTCAGGTCCGCAGCATCAGAGGCGCCGAGGCCGCTCTTGTCGAATGCCTGATCGAGGATCGCTTCCACGGCAGCGATGTCCGACAGGTCGGTTGACGCGCCTTCTCCGATGGCGGTGGTGACGGCGGTCAGGGCCTTCTCGGCAGCCCCCTCGACCTGCGCGCCTTCCAGGACCGACTGCACCGACAAGATGGTGTTGAGCACGATCTCCGAGGCGTCTTCCACCGCTGCCCCGGCGCCGTCCATGTCGGCCAGAGGATCGAAAGCGATCAGGTCGGTACCGTCCGGCAACGTCAGATTGAAAGCCTCGAGAACCCGGCTCTCAGCTTCATCGATACTTATGCCATCCAATTCCGCGAGCTCAGCGACAAGGGTGGTCAAGGGTGTCACCACCGTCGCCCCGGCCGGAGCCTTGAAGATCGTGTCGTCCAACGGCACGTTAGTCAGGGTGTCGACACCGCCGATTGCAATGATCGTACCCTCGGCTCCAGTCTCCGTCTGCAAGGTGTAGCGGCCTTCCG
>JANQEA010000014.1 GCA_028278555.1 Candidatus Bipolaricaulota bacterium | reverse complement strand
ATCTTGGCCGTGCCGAAAGCGCGTCGCATCGCCGGCCGCTGGAGGGCGACAGAGGACCTTACCGTCTGATTGCGGTTGTTTCGGTTATTGCGTTTGTTGCGACTATCCGCTATGTCTGGGGTGCCGGCCATCGAGAGGGACTGGAGACCGGGGATGACCACCTCAGCCGCAGAGACGCTATCCGAACGCTTGCCGACGGCGGACGAAACGTTGGCGGCCTCCGAGGCGATCGCCGCGTTGGCCCGGGCGCTGACCGATGAGGGTGCGCTTCCCATTGCGACCGGTGGGAATGGTGCCGGGATCCGGATCGAACTGCCGCCGGCGATCGGTCGAGCGATCCTCGACCTCCTTGCGCACATCGCGCGCGGTGAGATGGTCACGCTCGTACCCTACGGCGCGGTCCTGACGACGCAGCGAGCGGCCGACCTGCTGAACGTCTCCAGGCCGTTCCTGACCAAGCTGCTGGAGGCAAGAGAGATCCCCTTCCATCGGGTCGGCTCGCACCGGCGTGTTCGCGTCGAGGACCTCCTGGCCTACAAGGAGCGCCGCGACCGCGAGCGTGGCTCGGCACTCGATGACCTGCAGCGCTCGGGACAGGAATTCGACGCCGGATGACGGAGGTCGCCGACCGCTTCGTCGTCGTGCTCGACGCGAACGTGTTGTACCCGTTCCGGGTCCGAGACGTGCTGCTCCGCTTTGCCGAAGCCGGCCTGTTTCGGGCGCGCTGGTCGCCACAGATCCTCGACGAATGGGTGACCAGCCTGATCTCGATGAAGCCCCATCTCGAGGAGAGCATCCTCAGTCAGCGCGAGGCGATGGGACGGGCGTTTCCCGAGGCTTTGATCGAAGGCCACGAGGCGTTGATCCCTGGTCTCAGCCTGCCCGACGCGAATGACCGGCACGTCCTGGCGGCGGCGATCCGTGCGAGCGCGCAGCACATCGTGACGGCCAACCTGAGGGATTTCCCGAGCGAGGCGCTCACGCCCTACGGCGTGGAGGCGATCGCGCCCGACACCTTTCTCGCGGCCACCTATGAACTCTACCCGAGGGAGGCGACGGCAGCCCTGCGTCGGATGCGTCAGACGTACAGCCGACCAGCGATGACCCCGAACGAGTTTGTCCTCGACCTGATGCGCGTGGGCCTGCCGCGACTGGCGGCTTTGATTCGTCGGGAGATCGAGCTGCTGTAGGGGAACTTGCCACATGTTGGTGTCTTGACAGCATCCGACGCAAGATGTAGCGTTCTGCCAACCTGAACATGGTCTCTCGAAGAGCCCGCCCCGGCCAGCCCGCGGCGGGCTCTTTGCGTG
>JANQEA010000088.1 GCA_028278555.1 Candidatus Bipolaricaulota bacterium | reverse complement strand
TCCCTCCGGCGACCTCGACGTACTGTCGAGCACGCCTTCGGCCGCCTTCGGTCCGAGGGCCGCGAATCTCCATCGCTATCGGCGTTCTCGCTACGGGCTTCATGAATAGTCCGGGCTAATCCCGCTCCATTGGAGTCACGATCCGGGGGGGTCTCTGCTCCGGGTTCAAGACCCTCACCGACGCGTCGCTGTTCGCGACGTTGACTCGCTCGACCTCGGCGGGGCTCCTGGAGAACGGCCCGAGCATCTCCCGCCACTTCCGGGCGATCAGGAGGTCCATCAGCTCGGACTCCTCGCCGTTCATCCTCTTCTGGCGCTCGGCGGCGACGCGCGCCAGCGCCGCGTGCACGGCCGGGCCGAACAGGAACTCCAGGTACTCGGGCGGGATGCGGTCCTCGTCCGTGGGGTTTCCGTCCGCGTCGATCTTCCGAGGTGACATCGGAGGCACGTAGAAGACGTTCGGCGCCGTTCCCCATTCGGCGTGCAGCGGCAGAGCCACCCTGTACTCGTGGACGAGCTTGTGGATCGGCCCCTTCTCGTCGTCGAGAAAGCCCACGAATCGGACGCGGCCCGGACACTGCCGGGCACACGCGTTCGCGACGCCTTCCTCGAGGCGAGGGGCACAGAAGATGCACTTCTGCGATACCCCCTCGACCTCGTTGAAGTAGATCTTCTTGTAGGGACAGGCCTCGGCGCAGAAGCGATAGCCCCGGCACCTGCTCTCGTTGATCAGGACGATGCCATCCTCGTCGCGCTTCTCGATCGCGGAACGCGGGCACGCCTCGAGGCAGGCCGGATGGGTACAGTGGTTGCAGATCCGGGGCAGGTAGAAGAAGTGGTTGTTGGGGTGCTCCCCCGCTCCGACGTCCTCGTCCCAGTTCGCGCCCCACCGCGACCGGCCTTCTTTCTCCCGAAGGGAGACGCCCTTCTTGCCGCCGTAGAAGACGTCGTCGTAGGTCATCTCGAAGGGCTGGCCCCAATCCTCCTTGGAGGGCAACACTCCGCGCCGGGCGACGCCGTTCTCGTAGCCACCCCCCATCGATTCGTAGCCGCGAGGCGTCCCCGCTCCGGGGTTCGTATTGACGGTGTTCCAGAGCATGTGCTCCATGCCCTTGCGTCGGGTCCAGAGCGTCTTGCAGGCGATCGTGCAGGTCTGGCAGCCGATGCACTTGTTCAGATCCATGACCATGGCCACCTGTCGCTCGACCCTCGGCATCGCTCTACTCCTCGGGCTCCAGGGCCTTCCAGTCGATCGAGGAGGCCTTCACGCCGGCTCGCTCCGGGTTCGCCCCGGTCCGTACCGCGCAGCCGATCACGATCGCCACCTCCGGGTCGCCCATCGGTGCGGGGATCGGCTCTCCGCGAACGTCGGCGGCTGCCAGAAGGACGGGCTCGACCCAGGTGGCGGCGCGGGGCATGGGCGACCTCCGACTCGGAGCTGTATGCTAAACTAAATTTAGTAAATGTGAAACACGAAATCTCGAAACCCCTCGCCGTGGGTTCGCCGCGGGGGGCCCGGTGCTCGCCAGGCGTGGCCCGGCCGACGCCAAGTCACTGGAATATCGGGTCGATCTGCGCCAGAGGCCGGTTCGAGCCCAGCTCCGGTGCGCTCCCGCGCCGGCGCCGCGAGGCCCAGCCGCGCGGAGCTGAGGGCTGCGGCGCTCCCGCCTGAACGGGCCCGGGCGGCGTTCGCGAAGACCTGTGGAGAATCGAACTTGCGTCGATCGATGATTCGGTGCTTCCGAACGCGGCGGCCCGGTCCCCCCTCCGAGGCGCAGGTGAATCGCACGGGCGCGCCGTCGGCCTCGGTCCGCCCCCTCCTCCAGCCGACAGGAACGGAAGACCCGTCGTCCTCGTTCAGCGTCTCCGCGCCTCGCTCCGCAACCCACCGAGGCCGAGCCCGGTTCGCGATCGGCTGTCGAGCGTGAGCCCCGGGCCTCGAGCGGCGCAGGTCGCGGACGAGTCGTTACGTTCCGGATCAGGCACTCCCGCCCGTCTCGATCGAGAAAGGCGCCGTCGTGGAGCAGATCTCACACTTCGTCATCTGGGCGGTCTTCGTTCTGCTGCTTGCCATGTTCCTCGGACCGCCCATCACGCTGGTCCTGCTCTATCTCGTCGACCGGAGCCAGCAGCAGCATGCGGTGCTGCGCAACTTCCCGATCCTGGGGCGCCTGCGCTACCTGCTCGAGCACGTCGGACCCGAGTTCAGGCAGTACCTCTTCGACAGCGATCTCGAAGGCAAGCCGTTCAACCGTGAGGGCTACCGGAACATCGTCTACTCCGGCAAGTACTTGAAGACACTGGTCAGCTTCGGCTCGAAGCGGAACTTCGAGGAGCCGGGCTGGTTCGTCCGCAAT
Source organism: Candidatus Bipolaricaulota bacterium (assembly GCA_028278555.1). Taxonomy (GTDB): domain Bacteria; phylum Bipolaricaulota; class Bipolaricaulia; order UBA7950; family UBA9294; genus JANQEA01. The sequence goes on along the minus strand of JANQEA010000088.1, from coordinate 811 downwards.
GCGATGCTGCCCACCCTCGGCGAGGAGATGGGCGCCGAGCGCGAGCCCCTCGTGCACACCCGCCGCTACGTGATCGACGACGAGGGGCTCTTCACGCGCAAGGAGCACATCGAGCCCGCCGCCGTCGCTCCGTGGACACTCACGCCCGAGTACCGTCCGGTGATCGGCGAGGACCTGACCCACCCATGGGTGCTGCGCGGCCTCGTCGGGATGAGCGCGATGTCGTACGGATCGATGGGCCGGCACGCCATCCAGGCCTACTCCCACGGGCTGGCCACGGCCGGCGGGAGCTGGATGAATACGGGGGAAGGGGGGCTCTCGGAGCACCACCTGGTGGGAGGCGGAGACGTCATCGTCCAGATCGGGCCCGGCCTGTTCGGCGTACGGACCGACGCCGGGGCCTGGTCCTGGGAGAAGTTCCGTGCGAAGGCGGCGATCGAGCAGGTCTGCGGCTTCGAGCTGAAGTTCCACCAGGGAGCGAAGATCCGCGGCGGGCACGTCGAAGGGGCGAAGGTGACGCCGGAGATCGCCGCGATTCGCGGCGTCGAGGTGGGGAAGTCGATCGACTCCCCGAATCGGTTCCCGATCTTCGTATCCCTCGACGATGCTCTGGATCACGTGGCCCGAATGCGTGCCGAGGGCGGCAAGCCCGTCGGCATCAAGTTGGTGATCGGCGGCCCCGGAGGTCTCGACGAGCTCGCCGAGGCGATGGCCCGACGCGGAGACGGGCCGGACTGGGTCACGGTCGACGGCGGCGAAGGCGGGTCAGGCGCGACCTATCAGGAGATGGCGGACTCGATGGGGCTGCCGG
>JANQEA010000059.1 GCA_028278555.1 Candidatus Bipolaricaulota bacterium | reverse complement strand
GAAGCTGTTCAGTGGGAAGGTGGCGTACTACCTGCTGACGTTTGCGACGCTGGCACTGCTGCTGGCGGAGAGCGTGAAGTGGCGACCCGAAGGTCGCGGCTAGGCTAAAGCAGAGATCGCAAACTCGGACCTGTAGGAGAGGGGGTGGTGGATCGAGGGCTCAGATAGGACGAGCACTGGTGTTCAACGCCGGATCTGAATGCATTATCGCTCGGGGATTGGTCGATATACTGTGAATGACGTACTCTTCGGATAGCAGGGGTACGGACTATGAGACTTCCAAACCGAGCCGTTCTTTTCGTTTTCCTTCTTGGGGTTCTTGCTGTTGCATCCCTCGGGATCGCCATAGCACAAGCCTCGTTCGTGGGGATCGAGGAGTCAGTTCTCTTCACGATCTTCGTCATCCTTGCGCTGCTGGCAGAGCTCTATGCGACGTGGGTTCCTTCTTACAAGTGGGAGATCTCAAGCTCGATCGCGATCTACTTGGCGGGCCTTTTCATCCTCGGGCCTCATCTTGCTGTGCTCTTGGTTCTGATTGCCTCTCTCCTGTCGGAGCTGATGCTTCGATGGAATGCGCGTCCATCCGAGCGGAAAGCGAGCGTCATCCCGATTCTGTTCAACGTTGGTCAATTGGTCGTCACGGTGAGCGCTGCTGGTTTCTTCATGCAGCTGCTTGGCCATCCGACGCTGCAGTTTCGCGCGGCGGAGGACTACCTGATCGCCATCGGAGCATTCGGGATCTATGTTCTCGTGAATCTCTCGTTTGTAACGGGCATCGTGAAGCTGACCGAAGGCAAACAGTTCTTCAACTACCTATGGAGGAGCATCTCGCAGTTCTTCGTCCAGTACCTGGTTCTCTGCGTATCGGCGTTGCTTCTTGCGGTTCTCCGGACCATCTCCGTTTGGCATGTTCTCTTGGCGCTCTTCCCATTGACGTTGGTCCACGTTTCGTTTAGCGGCTACGTCAAGCTGCAGACGGAGGCGCGGAAGACGTTCGAACAGATCTCGCGGCTCCTCGACGAGCGGGATCACTACACGGCTGTTCACTCGCAGGAGGTCGCTGAGCTGGCGGTGCAGATCGCGATGGAGATGGGCCTTCCTCAGAACGAGATCGAGAACGTCGACATCGCGGCTCGTGTTCACGACATTGGCAAGGTCGCGGTCCCGGATTCGATCCTCCTCAAACCTGGCCCGTTGAGCGACGAGGAATGGGAGATGATGAAGCGCCACCCGGTGATCAGCGCGGAGCTGATCGAGGGGCTGGAGATCTACGGTCTCGTCGTCGATGCCGTACGTCATGAACATGAGCGGTGGGATGGCAGCGGTTATCCTGATGGCCTACGCGCCGAGCAGATCCCGCTGATCGCCCGGATCATCGCCGCGGCCGACATTCATAACGCCCTGACCACGGACCGGCCGTATCGGAAGGCGTTCAGCGCGGAGCAGACGGTCGGGATCTTGGCGGAGATGCGCGGGACCGATCTCGATCCCGAGGTCGCCGATGCGCTCCTCCGCGTGATCGGAGCTTCGACCTCCGATGCGCCGGCCTTCGAGGAGATTCCGGCGACGGCTTCGGACGTGTGAAGGCGGCAAGATGCTCTACATCATCGCGCTTCTGATCGGCGTCATCGTCGGTTTCGCGCGAGGTGGCCGTCTGGCTCACTTGGCGCGCCTCCGCCTCCGCTGGCTCTGGCTCATCCCGATTGCGCTCGTGATCCAGCTGCTGATCTTTCCCCTCTTCGGTGGTCGACCGCTCCTCTTGGTCGCCACCGCGCCGCTGCACCTGATCAGTTACTCGTTGTTGATGATCTGGTTGGCGCTGAATCTGTGTGTCCTCCCGATGGGGGTTCTCTTCCTCGGTGCGACCGGAAATCTGATCGCGGTCGCGTCGAACGGCGGGTATATGCCGGCTTCGGAGACGGCCCTCCGACAGGCGGGCTTGGGCGGACTGGTCGACCGACTGCTCGATGGAGAGGCCGTCGCCAACGTGGTGCTGATGACGCCAACGACCCGGGTCAACGTCCTCGGGGATTGGCTCTACCTGCCCGATACGATCCCGTTCGCGACGGCGTTCAGCCTCGGAGACGTCCTGATCATGGTGGGGCTCGCCTGGCTGATCGCACGGGGGATGGTGGCAAATGGCTAGAGACCTGAATCGGCTTCTCGAGCCGCGCTCCGTCGCCGTTGTCGGCGCGAGTCCGAAGGCCGGGTCGGTCGGAGGGACGATTCTCGACAACCTCCGAGCCTGCGGGTTCAGCGGAAGTCTCCACCCGGTCAACCCGAAGTACGAGGAAGTTCTGGGTGTTCCTTGTGTTCCCGCGATCAGCGACCTCCCGCCGGAGGTCGACCTGGCAATCCTCGCGATCAACCGAAACATCGTCCTCCGCGCCGTCGAGGAATGTGGAAAGAAAGGAATCGCCAATCTTGTCATCATCACCGCCGGCTTCAAAGAGAGCGGAGAAGAAGGAGCGAAGCTCGAAGAGGAGCTCCGAACCCTCATCGATCGCTACGGACTGAATGTCGTCGGCCCGAACTGCATGGGAATCATCAACAGCTCCGAACGGATGAGGTTGAACGCCTCGTTCTCGCGTTGGTTCCCTCCCGGCGGCGAGATCGCGTTCGTCTCGCAGAGCGGGTCCCTCGGCGAGACGCTCCTCGAGTGCTTCGAGGACGCGGGACTCGGTGTCTCGAGGTTCGTCAACCTCGGGAATCGGGCCGGGCTGACGGAGAACGACTTCCTCGCGCATCTCGCCGGGGACGACGCGTGCCGTGCGGTCTTCCTCTATCTCGAGAGCTTCGCCGATCCGTGCGAGTTCCGTCGACTCGTGACGTCGATCGGAAAGCCGGTCGTCGTCTTGAAGGCAGGAAGGACCGTGGCGGGTGCCGCCGCTGTCGCGTCGCACACCGGGTCGTTGGCGAGCCCGGACGCGATCGTCGATGCGTTCCTCCATCAGTCCGGCGTCCTTCGTGTGTCGACGATCGAAGAAACACTGACTGCCCTTCGGGCACTCGAACGGGGCGTCCTGCCCGCGGGTGATCGCGTTGCGATTCTCACGAACGCCGGCGGCGCGGGGATCATCGCGGCCGATGCATGTGTTCAGAGCGGTCTGGAGGTTCCGCCGCTCTCGGATCGGTTGCGCGACGGCCTCGCTGCGTTTCTTCCGCCGGAAGCCGGACTCGGCAACCCGGTCGACATGATCGCGACGGCGAGCAGCGAGCACTACGAGCGAGGACTGGAGCTTCTCTTAGAGGAAGCCGATGCGGCGATCGTCATCTTCCGGCCGCCGCTCGTCTTTCACGAGCCGGTCGAGGCGGTCGGTGCCGGGATCGCCCGGGTTGCGGAAGCGCAGCCGGGGAAACCGGTTCTCGTCTGCACGCTCAGCCATGCGGCGACGGTCGAGCCGCTGGTTGCGAAGCTCCGCGAGGCGGAGGTCCCGACCTACGCGATGCCCGAGACGGCCGTCGCAGCCCTTTCGATCCTTCGCCGGGCACGGGAGCTTCGCCATCCAGACCGATCGGAGGCTGCCGCGGAGGCGAGCGATCGCGCTGCGGCCGCGGCGGTCCTCGATCGGGTTCGGCGAGAGGGACGCACCGGGCTCTTCTTCGACGAAGGGGCTGAGGTTCTCGCTGCCTACGGGATTCCCGTCTGCCCGTACGCGTACCTGTCGAACATCGATGAGGGCGCGGCATTCCTGGCGAACGTCGGTTCGCCGTTGGCGCTGAAGATCGATGCGCCCGATCTGGCGCATCGATTCGAGTGGGATGCGGTGATCACCGGCATCGGCACGGAGACCGAATTGGGGGACGCCTTCAACCGGCTCCAGGGTGTGATGAACTCGCTCAATCTCGACGGACCGCGCCTCCTCATCCAGAAGATGATTGCCGGACGGGAGCTGATCTTCGGGCTCGAACAGGATCCGACGTTCGGTCCGGCGGTGATGTTCGGGGTTGGAGGGACGCTGGTCGAGGCCTTGAAGGACGTATCGTTCGGTGTGGCACCGATCTCCGAACGGCAGGCCGAGCGGATGCTCCGCTCAATCCGAGCCTTCCCGCTCCTCGAGGCGTTCCGAGGGCAGCCGGCCGTTGCGATCCCTCCGCTTGTCCGAATCGTCGTTGCCCTGGGGCGGATGGGCCTCGACTTCCCGGAGATTGCCGAGATCGATTTGAACCCAGTGATCGCGGATGAGCACGGCGCCGTTGCGGTCGATCTTCTGATTCGGCTGTCGGAGGAATGAGCGGGCCCAGCCCGCGCCCGCGGGTTTACGGGTAGAGTCGGTTGATCTGCCGCGCGAACGGGATGACCTCGCGGATGTGCGGAACGCCGGAGATCCAGGCGATCACCCGCGCCAGTCCCATGCCGAACCCGGAGTGCGGGACCGAGCCGTAGCTTCGCAAGTCGATGTACCACTGGTATGGATCACTCGGGAGACCGAACTCCTCAAGCTGCGCGATCAGCTCGTCTTCGGTGTCGACGCGCTGACTTCCGCCGATGATCTCACCGTAGCCTTCCGGCGCGATCAGATCGGCGGCGAGGACCCGTTCCGGATCGAGAGGATCGCGCTTCATGTAGAACGGCTTCATTCGGAACGGGAACCGTTCGACGAAGACAGGGCCGCCGAAGTGCTCGCCGAGCGTGGCCTCCTCCGGAGCCCCGAAATCATCTCCGAACGAGACCTCGTGCCCCTTCTCCTGAAGGATCGTCACGACTTCGCCGTAGTCGACGCGTGCAAACGGCGTGCGAACCTCACCGAGAAGCAGGTCGGTGTCCCGCTCGAGCTGTTCAAGCTCCGGCTTTCGCTCCTCAACGACCGCCTCGACGATGAACCGGACCAGATCTTCTTGTAGTGTGAGATTCGCCTCGTGATCGACGTAGGCCATCTCCGCCTCGGCGATCCAGAACTCGGTGACGTGTTTTCGCGTCTTCGACTTCTCGGCTCGGAACGCCGGTCCGATCCAGTAGACCTTCCCGAGGGCCATCGCCGTTGCCTCGAGGTAGAGCTGCCCGCTCTGAGCAAGGTAGGCCTTGTCGCCGAAGTAGTCAAGCTCGAAGAGCGTTGTGGTCCCTTCGACCGACGTGCCGGTCAGGACCGGGGCCTCGGTGGAGACGAACCCACGCTGGTGAAAAAACTCACGAAACGCGCGGAAGACCGAGTCTCGGATCCGGAGAAGCGGGACTTGTCGTCCGGTGCGAATCCAGAGGTGTCGATGGTCCATCAGGAAGCTCGGGGTGTGCTCGGTCAGCTCGATCGGAAACGGCTTCGTCGGCTCGTGAACAACCTGGAGGTCGGAGAGCTGAAGCTCGCATCCCGTTGGCGCGCGGCGATCCTCCCGCAGGGCGCCTGTGACGACGATCGATGCCTCGCGGGGGAGCCGATCGGCGACGGCGAACAATTCGCTGGAGTCGGATTCGGAGAGGACGGCCTGGATCACACCGGTCCCGTCACGGACCTGCAAGAAGAGGATCTTTCCGCTCGAACGCTTGTTGTAGAGCCAGCCCTGGAACGTGACGTCTTCGCCTACGTGGGCCTTCGCTTCAGCGATGGTGATTACTGGCATACACACTCACCCCAGAGATTGGAGAGAGAGTAGAGCCGGTCGGAGTCTCACGCAAGGCTAGGCGTCGGCGGCTTCCGGTGCCCCCTTGATCACCCGACGCTTCCAGTTGCCGGTCAGGAACACGCCGATCGAGACGACGGCGGTTGCGAGGTTCGATCCGAGCATCGCCCACCAGACGCCGCTCGCTCCCATCCCGACGACGAATCCGAGCACGTAGACGAGCGGAACGCGAAGCGCCCAGAGCCGGAACAGACCGAAGAACATCGAATAGAACGTGTGTCCGGCCCCCTGGTACGCGCCCATCACCACTTGGATGACACCCATGAACGGAAACGCCAGCGAAACGAAGAAGAACATTTCGCTCCCGACTGCGATCACCTCCGGATCCGGGAGGAAGAAGCCGATTAGATGCTCACGGAGGAAGAGGACGACGACGGCCGCTGTGAAGAGAATGGCGCTGGAGATCCCGATACCGGCCCAGACGGAACGGGTCGCGCGATCCGGGCGGTCGGCGCCGAGATTCTGGCCGACCATCGTTGCCGTTGCCTGACCGATCCCCATGGCTGGCATCAGAACGATCGAGATGAACGCGTTGCCGATCGCGAAGGCACTGAGGACGACCGTGCCGATCCGGGCGAGGGCCCCGTTCATGATCGAGAAGCCGAGGGCGGTGCCGGTCTGACCGATCGAGGCGAGTCCGCCAATCGACACGATTCGCCGGATCAGTCCCCATCGGGGCTTGAGGTGATGGGGGCGGAGATGGATCCCGAGGCGACCGGAGAAGAGCCAGAGGATGCCGCCGAGGGCGAGGAGTCCGCGGGAGAGAACGGTCGCCACCGCGGCTCCAGCGATCCCCCATTCAGGGAACGGCCCCCACCCGAAGATGAAGAACGGATCGAGGAGAAGATTGAGACCGACGGAGATTGCCATCAGGATCATCGGGGTGACGGTGTCTCCGACGCCGTTGAGGAGCGCGGTGACGACGAAGGTCCCGAACATGAGAGGAATACCGGCATAGATGATCCGCAGGTAGCTCATCGCGGCCGCAATCAGATCGCTCTCTGCGCCCATCACCGTCAGGATCGGCCGGGCAGCGAAGAGGCCGATCACGGCGAGAACCGCTGCCAAAACGGTGGTAAAAGCGATGACCTGGCCGGCGGCAAGGTTCGCCTCCTCGGGGCGCCGCGCGCCGGTGTACTGCGCAACGAGGGCGGTCCCGGCGACGGTGATTCCAGCCCCGATCGAAAGGACGAGGAAGACGAGCGGCCAGGAGAGGGCGAGCGCTGCGATCTCGACGCTCCCGAGGCGAGCGACCCAGAATCGGTCGACGAAGTTGTAGAGCGTCTGGAACAGGTTGGAGAGCATTACCGGCCACGCCAAACGGAGGAGCGATTGGACGATCGGGCCGTCCGTCAGGGGAAGGGATCTCGGTTCGGTACGCCTTCGGAGCATGGCGCGGATTGTATGTCATTGAGCGTGGCGCGTCCGTCTCAACTCAGGATCTGCGTCTGTTGACAGTTGGCAACAGCAGGGATAGACTCCTCCCATGCGAAAGCGTCAATTCGGGGATCTGCTCCACACCGCGCGTCAGAGGAAGGGATACAGCCTACGCGATCTGGCGGAGAGAACAGGGATGAACTACAGCCGGCTGTCGAGGATCGAGCATGGGACGCGACCGGCACCCGGTCTGCCTGAGATCCGGCGGCTCGCCGATTCTCTCGATGTCGACATGTCGGAGCTTCTCGTCTCGTCTGGAACCCCGCGAGAGGTGATGGAACGGCTCCTTTGGTCTGAGCGGCTCGCCGCCCAGGACCGGCGGAATCGCCCGAAGACGCGGCTCCCCGAATGGTCTCTCCTCTTCGAGAAGAACACCTACCGAGCGCGGGTTATGCAGCGAGAGGGGGCTCTCTGCGCGATCCGGCTCGGAGAGGAAGCGATCGACGTCTTCCATTTCGGTCGCGGGCGGGAGCTGACAATCACCATTCCACCCGAGGTCGTCCTCGTTTCGCGAGATCGCCCGGATCCGGCAGCATCGACCGCGGAGAACATCCTCTCGGTTCGCGTCAAGAAGATCCGCCGTCTCGGTGGGGTGACCAACCTCGTCCTTGTCGGCGCCGGGTTCGAGCTGAATGCGCTTCACGCGGAACGGAGCGTCGAACGGCTCGGCCTGGCGGAGGGGGATCCGGTCTACATAGCGATCCCCATCACCGCAATCCATACCTGATCGATCAAAGGAGAGACAATGCGAAGGAGCGTACGGGTGTTCGTTGTCCTGGCGGCGATGGTCTGCGCGGCCGGAGTCGCCGGGTGGTCGCAACAGGCAGGATGGACGGTCTACTTCGTCCGAGGCGACGAGACGATCCCGGTCGATCTTGCCGTTGTCGGCGAGATCTCGGGGCGCGTCGCCTACGAGGGGCCGGCGATGACCGATGGCGCGGAGAACTGGAAAGGGATTCATGCCTACACCGGCGTCCCGCTCCTGAGCATCGTCGAGGCACTCGGCGGTCTGGCCGAGGGGGAGACGCTCAGCGTCGTCGCGCTTGATGGCTGGTACAAAACCCTCCCGCGTGCCGTCGTCTACGGAGAGACGGCCGCCGGACCGGCGGTCCTCGCGACGTCGATCGACGGAACGCCCGACTGGGAGGACGCGCCGATGCTTGTCTTCCTCCCGGAGGACGAGCGGTTCTCGAACGACGATATGCTCGGGGCATTCGGCACCGAGCTGGCGCACTACTTCGGGGATGCGCCGTCGACGACCGGGATGATGGTCAAGGGGGTCACGTACCTCGTCGTCGACTACGACGGATCGCCTCTGCCGCTCCCGACGGAGGAGCCGCCGACCGAGATCGCTGCCGCGGAGGGCGTGGTTCTCACGCTCGCCAAGGGTGGTTCGCTGCTCGAGTACACCCTCGCCGAACTGGAAGCGCTGGAACTGATCACCGCGCCCGGGACATTCACCAACTCGGCCGGCGTCGATTACACCGCGACCTACACCGGGGTCCCGCTGACGACCCTTATCGGGAACGTCCCGTCGGACGCGACGATCCGTGTGACGGCCTCCGACGGCTACTCGATGAACTACGCGGTCGGCACACTGTCCGACACGGCGGAAGGGGTCTGGGTCCTCGCGTACAAGGAGAACGGCGCGTACATGCCCGAGGATCCCGGTCCCCTGCGGATCGTGCAGATCGGAGAGGACGACCCGCACTTCACCAGCTCGCTTTCCGCGAGGATGGTGACAGGGATCGAAGTCCTCGGAACCTACGAGGAATACAGCCTCCTGTTGACAGGAGCCGTCGAACGTTTCTTCTTACGGGCCGAGCTCGAGGCGGGGATCGGATGTCCGTGTCACACCGCGACGGTGACCGCGACGAGCAAAGGCGAGACGCATACGTACACCGGTCTTCCGCTCTGGCGCTTGATCGCCTACGTCGACGACGAACTCTTCCCCGCGACGGAGGAGGGGATCTTCTACAACGACGGCGATTTCAACGACGCCCTAGCGGCCACCGGGTACTCGATCACGCTTGTCGCGTCCGACGGGTACACCCAGACGGTGACATCGGATCTGATCGCGCGGGACGATCGATTCATCGTCGCGTTCAAGATGAATGGCGTCTTCCTCGATCCGACGTCGAGCGGATACATGCGGTTTGTCTACGACGATTCGGTCGAACTCCCTGAAGGGATGCGGCTCAAGCCGGTGAAGTTCCTCGTGGAGATCACGCTCAGCCTGTAGACCGACCGATCATGGGCGATGAGAGAACGAGGGAGCGATTCGGCGTTCGCGATCTCGTCCTTGTTGCTCTGCTCGCCGCGGCGGGTGGTGTCCTGTCGACCTACATCGGCTACCTTGGCAACCTGATCAACCGGATGTTCGGGGTCCCGTTCGGCGCCGGGCAGCTGATTGCCGGCCTGCACGTCGTCTGGTCACTCCTCGCCCGGCTCTTGATCGGCCGGTTCGGTTCGGGAACGTTGACCGGACTCCTCAAGGGGGCGGTCGAGTTCCTCTCCGGTGGGACGCACGGGGTGATCGTTCTCCTCGTCTCGCTCGTCGAGGGACTGCTGATCGATGTCGGAATGGGGATCCTTCCACGGCGCTCGCTCGTATTGACGCTGATCACCGGCGCCATCGCGTCGGCGTCGAACGTCTTCGTCTTCCAAGCGATCTACTTCTCCGGCGTCTCGTTGCAGTTCATCCTCGTCATGGTCGGGCTGTCGTTCGTCTCGGGGGCGGCCCTCGGCGGGTACCTCGCGTGGGACGTGGAGAGGCTGCTGGTCGCCTCTCGGATCGTCCGCCGTGCACCGCATCCGGAAGCGGCAAAGCCGCGCCGGTGGGCACGCCACGTCGCGACGCTTGTCGTGATCCTCGGCCTTCTCGGAGGGGGGATCCACTACTACCTGAACGTCTACGATCCGTTCGCCGCGCCGGACGAGGCGTCGATCGAGGGGGCCGTCGATGCGCCGTTCACCTTTCGCTACGGAGAGTGGGAGGGAGACGAACGGAGCGTTCGAACCGAGCTTCGCGGAGCCGTTACATCCGAGGCTCCCCGCGACTACGTCGGCGTACCGGTGCATCTCGTCCTCGAACGGGCTCGTCCTCGGGAGACGGCGTCGAGGGTCCGTGTGATCGCCGAGGACGGGTACGAAGCCGCGTTCGCGTGGGAGGCGATCCATTCGGACTCGGATGTCCTCTTGACGATCGAGGAGGGTCGATTGAGGTTGATGGCGGCGGGCTACGACGGTGCGTTCTGGGTTCGGCGGGTGACGCGTCTTGTCGTTGAATGAGTCTCGAGGAATCGACATTCGGAATCTGCGGATTGCGTACCCGGACCGGGATCACCCAGCGATCGATGGACTGACCGAGTCGATCGCTGCGAACGAGACGGTCGTCGTCACCGGCCCGTCCGGATGCGGCAAGTCGACCCTCTGCCGCGCGATCGGCGGATTCATCCCCGAGATCATCCCTGCGGCCGTCGGCGGCGAGATCAGCATCGACGGGATCCCGGTCTGGGAGACCGATTCGGCGCGGATCGCTCAGCGTGTCGGGTACATCCAGCAGGATCCGGACGCACAGATCTGCACGCTCCGCGTGGAGCGTGAGATTGCCTTCGGTCCGGAGAATCTCTGTCTCGAGCGCGAAGAGGTGCTCGCCCGGGTCGATGAATCGCTGGCAGCGGTCGGCATCGAGCATCTCCGGCACCGGGAGACGACCGACCTCTCCGGCGGCGAGAAGCAGCGGCTGGCGATCGCGTCGATCCTCGCGATGCGCCCGGAGATCCTCCTCCTCGACGAACCGACGGCCAATCTCGACCCGGACGGCGCGAAGCGGCTGTTCGACCTACTCGCGAAGCTTCGAGACGAACGGGGAATGCGGCTGATCGTCGTCGAGCATCGCGTTCGCCCTCTGATGAGCATGGAGCCTCGCGTTCTGGTGCTCGATCGCGGACGCCTCGTCTCTCGACATCCGCGGGAGCGGATCCCCTCGCGGAGCCTCGGTGTTCAGAACGGAGAGGGGAAGCCGGCGATCTCGCCGACGGCGGAGCGTCTCCTGTCGATCGACCGGCTTGCGTTCGGCTACGGCGAGCCGCTCTTCGAAAGGCTGTCGCTCGACGTCCGCAGCGGCGAGCTCCTCGGCATCATAGGGCCGAACGGAAGCGGGAAGACGAGCCTCCTTCGGCTGGTCGCCGGCCTCGCGGAGCCGACCGCCGGTCGAATCGAAACATCCGCAGGTACCGCGGTGGGGTTCGTCTTCCAGCATCCGCATCATCAGATCTTCGAGCGGACGGTCATCGGTGAGCTGCGGATCGACGCCCCCGACCGCCGCCCGGACGAGCTCGTGCAGTGGCTCGCGGAAGGGCGGCTCGACGGGCTCGCGGACGTCCCGCCCCTCTCGCTCAGCCTCGGCGAGCAACGGCGGCTAACCTTGCTGACGGCGCTCCGACGCGAGCCGGATCTTCTCCTCCTCGACGAGCCGTTCATCGGGCAAGACCGCCGGAACGTCGCGTGGATCGTTGCGCAGATCCGATCCCACTGCGGACGTGGCGGCGCAGCCGTCCTCGTGTCCCATGACGTGCCCCTGATCGAGGCGCTTGCCGATCGGATCCTCTACCTCGACGAGGAGCCGATCCTCGGTGCGCCATCGGAGGTCTTCGTGCAGCTTCGTTCCAGGGGGCGAACGGCTTTCCTCCCCGGCTTCTGGGAGGCGGACGGTTGAGCGATCGGGCGATGCAGGGAGATCGAGGGCTCCGAACAGCGACTCCGATCGCGAACCTCGTGTTGCTGATCGGGCTCGTCGGCGTCGTTCTCGCCTCGCCGAGCGTCATTGTCCGCCTCGGGACGCTCGGGATCGTTATGATCCTCGCCGGTTGGTCGGGGCTCTCGGTCGGCGCGTTCCTCCGGAGTCTCCGATTCGTGCTCGTCTTCGCTGCGATACTGTTCATCGCTCAGGTCCTTTCGGTCCGGGAGGGGATGCCCGTGATCGAGGGGTTCTCCCGCATCACCGACGCCGGCCTCCTCGCCGGCGCCGGGATGGCCCTCAGATTCCTCGTCGTCCTCGCCTCAAGCCTCCTGTTCGTCCACGTCGTCGATCCGGACCGTCTGGCGGGGATGCTGATCCGGTTCGGCATCCCGTATCGGTACGGCTATCTGCTGATCCTCGCGATGCGGTTCGTACCGTTCTTCCAGCGAGAGCTGAGGATCGTCCGTGAGGCGCAGCGGGTCCGAGGTCTGCAAGCATCGGTCCGAAGCGTCACAGGGATCCGTCGCGCCATCCGATATACGTTCGTGCCGGTCCTCGTCTCCGGGCTGATGCGGGTCGACAGCATCGCCCTCTCGATGAAGGGACGGTGCTTCGGCCTTCATCCACGCCGAACCTATCCAAACCCCGAACGGTTCGAGGCGGCCGACGGGATCGCGCTCGCTGCTACCGGCCTGCTGGTCGTCTTGACGGTCGTGGCGACGCGTGGGGGGTGGATCTGATGCGCGGGATTCGACCGGCCTATCTCCTAGGCTTCCTCGCGTTGATCGTCGCAGTCGTCACTCCGATTGTCGTTCGTTGGACGTCCGCGCCGGCCGGACCGACGATTGCGATCATCGATCTTGCCGGGACGGAGCGGACGATCGGCTTGAAAACGATCGAGCGCCTTCCGCGGTTCTGTCGGCGCGGATCGTACGAGAATCAGTTCGGCAATTGGCGCGATGAGGGCGAGTACTGTGGGGTTCGTCTGATCGACCTGCTCGGGGTCGATGCCGACTACACGTCCGTCGTCGTCATCGCGGAGGACGGCTACCGTGTCGAAATCGAACGACGGCGGGTCGAGGATTCGGAGCAGCCTCTCGTCTTGGCGTTCTCTTTCAACGGTCGGACCGTCCCCGATTGGCCGGACGGCTACCGGATTGCTGTCCTCCCGGCCGACGGCGGGGTGAGCAACGCCGACTACGGGGCCGAATCGGCCGGGAGCTATTGGGTGAAGAACGTTGCACGCATCGTCTTGCGGTTCGATTGAGCAGTCGATTGTCGAGCGAGGGTCGGTGGAGTACTGTCCGGTGGGAGAGGAGGCGTTCGCCCATGCGGCTGTCGATCACGCTGAGCATCGTCATCGGCCTGTCGCTCGTCGCGCTGTCGGTCGAGCGCCACGTGCCGCTCGAGTACCGGACGATCCAAGCGGCGATCGATGCGGCGCGATCCGGAGACGTCATCCGAATCGCCAACGGCGTCTATCGAGAGGATCTCGTCATCGACCACAAGGCCGAGGTGACGATCCTCGGCGATCTCCCTCCGGCGTTCGATCCCGAGATTCCGTGCTGGGACCCGGTCGCCGACTCGAACGCGTGCGTCATCCTCGGATCGATCCAGATTCTCTCCTGTTTCCGGCTCACCCTCGAAGGATTGACGGTGATCAGTCCGCGTTCGGCGATCTACATCGACGGGAGCAAGGCCTGCTTTGCCTCGGACATCGCGATTCGAGCCTGCAACCTCGTCGCCGGGTACGGCGGCGCGATCGCCCTCGGCGAGTTCTACCGTCATCTGTCGGTCTCGTGCACGAACGCGCACCTCCTCGATGGAGAATCCCGGATCATCGAGTCGGCCGGGGCGCCGCATCTGGAGGATGTCTTCCTCACCTGTTCGCGGAGCAGCTACGTGTCCCGTGAGATCGAGCCGCTCGCTGCTCAACCGGTCGACGTCGTTGTGGCTGTGATCGATTCGGGGATCGATCGGACGATCCCGGCGATCGCTTGCCGCGTCTGGCGAAATCCGCTGGAGATCCCGGACAACCGGATCGACGACGACGGAAACGGCTACGTCGATGACGTCTTCGGGTGGGATTTTCGCGACGACGATCCGGACAGCCTGTCCGGGTCGCCGATCCACTGGCACGGGACCTTCGTCGCCGGCGTACTCGTCGACGCGGTGGAGAGTCGTCTGCCGACCGGTGTACCGTGCAGCGTCCGCGTGATGGATCTCCGACTCCTCGATGCAGAGGGCGTCTTCTACACCTCCGACTGGCCGCGTCTCGCGGCGGCGATCGACTACGCGGTCGATCAAGGAGCTCGGATCATCAACCTGTCGCTCTACGCGACGCGCGTGCCGCCCATCGAGGTTCGGGAGGCGATCCGGCGCGCCGTCGCGCGCGACGTCCTCGTGGTCGCGATTGCCGGGAACGGCGCCGAGGAACTCGGTCCGATCGCCCGCTGGAGTGAGGTCCTGACTGTCGGTGCGGTCGATCGCGAAGGGAACCCGGCGGGGTTCTCGAACGTCGGGGAGGAGCTCGACTTGGTCAGCCGCGGCGTCGATGTGCTCTCGTTGATTCCCGGAGGGACGCTGAGGACCGGATCCGGGACGTCGTTTGCCGCTCCCCACGTCGCCGGCGTGGCGGCGTTTCACATCGCTTCCGACCCGAGCCTAAGCGTTGCCGCGCTGATCGCGACACTCACAGCCGAAGCGATCGATCTCGGAGCGCCCGGGCACGATGTGCAGACCGGCTGGGGGTTGATTCCCTAGCGGAGACGACTCGCCTACCAGAAGACGCGAAGGGTCGTGGCGATCATCCAACCTTCGCCGTCGGTCGGATACTCGGCGTCGATCGTGAAGCCGAACGAGCGGATCAGACGGAAATCGATCGACGCGACGAGGAGTCCAAAGCCGAATGGCGCACCGGGTGACGGAGACGCATCACGGAAGTAGGCCGCGATCTCGAACGAACTGTTGTCGTCGCAGCAGGCGCGGAGCGGACCCCGAACGAGGAAGATGCCTCCGTAGTCCGCCTTGCCGGTGATGGTGCTGTTCTTCTCTTCGGTGAAAGACTGGCCGAACGTGAAGAACGTTCCGTCATCCCATTCGCACTCGATGACGAGCCCGTAGACCATCGCCGAATCGAGCCGGAAGAGCGAGCTGGAGAAGGTGATCTCTCCGAGAACCTCGACATCGATGCAGACCTCCCAGTCGGGCTGGAGGCGCAGGGTCGGAGAGAACGTCTTCCCCTCGGTGGTGTACGAGAAGGCTGCATCAAAGATCCCTTCGACGCCGAGGAAGTCGCTGAACAGGGAGAACCCCGTCATCGTTATCGTGAAGGAGTTGAACCCGGCGTCGCTCACCTGGACGCACGCCTGCAGGACGGTGTCGCACCAAGCACGAAGCCAGCTGACGCAGACCCGGGCTTCGAGGAAGCTCAACGGGCAGATGCCGGCCTTGAATGTCCCTTGGAGCGCGATGTCTTCCACCGTCCCCGAGAGGGAGAGGAGGTTGTAGGACGACGTCTCGGGAGACGTGATGTAGAGGACATCGGAGATCGCGACGTCGAGCAGACTGAAGGAGGCGCCGGATTGCCAGGAAACGAATGCGAGGGTCGAAGGATTGAACGCGACCGATGTGTTCAGCTGGATGTTCCCGAGCAGGCCGGCGGCGAAGAAGCTGAGCGTGTCGAACTCCGAGTCGGTGAACCGCGCGTCGACCGAGGCGAGCCAATCCCCGAGACCGACCGCGGAGTTGAGCGAGATCGTCTCGACCGTCACGGATGATGTCTGTGTCCAAAGGATCGTCGTCTCGAGGCAACCGCTGAACGAGAGCAGGGATTCCTGTGCTGTCGCGGCTCGGCAGAGGAGACATAGGGCACAGAGCGTCGCGATCGCGGCGTAGTGTCCGATTCGTTTCATAGGGGCTCGATCGGATTCTGACGGATCGAGCCGGTGGAACAGCGGAAGCGATCCTCGCAGCGAAGGGACGTTGGTCTGTGATACGGATTACGCCGCGCTACGGGAGTTCGGGGAGCGCTCCTCTCAAGTGCACGAAGACCGGGGCGAACCCGAAGCACGCAGCTCGCGAGTGGACCGACCAGACGCCCTGCGGGGCGACGAGCTGAACGCGCGCGGCAACGATGTCGCGATCGAGGTGCAGCGTTGCAGCGCGCAGAGCGGCGACCCGCTCCTCCGGGATCGTCCTGGCGATCTCGTTCAGAAGAGCCAACCGCGTTGCCAGTTCGCCCGGCGTCTGCGACCAGTCCTGCCGGGATCGGAGGCCGGGGCCCACGTCGCTGTACTCGATTCGCTTGAAGATCGACCAACTCTCGAGGAACGCACTTCGGAAGTCCGCGTCGTCGAGCGAGCGAGACGCGATCAGAAGGACAGTCAATCGACCGGCTTCGCCGGTCGGCTGCGCGATACGGCCTCGATCGAGCGTAGCACGGGCGAGACCGGCGAGTCGCGTTTCGACCTCACCTCGATGCCGAGACAGAATGTCGACCGACGCGTCGAGCGCACGGGCGACGACAGCGAGATCTGCCCAATCGGCGGTTCCCGATTCGACGTCACCGAAGAGGATGTCGGTCGGGATGTCCGACCCGTCGACCCAGTGGAGCGCGAGTCGTTCGAAGACGGTCGATGCGAGTTGCTGGGCGAGGAGGCGTGTCCGGCGGTCCAGCCCCTCCGCCTCGACGACGCGAAGAAGGCCGAGGAGGAGCGAAGCTTGATCGTAGACGAGGCTTCGGGGGTCGCTGACGCCGTAGACCACGTTCTCCTCGACGATCGTCGCCTGTATGCCATGCGGGAGATGGGCTTCGCCTCCCGAGAGGAGGATGGTAGAGAGCCATTCGACTTGGTTCTCGACGACGTAGGTGGTCAGACTTCTCAGGTACGCGGCGAGGCCGGATGGCTCGCCCGGGCACGCGGCGAGGAAGCGGGTCTCCTCGGCGAGGGTCCAGCCGAGCGCGGCGGGTGTGATCAGATCGCTCCGATCGGTGAATCCCATTCTGTCCTCGAAGAGCGGGACGCCCGCTTCGTAGGGGAGGAAGATCGGTGTCCCGAGGCTCGGCACGCCGGGGAGCCCGGCACGCGCGGCGAACGCTTCGAGGATCGTGGCGAGCGTATCATCGCGAGTACCGGTCGTCATCAATCGCGGAGCGGCGTCGAGCGGTACGCCGAGTGCCGAGCTTCCGAGGAGGGTTCCGAGATTGCTCGTCGCCAGCCCGTGCGCTGCTGTCGTGCGATCCCAGTCGCCCGCCTCGCGGCAGGCGAGACTCTCGATCACGGCAGAGAGATGCATTGCCTCGTCTGTCACATACCAGACCGGAGCGTCACGAAGAAGACCCTGGAGCCCGTCGTCGAGCGTTCGGATCTCCGCCGCGGCGCAGGCTTCACGCGGCGGTTGGATTTCCCCTTCGAGATCGGAGTAGGTCAAGACGGCGCAGTTCAGGAGCTCATCGCCGAGCGCGGCAGTCTCGTCGACGCGGACGAGGAGCTGCCAGATCCGCTTTTCCTCCGGTACGAGCGACTCGAACGCCCAAGCGACTGTCCCGTTCTCAGCCGGGCCGACCGGGTCGGTCGAGATCAGCGTGACGCCCTCCGGGAGCGTGTCCTCGAGGAGGAGATCGATGAACGTTTCATCGGTCGCATTCTCAGCGGTCACCGTGTATCGGACGAGGTCACCGGCCTGTGCCCAGCCGGTCTCCCCGACGAGCCCGATCGGGCGGAGACAGATCTGCCGATCGAAGACCGGCGCGAATCTCACGTCATCCCTGAGTTCGGACGGGATCTGCATCGCGGCGCCGTCCAAGATCCGGTCGGCATGGCGGAGGAGGCGGTCGCGGATCGTGACGGCCTCTGTCGGTGTGAGGTGGTTGGCGGCCCGGTCGATGGTGTCGATCGACAGTCCAAGGTCGAGGGGCGTGATGCACCCTTCGATCCGCTCCGGCTCGCTCCAGTAGACGCGGAGATCCGGATCCCAGAAGCGGGCATCGATCGAGCGGACTGCGTCGGCGACGCACGCTGCAGATCCTCCGAGATGGCGTTCGGCGGCGACGAGGACGCGAAGCGCCCCGAGCTGTCCGGCGAGCGTCTCCGTTTCGCATGCGGCGATTCCCGGATCCTCGTCGAGGTCGACGGCCTCGATGTACTCGCCGACGCTCCGCCAGAGATCGGTCTCGACGAACCCGACGATCCGATCGAGCAGCGCGTACGCCCGCTCGCCGATCGGCGACGTGGTGCCGAAGGCCTCGATGACATGTCCGAGTGCGGAGGCGGTCAGGCCGAGATTCACTGTCGAGACGGTCCGACTGCGAGTCCAAGCCTCGTCGGTCGGGGCCGCCGAATCGACGAGGGTCCGAGCGTCCGAATCAAGGAGAGCTGTTTCGAGTGTCGACAGGACCGTGACGAGGAGGTCGTACGCCAGCTGATCTCCGGGGGACGGACCGATCAGTGAAGCGGCTCTCGAGTCGGCCAAGAGCCCATGCGCCTCGTTCAGGCCCCAGAGGAGTGCGGCCTGATCGAAGAGCGAGCAAGTCTCGTCGATGACTGTCAGGCGGTCATCTGTCCCGACCCAGCGCGAAGCGTGCGGGATGTAGGCTCCGTCCGATTTCTCGATCCGGATGTCGCTGAGCGCACGGAGCTTCTCGAGGATCGACGCGGCGAGGATCGAGATTTCCACCTCGCGATCCGGATCGTCGTTGGGAGCGTCGAGGGACTGGAGGACCTCTTGTGCTTCGCGGAGGAGGGTCATTCCGAGGGCCGAGGCGACGATCCGATCATCGAACGTCGCTTCGTCCCAGGCGAGTTCCGGAGCGTTCGGGAGGCGCGGGCTTCCCGACGCATAGGGGAGTGCGATCGGTTCGAGATTGGGAAGATTGTCGAGTGACGCCTGGAGCGAGGGGATCGCACGGAACGGCACGCCGAGCCGCGAATGGATGTCGACCGCGACCAGATTGGCATCGGCGTAGTCCTCAAGCGCGGGGATCCGATCCTGGATCGTGTAGGCCGCGTACATCGCGATGTCCGTCTGGTACCACGGATCGTGCGGTAGCGCGTGCCAGCCGGCGCATGGCTCGTCGGACATCGCGTCCTCAAGGCAGAGTCGTTGCTGGAGGACAGGGGCGAGCCGTTCCACGCCTCCGTCGATGGGCGCGATCCCTTCGTGGGCTGTGGTGAATCGCGCGTCGATCGGATGGGTGTTGGAGAGCTGAAGAGCAGCCTCGTCGACGATGGCTCGGACGAACCGGCTCAGTCGATCGAGGATCCGTGTGCGTCGGTCGGGTGAAGAGATGTTCGCCAACTCGCGGAGGGCGCCGACGGCGAGGCCGATCTCGAGGGGCGTGTAGCAGTAGGAGCGTGCATCGCCGAACCGCGCGCTTGCGTAGAGGCCGATCCCGCCGCGCTCCTCCCAAAGGGACTCGTCCAGACCATCGAATACGTCATGCGCCCGATCGGCGTGCCGCTCATCGTCTGTCCATCCATGGGCAATCAGGAGGCCGCGGATCCCGGCGAGCTGCGTTGCTAGGTCCTGGTGGCCGAGTGGTCCGTCCGTCGACGTTGCGAAGCGTCCTTCGTCCGCCTGCCTGCCCACGAGCTGATCGACTGCGACGGCGAACAGGCGATCGATGGCGCTCTGGTGGTCGCTGGCAACCCCGCGCGCCGCGTCGAGTGCGACGAGCAGGAGCCCGAGGTCGACCGTCGATGCCGGTCGGCCTGTCTCGTCCGAACGGTCGATCAGCTCGCCGGTCGGAGCAACGTGTCGGTCTTCGACAGCGGCGAGGACCTCGCCGAGGAGCCTAAGACCCGTCTCAAGCAGAACGGTCTGGATCTCCGATTCGTCTTCACTCCAAGCCGGCGGGAGCCCTTCGGCGAACTCGAGGGACTGCGAGAGCCCCCAGAGGAGCGAAAACTGATCGAACAGATCGGTCTCGGCATCCTCGGTCTCGAGACTCGCCTGTCCATCGATCCAGCGGTGGACGTGCGGGATGAACGGGGCCACGCCCGCCTCACGGACGGTGAGCGAATCGTCGAGGGCGAGGACCTTATTCGCCATCGCTTCGACGAGGACCGAGCCGAGGTAGCGATCGATGGCCGACTCGCTCGCGAGGAGATCCTCGGCCGCGGTCGCTTGCTTCAACAGCCCCATCCCGAGGGCGCTGCCGACGATCCGCTCGTCGACGATCGTCCAGTCGCCGGCCGGACCGAGGATCGTGTCGTTCGAGGTCACATAGCGGGGCTCCCCCTCGGCGAACTCGAGGAAGATCCACCGCTCGTTGCTCGGGCGGTCCTCCGGCTCGAGGCCGGCCCACTCGGCGAGCATGTCGAGCCGCTCCGTCAACGCGTCTTCTCGGGTGATTCCCCGCTCCGCCGCGCGTCGTTCGATTCGCGGACCATCGGTGAGTCGGACGCCGATCGACGACAGGACATCGGCTTGGAGGAGGTTGTCTCGAGCGTAGAACGCGCCCTGTGCCTGAACCGTTCGGAGCCAGGAGGGGAGGAGCGTCTCCGAGAGGAGCGCCCAATCGCTGGGGGCGTCTTCGAGCGATTCGAGCTCGGTGGCAGCGAACATCGCGATGTCCGTCTGATACCAGATCCGATCGACCGACGCGATCCACCCGGTGCAGGTCGCTTCGCCGAGGACCTCGGCGCGTTTCCTGAGGATCGGGACGGCGATCAGGCCGCCTTCCCCCTCGATGAACGCAGAGCGGGCGGTCAGGCTGACATCACTTGCGTCATCCGGGTCGGTGTCGCTCGGGACGATCTCGCGTTGATCCTCCGGGATCGGCTCGCCGGCGGCGTCCTCCCCGAAGGCATGCATCCGATTGGTGTAGAGGGTCCCGTCGTAGAGCGGACCGCTGGCCCGGGCATCGAAGCTGAGGACCAGCAGATCGCCGGAGGTCAGCGTCGCGTCGAGCCTCCAGACAAGACCCTCGCCTCCCGGTGATGGGTCACTCGACGCCGATCCGCGCGGCCAGGCGGCCCGTGTCGAACCGGAGACATACTCGAACTCGACCGGGAGTCGATCGTCGATCCCAACGTGGTAGGCCGTCGCCGGACCGACGTTCCGAACGGTCAACTCGAATCGGACGACGTCTCCCTCTTCGATCACCCGGTCGGACGTCGAGGCCCCGTCGCGGAGAAGGTCGGTGACCCGCTTCGATGTCACAAGCGCTGGCGCTTCGACGATGGCGATCACGGTCACCGTGTCGCGGTCGTCCGGATCATCGTCTTCGATGACGTCGTCCGCGTTGTTTGCTGGGATCTCCTCGTTGGCACCGTCACGCCCCGTGGCGTAGAGCTCGTTCGTGTACCGTTCTCCGGCGGCGACCGCCTCCGCGACGAGCGCATCGAACGTGAGGACGATCGAGTCGTCGGTCTCGAGGATCGCATCCGTATCCCAGGTGAGAGACGGCCCCGGCGTACCGGTCGGGTCGTTCGAGTAGGTCCCGAGCCTGAACGGCCAATCGGCCTCGGTCGTCCCGTCGACGTACTCGAATGCCGTCGGAAGGAAGTCGCGGACATCGACATCGTAGGCCGTACCGAGTCCGACGTTGGTGATCCGAAGCGCATACGTGATGACGTCGCCCGCTTCGATCGTCTCGACGGCGCCGAGCGAGCGGCCGTCTCGGGAGATGCTCAGGATGCTCTTGTCGGTGACGAGGGCCGGGACGGCCCCGATCAGACTGACGTCGCTCGTGTCGTCTGGATCGTTGTCGTCTGGCACGGCCTCGCTGTTGTCCGGCGGAATCTCTTCACCGGCCCCATCTTCGCCGGTTGCGGTGACGGTGTTCGTGTACGTCGTCCCTTGCACGATATCGCTGGTCACGAGCGCCTCGAATCGGAGGACCAGCTCCTCGTCCGCCTTGAGGTTCGCTTCGAGAAGCCACGTCAGGAGTGGGCCCGGAGCGCCGAGCGGGTCTGCAGTCGAGGCTCCCGATGGCCAGGTCGCCTCGGTGCCGCCGTCGTAGAGAAAGCCGGCGGGGAGTTCGTCGAACAGGTCGATACGGAACGCGGGTCCGTCACCGACATTGGTCACGCCGACCTCGTAGGTGACGATATCCCCCGGTTCGACGACATCCCCGTCCACCGCGATTCCTTGGCGTCGGATCGACGCGACTGTCTTTCGGGTGACGAGTGCCGGAGCACCGACGCGGACGGAGGCAATCCCCGTATCGTCTGCATCAGGATCTTCCTCGTCGTCGTCCGATGTATCTCCGACATCGGCGTTCTCGTCAGGGATCTCCGTTCCCGCTCCGTCCTCTCCGGCCGTCTCGGCCGTGTTGACCAGATCGAAAGCTGGTGGCGCGGCGGGCGTGACGATCGCCGCGTACGTCGCTGTCAGCGTCTCCCCGCCGTCGATCGTCGCGTCGATCGATGTCGTGAAGGTGGAGGCGCCGTCGCTCAGCGCGAGGCTCCCGGAGGCTGAAGGGCTCGTCACCTCGTAGCTCCCGGCGCCGGGGGCCTCGCCGGTCTCGATGGCGAGACCGGTCGGGAGTGTGTCGTTGAACTCGACGTCATAGGCGGTTCCGAGTCCGACGTTTCGGATCGTCGTCCGATAGACGATGACGTCGCCGTAAAGGACCGGGTCGACCACGCCGATCGACGTACCGTTGCGGAGGACGTCGATCACTCGCTTGTCGATCGTCAGCGCTGGGACGACCGGGGCGACGACGGTGATGCCCGTATCGTCAGCATCCGGATCCTCTTCGTCATCATCCGACGTATCGCCAACGTCGGCGTTCTCCTCGGGGATTGGATTCCCGGCGCCATCGACGCCGGTCGCCGCGGCGATGTTGATCAGGTCTGTGCCTTGCTCGATGTCGCTGGTGACGTGCACACTGTAGTCGGCGATGAGCTCGCCTCCCCCTGCGATGGTCGCACTGATGGATGTGGTGAAGACTCCGACGTTGTCCGGGACTCCGAGACTTCCACTTGCCGTCGGGTCATCGACAGTCCAGCTGCCCGCGT
This sequence comes from Candidatus Bipolaricaulota bacterium, assembly GCA_028278555.1. Classification (GTDB taxonomy): domain Bacteria; phylum Bipolaricaulota; class Bipolaricaulia; order UBA7950; family UBA9294; genus JANQEA01. The sequence continues at coordinate 27,688 of JANQEA010000059.1, read as the reverse complement.
CTCCCGGCGCATCCGCCTCCGTGACGAGGCCGGTCGGCAGCATGTCGGTGAAGTTGACTCCATAGGCAGTGCCGAGGCCGACGTTTCGGATCGTGTACCGATAGAAGACGACGTCCCCCGGCTCGACTGGACCGTCAGGGCCGATGCTCGATCCCCGGCGCTGGATGTCGGTGATGATCTTGTCGACCGAGAGCGCCGGCTCCTCGGTCGGGATGACGGCGATCCCCGTGTCGTCGGCGTCCGGGTCCTCGGCGTCTCCGTCGGACGTGTCACCGGCCGCGGGGTTCTCGTCAGGGATCTCGGTTCCGAAGCCGTCGACGCCCGTCGCCTCGGCGGTGTTGACGAGGTCGACACCCTGGATGATCCCGCTGGTCACGAGCGCAGCGAAGTCCGCGGTCAGCGTCTCTCCTCCATCGATCGTTGCATCGATCGACGTCGTGAACGCGCCGGCGCCATCGGTGAGGTTCAAGCTTCCGGACGCGGCGGGATCGCTGACGCTGAAGCTTCCGGAGTCGCCCGGCGCATCCGTTTCGACCACAAGGCCTGTTGGCAGGGTGTCGGTGAACTCGACACCGTAGGCCGTCCCGTCGCCCACATTGGTGATCACGAATCGGTAGAAGACGATGTCGCCCGGCTCGACCGGGCCGGCGATCCCGAGGCTTCCGACGCCCGGCCGGACGATGTCGGTGATCGTCTTGTCGACCGACAGTGCCGGCACAGCCGTTCCGAGCACCGTGATCCCGGTGTCGTCCGCGTCGGGATCCTCGCTGTCGCCGTCGGACGTATCCCCGAGTCCCGGATTCTCGCCAGGGATCGGTGTTCCATCGGCGGTCTCTCCCGTGGTCGCGGCGACGTTGATCAGGTCGGTTCCCTGTTCGATGTCCGAAGTGGCGATGACGGTGTAGTCCGCGACCAGTGTTTCACCGCCGGCGATGGTGACGCCGATCGATGTAGTGAACGTCCCGACGCCGTCCGCAAGGCTCAAGCTCCCGGATGCAACGGGGTCACTGACAACATAGCTGCCGGCATCTCCGGGAGCGTCGGTTTCAGTGACCAGTCCCGTCGGGAGCACGTCGGTGAAGTCCACGTTGAACGCCGTGCCCGCCGCGACATTGGTGATCGTGTAGCGGTAGAAGACGACATCCCCCGGCTCGATCGGCCCGGTTGTCCCGATACTCGACCCGTCGCGCAGGATGTCGGTGATGATCTTGTCGACCGACAACGCGGGGCAGGGGCAGGTCGCGGCCGCCTCCTGACTGTTGTTCGTCTCGTCGCACTCGCAGACCTCGTCGTCGGCATCGACGTCGACCCGAATGGTGTGCTCGACGCCGCACTCCACCGGGTCGGTGGTCAGGTCGATCGGCAGGCTCTCCGTCGGATCGAGACTGATCACCGACGTGTCGATCGGACTGCCGTCGAGGAGAACGCGAAGCGTCACGTTCCCGGAAATCTCATCTCCGTCGTTGGATACGGTCGCGGTGACGCGGATCGTCCCGTCCGGCTGACAGGCGGCCACGAGGTCGCCGATCACGAGGTCGGGATCGGAGACGGTGAAGCCGACGTCGGTCGTGTTCGATCCGTCGCTGCACTCGCAGAGCACATCGTCCGGATCGACGGTCACGGTGATCGACTGTGGGCCGCAGTCAATCGGCGCATCGAACGGGACCGTGACCACGGTGCTCGCGCCGGCACTGAGGCCCGGCGTCGTCGCCTCTCCCGTGGCGTCCCCTGTGATCCGAACGACGATCCCTGCCGGAGCGGCTCCGGAGCCGGTGTTCTCGATCGTGACGTCGATCGATCCCACGTCGCAGGCGTTTGGTACGTTCACGGTCGTATCGGTGATCGCGAGATCTGGAAGGGCAAGCGCGAACGGCCCAACACAGAGATCGTTGTTGTCGCCGCTGCATTCGCAGATCTGGTCGTTGTCGTCGACCACGATCAGGACCGATACCTGCGTGACGGCGCAGACGTCGAGCGGCCGCAGCTCATCGATCGTGCGTTCCAGGGTTCCCCCGCCGGAGGCAAGATCGACGCCAGTCCACGTCAGGGTGAAGGCGTCGAGTTCCGTTCCCCCGCAGACGGCGTCGTCGTAGAGGCTGACGCGAAGCCGAAGGTCGTCGGTGACCGGATCGCCGCAGCCGTCGTTCCGCAGCGTGACGGGTCCCTGGACCCGAATCTGCCCGTCGCCGGCGCAGATGACGGCGAGATCGGCGGAATCGACGGTCAGGTCGGGGAGCGTGATCGTCTCGCTGAGGATCGCGGCATTGTCGGTTTCGTCGCACTCGCAGACGTCATCGAGCGTGTCGAGCGTGACGTTGATCGTGTAGCTACAACTTGAGCAGGCGACCGCCCAGGGGAAGGTGAGCATGTCAGACCCACCGGCGGCGAGCGGGAGCGATCCGCCGAGGTTCGTGAACGTATCGGTCACGGAGTACCCGGTCGTCGTCTCGGTCACGGAGATCGTGAAGTCGTTGACGATCTGACGGTCGCCAGTGTTCCGCACGACGATCTCGATTTGCGCACCCGGATCGATCCCATCTCCAGAGCAGCCGAAGACCGGCGTGATGTCGGACGGATCGACCTCCAGATTCGGCATCGCGACGCGATCCGACGCGTCGTCCCATTCGTTGCTCTCGCAGTCGTAGTCGGCGGTCGTCGGATCCCCGTCGGGCGTGCCGCACGCCCAGGTGACGACGGCCGTGTTCGTCCGCAGAGCGTCGGTGCAGTCGGCCGGCGCGGCGAGCTCCGCGGTGAGGGTGACCGACGTCGACGCGCCGGGACCGAGCGGTCCGAGCTCCCAGCCGTACGCAGCGCCGTACGCCGGGGGCGTCGGGTAGAGGATCTGGCCGCCGCTCAGCGCGATGGCGCCGCCGGTCGCCGAGACGAAGCTCAGGTTCGCGCCGAGGAAGTCCTCGATCCGGATGACCTCGGCGATCCCGTCGGCGCTCGTGTTCATCACCTCGATCGTCCAAGTTGCGGTTTCACTGCACGTCGGTTCGTCGACGGTCGTCTTCGTGATCGTCAGGTTTGGCTGATCGCTCCCGATCGTGTCGTTCCGGCTCTGCTGTGCTTGGGTCACGCCGCAACAGTCGTAGTAGAAGATCCGCGAGTTGGCGCTCCCGGCGGTGAAGTAGCACGACGACGCAACGTCGAACCGGATCTGGATTTGTCCGCCGGCGGCGATCGTCGCACAGGCGTCGTCCGCTCCCCCGTCGACCGCGGTGTCGTACCAGGTCAGCTGCTGGCCGTCGATCGCAGGGTCGGGGCTCGGGACGTAGCCGGATCCGCAGTCGATCTCCGTTGTCCCCAGAACGTACGACAGACCGGCCGGGAGGGTGACGCGGGCGTCGATGTAGCTCGCGGGGGCGGTCGCGCTCCCATTGGCGATGGTCAGGGTGAACGTGGTGCTGTCGGTGCAGACCTCGACCGAATCCGGAGCGAGGGTCGTCCCAACGGTGACCGGCGGCGTTCGCGCGGCGGCGACGAAAGCCGTGTCGGTCGCCGACGAGAGGCACTGCGTGTCGGTCTCATCGCAGGCCCAGAAGGCCTCCATTTGGTGGTTCAAGTCGTCGCACGTGCCGGCGCCGGCCGCCGCCGAGTCGGCGGTGATCGTGAACGCGGTCGAAGCGCTCGGCCCAAGGTCGACGATCTCCCACGTCGTGATCTGGCCGACGTTGCTTCCGCCGCCGGTCGACGACACGTAGGCCCACCCGGCATCGAGCGTACTGACGATGCGGATGTAGGGGGCGGAGACCGGGCCGTCGTTCCTGACGGTGATCGTCCATGTGGCACTCGCTCCACACGGGATTGCGTCATCGGGGGCCTGAACCATCTCGACGGAGACGTCCGGGACCCGTGCCGCTATCGAGAACGACCCGACGTTCGAGTCGTACGGCTCTCCACAGGGGCTTTCGTAGCCGGACTGGAAGAGGAGGTCTCCGCCAGGGAAGTCGCATCCGACGGCCACGTCGAACCGGATTTCGACGACGACATTGGGGTCGACCGATGCAAGGTCGCCGATCTGCTCCGACGTCCAAACGAGGCTTGGGCCAGGGACACCGGTCGGGTCGACCGTCGGAAGGAAACTGCCGGGGGTCTCGCCGAAGACGTAGGTTCGATACTCCGGGTTCCCGGTGTACTCGAGGCCGGCCGGGAGCGTCACGTTGGCGGTGACGTTGTAGACCGTTCCGACGCCCGCATTCTTGACGGTGAGCTCAGCCCAGGAGGTCGTACAGACGTCGAGCGGTGTCGGTGCGTACGACGTGGCGACCAGGTTCACCGGCGGGATGACGACCGAGGAGCTATCGGTCCGGGGCGGCTGGCAGTCGGAACCACCACAGCCCCACGAGACGGCGATATCGTTCGTCAGGTTGTCACAATCGACGAGTTCCGCGGCAAAGGTGATCGTCTTCAGCTCGCCCGACGCCACTTCGTCGAACAGGAAGCTGGCGCCGTTGATCGACGTGCCGGTGTGGTCAAGATTCGCTGACACGGTTGCGCCGACCGGATCGGTGTTGCCCTCATCGAAGATCAGCCCGCTGCCGAGAACGTCATCGACCCAGACGTTGTACGCCGTTCCGTTCCCGGTGTTCTGGACGACGATCGACCATTCGACGTACTTCGTGGTCGCATAGAGGATCTCGGGTGATTTCCGCGTGTACACGTCGGACGACAGGGAGAGGGACGCCTCGTCCGAGCCGGACGTCGAGCAGGTGTCATCGTACGAGGTATCGTCATGGCAGAGGTCGTCGAATGTCGCCACAACCGAGAGATCGGCCAAAGGCCCACTGCAGGGGACGGTGATCGGGAAGGTGATCGTGGCGACGTCGGTGTCCGCATCGAAGAGGTCGGCGAACCGCCACTCATACGAGTTCGCTCCCTCGATCGGCGCAGTGCAGGTCGTCCCATCTGTCGGGCTGACCGTTCCGCCACAGGTCGCCTGGCTCATGTCGAGAATCGACCCGCCGTTGTTCGTAAGCACCACCCGGGCGTCGTAGGGCTTGGCGAGTTCCGATGTCCGTCTGAGCGTGATCGTCACATCGTATGTCGCGCAGTACTCCTGAATCGTCGGAATGTCGCCGATCGTGACGCTCATCGACGGAGGTTCTGCGGTGACGGTCTCCGACGGTGGGTCTGCGTACATCGTGCCGCAGAAGCCGATGGCTGTCGCGCCCGGATCGATCTCGACGCCGGCATCGATCGAGTAGACCGTCGCCTGGCAGCTCGCGAAACCGAGGTCTTGGGCGATGAGCGTGTATTCGTACACGATTGTCTTCGGACCACGGACTGTCGTGGCATCCGCCAGCCGGATTTCCAAGCGCGATCCCGGCGTGGTCACCGTGTCGATCGTCGCGCCGGTTACCGAGGCGGTCCCGGGGCTGTAGGCCCACTCGGCTCCCAGGTCGACGAAATAGGTGAACTCGTTCAGGAGGAAGTCGTCGAGCGCCGGATCGTCGATGAAAGTGTAGGTGTGCGTGACCGTTGCGGCATAGTCCTCGGAGCAGCGAACCGTCGTCGTGCGGTCGACACTCATGCTCGAGCTGAAGTACTCGGTCCCTCCGAATCCTTCGCAGTGGATGGCCGTCACAGCGGAGGCCTCCCCGGTGAGTGTGCACCCACAGCAGTCGGTTGTGGTGACGCTGACTTCGTTCTCGTGGCTCCCTCCGCCGGGTTGGGCGCAATAGCCGCAGTCGGTCGGAGCCTGGAGCTGGATCGTCTCGTCGAACGGCAGGGTGGTATTCGACCACGTGATCGTTCGTGCCCCTCCGTCGACCGTTCCGCCCGCCGGTTCGATGACCGTGAAGCCTTCGGGATAGGTATCGACGATGTCAACCGGATCCGGCGCGCCCCCGTAGCAGGAGAGGTCGCCGGCGTAGTCGACGGTGATGTTGTAGTCACCGGTCTCGCCGAGGCGAAGAGCGTCGGGTCCGGTCTTGGTGACGGCGAGTGCGGGACCGGCTCCCGACGAGATCGTCGAGAACTGCGGATAGGCGACGAAGGGGATGTCGCAGTCGTTCGTATACGTTAGCTCGAAGATATCCGTGCCGCTCGGTCCGCCGGTGCACCAGTCTCCGGCATAGACGACGTCGAACGTCAAGTTGAAGACGTTCGCTGGTTCCTCGGAGACCGGCGGGATATCCGGGATCTGAAAACAGCCCCCGTCGAACGACGCGCCTCCCTGCACGTTCGTGACGCTCAGGTTCGGGAGATCGACACAAAGCTCGACGTTCCTCGCGGCTCCATCGCCTTCATTCGTGATCGGGATGACGACCTGGGTGCTGCTGGAGCAATAGGGAACGACGATCTCGGGGGCGATGAAGACCAGATCCGGATCGTCGACGATCAGGTTGAGCGACGCGGTTGCCGTCCCTGCGTTCACCGCCGTGTCGAAGCAGGTGCTTTGCGGGCTGGCGCAGCCCCACGACGCATCGGCGTCATTATAGAGACCGGAGCAGGAGATTACCTCGGCGGTTAGGTCGACGGAGACTGAAGCCCCTTCGGCGATGTCGCCGAGGTCCCACGTCGTCGTCTGGCCGACGTTCGATCCGCCGCCGGTGTCGGAGATGTAGGCGAGGCCCGGCCCGAGGACGTCGCTCAGCACGACGTTCGATACGGTCCCAAGGCCGGTCGACTCGACGGTGATCGTCCAGGTCACCTCATCGCCGACACGCGCGTCCTGCACCGATGGCGTCTTGCTGACGATCAGCGCCCCGGGGCGGATTTCGATCGAGAGCGAGTCGAACTCCTGGTACGGCTGCGCGGTTCCACAATCGGCGTAATCGATCTGGATTTCGATGTTCCCCGACTCGGCGGTGCAGTCGGTTGCGATGACAAACGTCACGGTCAGCTCTTCGCCCGGCGGAAGCTCGTAATCGCTTCCGACGATCGCATCGATGTCCCACGCGCTGTCAACCGGATCGGCGGCGATCGGGTCCGGCGAGGAGTGAAGGGTGACGAACGCTTCGTCGTCGACGAACGTGAATCCGGGCTCGGGGAGCGTTGCGGTGACGACAATATCGCATGCCGACTCGGTCTCGCTGGTGTTGGCGACGGTGATCGTCACCGTGTCCTGGGCGCACTGATCCATCTGCGACGGGCCGGCAACTTGGCCGGACGCCGTAGCACAGAGAATCGCGAACAGAGCGACGACGATCGGTAGGCACTTGCGCAGGGACACGTCACTCACCCCCCGGATCGCTCAGCTGGATCTTGACGTCGAGGAAGCCGGAGTCCGGCGCCGGCCAGATGACGATTAGCTCGGTTGCCTCGCCAGGAACGATTCGGATCGTCCCTTCCCAACGGTGTCGCTCCCCTTCGATGCTCAGCAGGTACTCTCCGGCGGGGACGTTCATGAACAGGAACTGGCCGTCGTCGTTCGTCACCCGTTCGAGCCCCTCACCGAGGGAGACGGTCAGACCGGGAACGGCAGGCTCTCCCTGCTCTTGCTCGCCCGACCCGTCGGTGTCGACGAAGACGAAACCGACGAGCGATCCGACGACCGGGCGGACCGGGAACGGAGCGATGGCCGGATCGCCCGGCTGGACGTCGAGAGTCCGCGCCGATGCGTCGACCCCGAATCCCTGCAGAGCAAGGAGAGCTTTGCCCTCCGTCGTGATCGCGATCGTGTGCTCGCCCGGATCGAGATTCGCGAACGTCACACGTCCCTCCTCGTCGGTCGTCGCGACGATCTCTCCGTCGAGGGAGAGCTGGATCTTCGAGAGCGGCGGCTCGCCCGGTCCGAGCACTCCGTCGGCATCGAGGTCGATGAACAGGATGCCGTGGAGCTCCGGTGGGCGCTGCTCGATTCGGACGGAGGCCGTCGCCCGGTCGCTCGTGCCGGTCGGTTGCCCGAGGTAGAGATCGCGGACCTCGACGAGGAGCGTGCCGATGAATGGGCGGTCGTACGTGACGGACGTTCTCGGCGTGTTCAGCCAGTCGGTCTCGAATCGTCCATCGTCATCCAGATCCCATCGATATTGAAGCGAATCCTCGATGTCGGGATCGAGGCTGAAGCTGGCGTCCAGCTCGAGCGGTTCGCCGGCGAAGCCGCGGTAGAACGCGCCGGCGTGGGCCGTCGGCGGATGGTTGGCGTGAACGACCCGCACCTCGACCATGGCGGATCCGATCGAACCGCAGAGGTCGCGAACGGCATAGGTGAACCGATCGGTCCCCTCGAAACGGGGCTGGGGCGTGTAGCGGATTCGATCGCCATCGATGGTCGCCGTTCCGTGCGATGGGATCCCGACGGAGTCGATCGACAGCGTACCGCCGCCGGAATCGACATCGTTGTCGAGGACGTCGATCGAGATCGATGTCTCCTCCGGCGTTTCGGCGGAGTCGCCGAACGCCGTCGGAGGCAGCGACGAAATCGTGACGGTCACAGTCGCTGTGTCGGAGCTTCCGCTCGGCCCTTCGGCTTCGTAGGTGAACGTGTCGATGCCGCAGCCGTCGGGGTTCGGTGTGTAGCGAATGACGTCGCCGACGATCTGCGCCGTCCCCTTGCTCGGAGCGGAGACGATTCGATCGATCGTCAGGGCCCCGCCGGAGACGTTGAACGTTGTTTGGTAGGTTGTGCGTGGATCGCCGCAGGAGCAGCCGCCGCTGGGCGCAGGGCTTTCGCTCGGACAGGGGATGCTGTCGGTCGCCGTCGATCCGGCTTGGACGTAGACATCGTTCGACAACACGTCGATGTCGACGGACGAACCGCGGGCGACGGATCCACCGTCGTCCGAAGCAGCGAGGCCGCCACCGCCGAACTCGATCCCGAACGTCCCGACGTGCTCTTCGCACAGGTCGGTGGCGTCGGCGTCTTCGGTGAATTCGATGATCAGGATGTGCGTCCCGACCGAAGGGATCCCGAGATCCCATGTTCGCTGGTTCGTTCCTCCGGGGTTGTACGCGATCTCCCCGAGGCTCTGTCCGTCGATCCAGACCCTCGCGAGGTCGTCGTCGGACGTGCCGCCGTTGTCGAAAACGCGGAGCGTGACGCCCGCCGCGCAGAGGAACGAAATGCTGAGAATGATCAACCCGCAAACCCCTGAGATACGCCCAACAGACTGCCCGATCATGCCACCGCCTCCCGATCCGCCGCCACGCCCAGCGGCTCCGAATCGTAGCACAGAACGCGGAACTCCATGGGTAATGGGGATCACAGAAGAGGTCTTCGCCGAGATTCCCACCGGGCAGCGGTCGGCCTACTCTTCGAACGCGAAGCCCCCGGACTCGAAGACCGCGATGCAGGCTTCGGCGACGACTTCGTCGTAGCGTGCGCCGGCACCCTCCTTGATCTCGGCAAGGGCTTGCTCGATACCGAGAGCGGCCCGGTACGGCCGGTGGGAGGACATCGCCTCGACGGTGTCGGCCACGGCGAGGATTCGCGCTTCGAGCAGGATCTCCTCTCCCCGAAGACCGTCGGGGTAGCCGGAACCGTCCGTTCGTTCGTGGTGCTGGCGGACGATCGTTGCTACGGAACCCTCGAACTCGATCTGAGACAGGATGTTCCATGCCGTCTCAGGATGAGTCTGAATCAGCGCGTACTCCGTCTCCGTGAGCTGGGTCGGCTTGACGAGGATCTCCGCGGGGATCGCCACCTTGCCGATGTCGTGCATCAGACCGGCCAACCGCAGTGCATCCTTCCGCGGCGCGTCGAGACCGAGCCCGGCGGCGATTGCCAGCGCGAGCTGAGTGACCCGACGTTGATGCCCGGCGGTGTAGGGATCCTTCGCCTCGGTGATGACGCCCAAGGCACCAACGGCTCCCCGCAGAGCACTCTTCAGCCGATCGAGCGCCTGCTGGCGTTTGGAGATGTCTTGAGTGATGGCGACGAAACCGATCGGTTGTCCGGGGGCATCGCGGATGACGCTGGCGGAGAGCTCGCCGGGAAACTCCCGGCCGTCCCGAGTGACCAGCGTGTACGGAACGCTTGTGACGGTCCCCCGATCGATCGTGCTTTGCATTCGCTGCATCGCGAGCTCATGCTGCTCGGGAACGATAAAGTCCAGCGAGCTACGTCCGACGATCTCGTCTTCCGAGTCGAATCCGTGGATCCGAAGCGTGGCGGGATTGCACGAGGTGATCCGCCCCTCCAGGTCGGTCACTGTGATCCCGAGTGGGGATGAACTGAGAATCGCCTGCAGGCTGTCTCTCGACTCCACGAGCTCCTCGGTCTTGTGCTCGAGTTTCTCGACCAGCCGCTCGGAATACGCCCTCAGGTACTCCGTCTCGTCGTGCATCGGCGGCGCGCCGGTGGCGGCGCGCCCATCGCTCGCCGACTCGGCCAGCACGTCCTCGACGATCCGGAGGAGATCGGTTGGCTCGACCGGTTTCCGGAGGAATCGGCGCGCGCCGAGGCTCTTGGCCAGGTCCTCGTCTTCGAGGTCCGTGTACGTCGACGTGTAGAAGATGAACGGAATCCCCTTCAACCCTTCATCGTGCACCCAGCTGTGGCAGAGCGTGAAACCGTCCATCTCCGGCATCAGGGCGTCGGAGATGACCAGATCCGGCGGAGAGGCCTTCGCGCGGTCGAGCGCCTCACGGCCGTTGGCCGCCTCCTCGACGACGGCACCTGCACTCTCGAGGATGGCGCGCAACAGGTAGAGATTCTGCGGATTGTCGTCGGCGATCAGGATCTTCCTCGGTTGCCTCGCGTCACTCGCTGGCATCGGTGCCCCTTTGCACATCGAAGAGCGGCTTCAGATCTTCTGGGAATGCATTGGGATCGATCGGCTTCGCGAAGTATCCGGAGAAGCCCATCTCCAGCATCCGCTCCCGATCACCGGGCATCGCGTACGACGTCACGGCGACGACCGGAACGGCCCGCAACTCCGGGCGGGCCTGGAGTTCTCGGAAGACGGTGTACCCGTCCATCTCCGGGAGCTGAATGTCGAGGAGGATCAGGTCCGGTGTCCGCCGGATGGCCGCCTCGACGCCTGCCGCGCCGTCTCGTGCCTGGACGATGTCGTAGCCGGCCTTCTTCAGCAGGTACGTGAACAGGTAGAGGTTCTGTTCGTTGTCCTCGATCACCAAGATCGTGCGTTTCATACGTCCTCCTGCGGCCTCTCGATCGGCAGTTCGAACGTGAAAAGGCTCCCTTTTCCCAGGCCCTCGCTCTCGGCTCGGATCGTCGCGCCGAGAAGCTTCGCCAATCGCTGCGAGATGGCGAGGCCGAGGCCGGTCCCGTCGTGGGGCCTGTCCAAGCCGCTGTTCAGCTGCGCGAACGGCTCGAACAGCCGCTCGAGATCCTCGGCGTGGATCCCGATGCCGGTGTCGCGCACGCGGACGGTGATCCGGTCTTCGATCGACTCGCACTCAACGCGAATCCCTCCCTCATCCGTGAACTTGATCGCGTTCCCGATCAGGTTGGTGAGGATCTGATCGACGCGGCGGCGGTCGCTATGCACGATCGCGACGTCGGCGGCGATCCGAGTTTCGAGGGCGAGCCCCCGTTCATCGGCCTGGGGCGTCAACGAGGCGACCACGCCCTCGACGGCCTCGGACATCGGAAAGGGCGCGAAGGTTGGGCGGATCTCGCCGGCCTCGATCTTCGAGATATCGAGTACGTCGTTGATCAACGACAGAAGGTGTGCCGCACTGGTGCGGACCATCCCGAGCTGCTTCTCCTGCTCCGCGCTCAACGGGCCGGCAAGGCCCTGGAGGAGGATGCCGGTGAACCCGAGGATCGAGTTGAGCGGTGTCCGCAGCTCATGCGACATCGTCGACAAGAATGCCGACTTGAGCCGATCGGCGGACTCGGCACGGTCCTTCGCTGCAGCCAGTTCCGAGGTTCGCTCGGCCACCCTCCCTTCGAGTTCCTCTGTGTACCGTTCCGCGGCCTCTCGGAGCTCGGTGTTCTCCAACACGGCCGACGCCTGCTTGGCCACCGTCTTGAGAAAGCTCGCTTCCGACTCGAAGTCTCGCTCTGACCGCGAGGCGAGTGAGATCACGCCGACGACCGCGCCACGGATGACGAGTGGCAGCGCGGCGAACGATCGGATGCCGGCCTCCACACACACTTCGTGCGTGACGCGGGGATCCCCCGCCATGTTGCTGGAGTAGAGCGCCCTGCCCTCGCTCGCCGCGAGGCCGCACAGGCACTCTCCGCACTGCTTCACCTCGCTGCCGAGGCGCGCCGTTCGATCGTCTTGCGGCGTGGATGCTCGGAGCTTGAGACGATCGTCCACGACCTCGTAGAGCATCGTCGCGTCCGGACGGAGCGCGTCGGCCAGGAGCTTCGTGACACGCTCCATGAGATCGAGCACGGACAATCGCTGTTCGGTGAGTTGGGCGAGCGCGTACAACAGCTCGCGTTCCGCCGCGCGAAGCTCCAGCTCCACGCCGTGGGCTGTCACTTCTTCATAGAGCAACGCGTTCTGGATCCCGCGGGCGGTCTCGTTGGCCAGGGTCTCGAGGAACGATCGCTGAGCCTCGAAGTCGCGCTTCGTTGTGGACGCCAGGCCGAGAACGCCGATCACCTCATCGCCGCTCTGCAACGGAAGAGCGGCGAAGGAGCGTACGCCGGCGACTTTGCACTCTGTCCACGTGCACCGCGGGTCCTCTCGGATGTCGAGCGAATAGACGCCGCCGCCCTCGGCTACGGCCAATCCGCAGAGGCATTCCCCGAGGCGATGGACGGGCGGGGCATCGTGCTCCAGTCCGGAGTCCTCCGGGCCGGCGCTTGTCAGAACCAGGTCCTGCCCTTCCCGCAGGAAGAGCAATGCCAGGTCGGGCTCCACCGCTGCGACGGCACCGTCGATGGCCGCCTGCCCGACGTCTCTCAGGGCCAAGCTTCGACTCATGTTCAGCCCAAGGTCGTGGAGCGCGGCGAGTTCCCGGACCCGGTCCTGCAGGGTCGATTCGGCGTGCTTGCGTTGGGTGATGTCGGAGACTCTTCCCTGCAGGGCGACCAGCTCGCCGTGCTCGTCGGTGATCCAGACATTGCTTTGGAGCATCCATCGTGTTTCACCCGTGCTCCTGTGGACGATCGGGAACTCGTAGCTTGGAGGGCGCTCCCCGGCACGTATCTCGGACCACTTCTCCCGGAAGTAGGACTCCCATCCTTCCTGAAGCATTTCCAGCAGTAGCTGCGGGTTCTCGTAGAAGTCCTCAGGATCATAGCCAAAGGCCGTTGTGGTGGATGGGCTGACGTACTCGTATGCGCCGTCGGAAATCCTCGTCCTGAAGATCACATCGCGGGAGTTTTCTGTGAGCAAGCGATACTGCCTCTCACTGGTCTTGAGGGCCTCTTCCACCCGGTTCTGCTCGGTGACATCGATGAAGTTGATGATGAAGCGATCGCCCGCGAGGGGGAAGACGGTTACCTGCAGGGTCTTCTCATAGACGTCGAAGTACTGGATGTAGTCGATCGGCCGGCCGGTTCTGACAACCAGGTCGTACTTCTCCGTCAGAGCGACCTGAGTCTCCGGATCGACCAGCTCGGACGCTTTCTTCCCGACGAGATCTGTCTTCTTGAAGCCGGTGTGCCGCGCTGTCGCGTCGTTCGCCTCGAGATGGATGAAATCGACGGCTCTGCCGTCCTTGTCCCGAAGGATCTCGCAAAGAAGGATCCCAAACGGTGAGTTCTCGTAGAGACTGCGGAACTGCCCTTCGCTCGCCTTGAGCGCGTTCGCAGCGCGCTCGCGCTCGGTGACGTCCTGTATCGTGCCACGCATTTCGATCACGGCCCCCGTGTCGTCTGTGATCGGCTGACAGATGGAGTTGATGTAGCGAACACTCCCGTCGGGGCGCAGGATGCGCAGCGTGATGTCGAAGGGCTCCCCGCTCTTGGCTGTGGCCTGAACGGTGGCGTCGAACCAGTCCCAATCGTCCGGGTGGACAAGCTTGGGGTGCTCGGAGTACGGCAGCGGCCCGTCGGCCGGGTCGCGCCCGTAGATCCTGTACAGCTCCTCCGACCACCAGGGCATGCCCGTTGCCGGATCGAAGGTCCAGTGTGCGATGTGGGCGATCTGCTGCGCTTCACGGAGGAGTTCCTCACTTGCTCGCAGCTGTTGCTCGGCCTGCTTGCGTTCGGTGATGTCAATCAGGAATCCGTCCCACAGGATGCCTCCGTCCTCGAGCGGCGTCGGCATCCCACGCGCCTCGATCCAGATCACGTCTCCGTCTTTGATGCATCGGAAGACGAGTGGGAAGGACTCGAGGCTTGTGGCGGCTCTCTCGATGCCCTGTTGGAACATCTCCCGGTCGTCGGGGTGGATTGTGCCGAGAAGCTTCATGGGATTCTTCATGGCCTCTTCGGCGGTGACACCAAGGACGTCCTCGACGATGTCGCTCACGTACGGGAAGGAGAACCGGCTGTCCGGAGTCATCAAGTACTGGTAGAGAACGGCGGGCGAGTTGTCCGAGACCCTTTTGTACTTCGCCTCGCTTTCACGAAGCGCGATCTCCGCTTCCTTGCGATCGGTGATGTCCTCGACGAAGGCGCAGTTGAACTCCTCTCCCCCGAATCGAACGTGGTTCACGGTGATCTCGGCGGGAAAGGTCGATCCGTCCTTTCGCAGGTGGCGCGACTCGATCGCGAATGAGCCGCGCTCGCGGATCCTACGCCAGTGGTCGGGCCAGATCTCCGGCGGGAACGCGGGGTCGATGTCGTGCACCGTCATAGAGAGCAGCTCCTCCCGCGAATAGCCGAGGGATCGACAGGCGGCGTCGTTCACGTAGACGAATCGACCGTCGGGCGTCGACCAGTAGGCGGCGACGGAGGCTCGGTCGACGACGAACTGGGTGAACCGCAGCTGCTCCTCGATCTGCTTCCGTTCGGTGATGTCTTGCACCGTCCCCGAGATGCGCACGAGGTCGCCGGTCTCGTTGTGATGCCCTTCCGACGTAGAGAAGACAATCCGTTCGTGTCCATCCGGGCGTAGGATGCGTGCCTCGAACGTGTATTGTTCGCGATGGGCGATCGCCTCGGCCATCACCGTCTCGTGGGTACGCCGATCGTCCGGATGGAACCGCTCCATCACCGAGTCGACATTCGGGCGGAAGGTGGCCGGATCGAGTCCGAAGATCCGGTAGACCTCGTCGGACCACGAGACCTCTCCGCTCTTCACGTCCCAGACCCAATTGCCGAGGTGGGCGAGTTGCTGCGCATAGGCCAGGCTTCGCTCGCTCTCGCGGAGCGCGAGTTCCGCCTTCTTCCGATCGGTCACGTCGATCGACGTGCCGGTGACTGCGATCGGTTCTCCGGACTCGTTCCGCCTGAGGTCGCCGCGCCCGTGCACCCATCGGATCTCTCCGTCGTTCTCCCGGATGATCCGGTGTTCCATGTCGTAGAGTTGGCCCTCCTCCATCGTTCGCCGGAACGCCTCGTCGATCATGGCAACGTCCTCCGGGAGAAGGAGCCTGAGCATCTCATCTCGCGAGTAGATGTTCTTCCGCATCCCGTGGATCCGAGCGAACATGTCCGACACGTGGAAGGTATTCGCTGACAGATCCCATTCCCACGCCCCGATCCGCCCTGCCTCCTGGGCGGTCCGCAGGCGCTCTTCGCTCTCTCGAAGCGCCTCGATCGCGCGAAGGCGTTCGGTGACGTCCATGACGAACCCCTCGAGCATCACCGAGCTGTCGTTCGCGACCACGCCTCGCCCCAGTTCCCAGACCGTCTTCTCCTCGCCCGACGCCGTGACGATTCGATAGCTGAGTTGGAACGATTTGTCCTCGCGGAGTGCCGCTTGGACCTCCTCGCTGGCGCGCTCGCGGTCGTCGGGGTGGACGATCTGCGCGAAGGTGATCCGCTGACCCTCGACCAGGTCGGCGGCCGGATAGCCGGTGAGGGCCTCGCATCCGTCGCTGACGAACTCCATCGTCCAGTTCGCGTCGATTTGGCATCGGAACGCCATCCCAGGCAGGTTGCTCATTAGCGTCGTTAGCGCCCGCTCGCTCTCTCGCAGCGCCTCCTCTTTGGCCCGGAGCTCCGCCTGGAGTTCCGACTCCGGCACGCGCCACCAGCGCGGACGCAGCACGGGATCCGCGGCGTAGGCGACGAGCCTACGCTTGAAGAGACCGAGGAAGAGGAGTATGGGAACGGCATACGCCGAGCCCATGACGAGTTTTCCTCCGACGCCTCCGATGACGATGTCGACCAGTTGGGGAGAGAAGCCGAAGGCGATCGTCGGGAAGAGAATCCCGTCGAAGCAAAGCACAAGGAGAAAGACGGCCACAAAGGAAAGGCTCAGCGCAACGACGTTGGTGATTCGCTTCTTGAGCTGCTCGAAGACGATCACGAACAGGAGAAGCTCCAGCACGATCAGCGCTCCTCCCAGGAGAACGAAGAAGACTGAAGTCCGGAAGACGGCGAATGAGGTGTTGTTGGGGTTGAGCACGATCTGGTTCCGGAGTGCCCACGAGATCGTGGAGAAGAAGGCCAGCTTGAAGAGGTTGACGCCGATCACGAGCCAGATCACGTTCCGAAGAACTCGAATCTTCTTCTCGACGATCACGAACAGAACGGCCGTCATCATGAATGCTCCGTAGGCCAGATTGCCGCCGGAGATGTTGACCGACCCGAGGAGTGGAAAGGAATAGACCGCACCCAAGAACCCTCCGATGACCAGGTAGATGGCAATGAGGACATAGAACGCCGTCGCACGCACGCTGCTTCGGAGGGTCGCCAGCGCGAATGGGCATGCGGAGTAGATGAGCATCTGGAGCGCGAACAGCAGTGTCGCACTCATTGTTCTCCGTCCCGGTCCAAGACGAACGACGATCTTGCCGCTGCAGGATTCGGAGGGCGCCTCTTCGCGAAGGAGGGAGCTCGTGACTTCTCCGCTCCACCGGGATCACAGGGGATGGACGCCTTCTTGTGCAACGGCTGTCCCATGGGCAGCGCTCCCTTCGGACGCACAGGACAGAGCATCCGTTTCGACAACGCGGTAGGTGAGGATGAGATCGATCACCTGAGCGTCCACGCACTTATCAACACGTCGGATCTACCGTAGTTCGTGGCGTGGGGGTTGTCAACAGCACGAACCGGTAGCAAGAGCGTTTTGCGTTGTCGTCTTGCATTCGGTGCCCAACTGCTTGTAGGATGATTTGCTGTTTTCTCCGGTGCACGAGAGGACCAGCGAACGGAGGGACCAAACATGGATGTGCGCCGGCGAGGGGGACAACCAGGTGTGGCGTTGACGGCCTCGCCCAACTCGAGGAAAGTGCGCGGTCGTCCTGCCGTGTCGACTGCCGGCCGCAACCCGTGGGGGGCATGATGGCGAACGAGCGCAGCCGGGGCGCCCCACGGATTCTGATCGTCGACGACAACGTCCAGGATCGCTATCTGCTGCGGGAGATCCTCGCAACCATCGGCGCGTCGGTCGAGGAAGCGGGCAACGGTAGGGAAGCGCTTGAGCGGGCGAAGGCCTCCCCGCCGGATCTGGTCATCTCCGACGGACTGATGCCGGTGATGGACGGGTTCACGCTCTGCCGTGAGTGGGTTCATGACGAGAAGCTCAAGAGCATCCCCTTCGTCTTCTACACCTCGACGTACACGGACGCGGAGGACGCGGAATTCGCCGTGAGCCTCGGCGCGGTGCGATTCCTTCACAAGCCGACGGAGCCGGCCGAACTCGTGAAGATCATCGAGGAGGTGCTCGCCGAGCCATCGCGGGATCCTCAGAGGGTGGCGCAGGATGAGGCGGAGGTCCTGAAGACCTACTCCGAGAGGCTGGTCGCGAAGCTCGAGGCGAAGGTCCTTGAGCTCGAACGGGCGAAACGTGAGCTCGAGGGGGACGTCGAACAGCGGATCGCGGCGCATGCGTCGCTCCAGGACTCGGAGACGCGGTACCGGACAATGGCCGAGACGACCGATGACGGAATCTTCGTCTCTGCACCCGACGGCCGACTGGTCGACGTCAACCGAGCCGCCTCTTTGCTGACCGGGTTTTCGCGCGAGGAACTCCTGTCGATGTCTGTGTTCGACCTCAGCGCCGTCGGGCCAACCGAAGCGCAGTTTGCCGAGGCATGGAACAGCATGCCGGCGGGAGGTGCGCGGACCGTCGAGGACGAACTCTGCCGCAAGGACGGGGGCCGACGGCCCGTGGAAATCCGACTCAATCCGATGACGCTTGACGGCGATCGTCTCTTGCTTGGGGTGGCGCGAGACCTCACTGCGAGGCGGCGGGCGGAGGCCGAGATCCGAAGCATGGCCCGGTTCCCGGACGAGAACCCGGGCCCGGTGATGCGAATCGCCGGTGACGGGGAAGTCCTCTACATGAACGACGCCTCGCGCCCGGTCCTTGCAGCGCGCGAGGAGTGCGACGAGCGGCGCGTGCGTGGGGAGTGTCTCGAACTCGTCCAGCGGGTCCTCTCGACCGGGCAGCGCGAGTCCACAGAGGTTGACACGCCGGACGAGGTCTACCTTCTGACCTTCGCGCCGATCCGCGACGAAGGGTACGTGTCCGTCTACGGTCAGCGGATCACCGGGCGGAAGCGGGCCGAAGCTGCGCGCGCCGAAAGCGAACGCCGGCTGAAAGAAGCCCAGGAGATCGCGCACCTCGGCCACTGGGTTCTCGATGTAGGAGCCGACCTCCTCGTGTGGTCGGAGGAGACCTACCGGATCTTCGAAAAGGATCCGCTGTCGTTTGCGCCGTCCTACGAGACGTTCCTCGCCGCGGTTCACCCCGACGATCGGGAGGCCGTCGCCGCCGCGTGGTCGGCCGCGCTAGAAGGCGAACCGTATCGACTGGAGCACCGGGTCCTGGTCGAAGACGGCGTCAAGTGGGTTCGCACGCAGGCCCGGATGGAGCTTGCAGAGGACGGGCACGTCTTGCGCGGCGTGGGGACGATTGCCGATATCACCGAATCCAGGGTCGCGGAGATCGCGCGGCGGGAGTCCGAAGAGCGCCTTCGCAGCATCATCGAACAGTCGATCGACGGGATTGTGCTCGTTGATTCGGAGGGCGTGGTCGTGGAGTGGAATCGCGGGCAAGAGAGGATTACCGGGATCCCGGCGGCAGAGGCGCGCGGAAAACCGTTCTGGGAGGTCCAATACCAGGCGATGCCGTCCGAAAACAGGGCTGCGCATCTGCTCGGTGTTCTGCGTGAAGCGACGGAGACGATGCTCGGTGGAGGGACACCCCCGTGGGATGGGCGCTTCATGGAGCTGGAGATTGAGCGTCCGGACGGCGAAAGCCGAACGATCCAGGTCGGGGCTTTTCGCATCGAACTGCCCGACCGGGCGATGATGGGAAGCGTTACCCGCGACATCACGGAGCAGAAACAAGCGGAGGACGAGCTGCGCGCGCACCGGGAGAACCTCGAACGCCTGGTCGCCGAGCGCACGGAAGCGATGAACACTGCGATCGAGGCGGCGAACGCCGCGATGTTTCGACGCAACCTGAGCACCGATCGGGTCGAGCACGACGATCGATGGTACGAAATGATCGGGATCGCGAAGGAGGAGTTCGAGGGGACCTTCGCCGCGTGGCGCAGGCTCGTGCACCCGGACGATCTTCCCGACGCCGAGGCTCGCATCGCCGAGGCGCTCGCCTCTCGACGGAACGACCTCACGCACGAGTATCGAATCCTCCGGCCGGACGGCGAAGTCCGACACATCGAGTCCCATTCGCGGTTTCTGCGCGACGAGACGGGGAAGCCGACGGCGACCGTTGGGATGACCATCGACATCACCGAACGGAGGAAGGCCGATGCGGCCCTGCGGGAGAACGAGGCCTACCTGCGGACGCTGATCGAAAGCATGCCGATCGATCTCTTCTCCATCGACAGGGACCTTCGATACACGATGCAGAGTCCGGCCAGCAGGGCCTCTTTAGGAGACGTGGTTGGGAAGCGCATCGCCGACGTGGACGTTCCCCAAGAGCTTGGCGTGCGGTGGATCGAACAGCAGCACCGCGTGCTGAACGGGGAGAGCCTCCGACAGGAGAGCGAGCTTCGAACGAGCGATGGGACGATGCGCACGTACCTGACGCAGCTGGCACCGGTCCGCGTTGGAGATGAGATCATCGCCTCCATCGGCACGTCGATGGACATCACGGAGCGGAAGGAGACGGAACGCGAATTGAAGGGGGCGAAGGCGTTGGCCGAAGACGCCGCGGCCGACGCGCGGCGATTTCGGCTGCTGGCCGATGCGTCCGGTCTCGGAATCGGGATGGCGCGCCCCGACGGGCAGGTGGTCTACGCGAATCCGGCCCTCCTTTCGTACATCGGCGAGCCGGACGTCGAGGCGGTGAGCCGGCACGCGTTTCGCGAGTACTACGACGCGGACTCGCAGGTGAGGATCCGCGACGAGATCCTCCCCGCCCTGCTCGATCGCGGCCAGTGGCAGGGCGAGCTTCGCCTGGTGTCACGGGACGGAACGGAACGCCCGACGCTAGACAACTTCTTTGCGATTCGTGACGAGGCCGGAAACCCGATCCTCATCTGCGATGTCATCACCGACCTGACGGAGCAAAAGGCGGCCGAGGCGCGCTTGCGGAAACTCTCCCAGGCGGTTCAAGGGAGTCCGGCTTCCGTTGTGATCACCGATGTCGACGGGAGGATCGAGTACGTCAATCCCAAGTTCTCAGAGACGACGGGGTACACCCCAGAGGAGGTCTACGGGAGGAATCCGCGACTCCTCAAGGCGGGGGATCAGCCCGAGTCGTTCTATCGGGGACTGTGGGAGACGATCCTCTCCGGAGGGGAATGGCGGGGCGAATTCTGCAACAAGAAGAAGGACGGCGAGCTGTACTGGGAGTTGGCGTCGATCTCGCCGATTCGCGGCGAGCATGGAGGGATCACCCACTTCGTCGCGATCAAGGAGGACATCACCGAGCGGAAACACGCGGCGTGGGAGCTCGAGCAAGCGACGCGAGATGCAGAAGCCGCGAATCAGGCGAAGTCCGAATTCCTGGCGAACATGAGCCACGAGCTGCGCACGCCACTCAACGCGGTGATCGGATTCTCCGAGGTTCTCCAAGACGGGACGTTCGGCGAGTTGAACGACAGGCAACAGCGGTACGTGGGAAACATCCTGGACTCCGGGCGACATCTCCTGGCGTTGATCAACGACATCCTCGATCTATCGAAGGTGGAGGCGGGGAAGATGGAGCTGCAGCTTGGAGACGTCGATGTGTCGCGAACCCTCTTCGAGAGTCTGGTCTTCGTCCAGGAGTCCGCACAGAGACATCGGATTCACCTGCAGACGACCCTCTCGGACGATGTGAACGCGTCGACCGTTCGTGCGGATGAACGAAAACTGAAGCAGATTCTATACAACCTGCTCTCCAATGCGGTGAAGTTTACGGCGGACGGGGGGACGGTCGAGATTGCCGGCGAGCTGCGGGATGAGGAACTTCGGATACGTGTTTCCGACAGCGGGATTGGCATCGCGCCGGAGCACTTGCAGCGAGTCTTCGATGAGTTCGAGCAGATCGATTCGAGCTACGCCAAGCCGCAGCAGGGAACCGGACTCGGGCTTGCCTTGACCCGCCGCATGGTCGAGTTGCACGGAGGCCGAATCTGGGCGGAGAGCGAAGGAGAAGGGAAAGGGAGCGCGTTCACGTTCACGATTCCACTGATGCAGCGGGAAACGGAAGAAGGGGATCGGACCGATGACTCGTAGGGTTCTTGTCGTCGAGGATAACGAAGCGAACATGCAACTGGCTGTCGCCCTCTTGGAGGTGGCCGGGTTCGAAGTTCTGCAGGCGACCACGGCGGAGACGGCGATGGTGACGGCGCGTACTGCGGCTCCGGACGTCATCGTGATGGATATCGGTCTCCCCGGGATGGATGGTCTTCAGGCGACGCGGGCGCTGAAGGGCGATCCCGTACTCCGATCGACTCCGATCCTGATCACGACGTCGCTCGCCATGGACGGAGATCGAGAACGAGCGATCGCGGCGGGCTGCGATGCGTATCTCACCAAGCCGATCGATACACGAACGTTCGCCGATGCTGTTGCAGAACTCGTCTGCGGGGAAGGAGAGATCGATGGCTGATGGGACCAGGATCCTGGTCGTCGACGACGAGGCGATCAACCGGGAGTTGCTCGAAGCGATTCTCACGGGTCTCGGCTACGAGACCGAAATGGCGGCCGATGGGTTCGAAGCGCTGGCCAAGCTGAAGTTGGACATCGATCTTGTCCTTTGCGACCTGATGATGCCCGGGATGGATGGATTCGAGGTGGTGGAGAAGATTCGCGAGGATCCAGCCCACTCGGATCTACCGATCTGCATGGTGACGAGCCTGTCGGGTCAGGAGCAACGGCTACGTGCGGTCGAAGCCGGAGCGAACGACTTCATCGCCAAGCCGGTCGACCGATTCGAAGTGGAGGTCCGCGTCCGCGCACTCCTGCGGGTCAAGGAGGCCCAGGACGCGCTTAAGCGGTACCAGGAAGAACTCGAGGAGACGGTGGAGCGACGGACCGTTGCGCTTCGAGAGGCCCTGCAGGAGATGACGGAGGCGCAGCGAGATGCCCACTCGGCCCATGTCGAAACGATCGAGAGGCTGGCGATCGCGGCGGAGTACAAGGACGAGGACACGGCGAACCACATCCACAGGATGAGCCACTACAGCCACATCGTGGCACTCGAACTTCAGCTCCCTCCGAAGGCGTGTGAGGTCCTTCTTCATGCCAGCCCGATGCACGACGTCGGCAAGCTCGGAATCCCCGACGGCATCCTCCTCAAGCCGGGAAAGCTCGAAGCGGACGAATGGGAGGTCATGAAGACGCACACGACGATCGGCGGACGGATCCTCTCCGACTCGTCGTCGGAGCTTCTTCGGATCGGTGAAGTGATCGCCCTGACGCACCACGAGAAATGGGACGGCTCGGGCTACCCGAGGGGGCTGACGGGAGACGAGATCCCGATCGAAGGGCGGGTCACGGCGATTGCCGACGTTTTCGACGCATTGACATCCAGACGTCCCTACAAGGAGCCGTTCTCGGTAGAGACATCGCTGGGGATCATCGAAGAGGGGCGAGGTGCGCACTTCCAGCCGGAGGTCGTCGACGCCTTCATGAAGCGACTCGACGCTATTCTCATCAAGAAAGAGGAATACTCGGATGAGTAGTTCATCCATCGTTGGACCGAGGAGGGCCATGGACAGCGGAACGAACAAGGTTCTGGAGAACAAGATTCAGGAGCTCGCATCCCGCCTTCGAGGGATCGTCGAATGGCAGTGGGACGCCCGGTTCAAGACGGCGCTTGCAGAGTTTCCCGTGGATCGGAAAGCGGAGGTTCTCGGGATTCTCGAGGGGTTCCTCGTCTGCACGTGGGATGCTTCCACCGCCAAGGAAGCCCCGGAGGCCGTCCAAGAAGTCGTCAAGTCGCTCGGTGGGCTGATGTCGGGCCAGCTGCTCTTGCTTTCGGACGTGGAGGGACCGGCGTTCCTCTTCTGCGCCTGGTGGCCATGGGGAAACGGCCAGACGATCTCGATTCGCATCGCGCCGTTCGCGAGCTGCCTGTCTGATCCAGAGGCGTCCGAGCTGTTGACCGTCTTCCGAGGGTGGTTCGGCGTCTAGAGCGACCCCGCGTGCACCCTCTTCTCGGGACATCTCAGCGCCGGCTCGAGGTACTCCGAATGTCGGCAGGCGGTTGAGCGGACTGTCTAAAGCATGCTAGAGTAGCATGCTTCGTCCGCTTCGTTTGCAGTTGGGAAAGGTCTCGAGTAGACGGGAGGCGCCATGAAAGTCACGGACCAGACGCTGATGGAGCAGCTTCGGATTACTCCGCGCGAGATCCGGCGCCGGAAGGAGTACTTCGGCTTCTCTGAAGAGGACGCCGGCGCTCTGGAGGCACTCCGCCCGGTTGTCGCCGAGAACATCGACGGAATCGTCGAGAGCTTCTACGGGCACATCGTGGGGGTCGACGAGATGGCCCGGGTGATCGGCGATGCCGAATCCCTGCGACGGTTGAGACTCTACCAGCGGAACTACGTGTTGAGCCTGTTCGATGGGAAGTACGATGAGGAGTACGTCCACTCCAGACTCCGCGTCGGCCTCGTTCACAAGCGGATCGGCGTCTCGCCCAAGTACTACATCTCCGCGGTGCACAATCTCAGCGCCACGCTTCGAGCTTTCGTCGCCGCTGCGGCTCAGAAGGACTGCCCCGGTTGCACCGCCGGGATGAACGCGGTGGACAAGATCCTGATGTTCGATCTCACCCTGGTCTTCGATACGTTCATCGGCGGCCTGATGCAGGAAGCCGAGCGAAGTCGAGAGGAACTCGAGGAGTATTCCCTGTCGCTCGAGGAGGAGATCGCCAAACGCACGGAGTCACTGCGGGAGCAGGCGCGCCTCGACGGCCTCACCGGCTTGCTGAACCAGCACAGCTTCTACGACGAGTTGAGGCGGGAGCTGTCTCGCGGACAGCGGCGCGGGCACTACACCGCGCTCATCTACTTCGATCTCGACGGGTTCAAGGAGCTCAACGACAAGGAAGGGCACCGGCGCGGCGATGAGGTCCTGGTAGCGGTGAGCGGAGCGGTGCGAAGCGCGATTCGCGAAGCGGATCTCGCGGCGAGGTACGGCGGCGACGAGTTCTGCGTCGTCCTTCCCGAAACCACGATGGAGCAGGCCGAGGAGATCGGCGGCAGGCTGCTGGAAGCGATCCGGACAGGCGTCGGTCCAGCGGACATCGCGTGCAGTGTCGGGATCGCCGCGTCCACGCCGAAAGAGCCGCGGGACGCTGCTTCGCTGGTAAAGGCAGCAGACGCCGCGATGTACCGAGCGAAGGAAGTTGCCGGCTTCACGATGAGAACGGCCTCCTGAAGGACGTTCGACTCGACGCTCCTCGCCCGGAACGAAGAATTCCGAACGCGAGGTCGACAGACGCGATCTTCGTTTTCTTTGCCCCCGGTGATCCCGAGGGCGAGGGCGTCCTACCGCGCCACGATGACCGGGACGAGGACCGCCTTCCCTTGTCCGTACGTCACCCAGAAGATATAGGTGCCCGGCGGCAAGTTCTGTGTTCCGATGTCGAGGACGTAGCGATCTCCACTCTCGTACCGACCGGAGAACGAGAACCCGGCGAGGTCGGCTGCGCCGCCAGCACCGGCGGTACCGACAAAGCCCGGCCTGGAGACGCTGATCCACGGCCATCCGGTTGTCCGCCGGTCCTGCCGCGGTAGGGAGAAGTCGATGCTCAGGATCTCGCCAGCCCGAACGGTGGCAGGCTCGATTCCGGCGGACGCGCTGAGGTTCTCGAAGACCGGCGAGTTTGCTCCCGCGGGTGTGGCGCGGAGGAGATTCCCCTTGGCGTCGCGGCCATGGGTGATGATCCCCGCATTCGTATGCCAATTGCTGGCGGTATCTGCGGCGAGCGGATCGATTCGCTCCATCGTGCCGAACGTGGCCGTGCTTCCGGCTACCCATCCGTCCCGTCCGAGGTTCGAAGCGTTCGCCGTGTCGACGATCTCCCCGTGGTCGTTGACGAGCATGATCACTTCCCCGAGGTCGGAAAGTTCCAAGTTGAGCGTCCTGGCCGTGTCGTACAACAGATCGGCCCTTTCATCGCCGACGGACTCGTCGTGTCGCCGTTCGAGAAGATAGAAACCGGGTTCCTTTGGAAGGATCTCACCTGCGAGGAACCAGGCCAGATCACCCGGGCGATCTTGACTGAAGCGAATGGTAGGCTGCACGGCGAGCGCGCCCTGGTCGCAGACCCGACCTATGGAGGGGCCCAGGGTGCCCGAGAGCTCGACGACCTTCCAGGTCTGCTCGTCGGGTGTGGAGGGGTGAGTTCGCCGCCATCGGAGTTCCCAGCCTTCGAGGTCGACGGGTGTGGTTCCGAGGTTCTGCAGTTCGATCCATTCGTCACGTGGATCCGCAGCCGTCCCGGCCCAAGCGATCTCACTGATGATGATCCGACCCTCGCAGCCGGAGCCTCCGGTTGCTCCGCCGGCACCGGCTTCTCCGGCGACGCCGACGGTCACGATCGCCGTATCGGTGTTCCCCCGGCTGTCGACGATGGTGTAAGAAAAGGTGTCCGTTCCGACGAATCCTTCGTTGGGAACATAGGAGACACCTCCCCCGGCGATCGACACCGTGCCATCGTCCGGCTGTGTCGTTGACACGATGGAGAGCGGATCTGCATCCGGGTCGCTGTCGTTGTCCAGCACGGTGATTGTGACGGCCGTGCCCTGCTCTGTCGTGGAGCTATCGTCCTGAGCCACCGGAGGGTTGTTGACCGCAGCGATGGCCACGAAGACGGTCGCCGTGTCAGTTCCTCCGCGCCCGTCGGAGATCGTGTAGGTGAACGTGTCGACCCCGTTGAATCCGGAAGCAGGGGTGTAGATCACATCGACTCCGCTCCTGGCGACGGTGCCGTTCTCCGGTTGCGCGATCGATTCGATGGCGATCTCATCGTCGTCAGGGTCGCTGTCGTTCAGCAGCACGAGGATGGTCACCGGAAGCCCTTCGTCGGTGACGGCATTGTCGTCCTGTGCCACCGGGGGATCGTTGACGCTCGCGACGGCGACCGTTACGGTAGCGCTTGATGTTCCGCCGTTCCCGTCCGAGATGCTGTAGGTGAAGGTGTCGACGCCCTGGAAGCCGGGGTCCGGGATGTACGAGATGCCCGTTCTGGCGTTCAGGACTTCCCCGTTGGCCGGCTGGGCGAATGATTCGATCAACAAGAAATCGCCGTCTGGATCGCTGTCGTTGGCGAGAACCGAGATCGTGACCAAGGTCCCCTCATCGGTGACGGCACTGTCGTCCTGCGCTTCCGGAGGATTGTTCCGGGCGGCAACCGAGACGATGACTGTGGCGGTGTCGGTTTCTCCCTTCCCGTCGGAGACGGTGTAGGTGAACGTGTCGGTCCCGCTGAACCCGGAGTTCGGCGTGTAGGTCACGTTGTCGCCGTTGTTGGCAACGGAGCCGTTCTCCGGTTGAGCGATCGCCTGAACACTCAGCGTGTCCCCATCTGGGTCGCTGTCGTTCACCAGAACCTGAATGTCCACCGCAGTGTCTTCGCTTGTCGTCGAACTGTCGTCCTGTGCTTCCGGCGGATCGTTCACCGGCTCGATCGTGATGGTCACCGTTGCAGTATCGGTGCCGCCGTGGCCGTCGGAGATCGTGTAGGTAAAGGAATCGGTTCCGTAGAAGCCAGGGTCCGGTGTGTAGATGACACTCGCACCGCTCGGCGCCACTGCGCCGTGCGTCGGCTGGGTCGTGGACTCCACGGTCAGCGGATCGCCATCCGGATCGCTGTCGTTCTCTTGGATCGGAATCGTGACCGGCGAATCCTCCGCCGTCGTCGCGCTGTCGTCCTCGGCGATCGGTGGTTCGTTCACAAGCGCCACGGCGACGGTCACCGTTGCAGTATCGGTGCCGCCGTGGCCGTCTGAGATCGTGTAGGTGAAGGAATCGGAGCCATGGAAGTCCGGGTCGGGGGTGTAGGTCACATCGTCGCCGTTGCTGGTGGCGGAGCCGTTCGATGGCTGGGTCACCGCGTCGACGAACAGAGCGTCACCGTCCGGGTCACTGTCGTTGGCGAGGACGTCGATGGTGACGGACGTATCCTCGTCGGTCGCGGCGCTGTCGTCCTGGGCAATCGGCTCGTCGTTCACTGGAAGGATCGTGACGGCGACGGTGGCGGTGTCTGTGCCTCCGTTGCCGTCGGAGATCGTGTAGGTGAAGGAGTCAGAGCCATGGAAGCCCGGGTCGGGGGTGTAGGTCACATCGTCGCCGTTGTTGGTGATGGAGCCGTTCGCCGCCAAGCCGATCGACTGCACGGTCAGCGCA
>JANQEA010000040.1 GCA_028278555.1 Candidatus Bipolaricaulota bacterium | reverse complement strand
GTCGGCGACCTTGGCGTAGTCGTCGATCTGCTGGACGACGCCGACCACTTCCGGCGAGACCTTCTTGTTGAGCTTCACATAGCCTTCGAACTCGTTGACGACCGAGCGGGCGAGCGCTTCGGCCTCGACGTTGTCGCCGATGCTGTCGGCGAGGACGACGGCCTCGGCCTCGTAATATTCGGGCCGTTCGGTGTATTTCTCGACGCGCGCGCGCTCGGCGCCCTCGACCAGCACTTTGACCGTGCCGTCCGGCAGCTTGAGAAGCTGCAGCACGCTCGCCAGCGTCCCGACCTCATAAATGGCGTCAGTCGCAGGATCGTCGTCGGAGGCGTTCTTCTGCGTCGCCAGCAGAATGAATGTGTCCGACCGCATGACCTCCTCGAGCGCGCGAATCGACTTCTCGCGGCCGACGAAGAGCGGAACGATCATGTGCGGAAAGACCACGATGTCGCGGAGCGGCAGTACCGGATAGGGACGAACCTCTCCCGGTTGAGGTAGCGCTCGCGGCTTCGATGTCGTTGTCATTGTCCGATCATCCTTATTGGTGAGCCCCTCCCCCG
The DNA here is from genome assembly GCA_028278555.1 of Candidatus Bipolaricaulota bacterium. GTDB lineage: Bacteria > Bipolaricaulota > Bipolaricaulia > UBA7950 > UBA9294 > JANQEA01. The sequence goes on along the minus strand of JANQEA010000040.1, from coordinate 509 downwards.
CAACCCGCGAAACGCGCCGTCGCAGCAGAGTGCGAAGACCGAGTAGGGAGCACGGAGCTAGACAGAACCCGTCACTGAGCTTGCCACGCACCGCGGCGAGGGACGAGCCCCTGCCCGGGAAACGATTCGGAACGTCTGTCTCGACACTTCAACGTCCGCAGGCCTATAGGTGGCGACCCAACAGGAACGTGTCAAGAACGGCGAGCCCCCCGTGCTCCCAGCAATCCGTTTCGATCCCGGCGACCGTTCGTTCGCCGGTTGTCGTTGGAGCGTGATTGCCTCGAATCGAGCCAATGGCGCCCTCTTTCTGTTCGCTTTTTCGGCATGCCCCTCTCCGAAAAGCCCGCGACCTTTCGGAATCATGCTCTTGGATCATGCGTTTCTTCGTTCGGTCGCATGATCCCGAAAAGTCTCCAACTTTTCGGGATCATGCTTTAGGCGCTGGCGCCCGCGTCGCCGGCGCGATCGGCGTAGATATAGAGCGGCCGCGCCGTGCCTTCCACGACCTC
>JANQEA010000032.1 GCA_028278555.1 Candidatus Bipolaricaulota bacterium | reverse complement strand
AGCATGGCCAAGGAGAAGTTCGAGCGCACGAAGCCGCACGTGAACGTGGGGACGATCGGTCACGTGGACCACGGGAAGACGACGCTGACGGCGGCGATCACGGCTCGCCAGGCGCACAAGAGCCTGGCCGAGAAGATCGACTTCGCGAACATCGACAAGGCGCCCGAGGAGCGGGAGCGGGGGATCACGATCGCGACGGCGCACGTGGAGTACCAGACGGACAGCCGTCACTACGCCCACGTGGACTGTCCGGGCCACGCCGACTACGTGAAGAACATGATCACGGGGGCGGCTCAGATGGACGGTGCGATCCTGGTGGTCTCGGCGGCGGACGGGCCGATGCCGCAGACGCGGGAGCACGTGCTGCTGGCGCGTCAGGTGAACGTTCCGCACATCGTGGTGTTCCTGAACAAGGTGGACCAGGTGGACGACCCGGAGCTTCTCGAGCTGGTGGAGCTCGAGGTCCGGGAGCTGCTGAGCAACTACGAGTTCCCCGGGGACGACATTCCGATCGTGAAGGGGTCGGCGCTGAAGGCGGGCGAGGACCCGGCGAACGACGAGAACAACGGCTGCATCGACGAGCTGATGGAGGCGCTGGACGCGACGATTCCGGAGCCGGAGCGTGCGCTGGACAAGCCGTTCCTGATGCCGATCGAGGACGTGTTCTCGATCACGGGCCGGGGGACGGTGGTGACGGGGCGTGTGGAGCAGGGGATCGTGAAGACGGGCGACGAGGTGGAGATCGTCGGGATCCGGGACACGACGAAGACGACGGTGACGGGCGTGGAGATGTTCCGGAAGATCCTGGACGAGGGTCAGGCGGGGGACAACGTGGGTTGTCTGCTGCGCGGGACGGGGAAGGACGAGGTGGAGCGGGGCCAGGTGCTGGCGAAGCCGGGCTCGATCACGCCGCACACGAAGTTCAAGGCGCAGGCGTACGTGCTGACGAAGGACGAGGGGGGTCGCCACACGCCGTTCTTCACGGGGTACCGGCCGCAGTTCTACTTCCGGACGACGGACGTGACGGGCGTGGCGCACCTACCCGAGGGCACGGAGATGGTGATGCCCGGGGACAACGTGGAGATGACGGTGGAGCTGATCACTCCGATCGCGATGGACAAGGAGCTGCGTTTCGCGATTCGGGAGGGGGGTCGGACCGTCGGCGCGGGCGTCGTCTCGGAAGTCATCGAGTAGGACGTTCGGAGCAGGGAACGAAACGGGAAATGGTGCGGGGACGGCTCGGCGTCCTCGCTCCTCGAGTGCGCAGGGCCGTGGCTCAATTGGTAGAGCATCGGACTCCAAATCCGAGGGTTGGGGGTTCGAGTCCCTCCGGCCCTGCCAGCTCGAGGTTCGGGCGGTCATTCGGACGGGTGGTGTAGCGATGACAGACAGGTCGAGCGGCTGGGTCGGCCAGACGCAGCAATACATCACCGAGGTGCGGGGCGAGTT
>JANQEA010000017.1 GCA_028278555.1 Candidatus Bipolaricaulota bacterium | reverse complement strand
GTCCCCCTCCCGAAAATCCAGGAAGAATCGGACTTGACTCACCACGGAGGTCCTCACATACGTGCTTCACCATGTCCAGAACATCCTCGGCGGTAGCAGGGGCCTTCTGCTGAGGGGCGACCCCGAGGCTGCGCCGAATGCCCTTTAGCGTGTTCCTCACGATCTCGCTGGTGGTCCGCGTGTCGTAGCCAGCGGCACGGTGTAGAGGACGAATACCGGAAGCCCTGCGTGCCACGCTGCGTGCCACGGTAGAAGCCCTCAACCCCCGCTCGGCCTAATGGGTCAGGAAGGAGGCGACGATCTCGGGCTCGGCGGGTAGCGCGTCCACTCCTCGCGCTCGACACCACGCGATGAAGGTGTCCGCGTCGGTTCTGTAGGCCCGCCGCGTCGCCGGGCTGAGGCTCTCTCGGGCGTAGTCCCGGGCCGCCCGACCATCGCGCTCCAGCAGGTTCATCGCGCACGCCCGAGGCGAGACAGACGCAGCTTTCGAGATGGGCATCGGGGACTCCCAGTCAGATCACGAGAGGAAGAGATATCGGGACCTATTCCCTCCATCGAGACCGGCGTCACGAAACCTCAGCCTTGAGCCCCAAGGGGATTCTCAGGGTAAATTTCTCGAAGCTACTGAAATAGAACAGGATTCGATGGTGTATGTCGTGGCTGTCACCTATGATCGAGGTTCCCCCTTGAGCCTGAGACCGCAACTGTCACAGCGCTCAGCCAGTCTGGGCGCTGGTCCTGAGCGCTTTGGGGGGTGGGCGATTAGACGAGCCAACGGCACAAGCGATCGAGATCAGCTCGCGCTCCCGGGCTGGAACAGCCCGGCACCGCAGAGCTGGCAGGCCCTCAAAGCGGAAGCCGCGGAGCATCCGCCGTTGCGGGTTGCGGGACCCTTCGCTGGCATCGGCGGAATCGAGTTGGGCCTCCGAAGGCTCGGGCACCACGCTGATGTGATGTGCGAGATCGACGACGGCGCGTGCGCTGTCTTGGAGAAGCGCTTCCCCGGTGTGCCCGTCGAGCGTGATGTTCGCGACCTTCGAGCACTACCCCGAGGCGTACAACTCCTCGCCGCTGGCTTCCCCTGCCAAGACTTGAGTCAGGCCGGCAAGACCATCGGAATCGAGGGCAACCGCTCAGGGCTGATCGGTGAAGTATTTCGACTGTTGCGTAGGAGCCGTGTGCCGTGGGTTCTCATCGAGAACGTGCCCTTCATGTTGCAGCTTGGTCGTGGCCGTGCCCTCGAAGTCATCCTCAACGAACTCGAAGCACTCGGATACAACTGGGCCTATCGTGTCGTTGACTCACAGGCGTTCGGATTGCCTCAACGCCGTCACCGTGTCTACCTACTTGCGTCGCGCGGAGGCGACCCTCGCAACGTATTGCTAGCGGACGATTCCGGCGAACCGGGGCTGAAGACGCCGGCGCGACGACGCTCGTTCGGGTTCTATTGGACCGAGGGCGTTCGAGGTCTAGGTGCGGCCGTAGATGGCGTCCCGACTCTGAAGGGTGGCTCCGCAGTGGGAATCCCGTCCCCTCCCGCGATCGTTCTTCCATCCGGCAGGGTCATCACGCCCGATATTCGTGACGCCGAGCGCTTGCAGGGTTTCGAGGCTGACTGGACTCTCCCAGCCCAAGAGCTAACGCGACGAAGGGGAGCACGTTGGAAGCTCGTCGGAAACGCCGTGACCGTCGATGTTGCCGAGTGGATCGGCCTCAGGCTTCGCAGCCCCGGACAATACGATCCGTCTGGTGATCGTCCCCTCGTCCGAAAGTCGGCATGGCCTGCGTCGGCCTGGAACTTAGGATCGGGACGATTCCAGGCTCACTCCTCGCGGTGGCCAGTAGTAGTCGAAGCGAAACCAATCCATAGCTTTCTCCAGTTCGATCGCGTCAATCTATCCCACAAGGCAACTGCCGGGTTCCTCAAGCGGCTTCGCTCGGGATCGCTACGTTACCCCTCGTGGTTCGAGGATGTATTGGAGCGTCACCTTGAGCGCACGGCCAAGCTCTAGCCGGACGGGGGTCCCGGCTCCGTCTTCCGAGGCCGCTCGGAAGCGGATGACCTCGACGCGGCAGCGGGATACTAGGCCCGAGCTACTTCTCCGCTCGGAACTGCATCGGCTCGGGCTACGTTATCGGCTGCATCAACCTGTCGTCCCTGGCGTGCGACGCCGACCCGACATTGTCTTCGGCCCTGCCCGTGTCGCTGTCTTCGTCGATGGCTGCTTCTGGCACGGATGCCCGCAACACGAAACCACGGCAAAGGCCAACGCTAGGTTCTGGCGGGATAAGATCGCCGCGAATCAGAAGCGAGATTCCGACACGAACACCCGTCTCAAAGCCGCTGGCTGGAGTGTAGTTCGCGTCTGGGAGCACGAAGACCCCAAAGTCACTGCGAGGAAGATTGCCAGGCTCGTTGCTCGACAACGAGAACGCCTCGGCGCATAGAAGAGCCCCGATGCCACAAGTTCTGGGGGGATGGATGGGCACCGCAACCAATAATGGGGAAGCAGTAGACCGGAAAGGGCAGCAAGATACCCAGAAGACCGAGGGCAAATCGCCTTCGAACTCGAAGTAGACGACGCATGGCGAAACCCAAGCACGAGTTCGGCCCACTGGAAGCGTTGGTCAAAAAGGTCCGAGACGAGGGGATTGAGAAGTGGTCCGCAATCGAGGACGAGTTTCTACAGCTCGTAGAGCGGTTCGATTCCGAATTTGCGGCCGGCGGAAAGGAATCAGGTTGGTATCAGTCGAAGGCGCGCTACTTCAACGACATCATCGTTGACCTCCTGAGCAATGCCTCAAAGAAGCCAATTGCTCTCCGATGCAAGAAGAACAGCCAGCTCTTTGTCCTTATCGACATCGACATCTGTTTCCCCGAGGAAGGCGAGCCGATCGTCCCGGGTGAAGTCAAGGTATTGGGGACTCCTCCTCACCCGGGCAATCAAGACAAGGCGCGGCGCGGGTCAGCCGATCTCCACAAGCGAGTCCGGGAGGTCGCCTTTACCTCGATGGACCTCAAAGCTGCCTATGCGCCGCCTCAGCCCATCGGAAGCTTCCAGAGCTGGGTGGACTCTACATCGCCTGGGTACTTTTCCTTCTGGGCGATTAGAGCCAACGACCCGCCGGACATGGAGCGAGTGCGCAGTACACTGACTAGCCTGCGTGCCTACTGCAACGGGGTGGGAGCAGTGATCTACTATCCAGTGAGCGAAGAGAATCCGGCGAACTACGAAGTGAAGCGACTACCCGAGTTGTCCATCGACCGCGCACTTCGAGAGATGGCGCAGCGAATCTCCTGAGATCGGCTGCGGCTCACGGAGGCGAGTGCCTTTTGCCTATTGTCAGAGACGAGATCGAAAGAGCTGACGTAAAGAGCTGGCTCCAGAGGGATGTATCGGCGGAGATCGAGGACCTCCGCGATGCCGAAATCACAGCAGAGCATACTCAGGACTGGTATCGAGGTGTTCTTGCTTGGTTCGCGAAATACTACGTGGACGACGACCCCGAACAGCTCATCTTCGCGGACGGGAGTGGCGACGGTGGAATCGACATTGCCTCAGTGACCAATTCCGAGAGCGAGACGTACATCGACATCTATCAGTTGAGTGTTCCGAAGATCGAGTCGATCGCGGAAGGGCGGCTGGTCAGCACAAAGACGAAGTTCGGAAGTGATGTCCGCGAAGCAAGAAACACGATCACCGGGAAGTCCAAGAAGATCAAGAAACTGAACGCAACAGCACAGGAGGTGCTTCGGCAAATCAACCGAGCGCGGGAACTGGCAACTTCAGGAGGCTCTTCCGGGTTTGGTGTGGTCCTGAGTAGCCTCCGCTCCGGCCCCGTCCAGGCGCTTGGCGCCTCCTCTCCTGCGTTTCGGCCCTTCGGGTGA
>JANQEA010000008.1 GCA_028278555.1 Candidatus Bipolaricaulota bacterium | reverse complement strand
CAACGTAGCGGGACTGTACGTTGACGCGGCGTACATCCTGGAGGAGACGCTTGGGAACACGCTGGTGCTGTCGGCGGAGTTCTCGCTGGGCGGTCTGCTCGGCGGGGAACAGGAACCAGCCGAAGAACCGACAGAGGACGTCGAGTCCGAATCGGAATAGGCTGCGAGTCTCTGAAACTGGGCAGGAGAGGGATGGTCGTACCCCTCCTGCCCAGTCTTCTTTCCGCGTTCTCGCTTCTTTCCCCGCGACCTAACGAAGGACGAAGTCGAGCGCCTGCCGGAGCTTCGCATCGAAGTCGGGCGGCGCAGCGTGGCCGAACCCTTCGTTAAGGAGAATCTCGAGCGGCAGGCCGGCCTCGGCCATCGCGTCGACCATCTCCTGTTCCTCGTCGAGCGGCCAGACGAGTGATCCCTCGATGAAGACCCCGCGGATGCCCCGCTCGGCGGCGCGTGATACCGCTTCGCTGGTGAAGTGCTCCGGCTTGAACTCAGGACAGAGGCAGATGAACGCCGTCGCCGGAAGCGCCTCCCCGAAGACGAGATCGACCGTCGTGATCGCGCCGCCGGAGAACCCGGAGACAATCAGCGAAGAGGGATCGATCTTGTGCCGCTCGCAGACCTCGTCGTAGCAGGTTCGGACGTCCTTCCACGCGATCTTCGGATCGGGCAGCCACGCGTAGTGCGCGGTGAAGATGATCTGCGACGACTGGACGTAGGCGACAACGTAGCCCCGTTCGAGCATCGCCTCCGGCCACCAGAAGTCCTGAACGTTCGCCTTGCTCCCGCCGTCTCCGTGAAGCACCAGAGCCAAGGGATACGCACGTTCAGGATCGTAGTCCTCCGGCAGGTGCACGTCGTATTCGAGCTTCGCATCCCTCTTCGCCGCTTCCAGCAGTCGCGCGTTCTCCTTCTCGACGTCCGTGTACCCATCGAGGGAACGGATCGGCTCGAAGGTCTCCCAATCGAGCCCGCAGCAGTAGCCGGCCCGGTGCATCGCGCGGATCGCTTCGAGCGTCTTCTCAGCCCTGCCGAGCTGGGCGAGCAGATAGGTCTTGAAGAGCAGCGGATCGTGCATCCTCGGATGCAACTCTCCCTCCGGTAGCCCGGGCCAGGTCGTTTCCAGCAGCTCGTACGCGGTCGCGTAATCGCCAGTCCCGTAGAGCCGGTCGACTTCGGTCCCGACCCTGTCGTAGACGGCGGCGTCGGGTGCTTCGGTCCAATCGTTGTGCGGCATCAGAGTCATTGTGTCTCCTTGGTGCGTGTGAATGGGATCCGATCCGGCGGCGAAAGCCGCCACGCCTTCCAAACAAGGGAACGCGAAGACCGGAGTTGTGTCAGCTTGTTGGGATGGTGCCGTCTAGCAGGGCGTCGGGGAGAGGATAGCTGCTATCCCATACGCTCTCAATGCCCCCGCGCTGGGACAGAAGCTGCTGCTTGCTCCATCGGGCGGGCAACGAGGTTCGTGCTCCGGAATCGCAAGAGCCTTGCAGCGTATGGATGGCTGGACATTAAAGAATGTGTCCCCTTAGAGTGCTAGCAGATCCAACGACCACAGCACGCAGTTCTTGATGAAGCTCCAGGTTTGAGGCCCCTCCCACTCGGGGTGCGGACCGGTCAGCAAGACCCAGCCGTCGCCGCTGCGCTGGGCGACGATCGCGGGCTCCCCGGTACCGGCGTAGGTCGCGAGAACGTCGGTCTCGACCTCGGGATCGGCGCGCAGAAAGGGACTGTTGTAGTAGCGGACCAGAAGCGAGGTCGTGCCGTCGGCAGCCACGGGATGATCGGCGTTCGCAACCAGCGCGACCATGCAGGTCTCCTCGCCGTCCGGGCAGATGTCCGGCGCCGGCCCGACGGCCTCCCCGCGGAAGACGCCGAGCTGGCCAGCCGTGTGCCGGGCGCCCTCCCAGACCTGGACCTCGGCGGCAAACATCGCCCCGGCGCAGGTGCCGATGTACGCCATGCCGCCGGCAACCGCCGCGCGAAGCCGGGTTTTCCCGACAGAGGTGATCCGATCGATGTAGGGCGGCGAGTCCCCGCCGGGGAAGTAGATCGCCGCGAGATCTCCGATCGAGCCGCCGTTTACATCGGCGGCCACGATCCGACGGGTCGAGAACCCCATCCAGCGGAACATGTTGATCGCGGCGCCCGAGCACGATGAGTGAGCACCCTCATCGACGTACACGCCGATGACGTGTTCGCCAAGGTCCTCGCCGCCCGCTGCCGCCCACGCCGCAAGCAGGCAGAGCGCTGCAACGAACCATGAGCGTTTCAGCCTTCTCATGGGCAGAGCACCTCCATGGGGAGATGCCTCCATCATAGCATGGCCGTCCGACCGCTCGTGCGGCGAACGGACGGACCCCCATCCGCAGAGCGCATCGCCTACACTGCGTGCATGAGCGACGAGACGATCCTCGACAAGCAGCTCGCCTACTACCGCGCCCGCGCCAGCGAGTACGATGAGTGGCACCGCCGCGAAGGGCGGTACGACCGCGGCGACGAGCATCGTCGGCAGTGGCTGGCCGAACTCGACGACGCCCGCGAGTCGTTGAATCGTCTGCGTCCGTTCGGTCGTGTCCTGGAACTGGCGTGCGGCACCGGCCTGTGGACCGGCGAACTCGCCGCCGGCGCGGACCACGTCACCGCCATCGACGCCGCACCGGAGACGATCGAGATCAACCGCACGAAGCTGGCCAATCCGCGCGTTCGCTACGTCCTCGCCGACCTGTTCGAGTGGAGGCCGGAGGAGTGCTACGATCTGATCTTCTTCGGCTTCTGGCTCTCGCACGTTCCGGCGGAGCGGTTCGAGCGGTTCTGGTCGACCGTCTGTGAAGCCCTCGCCCCCGGCGGCCGAGTCTTCTTCGTCGACAGCCTGAAGACCCAGCAGTCCACCGCCACGAACCATGCCGCGCTCACCGAAGCGGGGACCGTCGAGCGGGTGCTGAACGACGGCCGGGCCTTCCGAATCGTCAAGGTCTTCTACGACCCGGAGCGGCTCACCGCGTGTCTGGCCGCACGAGGATGGGATGCGCACATCGAGACCACCGGCTCGTTCTTCCTCTACGGGACCGCGACGCGGGCCCCGGCGGCAGACTCGTAGGCCCCAGGTGCCTCAGATCAACCCCGCCAGTTCGAGGATCGCGCGGACGGCCCACGGCTTGATCGGCAAGTCGTCCCGGGAGATAGGTCGGTGGGTTGTCGACATCGTAGGTGGCGTTGACGGCGTTCCCCTGCGGCGGGAGGTTCACCCGCACCCACGGGACGCCTCCGCCGATCGCCGCATTGACAATGTCGGTCGTGTGCTTGTTGTGCCACCACGCCGGTCCGCCGCCCGGCCACCCGCCGGGATGGTGATACGTTGCGATCTCGGCCTGGCTCTCCAGCGGCTGCGCGTGATCCCACGTCGCCTGCAGCCTCAGGTACGAGCCGCGGAACTGCCCGATGAAGTTGATCGCCTCGCGCTCGTACCACCAGTCGAGGTTCTCCTGCGAGCCGTCCTGCCAGGTCGCCTCCCGCCCGAAGATGGCCTTCACGGTGTCGTACTTCTGCAGGTCGCCGGCGAGGAAGCGCGGTCCATGGCAAGTAACGAAGCTGAACGGTGGCCCTTCGCCGTCGACAAGGTACTGGATCGGGAGGTCGGGATGTCGTCCGAGGCACCCGGCGGCCATTGTGATCCCGAACGACTGGCTCTTCAGTCCGATGTTCTCGCGCTCAACATAGGTGAGTGCGCTGACGTACTCGATCACGTTCGCCAGGCCGTCCTGGTGGCGGAAGCCGTTGAAGTCCTCCTCGCCTTCGGAGCGGAGGTCATCTGGCGCGATCGTGTCGATCCGCCCCTCGGCGTTGAAACAGACGACGACCATCCCCGCCTCGGAGAGCGCTCGGGCATCGGCTCCGGTCGAGGAAGTCGGTAGCGAATAGGGTGATCGCTTCGCGATCACCACGGCGGAAGCGACGAGCTCTTCCGCGGTCGGTGACGTAGCGGAGCTACAGATGAACACAACGGGGAGGGGCCATGCGCCCCTCCCTTGCTATTGCACATGCCAGTGGACTACCTCAGAACGAACTCGAGCGCCCGTCGGAGCTTCGCATCGAAGTCGGGCGGCGCAGCGTGGCCGAATCCTTCGTTCAGGAGGATCTCGAGCGGCAGTCCGGCTTCCTGCATCCCATCGACCATCTCCTGCTCTTCATCGAGCGGCCAGACGAGCGCCCCCTCGATGAAGGCTCCGCGGACGCCGCGCGCGGTCGCCCGCGCCACCGTCTCGGGGGTGAAGTGCTCCGGCTTGAACTCGGGACAGAGACAGATGAACGCCGTCGCCGGGAGCGCCTCCCCGAAGACGAGATCGACCGTCGTGATCGCGCCGCCGGAGAACCCGGAGACGATCAGCGTTGAGGGATCGATCGTGTGCCGCTCGCAGACCTCGTCGTAGCAGGTTCGGACGTCCTTCCACGCGACCTTCGGATCGGGCAGCCACGCGTAGTGCGCGGTGAAGACGATCTGGGACGACTGGACGTAGACGACGATGTAGCCTCGTTCGAGCATCGGCTCCGGCCGCCAGAAGTCCTGGGCGTTCGCCTTGCTCCCGCCGTCTCCATGGAGGACGAACGCCAGCGGATACGCGCGATCGGCATCGTAGCCCTCCGGCAGATGAACGTCGTACTCGAGCTTCGCGTCCCTCTTCGTCGCTCCGAGCAGCCGGGCGTTCTCCTGCTCGACGTCCGGGTATCCGTCGAGGGAACGGAGCGGGTCGAAGGTCTCCCAGTCGAGCCCGCAGCAGAAACCAGCTCGGTGCATCGCGCGGATCGTTTCGAGCGCCTCCTCGGCTCGGTCGAGCTTCGCGAGCAGATAGGTCTTGAAGAGCAGCGGATCGTGCATCCTCGGGTGCAACTCACCGTCCGGCAGACCGGGCCAGGTCGTTTCCAGCAGCTCGTACGCCGTCGCGTAATCGCCCGTCCCGTAGAGTCGGTCGACCTCGGTCCCGACCCTGTCGTAGACGGCCACGTCGGGCGTTTCGGTCCAATCGTTGTGCGGCATCTCAGTCATTGCATCTCCTTGGTGCGTGTGAAAGGGATCCGATCCTGCGGCAATGCCGCCACACTTCCCGAAGCACGGGAGCACGAAGATCGGAGTTGTGTCAGCTTGGGATACTGCCGTCTAGCTGGGCGTCGGGGTGAGGGTACCTGCTCGCAGGGATGAGCTCAATGTGCTCACAGAAGACCACTCCAGGAGCACTGCGATTTGGCACTTTGAGCTCTGCCTAGGAGGGCTGTGCAGAATAGGCACATCGGGCGTGAGCAATGCAGAATCGACGGAGTTATCCCTCACAGCGTTCTTTGCTTCAGAAGCCAAGTGCTAGTGAAGCTGGTGTCTCAGTTCGAAGCAGCCGCTAATCGATCCGGAGTGCCCATGGCACCGCACTTGCACTCTGGTGTGTATTCGGAGCTCGTGGCATCCTTGTTCTGTCTTCGGATGGATGCTATTGTGTTGTGCGTGCTACGCTGATGGGTAGGCGTGACAAGATCCTAATCTCTCCTCTGGAACTCAAGGGAGGCCGTAATGCCGGACATTCGATCGCTCGGAGCGTTCAGCGGCAACTACATACTGGGTGCGGTGATGGCAACGCTTGTTCCAACCTGCTTTCTATGCATGATTCTTGGACTGGCTCTCTCCAACGTGTCGTTCGTGACGGTTGGACTTCCAGCGCTGGGCTTCCTCGTCATTCACCCACTTATTGGCCGCGTGGTTTCGTTCCTCGGAATGCTGCTCGGCGATCGACTAGATGACGTGCTCGCAGCCGATACTGATCTCACTTTCGGCAGCTGGTCCCCCAATGGAGCGCTCATCTTCGGCGCGCTCTGGCCAATCACAATAGCATGGGTAGTATGTCTTGCACTTGGTCTCTTCCTTGGAGCACTCTACCGCTCGATCTGGTGAATCTGACTTCAAGCTAGATCGGTCTGCCCAGAAGATACTCGGCATTCACTCTAAGCGGAGCATAGAAACTAGAGAACGAACCTCGCACCCTGATCTTCTAACATCTCGAATGGGTTCGTCCAAGATACCCCGAGGGCTTTGCAGGCATCGGGGATCTTGATCCGTCGTTTCGAGTTCGGCTCGGAAACCTCGTGAGTGACTACGATCAGTCCCTTTGCCTTAGCGTGTGCCACCAGCCAGTAGTCAGCAGACCCAAAGAACTCACCAACTGCTTCTGACCGATACTGCTGATTCGTGGCCCAGCTGCTTACGCTAGCCAGTTCTGCAGTTACCTGGTTATCCGGCGGTAAGAAGAAATCGGGATTCCTCTTGGCCCAATCAGCCAGTGCGTCCTTCATGGCTTTCAGTTCGTCTTGCACCTTCTTGATGCTGAATACGACGCCAGCCAGATGGGCTTTGAGAATCCACTCCCAGAAGCCGGGGCAAACGGGCATTCGATAGTGATTGCGCTTAGCACTGATCAACACATCGGAATCAAGAAGGTAGGCCACTACTCGATTACCCCTTTGTGTCTTGCCATGTTCTCGAAAGTCTCGGCACTTCGCACTCCCAGCAATCGGAAGGCCTCTTTGTAGCTAGTGCCGCCTTCCAGCGCGCTTACAATCACAGCTTCAGAGAAGCTCGCCCCCAAGCGAACTCCTTGGGTCTTGTAGAAATCCCCGCCGTCAGAGGAATCTGATCTTCCTCCGATGCCCAAAGCCCGAGGGTACAACACGTTGAACGTGCTGCGATCAAGAACGCCCGCGTTCATCGCTCGAATGAGAATGACAAGGCGCGACACCCTGAATTGGCGCGACAGCAGGCGTGCCTGCTCCCACGGATCTGCAGACCGATTCCACGAGGAAGCGAACTCGTGAAACGGTACCAGAACCTCGCTCGCCACACGATTGCAGAATCGCTCTCGCTCGTTCGCAGAACTCATGCTCACGTCAGACACTCCGGAATCCCCAATCCAGATATGGCAGAGCTCATGTGCCAATGTGAACATCTGAGCGGATCGCGCATCAGCTGAATTCACGAATACCAGCGGCGCATACTCATCACTTAATGCAAATCCCCGGAACTCCTCAACATCGAGCTTGCGCCGGGTGTTATTGCCCACCACGCCGCTCCTCATGACAAGGACGCCGGCGCGATCAGCCCGGCTGGCGAACTCCCGCAGGGCAGCATCTTGAGAAGAAACCTCATCTCGCACACCCGCGCCCCACTCCAATGTGGTGCGAATTGACTCAGCAACATCGGCTGGAGCAAGGGATGGATCCGCACTCCCCACGAACTCCAGCACAGGAGCCTCCCGACGAAGGATGTAGTCCCGATACCAGTTCTGCCTACGTTGACAGATCTGAAGCATGTCGAGAAGCTCAGGGCTCGGCTCTTCAGAGCCATTGCCCGAGATGGTGCGGAAGTCAGCAATCGGCAATGCGCTGGATGGAGGCTCCTTCAGGAAGAAGAAGCCTACTGGGGTATGAGTCTTTCGCGCAATCGTTTCAAGGCGGGACAGCGAGAGTTCTCCGCTGCTGGTCAAGTGCTCGATAGTTTCCACGGTGAGGCTCATCGCTGCTGCCAGGCCTTCCGAATCGAGCGACGCGCGCTTCATCGCCCAACGGAGAAGTTCCGGACGGACGCTGACATGAGTTGGCATAGCGCACTCCTAGGGCTTCCCAGTCAATCCGATGCACTCCATCTTTCAGGACCTGCCTGCCCTTGTCAAGAACCATGGTGCAGCGCTAGATGGACACAACCGAGGAATAGGCCGTTACGCAAATCTGAACAGACTATCTACTGCTACCGAAACACGCCAGCGGACAGCCACAACGCGAGGACTCTCGCGGTCGGGAATTCCTCGACTACCGGCCCGATACGGCCAAGCCACCTCCCCTTGCACCCACCTCCCCCATCCCGTAGGGTTTCCCCATCGACCGAACCACATCCTGTGGAAGACGAATCCGCATGTGTTGGCATGTCATGCCAAGCGAAAGGAGGCGCGAGACAATGACTCAGGTTCAAACCCAAATCGCAACGACTGTTGGGTCCGCGGTTCCGCTTGGCATGGTGGACACTCGCTGATTCGTCGCGGCCGAACGCACCACGCACCATCGCGACGACGCCCATCCAAGCCCAACCCCACCGAGTCCGTCTCCGCTGATTGACTTGTCGGACGAGGGCCCGCGGCCGAGAGCCTCGAACAGGCGCCCGGCCGGAGGGCTCGAAAGACTGTAAGGACGTCGAAGCATGAAGGTACCGATCAAGCAGTACTACAACCTCCTTTCGACCTATCTCCGTTCGCAATGGCGATGGGTGGCCGTGCTGGCGGTGCTCATCCTGATCACCATCGGCCTTCGCCTCGCCAACCCGCAGATCCTCCGAACGTTCATCGACACGGCAACCGAGGGCGGCGAGCGGTCGATCCTGATCCGATCGGCCCTCCTCTTCTTCGGGATCGCCCTGCTCACCCAGGCGCTGTCGGTCGCGGCGACCTATGTCGGTGAGACGGTCGCCTGGACGGCGACGAACGCCCTCCGGCTCGATCTCCTCGACCACGCGCTCCATCTCGACGCAACGTTCCACAAGGATCACACGCCCGGCCAGATGATCGAGCGGATCGACGGCGACGTGGCGACGCTGTCAAACTTCTTCTCGCGGTTCACGATCGACATCGTCGGGAACGGGTTCCTCGTTGCCGGAATCCTCGCCTTGCTCTTCCGGGAGGACTGGCGGATCGGCCTCCCGATCCTGGCGTTCGCCATCGTCACGCTGATCCTGCTGATCTGGATCCGGAAGCTCGCCGTTCCGTACTGGACGAAGTACCGGAAGCTCTCGGCCGAGTTCTTCGGATTCCTCGGCGAGCACATCTCCGGGCGCGAGGACATCCGCGCCAACGGGGCCGTCGGTCACGTGATGCGGCGGTTCTACGAGTTCGTGCAGAAGATGTTCCCGGTCCGCCTCCGCTCGAGCCTCGGCGGCTACTCGATGTGGATGGCGAACGTCGGCCTGTTTGCCTTCGGGCACGCGGTCGCCTTCGGCGTCGGCGCGACGCTCTGGCGCGCGTCGTTGATCACGATCGGAACCGTCTACCTCGTCTTCCACTACACAGAGCTGCTGCGCGGCCCGATCTCGGAAATCCGGACGCAGATCACCGACCTCCAGCGGGCCGAAGCCGGCATCCGGCGAATCCGCGAACTGATGAACACCGAGTCCCGGCTCGACGACGAGGGGACCGCGCATCTGCCAACCGGCCCGCTCGGCGTCCGGTTCGACGGGGTGGGCTTCGCCTACGAAGCGGCTCGGGTCTCTTCGGCCGTCGATCAGGAGGATGCGGACGCATCCGAAGAAGATAATGACCACGAGCCGGAGATGGTTCCGGCCCTCCACGCGATCGACTTCGACCTTGCGCCGGGAACCGTTCTCGGCCTCCTCGGGCGGACCGGGAGCGGGAAGACGACGCTCGCGCGCCTGCTCGTCCGGCTCTACGACCCGCAGACCGGCGCGGTCCGCGTCGGCGGCCAATCGGTCGGGACGGTCCAGATCGCCGATCTCCGGCGAGCCGTCCGGAAGGTCCCACAGGAGGTCCAGCTCTTCCGCGCGACGATCCGCGACAACGTCCGCCTGTTCGATCCTTCGATCGATGACGAGCGAGTTCTCGACGCACTTGAACACCTCGGGATCCGCGAATGGGTCCTCGGTCTGCCGGACGGGCTCGACACGATGCTCGCCGCCGATGGCGGCGGACTGTCGGCCGGGCAGGGGCAGTTGATCGCGCTCGGTCGCGCCTTCCTCGCCGACCCGGGGCTCGTCATCCTCGACGAAGCATCGTCGCGGCTCGACCCGGCGACCGAGACGCTCCTCGAGATCGCCGTCGACCGGCTCCTCGAGAACCGGACCGCAATCGTCATCGCTCACCGTCTTTCAACAGTCGAGCGGGCCGATCAGATCCTGATCCTCGACGACGGACGGATCGCCGAGTTCGGGCAACGCCATGAGCTGGTCGCCGACCCGAGCTCCCGGTTGAGCCGGCTCCTTCAGGCGGGACTGGAGGAGGTGCTCGTATGAGGATGTGGCGCGCGCTCTGGAGATTGATCAAGTACCGCCCGTGGCTGTACGCCGCCGACGTCGCGGCGTGGGTCGCGATCCTGCTGACGGAGCTCGGCGCCGGCTATATCGCCAAGCTCTTCTTCGATTCATTGACCGACGCCTCGCCGGCCGGCCTGACCATCTGGAGCATCGTCGCGCTCGTCATCGCCGGAGGGATCGCCCGGATCCTGACCGTCCTCGCGGGCGCGCTGATCGACATCCGGCACCGATACAACATGGGGAGCCTGATGCGGCGGAATCTGTTGGCAAGCGTGTTGGCACGCCCGGGTGCGGAGTCGCTCGGCCGCTCGACCGGCGAAACGCTGAACACGATCCGCGACGACGCCCAGGCAATCGAGGATACGATCAGCTGGCTGATCGACCAGATCGCTCTTCTCGTCTACGCCGCCGTCGCGCTGGTGATTCTGATCGCGATCGACGCACGGATCACGGCGATCGTCGTCCTCCCGCTGCTCACGGTGATCGCGGCCGCCCGTCTGGTCGGCAAGCATATCCACCGATTCCGCGAGGCGAGCCGCCGGGCGACGGAGCGGGTGACCGGAGCGATCGGCGAAGCGATGGAGGGCGTCCAGACGATCCAGCTCGCCGGGGCGGAGAAGCACGTCCTCGGGCACGTGCGTGAGCTGAACAAGGAGCGTCTCCACGCGACGGTTCGCGACCGGCTCCTCAGCCAGTCGCTCCATTCATTCTTCTGGAACACGGTCACGCTGAGCACCGGCCTGATTCTCCTCGCCGCCGCCGACAGCCTCTCGTCGGGCGGCTTCTCCGTCGGCGACTTCGCCGTCTTCGTCATCTACGTCGGGGTCCTCGCCGAGGTGGTCGCCGAGATCGGCGACTTCATGATGCACTTCAAGCAGGGGGGCGTGTCGATGGAGCGGATGGCCGATCTGACGCGCGACGAGACCGCTTCCGCGGTCGTCGTGCACGCGCCGATCCACATGAGCGGTCCGCTTCCCGACGTGGTCGCGCCGCGCCGGACAGCCGACGATCGCCTGGAGGAACTCCGCGCAGAGAATCTCACGTACCGCTGGCCGGAGAACGGGAATGGCGGCGTGAACGGGAACGGACGATTCGCCCTCCGCGACATCAGCTTCGCCATCGAGCGGGGCGAGTTCGTCGTCATCACCGGCAGGATCGGTTCCGGGAAGACAACCCTCCTCCGCGCGCTCCTCGGGCTGCTGACGCCCGACGGTGGAACAGTCCGCTGGAACGGGATGCCCATCGCGGACCCGGCTGCGTTCTTCGTCCCGCCCCGATGCGCCTACACGCCACAGGTGCCGCAGCTCTTCTCGGATACGCTCGAATCGAACATCCGGATGGGGATCGACGTCTCACCCGAAGCGCTAGAAGAGAGCATCCGGCTCGCCGTGATGGAGGACGACGTCCCACAGCTCCAGAAGGGGATGCAGACGCTGATCGGTGCCAAGGGGGTGAAGCTCTCCGGCGGACAGCGGCAGCGCGCCGCCGCCGCGCGGATGTTCATCCGTGATCCCGAGCTGCTCGTCTTCGACGACCTGTCGAGCGCCCTCGACATCGAGACGGAGAACCTCCTTTGGGAACGGACGTTCGCCCGAGGCGACCAGACCTATCTCGTCGTCTCCCACCGCCGCCCGGCCCTCGAGCGGGCCGACCGGATTCTCTTGATGGTCGACGGCAAGATCGAAGGGATCGGGACGCTCGACGAACTGCTCACAGAGCATGAGGAGATGCGGCGCTTATGGGCCTAGAAGGCGATCGTAGATCGCCTTCTAGGTTTCTGCTGTAGATGACGCAGATCGCGAAGTCTCTAAAATCGACTTCGCGCGGTGCTCCGCGATAGCTACTCCAGCCCGGCCATCTCGAGGATCGCGCGGACGGCCCACGGCTGATTCGAGAGGCGACCGGGAAGATAGGTTGGCGGATTGCCAACGTCGTAGACCGCGTTGATGGCGTTCCCCTGCGGGGGCAGGTTGACACGGACCCACGGAACGCCACCGGCGACCGCCGCATTCACCATGTCCGTCGCGTGCTTGTTGTGCCACCACGCGGGGCCTCCGCCAGGCCACCCGGACGGGTGATGAAACGCCGGAATCTCCGCCGCGTTCTCCGGCGGCTGCGCGTGATCCCACGTCGCTTGCAGCCTCAGATAAGCGCCGCGGAACGCTCCGATGAAGTTCAGCGCCTCGCGCTCGGACCACCAATCGAGGTTCTCCTGCGAGCCATCTTGCCAGACGGCGAGCCGCCCGAAGATCGATCGGACCGTGTTGTACTTCTGCATGTCGCCGGCGAGGAAGCGCGGCCCGTGGCACGTGACGAAGCTTTCCGACGGTCCCTCCCCGTCGACAAGGTAGGCAATCGGAAGCTCCGGGTGGCGACCGACGCAGCCGGCGGCCATCGTGATCCCGTACGACTGGCTTTTCAGGCCGATGTTCTCGCGCTCGACATAGTCGAGCGCGGCGACAAAGGCGATGATGTTTGCCAGACCGTCCTGATGGCGGAACCCGTTGAAGTCCTCCTCCCCCTCGGAGCGAAGATCGTCTGGCGCAAGGGTGTCGATCCGCCCCTCGGCGTTGAAGCAGACGACGACCATGCCCGCTTCGGAGAGTGCTCGGGCATCCATCCCGTGGACCTCCATCCGCCCCGGATTGATCCCTCCGGGGACAAGAATGACCGCCGGGAAGGCGATGCCGGGGTAGAGATCCGGGTCCGGTCGCCGGATCTGCCCGTAGATCCGATTCCCCGTCGGGCCAAGGACTTCGAACGGCTCGATCGCTGTCTGAAACGGAGGTTCCGGCGTGACGGCCAGGGACGTGCACGACGCCAGCCCCCCGAGGAGGCAGAGAAGGAGAATCAGAACGCACGGTGCGCTGCGTCGATCTCCGTGGCGGGACATCTTCATGGCACTCCCTTCGACGAACCGCTCATCATACATCGGGGCGACCCGCCCCGTTTCGCCGCTGTGCCCAGGCGGGGACATATCTCCACGCGTCACGCAGCTCGACGCGAAGACGGGCCGCGCCCGGTTCGTGCCGTCGCAAGAGTCGCCAGAACGCCGCCGAGTGATTCACGTGCACCGCGTGACAGATCTCGTGCAGGAGGACGAATCGAGCCAACTCCTCCGGGAGGAACAGCAGCTGCGCGTTCAGGGAGATCGTCCCCGTCCTACTCGAGTAGCTCCCCCACCGAGTCTTCTGACATCGTACTGAGACGCGATGAACTGCGATTCCGATCTCACTCGCCAGGTATTCCGTCCACGGCACCAAGTGCTCGCGCCCCTGCTCGATCAGCCACCGACGAAGCGCGCAGGACCAGGCGTCGTGATCTTCGACCCGACCCGAGAGCCGAAGGCGCAGCGGTCCAGCCTCCTCGATCTCGGTTCTCTCCGCGCTCGTCTCGCGACATTCCACCTGCCACGTCCGGCCGATCGCCGCGAGCCGGATCGCCTCCGGACAACGGTCGATTTCGTGTGCCGTCACCCTGTACGCCTCGACCTGACGCATCGCGCGAGCGATCCAGTCACGCTTCTCCTCGACGAGGGCAGGGATTCGCCGGCGGTCGAACCCTCGAGGGATCACGACGATCAGTCCGTCGAAAGCGGAGACCTTGAGTCGGACGTGCTTCGCGTGGGAGGATTCGCGAATCATGTAGTCGGGACCCAATGGGACCGTCCTTTCGGTCGTGGCTGCGGCACGGAGCATACGGTATCTTCGTTGGGTTCGCGGCGGCGGACAATCACGCACCAACAGAGGAGACATGGACGAGAAACGCGACCTGCTGCGGCACATGCTGGCAGCTCTTGCCTACCGCACCGCAAAGGCGCTACGCGGCACGCCCGACGGATTCGGCGACTTCCGGCCCGCACCCGACGTTCGCAACCCGCGCGAGTTGGTCCGACACATGACCAGCGTGCTCGGGTACGCAAGGACGTTCTTCGTCGGCGGCGAGTTCCGGCCCACGCCGCTCGACACACTGGGCGAAGAAGTCGATCGCTTCCATGGAATCCTCAAGAGCCTGAGCGATCACTTCGCGACGAGTGCGTTCGCGTCCGTGTCGCCAGAGCAGCTCCTCCAGGGGCCGCTGTGCGACGCGATGTCTCACGCAGGCCAGCTCGCCGCGCTACGAAGGCTGTTCGGCTCGCCCGTGCCGCCCGAGAACTTTGTCTTCGCGGGCGTGAGCGTCGACAACCTGACCGCGGATCAACCGGAACCGGCCGCACCGGACGAGGAATGGCACACCCCCGCCGGCGACCAGGCCTGGACGGAACCCCGACCTTGACATCGCACCGGGATCTGCGGCGTCAGTCGGCGCTCGAAGTCACCTCGGCGATCCGTCCCTCGACGCTCGGGGAGACGGAGCCGACCTCACCAAGGTACTCGGCGCGCAAAGGTTCTCGCAAGAAGAACCTTGCGCGTGTGCGAACCATAGGAACCATTATGGTTCGCGTTCCTGGATGCGCCCCTCGATTTCGGGAGAGACCAGTTGATGCGCATCCAGGAACTCAGCGAGTGCGTCCGACAGGAGCCAGCCCGAATCGTAGCGGTCCTCAGCGTCGGCGAACATGCTGTAGTCGTCCCCGCCGTTGGCGAGGAAGTTGTTGGTGGCAACCGTATAGCTCGCTGCCGGGTCGATCGCGATGAATTCCCCAATCGCGGAATCCCAAACGTCGACCGACGTGATCCGGCTCCCTGCGCCAAGCGCCGGATCGAACGCGTAACGGATCCCCCCGACCTGCGGGAACCGTCCCGAGCCATCCTCGACCCGACTGACGCCGTTCTCGAGAGCGGCGATCAGCTGCTCGCCGGAGAGCGCGACCACGGTGAGCTGATTCCCGTACGGGAGGACCTCGAGAACCTGCCCCATCGTGATCTCGCCGGCCGGGATCGTCGCCCGGATCCCGCCGCCGTTCTGGATCGAGATCGTCGCTCCGAGGCCTTCGGCTTTCCAGAGGATCGCGTCGCAGATCAGGTTCCCGAGGTTCGTCTCGCGGGAGCGGACGTCTTCACGCGCCCCGTTCAGTTCGACGTCGGTCGCGCCAACGACGCGCGTCATCAGCGCGTCGATCTGCGGGCGGCACACACCGAGGATTTCGAGCATCTCCTCGTCCTCGGGGATCGATCCGTCGATCGCGATCGGTGCGCCGGCGAACGAGTTGACGAGTCCGTCACCGGTGAAGAGGACCCTGAGGTTCCCGAGCTGCTTCCCCCACTCGTGCGCAGTGGCGACGAGGACCGGGTCACCGGACGCCGATTCAGTCAACGTCGGATACGGATCAAGGGCCGTGTGGCTGTGCCCTCCGATGATGACGTCGATCCCGGTGACGGCGCGAGCCAGTTCGAGATCCCGCGCGTACCCGAGGTGTGTCAGCGCGATGATCACGTCGACGCCATCCTCGGTCAGTTCGTCGACCGTCCGCTGCGCGGCGTCGATCGCGTCGAGGAATCGAACGTGCGAACCCGGACTGGAAGCGATTGCCGTGTGCTCGGTGGTCAGCCCGATCACGCCGACCGGCCGTCGATCGATCCGGAAGATCTCGCAGGGGAGGATCTCGCCGGAGAGGTATGGGTCGGCGGACACCTCAGTGTTTGCGCTGAGAATCGGGAAGTCGGCCTCGTCGATGAACTCAGCCAGCACGGCCGGCCCGCTGTCGAACTCGTGATTCCCGAGACACATCGCGTCGTACTCGAGCTCGTTCATCACGTCGGCGACAACCTGCGCCCCGCCAACAGTGAAGAAGAGGGTCCCCTGGAACTGGTCCCCGGCGTCGAGGAAGAGCACGTCGTCGTCCTCATCGAGGAGCTCGTCGACCGCGGTCTTCAATCGCGCGACGCCTCCCTGGAGCGGCTCGCCCCACGGCTCGAACGAATCGTAGTGCGCATGGAGATCGTTCGTGTGCAGGATCGTCAGCTCGAACGGTTCGTCCTCGTCCGTTCGAATCAAGAATCCCACGACTACCAGTCCGACCAACGCCGCACCGAGCAGCAAGAGCTTCCAGTTCATCACAACCCCTCCTCGTGCCCTTCGAAGTAACGAGGCAAATCATCGGCATGGCGACACGCCGCTGCAACAGCCCGCGCGATTCCTTCCCAGTCGCGGGATGGATGTCCTCATGCGTATGATCTCCTCACCGATAGGACGAGGAGGATCGAACCAAATGGGCCACGTACTGCGCAGCTCCGGATACGAGACGAGCGACGTCGAGATCGTTCGCGCGGAGGATTGCACCCTCTACACGGCCGACGGGCGGGCGTTCGTCGACTTCGAGGCCGGGGTTTGGGCAGCCGCGCTCGGCCACAACCACCCGAGAATCCGGAGCACCGTCGAAGCGCAGCTCGATCGGATCAGTCACATCGGGTATCGCGTGACGAACCCGCTTCAGGAGGAGGCGGCCGCGGAACTCCTTCGCGCCGCCGGGCTCCCGGATGGTCGATGCCTCTTCCTTTCCTCCGGGAGCGAGGCCGTCGAGTTCGCCGTCCGGATCGCGCGCCTCGCCACGGGGAGACCGCTCCTTCTCACTCTCGAGGAGTCCTACCTCGCCGCCTACGGGTCCGCCGGAGAGAAACGCTCGGAGGACTGGGTCCTCTTCGATCGCACCCTGTGCGCCAACTGTCCTCCGAACCTCGAGTGCACCCTCGATTGCCCGCACCTCGAGGCGATTCCGTTCGACCGCCTCGGCGCGTTCGTCTTCGAGCCGGGGAGCTCCGGCGGCCTCATCCGATTTCCACAGGAGAAGCTGATCCGGACACTGCTCGAGGGGGTTCGCGCGCATGGAGGGCTCGTCGTGGCGAACGAGATCACCACGGGCGTCGGTCGCACAGGATCGTGGTTCGGGCATCAGCACTACGGCCTGAAACCGGACATCGTCGCCATCGGGAAGGGCCTCGGGAACGGCTATCCGGTCAGCGCAATCGCGCTGCGAGAGGCCATCATCGACGCGATCGAAGGACCTGACTTTCACTATGCGCAGTCGCATCAGAACGATCCGCTCGCCTGTGCCATCGCCCTCGAGGTGCTGCGCGTGGTTCGAGAGGAGCGGCTCGTCGAGCGGAGCGCCGACGTCGGCGCCCGCTTCCGCGCTGGGCTCGAAGAGCTACGGGCCAAGTACGAGACCGTTCGAGACGTTCGTGGGCGCGGTCTGATGCTCGCAATCGAGTTCGAATCGGACCGCGACGCCTTTGTTCTTCGTGACCTCTTCTACAAGCTCCTCGACCGCGGCTTCCTCGTCGGGTTCAAACCCGCCGCGAGGCTCCTACGCTTCCTCCCTCCGCTCACGATTTCCGAAGAGCAGATCACCGGACTTCTCGGAACGCTTGCCGAACTTCTCCACGAGGCGGCGCGCTAGGGCAGAGTCCTGTACGAGGAAGGTCCGACTCCAACCCCTAGGGGATCATCCCGGTCAGACCGTGTAGAGATACCGACTGCCGATACCCCACTCGGTCCGCCGCGTCTGCGACAAGACGGACTCGTAGAGGAAGCGGTTTCCTTCCTCCTCAAACGCGGTCTCGAGGTCGGCGAGCTCGGCCTTCATCCTCTCCCAGAGCGCGGCGTTGGCCGCTGAGAAGTCGATCGTCTCGTACGCCCAACCGAGTTCGGCCAACGCTCGCCCGAGGCGGGTGCCCATGGGTTCGAGCATCTCCCGTGGATGCTTCTCGGGGCGGATCCAGGTCTCCCAGAAGATCCCCATCTCGCCGTCCGGGGCGAGCATCCCCGCCAGATCGCGGAGCGTCCCCCGAAGATCGGCCGCCAGATGGAGCGTGTCGATCGAGAGGATTCGATCGAACGAATCCTCCGGGAGACTGAGTGCGTTCACGTTCGCCACGTCGAAAGCGACTTGCCCCTTCGACGGGATCGCGTGTGCTCGTGCGAAGTCGACTCCCGCGGCGGAAAGATCGACGCCGAGGACGTAAGCGCCGGTCTGCTCCGCGATGTAGGCCGAGAGAAGGCCGTTTCCGCACCCGAGGTCGAGGATCCGATGCTCCGGCACGATCTGAAGCGCTCCGATCAGCGCGTCGACCTGGGCCATGTCGGCCTGCCCCTGCTGGCAGAGGTTCCGTCCGAAGACGCGCTCACACAGCTCGCCGTAGGCAGCGCTCTCCGGAGCGCGGGTGTGGACCTCCCGGTACATGTAGGCCCAGAGTGGATGTTCTCGATGGACTTTCTCCGCGGCTTCAGCTCCCACCTCGGTCAGCGAATGCGCATCCCCTTCCGCGACGACCAACCCCGCACGTCGAAGCGCCGCGAGCACCGTCTCCCATTCGACTGAAGCAGGGCCAATCTGGGATCGAGCAACGTCGGCGAGTGCTTCGATCGTCGCCTCTCGGTGCTGGTTCCCCAGCGTTCTCAGGCAGAGGAGCGCCTTCCGCTGGGCGTCATCAATGGCCATCGCCTCCTTCTCGGCCCCGCGAGTCTGACGATTTCGAGGGCGGCTGTCAGGCACGGATGCGTCGGATACAATCAATACGGACCCCGTTCGCGGGGTCCGTCTTCGAGGCGCTGCCTGTCTGTTCTAGTCCGCAGCCCTCCGTCCAGCAGATCCGATCGTTCGTACCACGCTCTCACGGACAGTCGTGCCGTCGAACTCTTCGGCCAGGATGTCCATGAAGACAAGATCGTAGGCCGTCCCGTCGATCAGACGCGACTTGCGCCACCGTCCCATCTCGCGGAAACCCGCCTTGGCGTAGCAGCGGATCGCCCGTTCGTTGAACTCGATCGTATCGAGGAGGATCGTCCGAAGGTTCAAGAGAGTGAAGCCGTAGTCGAGCAGTAGCCGGATCGCGTCCTCTCCGTACCCGCGCCCCCAGTGGCGCTTGCTGCCAATGTAGATGTTCAGCCAGGCGCGTCGATTCAGAGGGTCGACCGCCTCGAGCCAGCAGCGGCCGATCGGCTCGTCGTCCTCCAGAGCACAGATCGTGAACGCATGGACCTCCGGACGATTCGCGGCCTCGTACGACTTGATTGCATCCTCGATCGACGGAGGCCTGAAGGCAGCACGGCCGGCAGTAACGGCCACCTCGGGGTCGTTCAGCCACCGGTACCAGTTCTCCGCATCCTCCCGGATGCACGGTGTCAAATAGCAGGCCTTGCCGACGAACTTCCGGACGCGCTCCATAGCCGCACCTCCCAGCGGAGATCATCCGAGCAGCCCGTCTCGACTGCGTCTCGCGATCCATGCGACATCTAGGCCCGGTCCAGCAGGCGCTCGTCCGCGTTCCGAAAGATCGGAAGGAGCAGTCCAGCGAGCGTGCCGAGGACAGCCAGCACGGCGCCGATCAGAATCATCGCGGCCATCCCGGACCCCGGACCGCCGCCGACCCAAGGCGAAAAGGTTCTCGAAAGCCACCCGTCGCCTGCCATTCCCGGCTCGAAGACGTAGTCGGCCAGAGGGCCCATCGCGAGCTGGAAGAGCGCACCCGGAAGGCGCGATATCAGATCCCGGCAGCCCTGAACGCGCCCCATCAGCTCCGCCGGAACCTTCGTCGCGATGAACGCCTGGACATGCCCCCCGCCGGTCGAATGCGCGAAGCCGTAGGCGAGCATTGCGGCGATCCAGACGGCCGGCTGGCGTCCGACGGGCAGCAGGATCAGCACGAGTGCGGCAAGGCCGAAGACAAGCCATCCCCTGAACCGATGCCGGAGACCGCCCCATAGCGCGAGCACCGAGCTCCCGAGCAGCACGCCGGCCGACAGAGCCGAGTTCACCTGCCCCAGCACGAACGAGTCACTGCCGGTGCGGGCCAGGATCAGCGGCTGGAGGAGCGGCCACATCATCCCGACCTTGAACAGGTTGTCCCATCCGACGAGCACACAGGTCGCAGCGAGGGATGGTGCCGCCGCGATGTACCGGAAGCCCTCGCGGACCTCCGCGAGGAATCGCCTCCAGCCCTGGCGGACCCTCGTCGCCACGCGAGGCGGCTGTGGAATGGTCACGCAGGCGATCGTCGTCACGGCGATTGAGAACGTCACGAGGTCGATCAGGATGATGCCGGTCACACCGATGAACGCGTACAGCGCCGCCGCGAGGACCGGTGCGATCAACCCGGAGCCGGACCGCGTCAGCCGCATCAGACCGGCCACGCGGCCGAAGTGTCTCTTCAAGACGAGGAGGGGAATCGAGGCATTGAACGCACGATCCTGGAAGTCCCCGGCGAGCCCGGCGACGACAGCCCGGACGAGCAAATGCCAGATCTGCAGGTTGCCCGTCAGGTACAGCGCCAGAATGACGAGCGTCGCCGCAGCTGAGACAACATCGGACAGGATCAGCGTCCGCCGGCGATCCCACCGGTCGATCAGCGTCCCAAGAATCGGCGCGATCAGGCGGGCGGGGACCATGTAGAGCGATGTCGCGAGCGCAAGCGCCGTCGCCCGGCCGGTGACCTCCCACGCCCAAAGAGCGAGCGCGAAGGCGGTCATGTGGCTGCCGAGGATGGAGAAGAACTGCCCGCCGAGGATCACCCCGTAGGCACGCATCCCGCGCAGTCGGTCAAGCATTCAGGCCTCCGATCGGAACAGCGCTACGCCTGACTCTCCACCCTCTCCAACTTGAAGACAACCGGCGTCAGTCCGTCGTTGCATCTGCGTGCTGGCCCGCCGCATGCGGCCGACCAGCACGTCTCAGCCTCTCGACCTCCGCCGAGCCGCTTCCTGCTGAACGACTCCCTTCGCAAGCAAGCAAGCTCCGCAGCTACTCATCGTTCTCCACCCGTTCCAGCTTGAAGACGACCGGCGTCAGTCCGTCGTTACAGCAGGTGATCATCGTGCCCGGTCGGTTGATCCAACTCGCGTTCCCGGCGCACATGATGACTGACAGATCCCCCCAGATAGACGCCCAGGCCCGCGAGCAGAAGCCCTCCGGCGGCGTGCCGTCGTAGTCAAAGACCTGTCCGTCCGTGAACTTCCCGCATGCTCCCCACGTCGGGCGAAGGTCGTCGGGAACGTACTCATCGACCAGATCCTGGAACGAATGCCGCTTGATCACCGTGATTCGATAGCCTGCCATTCATGCCTCCTTCGTTGCTGTTGTGTCGCTGCTCACTCCCCGTGGCGTCCGGACGATCACGACGACGACCGCAAGCGCCAACGGGATGAACGCAGAGAGATTGAAGAACGTGGCGTAGGTCCCCATCAGATCGCGGGCGAAGCCCATCGCCATCGGACCGAGCGACGATCCGACAATTCCGATCGATATCGCGGCGCCGGTGATGCTCCCCAGGTGCAGGCGCCCGTAGTACTTCGCCCACATCACAGAGCCTGCGGCCGACCAGGCGACCTGCATCGCTCCGAAGACCCCACCGTAGACGAGCGCGCCGAGCTGCGACGAGAGGCGCGGCGCCATCCAGAGGGTGACACCCTGGAGGACGAGGGCCCCGGCAAGGACGAGCTTCGGTGCGATCAGATCCGCGAGGATGCCGAGCGGAAACCGGAGGATCGCCTGCACGAGCCCCATCGGGACGAAGACGGCCGCCGCGACGGACGCGGCGAGCCCCTGATCAGTCACGATGCTCTCCATGTGGAAGATCAGACCGGTTCCGAGCATCGACATCGATGCGATGCCGAACGAGAGCGCCCAGAAGAGCGGAGTCCTCAGCGCCTGGGAGAGCGTCAGGTCGACCTCGGCATCCACGGCGGCCTTCGACCGCCGTGTCCTGACGGTGCCACCGTCGGGGACAAGCCCGTGATCCTCCGGCCGACGGCGGTAGAAGAGCCAGGCGACCGGCGCCATCAGCGCGATCAGCGCGCCGCCCCACACGACATAGGCCGGGCGCCAGCCGACGGCTCCGATCAGCGCCATCGTAATGCCGGGCAAGACGCTCACAATCCCCGAGAAGGCCGTCCCCGAAAGCCCGCGAACCGTTCCGCGACGACGAACCCACCACTGGTTCATCATCGTTGAGCTGGACAGCGTCAGGCTTCCTTGCCCGAAGAACCGAAGACCGATGAAGCCGATTGCAAGCATCACCGCGGACGAGACGAATCCCATGTAGATGCACGTTCCGCCGAGCAGCAGCGCGCAGAGGAGCGCGACGAATCGGGGGCCGCGGCGGTCGATGATCCTTCCCACGCCGATCAGCTGAAGCAGGATGGCGTTCGACAGGGTGCCGATCATGTAGAGCGTGCTGACGACCGAGCGGCTGAGCCCGAGGTCTCGGATGAAGTGCTCGATGAACATCGACACGATGTACGTCTGACCGGGACCGGTCATTGCGACACCGAACGTGCCGACGACGAGGATCACCCAGCCGTAGTAGATTGGGCATCCGGTGACGAGTCGATCGAGCCGGCCGTGCGTGCCCCCCTCTCCTAAGTCAGTCAATCGGTTTCTCCTTTCCGCTTCCATCAGACCCCGTCCGAAGTGCCTCGATGAACGTGGTGTCGATCCAATACGTCCTCGCACGGACCGACCGGTCTTCACGATCGATCCGACAGAAGAAGAGCCGTTTCCCATCGGCGGAGAGCGTCGGACAGTACTCGGTGATCTCGGACGTGATCGTAGATCCGAGGCTCTGCAAGGGCGTCCACATCTCATCCGGATTCCGGAAGCTAACGTGCAGATCCCCTTGCCCGCTGATCGGCGGTCCCGGGAAGACGGTCACCACGAGGAAGCTCTCATCCGGAGCGACGCAGAGGTCCGTCGTCAATCGTCCGTCCGAGAGGATCGCTTTCCACGCCTCGTACTGTTTTCCACTTCGCTCGGCTCGAACGATCGAGACGCCGTCCGGAGACGTTCGCCGGGAGAAGTAGATCGTGCCGTTAGCCGCGACCCCTGGGTAGACGGCCGGCTGCCGTTCCCTGCCGCACTCGACGGGGAACGGCTCGCCCCATCCATCGTCGGACCGGTCCGCCGCCCAGAGGGAGACAGTCTCCTCCGGCTCCCTGTTTCCCGGAAGCGGCCGCCACGACCGCCAGAAGAGGCGCTCGCCGTCAGGCGACATCGCGATGTCGTTGTCGATCTGCCCGCTGTTGAACGGCGCCGGCTCAGGTCTCGTCCAGATGCCGTCGATCATCCGCATCCACATCAGGTCCGAGCTTCCCCCATCCGGCGTGTGCAGGGTGAAGAAGGTCTCATCCCCCGATGGACTGAAGGTGATTCCGGCTACGCTCCGCTCCATCGCGAGGATCTCCGAACAGAACTCGACGGGTTCGGATCCCGGAGACCCTTGCCCGAGCCAGGGACCTCGAAGCTCTGGCATCTCCACCGGCCAGGCGCTCTTCCCTCCGGCTGCCATGGTCACTCCTCCTCCACACGTTCGACTTTGAAGACGACCGGTTTCATCCCGTCGGTGCAGCAGCAAACCGCCGACTGCGGTGCGTTGACGTTCGGCATTCCGCCTCGAAAGGCGACGATGCGAACTTCGCGGTGGATGTCGGCCCACGCCCAGTCGCAGAAGTCGTCCGGCTTGCTCATCCGATCCAGAATGAACTCCTGCCCGTCCTCGAACCGTGCGCAGGGGCCGTTTCCTGCGCCAGCAAGGAACTGCTCCGAGCCGAATGCCTCGGTGATGTCCTGGTTGAAGGTTCGTTCGACAACGGTGATCTTGATCTTGGCCATGGTCTCTCCTCTCTACTCGGGGACTGAAGCCGGCTGCTCGTCGGAGAGGTCGTCGGTCTCATCGACGACCCGCTCGATCTTGAAGACCACCGGATTGAAGCCGTCGCAGCAGCAGCTGATCATCGTGTTGGGGATGCCAATGTAGCCTTTGCCGTCGGGGTTCCCGCCGCACTGGATCATGACGATGTCGGCGTGGATATCGGCCCAGGCCCAGTGACAGAAGTCGGCCGGGGCTTGCGATTCGACGATCCAGTTTTGCCCGTCCTCCAGGAATTGGCAGGGGGTTGTCCGAGGGTTCTCGGGATCGAAGTTCGCCGCGTACAGCTCTCGCGTCTTCATGTTCGCCATCTTCTTGATGACGGTGACGCGTGCTTTCGTTCGTGCCATCAGACCCTCTCCTTCTCCGTTTCGGAAGAGATGTGATCGATCCTGAACACGACCGGCCGGAATCCGTCCGTGCAGCAGACGAGGAACGGCTGATCCTTCCAGTAGTCGGGCGGGCCGAAGAGCATCATCGCGAAGTCGCGCTGCAGATCGGCCCATGCCCACGAGCAGAACCCCTCCGGCATGACGAGAGAGCCCTCGATCTCGAAGACCTGTCCATCTTCGAAGGTCTGGCATCGAGGGAGTCCCTTCTCCTTCATCGATGGACTCCCGTACGCCTCGACGAGGTCCGGATAGAGCTCACGCTGAACGACGGTGATGCGGATCTTGCCCATACCTACTCTCCTTCCTCTGCGGGAATAGGTTCGATCTTGAAGACGACAGGACGTGCCCCGTCGGTACAGCAGCTGATCGCCATCGGTTTCGGCGCAACCCACGGATGGCCGACGCCGAATGCGACGCTGACCACGTCGCGATAGATGTCCGACCAGGCCCAGTCGCAGAACCCCTCCGGCTTGAACCGCCACTCATGCAGGTCGAAGACCTGCCCCTCCTCGAAGACCCCGCACCGGGGCCGCTTTCGCTCCCCGCTCTCCGCCGGATAGTGCTCGTCGAGCAAGTTCTGGTAGTGCTCGCACTTGAGCACGGTGACACGGACTCTCGTCATCGGTTCCTCCTCTCACGGTCCTGATTCCGCCTCAACGAGAGGCTCGATCTTGAAGACAACCGGACGTTTCCCGTCCTGTACAGGCGAACGGCTGCTTCGGGCAGCCGATTCGTCGCAGAAGCGCAGCTTCTGCTGAGGGCACGTTCCGCTTCGGACGGAACGTGCCCGCTGCTGCCCGGACTCACTCGTGCTACTTCGATCAGGCATCTTGGCTCCGCTCGATCGGCTCGATCTTGAAGACAACCGGACGTTTCCCGTCCGTACAGCAGCTGATCGCCATCGGCCGCGGAGACGTCCACGGATGACCAACACCGAACGCAACGCTGATGACGTCCCGCTGAATATCCCGCCAGGCCCAGTCGCAGAAGCCGTCCGGCTTCTCGCACGATCGAGCCGTCTCGAACACCTGACCGTCCTCGAAGACGCCGCAGCGTCTGACGCGCCGCTCTGCTGCATCCGGCGGGAGATGCTCATCGAGCAGTTCTGCGTAGTACTCCCGCTTCAACACGGTGATTCGTACCCTAGACACGAAAACGCTCCCTTCCTCTTGGCTTGAATGAACGAACGGACGGGCAGGCGCGTAACGGTGGCCCGCGAACCCGGTGACAGACGCGATTCCTCTGGATAGGAAACTGAAATGGGAATGGAACAGCGGCGAATCCGCTGTACGGCATGCGCACTTGCCATCGGGCAAGCTGCATCATGAACTAGACTCGATTAGCTGTAGCTGAGGTGCTGAGAAGCCCTACGAAGCGCGCTGCTTCGTAGCGCTTTCCAGTGTCCTGCCACATCCACTACCTCTGGAAAGCATGAACCAACGATACCGCAGGCGGGAGACGCGCTCAACCGTTTCCGTCTGTCCACCATCATCGTGCTCCGGGGATGCGTGGTATCCCAGATAATTGACACGACCGCCAACACTTCGGAGGGTCGCAACGTCATACTTGACGAACAGCTCCCCTCGATCGGCCGACCCGGCCGGGAGCAGCCAACGGGCAGACGAGAGGAAGTGCCAGCGTGAGTAGGCAGACGTGGCTCAGACGATTCGCGCCGATTTGGATCGGCCAGCAGCTCTCGTGGATCGGGAGCCGCGCGGGCGGATTCGCGCTCGTCTGGTGGCTGACGAAGGAGACCGGCTCCGCGCAGGTTCTGGCGACAGCAACGATGGGGATCATCATCCCAACCGTCGTGCTCGGTCCGATCGCAGGTGTCTACGTCGATCGTTGGAACCGGCGACTGACGATCCTGATCGCCGATACGTTCATCGCCCTCGTGTCGCTCTACCTCGCCTATCTGTTCTGGACGGACTCAATGCAGATCTGGCACGTCTACGTCGTGATTGTCGCCCGTGCCATCGGGGGCGCCTTCCACGGGCCAGCGATCGGCGCATCGACGACGATGCTCGTCCCGCCGGAACACCTCACGAAGATCGGCGGCCTCAATCAGAGCATGACCGGCGCGATTCAGGTCTTCGGTCCACCGCTCGGAGCGCTCCTGATCAGCCTACTCCCTCTCCACGGCGTGATGCTCGTCGATGTTGGGACGGCCGCCTTCGCCGTCCTTCCCCTCCTTTTCCTCCGGATCCCTCAGCCCCCGAGAGAGACTCGTGAGGCAGGGGAACGGATCTTCACGTCCCTCCGCGCGGCGTTTCGGTTCGTCTGGGAGCATCGCGGCATCTTCTACATCGCAGCGCTGGCCGGCTTCATGAATTTCGTCATCAATCCGGTCTTCGTCCTGCTGCCGCTCCTCGTCACTGAGCACTTCGGCGGCGAGGCACTTCACCTCGGCTGGCTGCAGTCGGCCTCCGGCGCCGGTCTGATCGCCGGCGGCTTCCTCCTCTCCCTCTGGGGCGGATTCAAGCGGAAGGTCGTCACGATGTACGTCGGCGGCGGTCTGCAGGGGCTCGCGCTCCTTCTTCTCGGAATGATCCCGGCCCACCTCTTCCCGCTCGCGGTCGCCGTGATGGGCGCGAACGGGCTTCTGAACGCGCTCTACAACGGCGCGATCGGCCCTGTCATCCAATCGACCGTGCCGCCCGATATGCAGGGTCGGGTCTTCACGCTCATCACGAGCATCTGCCAGGGCGTCTACCCGATCAGCCTCGCGATTCTCGGACCGGTGGTCGGTTTGATTGGACTCCGGAGCTGGTACGTCGGCGGCGGCGCGATCGTCTTCGTCGTCTGTATGGCCGCGCTCTTCGTCCCGTCGATCGCGCACCTTGAGGAACGGCTCGCTAGGAGTGGCGCATCCCAGAGTCCATCAGCATGAGAGCCCGGCGGCAACACCTCTGCCACAGGAGATCCCGCTAGCGCCGTCTCCGTTGAGATGAACTCGACGCGCACGTACACTCCCCCTCTGAAACAGCTCTGGATCAATCGACGACCCAGGTCAAGGAGGGACCATGCTCAAGATCATTGTCCTTGAGACCGAGTCTTGCGATGCCCTCCGGCCGCGTGGAATCGCCTAGCGGGACGGAGACGATCCCGCGCACTTCAATGTGTGCGTTACGCACAGCCAATCCTTGAGGTCATCGCAAGTTCTTTTGACTCGTCAATTCAAACACGTACGAGACAACTCTCAAGGAGACGCATGAACTCAGCAATCGAGAATCAGTATCGACATCGACCGGTGACGTCAGACGACGTCGCTGCAATCTTACAGGTCGTCAACGGGCATTCCCAAGCGCACTACGGAGACGATCGGCTGGGCGACAAGGAGATTCGCCTGTGGTTCGGCCCCAACGGAAAGCCGGCACAGGATGACATGGAGATCTGGCACACACCTCAGGGTGAGCCGTACGCCTATGCGCAGCTGTGCGATTCCGAGTGGCCTCCCACGTGGGACGTGTGGCTCGATGCGACAGTCCAGTCCCATGCGCCCGATGTAGGCATCCTTTGGGAAGACGTCCTCAGATGGTGTGAACACCAGACGAAGGCTCTCATCCGACCCCGAGCGCCCGAAGCGGGGCACTGCTGCGGCGCACGCGTGCTCGAGACCGACAACCCGGCGCTCGAGGCATACGAAGCGCTCGGATACCGTCGCGTCTGCACAGAGACCCTGATGCGCGTGGAGCTGGACAGCTCGTCACTCACCGCCCCCCGGTGGCCGGACGGAATCGAGGTCCGCACACTGGAACTGGAGAAGGATCTCGACGACTACGCGCTCGCCTATGGCGAGGCCTTCCGAGATCATCGGGGGCATGTCGAACTCCCACCGGAGGAGTTGATTCGGAGGAAGCGCGGGGAGTTCGCCGGATGGGGCCACCTCTACACGCCCGAACTCTGGTTCGTGGCGGTGGAGGATGACACCATCGTTGGCGGCGTCGGGAGCTTCCTCAATCACGGAGGCAGCAAGACCCGAAGCTACCTCTACAACGTTTTCGTCCGCCGAGCGTGGAGGAATCGCAGGATCGCAACCGCGCTCCTCCGACACTCATTCCAGGCGGTCCACCTGCGAGGGTGTCGCACTGCGGAACTCCATGTCGACTCAGAGAACCTGACGTGGGCGCTGGAGCTCTACCGGGGCGTCGGGATGCAGCCGGTCTGGCATCAGCATCTCTATGAGAAGAGGCTCCCGCCGGGCGAGGGCTAGACAGCCTTCAGCAAGAGCACCGAGCCGGTCGGAAGATTGGCTCGGTGCCTTCTCTGCACGAATCCGGCGACAGGCTGATCGGTCAGGGAATGAAGAAGAAGAGGCTCTCCGCCTCTCCTTCTAGAGTGTACTCAATCCGCTTGGTCCCTGTCAGAGGATACGTCGCACCCTACACTCCCCACGAACCGATCGCAGCGGGAGGGGATCATGGGTGAGAAGACAGCCGGAACGAAGCTGAATAGCAGCGAGCGTCGGGAGATCCTGGAGGCCGCACTCGAGCGAATCGACGAAAAGTACGTTTTCCCCGATGTCGCAAAGCTCATCATCGCCGACATCCTCGAAAAGGCGACCGCAAACGGATACGACGACTTCGACGAAGCGGCGTCGTTCGCCGAAGCCGTGACAACCGACCTTCAGACCACGTCGGATGACGCACATCTTCGCCTCGTCTTCGATCCGGAACGTATCGCGAAGATGCGCTCCCGGGTGGCCGGCGGTGGGATTGCCGACCTCGCGAAGCTCCACAGCAACGGCTTCGCCCGTGTCGAGAACCTGAAGGGGGGCATCGGCTACGTCGACATCCGCCACTTCTTCGCCCCGGCGATCGCCGGCGAGACGGCCGTCGCCGCGATGCGATTCGTCGCAGGAAGCGATGCCGTCATCGTCGACCTTCGGCACAACACCGGTGGGAACCCGAGCATGGTGCAGTTCGTCTGCAGCTACTTCTTCTCCGAGGACAGACCGATCCATCTGAACACGATCACGTCCCGGCCGCAGCAGACGTCGACCGAGTACTGGACGCTGCCGCACGTCCCTGGAATCCGGATGCCGGAGGCAGCTCTCTACGTGCTGACAAGCGGGCATACGTTCTCCGGCGGTGAGGAGTTCGCCTACAACATGAAGAGCCTGGAGCGTGGAACGATCATCGGCGAGGCTACGGCCGGCGGAGCAAACCCCGCCGGGATCGACATCCTCAACGACGCGTTCTACGTCACCGTCCCTCACGCCACGCCGACGAACCCGATCACCGGCGGCAATTGGGAGGGATGCGGCGTCACACCGCACATCGAAACGACCTCCGAACTCGCCCTCGAGACCGCCCACCGGACGGCACTCGGAGGCATGATCGAGAAGGCGCCGGATCCGATCAGCCAAACGAAGCTCGAATGGCTCCTCGAAGGGGCGATGTCGGTGTACCGACCGATGACGCTCCCTGCGGCGGATCTCCAGAACCACGTCGGTTCGTACGGGGACACCGACGTGTCGCTTGACGAGGGTGGACTCATCCTCCGGCGCAAGTTCTTCGCCTTCCGGCTCGTCCCCCTGAGCAAGACACGCTTCTGGCTCGACGGACCGGCCGCCGGCTTCGAAGCGCGCGTCGAGTTCGACCGTGACCCTTCCGGTGCAGCCTCTGGACTTCGGAGCCTCTACCCCGACGGCCGCGAGGTGTGGCGGCCGAGAGTCGTGTAGGTTGCGAGATTCGGAGTACCAACCGCTTTGCCTCATGGCATCGTCTGCGCGGGCGTCGAGGCCCTTCCGGCACCGTGCGTTTCCCTGTTCGACACCCGGCAAGCCGAGACAGGCCCGGAGTCGCCGTGTATAGTCGGCACCCGAAAGAGGACGATGCCATGCCGATCGATCTGCGCGCCGAAGCCGCCCGGTACTACGATCTGAACCCGAACGTCTTCGACGACATCCCCTTCTACATCGACCGCTTACCGAGCCCGGAGGCGAGGGTGCTGGAGCTCGGCTGCGGAACCGGAAGGGTCTCTATTCCGCTCGCCCAGGCATGCGCGTACCTCCACGGGCTCGACCTCTCCGAGGCGATGCTCGACCTGTGTCGAGAGAAGATCGCCAAGGCTGGCCTCGGCCCGGAGCGAATCGCTGTCGAGCACGGCGACATCACGGACTACAAGCTGGGGATGCGATTCGACCTGATCATCGCGCCGTTTCGAGTGATCCAGAACCTCGAGACCGACGCGCAGCTCGCCGGTCTCTTCCGCTGCATTCAGGAACACCTCACCCCTACAGGCCGCTGCATCCTGAATGTGTTTCTGCCGAATCGACCTCGGGAAGAGCTGCTCAAGGTCTGGGGGACCGACGAGGAGAATCTCGCATGGGAGATCGAGCAAGAGGGAGAGCGGATGACATGCCATGACGTCCGACGCCGCCTCGTCGAGGATCCGCTCGTCCTCTATCCGGAGCTGATCTACCGCCGATGGCGAGGGGATAACCTGCTGGAGGAGGTCGCCCTGCCGATCCCGATGCGCTGCTTCTATCCGGATGAGTTTCTCGATCTGATCCGCTCCGCCGGATTCACCATCACCGGCTCGTGGGGCGGATACGCCGGCGAGCCCTATGGTCGGGGGAAGGAACTCATCGTCGAGTTCGAGCAGTAGTCAGACGCTCGGAAGACCGCCCCACTTTCACCTGCCGTTCATGTGCCGTTTCTACCCTTCCCTCATCCAACGCGCTTCGCGCAGAGGGGTGAATCTGATGAAACGGATGACCAAGGGACTGAAATGGGCGGTCCCAGCCATCGGGCTGGCGCTGATCCTGTCGGGATGCAGCCTGACCGGTCTGCTCGACGTCGGCAGCGGTGCCTCGACCCAGTCGATCGGCGGCACCGACGGCTCGTACGCCATCGTCGACACCAACCAGAGGCTGACCTACGACGACACAGCCTCGCTCGTCTCCGCCCCGGCGGAAGGCGAAGCCTTCTTCGGCCAGGATGCCCAATACGATGGGAACCAGCCGCACTACGTCGACAACGGCGACGGCACGGTGACCGATCTTGTGACCGGCCTGATGTGGCAGCAGGGCTACAGCGGGAAGATGACCTACGCCGAGGCGGCCGCTTCGGCAGGCGACTTCGAGTTCGCCGGCTACACCGACTGGCGGCTGCCGTCGATCAAGGAGCTCTACTCGCTGATCGACTTCTCCGGCGAAGACGTGATGGTCGATTCGAGTGCTGGCGCCATCCCATTCATCGACACGGCCTACTTCGAGTTCGAGTACGGCGACACAGATGCAGGCGAACGGATCATTGACTCGCAATGGGCGACCTCCACGCTCTATGTGAGCGGCGGTGACCAGATGTTCGGCGTCAACTTCGCCGACGGGCGGATCAAGGGATACGGTCTGGGCGATCCGCAAGGCGGCGAGAAGACGTTCTTCGTCCGATACGTCCGCGGGAACACGAGCTACGGCGAGAACGACTTCATCGACAACGGCGACGGGACGATCACCGACCTCGCGACCGGACTCATGTGGGCCAAGGATGACTCGGGCAGTATCAGCAGTTCCGGAGGAAATGCCAACGCCTCCAACGGAGGCGCGATGGACTGGGAAGAGGCGCTTGCCTACGTCCAGGAGTTGAACGACGCCAACTATCTCGGCTACTCCGACTGGTATCTGCCGAACGCGAAGGAGCTGCAGTCGATCGTCGACTTCGACCGCTCGCCGGACACGACCAACTCGGCGGCGATCGACTCGGTCTTCAATGTGACGAGTATCACAAACGAAGATGGACAACTCGACTGGGGCTTCTACTGGACCGGGACGACACACGCCTCGACGCGCGGCGGACAGGCGGCCGTCTACATTGCGTTCGGTCGCGGCCTCGGCTACATGAACGGCGAATTCGTCGACGTGCATGGAGCCGGCTGTCAACGATCCGACCCGAAGAGCGGAGAACCCGCCGCCTACGGCAACGGGCCGCAGGGCGACGTGCAGCGGGTCGACAACTTCGTTCGCGTCGTCCGAGGCGGTGCTCAGTTCACGGACGATGTCGCTTCAGGGGACGGCACCTCCGACCCGGGATTCCCGCCCGAGGGTGAAGGATCGCCGGACGAGGGCAAGCCCGAGGATGGCGAGCGGCCGGACGGACAGATGCCGCCCCCGGGAGGAGATCGACCCGAGGAGGGCGATTCACAGCAGCCGGAGGACGGGTCGGGTCCGCAGCCCGGGACGGACGACAACGGCAGGCCTCCAAGGCGGTAGGGCGAGCTGACAATCCTGAGTGCACAGGATGTGGTAGGGCGCCGGCCGAATGTAGCCGGCGCCTCCTCACGTTCACGTCGCAGGCTTCCCCGTAGCGTGCCTCCGCTCCAGCCATCCGGGGCGAGCATCCGGAATGCTGTCCGATGCGGGGATGTACGGCTTGATGTCGAGCAGCGGGGTCCCGTCGAGCATATCGACGCCGTCGACGTAGAGGACTCCATCTGCAATCCGATCAAGTTTCACGATCGAAAGTCCGATCGGATTCGGCCGGTTCGGAGCACGGCTCGCGAAGACGCCGCGGGTCTGTGTCTGCTTCGGCGGGACAACCTCCAGCGCGTAGCCGGTGCTCCGATCGATGTGCCACAAGAGGACTACGTGGGAGAAGGTATCGAGATCCTTCAGGCCGGCCCGGTACTCGGCGAACACCTCGACCCTACCCTTGACCCCAGCCGCTTGAGAGGTCGATCTCGGCATCCCCTCACGCTCGGTGAAGGGCGTATGGACAATCCCGATCGGTTCGATGTTCATGATCCCCTCTTCTCCGGCATCATATCCCGCTCCGGAATCCTCCGCGCAAGTCGGGGACAAATCCGGGCTGCCTACCCGGCGAGGTACTGTTCGATCGAGTGAACCTGCTCGCGGAGCGACGCCTCCCCCCACGCGTGGTAGGAGACCGACGGCCAACTGAGGATCCAGTTCGTCTTGTACATCTCGTCCATCAGCCGAACCGCCTGCTCCAGGGCTTCGGAGATCGCGGGAAGTGCCTGAATCCGTCCGTATCCGCCTCGAAAGGGTTCATGAAGTCTCTCCGGGAGCGAGCCGAGCGTTCCCACGAAGTCGTACGCGTAGTACCCGAAGCGACACTCGCAGAAATCGATCGGGTGGAGACCCTCACTCGAGATCAGGACGTTCCACGGCTTCAGCTCGCCGTGGATCAGGCCGTACGCGTCCTCGCCGAGGTCCGCGAGAACCTCGCGCGCCCGCATCCCCGCCGTCTCGAAGAGCTCGAGTTCACGTGGCGAGAAGCACTCGCCTCCGCGGCGCGACAGCTGCGACGTCTCACCGAAGGCAGTCTGCCAGTTGTCGTGCCGCCGTTCGAACCCATTGGGCAACGCCACGTTCCGCGAATGCCGATGCAACCTCGCCATCAACTCGCCGAGCTCCGCCGCTTCCTTCTCATCGAGCCCCCCTTCGGGCAGACCCGCGAGGAGATCCCCTTCGATCCACCCGAAGCGAACGGCAACGAACGCCTGGCCTTCGATCTCGATCCGCAAGAGCCGCTCGCCGGAAGGGAGCGAGATCGGCTCCGGCACCATGAGACCTACGTCCTCCCGGAGCCGATCGAGCCACCAAAGCTCCGACCGGATCGCCTCCTCCGTCGTCCCGTCCAGCGTGTAGACCCGGACCGGATGCGGCGTCGCTTCCTCGCTCGCTCTCGCAGCCGCCAGGGCAATGAACAGCACGTTTGTGTCGTCGAA
Organism: Candidatus Bipolaricaulota bacterium; assembly: GCA_028278555.1. GTDB lineage: Bacteria > Bipolaricaulota > Bipolaricaulia > UBA7950 > UBA9294 > JANQEA01. The sequence continues at coordinate 53,165 of JANQEA010000008.1, read as the reverse complement.
TCCGCCCGCATGGAAGATCCGCGGACTCACCAAGCCGTGGCGCAAACCAGCGAACTCTGCGGCGCCCCGGAACGGATCCAGGTGCTCACGCCGGGCATCCGAGAGGTCCTGAGTCATCGAAGCACCTCCGGCGCCAACGCGACACCTCGTTCTGCAACCGTCCAATGAACCATGACAGCACCTCCAATGCCGAGAGAGGCACAACGCTTCCCGCGGCGGGTCTGGTTGGGTCATCGGACGTCCGAATGCCAGCCGATTGTAGCAAGAGGAACGGCGAAAAGCAAGACCCTATCTGCGTTTTCGTAATTAGAGGAGATTGCCGATTTCAATCGTGATGAGTATACCACATGCCCGTAGCGAGTGGGGATGGACGAGGGGACGCAAGCCCTCCTGAGGGTGCCGCTCCGGCTGTCCGGACTCCGACCTGTCCTACTCCGAGGCGAGGGTGAACCGCTTCGAGAGGAACCCATCGAGCTCGTAGAAACCGATCTCATCGCCGTTCAGCACTGCGTGGTAGCAACCTCCGAGATCGGTCCCCGGCAAGTCGACGCAGTACACGGCGTCCTCGATCGACCAGGTTCCGGTGATGACCGGCACACCGTCTACGGAGATCACGAGTTCGCCGCTCGGATCGCTGAGCATCGAGATCTCCACGCCGTCGTTCATCCACTGAAGGGTGCGCCCAGGCATCATCGCGCGGAGCTCCTCTCCGCCAAGCCGCACGCCGGTCGCCCGGTCGATCAGCACCGGGTCGCCGATCTCCGTCTCCCCAGCCGCATCCAGGATCAGCCAGAGCAGGACGCCGAACTGTTCCTCGGAGACTTCGCCCTCCGGCTGGAACGTATCGACACGATGCACGACGACAAGGTCTCGGTACGGCAAGACGACGACGCGATGGCCCCTGTAACCCGACGCATAGTAGCTGTGTCCGCCGACGGTGACGTTCGGAAAGAGGCCGCCATCCCGGCCGGTCCACCACATGTAGCCGTAGCCGCCATTCGGTCCAGTCTCCGAGTAGGACGTTGTGCTCTCTTCGACCCAGTCGGAAGGGATGACTTCTTCTCCTTCCCACCGCCCTCCACGGAGAAACAGAAGCCCGAAGCGAGCCAGGTCTCGCGCCGACATGGTGAAGCCGTAGTAGGGATGCGCGGAGTACGGCTCGTAGACGTACTCGAGTTCCTCGGGGCGGAAGTCCTCCATCCCGATCGGATCGGCGATCCGTTCCTGGAACGCTTCGAAGATGCTCTCCCCGCCCATCTTCCAGGTGAAGATCGTCCCCAGCGCGTTGAAGTCCCAGTTGTTGTAGTACCAGAAGGTTCCTGGCTCGTGGCTCCCGCGCTCTGGACGCGCATCGATCATCGACTGCGATTCGCCGGCCGCCGGGATGTAGACACCGGAGCGAGCCTTGAGCAGATCGGCAACCGTCGCCTGCTTCTCCGTCTCCGTGAGCGGAGTGACGTCGCCGATGCCGAGCTGCCCGAGCGTCTGCGACAAGTCGATCACGCCTTCGGCGACGTAGAGCCCGAACAGCGCACTGAAGAGGCTCTTCCGCATCGAGTGGCAGAGGTAGTTCCGCGTGGTGTCGCCCCACGCGTCGACGACAACGCCTCCGTCGACGATCATGACAGCGGCCGAGCCGATTCGATCCGCGTAGGCCCTCGCCATCGCCAATTTCTCCGACGACCACCCGAGCGCCTCCGGCGTCTCCGCCCACACCCATGCCTCCGCGGGAAAGGTCTCGACTTCCGCATCCAGTGGAGAGCCTGACGCTTCGCAACTCGGTGGCGCTTCTGCCAACGCGTAGACCGAGCAGAGAAGAAAGAGAGTCAGACCGAACCAAAGAAGAAGCTTCATCAGGATCCTCCTGGGAGTGAGATGGCAAGGTGTCGGAATCTACCCATCACTCCGACACCTTTCAAGCATCACACCTTGGATTGCCCTCTTCCGCCAACACTTCGCCCCCTGGTGACGTCGTACCTGACGAACAGCGATCGACTCGACCGGTCAGCCCGACCGACCGCAGAAGGTGGCCCAACAGGAGGAAACAGCGGACATGAACGACCAAACATGGCTCAAACGATTCGCACCGATCTGGACAGGGCAGACGTTGTCATTGGTCGGTTCGAGCTTGGCTTCGTTCGGTCTGATCTGGTGGTTGACGAAGACCACCGGCTCCGCTCAGGTGTTGGCTTCCGCGACACTCGCCACGTTCATCCCGATGATCCTCCTCCGTCCCATCGCTGGGGTGTTGGTCGATCGCTGGAGTCGGAAGTGGATCCTGGTCGGCGCCGATGCCGCCATCGCACTCGTCTCCCTCTGGTTGGCCTGGATGTTCTGGACGGGAGCGATGGAGATCTGGCACGTCTACGTCGTCGCGATCGTCCGTTCGGTCGGAGAGGCATTCCACGTCCCTGCAATGAAGGCATCGACGTCGCTCCTCGTGCCGGAGACGCAACTCACGCGCCTCGCTGGATTGAACCACACGATCGACGGCGGCCTGAAGCTGGTCGGGCCGATGCTCGGGGCGCTCGCGATCACGCTGCTCCCGCTGCACGGCGTGATGCTGATCGATGTCTTCACCGCAGCCTTCGCCATCGCGCCGGTGCTTTTCCTCGCAATTCCTCAGCCCGAGCAAACCGATCGAGTACGGAGTGTGCGGTTCTGGACCAACATGCGCGAGACGTTCCGCTACGTGCGCGCGGCGCCCGGACTTCTTGTGTTGTTCGGGTGGTTCGCGCTGGCGAACGCACTCGGAGCACTCTCCTATCCGTATCTTCCGCTCTACATCACCGACTACTTCCAAGGCGGCGCGTACCACCTAGCCGCGATCCAATCGGGGAACGGCATCGGCTACATCGTAGGCGGCCTGCTGTTCGTCCTCTTCGCCGGTTTCCGGCGGAAGACGACGACCATCTTCGTCGCCGCGTCGGGGCAGAGCGTCGGGTGGATTCTTCTCGCCTTCTCTCCTCCGGAGACGATCGCCTTCGCCGTCGCCGGGATGTGCCTGGCCGGGCTGATGAATACCTACGTCAATGCCCCGCTGACGCCGTTGCTGCAGGCGAACGTCCCGCACGAGATCCAGGGGCGGATCCTGTCGCTCAGCGCGTCGTTCTCGTACGTCCTCTATCCGATTGGCGTCGTCCTCGGCGCGTTCCTGGTCGGTCGAGTTGGCATTCGCCCGATCCTCCAGATCACGAGTGGCCTCCTCCTCTTCACCGGGGTCCTGGCCGCGCTGCCGATCGTCCGATCCCTCGAAGGCAGGCTGGAGCAATTGCGGTCCTCCTGGGCGACTCGCCAGATCTGAGTGCATCAAACGCAGAAGTTGGGGCACCGAGACGACAGTGAAACGGTGATGCCCTAGACTGGGGCACGATGAGCCGCTACGAAGAGTTCGAGAAGTTCCTGAAGAAGGAGCGGCGATCGGCCGGCACGATCGCCGCCCACATGGAGACCGCCACTGAGTTCTCGGCGTTCCAGCAGAAGAACGGACGATCGACCGACATCGATCAGGCGCAGCCCGAGGAGATCGAGGCCTTCGTCGCCGAGCACGTATCCGAGGGAGGTTCGGCAAAGGGCGCTCTCTGGAGTCTCCACAACTACTATCGTTTCTCGGGGAACAAGTCCCTCTACAAGCACGCAGTAGACCTTCGATTGAAGGCTATGGCGCCCGAGAAGAAGCGGCGATCCGCGCCGAAGCTCGACGTGCTCGCCGACGCATCGGCGGAAGCGCTCGAAGCCCTGCGCGCTCGCGGGATCAAGACGACCAAGCAACTCCTCCCGCGTGTCGCGAGCCCGGAAGATCGAAAGAAGCTGGCGCTGGAGTGCGCCGTTCCACAGGCCGACATCGACGATCTCGCCTTCTTCGCTGACCTCTCGCGGATCACCGACATCAAGGGTGCGCGCGGCCGCTTCCTCCTCGAAGGGGGCATCCGGACCATCGCCGAACTTCGTGGCTGGGATCCGCAGGAGCTGCTCGCCCATTTGACCGACGTCGCATCGGCCCACGGCCGACGAGCGCCGACGCACGTCGAGACCAAGTACTGGGTCGATCAGGCCAAGAAGCTCCCGGATATCGTTACGATAGACTAGTCGTCTTCTCGTTCCGCATGACGCGATCGGGCAGTACCACTCGCTGAGGAGCCAGTGGAGAGGCTAGGCGAGATGGCCCTGACTCAGCAGCCACGCACGCCATCGCTGCTCCATCATATCGATCTGGTCGTCGATGAAAGCGAGCACCTCACCGCCGGAGCATTCCTTGACGATGCGAAGGATCATCTCCTTGCCGTACTCGGCTTCGATGAATGCGATGATCGTCCAACCCCAATCGTAGGCCAGCCTTGCATCTGCTGTGACCTCGACCAGGGCAGGGATCACGCCTGCCGCGATGCCATCGAGCGCTGTTCGTCGGAAGCCGTCCTCGTAGCGCGCCTGCTCCGAGAAGTGGACGGCGAGTCCTTCGCTCCACCACCTGGGACTCGCCTCGATGTCGGGGCTCAAGAACTCCTCAACCATGTGGACAAGTTCGTGCACGAGCAGTCGCCGAAACTCATCCGGAACATACATGAACGTCGAATGCTCGGCGTAGGCTGAAGGCGAGAGAATGACCAAGTCGGTACGTTGCGGCTGTGCGATTCGGGCTGGGTGGGAAGGAATCTCGATTTCTACGAGCAGCAGGTCGCGGACGAGCCGATCGAACTCGTCGCGATCGGGCACGAGTACAGCCGTAACCTTCGGGAAGGCGCCTGAGATCTCGAAGTAGGACAGGAGCCGAGGGAGTCCCTTGGCAAGAGTCGCGAACGTCATCTCGGCGAATTCTCGCTCCCCCTTCGCGAATCGGACATCGATCTGCTCGTTGCCCAGCTTGAGGTAGCCGTTCAGCATTCCCCCTCCTTGCGGAGAGCAGATGGCACTCAGCGCTGCGATGAAGCTCGATTGCCCTCGCGCAGCCGGTCGTGGATCCGTCGAGACCGAGTACTAGGTCGATCAGGCCAAGAAGCTCCCGGACGTTCTGACCGCGGGGTAGGACTCTTCGGCCGGTCCGCCGTGCCGGAGCCAGCAGCCGGGAAGGGAAGAAGGCCTGCCGCACTGTGTCTTAGCTACGCGTCGTCCAGCTTCAGCATCATCTGGACCTGCTTGCCTTCGTCGCTGGTCTCGGTTCGGACAAAGCCGAGACTCTCGTAGAGCGCCAACGCGGGCTCGTTGTCGCCTCGTGCATTGAGGATCACAGCCTCCGTTCCCCCGGACGCCAGCTCCTCCAGCATCTGCGTCAAGGCAATTCGAGCGTTGCCCTTTCGGCGGTACTCCGGAGCAACAAAGATGTCAAACAAGAGCTTCACGCCCGGCGGCATCCCGGGTACAGCGCCGAGCCAAACGAACGCGACGTCTGCGCCGTCAGTCGTCCGTCCGATACGGAAGATGTGGCCGGAGGAGTCCTTCCCCTCAGGAAGCAGCCGGGGAATCATCGCATCGAGCCGGGCACGCTGCGCCTGAACATCGCCCCCCTCAACCCAGGCGCGATCCTCGGCATGACGGTCAGGTCGGCCGGAAGCCAAGCGGGAAGTGACTCCCCCTTCGGCTAGCTCGGCTTCAGCAAGTCAGAAATCTCGCTCACCCTGGGGCTGTCTCCGATAAGTTCCCGGACGTTCTTCTGATTCAGGGCTTCAACGTCAACCACGCTCATGCCCTTGATCTCGGCGACGTCTTCGAGGATTCGGGGGAAGATGATGGAAGGAAGAGCGTCCGCATCTCTCGGCAGGACGTCGATCTCCAGCAGCAGACGATCGTCCGGGATCTTCCGGATCATCTGAGTGATCTCCTCGCGTTGCTCAGGCCGCCTCCTGGACAGATTCGTCTGCCCGATGGAGTAGTAGAATCCCGCCTCGTTGATCTCGTCCATCAGCTCCAGCGTTCCCGAGTACCAGTGGAAGATGGCTCGCTTGACGCCGGAGCGTTTCAAGACCTCGAAGCCCTCCGGCTCGATGCCCCCGCGGAAGTGGAGATTCAGGATCATGTCGTGCGTCTTCGATGCCTTGACAAACACATCGAGAAGGGCCAGCTGCTCTTCCTTGGTGGCTTCGTTTCTGCTGCTGGCGAGATCGAGTCCGATCTCCCCGAGCATGATCGCCGTCTCACACAGCTTGGCCACTTCGTCCAGCCTGTCCATGTACTGGTCCGCGTACCACGGCAGAATCCCGAAGGACGGGATCACGTACTTCGACTGCCCGGCCCATTCCACCGTCTTCTCATACGAGGCCAGGTCGCACGACTGGGCAAAGGTCAGGATCTTGTTGGCCGCGATATCCTCGATGACTCTCTGACGCTTCTCTGAATCGGTCAGCCACGGTTCATCCAAATGCAGATGCGTATCGACGTACATGAGTCTCACATCTCCTTTCGATTGCGTCTCATGCTTGGAAGGGATCTCGTGCCGGCAGAATGTCGGCGGATGGCGCGATTCGTCTGGTTCAATGTGATGACGGTTGGTGAAGCGACGTCATCATACCCGACACGATACCGTCCGTCAGCCGGCTCATCCGGCGAGCGGTTTCACGTGTGACTTGTCGCCGAAGAACCCATGTGATTAAATGACTATCAAATCCTTTGAGAAAGATAGATGCTCTGGACCGCGGCGTGGCTGAGGAGGGCAGAATCGCGACATGAGCAAGGAAGCATGGCAGGAGCGACTCCTTCCCCTGATGTCGAGGATGGTGATCGGGCTGACGATCTTCTTCTTCGTCATCACGCTCGGGCAGCTCCTCTACCTGCATTGGACCATCCGGACGATTCCATCAGCGGACTTCAGCTCTGCTTACGAGATCTTGGCTGAGGTCGACGCCCAGGATGATGAGAAACTGCTCGAGGCGTTCGAAGCTCGGGCTCTGGTTATGCTCGAGCTGGAAGCGCTCGAGCGACGCTATCACCAAGCGAGCGTCATCCTCATGTCGAGCGTTTGGATCAAGTACCTTGGATTCGTGACCGGGATGATCTTGGCACTGGTCGGTGCGGCGTTCGCATTGGGGAAGCTGACTGGACCTCCTGCCAAGATTGGGGCCGAAGGGGGAGGCGTCAAGGGCCATCTGGAGACAGCCTCGCCGGGGATCATTCTTATCGCCTTGGGCGTGGCGTTGATGATCGCGACGCTCGTCACGAAACACACTTCCTACGTCCGAGATGCCGCCGTCTACACCTCGGGATTGGGTGTTGCGGTTGCCGAGCAAAACGAATCGCTCGGCGAGAAGCCCAACCTCGGGTTCCCCAATTCGGTCAAGGAGTAGCGACGTGATGCGGTCGTTGACTGCGAAACGGAGGGGATGTCTCGTGGAGGTACCGCCCAGATGGAAACGCTATTGCGCCGTCGTGCTTGTCTGCGCTATCGGCCTGTGTGTGGCTTCATTCGCTGCGGCAGGATACCTGTCGGATGATGAACTGATCACCAACGGAGTCAACGCGTACGAAGACGAAGACTACATCCGCGCGTTGATGTACCTCTATGCGTACTGGGAGCGAAACCCTCAATCTCTGCAGAATGACACGGTCTACAAACAGGAGCTCAAAGAGGCTATCGAGTACTGCGTCAACTACCTGACCGTTCAGGTGGCCAAGCAGGTTGCAGCGGAGACCGGCGGCGAACTCTCGCCAAGAATCGCCAATCTCCTCCCCGCAGCGACGCCAGATCTGGAGACACCCAGCACCACAGCCACAGGAGGGACTTCCCCCATCAGCAGAGTAGAGATCCCCGGGGGAGACGGTTTCTGGGAGGCCGTAGCCGTCCAGCGGGCGAAGTTCACGGGGTGGCCCACGGTTGCGAGCGATGCAGGATCCGCAGAGCCAAATGGAGGCGGCTATTTGCTTCACGCTGTTGGGAGCAGATGGGTGGGGCCTGGTCAGCTGATCCCCGTGTCTATCGGTGGGGACTTCCTTCTCGATATGTCGTTCACGATCATCACCGGTAACAGCTTCTCGCTCTCGGTTACCGTGGCGGACCCCGGGACCGAGTTCTCCCAGTTCGAGCTCGTGCTCACGGACAATGGGTACGGTGTGCTTAGCTATCAGGTCTACGAAGCCTGGGTCTCACATGGGAGGATTGTCCGTCACAGCCTAAGCACAGAAGGCACGCTCAACATGCCCGAGCTTCGCGGGAACGTGCAGGGCAGCAGCTACGCGCTCACGTTTCGCCGTGAGGGCGCGTGGGTCACTGCCTACATCAATGGAACGGAGCTCGCAGTTTTCGCTAGCGACATCTCTGGATTGGGGCAAATCGCGGTTTCGGCAGCAGGGCGAACGAGTATTCGTCTGACCTCGTTGGAGGTGCGCGTCCGATAGCGTTTGGGTTGGGGCGCGAAGCCGCATTCCGCTCAGGAATCGTACGAGAGGAAGTTGCCAACGATGGTTCGTGCGGCAGCATCATCGCGCGGTTCCTGATCGATCGCCTCCTGTAAGCGGGACAAATGCTGAGGCATGCTCTCCTCGACGAACGGCTTGGCATCGAGCAGCAGAGCTTTTCCCTCCTCGGGAGTGATCTCGGGATGCGGCTGGATCCCCCAGATCGGTTCATCACCGAACCGGATGACCTGATGCGCGCAGGAGCTGTTCGAGGCGAGCGTCCTCCACGGCGGTGGGAGATCGCAAACCTCGTCCAAATGAAATGCGAACGCGTGCCATACCCTCGAAACACCGGCCAGCAGAGGGTCATCCTCGACAGAGGTTGCCTCAATCCACCCAACCTCAGGGAGGGGCGCACGTCTAGTGTAGTCGGGCCCAGACAGGCCCCAGACGAGCAACTGGTGACCGAAGCAGTTGCCAAGGATCGCGAGCCCCTGCTCGGCCGCCTCTCGAATGCAAGCCGCCGAAGTATCCATCCACGGCTGCGGATCGGTTGTTGAGGCCTCGGAGCCGCTTACGATCAAATGCGTGAAGCTCCCGAGATCCGGAATCGCCTCTCCACTGGGGACGTGGACGGCTTCGAACGGAACGCCACGGAAGTAGCGCGACCACTGGGCAACTGGGTCAAGCATCTCGCGATTGACCATCAGGTTGAGCGTCAGGATCCGAGCGGGCATATGCGCATGATACACACTCCCGCCAGATCGCTGCCTCGTGCGGGCGAGCCAGAGGGAGTCCTTCGTGATGAGTCTCAGTCGCTCACCGAAGGACTACGAGGCTGGTGAGTTCTAGCCTTCGAAATGCGCGAGGACGCGGAGGGCGGTCAGGGTGAGCCACTTGCTCGGCTTCCCCTTCTCCTCCACGTCGGCCCACATCTTGCCATTCAGCGAGTTCTCGAGCTTCCAGGTTCCCTCGTCCGTCCGCTTCTCCCGCACGATGTCGAGGGCCCCTTCCAAGGCCGAGTTCATCGGCGTGTCAACCCGGCTGAGCGCGAACAGCGATTCGAGGATGTCGGAATTGTAGTTCAGCGGGAAGCCGAAGCGGAGCCATCCCGGCTTCGGCACTCTTTCGCCGTACCCACTCGACTCGAGGAACCGGCGCTTCCGGTCGGCGATCCACGCCTTGACGGTCTCCCCCTCCGGAAGCTCATCCTTCTTGGGCGCCTCGGCCAGGACGTCGAGCCAAGCCTGTCGATTGCCAGACACGTAGACGTGAATCCGATTCCCAAGCAGGCTCCCCGCCAGGATCTCGACCGCCTCCTTCACAGCATCGGAGCGTTCGTCTTCGGGGATCTCGGCGAAGCAGAGGAGCAGTTTGGGGATGCACATATAGCAGCGTTCGAGCAGCGAGTACCCCATCGCCTCGCAGCAAATCCCACCGCCCTCGGTGATCCGCCGGGCGAGCACCTCCCTCTCTTCGACGACGACCGGGTGGTCCGAGAACCCGAGCCGCATCGCCGCACCGAGGATGTTGGCCGTCAGGCATTGCAGGCCTCGCCTGTCCTTGAACTCGCGCTTCGCGAGGATCGACTCGACGCCGGGCTCAATCTGAGGATCGTGTCCATCGGCCAGGAACTGTCCCAGGAAGATCATCTGCCAGAAGCGGCCTCTGTATTTCTGGTAGCTCTTTCCGAAGGTCTTCCCTTCCGGGAACCAGAACTCCTCGCCATGCTCGAGAATCTCACGGGTCACGGAGTAGTCCATCAGGCGAGCTTGTGCCTCCTTCACCTCGGCAACCTTCAGAGATTTCCCAAGGAGGTGCACCAGCGTCAGGTACCGTACCGGCGGGTTGTCCTCGCCCAAAAGCCAGTGAATCGTGATGTCGGGAATGCTCGTAGCCATAGGAGCAGTCTACACGGTTGGGCCGCAATCGAGGATTCCTGCGCATGCGAACTCCTTGAATCCTCGCGTCACGGCGGCTATCGTGCCCGCAATCACTCAGCCGGCGGTTCTGCGTCGGCTCGAGCACTGGGTGTTTCTGTGACTGCCTAGAAGTGGCGACTGCGCAAGATGCGAAGCCCTTTTGCGCGTGCTCGAACGCCCCCCAAGGATCCCAGCCGGCCCTGCTGCAATCTCCGACCGGTTTCCCCTTGGCCCGATCGTTCGCACGCGGCGTCGTGTCCATCCTGTAGATGGACCGCTTGAACCTAGGAGTACACAGTGCATAGAGAACCAGCGTCAGAAGCATCCGCATCACGTCCGGCCACGATGGCCGATGTCTCGCTCGTGGCCGATCTTCTCAACCGGCGATCCCAACGAAGACGAGGGCAGAACCAAGTTCAGGTCGAGGCTCTTGCTCGCTACTGGGAGGGAGACGAAATCCAGCTCGCTCGCGATACGCAGCTCTTCATCGGTGACGACGGCAATCTGATCGGGTTCGCCTGCGTCCTCGACCCGCGGGCGCCGTTCGTCGAGATCACCTATCAGGTCGCGACGAACCCGGACGCCTCGAGCGACAGTCACCTTTGGGACGAGATGATCCGATGGTGCTCGCGAAAGGACGAATTGGTCCTCGGGAAGGCGCCCGAGGGTGTCTCGGTCTACGCCAAGGCCGCTGCGCCGATCGAAGACGAAGACCGATGGTCCGCCTACGAACGAGCCGGTTTTCGCCGGGTCCGCGTCGAGCACCGCATGCAGGCGGACCTGGGTGGATCGATCCCCAAGCCCGCCTGGCCTGACGGGATCGTGGTCCCTCCATTCGACCTCGAGGAGCTTCCCGCCCTCGTCGCCCTCGATCAACAAGTCTTCCGAGATCATTGGGGGCAGGTCGAGCGACCGTTCGAGGAAGAGCTCCGTGGGTGGAAGGAATGGATCCACTCGCAAGGCGAGGATCTTGACCTCTCTCTCTGGTTCGTCGCCCGTGCTGGCGACGATCTGATCGGCTACGCGATCTGCGAGCCGCAGATCGCGGGAGATACCTCACGCGCCTACCTCGCAGGCTTCGGCGTCAGGGCCGACTACCGCCGGCAAGGCATCGGCTTGGCCCTTCTGCATCAAGTATCTCGAACGCTCCAAGACCGGCGCTTCCAGACAGTCGAGCTGGATATGGATTCCGAGAATCTGACCGGAGCCAGCCAGGTGTACGAGCGCGCCGGATACGTCACGATCCGGCAGAACCTTCTCTACGAGAAGCTCCTCCGCGACGGGACCGACATCACCGTGAGATCACTCGACTAGCTCGAAATCCGATTCCAAGCCTGGGTCGCACCTTGTCTCACGCAGCGTGGGGCAAGGTGCGATTCCACCTGTTTCGCCGGAATGGCGTCCGAGCGGCTGTTGGTGTCCATGCTGCTCCGACGGGAAGGCACGCCGCACTGGCGGCCGTGAGGGATGCTGCGGATTGGCAGGAGTCGCAGGGAGCCTGAGCTCAGCCTAGATCGACGGAAGCTTCGTGAGGTCGGCATCATCGACGACCGATCGGAAGAAGGTGAGCTGGAGGTCGACCTTCTCAGCAAACAAACGCTGTCCGGTCGCCGTATCGAGCGGGTTCTTCGCGGCATACTGCTCCAGCCTTGCGATGCGCTGCCGCAGCATGTCGGCCATCGCCTGGAAATCGTCCTTCTCTGTCTGGCACCACAAGGCGCACCGATAGGCGCTGAAGCGATCGACGTTGTCCGAATCGCTCACGAGGTCCGCGAGCGGCGTGTGCGGGTGGAGCACATCAGGCTCTCCGTCAACATGAACGGCAATCGCGTAGCAGATCTCCGCCGCCTCAGTCTCGGAGAAGCCCGCTTCCAGGAGAACCGGCCGTGCAATCCGAGCCCCCACACGACCGTGGTCCTTCCAGTCGGTTGCCTGATCCTCAAAGAAGTAGGCGATGTCGTGAAGCAAGCACGCAACAACCGCATGCTCCACATCGAGCCCTTCGCCCTCGGCGATGGTCCGCCCGTACTGAGCCACTCGAAGCGTGTGCTCCCAGCGATAGGCGGCGCCGAACACCGGATGCCACTCCATATCCTCGGTGGAGCGTCGATACTCCTCCTCGACGTACGCCGCGATCCGATCGAGTCGCTCGCTTCCTTCGCTCGTGGGCATGCGTTGGGCTCCCTTTCGGTGGCGATCGGCAGATGATCGGCCGGGAGTGCGGAGTTCTCAAACAGCCGATGGTCTCAGCTGCCTGGATGTGCTGTTGGGTGAGCCGAATGAAAGCTCAGCAACGAACTCGCTGAAAACGCATAGCGGCTTCCGTCGGACCCGAGGTCCGTACTCAGGAGCAATCAGCAGATTGCTCTTCCCCATGACGCCGAGCCCCGCAAGGGCGGCGCCATCCTTCAGGAACGCCCCCTGCTCCGGCTGGTAGCCGAGCGGCACGACGTGAATGCCTCTTCCGCGCCAACTCCTCCCCCGCCATTGCGCCAACCGGAGAAGGCGAGGACGTGTCGCCGCTTTCTCCGACGCGGAAAGCGCTTGGGCTTTCCGCACAATGGTCCTCGCAGCCCGGATCAGCGCGAAGTTCCCCGCGTATCCCCTTCGCTTCACAAGCGGACGCGGATACGTCGTCCTCTTGTCGCCTACTAGGGTTCGCTGTGACAGGAGGTGGCAGTGCGGTAGAGTAGGCCGCGTGGAGGAAGACCATGATCAAGCTAGAGGATTCAATCGAGATCCAAGCAAGCGCTGGCGATGTGTACGCCAAGTTGATGGAGTATCTGAGCCGTCGGGAATCCTACCAGGAGTGGCATCCGGAGCACGTGGATCTGCGGTGGACGCACGGCGAGCCGCTGCGTGTCGGCTCGATCCTCTACGTCGAGGAGTACCTTCAAGGGCACTTGCACCCGTTGAAGTACCGGATCACGAAGGTCATCCCCAATGAATTGGTGTCCTTTCGCCCGCTGTTCCCGCTCTCCATCATCGCAACCGGCAATACGTTCAGAGTCGATGCCATCGATGAAGAATCTTGTACGTTCTCCGCGGATGGGTACATCCGGTTTCCTCTGTGGCTGTTCAAGAGACTGAACAAGAACCACGAAGGCAAGCTCCTGGCATCCAAGCAGCACATGAAGGAAGAAGGCGAGAATCTCAAGAAGGCTGTGGAGCAGCCCTGAGTTCCGGAGTCATGGCCACTACTCACGTGAGCGGCGAAAGAGGAACTCGAACTTGCCGAATCACATGGATTCCAACCTGTAGAGCTGATACTCGTTCTCGCACGGGCGGCCATGAGCCAGATGGAGCTCACCCTCTCCCAGCTCCCCGACCCAGGAATAGATGGTTCCACCCGGAACGCCCATGTGAGCCCCATGATCACAGATCCCCTGGTCGTGGTCGCTACAGAAGGCCATCGTCGAAGGGCTGTCGATCCGCCCCTTGTGCTCTTCAATCCAGGCGTCAATCCGGCGCCGGTAGGCGTGGCTCACGTCATCTTCCGGAACCCGATTCAGCGACTCCATCGATGGCGCCTGGAACAGATTCACTGTGTAGAGAGCGCCATCGCCGCTGATCGCGACTTCGACACCCTCCGGCGCCGCCTCAACACGTGCGATGAGACCGCTCTTGTCTGCCAGGAGGTATGCGATCCCCTCCATGTGGGGGATGCGCTTCATGAAGTCCACCGCCGACATCACGTCGGGGCATGTATCCAAGACCCACCTGGTGACAACGTTCATCCGCAGCCCGGGCTTCCGCTTCCCCGTGTAGAACGGGATCGACGATCCGCCGATCGCCAATCCTGCCTCGTTCAGGCCGTCGTACCGACCCGGATCCGCGAAGCCGAACGCCATGTGGCGGATGCCATTCGCCGGCGACGTGCGGTAGCACCTGACATGCTCCATGTCCTCATCGATCCAATCGTGATTCCTCGCGAAGAGCGTGCGGCCATTCGCCGTCTGCTTCCCCGACACAGCCACGACGTTGCAGGACGCCTTCTCAGCAAAGGCAACGACGAGCATGTTCGCCAAGACCACGTCGTAGTCGGCATCGGTGGCCTCAGCTAAGGCTCGAAGCTCGTCCAAGTAGCCTGGCGCGTGTTCCGCCACGGCACCCTCGCACGCCTTGACGAACTCGAGCGCCTCCCGACTTGGCTCTCGCCACCACTCGTTGAGCCTCCGTTCTGCGACAATCTCGCCGAAGGCGCGGCCGAGTTCCTCATAGGTCCCCGCGATTTCGATCTGATGCATGTCGTTCCTCCCGTACGCTTCCCGGAGATGTCGCCGGCGTCTCGCGCGAGTTGCCGATGCAGCGAATGTACAATTCTAAATTGCGTTATCAAGAGGCCGTGCAGGATATTTAACCGGGGGACACCAGTCCCGAGGTCCGTCGAGTGCCACGCTGAACTGGGTTCCAAGGACCGGGCAATCGCTTCTTCAGCTCCGGGGCAAAGATGTGGACTGCAGACCCAGGCTCCGCTCGGATCCTCTGGAGAGCATGTCCGGCATCACTCGTAGTGCGTCCACATGCGCAGGACCTTGACGATCCGATCGCTCTCGATGATTTGATAGACAAGCCGGTGCTGGATGTTGATCCGCCGAGAGTAGGCGCCCGCAAGGTCACCGAGCAGCTTCTCGAGCGGAGGAGGCGATCGCCACGGATCCTCTCGGAGAATGGCGAGGAGTTCTTCAGCCTTCGGTCTCAGGCCGGCGGCCGCCAGTTTGCGCGCGTCCTTCTGCGCCTGCTTCGTGAAAACGACCTTCCAGCTCACCAGCCCAGGTCTTCCGAACACTTATCGACCGGCGTCTTCAGGCCCTCCTGGATCGACTCTCGCATGCCGGGAACAGAGAGGAGGTGAAGCGTCTCCTGGATCGATCGCCAGTCCTCTTCGGAAACGAGCACAGCATTCGAGCGCTTGCCGGTAATGACGACCGGCTCGTGGGATTCGGCCACTTCGTCGAGCAACCTGTACAGCTTGGCGCGTGCGTCCGTTGCTTTGATAGATGTCATAGGAACTCCTCCCGACTAGCCAGCGTACGCGAAAGCGTACGGATGTCAAGCGCGGTAGCTTCAAGTTCCATGGCCTGAAGCCTCGTCAGCCGCCGGTCGGCGAGAGGGTGATCGTCAGGTCGGAGGTCGCGCTGGACACGGTCTTCTTGACGGTGTTGTACCCCTTCTTGGTGAACGCAAGCGCCACAGACGTATCCCCGGGAACCGGGACGGAGACCTTCTTCCCTTGGATGGTGATCGTCGTCGAGCTCCCCGCAGCCATGGGGACCGAGAGACTGAACGCCCCGTTCCCATCGGTGGTCGTGGTCGTTCCGCTCGGGTCTCCATCTCCGGACATGTCCGACGCCGTGATGGCGGTGATGGTCACCAGAGTCAGCGGCTTCCCGTCGGGATTGGCCACGGTTCCCGAGATCTTCCACGTCGTCGAGCCATCGTCGATGAACAGGTTTGCTCGACCGAAGGTCTGTGGAAGGCTCACGCCATCGCTTCCATCAAGCGGAATCGGAACGGCTCCGTAGCTCAGCGTGCCAGCGGACTCGTCGTAGGCCGGGTCGCTGAGGATGAGGATGGCCGAGCCGTGGGATCCATCTTCGCTCTCGAAGCTCAACTCGGCGTTCGGCGGGTCTCCGGCGAACAGAAGAGCGAAGTCGTTGACGAAGCTGACAGTTCGCATGTCGTGCGCGTCGCGGATCGGACGATCCGTGAACGCGATGGTCAGGGGCGAGACGCCTTCGAGCACAAGCGTGGTTGCACCGGCTGCATCCTGCTCGAAGCTTCCTTCGGTGGCCGACTGGGTGTACAAGTAGCTCGCGACACTCGGTCCCGGCGATGTATCCAGCAACACCGCATCCCCATCGGTCGATCGAAGCCCCAGTCCGAGACCGACCGCTGTCAGCCCCAGCAGAAGAACCAGGATCAATCCCTTCATTCGTCCTCCCTTTCGCAGGACCACATGGCCAGACAGGTCCGGCGCGGCGATCCTTCATCGTCCTAGCTGTCGTTGCTGTCCGAGTGCCCATTCTGGTCTGAGGGGAAGATGGCGCCCAGTGGGTCGATGACGAGTGAGGTCTGGTCGAACGGCCCTATCGGTAGATCCCCTTCGAGAACGGCGACGGCATAAGACACGCTGTCACCCTCCACCTCGATCCCGTCGAGCTCCAGGATGGCGTGGCCGGTTGCATCTCCGACATCGTAGGCCAGAGCAGCATTCGGCGGATCGTCCGCGAAGCTGTTCGCTCCCGCATCCCAGGCACGAGCGAATGCGTCGTTGGTCACATGCGTGACCTCTCTCGCAGGACGATCGGTGAACGCGACCGTGTGAACGACGCCATCGAGAGTGAGGCGGCTGCCGTCATAGGTACCGCTGGAGGCGCTTTGCAGGAACAGCCAATCCTGTTGATCACCGTGGTCGGAAATCGTCGAAGAGACACCCAGCCACAAACCCACCGCAGCCAGACCCAGCAAGAGAACCAGGATCGCTTCCTTCATTCGTCCTCCTTCCTCGAGATCACAGATCCGTGCGTTTCGGTGTGGCGTTCCCGGCCATTGTAGGCATCTAGCCAATTGGCGACCAGCGCATCCACTTATGGAGCGGGATACCTCGAGGCTAGGTTCTTCCGACGGGACAAGCGGTTTCGCAGAAGCGGCAGTAGGAGATGTTGTAGCCGTCGGGGTCGGCGGGATCGAGGGGCGTCGCCTCGTCGATGGTCATCTGGATCCGGCATTGGGCGCGGTCGTAGGTACCGCTCGCGAAGGCTTCTTGCGGGCAGGCCGTCAAGCAAGGCGCCGCGCAGGACGAACACGGATCGAAGTCCGCCCGGCCTTCGGTCGGCGGCAGTTCGGTTTCGAGCGCCAACGCCTTCAGTCGAACCCGAGATCCGTACTCCGGCGTGATGAGGAGGTTGTTCTTGCCGATCACGCCGAGCCCCGCGAGGACGGCCGCATCCTTGAGGAACGTCCCCTGCTCCGGCTGGTAGCCGAGCGGCACGGGACGAATCCCCAGCTCAGACCCGGCCTTTTCGGCGACTATCTTAGCCGTAAGGATCAACGAGAGATTCCCACGCGTATCCCCTTCGCCGCCCCAGTGATCCAGTTCCGGCTTCGTCATCGGGTGGTGGAGAGCGAGGACCAGGACAGACCGCGCGGTCTCGGGCAGTGTCTGCTGAGTCGTCTCACGATGAGACGGTGACATGCGGAGCGCATCCGCATCGGCAATCCCCGCGAGCAACACGCCGGAGCGCAGAGCGAGATCTACGAGACAGTGGGTGTTCATTGGGTTACAGGGTAGCGGGTGAGGCGGGGCTTCGCATCGGGGTTGGGGCATTGT
The DNA here is from genome assembly GCA_028278555.1 of Candidatus Bipolaricaulota bacterium. GTDB lineage: Bacteria > Bipolaricaulota > Bipolaricaulia > UBA7950 > UBA9294 > JANQEA01. Next base: position 35,588 of record JANQEA010000008.1, on the reverse strand, counting down.
CCCTCGACTCTCTCAAGCCTCGGATCGCGTCTTGGGCGACCTTCTCGCTGCTCATCCGCCATTTCAGAAGTACGGCCTGTCTCCGTTCCCCTGATTCAGGCACCAGGTCTGCGTCTCGCCGATCTCAGAGCCAAGCAGGCAACCCTCGCACGGGATTCGGCCAGTGACAAGCAACGTCGTGCAAGTCATATGCACGCGAAGCGAGTAACTACGCTTCCAAATCGAGGTCGAGAGCACGTGATATGATGGAGTGGGATTCAAGATGTAGGAGGGCTGAAGTGTCTCCTGGCGTTCGACTATTTTGCCGCGTCGCATCGGCTGGCCTTCTTGGTTCGGCAATTGCACTGGGACTGATGCTTTCGATCATTGGAGTCGCGCACCTAGTGCACTCAGAGAGCCTCCTTGTACTTCTCTCTGCGCCCCTTGCCGCATTGGTGTCCGCAATACCGGCTCTTTTCTTGGTACGCCTGGAGCGGATCTCCCGCTCTCAGGGACTGGTTCTGGCGGGAGTGAGCGCAGTAGCGGGAACTTGTGCGGTTTCGCTCGTCGTCTACTTGGGACTCTATCCAGAAGTGACGCTGCTGTATGCGTTCTTGGTCGTAGGCACGCTAGCGGCGATAGCCGAAGAGGCAAAGAGCGGGGATGCTGGTAGAGCAGATGCCGCACTTGGTGCGCTTGGGGGCGTTGCTGGGCTGCTCCTGGGGCAGCTGCTCCTGGCCCTCTGCGCTATTCCCAGTCTTGGATATCTGGACTTCTGGCCTGTAACCCAATGGGTGTTCTACTACGATCTGCCCATCTCTCTTGCTCTGGCGATCTGGATAGGCGTGGCGATCCTGCTCTCTTTGAGCACAGGAAGCGGCGCAGCACTTGGGCTGCTTGCCCGGAGACGTGCGTCACAGGCTGCAGAAGGTGATCGCGTCGGCCGCGGGCCTGTTCTCTCTGAGCCACGACTTAGCAAGTCCGTTGAAATGATCGGTACTGCCTCTACGCTCGTCCTGACGCTGCTTCTTGTTGTGATCACGGGGATGTACATGAGCGACAACCGGCGACTCGTCAAACTCTCCTTGGAGACAACCTCCCCCATGGTTGAGGCTGAACTGGCCGGGGAGCCTTCATGGACGGTATTGGAGGTGACCAACCATGGGAAGGAGGCAATCTACGCTATTCGGCTCACCGTCTATCTGAACGTCAACCTGGTCTGGTACGAAGTGCCGCGGGATCAGATTCCAGAAGTCGTATGGGCGCTAGTTCGCGACTCTGTCTATGAGCAATCGATCGTGCCCTATGAGGTCATCCCTGAGGGAGGTAGTAGACAGTACCCAACAGATGGCCTTCCGGCAGCCCTTCAGGGCGCGTATGAACAGCTGCGTGTGTGGGAAGATAGTCTGGGTGAAACGACATCGGTGGATGGCCTCGATCTTGCCGGGTTCTCCCTATCCATCGCGCTTTGGTTCACGAGATCCATGGGTTCCCGAGGCTTGTTTCCGTCAGCGCAGTACATCTACTCTCTTCGCCTAGAGGGCAGCACCAACCAGCTTCAGGACTTCGAAGTTCGCATGGAAGTCATCGACGAGATCTTGTTCTGAGCACCCAGTTCCTTGGGCTGGTCCGCCACCGAGCTAACCAACACGTCCTTCATCGTGCGTACGCGACGAATCTCTCCTGCAAACTCGGGAAGATACGTTTTGCGGATGAACTCGAGGACACTCAACGACGCAGCGGAGCTAGGCAGTGTGTCCTCGGAACTCCCTCGGCCTATTCAGCGATGGTCCTCGCCATCCGGATCAACGCGAGATTCCCCCGCGTATCCCCTTCGCCGCCCCAGTGATCCAGCTTGGGCTGCGTCTTCGGGTGGTGGAGAGCGAGAACGAGGACAGCCCGTGCAGCCTCGGGCAGTGTTTGCTGAGAGGTCTCGCGTTGAGATGGCGACATGCGGAGCGCATCCGCATCGGCAATCCCCGCGAGCGACGCGCCGGAGCGTAGGGCCAGGTCGATGAGTTGGTCGGTGGTCATGTGTTACAGAGTAGTGATTTGCGCGTTGCCTCGCATTGCGGATTGGGGTATGTGTCCCCCGAACGCCCCCCTGCAAGCGCGGCAAGAACTCCGGCATGCTCTCCTCGACGAACGCCTTGGCATCGAGCAGCAACCGCTTTCCCTCCTCGGGCGAGATCTCGGGATGCGGCTGGATTCCCCAGATCGGCCTCTCGCCGAACCGGATGGCCTGGTGGGCACAGGCATCGTTCGAGGCAAGTGTCCTCCAAGGCGGCGGGAGATTGCAAACCTCGTCCAAGTGGAAGGCGAAAGCGTGCCATGCTCGCGGCACTCCGGCAAGCAACGGGTCATCCACGACGATGCTCGCCTCGATCCAGCCCACCTCGGGCCGTGGCGCACGCCGCGTGAAGTCGGGCCCGGACAGGCTCCAGACAATCATCTGATGCCCGAAGCAGTTCCCCAGGATCGGTACGCCCGACTCGGCTGCCTCGCGGATGAGATCCGCCGCCCGGTCCATCCAAGGCTGGGGATCCGTCGTCGAGGCCTCGGACCCGCTGACAATCAGATGCGTGAACCCTTCGAAGCTCGGAATCACCTCTCCGCCCGGGACATGGACAGCCTCGTACGGAACGTGACGGAAGTGGCGCGCCCACTGGGCGACCGGGTCATTCATCTCCCGATCGACCATTATGTTGAGCATCGGAATGCGGCGGTTCATGTGTAGATGATCCCCACGACACCGAACCCTTCGCCGCCCCAGTGATCCAGATCCGGCTTCGCCATCGGGTGGTGGAGAGCGAGAACCAGCACAGCCCGCGCGGTCTCGGGCAGCGTCTGCTGGGCGGTCTCACAATGAGACGGCGACATGCGGAGGGCATCCGCATCAGAGATCCCCGCGAGCGATGCGCCAGAGCGTAGAGCGAGTTCGATCAGGCCATGGGTGTGCATTGGGGCAGAGGGTAGCGGGTGGGGGGCTGGGCTGCATCGGAATGGGGGGCGACGATCTAGCGATCAGTTCGGGAGTGGAGTGAGGTGCCGGATCCCCAGAATGCCTGTCAATCGGCAAGCATGATCTGCGTGGTTCCGATGTCCTATACTTCCCTTGCAGGAGAAGGGAGATCAGACATGGTAGAGCCGGACCTCAGCCAATCAGGAGTTCGTCCTTCGCTTCTATCCGACAACGCAGCGTCCGAAGACCTCATGGCTACCAATGGGGAATGCGGCGCCCACTCCAGGATTGCTGATGCAATCGCGAAGGTTGTGCAATCTGAGAGTCAAGCTGGAGTCATCGGCATCGAGGGCGGCTGGGGTTCCGGAAAGACGACTGTGGTGAACCTGCTAGAGAAGAGGCTGACCGCGGATAGCGCCTTGGACGATCGGATCCGGCTCTTCCGATTCGACGCGTGGTGTCACGAGGGCGATCCGCTCCGCCGCGCTTTCCTCGACGAGCTGATTGGGTTTCTTGCGAGCTGGCTCCCCTCTCGGGAGAAGCTAAAGGAGTGGGAGGCCAGACGTGAATCCCTCGGGAAAGCACTAGTCGACCAAGACACGACGACGAAGCCGCAAATAAGGCATCATCATGCGGGACTCGCGTTGCTTGTCTTGGCAGCTCTTCCTGTTATCGGCGCCGGGCTAATGGCCGGCGTCTCGGCCAACTTGAGCCTTACCCCCGGAAGGCCTTCCGGTATGTTCATCCTAGGCCTTTGCCTCGCGCTTGCAGCCCCGATGTACTTGCTGCTGAGGCATCCATCGTGGCTTCTTGGGGTTTGCAGCAGGTTTCGAAAGACGCAGAAGTCGCCTCGTGACTCCAGGCACAGGACGGACCATGGCACACTCCCGGGGGTTGTGGTTGGCCAATTGGAGAGCTCTATCAAAACGAAGTCGAGAGAGACTCCGCTTGCCACGTCTCTCGAATTCGAGAGATGTTTCAACGATCTCATGGATGACACTCTTGTCAATAGTCGACGACTGGTTGTCGTCCTCGACAACCTAGATCGGATTGAGCGTGATTCCGCTCTCCGATTACTCTCGCACTTGCAGGTCTTCCTCCCAGGCAGGAGGAGCGAGGAGAATCTCCCATGGGCATCATATTTGTGGGTCGTTCTCCCGTATGATCGAGACGGGCTTGCGCGCATCTGGGCAAACGCAGAACCGGCCGACGCCATCAAGATTGGGAATGGCAGACGCACGCCTGACGCCAAGGGCTCTGAACCTCAAATGGACACCTCAGACGCTTCGGTCACTGAGATGAGGTTTTTGGGCTACAAGACAGCGAGCTCGTATCTGGACAAGGTCCTCCAGGTCCGTTTCCATCTGCCTCCTCCGGCGCTTCAGTATTGGAGGGGATTCTTCGCAAGCCAGGCGCGGAAGGCTCTACCAGGGCAGGATTCATCTGTCTACGAGGATATCCGATGGACGTTCACTCGGTGCTGCGTTTCCAAGGGTAGTGCGCCAACTCCTCGCGCAATCAAGCTGTACCTCAACCAGCTTGCTGCTCTCGTGATCCAGTGGGAAGACGAACCTGCCTACACTATTCAGGTTCTTGGCTACTACGCTGGTCTTCTTCGTTCGAAGGCCCCGCACATTCGAAAGCAGCTCTGGGACGGTAGTCTCCCAGACACCTGGTTCGTAGGCGAAGGAGATCAGGAATCGGTCCGCAAGCAGCTTTCAGGTCTGGCGTACGGTGTAGCACCTGCCGAGGGCTATCACCTTCTGCTAGCTGAGACACTCGAGGAAGCCGTTCTCTCCGCAGACAAGAACAGTCTAGTAGGTGCTCACGCGGTACACGGAGAAGCAGTGTGGGAGGTGCTCGACCATACGTGCCAGTTCGCACTTCATGCTCTCGATCCACCTGAACTCTTAGCGGCAATTGATGCGATCGCTTCGATCCCAACCGAGAACAGAGAGCACAAGTCTCTCGCCAGGACTGCCGGCAAAGCCATTCGCGGAGCGGGGCCGTGGAGTGCCGCGAACGAGAAGCTTGTAGATCAGTTGCTTACCGCGATCGGATTCTGCGACAGCCGCCCCACAACAGAGTCAGTCATCGCGAATTACCAACGCACTCTTGACCGCATCCCGCCACTGGTGAAGGAGGAGGATGCTGACGTCGACAATCCAGTCCTACCGAAGGCTCTCGTCGCTACCCGCAAGCTGGTGGAGCGTCTGCAGGAGCCTGAGCTTGATGTCCAGCTTGAACGACCCTTTGCTATCCAAATGCGGTATCAGGCCTGGGTAGGCGCCAGTCAGAAGCTGAAAGGCGCCACAGACAAGGCCTTGCTGGGAGTCGCTCCCGAGATTGCCGAAGGATCAATGACTGAGTCTCTGATGCAGTCGATTGCTTCTGCTGGTTTTGGCAACGCCCACAGAGACTGCATTCTCATCACGAGCCGGACATCAGCGAACGTTAAGTGGGGAAACGTAGCGAGTTCGGCTCTGGCACGGCTAGATGCATCGACCGAGCCTGCACCTGTCGACGAAGCCGTTCGCATCATCGAGACCCTGGAGGGTCTCTCTTCTGTTGGGTGTGACAGTGCGGCCGAGTCACTCGATTCCTTCGCTGCATCAGGTAGTCCACTTCACTACCTCTATCATGCGTCAGAGAACAAGAAAGATGCAGCTGTAGCGAAGCTCATGTTCTTCCACTTGCGAGCGAATCCCAGCGGCGCGAAGCCGGACCCTGCCGGCAATTCGGAAGAGGGTCACTCGCGTCTTGAGCAGTACATGGCGAGTGGGGACCGGGCAATTGTCGGACATCTTCTTGAGATCATTAGTCCGCGTTCTGAGCTCACCATCCTACGTGACGTGATCGAGCAACGCGATGCCATGCCCGCCCTGGTGCAGCAGATGATCGCGCAGTTGACTAGGGCCGATGACATACGAGCTGTGCTTACTCCAGCAAGCTTCATCCGCGATTGGAGGAGCCTCCGCTCTGGTCTGCCCGCGGAGGATGGTGAAGACGAAGAGACTGCCAACGTATACCAGCGTGCGCTCTTGGCCGTCTGCGAGGCTGATTCCTTTGATCGCTACTTGAGCAGTGGTGACGCAGCGCTAGCCAAGCTTGGTGATGCGGATCTCCTACTTGAGCTTCTGGAGGTCACGCAGACCTCATCCGTACTCACATGGTGCAAGAACGGCGTTGAGAGCGCATCGAAGCCTGAGTGGAAGGCCTGTTTCATGAAGCTTCCGGCCGGACTTCGACTAGTAGGCAAGCTCGACGAACTCGGCGTCAGGCTTCAACTGGGCTCAAGCGTCAGAGAAGCCATCCTTGAGTTGTCGAAGGATCTTGCCGCGGGGAAGTCTCCTTCTCAGGAGTCCATGGACATGCTACGAAGTCTTGTCTCCCTGATGAGTGGGCCCGTGCAATCTGTTCTTGGGACTCGAATCCTGAAAGGAGCACTTAGCCCAGCAGAAGGGATCGGAGATCCGTTCTTTGAACATCTCGGCTTCTTGCTACCTGAAGCCCAATCCCTCGCAACGCTAAACGATCTCATCCCGAAGCTCTTCGAGCCACTGCTTGCACATGAGAATGTGGCTGGGCTTTCTTGGCTGGCAACTCGCATGGAGGAGGGCTACAAGCTCCGTGAGACGGATCAACCCGCTAGCACAGACTCATTCAAGCGGGAGGTAGTGTCACTTATTCCGAAGCAGGAAACGGGATCGGACATGGAAGCTGTCCTCGTCAGGCTCGCTGCTGCCCTGGGAGTATCTCTCCCAGCGGAGCCAGAAGAGGCAGAGGACAAGACCGCCGAATAGAAGGAGGGGGAACTCTCCCTCGCCTATCGATTCATGTGTCGTTGGTCTGCCCGCTCTACCCTCCTGCGAACGCCTGCGCGTTCTTCACCTCCGGCAACACGCGGAGTCGCAGGCTACCCGCCTGGTTCATCTTTCGTCACTTCGCGAGTTGCACGCATGAACCATGGATTCATCCGCCGTCGAGCACTCACGTGCTCTCTTCATCTGGGAACTCGAAGAGTTCCTTCATGAAGCCAGAAATTCATGTTGGCTTCATGTGCTCGCTCTACCCTCCCGGCACTTCCACTCCAAGGAGGGACTAAGATGAGGATCACGATGAAACTGAAACGACTCACGCCGATCGTTGCCTTGACACTCGTCCTCTCTGGTTGCGCGCTCACGTCGCTGCTTGACGTCGGTGAGGCGATCGCGGCAACGAATGACTTGAACTACGCGATCGTCGATACGAATCAGTCGAAGACGTACGACAACTACGCTGAGATCAGTGCGCCTGCTGCGGGACAACCTTTCTCTGGTCAGGACGCGCAGATCGATGGGAATCAGCCGAACTACTTCGACAACGGCGACGGGACGGTGACCGATCTCGTCACGGGTCTGATGTGGACGCAGGATTACTTCGGCAAGATGACCTACTCCGAAGCTGTCGCGTACGCGAACGGCTTCACGTACGCCGGCTACTCGGACTGGCGGCTGCCGACGATCAAGGAGCTCTACTCGCTGATCGACTTCTCCGGTGTTGACGGAATGGATCCCTCAGGTTCCGGCATGGTCCCGTTCATCGACACGGCCTACTTCGACTTCGCCTACGGCGACACGTCGGCCGGGGAGCGGATCATCGATTCGCAGTGGGTGACGACGACGCTCTACGTCAGCGGCGGGAGCTTCGGCGGCGGTGACCAGATGTTCGGCGTCAACTTCGCCGACGGCCGGATCAAGGGCTACCCGGTCAACACAACGGCGGGCCCCGGCGGGCAGGAGAAGACGTACTACGTCCGCTTCGTCCGCGGGAACACGGCCTACGGCGAGAACGACTTCATCAACAACGGCGACGGGACGATCTCCGATCTGGCGACCGGCCTGATGTGGTCGCAGAACGACTCGGGGTACGGCATGAACTGGGAAGAGGCGCTGGCCTACGTCGAGGATCTCAACGACCAGAGCTATCTCGGGTACTCCGACTGGTATCTGCCGAACGCGAAGGAGCTTCAGTCGATCGTCGACTACATGCGCTCGCCGGATGCGACGAACTCGGCAGCGATCGACCCACTCTTCAATGTAACGAGCATCACCAACGAAGACGGAGATCTCGACTGGGGCCACTACTGGTCGGGGACCACGCACGTGACGACGCGGGGCGGTCAGAGCGCCGTGTACATCGCGTTCGGTCGTGGACTCGGCTACATGAACGGTCAGTTCATCGACGTCCACGGGGCCGGCTGTCAGCGCTCCGATCCGAAGACCGGCTCGCCTTCCTACGGCAATGGGCCGCAAGGCGATGTCAGAAGGGTTCAGAATCTCGTCCGAGTTGTGAGGAGTGGTGCCAGCAGCTACGTGGCCAGCTCACCAGACGCGAGTTCTGGGAACGACGAGTCCCAGAACTCGCCCGACCTCGGCTCCGCTCTCGGAGCCGAGGACGAAGCATACGTGCTGTTTGCCCCCGTCGGGGGGCAAACGGCATACCTCATCAACCGTGATGGGGAAGTCGTCCACGACTGGCAGCTCTCCGGGCGACCGGGGAACTCCGTCTATCTGATGGAGGGCGGCGATCTGCTGGCGACGTACACGATCCGGGGTGAGCTCTCGGCGGGCGGCATGGGTGGGGGCGTCGAGCTCTTGACATGGGACGGGGATGAGGCGTGGTCGTTCGAACTGACGACCGGGCACGCCCATCTTCATCACGACGTCGCAATGCTCCCGAACGGAAACGTGCTGATGATCGCTTGGGAGACGAAGTCGCAGGCCGAGGCGTTGGCCGCGGGGCTGTCATCGAACCAGCTGCCGGACTCGGGCGAGGTCTGGAGCGAGATGGTCCTCGAATACAGCCCTACCCTCGACCGGATCGTCTGGGAATGGCACCTGTGGGATCACGTGCTCCCCGCCGGATGGCACGCTGCTGGACACCCGGAGAAGATCGATCTCGACTTCTTCGCCGACACCCGGACCGAGGACTGGTGGCACTTCAACTCGATCGCCTACAGCGCCGAGCACGACCAGATCATCCTCTCCAGCCGCGTCGCCAGCGAGTTCTGGATCATCGATCACGACCTGACAACAACCGAGGCGGCCGGTGACGCCGGCGATCTCTTGTACCGCTGGGGGAATCCGGCCGCATACGGCGCGTCGGGAACCCAGATCCTCTACAACCAACATGACTGCGAGTGGCTAGACGAGAACACCGTCCTCGTCTTCGATAATGGCAATCGGCGCGAGCGCCCGTACTCGCGAGTGATCGAAGTGGATCTACCCGCCTATGGGGATAGCTCATCCACCCGGGTATTGCCCGCCACCATCGTCTGGCAATACCCGGACGAACCAGGCGGAACAAGTGACGCCTGGTTCGCAGACCATATATCGGGTCAGCAACGGCTGCGCAACGGGAACACGCTCATCTGCTCCGGCGTCGAGGGGCGATTCTTCGAAGTGACGCCGGCCGGCGAGATCGTCTGGGAGTACGTCAACCCGTTCTACTCATCCGGCCCGGATGGGCAGACGAACGAGGTCTTCCGCGCAGAGGCGTACAGCGCCGAGTACATCGGCGATGTACTTGCCTATTTCGGCTTGAGCGATGCTCAAGCCGGTCCGAGTTCTGCTCCGCAGAACGTCGGGGTGGGAGGGCCGTCGCAATCGGGAGCCAGTTCGCCGCCTCAGCAGCGCGGGACACAAGGGCCAGGAGGCGCCCAATCACCGATGGCCGGCGGCTCCCCGCCGGGGATTGTGTCGATTTCGCCGACGGCGCTCTCAGCCGGTTCGTTCAACGCGCTGCTGACAATCACGCTAGACGCACAGTTCTCACCCCCTGACTTCGTCCAGTTCTCGTCGGTGGCGATCGGCGAGTACGAGGCGCTGTCGTTCATCCGGCAGGGAGAGACGATCCGCGCGTGGTTCGACTTGCCGGCGTCGATGACACCGGGGACCTACGACCTGATCGTCACCTTCCCGGGACGGAACGGCGAGCCGATCACCTTCCGCTATCCGATTGACATCCTCGCGCAGAGACCCTAGAGGGCAAGCTCTCTGCGCGGCGGAGAATGGCCAGAGGCATTCTCCGGGTTGGCACGGCTAATCGTGATTCGAGCCGGATCGTAGACGCATCCGCCTTCATGGGACGGAGCCTTCAATCATCGCGCTGCTGAAGCTGATGGATGAGCTCCGGGAGGGCAGCAAATCGGATCTCGATCCCACCTACGGTCCTTGAGAACGAACGATCTACGTCGGAGGCGACAACCCAGTTTCTCCCTTCGGGATACTGCCGTCGGAACGCACGAAGATTGCGGGGATCGAACTCCTCTGCCGACCACTTGCATTCGATGGCGTCCGGCAAGCCGCCTCGCCTTCGGATGATGAAGTCGATTTCGTGCTTGTTCTTGTCTCTCCAGTAGTGGACCTGTTGCGATTGGAGCTTTGCCTGGATCTCGTTGAGTACGAAGTGCTCCCAAAGAATGCCCAGATCGTCTGGACGAAGCTCGCGCCACCCGCGCGCGAAGCAGACGAACCCCGTGTCGAAAGCGTAGACCTTCGGGGCCGAGACCAGTTCGGTCGATCGGCGCGTACTGAACGGTCGAATGACATGAGCGACCAGCGTAGCTTCGAGAACGGCAAGGTAGTTGGAGACCGTCTGCCGACTGATCTCACACGGGCCGGCGAAACGAGTCGCCTCGAAGATGCCCCCGCTCTGCGTCGCGAGAAGTTCAAACAGCCTCTGGAACGATGCCCGCCTCTCCAGCCGGAAGAGCTCCTGGATATCCTTCGCCCAATACGAGTCGAGCCACTCTTGGTAGTCTGATTCGGGAGTCTCGGACGCCAGGAAAAACGACGGGAGCCCGCCTCGTAGGAGGCGATGTTCCAAGTCGCCTCGCTCAAACGCGCTCAGGTCATCGAGAGTCATCGGAGTCAGCCAGACAGTGCGCTTCCTCCCCGTCAGCGAGTCGCGGAACTTCGAAGAGGCTCCCAGCGTCGAAGAGCCCGTTGCCAGGATCTGAACGTCGGAGTAGTGATCGGCCGCGATCTTCAGAAGCTCGGAAGGATTGACCAGGCGGTGGATCTCGTCAAGCACGATCCGGCTACCGCGCACACTACGAAGGAGGCCTTCAGGGTCCTCGAACAGCCGACGCGTTCGCGGAAGTTCGCAGTCGTAGTACTCCGCATCCGACAACGAGCAGCTGAGGACCGTCTTCCCGACCCGCCGCACTCCCTTCAGCCAGACAACGGATCGGTCGCAGAACGCGTCGTCAATCCGTCGGATCCATTCCGGGCGCAAGTACATATGCCAGCACTCTAGCATATAGTACTACCAAATGCAAAAGAACTTGCGTCTGGATTGCCCTGAGAACACGCGCGATGCCGACTCGGACCCCGCGCGTAGTTCGACCTAATCGTCACCTTCCCGGGCCGCAACGGCGAGACGATCGCCTTCAGATATCCGATTGAAGTCCTCGCGCAGAGACCCTAGAGGGCAGGCCCTCTGCGCGGCGGAGAAAGCGGGTCTATCGCCTCGCATTCTCCGGTTGGTGACGAAGCGTAGTTAGGCGCCCCTGCGAGTGAACCGTCGAGCCCTTTCGCGCATCATGGGCATCGGGAGGGATCAGTCCATGACAACTTCGTATCGCCGGGAACTCGCCTTTGCGACGGAGACTGCCTACCTCGCTGGGCGTCTGACGCTCGGCTACTTCCAGACCGGCATCCAACCGGACCTCAAGCCCGACGATAGCCCGGTCACGATCGCCGACCGGAAGGCGGAAGAGCTGATCCGTTCCCGAATCGAAGAGACATTCCCCGGATACGCGATCCTCGGAGAGGAGTTCGGCGAGACGGACCGCGACGGCGCATCGCGCCGATGGATCATCGATCCGATCGACGGTACGAAGGCGTTCATCCACGGCGTCCCGCTCTACGCCGTTCTTCTGGCTCTCGAAGTCGAGGGGACAGTGGAAGTCGGCGCCGTGTACTTCCCGGCACTCGATGAGATGGTCGCCGCCGCAAGCGGAGAGGGATGCTCGTGGAACGGCCGTCCGGTGCGGGTCTCCACGGTCGATGATATGAGCCGCGCCACTGTCTGCTTCTCCGACGCCGGCACATTCGCCGAGTTCGGACGTGCCGAGGAGTGGGAGCGCTTCCAACGTGCGGCCTCGATCCGCGCGGGGTGGGGCGACGCTTACGGCCACGCCCTGGTCGCCACGGGTCGAGCCGAGATCATGCTCGATCCGATCATGAGCAGCTGGGACTGCGGCCCGTTCCCGCCGATCCTCCGCGAGGCCGGCGGCACGTTCACCGATTGGTCCGGCGCGCCGACCATCCACGGGAACGAGGCGATCTCGACGAACGGCCTGTTGCTTCAGGAGACCCTCGATCTGATCCGAGGATAGGCTTCGCGCAGAGGGCTTGAGAGCCAAGCCTCTGCGCGGCGGAGAATGGCTCAGTGGCCATTCTCCGATTGGTCTGCAGGAGATCCTTCTGCCCATCACCGAAGACTGCTGGAGTGCGGCGAGACGCTCACCTTCCCCCGCTCGAGAATGCTCAGGTCGACGTCAATCGAGCATGGCCAACACACCAGCCGACGGACCTCACCCACGCGGGAATGCCAGCCGGCATTCTCGCACGTGTCGCGGCATTTGCAGCAACACGCTCGCACCAGCCTCTCGTGACTGCACGTCATCCACGCAAGAACGGAGCGGAGCAATCGGGCGCTCCGTTCTTGCACGCGAAGCTCAGGCCGACGCCGACCGGACATGGCCGACACACCAGCAGACGAACCTCATCCACGAGAGAATGGCAAAGCCATTCTCTCCCGTGTCGCTGCTCCGTGCAGCGACACGCCTTCATCCGACGTTCATCTCTCCCTACCATGATGGAGCATCTCGAGGACTGAAGAGAGGGAACGATGAACCGGACCCAACGAATGCTGCACCTCTGCTGTCTGACGGCGACGCTGGCGATCCTGCTTACGGGATGCATGCTTCCCGGCCTGGCACGCGGGGGACCGAATCCTCCACCGCAGAACGAAGGAGCAGTTCGCCACGACATCGAGCAAGCGACATCGGATCGCGCACAGCTGACGACGATCGCGTTCGATGCGCTCGCCTGGATGACCGGCGACTTCTGCTCCGACACGTTCCTGCCGCCGGGGAAGGTGACCGACTACTTCGGCTTCCAGTATCTGCGCGACAACGATCCGGATGAGCTCGGACACAACACGAGCTTCGTCCCGCGGATCGCCAATGCTGTACTGGCCATCCTGACCGACGGCCAGATCGGCGATCTGATCGACCTGGCCGAAGCGCAGGTCGACGCGATCAACGCGATCGCTGAGACGCGCTATCCGATGATCGCCGCCTTCCGCCGGCTGCTCGAAGGCGATCTGCCGGCCGGCTCGACCGAGCTCGATGCCGACTCGGTCATGGCCTACGGCGCCGACCTCTTCCGGCTCGATGGCGAGGTCTCGCTCGGCCGCGCGATCGGTCTCGGGGCGATCGCCCGTTCGCTGACCGCGTCGCAGCGCGCCGAAATCGATTCGCTAGCGGCAGGCGGGAGTTCCTCGTGGCCCGACCTTCCGGATCAGGTCGACAAGCAGACGATGCCTCACGATGTCCACGTAGCGGTGATGACCTACGCCAGCGAGTTCTTCAGCTGGTACACCGGCTCGGTCGAGGCCGACGTCTACTTCTGCCCGGAGCGGCACGGGACCTACTTCGGTTCGTTCTACATGAAGGACATGCCGGCGATGGGGAACCCGGACTACTCGATTCCGACACAGCTGACCGGCGACGTCGGCGAGGCGTTCCTGAACGTCCTGACGTCCTCGCAACGCGCGACCATCGAGGGGCTCGTCGACGCACAGCGCGCCGCGTTGATGGAGATTGTCGACGTTCGCGAGGACATCTCGATCGAGCTGCGGAAGCTGATGACGCAAAGCACGATCGACGAGACCTACGTCCTTGAGCGGTCCGAACGGTACGGGGAACTCGACGGGGAGATCGCGGCCATGTACGCAGAAGCCTTCACCGAGGTCTTCCGAACACTGAGCGTCGCCCAGCTCGAAGCGTTGGCGGAGCTTCGCGACCTCGATGCCTACCCGTGCAACGGCGCGTATCTTTTCTCCGAAAACGTCCCGATGCCGGTGATCGGCGACACCGACTTCTTCTTCGACTGATACGGAAAACACGGTGAACAGGCAGAGGCTCCGAGCCGGCATGCTGGTGGCGACCGTCTTGATCGCAGCGATCGCCGTTGGCATGCCGCTCGGCGGCAATCCGGCAGAGGGCGAGATGACGATCGAGCAGACGCTCTCCGATCAAGCGCAGCAGATGACGATCGCGTTCGACGGCGAGGCATTCCTGACCGGTTCGCTCGGCGCCGATTCGTTCCTGCCGCCCGGCAAGGTCGCCGACTTCTGGGGCTTCCAGTATCTCCGCGACAACGACCCGACCGAGATGGGGCACAACACCGACTTCCTGACCCGCGCCGCGAACAACGTGCTCTTCATTCTGGCCGAAGCCCAAATCACCCAGCTGGTCACGCTGGCAGAGGGCCAGGTCGACGACATCAACCAGTATGCGTACGACCGGTTCGTGCTGATGGTCGCCTTCCGTCGCCTGCTCGAGGGCGATCTGCCTGACGGAACGACCGGCCTGGATCTCGATGCCGTCAAAACCTACTCGGCACAGCTCTACACCCTCGACGGGCAGATCAGCATCGAACGAGCCGAGGTGATGGGCGGCATCCTCCATGCGCTCGACGCCTCGCAGATCGCGTACCTCGATGCGATGGTCGGGCAAGGGATGCTCGACTGGCCGGACGTTCCCGATCAGCTCGATCCGCGGGACTACAGCCGCGACGCGCATGTCGCCGTGATGACGTACGCCGCCGATCTCTTCAGCTGGTACGCCGGCTCGGTGGAGGCGGACGTCTACTTCTGCCCCGAACGGCAGGGGACCTACTTCGGATCGTTCTACTTGAAGGACGCGCCCGCAATGGGAAATCCCGACTACACGATCGATCCGAACCTGACGGCCGACGTCGGCGCTGCCTTCCTGGCGGAGCTGACCGCCGAGCAGGCGCAGACGATCACCGATCTGGTCGATGCCCAGCGTGCCGCGCTCTACGAGATCGTCGATCGGAGAACGGATGTCGCTACCGAGCTGCGTCAGGCGATGACCGGTGGCACTATCGACACGGAGAGCGTCCTGGCGCTGATGGAGCGGTACGGTGAACTCGACGGTGAGATCGTCTACCGCTATGCGACGGCGTTCGCCGAGGTTGGGAAGAGCTTGAGCGCCGAGCAGGAGACCGCGCTCGCTGCGATCCGGGCGGATTGCGGTGTCACTCAGCCGGACGGCGCGTATCTCTACTCCGATCCGATCGATATGCCGACCATCGCCGACAGCGACTTCTTGTTCGCTGCAGCTCCGGCTCCGGGGAACGCCGCCTACCCGATCGTCGACACGGGTCAAGTCGAAACGTATGACAACGTTTCGACCATCGTTGCCCCGCTTGCGGGGCAACCTTTCTATGGACAGGACGCCCAGCACGACGGGAACCAGCCGAGCTACACGGTCAGCGGCGACGGGCTGACGGTCTACGACAACGTCACCGGCCTAACCTGGACGCAGACCGCCGACTGGACCGATGACGGGACGGTCGATTCGGACGACAAGTTCACCTACGCCGAGGCCGTGGCGTACGTCGCCACGCTGAACGCGCAAACCTACGGCGGACACAGCGACTGGCGGCTCCCGACGATCAAGGATCTCTACTCGCTGATCGACTACCGCGGCACCGACCCGAACCCCGAGGCGTCGAGCAGCGCCGGCTTGATCCCGTTCATCGACGACAGCGTCTTCGAGTTCGCCTACGGCGATACGTCGGCCGGCGAGCGGATCATCGACTCGCAGTGGGCGACGAGCACGCTCTACGTCAGCACGGTGATGGGCGGCCAGCAGGCGATGTTCGGCGTGAACTTCGCCGACGGCCGGATCAAGGGGTACCCGACCGTCAACAAGACGTACTACGCCCGGTTCTGCCGCGGGAACACCGACTACGGAACGAACTCGTTCGCCGACAACGGCGACGGGACCGTGACCGACTCCGCCGCCGGGCTGATGTGGTCCCAATCGGACAACGGCTCGGGATTGAACTGGAAGGATGCGCTCGCGTGGGTCGCCGCTCGCAATAGCGCGAACTACCTCGGCTACGACGACTGGCGGCTGCCGAATGCGAAGGAGCTACAGTCGCTCGTCGACTACACCCGCTCGCCGGACACGCATGGGGCCGCGGCGATCGATCCGCTGTTCAATGTGACGCAGATTACAAACGAGGCCGGCGACCCGGACTTCCCGTTCTACTGGTCGAGCACGACGTTCCTCCGATTCAACGGGAGCGGCGCGGCCGCCGTCTACGTCGCCTTCGGACGCGGGCTGGGCTCGATGGACGGCGTGAACGTCATCGATGTGCACGGGGCCGGATGTCAGCGTTCCGATCCGAAGGATGGCGATCCGGGCGACTACCCCACGTGGGGGAACGGCCCGCAGGGCGATGTGCAACGTGTCTTCAACTACGTCCGACTCGTCCGGGATACCGCCGCAGGTTCGACGCCGGACGACACCGCAGCCGTATTCCGGGTAGCCGCCGACGGCGACACGCATGCCGACGGATCGGTCCACGGAGCGCAATTCCAGACCGGCGCCGCCGACGTCGCCGAGTGGGTGCAAGTCTCCGAACCGCTGGAGCCGGGGATGGTCGTCGAGCTCGATCCGACATCTGCGCTCACCTACCGCCCGAGCCGGACCGCCTGCTCATCGCTCGTCGCCGGCGTCATCTCGACCGAGCCGGGGGTTGAGATGGGTCGTGCGGATCTCTCGTCGCAGACGGCCCTTCTCGCGCTCGTCGGGATTGTGCCCGTCTGGGTCACCGACGAAGGCGGTCCGATCCAGCCTGGCGACCTGCTCGTCTCGTCCTCGACGCCAGGCCACGCCATGCGGTGGGATGGCTCCGGTTCCTGCTCCTGCACCTTGGTCGGCAAGGCGCTGGAGGCGATGGCGGATACCCACGGGATCATCCTTGTTCTCCTCATGGCGCACTAGGCAACGGGCATCACGGATCTCACCACACGAACGGAACTCGAAGCTGGATGGGTCCGTTCGTGTACGTGCCGCTCTGCCTGCGAAGGAGCGGCACGCGATTCTCATCCTTCTCACGGCACACTGACGCCGGCTCACGCCTGGCTGCTCGGAGTGCAGCCTTTCGAACCGAGCAGTTCGCCTCGGTTCCCAGAGCCCTCCCCTGCCACATTGCAGGAGGTAGAAGGCTAGGTTAGGCTAGTCTTGAGCTGCATCAGTGGTATTCGGGGGTGATTGCCAAGAGATGGGCTCCTTCCGACGCGCTTCGGGTTCCTGGATCAGAGCCACCGCGGTGTTCTTCTTGATCTTCGCGCTCGTGTCGTCATGCGTCGCCCCTCCGATTCTTGCCGCCCAGGCGGAGCGCGAAGAACAGCGGAAAGCCGAGCCGCAATCCCTCCTCGCCTGGCTGGCGGGAGCCGGGATTGCTGCCGGAGTCGGCGCAGGGGTCGGGGTCCTGATCGCGTACTTCAATGGGAAGAGATCCTGCGCGGAGCTGGTGGATGCCGCGCTGGGGGGCGCAGCCGACGGTCTCGTCGGATATATCATCACCACGATCCTCTTCCCGCTCTCCATCGGTGGTACATCGGTAAGCGCAGTCAAGACCATCATCGACAGTATCGGCCTCAAGTTTGCGGCCGTCGCCGGAGTCTCGTCGGGGCTCCCCAACTACTTCTGCACTGACTTCTGGGACATCCTGTCCCTCCTCCTGGGACAGGTCGTCGGAGACTGGCTCGAAAGCCTCGGGTTCGGCGCCGCGATCTGCGGTTGGGGAGGTTCTGTCTGGAACTGCACGAGCACGCTCAAGGACGACTTCGTCAACACGGGCGCACGGGACACGTTCGAGGAGATCGGACAGGAACATTCCACCGATGGGTCCTTCGCAGCGCCGACGATCACCATCACGACCCCGTCCTCGGGCTCCGGTGCCATCCGAGTGGAGGCCTTTCCGGCAACGAGCAATCCCGCCCAGGAGATCGAGTACGTCGAGTTCGAGTACCGCACCTCGAGTTCCGATTGGGCATCACTCCCGTCTCTCTCTCCTGACGCTGCGAATCGAGATTGGTACGGAGAGAACGGCTACGGCTTCAGCTTCGACACGGAAACAGCCGGCATCGTGTATGACACCGGCGTCCAGGTCAGGGCACGCGCGAGCGGTTCGTTCGGAAAGATGTCGGAGTGGGCGACGTCCGGAACCTTCCTCGTGAACAACCGGGAAATCGAGGTTGCCGTCGTCGCCATCGATCGCCCCGTCTACCAACCCGGAGATCAAGCGCAGGTCACCGCCGGTCTCGTCGACCAGAGCGGCACCCCGCTCGCCGGGGCGACGGCGGAGTACGACATCATTCGATACGTCAGCGGGCCTCCCGGAGTCATCGTAGACAGCGGGACTCTTTCCGCATACGGAGGCGGGGCGTACGGGGGCAGTGTGTCCGTGCCGACGGATCAAGGCGACTACGCGGTCCAAGTACGAGCGACCAAGACTGGCTACCAGGGCAACAACGGAGGCAGGGCCTTCCAGATCAGCGCCTCTCTTGCACTAGGCATCATCTCCTCAACCGAGAGCCCGGTTGCCCAGCAGGCGGTCACGTTCACCGCGAGCGCGGCCAATCCAGTCGACGTGTACGTCTGGGACTTCGGCGATGGGAGCACGGGAACCGGTTCGCCCATCGTGCACGTGTACGCCAGCACCGGGAACCGGACCGTCACGCTGACGGCGTATGACCAGTATGGGAACAGCGAATCGGTGCAACGCGCGTTCTCGGTCGGATCGACACCTTCGGGCGGAGATGTCTCCCTAAGCAGCACCTGGGTCGACGGTACGCCCGCGTTCTCCGGAGGACCGTATCCGCGCCTCCACGAGTTCTACGTTCGGTTCCAGGGGAGTGCCGCGCAGGCACCAGCATGCAACGATGCATACGACGTCCGAGCCGTCGACTTGGCGACCGGAATCGTTCTCGGGACATCGCAAGGAAACGAATACACCATGGGGGGAAGTGGCAGCTCTGTTCGCGCGATGCTCGAACGGAGCGTCTTCCGAACACCCGGGTGGCACACCGTCAGGCTCTACGCGCGTCATGCAAACGGCGACACGGCACAGTCCGATGTTGCCGTGCAGACGGTTGTCAGCGACAACTCGAGGCGAATCACCATCTTCCCGTCATCCCCCGTGAGCGGAGAGTGGATCACGCTGGATGCCTCCCACATCAGCACCGACACGGGCGGCAACTCGATCACCGGCTATCGCTGGACGGTTCGACTCGCCGATCCGCCCTACACAATCATCTACCAAGGCGAGGGATCGCATCTCGGAAGCATCCAGGCACGGCCGACCGTGTCAGGCGAGTACACCTACTTCGTCGGCAACACGTCCGGCTATGGAATCGACGACGGAGATTTCTACGTCTACGAGCCCGATGAGATCGATCCGGATCTGCGGATGCACACCTGGAGCGTGCCGTCGACCTGCGTCGTCGGTCGGAATCTCCAGGTCTCCTACACGCTTCGCAACTACGGGAGAAACATCGCCCACTACATCGCTCGATTCGCCGTCGACGGTACGACCCGACACTTGGAGGCACACGAGGAGGTCGGGGAGTGCGGCCTTAGCGAGTACCGAGAGGAGACCGAGACGGTCAGTCTCCGCAATCTCTCCTTGGGCCAGCACACGATCCGCTTCACCTTGGTCGACAGCATGAATGCCGAGTCGAGCTGGCAGAAGACCGTCACGGTGGTCTCGAATCAGGCGCCATCGGCGTCCATCGATCAGATCACCCCCAGTCCTGCCGCATCTGGAGAGTCGATCAGCTTCCACGCCAGCGCCAGCGACCAGGACGGATCGATCGCTTCTGTGCAATGGCGTTTCGGAGATGGCCAGACCGCGATCGGGCTCGAAACGTCTCACACCTACTCGGAGCCGGGAAGCTACGATGTGGTCGTCGAGGCGTTCGACGATCTCGGTGCATCCGTTCAGAGAAGCACGACTCTCGTCGTGGAGCGCGGCTTGCCGCCACAGGTTGAGGATCTCACCGCCAGCAGTGATCAAGAGCACGGCATCGACCTCGCGTGGACAAACCCTGCCGATCCTGGGCTCCTGGAAGTGATTGTCGTACGCAAGCCCGGCGCGGACTGCCCCGGATCCCGAGCGGATGGGGAGCCGGTCTTCCAAAGCACAACGCCGATCTCCTCCGGAGCCGTCGAGTTCACGGACGTCGAGGTCATCCCCGGCGACACATACTCCTATGCCGTCTTCTCGCGCAACGAGAACGGCTGGAACGATTCCGTCGCAGCCGGCCGCAACTGCGCTCAAGGGGAGGCGGTGGACAGGACGCCGCCGACTGTAGCTGACGTCACGCCATCGGATCGCGGCGCGGGGATCCCCGTCAATACGGCCGTTCGCATCCAGTTCAGCGAGTGCATGAACCGGAGCACGGTGGAGAACGCATTCTCCCTTTCGGATGGCGCTCAGGAGATCCAAGGCACGTTCTCCTGGGACGCCATCGACCGAAGCGTGACGTTCACGCCGAGCGCGCCCCTCCAGGAGGGGCGGACCTACTACATCGAACTCCAGGGATCCAGTGGGCCTGAGGACACAGCAGGAAATGCCATGGCATCCGGCTTCAGCAGCTCCTTTGAGAGCAACATGCCGGACACAGCAGCCGTCTTCCGGGTGGCGGCCAGCGGCGACGTGCTCGCCGACGGAACCACCTCTGCCGCTTCGTTCGCAACCGGCGCCGCCGACGTCGCCGAGTGGGTGGAAGTCTCCGAAGCGGTGGAGCCGGGGATGGTCGTCGAGCTCGATCCGACATCGCCGCTCGCCTACCGCCCGAGCCGGACCGCCTGCTCACCGCTCGTCGCCGGCGTCATCTCGACCGAGCCGGGGGTCGAGATGGGACTCAAAGACCATTCATCGGGCACGGCCCTTCTCGCGCTCGTCGGGATTGTGCCCCTCTGGGTTACCGACGAAGGTGGCCCCATCGAACCGGGCGACCTGCTCGTCTCCTCCTCGACGCCCGGCCATGCCATGCGGTGGGATGGGGAAGGGCTGTGCCCTTGTACTCTCGTCGGGAAGGCCCTCGAGCCGCTGATCGGCGCGCAAGGCTTGATCCTGGTGCTGCTCACGGCGCACTAACCAACTCCGACACCTCACCAACGAAAGAATGTCCTCAGGCATCCTCTCCCGTGTCGCTGCTCCATGCAGCGACACGCATTCATGGTGCGTTCATGTCTCCGCGCCACGATGGTCCATCACAACGTCACACAAGGGGGAACCATGAACAGACAAACACGATGGACACTCGGACTGACGCTGCTTCTCGTCGGCGCAGTGGCGTTCGGACTGGCTGCCCAGCCCGGACAGGAGAACGATGCACAGCAGGGGCACCGGCCGCCGAAGCTCGACATCGCCGGCGCGGCGGAGACCCTCGGCGTCACCGAGGAAGCATTGATCGCCGCACTCGGCCTGCCGGAGAAGGGAGAAGGTGGGCCGGGAGGCGAACGCGAGGAGCGGCAGCGTCCCGACCTCGCCGCAGCGGCAGCGACCCTCGGAATCACGGAAGAGGCGCTGAAGGATGCCCTCGGCGATCCGCAGCAGGGACCGCCCGACTTTGCCGCGGTGGCTGCGAAGCTCGGAATCTCCGAGGAAGCCCTGATCGCCGCGCTCGGCGTTCCGGAAGGCGGCCATGGGGACCAGGGTCAGCAAGGACCACCGAAGATCGACTTCGCCAAGGCGGCGGAGATCCTCGGCGTCACGGTGGACGAACTGATCGCTGCCCTCGGCCTCCCGGCTGGCGGGCCTCCGCAGGGCGGTTCACAACACGGCGGGTGAAGCTCGAGCCGACTCCGTCACGATCACCTCGAAAGGCCTCGCGCCTACGGGCGCGAGGCCCTCGCCTTTGGATCATGCGCCCCTTCTTCCGGAGGTCGATTTACCCCTTTTCACTTCCGGCATTCCCGACCTTGCGGACCGCAGCTTGCTCCCGCACAACGTAAGGGAGCCGAGGAGGTTCCCATGACCGAGATCCGAACGACCGCTCCATCCCAGGAGCCCATCGCCGAGACCGCGGCCGTCGTGACGCAGCTGCTCGAGGCGGGGATTGCTGAGCCCGTCACCCAGTCCGAGGCCGAGGAGTACGTCGGTCGATGGGCCGAGTACGAACAGGCGCGGATCCTTGTCGCGGAGGAGGGTGGCTTGCCAATTGGCTGGCTCGGCGTCGTGCCCTGGCCGGGCGAGTTCGCCACCCTGCATTGGCTCCGGTGGGCGCCTGTCGGCTGGCCGTCCGTCGCCCCTTCGGCGGATGTCGAAGAGGTCGGGCGCGCCTTGCTTGTAGCCGCGGGGGATGCCGTGCCGGAGGAAGTGGCAGCGCTGATCGTCGCGATCGAGCAGGACGTCGAGGTCGACGCCGCACACCTCGATCTCCTACGCTCCCGCTACGCGGCGATCGGCTGGCAGTATTCGGAGGCGATTCACTTCATCCATTCGACCGAAGGCGTGGAATCTCCGGGGCTTCCTAACGGAGTGACGGTCCGGCCGCTGCGCGAGGCCGACCCGGAGCGGCTGATCACGTGTATCCGCGAGATCTTCAGTGGCGAATACGCGGAGATCTTCTGCGACGGTTCGTCGGAAGAGCAGGACGCTTTCCTACGAGGATTGCCCCATTCGGAGACGATGAAGGAGGCCGCGTCGGTCGTCCTCCTTGCGGACGATGAGCTGATCGGGTTCTCCTCGACACACGGGATCCGAGAGAACGAGAACCTCCTCGTCAACTGGATCGGGATCCGGCCCGCGTGGCGGCGGCGGGGGTACGCATCCTTCTTGCTCCGGCACATCCTCGCCGTGGCAGGGGAGGAGGGGTACGCGACCTCGAGCCTTTCCTCGGAGGTCCGGAACGAGGCCTCGCTCGCGCTCTACCAGAGCCAGGGCTGGGAGGTCGAAGGCGGCGAGAAGCAGTTCGCCAAGTACTTGCGCTAGCGGTCGCCTCCTAGCTAGCCGCCGCGGATGGCGTCGACCACGGTGTACAGGTAGCCAAATCCGATGGCGCCGATGAGTCCGATCGCGATGTAGAGCCAGAAGACGCGTTGCTTGACGACGCCCCAAACCGCGGCCATCGCAGGGATCGTCGTCACCGGTCCGGCGATCAGGAAGGCGAGAACGCCTCCGGGAGCCATCCCCTGCTCGAGGAGGCCGCCCATCAGTGGAATCGCCATCAGGTTCCCGGTGTAGACGGGGATTCCGATCAACGCGGCAAGGAGCGGCGCAAGCGGATTTCCCGTCCCGATCCAGCCGATGATCGCCGCCTGCGGAACGAACTTGAGGATCAACGCCTCGAGGGTGAACGCGAGGAGCATCAGCTGGGCGATCCAGAGGGTCACGCGGAGTGTCTCGATGAGCAGGACGCGCAGCTTCGACGACTTCGGCGGCGGTTCGGGCTCCGAGCAACCGCAGCCCGCGTCGGCCGGGATCGCTTCCGCTTCAGATTCCGTGCTCTCGACGTGTCGGAATCGCCGCGCGAGGCGACGGAAGATCGCCCAGACGCCGATCGAGTCCGTCGAGGATTCCGCGCCGACACGGATGAAGTCGGAGCCGATCCACTCGCGACGGACGGCCCACAGCGTGACGAAGCCTCCGCCCATGCTGACCAGGAGCGTCGTCACGAGCCGCGCGATCGCCAGATCCCACCCGAGGAAGGCAGCGCCCATGAAGAAGATCTCCGGATCCATCGTCGGCGACGCGATCCAGAAGGCCATCACCGCGGGAAGCGGAATGCCGGCGAGGAGCATCGCCGCGATCACCGGAATGACGGTGCAGGAGCAGAGCGGGCTGAACGCGCCGGCCGCGGTCGCGATCAGGATGCTGATCACCGGGCGTTTGCCGAAGGCTCCCTTCAGCCTATCCGCGAGACCGGATGCTCGGATCAGGACGGCGAACGGAATGCTGATCACCAGCAAGGGCCAGACGCGGCTCAGGTTGTGCAGGATGATCTCGCCGATGTCCCGGAGCGTGTTCATGCTCAGTCTCTTTTCGGTGCCAAGCAGCCAGCGTTCGCGACCATTCGATGCGACCAGCCGACGACCTGCTGAGCGAAGGCTGTGAGGGTGTTCACGTCGATCCGACAACAGCGCCCACCGGAGGCGGTGTCTTCTCCGTAGATCAGGCCGGCTTCCCTCAGGACGCCAAGATGCTGCGAGACGGTTGACTGAGCGATCGGGAGCTCCTTGACAATATCGGAGACGATCGACTCCGGATTGCGGGACAGGATTTCAAGGATTCGGAACCGGGTCGGGTTCCCCAGTGCGGCGTGGATGCGGACCAGCTCCGCGGCATCACGGTCGAGATCGATCGGTTTCATTCGGAATCACCATCGGTATTATACGATGATCCTTCGGCGAAGCAAACGAGAATCTCTGGTCATCAAGCGACAGGCCATATATGCGGATCGTATATCGACGATCCATCTAATACAGATCGACTCGCCCCTCACTCCGTGGCATCATTCCCGATGTGCAATCGCAGAGATCCGAGCACCGGAGAAAGGAGCCGAGATGGGCGAGTCGCGAGAGTACGAGATCCGAACGGATATCCCTTTCGCCCCACTGGAGACGATCGACGTTCCCGCGCTGATCGATGCGTGCCGCCACGATTGGTTCAATCAGTCGCTCGGTCGCGTCAACGACTCGGTCGTCCGGCTCGGGATCTTCCAAGGGGAGTTCCACTTCCACAAACACGACCGCGAAGACGAGTTCTTCCTCGTCCTCGACGGGAAGCTCCTGATCGACTTCGAGGATCGGACCGTCGAGCTAACGCAGCATCAGGGGTTGCTCGTCCCCTGCGGGGTCGTCCATCGGACGAGATCGCCCGAACGGAGCGTCGTCCTGATGATCGAGGGAGCGACCGTCGTTCCGACCGGAGACGAGTGACATGACCGAACAGGAAGCCACACGCTTCGCCCACGTCAACCTCGTCGCCAGCGACTGGCGCCGGCTCGCCGCCTTCTACCAGGACGTCTTCGGATGCGCCCCCGTGCCGCCGGAGAGGAACCTACGCGGCGATTGGCTCGATCGTGCGACCGGCCTCTCCAACGCCGAGATCCGAGGGATCCATCTTCGGTTTCCGGGAGTCAGCGACGGCCCGACGCTCGAGATCTTCGAGTACTCTTCCGGGCCGGAGCGCCGGGCGAAGGATGTGAACGTGCCCGGGTTCGCGCACATCGCGTTCGCGGTGCTCGACGTCGAGGCGACGGCCAGGGCGATCGTCGCTTACGGCGGCTCGCCCGTCGGCGAGTTGATCGAGCGGGAGATCGAGGGTGTCGGCACGATCACGTTCCAGTACGCCGCCGACCCCGAGGGGAACGTCATCGAGATCCAGCGCTGGGTGAAGGCCGAATGATGGATGGCAAGCGGCTTAGGTTACGGGGAGTCTGACGAGGAATCGCGTCCCCTCTCCTTCTGCGCTTTCGACGTCGATGGTTCCTCCGTGCTCCTCGACGATCTGGCGACAGATCGAGAGGCCGAGGCCGCTCCCCTGCCCGCGCTGGCGGGCCGCATCCGCCCGGTAGAACCGCTCGAAGACATGCGGAAGATGCTCGGGAGCGATCCCGATCCCCGTGTCGGCAACGGTCAGAAGAACCGTCTCTCCTTCCGTCACGACGGAGGCCGTCACCGATCCGCCCGAAGGCGTGTAGCGGATCGCGTTGTCGATCAGGTTCACGGCGAGGCGCTTCAGCCGGACCGAATCGCCAATCACCGAAACCGGGGCGCAGTCTTCGACATGCATCCCGACCCCCCGCTCGTCGGCGACCGGCCGGATCGCTTCGATCGTCTCGCGGGCGACCTCCGAGAGGTCGACCGGCTCCCGCACGGCTCGATCCTCACCGGCATCGGCCCGTGCGAGCGTCAGGAGCTGATCGATCAGTCGGTTCATCCCGGCTGCCTCGTCGGCGATCGTCGCGAGCGCGTCGCGGTAGTCGTCGGCGGTCCGTTCTCGGCGGAGGGCGAGCGTCGCCTCGGCCTCGATCACTGAAAGCGGCGATCTGAGCTCGTGCGACGCATCGTCGGTGAACTGCCGCTGTCGCCGAAAAGCTCCTTCGAGGCGTTCGAGCATCGCGTTCAGGGTTCTCGCCAGTCGACCGAGTTCGTCGTCGGTCGCCACGTCGACCCGCTTCGCCAAATCGGACTCCTCGATATCGCGTGCCGTTTCAATCATCCGATCGACCGGGTGGAGCGCCCTGCGAGCGAGGAAGAGACCGCCTCCGGCCGAGAGGAGGAGCGTCAGTGGGATTGCGATCAGAAGCGTCGCGCGAAGGGCGGACAGCGGAGAGAGGACGATGTCCATCGGCCGACCGACGACGAGTACTGTGGCGGGCGGCTCTCCTTCGCGAGGGGCGTCCCGCGGAGGAGCCGGACGATCCTCCGGCGGAGGCACGGACGCAGGCGGCGGAAGCCGTCGGATGTGGAAGCGAAAGACCTGGCCGTCGTCCGCCGCGACGGTCGCGAAGACGGGGATTCCCGCAAGGGCGGCATCGACCCACGCTTCGTCGATCATCGGCTCGAGCGCGCGTGTCGCCGTGACCTCGTAGCGATCGTCCGCCGATCTGTAGAACGCAACGAGCTCCCCGAGCGCCTCCTCGAACCGCCCTTCTTCGACCACCTGAAGCAGGCCGCGCGTCCCGGCAAGCTGCTCGGTCCGATGAATGAGGCCGTCGTCGAGGTTCCGACGGAGCGTGTAGGAGACGAAGGTGTACAGCCCGACGCTCAGAAGAGCGAGAAGGACAGCCAACACAATCAGGTACCAACCGGTGAACTGCGCGCGGACGCTTCGGAGGATCCTCACGACGACCTCAGGCGATACCCAGCCCCTCGGACCGTTTCGATCAAGCTCTCTTTGCCTTCGATGTCGATCTTCGAGCGGAGCCGCCGGATGTAGACGTCGACGAGGTTCGACACCGAATCGAAGTCATTGTTCCACGCATGCTCCTCGATCATCCCACGCGTAATCACGGCGCCCGGATTCCGGAGCATGTACTCAAGGACCGCATACTCCTTCGTCGTCAGCTCGATCGCTCGATCACCTCGGCGGACACGCCGCGTTACCGTATCGAGGGCGAGATCCCCGAGGGCAAGTTCTGTCGAGCGCGTCGGCGCGTGCCGCCGAGTGAGGGCGCGGACGCGAGCGACGAGCTCGTCGAACGCGAACGGCTTGACGAGGTAGTCGTCGGCGCCGGTGTCGAGGCCGTCGACCCGGTCGGCGACCGCGTCCTTCGCGGTGAGCATCAGGATCGGCACGTCGCTCTGCGCAACGCGCAGGTTCCGGCAGACGGTCAGACCGTCGATCTTTGGCATCATGATGTCGAGAACGACGAGATCGTAGTCGCTGATCTCCGCGTAGTACTGACCCTCTTCGCCGTCGTGCGCGACGTCGACCGCGTACCCTTCCTCGGTCAACCCCCGCTCGATAATCGAACAGAGCCGCACGTCGTCGTCGACAATCAGAATCCTCACACCCGCCTCCTCGCGCCGAGTATACGGCGGTAGATGAATCCACGATGAATGCGTGTCGCTGCACGGAGCAGCGACACGTGAGAGAATGCCGATCGGCATTCTCTCGTTGGTGACGTTCGTGTGCTGGTGGGACAACGGCATTCCGCGGACAGCAACGTGGGCATTCGCGGGCAAGAACGGAGCATCCAGGGAGCTTGCTCCGCTCTTGCGTTGATGAGTAGCGCAAGTTGGCGGTCTCACATAGCCGCTTCACACCACGGCGACACGTGAGAGAATGCCGGCCGGCATTCTCTCGTTGGTGACGTTCGTGTGCTGGTGGGACAACGACATTCCGCGGACAGCAACGTGGGCATTCGCGGGCAAGAACGGAGCATCCAGGGAGCTTGCTCCGTTCTTGCGTTGATGAGTAGCGCAAGATGGCGGTTTCGCATGGCCGCTTCACACTTCGGCGACACGGGAGAGCATGACTTCACCATTCTCGCGGGTGGTGGTCCAGGCAAGCTCTACCAGTCTGCGCTGCGCAGAAGAAGACGCCTGCCAGGGGACGCTTCGGCGACGGGAATCTCGTCTTCCCACAAATCCGAGAATCCCGGACGATCCATCAGAAACCCTTGCCTCTTGTATTGCGTTGGATGAATAGGGCATTATGGTTGTAAGAATCATGGAAGTTGCGAATGGAGATTCGGGGAAACAGCAAGAACCTGCAATCTGGCGCCTGATTGCCACCGCTTGCGCGCTGATGATGATGGTCGGATGCGGCCGCTCCGTCGATGTCGGCACGGAGATGGAAGCGATCACGATCGCAGCGTATGCAGGAGACACAGCCGCCCTCGTCTGGATCGCCGAAGATCGGGGTTTCTTCTCGGAGAACGGCCTGGATGTCACCCTCCTTCCCTTCGAGGCCGGCAAGCTGGCGGCCGACGCCCTGCTTGCAGGCGAAGCGGACATCGCCACGACGGCTGAGTTCGTCTTCGTCAGCCAGAGTTTCGACCACGACGACTTGCGTATCTTCGGTGCGATCGCCACCGCGAGGGTGAACGAAGTCATCGCGAGAATCGATCATGGAATACAGTCTCCGCCCGACCTGGGAGGGAAGCGGATCGGGGTGACACGAAAGAGCGCCGGGGAGTTCTTCCTGGGGCGCTTCTTGCTGTTGCACGGCCTATCACTTGCGGACGTGGAGATCGTCGATCTGAGTCCGTCTGAGATCGTCGAGACCATCGTCCGGGGGGAGATCGACGCCGGCCTTACCTGGGATCCGAATGTCTACGAGATCAGGAGGAGACTCGGCGAAAACGCCACCGGCTGGCCCGGCCAAAGCGATCAGGATCTGTACTTCATTCTCGTGGGCAAGGAGGATTGGCTCCGCACCCATCCCGAAGCGGCGGAGCGCTTCGTGCGCGCGGTCGTGCAGGCAGAGGAGTTCTTGCAGGCCGACGACGCAGCGGCCCGCCAGGTGATTCAGGATCGGTTCGAGTATGAATCGGAGTACATGGAGTACATCTGGTCTCGACAGGAATTCCGTGTCACCCTCCCTCAAGCCCTCCTGATTGCGATGGAGGACGAAGCGAGATGGCGAATCGAAAACGGACTGACTGAGAAGACATCGATCCCCAACTACCTCGATCGCCTCTGGACGGCCCCTCTGGAGGGAGTCCGACCGGAGACGATCACCATCATCCGCTAGATCGGAGTGGTGCCATGAGCATCCGCGCGAAGCTGCAACTCAGTGTCCTCGTCGGTGGGGGGATTGCCGTGTTGGTCCTCGGCTTCGTTCTCGTTTGGACCTCGGGACAAGTCGACGAGGCACTCGAGCAGAATCGGGCCGTCGACGACATCGTACGGGGCGTTTTCGAGCTGAGCGTCGTGATGAACGACTACCTCCAATACGGGGAAGAGCGGGCGCTGGCCCAGTGGCAGACTCGACACGCTTCCCTCGCGAAACTCCTGGAGCGGATCGACATCCGCGACGTCACTGAAGAGGCGATCCTCGCCGACGTGGCCCAAACCCACGCAGAGCTTTCCCCGCTCTTCTCGCAGCTTGTCGCGAACCGGACCGATCCCGCGCCGACCGGCGGAGAGTCCGATCTCACGCTCGACCGCGAACGCCGGCTCGCCAGCCAACTGCTCGTGAAGGCGCAGATCATGGTCACCGAGGCGTTTCGCCTCGCGGAGTCGGCCGCGTCCAGGGTAGCGAGCACGCAACGACGGGGCGCGGTCCTTGTCATGGCCTTGACGCTGTCGATTCTCGCGGCGGTCGTGGTCTTCGTCATCCTGGTGAGCAATGGAGTCGTTGCCAGAATCAAAAGGTTGCGTCAGGGAACCGAGATTGTCGCTTCGGGAGACTTGAGCCATCGAGTCGATGAACGAGGCAGCGACGAACTCGGGGATCTGGCCCGCGCCTTCAATGTGATGACGCACCGATTGAAGGAAGAAGGGATCGAGCGGAAGCGGGCTGAGGAAGAGCGAAGCACGATCGAGGCTCAGCTTCGACAGCAGCAGAAGCTCGAGTCCATTGGGACCTTAGCGAGCGGAGTCGCTCACGAGATCAACAACCCCCTCATGGGAATCATCAACTACGCGGAGCTGATCGCCGACGAAGTCGCCGACGACTCGATCAAACCCTACACCGATGGAATCGTGAAGGAAGGGAATCGGGTAGCGACGATTGTCCGGAACCTCCTCTCGTTTGCTCGACAGGAGAAGGAGTCGCACAGCCCGGCCGACCTGAAAGACATCATCGACAACTCACTGAACCTCGTCACTGCGATCCTGCGGAAGGATCAGATCACGATCGACGTGGACGTCCCCGAGGATCTGCCGATGGTGAAGTGCCGGAGTCAGCGGATTCAACAGGTCGTGATCAATCTCCTCACCAACGCACACGACGCTCTCAACGAGCGCTATCCGGGGTACGACGAGAACAAGATCCTCCGAATCACAGCGCGACCGTTCGAGAACGAAGGGAAGACGTGGGTTCGGATGACCATCGAGGATCGCGGGCCGGGAATCCCGGAGGAGTTGCTCGAACGGATCTTCGACCCCTTCTTCACAACGAAACCCCGAGACGAAGGGACAGGGTTGGGACTTTCGGTCAGCTTCGGCATCGTGCGCGAGCATAAGGGCCGGCTGTGGGTCGAGAGCGATCCTGGAGAGCACACCCGATTCCACATGGATCTCGCTGCCGACAACGGATGGTCCCATGGCCATGTGGAAGAAGCGGAACACTAGGCAGCTCCGCCGAAGGGAGGATGAATGGCTCGTGTCTTGATCGTCGATGACGAGGAGAGCATCCGAACGAGCCTGGCCGTCTTTGCGGCAAAGGACGGCCACGAAGTCTCTCGCGCGAGCAACGCGCTCGAGGCTCTCGATATGCTTCGGGAAGAAGCGTTCGATGTCGTCGTCACGGACATCATCCTTCCCCGCAAGACCGGCATCGCGCTGCTCGGTGACATCCGCGAGATTCAGCCCTATGCGCAGGTCATCATCATCACCGGCGAGCCCGAGGTGGAGAGCGCCTCGGAAGCAGTGAGAAAAGGGGCGTTCGATTACCTCGCCAAACCGATCTCCAGGGAAAGCATCACCAACGCGATCTCAGCAGCGGCCGAGAAGAAGAAGCTGATCGATGCGAACCTCCGCCTTGAGTCGGAGAACTGGGAGTACCGAGAGCGACTGGAGAACCTCGTCAATGAGCGGACCCTCCAGCTTCGGGACTCCGAGGAGAGATACCGAATCCTGTTCGCCAACATCGCGGACCCCGTCTTCGTCTATGACAGGGAGACGCACCGATTCCTGGACTGCAACGAGAGCGTCTTCCGCCGCTATGGATACGGAATCGACGAACTGCAATCCATGACCCCGGATTCCCTGCACCCGCCGAACGAGAGAGAGCAAGTCATCGTCAACGTGAACAACGAAGACGACGTTTCCCTCAAGCGCTACACGCATGTCACGAAGGACGGCGAGGAGTTCCCGGTCGAGATCCACACGGCCGAAGTCGAGTACATGGGAAAGAAGGCGTGGATCAGCATCGTCCGTGATATCACCGACCGAAGGGAGGCGGAGGCGGCGCTCCGCAGGTCGCTCTGGGGGTCGATTCACGCGATCGCCATGACGACCGAAAGCCGCGATCCCTACACAGCGGGCCATCAGCGAAAGGTGACCGAGCTCGCCGTGGCCATCGGAAGCGAACTCGGTTTCGATCGTGAGCGGCTCGAGTCGCTCGAGGTCGCGGGACTGCTACACGACATCGGGAAGATCGGTGTCCCGGCAGAGATTCTGACCAAACCGACCGCGCTCACGGAGGTCGAGATGGCCCTCATGCAGGGGCACCCACAGATGGCCTACGACATCCTGGAGAACATCGAGTTCCCATGGCCGGTGGCAACGTTCGTCCTGCAACACCATGAGCGGATCGATGGCTCAGGTTATCCCAACGGCCTCCAGGGAGATCGGATCCACCTCGAAGCGAGGATCATCGCCGTCGCCGATACCGTCGAGGCGATCTCGAGCCACCGCCCGTATCGTCCGGCGCTCGGCCTCGACGTTGCCCTGGATGAGATCACGAAGAATGCCGGCCGTTCCTACGATGCGGATGTCGTCGAGGCGTGCGCCCGCCTCTTCCAAGAGAAGGGATTCCGTTTTTCCGAAGGCGCTTCTGAGTCGTAGCGCCCACCGCGGATGACCCTAGAAGTAGAAGTGGATCCCGGTTCCGAAGACCATCGACAATTCTCCGTCGGTCGTGTAGGCGACGCCAAACTCGATGTTCCAGGCGAGGCTCGGTGCGAATCGGAAACCGAACTCGATTCCTCCTGTCGCGGAGAGAATGACCGGCTCCCAGCCGTACGGTGAGACGGGCATCGAAACCCCGGCCGCGCTGTAGAAGTCGACGACGGGTCGATCGGCAATCCGGTAGAGGGCACGGGCCGTCAGCGTCCCTTCAACCTCGCTTGCATATCCCCAGAGGAAGAGGATCGCCTCGCCGGCGAAGTCGGGCGCGAACCAGTATCGGCCGGAGAGGAGCCCCCCGAACGGGAAGTCGAGCTGCATTCCGACGCCGAGGGTTCTCTCGGCGGAGAGATTCGCCTCATCGATAGACGGATCAGCGTCTTCCGCCCAGACCAGACAGCACCCAAACAGCAGGACCAACAGCAGGCTGACGATTCGTCTGTGCATCTCGGACTCCTCTCGAGGAACTCGACTCACGCTTCGCCGCGTTGTCTCCCGATTGGGCGTGAATCTGCACGAACCCTACGGGGAGTCCGACCCGGCGTCAAGCCCGGGAGGTGCTAGGCCACAAGCACGCGAGACGCTGGAGCAACGCAACCACGGCAGGCTAGGATTGAGTTCCGACCCACTGAGAAGAAGGAGTTCGCATGGCCCTTGACATCCAGATCAAGTACCCGAAGCCGCTCCGTGTTCTGGCGGTGCGACGATCGCTCGCCGATCAGACCGAGGTTGCAAAGGGCCTCGCCGGGCTCCTTCCGAGCGTCCGCGACGTGCTCATCGGTCCTCCAATGGCGCTTCAGCTCGGATTCCCTCGCGACGGCGTGGTCGACTTCGAGCTGGCGTTCCCCATCGAGGAATCCGCCGAGGTCGAGGGATTCACAGCCAAGCCCCTCCCCGAGATTCCGGTCTTCTCCTTCACCCATGAGGGGCCGTTGACCGGCGGCCCGGGCGGGACCAACCTCGCCGACACGTGGGCCGGGTTCGTCGAGTTCATCCGGAGCACAGGCGTTCTCGTCGGAGACGATCCGCAGCGCTTCATCTACCACGACGGACTCGACTCCATCGGCACGGAGAACGAACGGGTCGTCCTCGAGATCCAGTACTCCTACCAAATGCCGATCTGGCTCGACGCCTTCCGGAAGGGGGTCTCCGCGTGCGTCGGTGCCGATGCCGCCGAACGGATCCTCGCTGGAAGCGCTGGGCTCGTCGAAGCGCTCGACGGGAAACTGGCCGCGGAATGGGTCCACGGAGCCGTGGAACGGCTCGATCGGGAGGTCGCGAGCGAGCGGGATCGCGCGTGCATCCTCAACGCATGCGCCCACCATCACATCGTGCAGAGCGGGGAAGTTCTCAAGCAGGCATGGGACGATTCCGGTCACGATCTGCGAGCGCTGGTGAAGCGGATCACCGAGGAGACACTGCTCGGCGGGAAGTACTCGATCGACGAATCGGGCGACGAACCGCTCCTCATGATCGAACGGAGACCGGCTCGACTGGAGGC
This sequence comes from Candidatus Bipolaricaulota bacterium, assembly GCA_028278555.1. GTDB lineage: Bacteria > Bipolaricaulota > Bipolaricaulia > UBA7950 > UBA9294 > JANQEA01. Next base: position 1,790 of record JANQEA010000008.1, on the reverse strand, counting down.
GTACGAGCAGGCGACCGACCCGGTCGAGAAGCGCTACCACGCCTGCTTCTGTCCGCTCGTCCGCGATGCGATCCGCGAAGGGAAACCGGTCTCGCGAACTTTCTGCCATTGCTCCGGTGGTTGGTACGTCCAGGAGTGGGAGATCGTCTTCGGCGAGAAGCCGACGGTCGACCTCGTCGAGACGATGCTCGAGGGGGCGGACGCGTGCCTCTTCGCCGTCCACATTCCTCCCGGTTTTCTCTAGCCCCGCACGAACCGGTTCCCGACGTTGACGATCCGCAGAATTCCGGCTACTCTCCGCACGTCGATGCCCAAGCCACATCATGTGGCATGATCGAACAGAAAAAGGAGGCGCGAAGTGACTGTCCGACGAAACGTCAAGCCCGCTGCCTCCGTGCATCAGCTCTAGGTCGAGCGAATCCCGCTTCGGCAACTCAAGCTCCCTTTGTTTGTGAGGCAGCGCCTGACGCAGCCGATTCACACCCATGACTCGCAACGAAGGAGGCATCCTTGCATTTGCATCCGGCCGCGCAACGCGACCTGGAATCGAAAGGAATCTATGCGGAGACAACCGTCGGCGTTCCCGAACTCGACGTGTTCGTCGATCAGGGACTGATCACCCGCGTGCATGCTCAGCTGACGAGCGGAAAGGAAGGGACCGTCTACTGCTGCCGCGCCCACCCGTCGACCCGGCGGAGATACCTGGCAGCGAAGGTCTATCGACAACACGCCGAGGGGACCCACAAGCGGGATCCAACGTACTTCGAAGGCCGGGAACGGGAACTGAAGGCCCGGACGATCCGTGCAATCCAAGCGGGATCCGCGTTCGGGCGGGCCGTCGCCAACGGGCTCTGGGTCGGGGCGGAGTACGACAATCTTCGTCGCCTCGCAGTCGCCGGCGCGAGCACACCGGCGCCGATCGCGCTTCAAGGACGCGCCATCCTGATGGAGTTCATCGGAAACGGCGCCGGACCGGCTCCGCACCTGCACGGAGTCAAGCTCGATCGAGAAGCAGCGGAGTCCCTCTACGAGCAAGTGATGTGCGACATCGCTCGGATGCTCCGTCGGCACCTCGTTCACGGAGACCTCTCACCGTACAACATCCTCGTATGGGAGGGCGAGGCGCGAATCATCGACGTACCGCAGGTCGTCGACGCGCGGTTCAATCGCGCCGCGCCGGAGCTCCTCCGGCGTGACGTCGAGAACGTCTGTTCGTTCTTCGCGCAACATGGCGTAACGGTCGATCCATCCGGAGTCACGGACGAACTCTGGAGGAGATACCAGCGGGCCGAGCTGTGAGGCACATCCGGGCGACTTTGCGTAGCTCGCCACTGGGCCTCTCTCCGGCAGTGTGGTCTAGAGGCCAGAATCGAGGGAGAGAGGAGACAGCTCCTCTCTCCCTCGGTACCCTACTTACGTCGCACACCTACTCGAGCGGGTACTGTGCTCGAATGGCGTTGATCTCATCGTCGGAGTTCGCGGTCGGAACGACGATCGATCCGTCGAGAATCCCGGCCTCCAACTCGTTGACTGCGTCCCAGATCCACTTCGCGACCGTCTGCCGGTTCGCCATCCAGTTGCTCACGATGGTGTCGTAGGCGCCCGGATCGACGACTCCAGCGTTGATGGCGAAGTCGATGAACTCGACAAGATCGGCTTCCCCACTGATCCCGACACCGTCTTCGGCGAGTCCGAGGCTGACGACGCCACCCTCGAACGTTCCATCGACGACGGCCTGGATGATCGAGTAGACGCCCACGTCAACCCGCTTCATCCCGCTGGCGAGGGCG
>JANQEA010000082.1 GCA_028278555.1 Candidatus Bipolaricaulota bacterium | reverse complement strand
CGACGGTGGCGGTGTAGTGCTCGATGGCCTGGAAGTAGAGCGCGCGCTTGTTGCCGAAGGTGTCGTAGAGGCTCTTGGCGCCCAGTCCCGTTGCGGCCCGGATCTCGGCCATGCTCGTCGCCGAGAACCCCTTGATCCAGAACAACTCCATGGCTCGCTGGAGGGCGGCGGTGGGGTCGAACTGCTTGGCAGGTCCGCGCGGCATGGGGAGAGCCTAGAGAACATGGAATGAGCGTTCAATGTTTTTGCGAACGGGCGGCACGTCTCGCCCCCTGCCCGATATCCTGATTCGAATCAGAAGCTTACGGATACGAGGCGGGCGCATGCCCAGGGCGGTGCTTCCCGGGAGTCGGATGGAGCGGGTCTTCCGGAGGGACGCATCGCAGGGGCCGGCCACATCGTTCATCTCGGCGTCCCGACGAACTCGATGGGACGCCGACCGACTGGCTTGGATCGAACGCAGCGCCGACGGATGCGACGACTCGGTCCTTCGGCGGCTACCGTACGACGCGCGAGGCCCAAGAATGACCCTCATCGAGTGGGGAGAGGACGAGCGAAAGCTCACGGACCGCGTGAGCGTACTCGTCGGATCCGAGAACGGAAGGTACCCGTCGGGCAACACTCTCGTCGTGCGCGGCGAGAGCGAGTGCTTCGTCATCGATCCGTCGGTCGACGTCGTGGCGCGCCGCGGAGCGCCCGTGAAGGTCGATGTCGTCCTCAACAGCCATGCGCACGAGGACCACATTCCGGGCAACAAGCTCTTCGCGACTGCGCGAGTATGCATTCACGAAGACGACGTGCCGGGGGTCACCTCGCTCGACGGCTTGATGGACATCTACGGCCTCGAAGGGGCAGCACGGGAAGGCTTCAAGCGGGTCGTCGTCGACGAGTTCAGCTTCGCACCCCGTCCCGACGCCGAGGGCTTCCGCGATGGCGCCGTCTTCGATCTCGGCGGAGCCGTGATCGAGGCCGTCCATCTCCCCGGCCATACCCGGGGGCACAGTGGCTTCCGCGTGGCGAACGAAGTCTTCTTTCTCTCCGACATCGACCTCACCGGCTTCGGGCCCTACTACGGCGACACCTGGAGCGATCTCGAAGACTTCGAGGACAGCCTGCGCCGGGTG
>JANQEA010000071.1 GCA_028278555.1 Candidatus Bipolaricaulota bacterium | reverse complement strand
ATGCCCATCGATTTGCTTTGGAACGGCGGCATTGGCACGTATGTCAAGGCGACGGCTGAGAACCACTTGGACGTAGGAGACGCCACCAACGACCTCGTGCGCGTGAACGCTACTGAAATCCGCGCCAAGGTCATCGGAGAGGGGGGCAATCTGGGAATTACGCCCATCGGACGCGTCGAGCTAGCTCAGCAGGGTGTGCGGCTCAACAACGATGCGGTCGACAACTCAGCTGGCGTCGACCTCTCCGACCACGAAGTCAATCTGAAGATTCTTCTGGAACGCCCCCTGCGCCGCAAAGCGATCACGGCCGAGAGGCGCAATGCGCTGCTGGACGCCATCAGCGGGGAGGTCAATGTTCAGGCACTGGCCAACACCTGGCTCCAGAGCCGCATGATCAGTCTCGATGAGATCCGCAGCAGAAGAGATCTACCGCGATTTCGCCGTACAATCGCGTTTCTCAGCGATCGCGTACCGTTCGAGCGCCGCGATATGCATTTGCCCGGCGAGCGGACACTCGGCGAGCGATTGCAGACCGGCCGCGGTTTGTTCAGGCCGGAGCTTGCTATCTTGGCTGCCAACGCCAAGTTGGACATGAGCCAGGAACTCGTGAAGTCAGAGTCCTTTGGCCTCAAACGGCTTGCTCCCTATCTGCTCGGCTACTTTCCTGCGTCTATCGCGGAGCAGTTTGCCGAAGACATCAGGGATCACCCCCTGGGCATCGACATCGCCAGGACCGTGATGGTCAACCGGATTCTAGGCGACGCCGGTGCAAGTTGGTTGGCGGAGACAACCCTGTGTACGGGGTGCGCCACGGCTGACATTCTCGATGCCTACCTACAGGCATCGACGCTGCTCGGTGCGCCGGCCCTGAAGGATCAAATTTCAGCCCTTGAAGGCGTTCTCGATGCCGACATCGAATACCAGATCCGACTCGCGGTCGAGGACGCCATCGAAACCGTGACGAACTGGCAGCTGCGTCGGCGCGCGAGGGTTGACGATCGCTTTGTCAAGATCTTCCGTGAGACCCTGATTCGCGTACCCAACACCATGAGCGAGGGTGATGCCGATGCTCTGGGCACGACAAGCGTCGCGCTGCGGATGGCGAACGTACCCCAGGAGCTTGCCGATACGATCGTTACGCTCGAGCACGTGGGCGAGGCCCTCGATATCGCGATGCTCGCTTTTTCGAAAGATGTCGATGTTCAGAGGGCCTGCGCCGCAATCTACACCACCGGCTACCACAGCGGATTGCTGCCCTTGATTCGGTCCGCGACCGAAGGGGACGGCAGTCAAGATCTGGAGCGGCCGGCTCGGGTGGCGCTGCGAGATCAACTCCGCCGCCTGCTGGTGGTGATCGCAGCTGACCTCAACAGGCTCGAGGCCAACTTCAACAGCCTCAGCGAGCCGTCCGTGACGTGGTTCGCGGCACTGCGCCAGGATCTAGCGCCCTTGAGCAATGGCAAGGGCGAGCTTTCGGGCTTGGTGATTGCAGCCGATCGGGCGGAGCGCCACGCCACCCTCAGGCCACTCGGGGCTAGCTGAGCTAGAGAGCGATCGAGACGTCCTGCTCGCCTCGTTTGACGGATTGCTCTCGTTTCCGGAAAGACCGTAGGCCGTGACCACGAAGTAGGTGGTGCCACGGGGAAGATCCGCGACCGTGGTCGTACAACGCCCCATGTTGCAGGTGGGGATGCTGAAGTCGACAGCGTTCTCCCAATCGTACCGCGTCCTCCGTTGCTGGATTCCGGCGCTCTCGCCGCTCGGCGGCGCGATCCTCTCCCTGGCGCTGGTCTTCGCCGGTCTGACGGTCGCGACGCGCTTCGTTCCGGGCGAACGACGCCGGGCGGGACTCCAAGGGGGTCCTTCGAGGTCCGGGAACTCCGCGCTATGACCAATCCCCGGGGAACTCAGGCCAGAGCGACCGTAGGCGGCCAGACGACCTCGCGACCTGGGTGCTGGCCACGCTGGGCGAGCCGGCGTCGACCCCGACCGCCGCCGCCTTGCCGAGCCTGGTCGAGGAGATGGCGCGGTACCGGGAGGGCCTGCTGCTGATCGTCGACGACGCGGGCGCCCTGCCGCTCGTGGCGGGGGCGATCGGGGCGGAGGAGGCCGAGCCGAAGACCTGACGGTGCGAGCGGTTCGACGCAGCGCTACGGCGAGCGCGTGCGGATCATCGCGATCCCGGCGCCCTCACGGAGTGCGTCGGGGAGCTCGCCGAAGGTGCTCCACGGCCTTGCGACGGGCGGCCAGGGCGACGAGGCCGGCTCCGAGGAGGGCGAAGGTGGCGGGCTCGGGAATCGCCTGCACCACGTTGGGCGAGACCTGGACCTCGACGAAGTCCACGTAGCGCTGGCCCGGTGCGAACTCGGCCTCCGGGTCGATCGAGATCACGGGGTCGATCCAGGCCTCGCCGATGATGACGCCCCCGAACGGACTGCCGCCCGAGAAGAAGCTCAGCCCGAGCGCCGCGTAGATCGTGTACTCGTACGCGACGCCGACCTCGGCGATCCCGCTCTGCAGGTCGAGCCAGCCGCACTGCGCGATGCCCTGGACACACTGGTCGAAGCGCGCGTCGGCCGCGCGAGGCAGACTCGAGAGTCGGTTGCCACAACAATCCAACCGCGTCGCTGTAGCCCAGAGAAGGGTCAGGGGTTCGCACATGTCTTCCCGACCGCAGAAATCGGAGTTGGTCGGCCCTATTTGAAGCTGCCCTCTACGGCCTGTGAACGAAGTGTCCGCTCTACAGTTCGGTGCGCCTCGTTTGCCGCGTGCCCAACGCCCGGCGTGAATCGATCTACAGGAGGCACGCTAGTCAATCTCCGCCTAGACAGAAGTCCTCAGAGGGAACGAGGTTTTCACTGTCGCCACCTGCGGTGAACAACCTAGCAGCAGATCGATTTCCCTTAATCGGCCGTGAACCCCCCGCAACCGAGAAGATCGAACCTTCAGGATCCTCCACGAACCCCACCGGTGAATGGTTTGCCCTTGACACTCGAGCTGGGCACACCACAAGGTGATGCCAGGCCTCGTCGTGGCAAAGGCCAAGCCCGGTGGCTCGTTCGAATGCAGTGGTTGCCCCATTGCGCGCCAGGTCTTCCGAACCTCGCGATCTCCGGGAGCACCTCCATCAACGGGAACTCACCGCAAAGCAGCGGGAGCAAGCGATGGTCCGTCTGACGGTTCTTCTCGGCCCTGGTCCTCCGGCCATCGAGGCGCGTGGCAGAATCAATCGCTGGATCACCGCGGCTGAACCTTCCCACTATCGAACTTCCGTTTCTCCCCCCACCGTTCTGACAGATTGGCGGGTGGCAGTCGAACGGGTCAGAAAGGAGCAGGAGCGCCACATACTGATACTCCTCGATCCGACGACAGAGGTATCTCGGGCGATCCGGAACGCGCTCCAAGCACCCATCGACACGCTGCACTGGAGGGCCGGCGGTCCGGAGAGTGCTCCGCTGACGTCGGCTGAGCGCTCGCCCGTCTACTGGAACGTTTCTCGAAGCCTGACCACGGCGATCCGAAAGCGAGTACTTGCGCACAAGCTTCACGGTCGCGTCGAGTTTCGGCGCCTGAAGGAAGAATCCGACCTAAGGCAGTACTTCGCCCTTCGCTACGAGGTGTGGAAGAAGAAGGGCTACCTCGAGAGCCATCGCGATCTTCCTGAGGTGGGCTGGGAAGTGGACTGCTCGGACAGAAGGTCTCTACCGATCGGCGCATTCGGCCCAGGTGGAGACATCCTTGGCTGTGTCCGAGTAGTTCTCGATCGGGAAATTCGCGCGCAAGTCGTTCGCATCGAAGAGGTTCTTCGTGAGCGTGAACACGAAGGAATCGGTTCCTGCTTCCGGGCCGCTGACGGACTCGAGCAGCCCTTCGACGTTCTCGACTCCTTTCCTAGATTCCGGGAGTTCTATCACAAGTGGCAGCGAGACGGCGTATCCCGGGCGGAGATCAGCCGTGTGATCGTCGAGCCGTCGGCTCGCAACGCCGGTATAGGTGAGGCGCTCGTCGACTTTGCATTGAGTCAGGTACCGCACGTCGCCGTGACTTTCCTTGCCTGCGTTCAGGCCCATGAACACCTCTACGCTGCAAGTGGGTTCACGCGAATCCCGGGGCTGGAGTGCCGGGAGTTCGCAGCCGTCCACGTACCGGCAATCGCGATGTGGCGAAGGCGGAGATCCAGTGATGTCTAGATCATTCCAGCGCCGCCTCGAGATCTTCATGGGAGTTGCCGTTCTCGCGATTGGCGTCTACTCGATGCGCGGCTCGGATGAGTCCGCAGAGAGACTGGTCTCCGCCGTGTTGATCCTTGTGGGTCTCTACGCATCTCTCGGACGCCTACCTGAGGAGATAAGTCTTCCTGGTGGCGGATCGATCAGGACTCCTGGCCGGGCGGCCCCTGAGGAGTTCAAGCCAAGGGAACTGGAGCCTGCCGTTCGCCAGGCGCGCGAGCGCAAGGTCAAGGAGCAAGGGTTCGAACCTCCGGGAAGCGACGCCCCTCCCTTCAGCGTCGTGGGCTACCAGTCTGAGCTCGATGTGCTTCCCGCTGCTGATCCTTTCGTACCTATGTACGTGCTGGACGCGTCCTTCCGAATCCTCGACTGGAACTCGGCATTCGCCCTGTCTTTCGACCGCACCATGGAGGGCCGGCGGGGAGAGAGCGTCATGGAGTGGATCTACTTCCTCGACAACTTTGCAGAAGTCCTGGAGCACACAAAGAAGGCCTTCCCTGCCGGCGCGCCCCTTCCGATCCTCGACATCGAGCCGATCGTGTACACGAGTCAGCACTTCGGACGTATCAAGGCCACCAAACGCGCCTATCAGATACCGGGAGACGACGTCTCTTGCGTCGGATGGCTGGTATTGCTGGAGATCGAATTCGAGTCGAGTGAACGCGAGCAGGAGTTCTTCTTGGAGCTGACCGAGCACCTCAGCGATGACATGCTTTGGTCGGAATACGGGATGTACTACGACCAGGTGCTGTCCAACACCAAGGTCTATCCAAAGTTGCTGAGTGATGTGATCGGGGCCTCTGGGGATTTCGGAGTTCCACCGGTGGGTCGCGGAGCCAAAGTCTGCGACCTCGGCGCCGGAACCGGAAACGTCACCCGCCAGCTCCTCGAAGAGGACCCGACCCGATTCGTCGTTGCGATCGACAACAACCGCATCATGCTCAGCGCACTGCGCGCCAAATGCCGGCAGTACCTGCGAAACGACGACCTCGGACCCGGGGTGATTCCTGTCAAGCAGGATGTCTGCCTGCTCAGAGGCATCCCCGACGGATACTTCGACTCGATCATCATGAACAACGTTCTCTATTCCGTCGCCAATCCGGAGCTCGCGCTTCGCGAGGCCAACCGCGTCCTCCGGAAGGGAGGCGATCTGCGAATCAGCGGCCCAAAGAAGAACACGAGCATCCAGAGGCTCATGAAGAGGATTCAACGCGAGCTTCGTCGTTCAGGCAAATGGGAGAGTCTGCGCGCTGCGTACGAGCATGTGGACGACATCAACCGACACCGACTCGCGGGGCGCCTCTACCGCTGGGAGGTCGGCGACGTGGAGAACATGATTCGCGAGGCGGGCCTCAGCGAGATCATCACCAAGACTGATCGCGCCTATGGAGGACAAGGCATGATCGTGTGCGCCCGAAAGTAATTAGTGCACACACAGGAGTGTCACATTGCCCTAACATCTCCTGCGAAGATGCTGGAGCGTCCTTCAGCCGGCACTCGTCGAGCTTCTTCGCGCCGGGAGTCGTCCCGTCGATGTGCGCAAATTGGTAGTCGCGGGCGAGGCCCGCGACCCAGAGCGCCCACTCGGTGCGCTTCACCGGATCCGGGTCGGATGCCAACGCGACGACGGCGCGGTACGGGAGATTCGGGGTCTCAGCGTGGCTGAGGTCGAGGCCGAAGGACATGACGCATCCTTCCGGCATTCTCTCGGCGTTGACCAGGCGGCTCTGCGGAACTCCAAGGGAGTCTATCGAGGTCCGGGAACTCCGCGTTATGACAACCGAATGGCGAGTAGATCTTGAACTGGATCTGTAGGCAATCATCGATCAGTTCAAGCTGCAAGACGACGTCTCCCGACGCGTCGATCACTTCGAACGTGCTGTCATCGAAGTTCCGATCGAGTACATGATCTTTGTTCACCTGCCATTCGTTGAAGCTTAGTCGGGCAACAACCTCTCCATTCTCATCAAGGATGTCGCCTGACACTCCGAGCTGACCGTCCACGATATCAGGGCTTCCCGGAGCGGAGCGACGCCATGCTCCGGGAGGTTGCCAGCGGGCGTCTGGACGCCTGTGCGCCGGCTGTGGCCGAGTGGTGGGCGGGTGGGAGCGAAGATCGCTCCTCCAACGACTACAGCCGCCATGAGACCCATGCTGAACAGGTCGATCTCTTGGTCGCTGGACATTGGTTCTAACTCCTGCATCGGGGAGGGAGATTTCTCTCCCTCTATACATAGGTAGTAAGTCGGTTGAGTACTGGTATCGATCGACCTGACCTCCACAAGAAGAGGACTCGGAGTCCTGTTGGATCGAGATCTCTGGCCCTGGGGCATCCTGGAGCATCTCAGGGGTAGGTATGTAGAGGTCTGGGGCTGTCTCTTGGTATCCAGAGACAGCCAAAACTGGACGTACTCACGAACCCATTACCCAGAAGTATTTCTTTTCGGAAGAAGAGATGAGGTGAGGTCTAAAGGAAGCGCATCCGCTCCCAGGGGAGACCTCTTGGCAGATACTGGTTGAACTGATACGTATTGGGTCGATGACCAAGAGACCTGAAGGCCATTTCCAAGCTGCTAAGGGTGGTCAGCTGGAGAAGATGATGGAGGAGAGAATGGCTGCTCGTAAGAAGAAGAAGAAGACCACTCGTAAGATCCGTCAACCCGGGGAGTCACTTCCGAAGATGATCGACTCGGATCGGGTGCTCCGTGCTCTCGACGGAA
>JANQEA010000043.1 GCA_028278555.1 Candidatus Bipolaricaulota bacterium | reverse complement strand
CCGACATCGACGACAACGGCATCGACAGCAGTGGAGAGCCGGATGGCGACGGCGACATCGACAACACTGCCACTGTCTCCTCCAATGAGCTGCCGGATGAGTCCGACAGCGAAGACGTCGACATCAGCACCGGACCCAACTACACGATCGACAAGACGGTCACCGATGTGGGCGGAGACGGTCCGACCGGAACGGTCGACGCCGCCGGTGACGTCATCAGCTACCAGATCGTCGTCACCAACACAGGCAACGTCTCCCTGACCGGCGTCAGCGTCTCCGATCCGCTCCTCAACCCGCTCGGCAGTCCGAGCGGTGATGGCGGCACAGTTGGCGTCCTTGACGTCGGCGAAGCGTGGACCTACACCGGGACCTACACCGTCTCCCAGGCCGACATCGACGACAACGGCATCGACAGCAGTGGAGAGCCGGATGGCGACGGCGACATCGACAACACTGCCACTGTCTCCTCCAATGAGCTGCCGGACGAGTCTGACAGCGAGGACGTGCCGCTCTCCCAGGAGCCGGCCTACACAATCGACAAGACGGTCACCGATGTGGGCGGAGACGGTCCGACCGGGGTGGTCGATGCCGCCGGTGACGTCATCAGCTACTCGATCGTCGTCACCAACACCGGCAACGTCTCCCTGACCGGCGTCAGCGTCTCCGACCCGCTCCTCAACCCGCTCGGCAGTCCGAGCGGCGACGGCGGTACGGTCGGTGTGCTCGATGTCGGCGAGACGTGGACCTACACCGGGTCCTACACCGTCCTCCAGTCCGACATCGACGACAACGGCGGGGGGGACGGCGACATCGACAACACCGCTACCGTCTCCTCCAATGAGCTGCCGGACGAGTCCGCCAGCGAGGACGTGCCGCTTTCCCAGGAGCCGTCCATCGCTATCGAGAAGACGGGTGACGCCGGACCTGTCAACGTCGGCGACACGATCGACTACTCGATCACCGTCACCAACACGGGCAACGTAACGCTGACCAACGTGACGCTGAACGATTCCAAGCTCGGTTTGAGCCAGAACCTGGGCAGCCTGATTCCAGGAGACAGCGTCACAGTCACTCCGACCTACACCACAACCGCGGACGATCTGCCCGGCCCGATCGTCAACACGGCGATCGCCGATAGCGACGAAACGGGGCAGGTCGATGACAGCCATTCCGTCGAGATCATCGCCGGGCCGGCACTCGACATCGACAAGACGGGCCCCGAATCGGTCCTGGTCGGCGAGACCATCACCTACACGATCACCGTCACGAATGTCGGTGACATCACGCTCCGCAACGTCGTTGTGAGTGACGCGAAGCTCGGCCTGACGAATGTGCCAGTGGGTGATCTGACCCCAGGCCAAAGTGTCACGCTCAGCCCTGCTCCGACGTACGGCCCGACCACTGAAAGCGATATGCCGCAAGTCGACAACACGGCGATCGCAGACAGCGATGAGACCGACCCCGTGGCGGATGACCATTCCGTCGAAGTCAGGTACCCGCAAGCCGACCTGATCGTCGACAAGGGAGTCGATGATTCAACGGTCGGTGAAGGCGACACGGTCGTCTTCACGATCACCATCACGAATGGCGGTCCGGATACCGCAACCGGCGTCGTCCTCGAGGATGTCCTTCCGCTCGGGCTGCTGTACGTCTCCGACAACGGAAGCGGCGCCTACAGCGAGGTGACCAATCGCTGGACGGTCGGCACGCTGACCCTCGGCGCCTCCGCGTCGCTGCAGATCACCGCGCTAATCGACGACGGGACCGCCGGAACGACGATCACCAACACGGCGTTGGTCGTCGAGACCGAGGTCGAGGATCCGGATGAGACGAACAACGAGGACTCGGTCGACGTCACCGTCGTCGCCGCCGACCTCGCCGTGGTCAAGTCCGTCGACAGCCCGGAGTCTTCCGAAGGCGACACGGTCGTCTGGACGATCACCGTGCTGAACAACGGCCCGGACGATGCCACGGGCGTCGTCATCTCCGACGTTCTCCCCGACGGGCTCACGTATGTGACCCATGACGGCCCCGGAGACTACAACGACTCTTCAGGGGATTGGACCATCGGACTCCTCCCGATCGCCGGATCGGCCACGCTGCGGATCACCACAACGGTCGACTCGGGGACCGCGGGGACGACGATCACCAACACGGCCTCGGTTTCGGAACTCGATCAGCCGGATCCGAACCCGTCGAACGACGAGGATGACGCCGAAACGACCGTCAGCGACACCGTCGCCGGTGGTGGTGGTGCGGTCGAGTGCGAGGCGAAGGTGATCATCAACGAGATCGCGTGGGCAGGCACCGCTGCGAGTCCCGACGACGAGTGGATCGAGTTGCGGAACATCGGCAGCGAGGAGATCGACCTGACCGGTTGGACCCTCCGCTGGCGGAAGAAGGTTCCGCTGACGACGGAGGACTTTGAGTGGAAGGTCGTCCAGCTCTCCGGCGTCCTCGCGCCGGCAGCCCAGCCGGCCTGCGAGCTCGTCGATCGCGATCCGATCCCGTCGATCGAGTTCGTCCGGCGTAACGACAACGTGTCATGGATGGTCGTCGCGCGGCCTGTCGACCTCGACGAAAGCTATCTGCTCCTCGAGCGGAGCGACGATCAGACCATCCTGAACATCGACGCCAACATCGTCTACAACGACCTCGAGCCCTACTCGATGGAGCTCTCCAACGAGGGTGACATCATCGAGCTGCTCGACGCCGATGGACAGGTGGTCGACACGGCCAACGCATTCGACTCGTTCGTTAGCGGCTGGCCCGCCGGAGACGCGCGGACCTTCGCGACGATGGAGCGGAGCGACCCGCTCGGGCCGGACGAGCCGGAGAACTGGCACACCAATCTCGGGATCGTCACTCGAGGGACCGACGCGAACGGACAACCGCTCGTCGCGACGGCGGATGTGATCAACTCACAGACGCTCGAGCAGATGGAGCTGTTTGCCGACCTCCAGCCGTCCTTCTGGCTGGCCGGGCAGACGATCGAAGTCGGTCTCGATCTGCCGCGCAGTCTCCGCGTGTTGACCGGCTGGCCGTGGATCCGCGTCACCCAGCCGACGCTCGCGTCCTCGAACGTGGCCGGTGCCGGCGGCGGGATCTCACCCGTCTACTCGTTCACCAGCCGGTACGAGAACGATCTCTACATGCTCGGGATCGAGACCGCGGGACTCCCGCCGGGCGACTACCTCGTCTGGGCAGTCTACGGCGAAGGACAGACCATTCTCGTGCCGCTCTCCATCCGCTAGGCGAACCACAGATACGGTCCGAAGGCTCCGATCGACTCCGATCGGAGCCTTCTTCATTGCCCGCGGTTGGTCGCGTTGCGCTCCGTCTCGTAAGATCCGGGTGCCATGCCTCGACCGCCGGATCGAACGATTCAGACCCTCACGCGCGAGTTCCTTCAGCAGTCCGTCATCGCCGGCGCCCGGCGCGTGATCGCCCACCGGGATCACCTCGATCGGATCAACGTCTTCCCGGTGCCGGATCGCGACACCGGGACGAATCTCGCGTTGACGATGAGCGCGATCGTCGATGGGCTGCGGCAGCCGCTCCCTTCTCTCGCCGCCGTTTCCTCGTCGATCGCCTCCAGCGCGCTTATCGGCGCCCAGGGGAACTCGGGCGTGATCTTCGCCCAGTTCTTCCAGGGCCTTCGCGAAGGGATCAGCGATTCGGTGCAGGTCTCCGCCAGACGGTTCGCCGAAGCGCTTCGGCGCGCGTCGACACGTGCACGCGAGGCGCTCGCTCAACCGCGGGAGGGAACAATCCTGACGGTGATCAGCGACGTCGCAGACCATCTCTCCCGGCAGGCGGAGCGGATTCCCGACTTCCGAGTCCTCCTCGATGAGGGTCTCCGCGTCGCGCGGGCGTCCCTCGCCGAGACGACGAACAAGCTCGCCTCGTTGAAACAGGCCGGTGTGGTCGATGCCGGAGCGCTCGGGTTCGTCCACTTCCTCGAGGGGATCCGCGACTTCTTCCACTGCGGCCCGGAGGAGGCCGACGGTGGGGCTTCCTTCTCGGACGACGAGCCGTCCGCCCCGCTTCCGAGCTCCGGCCCGCAGCGGCTCGACTTCCGGTACTGCGTCGAAGCAGTCGTCCGCGGCGAGAAGATCCCGCGCTCAGACGTCATCGATCGCCTGTCGACGCTCGGCGATTCGGTCGTCGTTGCCGGGACCGACACGGAGATCCACGCCCACGTCCACACGAACGTGCCGGCGTACGTGCTCGATCTGCTCGCCAAGTACGGAGACGTCCAGAACCCGAAGGTCGAGGACATGCTCGCCGCGATCGTCGATCAGCCCTCGACCGAGGCGCGAAGCGGGATCGCCCTCGTCACCGATTCGGCCTGCGATCTTCCGATAGAGATCCTCACCCAGCGGCGGATTCACGTCGTCCCGGTCCGTCTCGCGTTCGGCGACGAAGTTCTTCTCGACCGCGTCGACATCACCCCGGAGACGTTCTACGACCGCCTCCGAACATCCCCGGTCTTCCCGAAGACGTCCCAACCTCGACCGATTGACTTCCTGACCCTCTATCGCCACTTGGCGCAGACCCACGAGGGCGTCGTCTCGGTTCACCTGTCGGCCGAGGTTTCCGGAACGCTCCAGAGCGCTCAGACCGCGGCGCGGCAGATCACCGAGGAGACCGGCATTCCGATCGAGATCGTCGATTGCCGATCCGCCTCGGCCGCCGAGGGCCTTGTCACCTGGGCCGCCTCGAAGGCGATCGAAGCCGGGTGCACGCTTGCGGAGACGGCCGAAATCGCACGTACAGTCGCGGAGGAGACCCACGTCTACGTCTACGCTCCGACGGTCGACTACTTCGTTCGCGGCGGACGCCTCTCGCCGATCAAGGGCCGCTTCGCCAAGCTCTTGCGACTCTGTCCGATTCTCTCGGTCGAAGACGGTCGGATCGTGCCGGCCGGGAAGGCCTTCGGACCGCGGGCCGCGCAGCGGCGGATCCTCCGAGAGGTCCTCCGGCATGCACAGCGGATGGATCGCCCAGCGTTCGTCATCAGCCATTCGGCCGCCCGCGACCTGGCCGACGCATACAGGACGGAGCTCCTCCTCAAGGGAGGCGACGCCTCCGTCTGGGTGACCGACACGGCTCCGGCGATCGGAAGCCATGCCGGCCCCGGCGCCGCGGCGATCGCCGTTGTGGCCGCTCGACTCGTCGATCGCCTCATCGATGACACGAGGCAGGGCCGATGAACCTCGCCGCGCTCCTCGTCCTCTCGTATCTGATCGGCGCGTTCCCTTCCGCCATCCTGATCGGACGACTCCTCAAGGGGGTCGACATCCGCGAGCATGGGAGTGGCAACGCCGGAGCAACGAACGCATGGCGCGTCCTCGGATGGCGGGGCGGCCTTCCGGTCGCGCTGATCGACGTCGCCAAGGGAGCCGCCGCCGCGGCAGGCATCGCCCGCCTCCCGTTCGGCCCACTCCCGTTGGATCTCGAGATCGTCGCGATCCTCTGCGGAATTGCCGCGGTCTTCGGCCATGTCTTTCCGATCTACACGAGATTCCGCGGCGGCAAGGGTGTCGCGACGGCCGGCGGGATGCTCCTCGCGGTTGCGTCAATCCCCGTCGTCTGCTCCCTCGGCGTCTTCCTTCTCGTGCTCTTCCTCACGGGAGTCGTCTCCCTCGGTTCGATCCTCGCGGCATGGACGATCCCGATCTCGGCGCTCCTGCTCAGCCTGCTCACGGATGTGCAGTATCCGCCGCTTCTGATCGGATTGACCGGCGGCCTCGCGCTGTTCATCCTCTACACCCACCGGACGAACGTTGTCCGCCTCGTGAGGGGCGAGGAGCGTTCGTTCCCCAAGCTTCAGCTCTGGCGACGTCTCCTTCGCCGATAGCAGCGTATCTCAGGCGCGATATCGCCGTACTGTACTGTGTTTGACGCCCCTCAGAGCGGGTGCTACAATCGAGCGATCTCAGTCAAGGAGTCGGAATGGAAAGAGAGCCGCTGCGAGAGATGCGAAACCGGAATCTCCGCAACATCGCATTCATCACGATCGTCGTGATCCTCGGTCTGATCCTCCTTCAATCGTGGTTCGGCAGGGATGGAAATCAGAATGAGATCAGCTGGAGCGTGTTCCGCGATCTCGTCGAGACCGGGCAAGTTTCCCAGGTAACCGTCAAGGACGACATCGCGCAGGCGGTTCTCGTCGACGGGAGTTCATTGACGGCCCAGCTCCCGCAGGACGTCACACTCTACTCGAAGCTCCTCGATGAGAACGTTCAGGATGTCGAATACCAGCCGGACTCGACTGGGAGCATCTGGACGACAATCCTCGTCTCGATGCTGCCGATTCTCCTGCTGATCGCCGTTTGGGTCTACATCATGCGTCGGACCCAGGCCGGCGGCGGCGCCCTCTCCTTCGGCCAGTCGAAGGCGAAGCTCGTCCGCCCGGATTCGACCGAGGTGACGTTCGACGACGTCGCGGGGAGCGTCGAGGTGAAGGAAGAGGTCCAGGAGGTCGTCGACTATCTGAAGGACCAGAAGCGGTTCTCCAAGCTCGGCGCGGAGATTCCCAAGGGAATCTTGCTCGTCGGTGCACCGGGAACGGGGAAGACGCTGATTGCCAAGGCGATCGCCGGGGAAGCGAAGGTCCCGTTCTTCTCGATCAGCGGCTCCGACTTCGTCGAGATGTTCGTCGGCGTCGGAGCGGCCCGGGTCCGCGACATGTTCGAGAAGGCGAAGGCGAGCGCGCCGTGCATCATCTTCATCGACGAGATTGACGCCGTCGGACGGAAGCGGGGCGCCGGTCTTGGTGGCGGACACGACGAACGCGAGCAAACGCTCAATCAGCTCCTTGCCGAGATGGACGGCTTCCAGCCAAACCGGGGGATCATCATCCTCGCCGCAACGAATCGGCCGGACGTCCTCGATCCTGCCCTCCTACGGCCGGGCCGGTTCGATCGGAGCGTCCAGGTCCCGTATCCGGCGCAGAAGGATCGGGTCGAGATCCTCCAGGTCCATCTGCGG
The DNA here is from genome assembly GCA_028278555.1 of Candidatus Bipolaricaulota bacterium. GTDB lineage: Bacteria > Bipolaricaulota > Bipolaricaulia > UBA7950 > UBA9294 > JANQEA01. The sequence goes on along the minus strand of JANQEA010000043.1, from coordinate 202,931 downwards.
ACGCGGAAGATCGCCGACGACGTCGATCCGGAGATCCTGGCGCGGAAGACGCCCGGGTTCGTCGGCGCCGACCTGCGCAACCTGTGCAACGAAGCGGCGCTCCTCGCCGCGCGGCAAGACAAGGACGTCATCGAGATGGCCGACTTCGAGGAGGCGACCGATCGCCTTTTCCTGGGCCTGAGGCAGAAGAGCGTCACGCCGACCGAGAAAGAGCGGAAGGTGACCGCCTACCACGAGGGCGGGCACACGCTCCTCGGACACCTCCTCAACTCGGAGAGCACCGTCGTACACAAGGTGTCGATCCTCCCACGGTCGCATGGCTCGATGGGCGTCACGCAAACGCTCCCGCTCGAAGAGCGCTGGATGCCGACCGAGTCGGAGTTCCGAGACGTCCTCGTCGGGACGCTTGGGGGGCGCGCCGCCGAAGAAGTCGCGTTCGACGAGTTCACCGCCGGTTCGGCCGACGATCTACGGAAGGCGACGCGGCTGGCGACGAAGATGGTAATCGAGTGGGGGATGAGCGAGGAGCTCGGCCCGATCAACCTCGGCCGCGAACGGACGAATGTCTTCCTCGGCGAAGACATCATCAAGAGCAACGAGCACTCCGAGGAGATCTCGACGCTCGCCGACCGCGAGATCCGTCGTCTGTTGACCGGCGCGTACGAGAAGGCAAAATCCCTCCTGACCAAGCATCGCGACGCGCTCGACCAGCTCGCCCAGGAGATCCTCCAGCGCGAGGAGATTGCAGGAGACGAGCTGAGCGATCTGCTCAACCGCCTCGTCCCCGCCCCGGCCTCCGGATAGTCCGGGAATCCTCGCCGACTACGCGTCCGATCCGTCCCTTCGGAACCTCCCGACAAGCCGCCAGAGCGGTGTGAACCGCACGTACCCGGCGTAGAAGATGATGCCCCCAAGCAGCGGTGCGAAGACGGAGACAGCCGGACCGCTCCCATCGACGAGCCGCTGGATCGCCGCCACGACCGCATAGAGAAGCCCGCTTCCGAGGAGGACGAGCGTCAGCGAACTCTTCGGAAACCGCATCCTGGGGAGCAGAACCAGACCGAGCACCAGTCCGTTGACGATCCCGGAGATCGCCGTGGCGAGCGCCAGCCCGGCTTCCCGCATCGTTCCGACGAGCAGAAGATCGAGCGCAACGTTCACCCCGACCGCGGCCGCCGCCGCGATCAGCGGGACCCGCGTTCGCTTCAACGCATAGAACGCGCGGGAGAACAGGTAGACCAGGCCGTAGGGGAAGAGCCCGATGGCGTAGAAGGTGAGGACACGCGATGTCCGGAGGGTGTCGTCCGCCGCAAACGTCCCGTGCTCGAATAGGAGCCGGACGACGTCGCGGCCGATCGCGAACAGCCCGACCATCGCCGGAAGGAGGACCAGCGCGGAAAGGGCGAGCCCGTCAGAAAGGTAATGGACGAAGCGATCTCGGTCCTTGCTCGCCCACGCCTCGGAAAACCGCGGGAGGAGCGCTGTCGCGACGCTGACGGCGAACACACCGATCGGCAGCTGGAAAAGGCGCATCCCGTACTGCAGCGAGGCAATCCCTCCATCCCCGAGGTGCGATGCAAGCTTGTTGTCGACCAGGAGGTTGATCTGCGTGACCGCAAGCGTGAGGACAGCCGGCGCCAGCAGCCGGAGCAACGAGACGACCTCCGGATGGATCGGCCAGAACGTAAGCCGGAATCGAAAGCCGGTGCGGAGGAGCGCCGGGATCTGCGCAGCCAGTTGCCCGCCGCCGCCGATCAGCGCTCCAATCGCGAGCCCAAGCACCGGCCTGTCGGGGAATCGCGGCGCGAGGACGAGAACGCCGAGGATCATCCCGACGTTGAACCAGGCCGGAGCCAAGGAGGCCGCGAAGAACCGTCGATGTGCGTTGAGGATCCCCATGAAGACGGCCGCGAACCCGACCAGCGCGATGAACGGGAAGACGATTCGTGTGAGCGCGACGGCAAGCGCTAGCTTGCTCGGGGCGAAGCCGCTCGCCAGGAAGGGGACGTATGCCGGCGCAAGCCAGATGCCGAGCCCGACGATCACTATGTAGAGCGGAATCGACCAGGCGAGCAGGCTGCCCGCAAAACGGTTGGCATCATCACCGGAGACCCCCAATCCAGTGTAGAGCGGGACGAACGCCGTCGAAAGGGCGCCTTCGGCGAGGAGTTGGCGTAGAAAGTGAGGGACGAAGAACGCGATCAGGAACGCGTCATAGGCGCCCGTCGTGCCGAAACGATCGGCAATTGAGACATCACGAAGGAGTCCGAGAAGGCGCGAGATGCCGGTGGCAAGCGCCATCAGCAGGACGTCGCGGGCGAGTCGCCTCATGGAGACAGCGGGACGAGACAGAGAGCGAGGGCGAACGGCTCCCCGGAGCCGAGGCGGTAGATGGAGCTTCGATCCCGAACGGCCAGTGCGCCGCCGCTGCAGCGACCGATGACGATTGCATCCCGAATCGGGACCGGCATCGCCGCCAGGAGCTCCATCAGCTCGCCGGTCGCCTCTTCCGCACTCCCCGCTCGAAGCTCGAATGCAAGAAGGATCAACCCTCCGTGCCAGTCCGTCGCCAGGACCGTCCACCCGCGCGCCGGAGTCTCCGAGGAGGTCTCCGGCAGATCCACGGGGGTTCCGGAATCGATCAGGATCGGGCCGGCGGAGAACGCGTGCTCGAAGGAGAGTCCGTCATGGCCGAATCCACATTCGACCGACAACGCGTCGCCCAGACGGATGAGCGAGAGCCGCGGCTTCGCTTCTCCGCTTGCGACAACGAGCATTGCCGTCGGATCGGCAGCGACGAAAGGCCCCTCGTAGACAGAGACGACCCGATCGCTTCGCACCTTGATGACGGTGAATGTCCCCGGGACACCCCGAGCGATTGCCCCGACATAGCCAGGAGGGTAGGCGACCACCTCTCCGTACAGAAGCTGTCGATTGACATCGTCAATCCGGATCCGACCTCCCCCGTGTTTCGCGTAGACTGAGGCTTCGGCCGAGTAGTACGTCCACCACCCAAATAGATCCAAACCGAGGCCTTCGTCAGCCCCTTCGCAGACGGTGTAGGGTCTCCCGTTGGCGATCAACACGTCGATCGGAGCCGCCGTTCGCGGACAGCCGAGATTGATGGCAGCCACGGCACCCGAGGAGGCAGCAAGATCCTCGATCGGGGCAAGAGTCTCGAATCCCGTCATCGGGAAGACGGGGGCAAGCCGATATCGATCCCTCCATGCTTCGACATAGAGCCAGTCCGCACGAATCGCTCCTGCGGATCGGCTTTCCGACAGTCGATGAAGGACGATCCGATCGTCGATCTGGAGGACCATCTCCATACCCGGACGGTCGGATGCCTCCAGAGCGTAGGAGTAGAAGTCTCCGGAATCGTAGGTGCTCGTGCAAACGACCGCGGCGTCACCAAGCACGATCTGAATCTCGACCCGGTCCCGCACCCCGATTGGGAGGCGGATGCTGTCGATCGTCGATCCACCGAGCACGGTCAGCTGAGCCGGAACGTCCGTCCGGCAGTGATGGAGCGTCAGCCGAAGCTCCTTGCCGCTCGGTGCCTCGTCGACTGTGATCGGGACGAATCCGTCGAATCGAAGGATGAGACCGTCCGTGGTCGCCTCCATCTCTTCCAACGTCGCGGGAGACGTTTCGACATACCACGTTTCCCCGACGCGGTGGAGATCAGCGCCGACGAGCCCAGCCATCCACTCGAGCGTCGCGTAGGCGACACCGTCTCGAATCGCGCATCGATCGGTCGTCAGACTCCGGCGGCCGCCAGACCACCGAAGGAGAAGCCGATCCGCCTCGGCGGTGGTTTCGACCCCGAGAGCGAGCCCGAAGCCCTCGACCGGTACGAGAATCGACCCGCCTTCCTCGAGGATCGGCGGGTCGAGAGAAAGAACCTCTCCGTTGACGAAGACGGCGTCCCGAGTCGCGCAGACAGGCCAAGAAGCAACGAACAGAAGGCAGACAGCAATCCCCCCGACCACCCCGCGTTTCATCGAGGGCTACTCCTCCTTTGCGCCCTCCTCATCGACCTGAATCCGGACATCGACGGTGATGCCCTTGTACAGGCTGATCGTCACGGCATGGGGACCGAGCGTCTCGATCGGGTGTTCGAGCTGTACACGGGATGCTTCGATGTGCTCGCCCGTCAGCTCTTCGATCTGGCCCGTGATCTCCTCGGCTCGCACCGAACCGTAGAGACGATCGTCATCGTGCGCTTTGCGCTCGAAATGGAGCGTCTGATCCGCCAGCTTGTCACGCAGATACCGAGCCTTCTCCTCACGTTGAAGGAGTTCGGCCTCGTGAACCGCTTTCTGTTTCGCGTAGCGGGCCACATTGTGATCCGTCGGCACCACGGCGAGTCCGCGAGGCAGAAGGTAGTTTCTCGCATACCCATCAGCCACGTTGACAACCTCACCGACGTGTCCGAGGCGCTCGACGGTTGTAGTCAGAAGTACCTTAGCGATTGGTATCACCCCTGTCTATCGATACCGCGTGATTGTAGAAAACCCGCATCTCGTCGTCAAATCACGCCTCTGCCGGCGATCCAGCCCAATGGTATACTTGACTGTGATGATGGACCTTCAAGAGTGGGCGAAGCGACGCAACCGCGTCTTGGTCATGGGAATCGTCAACGTCACGCCGGATTCGTTCTACGACGGCGGCCGTTTCGCCCGTCCCGCGGATGCCATCGAGCGTGCGCTTCGGATGGTCACAGACGGGGCTGACATCATCGACGTCGGCGGTGAGTCGACCCGGCCCGGATCCCGACCGGTCACACCCCAGGAGGAAATGGATCGAACCCTCCCCGTCATCCGGGGAATTCGCAGCCGTAGCGGCGTCGCGATCTCGATCGACACGACCAAGGCCGAAGTCGCTGAGGAGGCGATCTCGCTCGGTGCTCGGATCCTCAACGATGTCAGCGCGCTCCGATTCGACGATCGGATGGCCGGGGTCGCTGCACGAACCGGGGCATTCATCGTGCTGATGCACATGCAGGGGAACCCGGAGACGATGCAACAGGATCCGGTCTACGACGACGTAGTCGACGAGGTCCGCACGTTCCTCGCCGCGCGGATCGAAGCCGCGACGGAAGCCGGAGTCGAGGTCGAGAGAATCTTCGTCGATCCGGGGATCGGCTTCGGCAAGACGGTCGATCACAATCTCACTCTCATCCGGAATCTCGGCCGATTGGCCGAACTCGGCCGCCCCGTTCTCGCAGGCGTGTCGCGCAAAGCCTTCCTCGGTGCGATCCTAGACACGCCTCCGGATGACCGGATCGAAGGAACGATCGCCGCGAACACAGCGGCGATCCTTCACGGTGCATCGATCATCCGCGTTCACGACGCAAAGGAGGGAAGGCGAACGGCGGACGTCGCAGCACGCCTTCGCAGCCATGGCACTCCGAGTCGCTGAGTTCCTCGCCAATCCGGGAAGCCGCTTCCCAGTCGAGATCACGCTGAGCGGCGGAGAAGAACCGGACAGTCTATGCACAGTCGAGTCGATCGAACTCGCCGGAGAGGCGTTCGCCCAGCTAGCAACGCTCTATGTCGAAGCGGCGCTCAGCGCCAAGCTGCGCCAACCCTGCCGCCGATGTCTCGAGCCGGTCGAGACGACGCTCGAACTCGACGAATCGTTCGAAGTACCGATCCCCCCGAGTGCTGAATCGGTCGATCTGCTCCCCGTCGTCCTCCGCCTCGTTCTCTCCGCTCACGAACCGAACGTCGTCTGCGATGAAGGTTGCCGTGGGCTCTGTTCTGCCTGCGGAGTCAACCTGAATCGACACCCGAATCATGTCTGTGAGCCGGAGGAGTCAGGGCGGACGACCTTGAAGGACCTCCTCAAATGAGTGACCCGTTCATCGCTCTAGGATTCGATCCCGGGCTGGCGACCACTGGCTACGGCGTCGTCCGCGCTGTCGGAAGCGCATGGGAAGTCGTCGCCGGAGGCGTGATCGAGACGAAGAAGGGAATCCCAAGAGCGGATCGCCTGCAGACGATCTACCGCGAAGCGTGCGATCTGATCGAAGCATACAAGCCTGACGGCGTCGCCATCGAGGAGATCTTCTTGGCGACGAACGCCCACACCGCCATGCGGACGGCGGAGACACGGGGCGTACTGCTGATGGCTGCGGCCGACCTCTCCGTCCGGGGGTACACGCCGCTCCAGGTGAAGAAGCGGATCACCGGGTACGGGAAGGCGCCGAAGTCGCAGGTCCAGGCGATGGTCAAGCGGCTCCTTTGCCTGTCGGAGATCCCCAAACCGGACGACATGGCCGACGGGCTCGCCCTCGCGCTCTGCTATCTGCTCGATCGACAAGGAGTGGGTTCGACCGACGATGCCTACCTATGAGGAGATCCTTCGGATTCCCGGCCCGCTCGACGAGGGGCGGATCCTGCTGTTCGACGGGCACTCGCACGCGTATCGGGCGTTCTACGGAATCCCGGAGCTGACGACCCAGACGGGGCAACCGGTGAATGCCGTCTACGGCTTCTGGCGGATCCTCCTCCGCACGCTCCGCGACTATCCGTCGGCCTACGTCGCCGTCGTCTTCGATGCGCCGGGCGACACGTTCCGTCATGAGCTCTACTCCGAGTACAAGGCAAACCGCAAGCCGATGCCCGACGAATTGGCGTCCCAGCTTCCCTTGATCGAGCGTCTGCTGGCTGCGCTCGGCATTCCCACGTTCTCCGTCGTGGGCGTCGAGGCGGACGACGTTCTCGCGTCCGTCGCACTGCAAGCGGCAGCCCGCAAGCTGACTTGTCTGATCGCCACGTCGGACAAGGACATGGCCCAGATCGTCTCGGAGCAGATCTCCCTCCTTCGGCCGGGAGGTCGGGGCGTCGACAGCGTGCAACAACTCCTCGACCCGGCCGGCGTCGAGGGGAAGTACGGCGTCCCGCCCGACCAGATCGTCGATCTCCTCTCGCTGATCGGCGACACCTCGGACAACGTCCCCGGCGTCCCAGGCGTCGGAGAGAAGACCGCCGCTCGGCTCCTTCAGGAGTTCGGGTCGCTCGATGTCGCGCTCGATTCGGCGAACAAGGTGAAGAACAAGCGCGTCTCCGACGGACTCGCGAATCATCGCGCCGACGCCGAGCTCGCCCAGCGGCTGATCCGCTTGAGATCGGATGTCGAAGTCGAAGAGATTCCCGCATCCTGCCGATTGCAGGGGATCGATCTCGAAGCGCTTGCTCGGCTCCTGACCGAACTCGAATTCTCGACCGCGCTGAACGAGCTTGAGCTCGAGCCGGTGGCGCTCGCCGACCGTGCGGATGCTGCTCCGAAGGCGACGGTCGACTATCGAACGATCCTCGAGCAGCCGGCGCTCGAAGAGCTCGTCCGGGAGCTTGAAGCGGCGGAGCGTGTTTCGATCGATCTGGAGACGACAAGCCTCGACCCGATCGACGCGCAGATCGTCGGAATCGCCCTGTCGCTTGAGCCTTGCGTCGGCTACTACATTCCGGTCGCACACGAGGGCCTCGACACACCGACTCAGATTCCGCTCGCCGATGTGCTCAACGCACTTCGCCCGATCATCGAGAACGAGACCCCGCAGCTGATCGGCCAGAATCTCAAGTACGATCTGAGCGTCCTCCGTCGGCATGGCGTCTCGCCCGCTGGGATCGCGTTCGACTCGATGATCGCCTCGCACTTGGTTCATCCCGAGGAGCGTCGCCACAACCTCGAGCAAATCGCGATGACCTACCTCAGTCACTCGATGCTGACCTACGAGGCCGTCGCTGGGAAGGACGGCGCGTTCGCCGCCGTGCCGATCGAGCAGGCGACCGAGTACGCCGCCGAGGACGCCGAGATCGTGCAGCGACTCTACCCCTTGCTGACCGCTGATCTTGAAGAGCGCAACCTCACGCCGCTCTTCCGCGACGTCGAGATCCCTCTGATCGAGGTCCTCGAGCGGATGGAGGCGCACGGAATCCTCGCCGACAGCGACATCCTGGCCGCACAGGGGGACGAACTCCGCACCGAGCTGCAGATCATCGAGGCTGATCTGATGGACCTCGCCGGCGGACCGTTCAACCCCAACTCGCCGAAGCAGGTCGGCGAGATCCTGTTCGAGCGCCTCGGTCTGCCTGTCATCGATCGGACGAAGACCGGCCCTTCGACGAGTGCCCGCGTCCTCTCGATCCTCGCCGAGCAGCATCCGTTCCCGGGGAAGCTCCTCGCGCACCGAGAGCTGAAGAAGCTGCTGACAACCTACGTCGACCAACTACCGAAGGCGATCCACCCATCGGACGGCCGGATCCACACCAGCTTCCACCAGGCGGCGACGGCGACGGGCCGCCTCTCGTCGTCCGAGCCGAATCTTCAGAACATTCCGACACGGACCGAAGTCGGCGGGCGGATCCGCGCGGCGTTCGTTGCCCCGGAAGGATCAAGGCTCGTCGCCGCCGACTATTCGCAGATCGAGCTCCGGCTCCTCGCACATTTCTCCGAGGACGAGCGACTGATCGAGGCCTTCCACACCGGCCTTGACCTCCATCGCCTGACAGCAAGCGTCGTCTTCGGTCTGCCGGAAGACGACGTTCCCGATCAGCTCCGAGACGCCGCCAAGCGGATCAACTTCGGGATCCTCTATGGGATCAGCCCATTCGGACTCGGGCGCGACCTAGGAATTGCTCAATCGGAGGCAAAGGGCTACATCGACCGCTTCTTCTCCGCCTATCCGCGGGCCAAGGAGTACATCGACCGGATGATCGAACAGGCAACCGAGACGGGCTACGTCGAGACGATCCTCGGCCGCCGCCGTCCCCTATCACACCTTACATCTCGGAACGTCGCGCAGCGCAACTTCGACCGTCGGAACGCGGTCAATACACCGATTCAGGGGAGCGCCGCCGATCTGATCAAGCTTGCGATGATCGAGATCGACCGATGGATCGAAGAAGACGCGGTCACCGCGAAGATGATTCTCCAGATCCACGATGAACTCATCTTCGAGATCGCGGAAGACGTTCTCGAGGAGGCGACGAAGGTGATCGTGGAGACGATGGAGACCGTGATCCCGCTTCGCGTGCCATTGTCGGTCAAGGTCGCGTCGGGGACCGATTGGAGTCAGATCTAGCGTGCGCTGGACTCGTACAAAGATCCTCTCTCTCAAAGACCCTCGGGGTGGTCCTCCGGCGCGATTCCGGATACCCCGTGTGGCGGTGCGTCGCGAAACCTCGCCGGAGGATGGCGTGTACGTTGTGACGTGGTGCGGTCGGAGCAGATGATGGCGAAACGAATACTCATTTGTGCTGCGTTGATCTTGGGAGGTCTGGCTCACGTCGGGCTTGCACTCCCAGATCTCGTCGTCCGGCATCTCGAGATTCAGCCCGTCGACCCGCAGGACGGCGACCTCGTCACGCTGACCGCCGTCATCGCGAACACGGGACGGAACAACGCAAATGAGCGGTTCTTCGTCCGATTCGCCGTCGACGACCGCGAACTCGATCTGATTCCGGTCGCGTCTCTCGCCAGCGACCATACCGAGACCATCACGACGACATGGAGAGCGACAGCCGGCCCTCACACCGCTTCGGCGGAGGTCGACGCCGCGTTCGATCGGATCGACGAAACCGACGAAGAGAACAACACGACCACTCGGCACTTCAACGTACTCCTCGGCAATGAGGCGTTGGCGATCCTGGCTCCGCTGAGAATCGCCGTTGCAAGGTTCGACGACACCAGCAGTTCGGGCTTCGTTCACGTGAGCGAGGGTGTGTCCGACGAGCTGGCCGAGCGGCTCACGGGAAGCGGTCTCCGGATTCTCGGACGAGCCGAACTCGATGCAGCCATGCAAGCCAACGGTCTCAATCCTTTGCTGCCGCCTGATATCGCGACAACCGGCCGGCTGATCGGTGCCGATCTTCTCATCCTCGGATCGGTCACCGGCATCTCCGTTCAGGAGACATCGATGAGCCTCGGTTTCCTCCGCTTCGACAGCGCGTCCGTCGACGTTGGCCTGTCGGCACAGATCGTCGACGCCCGCAGCGGTCAGCGGCTGTCGGATCTGTCGGCAGAGGGACAGGCCGAGGGGAGTTCCGGCTTCTCGATCGATCTGGGTGAACTCCTCTCGTTCCTGTCGATCGGTTCATCCGAGATCTGCGACGGAGGGCTACAGGCCGACCGTGCCTGGTACAGCACGGGGCAGACGGTCGTCCTCGGGCATCGGAACGTCGGAGATCCTGGATGGTTCGGAGTCGAGATCCACTCGGCGTCGGGAACGTTCCTGCAGTGGCTCGGATGGGAGTTCATCGATACCGACGAGTGCGCGCCGTGGTTCTGGGATCAGCGAAACATGTCAGGGGTTCCAGTGAACCCGGGGATCTACAATGCCAAGCTGTGGGATGGGACATCGTATATCGACACGGTCGGATTTCAAGTCCGGCCGGGCCTCAGCCTCTCGGTCCCTGAAGCGGAGGAAATCACCGTAGGGAGTGCGGCCTTCGACGAAACCGTCGTCGGCACGGCGATGAACCGTGCGATCGATCGGCTCGCGGCGGTGCTCCTCCTCGCACTCGAAGATGTCGTCCCGTTGGCGTTTGACAACGAGGCGCCGATGGCCGCTGTAGCCACGCTCGCTCCGAGCCGAGAGGGACAGATCGCCGCGATCCTTCCCGACGGGAGGATTGCGATCAACCTCGGTGCGTCCTCCGGTGTAGCCGTCGGAGATGTCTTCGAGGTCCTCGAAGTGGAGAACCTCCTCGTCGACCCCGTGACCAACGAGATTCTGGGGTACTCCGTCGTCTCGGTGAAGGGCGAAATTCGGATCGTCGAGACCCGCGATCAGATTTCTTATGCCGTTCCGACGAGCAGCTTCGCTCCGATCATCGGCGACCTCATCCGAAGCATCCCGTAAACTCGCAATCCGTCCGACCGTCCGATAGACTCGAAGACGATGAAACTGAGGACACGTCGCGCAATGGCTCTCATCTGCTTCGCCATCCTTCTCACCAGCCTCCCTGCAGCGACGTTCGAAGCCAGGACCATCGGACTTCGCCTCATTCTCCCCTTCACTCGGATCCGACACTCGATCGGCGCCGAACTGATTGTAGAGACGGAGTTCGGACGCGTATCTCTCTCGTTGTTCATCTCTTCGGCGGCAGGGACCCTCGTGCTCGGGAGCGCGGACATCGCAATGACCGAGGACCCATCGGAGGCAGCCTCGTTCCTCCGCTTGACGACCGGGTTTTCCTACTTCGACTCGTCGCGTCTCCTCCCATCGCTCGTCGCCGGCGCCGGCATGGCGCTTCGATACAGCCCGCTGGAGTCCATCGAATTCGGGCTCAGCGCCGAGGCGCTCTATCCCCTCGCCTTTCCGGTGCCGATGATCTCCCTCTCCGGCGGGTGGGTCCTCCCATGACGTTCTTCGGCACCGATGGAGTACGCGGCCCGGCCAACCGACTCCTGACCCCCGAACTCGCCGTCGCCCTCGCCCGGGCTGCATCCGCGGAGACCATCTCCGAAGGCGGACGAGTGATCATCGGTCGCGACACGCGGGTCAGCGGCTCAATGCTTGAGGCGGCGCTCGCTTCGGGGTTTGCCTCGGCCGGCGCCGACGTCTGCCTCGCGGGGATCATCCCCACGCCGGCGATCTCGTTCCTGATCAAGGACGAGCGGGCCGACCTCGGAGCCGTCATTTCCGCGTCACACAACCCGCCGGAGGATAACGGAATCAAGTTCTTCGACCGTCGGGGAATGAAGCTTGCGCCTGAGGAGGAAGCAGCCATCGAGGCGGCCATCGCCGCCAACCCCGCGCCGGCGGCGCGGATCGGGGAGATCGATCAGCTCGAAGCGGCGGCGACGCGGTATGCCGCGTTCCTCACCGGGACGATCGACGTCGAGCACGTCGACTTCTCCGGGATGACGATCGTCGTCGATTGCGCCTACGGGGCGACGGTGAAGATCGCCCCCCATGTCCTCCGCCACCTCGGGGCTCGCGTCGTCGCGCTCCACGACACGCATGACGGCGATCGGATCAACCAGGATTGCGGCTCGACCTGTCTCGAACCGCTCCGACTCGCGGTACGCGAGCACACCGCCGATCTCGGCATTGCGTTCGATGGGGACGGAGATCGGGTTCTGCTGGTTGGCGCGGACGGAGAGACGATCGATGGCGATCGGATGATCGGGATTGCAGCACTGCAGATGGCCGAAACGGACGCCCTCTCGCCGCCCCTCGTCGTCACGACGGTGATGAGCAATCTCGGACTGAAAACCCGCCTCGCCGAGGACGGGATCGACGTCAGCACGACACCGGTCGGCGATCGGCATGTGTCGCAGCGGATCACCGAGACCGACGCACTGATCGGCGGCGAGCCCTCGGGCCACATCATCTTCTCGGAGTACTCTCCAACCGGGGACGGGATCCTAACCGCTGTCAGACTCCTCGAGATTGCTCACCGAAAGGGCATCGATCTGCAAACCCTAGCCCAGGAGATCCCCCTCTACCCGCAGGTCCATCGCAACGTGCCCTGTTCGTTGCCGCGGGAGATCGCGGAGGATCCCGCCGTTACGAAAGCGGTGGGTGCGGCCGAAACGGCCCTCGGCGAGCGCGGACGGATCGTCGTCCGACCGTCCGGGACCCAGCCGCTCGTCCGGATCTTGGTCGAGGCGGCCGACGCTGACGAGTGCACGCACGTCGCGGACTCGATCGAGGCCGCCATCCGAAAAGCGAAGCCGTAGGATTCGTGGCCCTCGCTCTACGCTAACTCCCCGCCTTCCCGATCGTCGAACGGGTACGTCAGCACCAGATCCCTCGCGGCGCGCGTCTGGTCGAGCCGGCGGACCGGCGCTTGGTGAGGCGCGTCGAGAAGGAGCTCCGGGGCCTCCCGCGCTTCGGCTGCGATCCGCTCCATCGCCTCGGCGAATCGGTCGAGGCCGTCTCGGCTCTCGGTCTCGGTCGGCTCGATCATCAACGCTTCACGGACGATCAACGGGAAGTAGACCGTCGGCGGGTGGAATCCGTAGTCGATCAGCCGCTTGGCGATGTCGAGCGTGCAGACTCCTTCGGCAAGCCCCTTCCCGGACAGGACGAATTCGTGCTTGCAGAGCCGGTCGTAGGGGAGCGGGTACGTCTTCTTCAGCCGCTCCTGCAGGTAGTTGGCGTTCAATACAGCATCCTCGCTGACGGCGCGAAGACCCTCGTCGCCAAGCTGGAGGAGATACGCGTACGCCTTCACCGCAACGAGGACGTTCCCGTAGAACGAGTGAACGCTCCCAATCGAGTTCGGGCGATCCCACACGAGCGCGTACGCCTCGCCGTTCTGCTCGATCGATGGGACGGGGAGAAACTCGACCAACGGCTCGGAGACGGCGATCGGTCCGGCACCCGGGCCGCCGCCGCCGTGCGGTGTCGAAAGGGTCTTGTGCAAGTTGAAGTGGAAGACGTCGGCGCCCATGTCTCCCGGCCGGGCCCGCCCGATGAACGCATTCAGATTCGCCCCGTCGAAATAGCAGAGTCCGCCGGCCGCGTGGATCCTGTCGGTCACCTCGGCAATCCGCTCTTCGAAGATGCCGAGTGTGTTCGGAACGGTCAGCATGATCCCGGCGACCGTCTCGTCGAGCTCGGCATCGAGCGCATCGAGATCGACCATTCCGGCATCGTTCGACTGGATCTCCGACACGCTGAACCCGGCGACTGCCGCGGACGCGGGATTCGTCCCATGTGCCGAATCGGGGAGAAGAATCCTCCGCCGTTCGGTCTCGCCGCGTGCCTCGAAGTAGCCCCGGAACAGGAAGAGTCCGGTCAGTTCCCCGTGAGCGCCGGCGACCGGCTGAAGCGAGATACCGGGCATCCCGGCAATCCGGCTGAGGAGATCGGACAACTCGTACAGGAAGGCGAGCGTCCCCTGCGCGAGATCGGGATCAGCCAGCGGATGGAGGCCGGCCAGCCCCGGGAGTCGAGCCAGTGTCTCGTTCACCTTCGGGTTGTGCTTCATCGTGCAGCTCCCAAGCGGATAGAAGCCGTCGTCGACGCCGTAGTTGAGCTTCGACAGCGCCGTGAAGTGTCGAACGACCGTCGGCTCGCTCAGGTCCGGGATCCGCGGTTCCTGCGAGCGAAGGAGCGCACGATCGATCAGTCCCTCGGCTCCGATCCTCGGGACATCGAGCTCCGGGAAGAGGCCGCCGATCCCCTCGCGCTGCGGATGATCGAAGATCGTCTTCATCGAGCACCTCCGAGCACATCGGCGAATCGATCGAGCTCCGCCCGCGTCCTTCTCTCTGTCACTGCGATCCGGAGCCCGTTCTCCACGCCGAAGGAACGAAGTCCCTCAGGCGCTTCGACGAGGAAGCCGGCATCGAGGAGCCTCCGTTGAACCGCCGTCGCATCTTCGGAGGGTCGAATGACAAACTCGTTGAAGAACGGACCGGAGAACGGGAGGTCGAACCCTTCGATTTCGGCAATCCGATCTGCGAGATAGTGCGCCTTCTCGAGGTTCAACTCCGCGACGTGCCGGAGGCCTTCCGCCCCCACCGTGGCCAGATAGACGGTCGCCGCGAGGGCGCAGAGGGCGGAGTTCGTGCAAATGTTCGATGTTGCCCGCTCCCGCCGGATGTGCTGTTCCCTCGTCTGAGCGGCCATCGTGTACCCGGTCTTCCCTTCGGCATCGACAGTTCGCCCGGAAACGCGGCCCGGCATCTGGCGAAGGTGCTCCGCCCGGGTCGCGAACAGCCCGAGGAGCGGCCCGCCATAGGCCATCGACAGACCGAGCGGCTGCCCCTCGCCAACGACGATGTCGGCGTCGAAGTCTCCCGGCGGGGCTAGAACGCCAAGCGAGATCGGGTTGATCGAGACGATCAGCAGCGCGTCCCCGATCCGCTCCTTGACTCCGGCAAGATCCTCGATCACCCCGAGCGCATTCGGCGATTGGAGCAGCACGGCCGAGACATCGTCCGGGACGTCAGTGAGATCGGTCCGTCCGGAGGCCAGCATCGGCAGCTCAACGACCTCGGTCCCGCTCGCCCAGCCGTAGGTTTCGAGGACACGGCGGGCGTTTGCGAAGAGCGTCCGCGCAATGGCAACCCGCCCTCGGGATCGGATTCGATCGGCCATCAGCACCGCTTCGGCCGCCGCCGTTGCGCCGTCGTAGAGGGATCCGTTCGCAACGTCCATCCCGGTCAGCTCGCTGATGAGCGTCTGGAACTCGAACATCGCCGTCAGTGTCCCCTGGCTCACCTCAGGCTGATACGGGGTATAGGCGGTGTAGAACTCCGAGCGTGAAAGGACGTGATCGACGAGGCTTGGGGCGTAGTGATCGTAGATTCCGCCTCCGATGAAACAAGTCTTCTCGACCGCCGCGTTCCGTGCCGACAGATCCGTCAGCGCCGCCACGACCTCCTGTTCGCTCTTGGGAGGAAGCCCGAGCGGCCGGAAGGCCGCCGCAACCTCCTCGGGGATATCGGCGAACAGATCATCGATCAAGAAGACGCCGATCGACGCGAGCATTGTGCGCCGGTCGGCGGACGAATGAGGGAGATAGCGCATCCCCGACTACCCTTCGGCGAGGAACGACTCGTAGCCGGCCGCGTCGAGCAGTCCGTCGACCACCGCCGGATCGGCGATCTCGAGGACCACGATCCAACCGGCGTCATGCGGCGCCTGATTGATCGTCTCCGGCGCAGACTCGAGCCCGTCGTTCACCTCGAGGACCGTCCCGTCGAATGGGACGAGCACATCGCCGACCGCCTTCACCGATTCGACCGTCGCCAGGATTCCTCCTGCCTGAACGGCGCTTCCGACCGACGGAAGCTCAACGAAGACGATGTCACCGAGCTCGCTCTGTGCATGGTCCGTGATGCCAATCCGCGCGCGATTCCCTTCGACGGCAATCCACTCGTGATCCTTCGTATACCGGTACTCGGCCGGATAACCCATGTCCCCTCCCGGGTGCTGCAAGATTCGCCGCCGATTATACCGAAGCGGGCTGGTGCGGCCCCATACGCGCCTACTGCTTCTAGAACGGCGCCGACGAGGCAGACGAGGCGTCATCCCACGCCATCGGGTAGAAGCTGGCGTAGGCCTTGTGGAAGTTCATCGTCACCCGGCCGAGCGGGCCGTTCCGCTGCTTGGCGATGATCAGCTCGGCGTCAGACGCGGCTCCATCGGAAGAGGCCCCCTCCTCCGGCTGGCGGTAGTAGTCCTCGCGGTAGATGAACATGACGACATCGGCGTTCTGCTCGATCGCTCCGCTTTCGCGCAGGTCGGCCAAACGAGGGTACTTCTTCTCGCGCTGCTCGACCGCGCGATTCAACTGCGAGACGGCGATCACCGGGACGTTCAGCTCTCGCGCTAGGCGCTTCAGCGAGCGGGAGATGTGGGCGATCTCCTGTTCCCGGATGTCTGAGCGGACGGCCCCTTCGATCAACTGAAGGTAGTCGACGATGATCATGTCGATCTTGTGCTGCGACGCCATCCGCCGCGCCTTGGCCCGGATCTCGAGAATCGAGGCGCCCGGTGTGTCATCGATGACGAGCGTCGCCTTCTGAAGCTTGCTCGCCGCCATCGCTAGATCGCGCCACTTCGCCGCCGGGATGTACCCGCCGCGGAGGCGATGGAGGCTGACCTTCCCCTCGCCGCAGAGGAGCCGCTCGAGGAGCTGCTCCTTCGCCATCTCAAGCGAGAAGATGCCGATCCCCGCCTTCTCCCGAACTCCAATATGCCGGGCCAAAGCAAGCGCGAAGCTCGTCTTCCCAGTCCCCGGCCGGCCGGCGACGATGATCAGATCGGACCGCTGAAGGCCGGACGTCATCTCGTCGAGACGCGGAAAGCCGGTCGAGAAGCCGGTCACCGTGTGGCGGTTCGGGTCTCGGTGCAGCTCCTCGAGTGTATCGATGTGCTCGTAGAGGAAGTCGGAGACGAGGAAGTAGGAGCCGGCCGAATCGCGGCTCGAGATGTCGAAGATGAGGGACTCGGCTCGGTCGAGGACCTCGTCGGTCTCGTTCACCTCATCGTAGCCGAGTTCGGTGATCCGGCCGCCGGCCTCGACCAGCGAGCGGAGCGTCGCCTTCTTCTTGACGATCTCGGCGTAGTACTCGAGGCTCGCCGTCGTCGCGACGCGATCGATCAGTTCGTTTAGGTACATCCGACCACCGGCCCGTTCCATCTCGCCGCGCTCCTCGAGCCGGTTGGCGAGCGAAACGATGTCGGATGGCTCGCCGCGATCGAACAGCTCGCGGATCGCCCGGAAGATGACACGGTGGCGCCGCTGGTAGAAGTACTCCGGGAGGAGCTTCTCGACGAGAATCGGGATCGTCCCCTCCGGCTCGAGAATCGCCGAGCCGAGGACGACCTGTTCGGCCTCGATGTTCTTCGGAAGTTCGCGGACCGAGTCGCGATCGACCTGCGGTGTATCCGTGCGTCTCATCGCCCACCTTCGAACCCATTATCGCCCCACGAGGGGGCGCGAAACAACCGGGCGTTTTCGGGGCACCGAATCGCCTGGATTGCGGTTTCCAAGGTCGTTCGCTATACTTCCGCGACATACGAACCGCGATTACAAGTGGGAGGATGATGTGGAAGTTCTAACGATGAAAGAGCTGCTCGAAACCGGGGTGCATTTCGGGCATCGAACACGCAAGTGGAACCCTAAGATGGCTCGCTACATCTTCACCGAGCGGAAGGGGATCCACATCATCGACCTCGAACAGACGGTCGATCTCTTCAAGAAGGCCTACTACCACGTCCGCGACAACATCGCCGCGGGCGGTGAGATCCTTTTCATCGGCACGAAGAAGCAGGTCCAGTCGACCATCGTCGAAGAAGCGCAGCGCTGCGGCGCGCATTACGTCAACCGTCGCTGGCTCGGTGGGACGCTGACCAACTTCGGAACGATCAAGCAGAGCATCGAGCGGATGAAGACGTTCGAGACGATGATCGAGGACGGTACGGTCGACCACATGCCGAACAAAGAGGCGAGCCGCCTCCGCCGCCAGCTGGCCAAGCTACAGCGAAACCTAAACGGACTCCGGCACCTCGAGCGGAAGCCCGATCTCCTCTACGTCATCGACCCCGATGTCGAGACGAACGCCGTGCACGAGGCGAACATCGTCGGGATCCCGGTGATCGCGATCGTCGACACGAACTGCAATCCGGATCCGATCGACTTCCTGATCCCGGGAAACGACGATGCGATCAAGGCGACGAAGCTGATTACCGCTCGGATCGCCGACGCCGTCCTCGAGGGGCGCGAAGGACGACAGGACGAGGAAGAGCCTGCCGCCGCGCCTGACGAAGAGGCTCCGATCGACGCCGAGACGACCGAAGAGCCGGAGATCCCTGAGGACGCGTCCGAGGAAGCCGTTGCGGCCGAAGAGATACCCGAGGAGGCCGCCGAGGTCGAAGAAGAGGCCGAACCGGCAGACGAGGAGACTGAGGAGCTCGAGTCCACAGAAGAGGCGGAGGAAGCCGTGGACGCCGAGGACACGCCGGAAGAGGTGGAAACGCCTGACGAAGCGGCCGAAGACGGAGCCGACGAGACAGAGACAGACGAACCGGAGGAAGAAGCAGAGGACGACGATGACGACGATTAGCGTAGACGCGATCAAACAGCTCCGCGATGAGACCGGCATCGGGATGATGGACTGTAAGAAGGCCCTCACCGAGGCGAGCGGGGATATCGAGCGCGCCAAGGAGATCCTCCGCGAGCAAGGTCTCGAGCTGATGGAGCAGATCGGCCGTGAGGCAAATGAAGGGCGAATCGTCGCCTACGTGCATCACACCGGGAAGGTCGGGGTTCTCGTCGAGCTCGCTACCAACACCGACTTCGCCGCGAACAGCGCCGAATTCGTCGCATTCGCCAACGACGTCGCGATGCACATCGCCGCCGAAGGACCGGCGTTCGTCGCGCCGGAGGACGTGCCACAAGACGCGATCGACAAAGCCAACGCCGAGTTCCGCAAGACGCTCGAGGAGCAAGGGAAGCCGGCGGAGATCATCGAGAAGGCGCTCGAGGGCCGCGTCAACAGCTACTACAAGGACAACTGCCTGATCAAGCAGCCGTTCATCAAGAACCCGGAGGTCACGATCGAGGAGATGCTCGCCGACCTGCGGACGAAGACCGGTGAGAACATCCAGATCAAGCAGTTTGCCCGCTTCGAGATCGAGGTTGCCGGATGCGCAGATCCCCTTCTCGCGTCCTCCTAAAGCTCTCCGGCGAAGCCTTCAAGGGTCCTGACGGCGCGTTTTCTCCCGATGCGTTGAGTCGCATCGCAGGGGAGATCGCGCCACTCTCTTCGACCGAGATCGCCATCGTCGTCGGCGGGGGAAACGTCATCCGTGGCGCACGGAGCCCGTGGCTCGGTCGCGTCGAAGCTGATACCCTCGGGATGCTCGCCACGGTGCTCAATGCCCTCGCCCTTCGAAGCTACTTGGAGTCAAGCGGGCGATCGGTCCTGGTTCAGTCCGCGATCGACACCGAGCTGACGACGCCGATCTCCCCTCGC
The DNA here is from genome assembly GCA_028278555.1 of Candidatus Bipolaricaulota bacterium. GTDB lineage: Bacteria > Bipolaricaulota > Bipolaricaulia > UBA7950 > UBA9294 > JANQEA01. Next base: position 183,476 of record JANQEA010000043.1, on the reverse strand, counting down.
ATCGCACGCTGTGCCCTCGAGGATGGCACGATCGTCCTCTTTGCCGGCGGGACGGGGAGCCCGCTCGTCACGACCGACACAGCGGCCGCCATCCGCGCCGTGTCGATCGGTGCTGACCTCCTCGCAAAGGGCTCGAACGTCGCCGGCGTCTACTCCGCCGATCCCTCGACGGACGAAGAGGCTCGATTGATCGAGGACCTGACCTTCGATGACTACCTCTCGGCACGATACGGAGTGATGGACCAGGTCGCCGTCGAGATCTGCCGTGAACACGAGCTTTCGATCGAGGTCTTCGATCTGGACAGGCCGAACGCTCTGGCAGCACTCGCCGCTGGAGAGCGCATCGGAACCCGCATCTCTCGAATCGCCTAGAAGGCGATTCGAGGAGCGGAATGGCGGGTTCGCCATTCCGCTGTGTGTGGGCCGAGCTACCGTCCGTGGAACCGCCAGCAACCTCTCACTTGCAACTGCAACTCCCTCAGGAAAAGGGAAGCCTTCTCTCACCTGCCCCGTGTCTGAGCTGATCCCGAAGGGGTTCACAAGGAGTGCTTCCCGGCAGGTCGTCTTCGTGTTTGAGAGACGCGATGCGTCTCTCAAACACGCACCCACTTCAACACCTCGCCGAATCGGCGATGGGCGGCATCGACCAACTCGCTCGGGATCCCCTCTTCGCGGAGCTTCCGTGCCGCATCTCGGGCCACGCGCATCAGATCGAGATCGCCGAACAGATTCACCGCCCGCAACCGCGTGTAGAAGCCGTGCTGCTCCGTTCCGAGAAGATCACCCGGACCTCGAATCCGCAGATCCTCCTCCGCGATCGCAAACCCATCCGCATGGGCGGCGAATGCTGTCAGCCGCTCTTTCGCGTCATCGGTCCCTCCATCCGAGATGGCATAGCAATCGGCCGGCTGGCCAGATCGGCCGATCCGCCCTCGGAGTTGATGGAGCTGCGACAGGCCGAACCGATCGGCATGTTCGATCACCATGAAGTCGGCGTCGAGGACGTCGATCCCAACTTCGATGACAGTCGTCGCGACGAGGAGTTGTGCCTCGCCGGTGCGGAAGCGCTCCATCGCTTCGCTCTTCTCTGACGCGGAGAGCCGGCCGTGGACCAACCCGACGCTGACCTGCGCGAAGCGGTTGGTCATCTCCTCCGCAACCTGGACGGCAGCTTTCGCGGTCACCTTCTCCGACTCCTCGACGAGCGGAAGGACGACGTAGCCCTTTCGCCCTTCGGCGAGGAAGCGCCCGACGGTGCCATAGACGGCCTCACGCTCCTTCTCGTGGACCCATCGCGTCGTGATCGATCGCGGGCCAAGCGGAAGCTCGTCGAGGATCGAGACATCGAACTCGCCGTAGAGCGTCAGTGTGATCGTTCGCGGGATCGGCGTCGCGCTCATCACCAGGAGATCGACGTTCTCTCCCTTCTCCTCGATCTGCGATCGCTGAACGACCCCGAAGCGGTGCTGCTCATCGATGACCACCAGCCCGAGATCCCGAAAAGACACGGATTCCTGGATCAGCGCATGGGTCCCGATCAGGAGATCGACCGTGCCATCCTCGACGGCATCACGAATCGCATCTTTGCCACGCGTTGCGCCGGTGAGCACCTCGACGCGGATCGGAAGCTGCGCGAGCAGTCGCTGAAGATTGATCGCGTGCTGCTCGGTCAGGATCTCGGTCGGGGCCATGAACGCGACCTGGCGCCCCGCATCGATTGCGTGAAGGGCAGCACAGACGGCGACGAGCGTCTTCCCGGAACCGACGTCCCCCTGCAGCAGCCGCATCATCCGGATCGGGCGCCTTTGGTCGGACTCGATCTCCGTCAACGCCGACTGCTGCGACCCGGACAGACGAAACGGGAGCCCGGCGAGGAACGAATCGCGCAGGCCGGCCGCCGGGATGTGCGCCTGTCCGGGGACGTTCCGCTCGCTCTGCGTCAGCCCAACCTGCAGCAAGAGGAGTTCCTCGAACGCGAGTGTCCGACGGGCCCGTTCGAACGCGCTCGGGTCGGCCGGGCGGTGAATCGTCTCGACCGCGGTCTGCCGCGGCATCAGTCCGTGTAGCTCGCGGACCGTCGGCGGGAGGAGATCGCCGACCGCCGGCAGCAACGGATCCAGGTTCCGGTCGATAAGCGATCGGAGATAGCGGTCGGTGATTCCCTCCGTCGCCGGATAGACGGGCACCCACCGTCCGGTGTCGAGGCCGACCCCTTCTGCCTCCCAAGTCGGAGAGCGCATCTGGAGCTCTCCGTAGCTCCGCTCGACCCTCCCGTACAGATCGACCCGCATCCCCCGCCTCAGTTGCTCGGCAATCCACGGCTGATTGAACCAGACCGCGTAGAGGAAGCCGGTTCCGTCTCCGACCGCCGCCTTGAAGATCGTCATCTTCCGTCCGGTCCGCCGTGTGCTGACCGCGTGAACTTCGCCGCGGACGCCGATCTCCTGTCCGGGCCGGACCGATCCGATCGGAACGACCGACGATCGATCGTCCAGCCGGCGCGGGAAGTAGAAGAGCAGGTCCTCGATCGTCTCGATCCCGAGCTTCGCCAGCAGGCCCGCCCGTTTCGGGCCGACCCCCTTCGCCTTCGTGATCGGCGCAGTTAGGTCGATCGCCGGAACGCTCTTCCGATTCATCTCGGACAGAAGGTACTCGAACAGCCGATCGACGATCGCGCGGCGCTCTGCGAGCGACGCGGCCCCGTAGCTCTTCGCGATCGATTTCGCCGCGGGGACGTGCGCCCGAACGAACGCCTCCACTCCCCCAGTGACCGCCTCGTCCCTGTACCCCATCGACCGCTCCAGTCGGAGGATCTTCTCGAGGCGATGCTCCCAATCGCTGTTCTCTTGTGGCATACCGAGGCTCACTTTATAATGCGGCGTTTCCGCGCGCAAGAGAAGTGACCATGGAGATACGAACCTACGGAGACCCAACCCTTCGACGGCCGGCCGAGCCGGTCGGGGCGATCGACGACGAGATCCGGATCCTCTGTGAGCGGATGGTCGAGGCGATGCTTCGCGCCAACGGCGCCGGCCTCGCCGCCCCGCAGATCGGCGTCTCGAAGCGGATCATCATCCTCGACGTTGACGGGGAGTTCCACGTGCTTGTCAATCCCGAACTCATCGAAACCTCCGATGAAGTCGAGGAGATCTCCGAGGGCTGTCTGAGCGTCCCGGGGGTCGATGCGGCTGTCGGTCGGGCGACGCGTGCCGTCGTCGAGGGGACGACGCTCGACGGGGAGACCGTCCGGATCGAGGGAGAAGGGATGCTCGCCCGGGCGATTCAGCATGAGATGGATCACCTCAACGGGGGACTGTTCCTCGATCGCCTCAGCCCGGCCCGGAGGCAGAGCCTGCTGAAGGAGTATCAGCGCCTCCAGCGCGAGGAATCGTCGTGAAGCTGGCCTTCCTCGGAACCTCGACGTTCGCTTGCTCTGCGCTCGTCGCCCTCGCGGAAGCGCATGAGATCAGACTCGTCGTCACGCAGCCAGATCGACCGGTCGGCAGGCATGCCGAACTCCGCCCGCCTCCGATCAAGGAAGAGGCCGCTCGGCTCGGTCTCGCCGTCTACCAACCGGAGCGGATCAACACCGAGGCCGCGATCGACCGGCTCCGCACCGTGGAACCGGACGTGATCGTCGCCGCCGCGTACGGCCAGCTCCTCAAGCCGAGCGTCTTCACCCTCGCTCCGAACGGGACGATCAACATCCACGCTTCGCTCTTGCCCGCCTATCGCGGAGCCGCACCGGTCAACTGGGCGATCATCCAGGGGGAAACGACGACCGGGATTACGACCTTCCTGATCGACGCGGGGATGGACACCGGAGAGATGCTGTTGACACGAACCCTGGAGATCGGACCGGACGAGACCGCCGGCCAGCTCGAGGAGCGGCTCGCCCGCCTCGGAGCCGAGGCGATCGTTGACACGATCGCCGGCGTCACGAACGGCACGCTGACATCTCATCCCCAGCCAGAAGAGGGCGTCTCGCTCGCTCCGCGCCTGTCGAGGGAGGACGGGCGGATCGACTGGTCGTCGCCCGCGCAACGGATACACGATCTGGTCCGCGGGACGAGTCCGTGGCCGGGAACGTGGACCCTTCTCGAGGACGAACGGGTGAAGATCCATCGGACGTCACTGACTGACGTGGCGTCCGGCCGGATTCCTCCGGGACAGATCGGACTCCGCGAGACCGATCGCCTCCTCGTCGGAACCGGCGATCGGCTGATCGAGGTTCACGAGATCCAACGCGAGGGACGACCGAGAGTCAGCGGCGCGGACTTCCTCCACGGCCTCCACGGTTCGGCGCGCTTCACGTAGTCCGCGGACGTAGGCCGGTCAAGCCGGTCTCCTCTCTCTCCCTTTCGAGGACGATCCCCTCCGGCAGGCCAACGGCGATCTCTGCCGCGTTGTGGACCGTGCCGGCAAACAGGTGGCCGCCGGACGTCGATCCGTCACGCCCCGCCACGCAAGCGTGCACGTGAACGATCGGCCCGTTCTCCGCGACAGCGATGCTTCCCTGAAGAGAGACGAGCTCAACCGGTTCGGCGATGGTGTGCTTCTCGTAGATCTCGCCGTTCCAGTACCCGAGTTCGACGTCTCGGAGCATCCCGATGCCGCAGAGGACGATCGCACAGTCGACCTGCAGGCCCACCAGGCGGTTAAGCAGGTCTTCTCCATCGAACATCCGGACAACCATTTCGCGCTTGCCTCGTGCTTCGATCATCGTTCCCCGATGGTAGCCATGCGCCTTCCGAACGACCAGTTGCGCGCTCGGGTACGTCGATCTATCCTCGCTTCATGCTGCCGAGTGAGAAGGCCGTCTGGATCGCCAATCGACTGACCGAGCGCTTCGGGGCGCCGAACCTGACACCCCCGGATCCGGTCGAGGAGCTGGTGCTGACGATCCTCTCTCAGAACACGAACGACACGAACCGCGACCGAGCGTACGCGTCGCTTCTCGATCGCTTCGGATCGCTCGAGGCCGTCCGAAAGGCCCGCGTCGATGCGATCGGTCGTGCGATCCGTGTCGGCGGTCTGCATCAACAGAAGTCGGCGAGGATCAAGGCCGTCCTACAGCGCATCCACCAGGAGCAGGGCCGGCTCGACCTCTCGTTCCTCGGCGGTCTGGATCTCGATGCGGCGATGGACTGGCTTCTCGCGTCGCCTGGTGTTGGGAAGAAGACGGCCGGGATCCTGATGCTCTTCTCGTTCGGACGTCCGTACTTCCCAGTCGACACGCACATCCGCCGGGTCCTCACTCGCGTTGGTTTGATCAGCTCCAAGGGCAATCCTCACGACCAAGCGAATGGATTCCTCCCGAAGGATCCCACGTTGATGGCGACGCTTCATCTTCTGATCATCCGTCTCGGGCGCGAGATCTGCCGTCCACGACGACCGGATTGCCCGAACTGCCCGATCGAGGACGGGTGCGTGTGGGCGATCGAGAACACGCAATCACCTGCAGGAGGTTCGACATGACCCTCGCCGAGCGGCTCGGGACCGCTCTGACGGAGCGTCGCTGGACGATCGCCACCGTCGAGTCGTGCACCGGCGGCGGACTCGCGTATCGGATGACGAGCGTCCCCGGTGCATCGGCCTACTACGTCGGGAGCATCGTCGCGTACGCCAATCGCGTGAAGGCCGACATCGTCGGGGTCGCACCCGAGATCTTCGACGAACACGGGGCGGTCAGCGTACAGGCGGCCGAAGCGATGGCGGTGAACGGGCGAGCCGGCCTCGAGGCGGATCTCTGCCTGGCGATCACCGGAATCGCCGGCCCCGGTGGTGCAACGCCCGGGAAGCCCATAGGCACCGTCTTCATCTCGGCAGCCGGACCGTCCGATACGCGGACGGAGCGCTTCGACTTCACAGGGGATCGCGAGGCGATTCGGCAGCACGCCATCGATGCTGCGCTCGGACTTGCGCTCGAGCTCTTGGCGGGCGGCTGAGCGCCCGTCCGTCCGTTCGATCGGCGCGTGCCGCCTGTCCTTGTGCGGTTCGAAGGGGCTGTGCTAGCATCCGTGAAATGAAGGCCCCTGCGAAGAACAGGTGGAGACTCGCGCTCTCGATCGTCATCGGCCTCGCCCTCCTCGGGGGCGTTCTCTATTGGGTCGGGTGGCGGGGGATCTTCGCCGAGATGAGCGCACTCGGCGTCGCCGGGATCGTCGGGATCGTCGGCAGCGTCCTCCTTGCGATGGCCGCGTGGACGCTCTCTTGGTGGATCATCCTCCGCTCCTACGGGATCCGTCTCCCACTCCCCCAAGTGATCGGGGCTCGCTTGAGCGGCTACGCGATCAGCTACCTGACGCCGACGCTCTACTTCGGAGGCGAGCCGGTCCGCGCGCTGATGGTCACCCGAGGAACAGATGCCCCGACCACGCGCGTCTTCGCCACCGTCTTCATCGAGCGATTCCTCGGCGGACTGAGCATGATCCTGTTCATCCTCGTCGGGAGCTTCTTCGCGATCAGCTCTCCGGCCCTCCCGTGGCCGGAGAAGCGACTCCTGATCGCCGGCGTCGGTTTCATCACCTTCTGGATCCTCGTCGGGCTCGTCGACTTCGCCTGGAACCTCAAGTGGATCAGCCGAGCGATCCGCCTCCTCGGCGTCATCTTTCGGCGTTGGCAGGCCGGTCTCGGTCGAGCGGCTGATAAGGTCTCGGAGACGGAAGACGAGATCCACGATGCATTCACGATCCACTGGAGGGGGACGGTCCTCGCGTTCCTCGTTCAGCTCGTAGCGACCTTCTTCGTCTACATGCGACCGCAGGTCTTCTTCTACTTCTCCGCCGGGCATGTCTTCACGTTTCCCCAGCTTTCCCTTCTGTTCACCCTTACCGTGATCCTCCTCTCGTTCTTCCTCTGGATTACGCCGGGAGGGATCGGCACCGGCGAGGCAGCGATCATCGGGATCTTCCACCTCGTAGCGCCGACGATTGCCAAGGAGGGCGCTGTCGCGTTCTCTCTCATGTTCAAATTCGCCGAGTCGATCCTCGTCGCGCTCGGCCTCTACTACCTCGCCCAGCGGGGGATCGCGCGAATCGGACGTCGCCGCGACGGCGACGCGCCTCCTTCGGCCTCAGAGAGTTAGACTCGACGGAGCAAGCGCAGACGACCGAGGAACCGAGTTCGGTTGGGCGGAACAGGCTTGCTCGTATGGAAATGGGTCAGGGAATCGGCCGGTACTCGCGAGAGCCAAGGAGACTCGCGCCGTAGAGCCCGATCAATCCGCCGAGGACCACGCCGAGCAGAAGGTTGATCAGGCTGACCCCGAAAATCCGCCCGCCGCTGGTCAATCCCTCGAGGATCCGAGGCGGCACCCCCTGGGAGATGACGACGTAGTGCATCACGTAGAGGATGACGAGCAGAAGAAGACCCGCCAGGAATCCGATCAGGATTCCGACTCCCACGGTCAGCGGGACGACCATCCTCTCCGAGATTCCGGAGAGGCGAAGAAGCCGTATCTCGCCAGAGAAGCTCCGAAGGAGTTCACGATACCCGCTCCGCGCGAAGAGGAGGCTGAGCGCGACCGTCACGACGAGCGACGCCAACAGGCCGATTCGTACCGACGTCGACAGCGGAGACCGGACCGGCTCGCCCGGACTTCTTCGCTCGATCACCTCGGTCACCCCGTTCAGCAAGCGGAGTTCGTCGACCAGCGCCGGCGCTGCGCCGGGAGAGGCCGGACGGATCACGAAGACGCCGCCGGATGCGCTTCGATCGAGTTCCTGGGAGAATCGAAAGACGATCCGCTCGACATCCTCCCTCGACCGGATGTCGAGATACATCCGGTCGACCGACGCCGAGGAGAGTCTCGGGGAGAGCTGGACCTGGATCTCCTCGATCGGCAACGAGCCGTCGGCCGAAGGCGTCTCCGGCGACGGGACAAGGAAGAACGTTCCGACCACACCGAGGAAGAGGAAGAGAAACAGCCCGTTCAGCGCGAAGAAGAGCGCGCTTCGAGCGCGGATCGATCCGAGCAACTCGCGGAAGAGGAAGAGGAACGGGTTCACGATTCACTCACCGCCCCATCGACGATCCGCACGGTCCGGGTTCCGCGCGTGGTGTCCGGAAGCGGGCCGCGGGTCGCAATGACGACCGTCAGGTGTCCCGTGTGAAGCCGATCGACCAACAGGCACGCCTCCGCCCGCTCGTTCGCGTCCAACCCTTCGAGCGGCTCGTCGACCAACAGGAGCAGTGGATCGTCGCAGACCGCGAGCGCCAGTCCGAGGCGGATCCGGTCGAGGGACGAGAGCTCAGAAGCCTCGATCCCCTGCTGCCGGATCAATCCTGTCGCCTCGAGGGCGAGGATCGCTTTCTCCTCCGCCTGCTCGCGGAAGTTGCCGAGCGATCGCAGCTTGAACAGGACATTCTCGTGGACCGTCCTCGCAAGCGGAGCGAACCCCTGCGGCAAGTAGCCGATCCGCCGACGAAGCTCAAGCCGCCGCTGGGGGCCGAGGCGGCCGACATTCCGTCCATGGACGAGGATCTGCCCGCGCTGCGGCGCAAGCTGTCCGCCGAGCAGCCCGAGCAAGAGAGACTTGCCGGATGATGCCGGTCCGACGAGGTAGAGGAGCTCTCCCTGTTCGACGTGTAGATGGATGTCCTCGAGAACCTTGACGCCATCCTCGGTCGAGAAATGGAGTTCCGAAACCTGGATCATGACGGCCATTCTGCCACCGCGTACCGTGGATTTCCGGCGAGATCCGACTCCATCCGTACCTCGACGAAGCCTGCCGACTCCAGCATCTTCGCCACCGCTTCGTCCTGACCGCGGCCGATCTCGAGGAAGACCAGGCCGCCGCAGTTCAGGTAACTCGGAATCGCTTCGATCAACGCCCCGATCTCTCTCAGGCCGCCAGGGCCGCCATCAAGCGCCTCGCGAGGCTCGTGGTCTCTCACCTCGGCCGGAAGCCTCTCCAGGTCCTTCTCATCGACGTACGGCGGGTTCGACGCGATCAGATCGTAGCCGCCGGAGACGCGGTCGAACCAATCGCTTTCGACGAAGGCGATCCGGTCCTCGACGCCGTTCAGCGCCGCGTTTCCTCGAGCGACGTCGAGGGCCGACGGGGAGATGTCGACGGCCGTCACAGCCGCCTGTGGGAAGTAGCGCGCCAGGCAGACGGCGATCACGCCGGTCCCTGTCCCCAGATCGAGGCAGCCGATCTCCCGGTCGCGCGGCACGAGCTTCAGGATGTGATCGAGGAGTTCCTCGGTCTCCGGCCGCGGAATCAGGGCATCCCGGCTGACGCGGAAACGGAGCCCGAAGAACTGAACTTCGCCGATCAAGTGCTGAAGAGGTGTTCCGTCTCGCCGCTGTTTGACGACCGTCCGGTATCGCGATCGCTCGTCGATCGTAAGGGGTTGATCCGGTGAGATGTAGAGATTGAGCCGTTCGACATCGAGCGCGTGTGCGAGGAGAATCTCCGCTTCCAACCGCGGCTGGACGATTCCGGCAGCCTCGAAATAGCCGCGGGTCCAGTTCAGAACCTCACGGATGGTCCACTCGGTACTCAGTGTCGTCCCCCCCACCCACGAAGGCCGACAGCCCTCATTTGCCGAATACAATAGCGAAATCTTGTTGTCAATACAAGCGGTTCGTATAATGATCCACTCTAACGAAAGCGAAGTGGGGCCTGCGATACAGCCTCACGACCGCGGCTTCGAGGAGGTATGGTATTGTGGTCTCTTCTCTCCTATTCTTCTCCTCCATCATCATCGCTGCGGGAGGGGCTTCGGCCGTCTATCGACTCATCCCCTCCTTGATTGGCATTCCCTCCGTCGTGACGAGCCTGATTCTCGGCGCCGTGGCCGGAGGCGTAGCCGCGACGCTCCTTCACCAGATCTGGAAGCGTCTGTTCCCGATCTGGCTCGAGGAGAACGCCGAGATCCGGTTCACCAACAGCTTCATCGTCGGACTCGGTGCGACCCTGATCGGGATCGTCTTTCACTTCGCGCTTGGCATCGCCTTCCCGGCCGGTAGCGCGGTCCGCGTCGCGCAGGGCTTCCTCCTGATCGGAAGCACGCTGGTCGGCCTGCGGATCGGCTTCACGCTCGATCGACCGATCTGGCGGGTCGGCGACGGTTCCCCGATTCCTCCGAGAAACCGCCGCCAGAAGGCCCTGCCAGGGAAGCTCCTCGACACGAGCATCATCATCGACGGACGGATCGGAACGCTCCTCACGACCGGCTTCATCGAGGGAGAGGTTCTCGTCCCCGAGTTCGTCCTCGCTGAACTTCAGAACATCGCTGACTCGTCAAACAGCCTCCGGCGCCGGAAAGGCCGCCGCGGCCTCGATATCCTCAACGAACTGATGCACGACGAGAATGTCCGGATTCGCGTCGTCACCCAGGACTATCCTTCGATCCGCGAGGTCGACCGGAAGCTGATCCGCCTGGCGAAGGACGAAGGAGCCACGCTGGTGACGACCGACTTCAATCTGAATCGCGTGGCTCAAGTGGAAGGGGTACAGATCCTCAACGTGAACGAGCTCGCCAATGCGGTCAAGCCGCGATTCATTCCCGGAGAGGGGATCTCGGTCGAAATCATCGATCGCGGTGAAGAGATCAACCAGGGCGTTGGCTATCTCGACGACGGCACGATGGTCGTCGTCGAAAACGGTCGCCGTCACGTCGGACGCACGATCAAGGCGACGGTCAAGAGCACGCTGCAGACGGAGGCAGGCCGAATGCTCTTCGTCGAACCGGCCGGGGAGACTCCTCGGTGGGAACGCTAGAAAGGATGGCGATCGTGAGATCTCTCATGACAACCTGTTGCGCCGGACTCCTCCTTCTCTGTTTCGTCTCGGGCTGCGGCTTCTTCGGAGGCGACGAGCCCGACTACACCCACTGGGAGCCGGCTCTCTCGCCGGACGGGCGATCCCTCGCCTACGAATCGCCGACCGACGACAGTCTTGAGCTCTACATCCGGGATCTCGAGACCGGCGAAGAGCGGCAGCTGACCCGGAACGAAGATCCGGATTGGTCTCCCACGTGGGCGCCAGCCGGCGATCGCCTCGCGTTCGCATCGAGCCGGAACGAGAACGTCGACATCTACCTCATCGATCTCGATACCCTGACCGTCACACGCCTAACAACCCACGAGAAGGACGACATCAACCCCGACTGGGGGACCGACGGGCGGATCTACTTCAACTCGAATCGCTCGGACGCTTGGGAAATCTATGCCATCGACCCGAGCGACGGGAGCCTGATGAAGATCACTCAGGTCACCGAGCCATCCGGCGGATGAATGCCAGCGCGGTGATCCTCGCCGCCGGGCGCGGGGAGCGGATGCGTTCCACCGCACGGAAGGCCTTCCTCGAACTCGCCGGACGCCCGCTCTTCCTCCACGCCGTCGAGACCTTCTCTGTTGTCTCGCGCGTCGCGGAGATCGTCGTCGTCGTGCATCGTTCCGATGTCGAAATCGCGCGAGAGGCTCTCTCCCCGACTGCGCCGACTGCGAGGGTTGTCGCGGGGGGAGCGACGCGACGGGAATCGTCGCTCGCCGGGATCCGTTCCGCCGCCGAGGCGACCGTCTTGATCCACGACGGATGCCGCCCGTTCGTCAGCCGCGAGTTGATCGACCGCATCCTCGACGCGGCGGAGACCCACGGAGCCGTCGTTCCCATTCTTCCCTCGATCGAGACGCTCTACCGACTCTCCAGTAACAAGGAGCGCGTCGGAGAGATTCTCGATCGCTCGTCGATCGTCCGCGCACAGACACCACAGGCCTTCCGACGAGATCTGGTCATCCGATCTCTGGAGGAGGCAAGCAGCACGGTGACCGATGACGCGTCGGCCTTCCTCGAGCAGGGAGAGCCCGTCTTCACGGTCGAGGGAGAGACGATCAACCTGAAGATCACCGTCCCCGAAGATCTCCGCTGGGCTGAGGCGTACGCAGGCACCGTCGAACGACGCTCAGGTCGCTGATCACGCTTTGCCTGACCCTCCACCTCCGGCTAGAATGCACCCATTCTCTTCTGCCAAGGAGGCTGGCATGATGCGAGGCAAGACCGTAGGGCTGGTATTGGGTCTGGTCGCGATCTTGTCGTTTGCGACGTGGGCGCAGGATGTCTGGTTCGACACGTACGTCGCTGGCGATACCGCGGTGTGGCTGTTCAACAACACGACGGGGGTTGATGTCACCGGGTTGCTCCTCGAATTTGACGAGGAAGTGACGATCGTCAACAAGATTGAGTTCGGCGGCGCGATGGTCCCGATGGAAGGAACGACCGGCACGTCGTTCACGTTCGTCGGAAGTCTCGTCTCGAACGGAACCCTCGAACTCGACTGGCAGCCCGCCACAGCCGTTCCGACGTTCGCCGTCTGGCTCTCCGGTGAGTCGATGGCCGGCAAGCCGTACTTCACCTCGATCGCGAAGCTCGGGTATCTCTTCGGCCAGGGGATTGTCGCCCTCCGCGAGGCGAATCCCGCCGCGTTGAACGCCGCGTTCGAGCAGTTCTTCCTGGACAACGCCGAGTACCTCGCCGGCCTGGCTACGTCGCTCGGAATGGATCTCCAGACCTCGCTGATGCCGATCATCATGACGGCGCCGGCTGAGGGGATCGAGAACTTCTTCAACACGATCGTCGGGATGCTCGGCGTCACGACGCTCGAGGGCGTCCTGCAGGGAGGGATCGATTTCTCGGCCCTGTTCGCCGCGCTCGGCCTCTAGCAGAGACCATCAGGCATCGAAGACGACCCGACGGGGAGGCTCCGGCCTCCCCGTTTCTCTTCAAGAAGGTCCGCTACGAAGGTCGATCGACCGTGGCGAAGAGTGCGCGGACGCGCGGCGGGTCGAGCGGATACTCGTTGACCCGAGTCCCAGTCGCGTGTGCCACGGCACGGGCAACGGCGGCATGAGACGCCATCAAAGGAACCTCGCCGATCCCCTTGGCTCCGTATGGCCCGGATGGGAAGGGAGCCTCGACGAAGCCGACCTTCGTCGACGGCGCGACGTCCTGAACCGTCGGCAAGCGGTAGGTTGTCAGCCCATTCACGATCAGACGGCCCTCTCGCTGCGGGATCTCCTCCATCAGTGCGAAGCCGATCCCTTGGGCAATCCCTCCCTGGACCTGGCCCGTCGCCAGCGTCCGGTTGAGGACGATCCCGGAGTCGTGAACAGCGATGAAGTCGACGACGTGCGCTTCCCCTGTCGCCGTATCAACCTCCACTTCAGCGACGTGTGTCGCGTAGGCGTAGACCGGATAAGCGTCCCCGAGACCCGTCTCTGGATCCCAGCTGACCGGCTCGGTCTCCGCCCACCCTTCGACGGCCGGATCGAGGTTGCGCAGCCAGAAGGAGGAGGCAATCTCAGGCAGCCGTGTGCCCGTCTCCTCTGCAGAGATGCCGAGCTCCGATGCGACGGCTCCGATCCTGGCCTTGAGTTTCTCGGCCGCATCGAGAACGGCCAGACCGCTCATCATCGTCCCCCGAGAGGCGACCGTCGGCCCGCTGTCCGGAACCCGGCTCGTGTCGACCGGAGCCATGTGGACACGGTCAATCGGAACACCGAGGGCCTCCGCGGCAAGTTGCAGCATGATCGTCGTCAGACCTTGGCCCATCTCGACGGTGCCGACAGCGACGGCGATCGAACCGTCCGCCTCGAGCTTCATCGTCGCCCCTGCCTTGTCGAGGAAAGGGGCCTTCCCGCCGAGGCCGACACCGTAGATAACGCTGGAGAGGCCGACGCCTCGTTTTCGGTCGTCGTGCGACGCGTTGAAGGCGGCCACGCGTTCGAGCAGGCTTGGCCACTCGGACATCTCGATCGCCTGATCGAGCGTGTCGAGGGCGCCGACGCTGTCGGCCACGACCTGTCCGGTTGAGGTTTCGTCTCCTGGGATCAGCAGGTTCCGACGACGAATCTCGGCTCGGTCGATCCCCAGCTTGTCGGCCAGAAGATCCATCTGCGACTCGTGCGGGAAGATCACCTGCGGACTGCCGAACCCTCGGAAGGCCCCATTCGGTACGGTGTTCGTCGCCACCGATCTTGCATCGACCTTCACGTGCGGTACGCGGTACGGTCCGGCCGCCGTGCAGAGGCTCCGCCAGAGGACGGCGGAGGAGAGGGTCTGATAGGCACCGGCATTCAGGATGACGTCGACCTCGATCGCGGTGATCGTTCCGTCAGACTTGGCCCCGGTCCGGTATCGGACCCGCGACGGATGCCTCTTGCTCGTCGTCAGGACGTCTTCGCCCCGATCGAGGATCAGCTTCACCGGCCGTCGCGCCTTCCGTGCCATCACTGCAGCGAGGGAGCAGATCAGAGAAGGTACGTCCTCTTTTCCCCCGAACGCGCCTCCGGTCGACGTCTGGACGATCCGGACCTTCGACAGCGGCAAGCCCATCACCTTCGCCGCCGCGTTCTGAACGTAGAACGGGCACTGGACAGAGCCGTAGATTGCGATCGATCCGAGGTCGTCCGGGACGGCCGTCGCCCCCTGGGGCTCGATGTAGGCGTGCTCTTGGTACCCGGTCGCGTACTCCGCCTCGACGATCACATCCGCTTTGGCGAATCCTGCTTCGGCGTCGCCCTTGCGAAGGACCATCTTGTTGAAGCAGTTCCCCCCACCCTCGGCCGCGGCCGGATCGGCGACAATGATCGGCGCGCCCGGCTCGAGCGCCATCACCGGATCGTCGACGACAGGGAGTTCCTCGTAATCGACGGCGACCTTCTCCGCCGCGCGCTTCGCGGCGCGTCTCGTCGTGGCAGCGACGAGTGCGACCGGCTCGCCGAGATAGCGGACGGTCTCCGAGGCAAGCGCCGGCTGATCGTCGTAGATGACGTGAACGATGTTTGTCCCGGGAACGTCTTCGTGCGTGGCAACGCAGACGACGTCAGGATCTTCGAGCGCAGTGCTCGGGTCGATGTTCAGGATGCGAGCGTGCGGATGCGGACTCCGGACGACGGCTCCGTGGAGCATGCCCGGGAACGTAAGATCATCGGCGAACCGCGCCTCACCCCGGACCTTGTCGACGGCGTCGGGGCGAGGAACGCTCGCCCCGATCAGACTCGTCCGTCGATCGTTCACGCTGGAGCCTGCCTCACAGCCTGCCCCCCATGGTCAGCGTCATGATCGCCTTCTGGGTATGGAGGCGATTCTCCGCCTGATCGTAGATCCAGGACCGCTCGTTGTCGCACACCTCGGGCGACGCCTCGTGGCCGCGGTCGACCGGCATGCACTGAAGGAGATACCCAGGATCGGTCAGCGCCTGCTTCTCGGCCGTGTAGGACCAATCCTTGTACTTGAGCGCGATCTCGTGTTCCTTCTCCTTGCCGATCTCGTAGCGACCCATCGTGAACCAGTTCCGTGGGAAGACGACCGTGGCGCCCTCGAGCGCCACGTCGAGGTCGTTCTCCACCGTGAACTGGCCGTCGGAGGCCTTGGCGAGATCGCGACACTGAGCCATCACGTTCGGATCCATGTCGTATTCCGGCGGATGCGCGACGACAACGTCCATCCCGTACATCGACGAGATCAGGGCCGTCCCCTGCACCGAGCAGAGACCGCGGATCCATGGCGTGTAGGCCCACATGATGACGATCTTCTTCCCCTTGACGTCGCCGCCGAGCTTCTCGTGCATCGTGTAGATGTCGGTCAGCGACTGGCAGGGATGGTTGATGTCGGAGGCCATGTTGATGACCGGGACTTCCGCCTCTTCGCCGAACTTGCGCATGACCTCGTCGGCGAAGCCGTAGTGATCGATCGCGTCGTCGAGCAGGCGAATGCCGATACCGTCGCAGAAGCGCGCCATCGCCTTCGCGGTGTCCTTGACCGTCTCGCCGGCCCCCGGCTTGTCCTCGAGCGACATCCGCATCGTCGACGGGTTGAGGAACTGGGCGTGTCCGCCGAGCTGGGTCATCCCGGTCTCGAACGACATCCGCGTCCGCGTCGACCCGGCGAAAAAGAGCATCGCGAACGTCTTATCCTGAAGCGTGTGGTGCGGTGTGCGGCTGTAGTAGGCGCCCTTCAGCTGATCGGTCACCTTCATCGCGAGGTCGTACTCCTCGCGGGTCCAGTCGACTTCGCTGATCAGGTTCCGCCCGGCTAGATCGAACCAACTCATGAATCCTCCTTCGGTGAAGCAACAGCTCGAAACGCAGAGGGCGCAGAGGATGCAGATGAATACTCAGGCCCAGGGAAGTCGTTGACCACACGTTGGATGCCATCTCTCAGGCTGGCGACATTGAAGTTCAGAAGGAGGCCAACATGGCATCCCGAAAGCCGCAAGTACGAGAGAAGCTGGGTGCCGTGAATCGGTGCCAGAGCTTCGACCGTCTTGACCTCAACAACCACCTTCTCATCGACCAGGAGGTCAAGACGATATCCGAACTCCAGTTCGATGCCGCGGTACGTGAGAGGCAGTATCTTCTGTCTCTCGACTCTCAGTCCTCGTTCTTCGAGTTCAATGCCAAGACATCTCTCGTACGCAGACTCCAGAAGACCGGGACCCAACTCGGAGTGAACGGCCATGGCTGCGCCGATGATCGCCTCCGTCAGTGCGTTCAACTTCTCTCCGGTCTCCATCGGGCTCTCCTGAGTCTCCCTCCGCGCCCTCTACGTCTCTGCACTGCGTCCTCTGCGTTGTGACTCTTCGTGTCTTTGATCCTAGGCCATGATCAGGGCCATCATCCCCTTCTGCGCATGCAGCCGGTTCGCCGCCTCTTCGATGATCACGGAGTTCGGGCCGTCGATGACTTCGTCGGTGACCTCCATGTCGCGGTCGGCGGGAAGACAATGCATGTAGATTGCGTCGTCCGTCAGCTTCATCTTGTCTTCGGTGCAGATCCAGTCCTTGTTCGCCTCGAAGATGGCCTTGGCCTTCTCCTCGTCCCACGCGCCACCATCCGTGGGCTGTGAAGTCCACGCCTTGGGATAGACCACGACTGCGTCCTGGAACGTCTTGTCCATGTTGTCGTGCGTGATGGTGAACGCACCGCCGTTCTTCACCGCGAGCTTCTTCGTCGCCTGAAGGACGTTCGGATCGAGGTCGAGGCCCACCGGATGAGCGAGCGTCACGTCCATGCCCATCATCGCCGCCGACACGATGGCCGACTGCGGGACAGCGAGGGGCTTGGCGACCGAGCCCGAGTACGCCCAGCTCATGACGAACTTCTTGCCCTGCAGGTTGTGCCCAAGCTTCTCCTGCATCGTCATCACATCGGCGAGCGCCTGGCACGGGTGGTACATGTCGTCTTCCATGTTGATGACGGGAACCTTCGACCACTCCGCAAACTCGCGGATGATCCGGTCGCCCTTTCCATACGACCAGCTCGTCGGCTTGCCGTAGATGCGGATGGCGATCGCGTCGCCCATCTCCGCAAGAACGCGAGCCACGTCCGAGATGCGCTCTGTCTTGTAGGCGATCTCCTCACCCTTCAGCGCCGGGGTGTAGACGACGTCCGACTGCAGGAAGTGAGCGTGCCCGCCGAGCTGGGTCATGCCCGCCTCGAACGAGTTCCGCGTTCGAAGGGACGTGTTGTAGAAGAGCATGTGCAGCGTCTGGCCGTCGAGCACCTTGTGCGGCTCGCGGCGGATGAACTTGCGCTTCAGGTCGTGGGCGGCATCGAGCATTGCCTCGATCTCGTCGCGTTCGAAATCGAGCCAGGTAATGAAATCGCGCCCTCTCAGGGTCGTGTTGGACATGGTCTCCTCCTTGGCTATCCCTTGACGATGGTCGTTCCAGCCCGACCTTCGAGCGCGTCAAACGCCTTGTCGAGCGATGTGATTACGGCCTTCTCACCGCCAGCCTCCACGAAACGGACGGCTGCGCGCACCTTGGGTTCCATCGAGCCCTTGGCGAAATGGCCCTCTTCTGCATACTGCTTGGCTTCGGTCACGGTGATCTGCGAAAGCGCCTTCTCCTCCGGCGAGTTGTAGTTCAGACGCACGCTGTCGACGTCGGTCAGCACCATGAACACGGGCGCGCCGACATCGACGGCCAGCCGCTCGCCGGCCAGATCCTTGTCGATGACCGCGTCAACGCCCTGCAGCTTTCCGTTCTCCTTGATGACCGGGATCCCGCCCCCACCGGAAGCAATGACGATCGAGCGGGCGTCCACGAGCTGGCGAATCGCCGCCTTCTCGTTGATCTCGATCGGATTCGGTGAGGGGACGACGCGTCGCCATCCGCGGCCGGCATCCTCGCGCACGTTGTAGCCCTTGTCGGACTCGAGTGCCTTGGCCTCCTCCTCGGAGTAGAAGGGGCCGACGGGCTTGGTCGGATTGACGAAGGCATCGTCGTTCTTGTCGACGACGACCTGCGTCACGACGGTGGCGATCGGAATGTCGCCTTTGCCCTTGGCCGCGAGCAGGTTGCCCAGGTTCTGTTGGATCATCAGGCCGATCAGGCCCTGACTCTCGGCGCCGCAGACAAAGAGCGGCATCGGCTCAGCGACCTCTTTGCCCGCCTCGTTCTGAAGCAGGAGGTTGCCGACCTGCGGACCGTTGCCGTGCGTGACGACGATCTTGTACTTGCCCGACTCGACCATCTGCGCGAGCTGCTCGCACGTGGTGTGAACATTCGCCATTTGCTCGTCGAACGTCCCCCGCTGCCCCGGTTGCAGAATCGCGTTTCCGCCGAGTGCAACGACCACCAGTTTCTTCTCACCAGTCATCCGATCACCCTTCCGATTTCGAGTCTCTGTCCTTTGACACGAACCCACCGGCTCCGGCGGGTCCGCCGTTCTTGTAGGTCACACTCCCAAGAGAATCCGCTCGCGGATTCTCTTGGGGAAGCCTGAGCAGGGAGTCGTACAACGCCCTGCTCAGGCTTCCCAGATTTCCTTCATCCTCGTCCAGTGCTCGACCATCTTCGCTTCGGCCGTCTCCCCGTCGCTCGCTTCGATCGCCTCGACGATCTCTGCGTGAAGATCGACGACCTGCTGAAGATCCTCGACGTTCTTCAAGTAGTAGTGACGCGTAAATTCCCGGTAGACGCGCTGATCCATCGTTCGGATCAGCGGCGCAAGGGCCGCCGACACGAGGGGATTGCCGGTCGCTTCCGCGAGGGCGACGTGGAACGACTTGTCGGCATCGAAGTATGCGTCAAAGTCGTCCCGAGCCGCGTGATCTCGCATAATCTCGACCGTCTCTTTCAGCTCGGAGAGATTCCCCTCCAGCCCGGCTTCGGCGATCATCGCGGCGACCGGCGGTTCGAGTGCGCGACGCGCTTCCATGACTTCCAAGCACCCGGTCTCGGACTCGATCATGTGGACCGTGTGCGTCTCGTCATGCGTGGACGGCGCCCGGACCACGTAGTTTCCGCTCCCCGGTCGCGATTCGATGATCGACATCGCCTGCAGCGCGCTGAGCGCCTCGCGGATCGACGGTCGGCTGACGCCCATCTGCTCGGCAAGCTCGAACTCGGAGGGGAGCTTGCTCCCCAGCGGGTAGTCGCCACGCTGAATCGCCTCGACAATCTGCTCCGCGGCGATCGCAGTCACCTTGCGCGGTCGGACCTTCTCGAACGCCATCGTCCCTCCTCTCGGGGTCGTTCGGCCAAGTTGTATGATAGCTAGGCGAGTTCGGGGTCGCAATCGATCAAACGCGGTTCACGCCCACTTCACGGAACAGGAACCGTCCCCGTCCGCGTTCCGCCGAAATCTCCCCATCCGCGAAGATGACATCCCCACGCAAAAGGGTCGTCGTCACCCTCCCGGTGACGGTCCACCCCTCGTACGGAGAGAAGTCGGTCCGCATGTGGAGTTCGTTCGGGTCGATCTCCCACGTCTCGTCCGGATCGAAGACGACGAGATCCGCGTCGGCGCCGACCTCGATCGCGCCTTTGCGAGGATAGAGTCCGTAGACACGCGCCGGCCCCTCGCTCAGGAGCCGTGGAACATCCGGAAGATGGAGAAGGCCCTTCCCAACTCCCTCGGAATAGACGAGCGGAAGGAGCGTCTCGACGCCGGGGAGTCCGTACGGCAGGTCGGTGAACGATCCCCGCCACGTTTTTTGCTCGCGCGTGAACGGGCAGTGATCGGTCGCGATCAGGTCGATCTCCTGTCGGCGCAGCCCCTTCCAGAGGGCTCGCTGATCGGCGTCGGTCCGGAGCGCCGGACTGGCGGCGAACAGGTGTCCGTCCATCCGATCGTAGCTCTCGGCGGTCAGAACCAGGTACTGCGGGCAGGTCTCCGCTGTCAGCCGCGCCCCTCGACTGCGCGCCTCGCGGACCGCGGCGAGGCCGAGGGCCGAGCTGACGTGGACGATGTGGGTCGGGCAGCCGGTCTCCTCGGCGAGCCGTCCGACCTGCGTCACCGCTGCCCCCTCGCAAAGGTCCGGCCGGGCGATCGCGAGCGTCGCCATCTCCGCGAGTTCCGTCGGAGCGAGGCTGTCGGCGATCGAGCGGATTAGCCCCTCGTCTTCGCAGTGGACGAGCGCGCCGGCGCCGAGGTCGGCGAGGATCTCGAACGCCCGCTTCATCACCGCGGGCGACGTCCGACGCCCCGAGTCCTCGTAGGCGGTGTAGAACTTGAAGCTCGTCACCCCGCGTCGAACCGCCTCGGCGAACTCCTCCTCCGCTCCCGGCTCCCAGCCGATCACCTCGCCGTGCAAAGCGACGTCGACGACCGCTTCGGCGACCTCGTTCAGCCGGCGCTCGATCTCGTCGGGGATCGTCGTCTCCTGCGTCCCGACGGTGAAGTCGATGATCGTTGTCACCCCGCCGCAGGCGGCGGCGACCGTTCCGGTGTGGAAATCGTCGCACGATCGGGTCCCGGCGACAGGGAGGGCCATGTGCGTATGCGCGTCGATCACGCCGGGGAAGACGAGCTTCCCCCCCGCGTCGATCGTCCGCTCGCCGGCCAGACCCGGCCCAATCGCACGAATCGTCCCGCCGTCGATCCCGATGTCGGCCGACGTCACCGACAGAGGCGTGACAACTGTCCCTCCTTGAACGACGAGTTCGTGCATCGGAATCGACGGATCTCCCTTCCCAACAGGATTCTTGAAAACCGGCCAAGCTGCATGATAGCATTGCCAAACCCGCCGCACAATCCAGCCGGCGAGCAGGAGGATCATGATCGACCTGACACGAAACGAAGAACGGCTTCAGCGGACCGTCGAGCGCGCCCGCGAGCGCGGAATCATCATCCCGACGTTCGCCCAGATGCGCGATCCGAACCAGACCCCGACATCAATCGTCGACAAGCTCGGCGACATCGGCCTCTGGGATCTCCACCCACTCAACCTCTTCCGGATCACGTGGCACAACGAGCCAACGGCCCACGGCGGCGGATACGGCGGCGTCAACTATGTCGAGTTCCCCCCGGAGCTGACCGGCGTGCCGGCGCGGATCATCGCCCTCGTCGGGAAGTGGTTCCCGACCGGTGCGCATAAGGTCGGCGCCACGTTCGGCTGCCTCGTCCCTCGCCTGGTCACCGGGCAGTTCGACCCGACGTTCCACAAGGCCGTCTGGCCGTCAACGGGGAACTACTGCCGCGGCGGGGCGTACAACTCGAACCTCCTCGGATGCGAGTCGATCGCGATCCTGCCGGAAGAGATGTCGCGCGAGCGGTTCGAGTGGCTCGAAGCGATCGCCGGCGAAGTGATCGCGACGCCCGGCTGCGAGTCGAACGTCTGGGAGATCTTCCAGAAGTGCATCGAGCTCCAGTCGACGCGCGACAACGTGATGATCTTCAACCAGTTCGACGAGCCGGGAAATCACCTGTGGCACTACGAAGTAACCGGCCACGCGATGGGGGAAGTTCTCGACGCCGAACTCGGCGAGGGCAGATATGCCGGTGTTGTCCTTACCTCCGGATCGGCCGGGACGATGGGATGCGGCGACTACCTGAAGGAGATCCACCCCGGGAGCAAGCTCGTTGTCTCCGAGGCGCTCCAGTGTCCGACGCTCCTCGAGAACGGGTTCGGCGGTCATCGGATCGAGGGGATCGGCGACAAGCACGTCCCGTGGATCCACAACGCCCGGAACACCGACATGGTCACCGGGATCGACGACGAGGATTGCATCCGGCTGATCCGCTTGTTCAACGAGGACGCCGGCCGCGCCTATCTCCAGTCGCGGGGCGTTCCGACCGGACTCGTCGAGCAGCTCGATCTCCTCGGCATCTCGGGGATCGCGAACACGCTCTCGGCGATCAAGTTCGCCAAGTACTACGAGCTGACCGGACGCGATGTCGTGCTGACCGTTCTGACCGACTCGATGGAACTCTACCAGAGCCGCCTCGACGAGCTGAACGAGGCGCACGGCCCCTACTCCGAGACGGACGCCGCGATCGACTACAACGCGCACCTGCGCGGGATCAAGACCGACCACACGCTCGAGCTCCGGCACCAGGATCGAAAGCGGATCCACAACCTGAAGTACTTCACGTGGATCGAGCAGCTCGGGAAGTCGGTCGACGAACTCGACGCGCAGTGGTACGACTACCCCGACTACTGGGATCGGATCCACGCGATGGTTCCGAAGATCGACGAGCAGATCGAGGCATTCAACGAGCAGGTCGGGCTGCTCGCCGAACTCCGAGGTGCAGGCTAGGAGATGATGGAGCCGCGCCGGACCTCGCCGCTGAAGGGGTTGCTCAACCAGATTCTCGCGCAGGTCGGCGGCCGCGTGCCGATCCGGCCCGTCCTTCTCGTCGGCGGGATCGAGTCCGGGAAGACGGCGACCGGCCTCCGGCTCCTCTCACTCCTGCGACAATCCGAAGTCCGGGTCGGCGGGTTCCTCGCACCGAGGAAGCTTGAGGGCGACGAAACGGTCGGCTACTCGCTGATCGATCTCGCGAGCAACACGACCCATCCGTTCGCCGGGCTCGACCCGGGCGGGGTTCAGGTCGGCCGGTTCTTCCTCTCCGAGAACGGCCTTGCGATGGCCGAGCGCGCCGTGGCTGCCGCGCTCGACGAGACCTCCGTCGTCTTCATCGACGAGGTCGGTCGGCTCGAGCTCGGCGGCGGAGGCCATGCGGCCTCCGTGAAGAGACTCCTCGCTTCGGACGTCGTCCCGGTCCTCCTCGTCCGCGAGGAGTTCGTCGACGACGTTGTCCAGATGTTCGAGATCGAAACGCCCGTCGTCTTCCACGCCAAGAAGGCGCTCGATGAAAGCGTGGCGAGCCCAGCCGGTGTTCAGACGTTCTGGGAGATCGTCGACTCGCTCCCGTTTCCGCTCCTCGTCACCCTCTGCCAGGATCAGTACCCTCAGTCGCGCCCGATGCGCCTCGTCGACCGCGAAGCGAACCGGCTCTGGTTCGCCACCTCTCGTGCCTCGCGGAAGGTCGCACAGATCGAGGCCGATCCCCACGTCACGGTCCTGTTCGTCGACTCCGGACGCTTCAACTACGCAGCGATCCACGGCCTCGCTCACGTCATCGTCGATCCGGAGCGCGAGGAGTCGCTCTGGCAGGATGAATGGCGTGACGATTGGCCCGACGGCCCGTCCGACCCAGACTACGTCCTCCTCCGGATCGACGGCGCCCGTGGGCACTACCTCCGCGGAACGACCGGGGAGTCAGGGACGGTCGATCTGGCAGAGGACACTCCTTGAGTCTCTCCTAGCTTTGCCGTTACAGTGGGCCGACTCTCGCCAAGGAGGCACGTCCCATGGAGTGGATCTATCTCGTCGTCGGCCTCGTGTTCGGCCTCATCCTCGGGTGGGCGCTCTCGTGGCTCCGTGCAGCCCGACGAGTCTCCGATCTGAGGATCGCCGGTGCGCGGCTCGAAGAGGAGCTTCGCGTCGCACGGGAGAAGTCCGAATGGACCGAGACTGCCGAGGGGAAGCTCCGCGAGGCGTTCACCGCGCTGGCGAGCCAGTCCCTCTCGTCGAACTCGCAGCAGTTCCTCACCCACGCACAGCGAGAGCTGAAGGTCCTCGTCGATCCGCTGACTCAGAAGCTCGACACGATGGATCAACAGGTCCGTGCCCTCGAGACGAAGCGCGAGGGCGCATACGGGAAGCTCGGCGAGCAGCTCCGAGCCCTCGGCGAGGCGCAGTCGCAGCTCCAGCGGACAACCGTCTCGCTCGAGCAGGCGCTCAAGTCTCCGACCGCCCGCGGCCGATGGGGTGAACTCCAGCTCCGCCGTGTCGTCGAGCTGGCCGGCATGTCCCCCCACGTCGACTTCGACGAGCAGACGACGACCGACGAGGGGCGCCCTGACATGATCGTCCGCCTCCCGAGCGGCGGCATTCTCCCGGTCGACGCAAAGGCATCGGCGACTGCCTACCTCGATGCGATGCAGGCCGAAGGCGATCGACGGTCGGCGAAGCTCGACGAGCACGTGCGGGCGATGCGCTCACGAATCCAGGATCTCTCGCGGAAGCAGTATTGGGCGCAGTTCGACCGGGCACCGGAACTCGTCGTCATGTTCGTCCCGTTTGAATCGGCCCTCTCGGCCGCGTTCGAGAAGGATCCCGAGCTCCTCGAGTACGGAATCCGGCAGCATATCCTCGTCGCCTCGCCGGTAACGCTCCTCGCACTCCTCCGCGCCGTCGCGTTCGGCTGGCAGCAGCAGCAGGTCGCCGAGAACGCCGAGGCGATCGCCAGCGAAGGGCGGCAACTTCACGATCGGATCGTCACCTTCCTCTCGCACTTGGCGAGCCACGGAAAGAACCTCGGGAAGTCCGTCGAGACGTACAACCAGGCAATGGCGTCCCTCCAGTCGCGTCTGATGCCCTCCCTCCGGCGGTTCAAGGACCTCGGCGGGGAGACGAGAGAGCTCCCCGATGCCGAGCCGATCGACACTCGGCCGCGCCTGCCCGAGGCGCCAGAAGAGGGTAATCCCTAGCCCCTGGCCGCCCTATTCGGCCCCGACGATCCCTTTGTCAGGATGCAGTAGAATGGCCCTCGGAAGTGAGGGATCTGCACATGACGGAACACCGATGGGGAATCATGCTTGTCGTCCTCGGACTCCTGCTCGCGTTCGCCGCGCCGGCCGTCGCGCAACGGGACGACGACCCGCCGCCGACTACACAGTCCACCACAACCTCGAATGCGATGCCGGTCGCTGCATTCAACGCCTACCTCGCCGACGGCGGCGGATCGACGACGGTCCTCTTCGATGCAACCCCCTCCGCCGACTCGGACGGGACGATCGTCTCGTATCAGTGGCTCTTCGGCGACGGGACCTCCGGAACGGGCGCCGAGGTGGAGCACACGTATCCGCGGGTCGATGAGTACGAGGTCTCCCTCGTCGTCGTCGACAACGGCGGCGCGTCCCATATCACGTCGAAGCGGATCGACCTGAGCACGCTCGGGCGACGCGGCAGCACAATGCCAAGCGCCTCCGCTCCCTCCACGCCGGCACCATCCCCGAGTTCGGCGCCTGTTGGGAATGCGGTCGGGAATCGGGCGCCCGACTTCGCCCTCCCGACGCTCGACGGCGACATCGCCAGGCTGTCGGAGTATCTCGGTCAGGTCGTCGTCATCGACTTCTTCTTCGGAACCTGCTCGGGCTGCATCGCGACGCTCCCCCACCTCGTCGAGTTGGAAGCACACTTCGAGGCCACGGGGGTGGTCGTCATCGTCATCGTCCTCGATCGAGACCCCGCAAGCGTTTCGCCGCTTTTTGGAAGCAGCGAGTACGAAGGTCTTACGGTCGTCCACGAGCACGATTCCACGCGACCGACGCGGACTGCCTACGGCGTCAAGGGGACGCCGCACGCCTTCCTGATCGACAAGCACGGCGTGATCCGCTTCTCTGGCTCGCCGACCGGGCTGTCGATCGAACTCGTCGCCCGCTGGCTCTAGACGAACAGCGGAGGCGGCAGGCCTGAGCTAGTCAGCTAGTTGGCTCCCCCAACCGTGATCAGCGTGTCCTTCGGGAAGCTCGTCAGTAGCTCGCAGCCGGATTCCGTCACACGGACCGTATCCTCGATCCGCACGCCCCCGGTTCCGGGGATGTAGATCCCCGGCTCGACCGTCACAACCATCTCCGGCTCGAGGATCTCGCCTTTGTTCAGCCCCATCTTCGGCAGCTCGTGCACCTCGAGGCCGACGCCGTGGCCGAGCGGCGAGAGGAAGATGTGCTCCGCGTACGGTGAGTCGAGGATGACTCGCTTCGATGCCTCGTGCGGGATATCGCCCGGGATCCCGGCGCGGATCGCGTCGATGCCGACTTGGAGCGACTCGAGGACAAGCGCGTAGATCTCGCGTTGAGTTTCGCTTGCCTCGCCGACAACGAACGTACGCGTGATGTCCGAGACGTAGCCGTCGACGACCGCGCCGTAGTCGATCAGGAGGAAGTCGCCCGGTTCGAGTACCCGCGGATTGAGCGACGGGCGGTAGTGCGGCAGTGCCGAGTTCGGTCCCGAGGCGACCGTCGGCCCGAACGCAACCCGCTGCGAGCCGAACTCGCGGAGCTTCGCGGAAAGGGCCGCTGCGATGTCGACCTCGTTCATCCCGACCTCGACCGTGTCGCGCAGATGGGCGAGCGCCTCTTCAGCAAGGCGGATCGCCTCACGGAGGGCCGTCAACTCATCGGCGTCCTTCACCGCGCGCTGCTCCGTCACCGGGTCCTCGAACGGGATCCACTCCGTCCCCGGGATCTCCGACAGTCGCCGGAGGACGTAATCGGTCGTCCGCCACGCCGCGTAGCCGATCCGTTTCAGACCACGATCCCGGATCGCTTGGGTCAGCTCGTCGTAGTACTTCAGTTCGGCGTGGATCAGCGGCAGTTCCGGCACCTGTTTCTCCGCCTGCTCCAGGTATCGCGAGTCCGTCAGGATCACCGTCTCCGCCGCCGTGATCAGCAGCGCCCCCTCCCCGTCGTAGCCCGAGAGGTACTGCATGTTCGGCCGATCCATCTCCCGCGGCATCGTCCGATCCAGATCGAAGATCAGAAATGCGTCGACGTCTTTCCCTTCGAGCAGTAGGTCTCGGCGTGCTGAGTAGTCCATCAGACCCTCCTCCGTGGCTGCCACTGCTCCCGACGATACACGATGAGGAAGGGCAATACCGCTGGTTGGGAGCCCCCGGCAGCCGCGAAACGGTTTGAGTGTGATGCTGGCCCCCGAGGTTGGAGCTACGAACATCAGGGATTGAGAGGGTCGAAGCATCAAGCCTCGTGATGTGATACGCGGTTCGTGCGGAGGACGTACTCGCTAACTCGATCCTTCGCACGGCGCCGCGACCTGTGCTCAAGCAGCAGACGGTAGTCATGACAGACTTCACGGCAAACTGGGAGCTTGGTAGACTGGTGAATCACTCACCGAGAGGCAAGGGGGGAACGTTGGCCCGAAGAACGTTCGAGGAGCAGAGCCGAGAGAGCGCGGAGAAGACCATCATTCGCGCGGCGTCGTGGGGAGTTGTCGCCGCATCGCTAGTGCTTGTCGCAGTCGAGGCCATTCGGAACTGGCGTCTCCCAGGCACCCCACCGGCTTGGAGCATAGCCGTGGCGGCTGTCATCGGGCTCCTCGCGATCGCGGGGATCTACTGGCTGTCTACTTGGAAGTACTACAGGATTCCGCGAGAGGTACCCTTGTGGTTCCGACTGCGAGCGCCTGCCTCTCGCATCGCACTGAATGAGAGCATCCTCCGGCTTCTGTTTCGACGCAGTCGGCCGCCCCTGTTCGTAGTCGGCAAGGACCAGCAACACATCGTGGAACTGCAGCATCCGAAGACGGCTCTCAAGAGGACGCGAAACCTCAAGTCGCTGAAGTGCGCAAGCGGCAATGACCTCCACTATCTCTGCCGACTGGCCCATGTCGCTGCCCGACACATGCGGCCGAGCGCTGGTGAGCTGCTCCCCGCAATGCGGAAGTATCCACTCGGTGCAACAGGGGTCTCTGTGGTTGAAGGGAAGGTCAAGCGCAGAGGGCGGTCAGTTGTTTGCGCTGGCGGAAGCGACACGAATCCGCTGTCTGCTGAGATAGTACGCTCGTACTCACGCTTCTGGGGAGGCTATCCGCCCCTTCGATTCACGCTCAGCACGTCAGAGGTGATCCTCGCAAGAACCAAGCGATCATTCCAGGTATTCTGGGAAAATGAGAACGCCGAGCAAGCGATGGACAGGACGGGGCTCCTCTTCTGTTGCGCTGAGCCAAGATGGCTTCCACGACGAGTCCTCAATCGGATTCGCGAAAGGAGGCATAGGTGTGCGGGCGACCCGAATTGGACCGGGCGCGCAGTACAGGTGGTATTGGCTGGCCTCCATAGAGAGGGCACTAAGGCATCGTGTGAGGTCTTCGCCCACTTGGCTGTACGCTCCGCCGCCGACTTGCAGGGTGAGCCATTGCAGACGACCTACTGGTATTCAAACAGGCTGTCTCTCCCATTTGCGATTACGCGGCTTGCCATACCTGCCGACGGTGCGGACCCGCAGGTCCTCCTGCAGGACCACGGCAACCTCGCCGCAGGGTTCAACCGCGATGCTCCCCAGGCAGTTGATCCAAACGCACCGCCAGGTCCGCCGCCGGCTGCTGGCTCAACGACTCGGATTGTCATCGGACGAGCCCATAGAGACTATCAGGATCAAGCGGAGAGAGATGCACACAAGGCGTTTCAAGACCACATCCAGCTTTCCGAGGCTTGCCGTGCAATCGACTTGATTGTGCGGTACTCACTGGCTAAAGACGTTGCGATCGAGACCCGAGATGATTCAGTTTGGGATGTTGTTACTGGAGAGCCCACCGACCCTGAGATTGAGGAGTTCTTCACGGGAGCAGAGGAAACTGTACTCATCGGAACACCGGAACAGAATGACTACGCGAGGCGGCTGATAGGGCTCCCTGCCGGAGTGGGCACACTTCAGGCCGACGTAGCTGCCCTCCGAGCCGAAATCTCGCAACATGCTACTGCTCAGAACCCTGTAGGCGGATTCCATGTCGCCCAAGTGTTTGGTGCGGCAGGCCCGAAGGTTGTGATTGTGCTCGGCATTGGGCTGCCACCGGATGCTTGTGGAGCAAACGGAATACCACACTACGACCGCGACGATCGCACGACGAACTGCGCCGCCCGCGCGACGCAGGCAGCAATTGTTGGCCTTCTGAAAGAGCTAACGGACCCGGCCCCCGCGGCTCCACCTGGCAGCCTGAGGCGAATCCGCGACTTGGCCGCTGGATCCTACGTCTACAGGATTCAGAACCGGGACTGCATGTATCCGACCGACGAGGACGTTCGGAGACTCTAGTCGGTCCTTAGGAGTGAGCGAAGGGGGAGACGCCCGGGCGAATCAGCTCCGATTCCGAGCAGCGCAAGTACGGCAGGTGCGATGTCAGTCAGATCGGCTGACACGTGTTTCCTCGCTGGGGTCCGGATATCGGTTCCCCAAGCAAAAAGAGGCACGTTCATCTCATAGTCGCTCATAGACCCGTGCGACGATCGATTCCCTGTTATCCGGCAGGCTCCAGGTACTCCGTAGTCTGAGGGATCTGAGCACGTGGAATACGAGACCATGATCTGCGCAGCCCTTGGGTGATTGCACCTCGCATCCGAAAGTCTGGAAACGGGGAGTTCATCCCTCCATACGTCATCTCTCACAAACACGCGGTCGACCCAATCCGCGTTGGCGAGAAACCTAGACAGCGGAGAGACTAGGGCATCGTCTGCCAAGAAGAAGCTGTTGCTCACGAACAAGACGTCCTGTGAGTCCGTCGACGACTTCAGACCAGCCGCTATGAGTTCACTGATCGGATCAACCTCGCCGAGCGGTGTGACGCAACCGTGATCAGAGAACGCTACGAACACAAAGGAACGCCTGGGGAATCGAACCAGAAGCCAAGCGTGGAATGCCTCAATCCTCTGATCGAGCAGGCGGAGCTGATCAACCGCCGATGGAGACCCAATACCATACGTGTGCTGAGCCTCGTCAGGCTCAGTGAACCACAAGAGGCAAACATCAGGTGCCTGAGTTTGCTCGAAAGCCTGCGTCGCTACGTCGAGGATGAAGCCGTTCTTGGCATCTGTGGACGAACCATGGGTAGGGAAGCCGACGCTGTTCGCGATCTCCGCTCGCACCTCTTCGGGCCATGCCGTCTCCCAGTTCACACAAGCACCCATGCCGGCAGGGTTTGTCAGGTATGTGGTCCCGCTTGAGCCGGAGCATGCTGAGAGGAAGCGCTTCTTCTCGGCCGCCAGCCTCTGCCCGAAAGTTGGCTTCTCAAGGATTGTGCCTGTGGCATGGCGTGGAAGCCTGGATAGGTAGCTGGCATCGGCGCATGACACGATATCTCGTTGTCCGCGATGCTCGACCAGCATCTCGTTCTCAGTGATCCCGTGCTCACCCGGATGGCTTCCCGTAGCCACAGTCGCTGCACAGACGCGCGTGGATGAGGGGAAGACAGATCGGAGCCCCTCAAACGACACGCCCTGCTCGCACCGGCTCTGGAGGAACGGTGTCGTCGATGGAGTCACTGCATCACGGCGTAGGCCGTCCAAGACGAATAGGATGACGCAGGGAGTGGCCATGCTGAGATTATAGGCTCGAGAGATCTATCCTGTGCTCAGTCAAAAGGGGCACGTGCCAACTCCGTAGTCACCAGCATACTCGGCGTCGGCAAGCGCATGAGCAACACGTTCGACGTCCCTGGCAGCCTCGGCAATCGGCCGCGTGACCAATTCAATGGGCTTGCCGTCGAGGATGTGAGCTAGCAGAAAACGGTATGCCGGAATCTCTGGGCTGCTGCGTCCATCGTACAGTCGGGTGTCTGGACCTAAGCGGCCCTGCAGGTCGATGGTCTCCTCGTCGAATCGCATTTTGATCAATCCGCGATCGCACTCAACCACGAGGGCCTTCTCATCACGATCTAGACCCTTCCCGCCGATCAGCTCCAGATGAACTGACTCCGCAAGGTACTGCGATTGCCGAATCTCGCTGTCGAGCCAGCACTCAAGATCGAACGCAGAGTCCCCGTCAATTTCCTCAGAGAGGCTCGCATAGCGCCAGAAGCGCCTGCGATCCGTTGCTTGATGCGATATATTGTGCCCGCGAAGAATCGGAAGACACGTATCGATGACCGCGAAAGCATGAACAGCATGTTCCCTCGCATAGCCGCTACGGAAGGACTCTGAGGCGTGGAGCTCTCTCGATTCCATCGAAGTGAACACGAGATGCCTGACTGCTCCCATATCGGAGAGCAGTTCCTGGCTGTGCGATCGGAAGAACCGCACTACAGGCTTCAGGGTGTAGTGATCCACACAGGCGACTTCGTGAGGCTGACAGGATCTCTGTGTGCCGAGTTCGATGAGTCTAGAAACGTCGTGCGCGTCCTCGACGCCAAGTGCTAGTGGCTTCTCGACGAGGATCGTGCAGGACTTCGGCACGTCTCGAACTAGACCAAGGCACCTTTCAACAACCTCGTGATGCCGAGTGGGGGGAGTGAGAACGAGAACCAGGTCAAACTCGCCAGAGCTCAGATGTGCATCCAGCTCAGGGCTCGCCCATTCGACGAATAGCTGCGGGGCTTGGCGCGCTATGTCCGGCAACTCGGCAATAGATACCTCGACTTGCCCAGCATCCACGCGTTCTTTGAGCACGCCCCAGTAGCGTCTAGATACGTCACCCCAGCCGACTGCGAGAATGCGTCTTGGCGCCTTCGACTCTGCTGGCATGATGCCCCATTCTAATGTCGATTGGTTGGCCCATGAAGGAGTACCTGCATTCTGCCGCCAAGCCTGCTAACCTAAGCCCCTGAAGTCGTCTCAGAAGCGGAGCTACAAGCTGCAGACCCGTCCACAACTCCCATCCAGCCGTTGATGTCCATCAGCAACGGATGCCGAAGGCAAACCCATCCCTCATCGCACACCAGCTTCTAGGCTCGTCCGGTGCTGGCCAGATCCAGAGATCCAGCGGCTCGGGAGATCTACTCAGGGGCCTCGTCATCCCGCTCACGAAAGCGGTTGTCGCACTCCCGCAGAACCGAGAGGTAAGCCTGGAAGTTCTCTATTGCCTCATCCAACTC
This sequence comes from Candidatus Bipolaricaulota bacterium, assembly GCA_028278555.1. Lineage (GTDB taxonomy): Bacteria > Bipolaricaulota > Bipolaricaulia > UBA7950 > UBA9294 > JANQEA01. The sequence continues at coordinate 151,625 of JANQEA010000043.1, read as the reverse complement.
CTCTGCGGTCTCTATCCCCAGCAGCCTGCGTGCCTTGTCCAGGTCCTCGCTTGACCACTTGTGTACAGCCACCCGCGCCCCCTTCTTGAGAGATCATTGAGGAGTATGATACAGCTGCCATCCTCAGCGGCGAGGGTGATCCTGAAGGTTCTCTATTCAGACTCGCCACCTCCAGCTAGCGAGAGTCGAATCCGGCTAGTGTTGAAGGGATCATCAAGCCATGTCGAGTTCGAAAGTAGTCCCCTACGGGGAGTCGTAGAGGACGGAAGACCCACGCTAGTTCGCAGCCCGAAACCAGTCCACTAGGGGGACCAGTCGCCCTCTAGATTCGCATCTCCACCACCATCGGCGTGTGGTCGGAGGGCTTCTCGCCGAGGCGCGGTTCGAGGTCGATCCAGGCGTTGATCGACTTCGCGGCCAGAGGCTTCGTCGCGAGGATGTGGTCGACGCGCCAGCCGCGGCCGTTGGCGACGCCGTCCTTGGTCCGGTAGTCGTAGTAGGTGTACTGCCCGGGTTTCGGGACATGCTTCCGGAAGAGATCGACGAGGCCCCACGACTTGACCGATTCGAGCGCCTCGGTCACCAGAGGATTGAAGCAGACGTGCCCCATCAGGCGCTTCGGGTCATGAACGTCGATCGGCTCGGGGGCGACATTGAGATCCCCCAGCCAGAGCATCGGCTCGTTGGCTGAGAAGTGAGACTCGTAGTAGGCACGGAGGCGCTCGAACCACTCGAGCTTGTACGCGTACATCTCGTGTTCCGGGTCGCGCCCCTGCGGGACGTAGGTGTTGACAATCGGGATCCCGTTCACCTCGCCGACGAGAAGCCGCGCCTCGTCGGCCGGACCGTCATCGTCGAACCCGGAACGGACGTTCTCGATCGGCGTCTTCGACAGGATCGCGACGCCGTTGTACGACTTCTGCCCGCGAAAGGCGGCATGGTACCCGACCGCTTCGATCGGATCGATCGGGAAGTCGTGATCCTGGACCTTCGTCTCCTGGAGGCAGACGACGTCCGGCGCGGCCCTCTCCAGCCACGGGAGGAGCGCGTGGAGTCGGGATCGGATCGAGTTGACGTTCCAAGTGGCAACGGTGAACGGCATGGGGCCTCCTGAGTCTCCTTCGGAGCCTTTCACTAGGCTGGGATGATCCCGCTGAACGTCGTCACGTCAAGCCCCTCCGCGCGAAGTCGGTCGACGTACGGATTGATCCCGACCGAGTCGCTGGCGATGTGCCCGGTGACGATCAGATTCTTCGAGTCGCCGAACTCGTCGATCAGCTTCTTCGCCTCGGCCGGTCGGCAGTGGATGTAGATGACCGTATCGATCCCGTGATCGAAGTAGGCCTTCGCGACAGGATACCCGCCGTTCGTTCCGGCCCCGTGCGAGACGACGGCCTTCCCGATCCGGTTCTCCGGCTTCCCTACCCGGACCTCGATCTCGGTCGCGGCGTTCCGGAACTCGCCGACCGTCTCGTAGAACCGGTCGACCAGCTCGGCAACGGATGCGTCCCCGGGGAGATCGGCGGCCGCCTCGGCCATCCGTCGACGGCCGATCTCATCGAGCGGGGTGTGGATGTTCACGTACGGGAGATCGAGGAGTTCGGCGACCGACGGATCGTGATCGTAGTTCGTCATCGAACTGAGGATCCGACGCTCCTCGATCGTCGCGCTCATCGTCTCCTCGGCAACGTTCTGCGGGACCCCGGCGCCGACCATCTGATCGATGTGCCGTTCGAGGACCTCGTGGAACCGGAGGGTCGAACTCCCACCGATCGGGTGGTGCGAGATCGCACAGTCGTACCCCTGGGCCGACGCGATCACCAGCTCCGGAGCCTTCAGGTCGATCCCGAAGAGGATCCGCTCGATCTCATCGCCCGGACGATGGATCGCGCTGTCCCCGGGGATCTCGTCGAGCCCGGCCATCTCAAGCGCGATCTCCATCAACTGCTGCGTGTTCACGATTCTCCTTCCGGAACGCTCGCCCGATCCTCGTAGCTCGACGCACCCCAGAGGCCGTGCGGGACGGGCGTGAAGTCGCGGAGGTTCGAGCCGCCGGTGAACTCTCGGAGGATCGAGTTGTCCGGGATGTTCTCGGTCGAATACGGATCGAACCACCAGAGGAGCGCGAGGAGCCGCTCGGCCTCGATCCGAAGCCGCGGTTCCTGCACCTGAAGCAGGAGCGGTTCGGCGAGCGGCTTGAGGACGGCGAGCTCGTAGCTGAGGGCCGAGTTGAACATCACGTCGGCCTCTTCTTGGTACGGGTAGATGTTCCGCTTCTCGCCGCGTCGGACGTTCTCCCACACGTCCAGTGTCTCCGCCGCCGAGTAGCCGCGGTGATGAGCGTCGCGGACGATCCGGCGGATCAGCCGCGTGTCGGTCGTCGAGACGCGGTTGTGCATATCGAGATTGATCTGGGTGAGGGCGCTGATGAAGATCCGGAAGCAAGACTTGAGCGGGCTGTCGGCGATCAGCCGTGGGTTCAGTCCGTGGATCCCCTCGACGAGGATGATCTGGTCTTCTGTCAGTCGAACGGTCGGCCCTTCCTCCCGCGTGCCGGTGTGGAAGTCGAATCGCGGAAGGGTGACTTCCTCTCCGTCGACGAGCCTCCGAAGATCCTCCTGGAACTGCGCCACGTCGACGGCATCGAGGGAATCGACATCGATCTCGTCCCCGAACCGCTCGGCCAGAACGTCGCGGGGATGGAAGTAGTTGTCCATCGCCAGCGGGTACGGGCTGAGGCCGTCGGCGAGGAGCTGGATCGCCAGGCGCTTGGAGAAGGTCGTCTTCCCGGAGGCCGAGGGCCCGGCGATGAAGACGAGCCGGACGCCTTTGCTCCGGCGTTCGGTGATCTGCGCGGCAATCGCGGCAATCCGCTTTTCGTGGAGCGCCTCGGCGACGAGAACGACCTGCTCGATCCGGCCGGATCGGATCGCCTCGTGGAGCGACACCACGTCGCGCATCCCGAGGAGCCCGAGCCACTCGCCGTACTCGTCGAAGACATCGCGGAGCGCCTTGAACTTCTGCGGCGGAGGAAGCTTCGTCGGTTCCTCCCGCCGCGGGAGCCGGAGGATGAACCCGTCGGCGAAGACCTCCAGCCCGAAGACCCTCAGGAAGCGGGTCGACGGAACCATGTACCCGAAGAAGTAGTCGGAGGTGCCGTTGAGGGCGTACATATGGAGATGGTCGACGTCCCGTGCCTCGAGGAGCCGCACCTTCTCCAGCTCGCCGCGGGAAGTGAAGATCTCGCGTGCTTCCTCCAGCGAGCAGCGGAACCGCCGGATCGGGCGATCCTCGGCGACCAGCCCGTCCATCCGACCCTTGATCCGCGCGAGCTCTCGCGCCGTGAATGGCTTCCGCCCCTCGACGCGGCAGAAGTAGCCGCCGTGCGGAACGGAGTAGTCGATCCGAACCTGCGCGTCAGGAAAGAGTTGGGAAACGACGACAACGAGCAGGAACGAGAGGCTCCGGCTGTAGATCTGCATTCCGTCCGAATCGGAGAGGAAGATCGGCGTTACGTCGACGTCGCGGTCGACCGGCCAGGCCAGCTCACGGAGCCGATCACCGGCGACCGCCGCAACGACCGGATCGTCTTCGTCCGGATGGGCAACGCGGAAGACCTCGGCGAGCGGCGTGTCCCGTTCGACATCGTAGACCCGCCCGTCGGGAAGCCGGGCCTGAACGGTCGGACGGAGCTCCGCTTCGCGCACTGCTTCCTTCGATCGAGTCATCGCTGGCTTCCTTCGTTCGGGGTTCCGCGTCGAACGGGGAGGGTAGTCTACTCGGTTACGCCGAGAATCGGAAAGACTGTCTCGCGGAGTTCGGAGATGGTCCGGTCGAGGTCCTCGAGGACGGACGCGTCGGTCGGCGTCCGATCGATGTTTCCGCGAAGCTTGGAGATCGCCACGTTGTACCGCGCCGCCGAGGTGAGCCACTCCGGCGGGATCTCGTCATCGAGCTCCACTTCGGTGATGACAGACCAAGCAAGAGTCCAGGCGCGGACGACGTTGCTGACGTCGTAGCCGCCACCGCCAAGGGCGATCCACGGGAGGCCGAGATCGCGGAAGGCGCAGACGTTCCGCTCGAACTGGCGGAGGCTCATCCGGAGGTTCGCCACGACGTCACCGACGACGGCGTCGGAGCCGAGCTGCGTTACGAGGACGTCCGGGGCGTACGCGCGGACGACCGGAAGGATCACCTCGTCGAGCGCCCGCTCGTAGGCTTCGTCCCCGGCGCCCGGATCGAGCGGCACGTTGACCGACATCCCCTCTCCGGGTCCCTGGCCGATCTCCTCGGCGAAGCCGGTTCCCGGAAAGATCGTGTAGCCGGTCTGATGGACGGAGACGGTCAGCACGTCGGCGCTCGTGTAGAAGGCGTGCTGGACGCCGTCGCCGTGATGGGCGTCGATGTCGACATAGGCGACGCGTTTCCCGGTATCGACCATTGTCTGGATCGCGAGAACGATGTCGTTGATGTGGCAGAAGCCCGATGCACGCGAGGGCATCGCGTGGTGGAGGCCGCCGGCCGGATTGAACGCGCGGGACGCCCGACCGGCGAGGATCTCCTCGGCGCAGACGATCGACGCACCAGCGACGTACATCCCCCAATCGTAGACGTCCGGGAAGACCGGATTGTCCGACGTGCCGAGACCATGGGCGAACAGGTTCGGAACCCACATCCCGCTGCTCGCGACGCGGAGCGTCTCCAGATATCCCTGTGAGTGGAAGCAGATCGCCTCGTCTTCGGTCGCCTCGCGCGGCGGAAGGGTGTAGACATCCGGGCGATCGATCAGCCCGTAAGCGCGGATCAGCTCGTAGGTCAGCCCGAGCCGGTGGATCTTGAACGGATGATGCGTGCCGAAGTCAAAACGTAAGAGCGACGTCGGGTCGATCAGGCAGCGGTTCGCCACGCGCCCTCCCTTCGGCTCGCGGGCCTCAGTCGTACGGCCAGAGGTCGATCAAATCCTCGATCTCGAGATCCCACGGATCGACGCCGAGATCGATCGACCCGGAGGATGTCTCGGCGACAGCATACCGTGTTCCGTCCAGTTCGAACACCGTCATGCCGGATCCTTGCACGAACGATCGTCCAACCGCCACGAGGGCGAGGACGTGGTCCGGGGATCCGTCGCCATCGGTGTCGACGAACGCCAGCCGGCAAGAGACGCCGCGCGCCTTCAGCAGGCTGACGTAGAGGATCGCCGTATCCTCGCAGTCGCCGGTGCCATCGACGAGCGTCTCGAGCGGGTAGAGCGGCCACTCGATGGCCGGCGGGTCGGCCTCGTAGGCGATCGCCTCCTGGACGAAGGCCAGCGCGTTCTCGGCGAACGCCAGATCTCCGGAGCCGCTCAGAGCGGCCAGGGCATCGGCCAGATCCTCGAGCGTCGGATCGTCGCGTGGATCGTCGACAAAGGCGCCATAATCGTAGTTGTCGATAAATGGGATTCGGAGCTGTCCGCGATAGGTCTGGTAGAGGCTCCACGGGAGGAGGGCGTCGAGACGTTGCCCCGCACCGTCCCACGTCCAGGCGTACCGACGGAGGATCGAACCCTCAGGGACCTCGAGGACCTCGACTGTGGCGATCGCCGCATCGTCGAGTCCCTCGGGATCGGTGACCCGGAGGACGACATCGTACGCTCCGGCGTTCGCGTACGTGTGCGTCGCCTGAACGCCGGTTCCGGTCGTTCCATCGCCGAACGTCCAGGCGTAGGTGAGAGCATCGCCGTCCGGGTCGATCGCCGCCGACGCGTCGAAGACGACGTCGAGTGATTCGTACCCCTCGTCAGGTATCGCCGTGAACGCAGCAGTCGGCGCACGATTCGGCTGGAGGAGCGCACAGCTGCTCAAAACGAGAATGGCGAGCGCAAGCGCGCTCAGGCAGGCAATCGTCCGGCTTGACCTTCCCCTCATCATGACAACGAGCGATTGTAGTCCGCCGATCGGCCTCACTCAACAGAAATCCGTTTCCGTTGCAGATTCTCGCGAAGTTTCCCCTTTGACCCAGGATTTCGTCTATGCTACCATCGTTCCCGCCAAGGGGGGCCTCACATGTACATGATCATCGTGGGCGCAGGGAGCATTGGATCGAGCCTGATCGACCTTTCCGTCAAGGAGAAGAACAACGTCGTCGTCATCGATTCCAGCCCGGAGCGGGGGCGGGAGATCAGCGCCAGATACGATATCACCGTGTTGACCGGGGACGCGACCTCGGCGGAGACCCTCCGGGAGGCCGGATCCGAGCGCGCCGACGCCCTGATCGTGACCACGAGCGACGATGCGGTGAACTTGATGGTCGTCTCGATCGCGGCCAACCTTGGGATCTCGTCGATCGTATCGATCGTCAATGACGAGGATCACGCCGATTTCTTCCGGAAGCTCGGCGCCAACGTGATGGAGAATCCCGAGGACGTCGTCGCCCACCACCTGTACAACGCGGTCAAGCGCCCGAGTGTCCAGGACTTCGCCATGCTCCCTCAGGACGCCCAGATCTTCCGCCTCCAGGTCGCCGCTGAATCCCCGCTGATCGATCGATCGGTCTCCGACGCGGTCAAGCGCGAGGTTATCCCGACCTCGATGCGGATCCTCGCCATTGACCGGGAAGGCGCACAGTCGATCCCCTCCGACGACACGGTCGTCGAGGAGAACGACGTGCTCACGTTCTTCTCGCTCGAGCCGGTCGGCGATGATCTGATCGAGAAGCTAACCGGATGAGTCCTTCCATCTTCCGCGGCCGGCAGGATCTCTACATCATCCTCCGCGACCTCGGTCTTCTCGTCCCCGTCGTCGGGATCATGGCGACGATCTCGCTGATCGTGCCGCTCACCTTCGGGGAGCACTTCGCGCTCGCGCCTCTCGGGATCACTGCCGGGATCTCATTCGCGCTCGGCGCCCTCCTCTACTTCCCGTGCCGGAAGGCCGGTGAGGCCGAGCTGAAGCACGGAATGATCATCGCCGCGTTCGGCTGGCTGCTCGTCGCGGCGCTCGGATCGCTCCCGTTCGTCTTCACTGCACTCTCCGCCGAGGGGGGGAATGCGTCCGAGACGCTCCTCTACTTCAGGGATCCGGCGAGCGCGTTCTTCGAGGCCGTCTCCGGATATACGGGGACCGGCCTGACGATGGCTGCCCGCGCCGATCTCCTACCGAAGACGCTCCAGTGGTGGCGGAGCTTCACCGAATGGATCGGCGGGATGGGCGTGATCGTTCTGATGCTCGCCATCCTCGCCGGACCGAGGCCAGGCGCGGCCCGTTACAGCCTGTACTACGCCGAGGCCCGCGGGGAGAAGATCCATCCGAGCGTCACGTCGACGCTCCGGACGATGTGGTGGATCTTCCTCCTCTACACGTTCATCAGCGTCGTCGCACTCTGGGGCGCCGGGATGCCGGTCTGGGAATCGATCAACCACGCGATGACCGGGATTTCGACCGGCGGGTTCTCCGTCACCGACAACAGCATCGCGTCCTACAACTCCGTCTCGATCGAACTCGTCTTGATCCCGATCATGCTCCTCGGCGCGATCAGCTTCGCCGTCCACTACGAGATGATCCGCGGGAAGGGGAAGGTCCTGTGGGAGGACTTCCAGACGCGCTGGTTCCTGGCGATCGCGCTGATCGGCATCGCCGCGCTGACACTCGAGAACCTCCTCGTCATCGGTGGCGTCAGCGCGTTGCGGCACTCGACGTTCCAGCTCGTCTCTGCGATCACGTGCACCGGGTTCCAATCGGTCGATCTGAGCGTCTGGAGTTCGACCGGGAAGCTCCTCCTCGCGGCGGCGATGTTCATCGGCGGCGCGGCCGGATCGACGGCCGGCGGGATCAAGATCATGCGGATGCTGATCCTGATGAAGGGCGTCCAGTGGCGATTCCGGAAGATCGTCTCGCCGCGAAGAGCGATCGTTCCGTTCCGGATCGGACCGTCGACGATCGACGAATCCGAAGTGGGACAACGCCTCGAGGACGCCGCGCTGATCGCGTTCCTCTGGCTGATCTTCCTCGGCCTCGGGATCGTCATCCTCCTGCACACCGTCTCGCAGGAGCACACCCTCTCCGACGTCGTCTTCGAGGTGGCGAGCGCCCAGGGGAACGTCGGTCTGTCGGTCGGGATCACCCAGCCGACGATGTCGCTCGCCAGCAAACTGACCCTCTGTTTCAACATGTGGATCGGCCGGCTGGAGATCATCCCGGTGATGATGCTCGTCCGCGCCCTCTTCCGCGGCGTTCAGTAGACGGCGAGGGCACGGACGCACTTCGCGCCCACAAGTTCGACACACCGCGGCGGTATACTCTGTCCAGCTCTGCGAGAACGAAGGAGGACGTGTGTCTCGAAGAATCTTCGCACTTCTGTGCCTCGGATTGCTCGCCGCATCCGCGGCCCTGTACGCCTACGATCGCTCGGAGTTCCTCTTCCTCGACGAGATCGAGGTCGGGATGACCGGAATCGGCCTGACGATCGTCGCCAAGGACGTGATCGATGAGTTTTCTATCGAAGTCCTCGGGATCATCGACCACCCGGGCGCCCTTTCCGACTTCATCGTCGTCCGCGTGAGCGGTGAAGCGATCGGTCGGTCCGGTGGAATCGCTCAAGGGATGAGCGGAAGCCCGATCTACATCGACGGGAAGCTGATCGGCGCGCTCAGCCGCGCCGCGAACTGGTCGAAAGCGATCACGCCCATCGGCCTCGTCACACCGATCGAGCCGATGCTCGCCGTCATCGACACCGCCAGTTCGGCGCGACTCGCCGTCGAGCCGGATCCGTCGGCCGTCCTCCACGACGTCGCGCTCGTCGACGGTCTCTTCGCCCCGGATCCGTCGATCGTCGCCGCCCTGCCCGAGGCGATCTTCGCCTATCCGGTCGACACGCCGCTGATCGCCGCAGGGCTCTCCGGACGGTCACGTGACCTCCTGATGAACGGAGCGACGGCGCAAGCGGCCCCCGAGGGCTGGATCGGTGACTTCCTCCCATTCGAGGTCGGACCCGCATTCAATGGACTCTCCTCCCTCGGACTGAGCCTCCTGCCGATGGCGGCGATGCAGCCGGCTGCGTCCTCGATCGACGTCACCACCCTCGGCCCGGGCAGCTCGATCGGCGTCGCGCTGGCGACCGGTGACCTCTCGATCGGATCTCTCGGGACACTCACGTACAGAGACGGGGATGCGTTGATCGGGTACGGACATTCGTTCATCTCACACGGCGCATCGGAGTTCCCGATGGTCGCCATCTCGATCATCGACACGATGAAATCGTTTGAGGCGTCGTTCAAGCTCGGAACGCTCGGCGATGTGATCGGGACGATCTTCGAGGACCGGACCGCCGCGATCGGCGGACGAATCGGTCCGATCGTCGACACGATCGATCTCTCGTACGGCGTGAGCGATCTCGATCGAGACATGGCGGAGATCTACGATGTCGGACTGGTCGACGAACCGCATCTGGTCCCAGAGCTCCTCCTCTCGACCGGTTTCGCGGCGATCGATCGGACGCTCGACCGCGTCGGCCCGGGGACCGTGGAGATGACCTATCGGATCGACGGCGCTGGGATGCCGGCCCCGCTGGAACGGACCGACGTCTTCTTCAGCTCCATCGACATCGCCGTCTACCCGCCGTGGCAGCTGGCGGGGATTGTCTCGTTCCTTCAGTACAACCCGTTCGCCGATCCGGAGATCACGGAGATCACCACATCGATGTCGATCACCGAGGACATCCGAGGGATCCAGATCAACCATCTCGAAATCGACGACTTCATCTATGCTCCGGGCGATACGGTCCGCTTCCGCATCCAGCTGCAGACCTACCAGGGCGACATGCGCGTCGAGGAAGGGGAGATCGTCATCCCCGAGAATCTCTTCGCAGAGTCGATCGTCGTCCGAGCGTACGGCGGCCCCAGGTATCTCGAAGCTGGAGAGACCCCGTCGACGTTCGAGGGCCTCGCCGACTTGATCGAGGCGGTCGAATCGATCCCGAGCTACAGCCAGCTCACCGTCGAGTTGTTCGCGATCGACCCGTTCTCGCCCTATTCCGACGCGCTGTACGGGGTGACGGAAGTGGCGTACGAGTTCCCCGGCTACGTCGTCTACGGAGAATGGGAGACGACGGCGCTGCTGACCGATGCACCGGCGACGGTCGAGTCGGAGGAAGAGACGCCGAGCACGCCGAACTGGTAGACGATGTACCCGGTCGGCGAGATCGCGGCGATCGTCGGTGGGCATGTCCTCCGCGACGATGGCGCAACGCCGGTCCGGATCGTCCATGATTCTCGCGCTGTCGCGGAGGGTGACCTGTTCGTCGCCCTCCGCGGCGCGCAGTCCGACGGGCACGCCTTCCTCGCTGATGCGTTCGCCCGCGGCGCCTGCAGTGCGCTCGTCCGCGATCCCGACCTCGCGCCGAGCGACGCGCGGAACTTGATCGTCGCCGACGATCCCCTCGCAGGTCTCCAGACGCTCGCAGCGGCTTGGCGGCGGCGCCTCTGCGCAACGCTCGTCGGGATTACCGGAAGCAACGGGAAGACGACGACGCGCGCCCTCCTCGCACATCTCCTCACGGATCCGGCCGATCCCGGCGCAGTCTTCAACGCTCCGAAGAACTACAACACCGAGATCGGACTCCCGCTGGCCCTCCTCGCGATGCCCGAGGCGGCGCTGCTCGGCCTCTTCGAACTCGGCACCGAGCGACCGGGGGAGATCGCGGCTTTGGCAGCGATCCTCGCCCCGAAGACCGGGCTGATCACGTCGATCGGTCCGAGCCATCTCAGTGGCTTCAGAACGGTCGAGGCGGTCGCAGACGAGAAGTGGACGCTCATCGAGGGACTCGCGGATGACGGCGTCGCCTTCGTCAACGCCGATTCGCCGGAGCTCCGTCGTCGGGCGGAAGACGCGTCGAAGCGAGTCATCCCGGTCGGTCTCGATCACGGAGCGATCCGCGGACGGCTCGAACGGAAGGTTCCGACGCTCGTTCTGGCCATCGATGAGCCCAAGATGCGTCTCGAATGCCCGCTGATCGGACGGCACAACGCGTCGAACCTCCTCCTCGCCGCGGTGACGGCCGCTCGCCTCGGGATTCCGCCGCGGACGATCGAAGAGCGGGCGAAGTCGTTCCAGCCGGTTCCGCACCGCCTTCAATCGATCTCAACCGTGTTCGGGACGATCCTCGACGACACGTACAACGCCAATCCGGCGTCGACGTCCGGCGCGCTCCGCGCGCTCGCGCAACTCGGGCGCAAGGCCACACAGCGGGTCTTCATCTTCGGCGAAATGCGCGATCTCGGGCCGGAGGCCGATCGATATCACCGGGAGATCGCCGATCTCGCCCTCGACCTGGGGATCGATGCGATCCTTCCGGTGGGCGAGACGGCCATCTCCGCCTGCCGGACTCGCCCTCACGGGGCGGTCTCGATCGTCGAGCGGTCCGACCTCGCCACCGCCGTTCGTGCCCTCTGCGGTAAGCGGGAGTCGATCGTGCTCGTTAAGGGATCGCGCGAACTCGAACTCGAACGACTCGTCGCGGAACTCGTCGGCAGCGCATCGTAGCGATCGCCCTTCGATCAGGGCTGAGAGACGAAGCCGAGTTCCTCCAGGGTCTCCCGATCGGAGTACGGGACGAACGTGTCTCCGACGATCTGATACGTCTCGTGCCCCTTCCCAGCGATCAGGACCACGTCGCCGGAGTCGGCTCGACCGACGGCGTGCGCGATCGCCTCGGCCCGATCGATGACCCTTTCATTCTCAGAGCCGGCTTCACGTAGTCCGGATTCGATCTCGTCGAGGATCGCCTCAGGGTCCTCGTCTTTCGGGTTGTCGGACGTCAGGATTACCCGATCGGCGAGCCGACCCGCGATTGCTCCCATCATCGCCCGTTTTCCCCGATCGCTCGCGCCGGGACAGCCGAAGACGACCGTCAGACGTCCCGATCCCCTCCGGAGCGTCTCGAGTGCACGCCCGAGCGCGTCCGGCGTATGGGCGAAGTCGATCACGGCGGTCACCCCGTCCGAGCGGCCGAATCGTTGAAAACGCCCCGCAAGGGTCGGCGCTCTCCTCAGGCCTTCTGCGATCTGCTGAAGCAGTATGCCACGGACCAACGCGACACTCGCAGCAGCGAGGCCGTTTCGCAGGTTGTGCTCCCCGGGATGCGGAAGCGATGTCGGAACCCTCTCGCCCTCCCAGCCGAGGATGCAGCGCGTGCCCTCCGCCTCGAACATCGGATTGATCCCCCGAAGATCGGCCCCAACACCGAGGCCGTAGACCAGCGGATCGGCTTCGCAGCCGACGAGCATTTCCGCCCCTGCCGGATCGTCGCCGTTGATCACCGCGCGTGCCGTCCCCTTAAGCCCCTCGAACAGCCGACGCTTCGCCCGTGCGTAGGCGCCCATCGAGCCATGGAGATCGAGATGATCGCGAGACAGGCTCGTGAAGACACCGACGTCGAAGTCGACCGCGTCGAGCCGATGCTGCTCCAAGCCGATCGATGACGCCTCGACCACGAGATTCCGCATCCCGGAATCCCGCGCTTCGGCGGCGATCCGTTGCACGACTCGACTCGAAGGCGTCGTCACCGCCGGCATCCCGCGCGATTCGTTGGTGAGGGTTCCGATCACGACGGTCCGGTCGGGCCCGAGCAGATGCTCAATCCAATGGCAGACGGTCGTCTTCCCGTCCGTTCCGGTCACGCCAACGGTGAACAGGTTCTCAGTCGGTCGGCCGTGGAATGCGGCGGAGAGTCCGGCGAGCGCGAAACGCGCATCGGCAACCTGTAGATACGGCACGGAAGCCGTTGCCGCTCCTTCCGAAACGACTGCGACGGCGCCTCCATCGATCGCTTCGCCAACGTAGTCGGCTCCATCGTGCGTCCCCCCGGGGATCGCGACGAACAGATCGCCCGGTCGAACGCGGCGGGAATCCTCGCAGATCCCCGCAACGACGATCCGATCCCAGCCGGCTGAAGGGGCGATCCCGATCGCCGCCGCAAGCTCAGCGAGCGACGCGCCCAAGATCGTCCCCCGTTCGATAGACGTAGATCGGATGCCCGCCCCTCGCCTCCCCAACGACGTCCGGCTGCCATCCCCACATCGGGTGATAGTACGAGACGATCCGCGCTCCGGGTCGGAGCTGACGCCGGAGGCGTTCCTGGAGGCGGAAGTTCGCCGTCGCCGAGAGGAACAAGACGACCACGTCCGCGTCGGAGACATCCGCCTCGTACATGTTCCCCCGGGTCACCCGTGCTCGGTCGGAGACACGCGCAATCTGAATCCAAAGGTTCGCAACAAGGACTCGGAACGGATCGATCTCGATTCCGGTCGCACGAGCGTCAAACTCCCTCGCCGCGGCCACGACGATCCGACCGTCGCCGCATCCGAGATCGACGACGTGCTCGCCGGGCTGGACCCCCGCGAGAAAGAGGATCCGGCGGAGCGTCAGGCGATCGGTCGGCTGCCACAGGGCATCGAGGGTGAGATTCCAGGCGATCCAGAGGGCGGTGATCCCGCCGAGGACGATGCCGATTGTCCAGGCCATCTAGAACTCGACGAGCAGGCCGCTCTCGAAGACCGGTCCGGCGTTCCAGCCGGCGCCTGACCAGCGGAGGATGTACCGCGCTTGGATGAAGAACTGGACCACGTCAAGTGGCGCGATCCGCGTGCCGCCGACCGCCTCGACGACCAATCCGGTCGAGAACGGTGGCGGGGTCAGCGCGGCGCCGATCCCAAGTCCGAGATACGGATCGAACGGCGGGAATGGCCAATGGGCCAGGAGATCCATCGTCACGAGCATCAGCCCGGCGATGCCCGGTGTCGCAAACCCAATCTGCGCGCGGATGTCGATCAGGGGATTGATCGGCGTCTCGGTCAGCGCGCCGAGGAGGACCAGACCGGAGACTTCGTAGCCGATTCCAACCCCGAACGTCGCCGCCCGGAGTCCGAGACCGACCGCCACGAGGATGATCAGCGAAGCCGTCGCCCACTTCATCGTTGCCCCCTCGCAAATCCCGTTTCGCGCACCGCGGGACGGCTAGATGTCGAGGCTCGTGATCTTGTCGCTGTTCTCCCAGATGAAGTCCCGCCGTTGCGCAACATCGCTTCCCATCAGCGTCGAGAAGATCTCGTCGGCCTCGAGAGCATCGCGGATCTCGATCTTCTTCAGAATGCGATCCTCGGGGTTCATCGTCGTGTCCCAGAGCTCTTTCGGGTTCATCTCGCCGAGCCCCTTGAACCGCTTCACCGTCAGGTTGCCGCTGTGCTCCTTCCGGTACGCCTCGAGCTCCTCGTCGGAATGGAGGTAGACGATCTTCTTCCCGTTCTTCACCTGGTAGAGGGGCGGCTTCGCGATGTAGACGTAGCCCTCCTCGACTAGCTTCTGAAGATAGCGGAAGAAGAACGTCAGGATCAGCGTGCAGATGTGGGCTCCGTCGACATCGGCATCGGCCATGATGATCAGCTTGTGGTAGCGGAGCCGATCGACCGAGAACTCTTCACGGATTCCCGTTCCGACTGCGGTGATCAGCGCCTTGATTTCGGCGTTGTCAAGGAGCTTCGGGAGGCGCGCCTTCTCGACGTTGAGGACCTTCCCACGCAGGGGGAGGATCGCCTGGAAGTTCCGATCTCGGCCCTGCTTTGCGCTCCCGCCGGCCGAGTCCCCCTCGACGATGAACAGCTCCGACGACGCCGGATCGCGGTTCGAGCAATCGGCGAGCTTTCCCGGAAGGGCCGTCGCGGCGAGCGGTCCCTTTCGTCGCGCCATCTTCCGCGCCTTCGCCGCCGCGAGACGCGCCCGACTAGCGCCAACCGACTTCTCGATAACCGTTCGGGCAATCTTCGGTTTCTTCCCGAAGAAGAGCGTCAGCTGTTCCTGGAGGATCCCGCCGACGAGGCTCGCCACCTCCGGGTTCCCGAGCTTCGTCTTCGTCTGGCCTTCGAACTCAGGGTTCGGGATCTTGACGCTGATGATCGCGACGAGACCCTCGCGTATGTCCTCGCCGCGAAGGTTCGAATCGTTCTTCCGGAGGATCTTCTTGTCGCGCCCGTAGTCGTTCATGTACTTCGTCAGCGCGCTCTTGAATCCGGTCAGATGCGTCCCGCCGTCGACCGTGTTGATGTTGTTGGCGAATGCGTGGATCGAATCGTCGTACGCGCCGGTCCACTGCATCGCGATTTCGATCTCGATTCCAGATTCCTTCCCCTGGATGTGGATCGGCTTCGGATGGAGCGGCTCCTTCTTCCCGGCCAGCTCGGCGACGAACGAGGCGATGCCACCCTTGTTCTGGAACTTCCTTGTGACGCTGGCCGCCTCGTTCTCGAGGATGATCGTCAGGCCGCCATTCAGGTACGACAGCTCGCGGAGCCGGTGAGACAGCTTCGGCATGTTGTAGTTGATCTCCCCGAAGATCTCCCCATCTGGGAGAAAGGTTGTCGTCGTGCCGGTCCGATCGGTTTCGCCGGCAACCTCCAGTTCGGTCAGCTTCTCGCCGCGGGCGAACTCCTGGCGGTGGATCTTCCCTTCGCGGTGAACCTCGACCAAGAGATGCTCGGAGAGGGCGTTCACAACGGAAACGCCGACTCCATGGAGTCCGCCGCTGACGTGGTAGCTTTTATTGTCGAACTTCCCGCCAGCGTGGAGGGTCGTCATCACCAGTTCGACGGCGGGGACACCGGATTCGGAGTGGATTCCGACGGGCATGCCGCGCCCGTCGTCGGTGACCGAGACGCGGTTGTCAGCATGGATCGTCACGTGAATCTCCGAGCACTCGCCGACGAGCGCCTCGTCAATGCTGTTGTCGACGACTTCTTCAATCAGGTGCATCAAGCCGGACTGCCCGGTGCTCCCGATGTACATCCCGGGGCGAAGGCGAACCGGCTCGAGATCTTCAAGGACTTTGATCTGATCGGCCTCATAGGCCGGAGTTTTCTGCGCTTGTTTGGCCATCTCACCACCCGGACGAATTGTACCAAAACGCGGTTGGGATTTCAATCACAGGCGTTTTGCTTGAGTTGAACCGGCCGTATCCGTAAGATTCCGCAAACCCCTTAGAAATCGATCTGGGCACGTATAGGTAGGGCTGGGTATGACGGAGGCACAGGGAGAGCGAAACGAGCTGGCCAACCGCCGTCTCGTGCCGTTTCTTGCCGGGTACGCACTCGGCAACACCGGCGACATCTTCACCCAGATTGCCATCTTCTGGACCGGCCTATCCCTGTCCGGGAAAGCGATATCGCTCGCCGGGCTCGGCGGTGCCTGGACCCTTGCCTCGGCGGTGATGGGACTGATCTCCGGACCGATCATCGACCGATTCAATCGACGGAACGCCCTCATCTGGCTTCACGCCTGTCTCGCGCTGCTCAGTCTCGGCCTCTTCGCCCTCGCCCAGACCGGTCACATCCGCATATGGCACTTGTGGGCCTACCTCGTCGGGGAGTCCGCCTTCGGCGTCCCGGTCGACTTCGCGTTCGGTTCGCTCCTCCCGGATCTGGTGAACAAGAAGCGCCTCGTCCGGATCAACGGCCTCCTCAGCTCATGGGGGATGACCGACAACCTGATCGAAGCGGCGGTCAGCGGGATCGTCCTCGCCGTCTGGGGACCAGCACCGATCTTCCTGTTCAACGGGATCATGTACTTGTTCGGCGCAGCGTCGGCACTCCTCGTCCCCGAGACGGCCGGGCTCGCGTCCAGTGAGCCGAGGTCGGAGCGATGGCGGCCGATGGCCGATCTCCGGCTGACCCTCCGGTACATCGTCCGTGAGCGGCTTCTCCGGCGGCACATCCTCCTCGGTCAGGTCGGGAGCCTGATCTTCGCCCCGCTCTTCTTCATGGCACCGCTCGTCGCGACGGCCCTCGGCCTCGGATCGGAGGGCTACGGGTTCCTTCAGAGCCTGACCCTCGGCGGCGTGCTGGCAGGGAGTCTGCTGGCATCGAGCATCGGAACCGAGTGGCCGAAGGTGAAGATGTGGCTCGGCGGCAAGATCCTCTACGCGCTCGGCTTCCTCGCACTCGGGCTGTTCTTCGACCCGATCCTCGCGTTCATCGCGTTCTTCCTCTTCGGACTCGGATGCACCGGCGGACGTGTCTACCAAGGCTCGCTCTATCAGCAGATCCTTCCGTCGGAACATCGCGGACGGGTCTTCGGAATCGACGGATTCATCGGCGGTGCGCTTCAGCCGCTCGCGCTCAGCTTGGCGATGCTCTTCGTCGACCGTTCGAGCGTCGGCGTCGTTCTGATCGCCCTCGCCGTCGCACTCCTGGTGCAAACCCTCAGCCAGTCGATCTTGCTCCCCCTGCACGAGAAGGATTGGATCCTCGCGAAGCCGCCGAAGAACTCCGGGGTCGCCGGCTAGGCAATCGCCGCTTCGAGCGCCGCTTCGGCGTGGAGGCTCGCCGTGTCGAGGACCGGTACAGGCAGATCCCCCTCCGTAAGAAGGAGCGGCAGTTCCGTGCAGCCGAGGATGACCCCGTCCGCTCCCTCGGCGATCAGCCGTCCGGCGACCGCCAGAAGTGACGCCTTCGACGCCGGCTCGATCAGCCCGTGATCGAGTTCGTCGAAGATCATCCGATCGACCTCATTCTGATCCTCGGCTGAGGGGACGATCGTGTCGATTCCGCGCTCCGCCAGATGGTTCGGGTAGAAGGCATCCGACATCGTGATCCTCGTCCCCAACAGCCCCGCCCGGTGGCATCCGTGGTCTGCGAGCCGGCCGGCGACGACGTCGAGGATCGAGATCATCGGCATCGGAACGGCTGCGGCTACCTCCTCGAAGACCTTGTGGAACGTGTTCGTCGCCATCAGCCCGATCTCGGCCCCGGCAGCGCTCAGCGCCAAGAGCCCGGCAATCGCTCCGTCCGCGAGGGAACCCCAATCGCCGTCGGTCATCCAGCCGATGTAGCGCTGGAACGACACCGAGTAGATCAGGATCTCGGGATACCCGTGGTCACCGAACCGCCGGACGTACTCCCGCGTGATGAAGCGGTAGTAGGAGACGGTCGACTCGGGCGTCGTGCCACCGAGGATCCCGATCCGCTTCAATGCCGCCTCCGATCGCTGCCTACTTCAGCCGAGTCCGGACGACCTCGACAACTTCGGGAAAGTCGATCCCGAGTTCCTGCAGCTTCTCGACTGTCGGGATCCCGACCTCATTCCAGCCGCGGCGCTTGTAGACGGCGTCGATCAGCTGCTCGTACTGGGATTCGCGATAGTCGCGCATCGCCTTGACCTTCTCTTCGGTGCTCATCCCGGCCGGGCCGATGCCGACCTTCTCGACAAGCTGTCCGTCGTAGCGCTCGGCCCGAGATTCATACTCCTCGACGGTCACCGGACCGGCCGAGCGATAGGGGATCGCGTCATGTTCGCGCGTCCCGAACCCCATCCGGACGCCGAAGACGCGCTGGAAGTTGTAGACCCGCTCCGATTGGAGGATCAGATCCTCAGGCTTCACCTCGGTCCCGGTCACTCCGGCGAAGACCTCGCAGTAGTTGGCGACGTGTTCGGGGACCTTCGCCGGTTCGGCCGTCTGGGCGTTGTCGGCCGGCTCGATGTCGTTCCACGGGAGCTTGCAATGACCGACCAGCCCGAACCATGTCCGCCACATCGGGAAGTAGTGGAGTGCTTCCGCCTTGTCGACGAACGTCGGGATCTGGTTGTTGACCATGTCCATGAAGATCAGCCACGCCTCGTCGTGCTGCGCCCCCTTGAGCGCGAGGCCGTAACCACCCTGCATCGCCAACGATTCCTTGGTGACGTACTCCGAGTATTCGAGCCCTTTCGCCTCCATCCCGATGTCCCGGAGGAACCCAGGATCGGCACCGTACTCCTCGGCGAAGCGGGTTTTCATCCGACGGATTCCCTCGCCGACGATCGGGCCGAACCCCTCGCCTCGGGCCATCTGGTGAAGGACCTCGAGCGCCGCATCGCCGTTCCCGAATCGGAGATCGAGCCCGCCGGTCTTCTCGGCATCGAGGATCCCGTTCTCGAAACACTCCATCACAAACGCCAGGCCGGTGGTGAACGAGATCGTGTCGATCCCGTACGTGTCGCAGTAGAAGTTGGCCTCGAGGACGAAGCCCGGATCGTAGACGCCTAGGTTCGAGCAACCGGCCGCCGTCTCGTACTCCGGACCGTCGACGAGGACCTTCTGGCCCTTGTACGGTCCGGTCTTCAGCTCGAAGTCGTCGACAGCGTGCGAACAGGACATCGTGCAGCCGAGCCAGCACCCATCGGGCATGTTCTGTCCGAACTTCTCCCGCCAGACCGACGACGCGATCTTCCCCGCGTCCGGGTGCGAGCCGTACTTGAAGTTGTGCGTCGGAAGGAGATCGTACTCGTCCATGATCTCGACGAGGTGCGCCGTCCCGACGCGGCGCATGTCGCACTGGCTGGCGTCGAGTTCGAGGATCTCCTTGTTGATCCGCTTCCCGACCTCCTGAAGCCGGGAGACGTCGGCCGGCCGGTTCGACGCCGCGTTCACCGCCGGGCTCTTCACAACGATCGCCGCAATTCGCTTGTCGCGGAAGACCGTCCCGGTTCCGCCGCGGCCGGCCTGCTTCACGCGGACCGCCTCGCGCTTCAGATCGAAGAAACTCAGGTTGAGGCAGCCCATTCGCGTGTTCTGCGCGCCGGCGCCGGTCGTCACCGTCGAGACCGCCGCGATGTCGCGCGGGGCGTCCGAATCGGCGAAGGCCCGCATCAGCCGCTCGGCGAGGACGTGCGTGTTGATGTCGGTCTCTGGACAGGCGAGGAGCTGGATAAGCCCGTTCTTCCCGTCGACGAAGACGACGACGTTCTCGTCGCTCTTCCCCTGAAGCTCGATCGCGTCCCACCCGGCGAATTTCAGATAGGGACCGAAATAGCCACCGGCGTTCGAGTCGATCACGTTGCCGGTCAGCGGCGAGAGGCTGACAACGATCGACTTCCCGGATCCGGGATAGGCCGTCGTTCCGCCGACCGGTCCCGAGGAGATGACGATCTCGTTCGCCGGATCGTCCCACGTCGTCGTTGGTTCGACCGCATTCCAGAGACGCCACAGGCCGAATCCGCGCCCGCCGATGAAGACCTCCTTCATCCGATCGGTGACGGGCCGCGTCTCCATCGCGCCCGTCCCCACGTTCACGTAGAGGGTCTCTCCCGTGTACCCTCGCTCCGGCCGGTTCGGCTCGTAGGCCATCTCTGCGATGACTCGATATCCCGTCGGTGTCGACATCCGTTCCTCCTCGCCCGCTGTGATGCAGGTGCTCCGGATTCTGATCGATCTCGAGTCGAGAGTGTAGGAAAGCAGTGCGCCTTCCTCAACCGTGGACAGAGCGGGGATTTCCGCGCAACGCGCACTCAGCTTGTTGCCGGAGGGCCGGACGTGATCTATGCTCTGGACGACGGGAGGGATACCGATGGATCGAGATCGAATCGAACGCGGAATGGAGGAGATCCTCGCAGCAATCGGGGAGGACCGCCTCAATCCGGAGGTCCTCGCCAACACGCCGCGGCGCGTCGCCGCGACGTACGCCGAGTTCTTCGACCGGATCGATCAGGACCCCGCGGACGTCCTCGAGGTCCTTTACCAGGAACCGTACGAGGAGATGATCGTCCTGAAGGACATCCCGTTCTTCTCGGTCTGCGAGCACCACTTCCTCCCGTTCGTCGGGACGGCCGACATCGTCTACATTCCGAACGACCGCAGGATCGTCGGTGCAAGCAAGCTTGCCCGTGCCGTCGACGTCGCCGCCGCCCGGCCGCAGCTGCAGGAACGGCTGACGTCGCAAATCGCCGATGCACTGGTCAAGAAACTCGACCCACAAGGCGTCCTCGTCCGGATCACCGCGACGCACCTGTGCATGACGCTCCGCGGCGTCAAGAAACCGGGGACGAAGATGGTCACCGCGGCGATCCGCGGGAGCTTCTACGGGGACCAGGCCCAACGCGAAGAGGCGTACGCGCTGATCGCGTGATGCCATCGGACTGACTCCATCACAACGAACAGCAGTTCGAGCGGACAGTTGCCCGAACTGCCGTGCAACTGAGATCACTCGGTGATCTCAGTTGCCAATCCGCCACTCGGCGATCCGTGGATCGTCCCTTGCGATCGGCTCGGCGTCGATCGATCGTTCCTCGCCTTCGTGCGCGATCGTCATCCGGATCTTGTCCCCATCGCCATGATCGGCGTAGCGAGCGGCGAGGGTCGCCGCGAGGAGGAGGTCCTCTTCGCTCGGCTCTCCCTCGACGAGTGTCATCGGCCCCATGACGTCGACCGGTTCGATCCGCGTTCGGCCGGCTGCGAACCCCTCGAGAATCCCGTTCTCACCTTCATTCCGGCCGATAATCGCCTTCGCGCGTTCGGACAGCCGGAAGTGCCGACCGACCTTCAGCAACCGGAACGCCTCGACGTCGACGTTCTCCCGCCCGACGTGAGCAAACGCGTCACGGACCCGGGCGGCGTACGCCTTCTCGATCAGGACGCACCCGCCGGCCGGCTGCGGATAGTCGACCACTCCGAGCTCTGATGCCAGGGCCATCTGCCGTTCGCGGCTCCGCCCCTGGATCGCCAGGAGATCCTCCCTGCGAAGCCAGCCTTCCGTCACCGGGAGCGTGTCGGGGAGGAGATTCGCCGACAGCGGCCGGAGGAGTCGAGCGCCAAGCCCGCTCTCGTCGGCCGCCTGAAGGAGGGCGCGGTGGTGTTGTGACTTGGGCCGTTGGCCGAGGACCTCGCCGCTGACGACGAACTGCGCCCCTTCTTCCTCCATCACCCGCTTGGCGATCTTCAGCATGAAGATCCGACAGTCGACGCACGGGTTCATCCCTCGCCCGTAGCCGTGCTTCGGGTTTCGGATCACCTCGAGATGCTCGGCCGAGGCATCGACAATCCGCAGCGATAGGCCGACCCGTTCCGCTGCAGCGCGTATCCGCGCTCGCCCTTCCTCATTCGCACTGAACAGATGCTGAACATGAAGGAGCGTCACGTCGACGCCCAGACGGCTTACGAGGACCGCAGCGAGGATGCTGTCGAGGCCGCCGGAGAAGGCCGCGATCGCCTTCACCACTGCCCCCAAATCGACCTCGGGTCCACGTTCGTGCCCTGGGTTCTTCATCGCTCGCTCACATCCCAAGCTATAATCGTACCGCAATCCTCATGGAGAGCTGAAACAAAGGAGGAGTCTAGCGATGCGCAAGACTTGGATCATAGGATTGGTCGCCGCGCTGGTCGTTGGCGCGGGGATCACGTTCGCTTGGATCGAGACCTCGGAGAAGCAGCTCGTCGTCGCCCCGACGGTCGCCCTCGCTCAAGAGGACGCGGCCGAGGGGACAGCCACCGTCAATCGTTCGATCACCGAATCCGGGCATGCCGCGGTCAAGCAGGCGATCGAACTCGTCGGACCGGCCGTGGTCCGGATCGACGTCACCGGGACCGTCACCTATACCAACCCGTTCCTCGAGTTCTACAACGACCCGACGTTTCGACGTTTCTTCGGCGATCCGTTCGACCTCGGACCGCAGGAGCGGACGACGCAGTCGGTCGGCTCGGGACTGGTCATCGACTACGACGGGGAGCGGTTGGTCTTGACCAACGCCCACGTCGTCGTCGACGCAGACACGATCCGCGTCACGGACATCCACGGGACTTTCTGGGACGCCGTCCTCGTCGGCGCCGATGACGTCCTCGACGTCGCCGTCCTTCGCCTGGTTGGGGATACGAGCGAACTCCTCACCGCCAAGCTCGGGGATTCGGACAGCGTCGAGATCGGCGACTGGGCAATCGCGATCGGCAACCCGCTCGGGCTCTCCTACACGGTGACCCTCGGGATCATCAGTGGGACCGACCGGGACATCGCCAAACCGAGCGGAATCGGCAACTTCAACAACCTGATCCAGACCGACGCGGCAATCAATCCGGGGAACAGCGGCGGCCCGCTCGTCAACGCATTCGGCGAGGTAATCGGCCTGAACACGATCATCGCCCGCGGGACGTCGCGCGGCGTCGCCATCGAGGGGATCAACTTCGCCATCGCGATCAACGGCGTTCGAGACGTCCTTCCGCAGCTCGTCGAGTTCGGCGGGGTCAGCCGCGGCTGGCTGGGCGTCCAGCATGCCGAGATCACCGATGCGCTCGCCGTGGAGTATGGACTCGAGGCGGGTCAAGCGGGCACTCTGATCGTCCACGTCTTCCCGGGCGACCCGGCCGATCTGGCCGGGATCGAGGTCGGCGACGTCGTCCTCCGTGTCGGGGAGATCCCGATCGGCGAGACCGAGGACCTGAACCGCGAAATCGGCCGGATGACCGCGGGGACAGTCGTCGATATCGTTGTCCTCCGTGATGGCGAGGAGCTGGCACTGACCGTCACCCTCGGCGAGCGTCCGAGCGAGGAGGAGCTGGCAACCTACGAAGGGCGCGCAGCGGAGGAGGGTGAGGAGTCCGTCGGCGAACTGGGGCTCACCGTCGGCCCGATTACACCGATCATCGCGCGGCATCTCGGATTGAATTCGACAGACGGGGTCGTCATAATGGGCGTCGCCGCAGGAAGCCGTGCCGACCAGGCCGGTCTGGCAGAGGGAGACGTCATTCTTGAGGTCGACCATCAGCCGATCGCGACGGTCGAGGATTGGAACGCCGTGATCTCCACGCTCGAAGACGCCGCAACGGTCACGCTGACGGTCCTGCGGGACGGCAGTCTGGGCTTCGTGACGATCGACTAGCGAAGCCGACGGCCAGACGGAGAGTGGCGCAGCTTGGTCAGCGCGCAGCGTTCGGGACGCTGAGGTCGCCGGTTCGAATCCGGCCTCTCCGAATGCGGGAGTAGCTCAATGGTAGAGCCCTGGCCTTCCAAGCCAGTGATGCGGGTTCGATTCCCGTCTTCCGCTCCAGGCGGCTCCCTTGGACAGTCTGGGGCCGCCCGACACATGGGATTGACAGAAGGACGCCTGAAACGCACACTGGCGCTGGATACTCGGCTTGTGATGCTGGAGCTGAGGGCAAGAGAGACTCAACACGAGTTCTCGTAGCCGCTGCAACGGCGAGAACTCGCCCGCGCTTCGCAGAGGCGCGAACGCGCCCGTAGCTCAGTGGACAGAGCAGCGGCCTTCTAAGCCGCTGGCCGGAGGTTCGAATCCTCCCGGGCGTACAGCAGCACCAACATGGGGAGCGTGGCGCAGCTGGTTAGCGCACCAGGTTGTGGTCCTGGGGGTCGCGGGTTCGAGTCCCGTCGCTCCTCCTCGTGCGCTTCGCGCACGGACGAGTTCGTGCAAGCCGAACTCGTGTGGGTGAGCTCTTGAGCTTCCCGCCTAGCCGTGAAGTCGAAGCAAAGAACCATCACGAGTTTCACGCAGTGAAACTCGTCCGCGCTTCACAGAAGCGCGAATGCGCCCGTAGCTCAACTGGATAGAGTACCGGTCTTCGGAACCGGGGGTTGGGGGTTCGAGTCCCTCCGGGCGTAGAGCGACCTCAGGGCCAGCGGTCCTGGGGTCGCTCTACGAAGGCGATGAACTCCCACGAGTTTGCAGCAGTCATATCGATGCAAACTGATGAGCTATCCGAAGGACAGCCGGGGTTCAGAGTCCTCCCGGGCGTAGAGACAAGTGTCAGGATGTTTCTCATCCAGACATCCGATCCTCAGTCAGTGTGCAGTGAGAAGCACAAGGATCACTCCTGACTCTTGCGTCATCGGCTCCAGTGCTTTCCCAAGAAGAGCGCATTGGCACGGCTCGGCACCGTCCCATCGCATAGCGTATCCGGGGGTTGAAGACGCCACGAGAAGATCACCCGGTGAGATCGCACCACCTTCATCGGTGACCTTCACTGGGACAATGCCAACAAGGGCCATGCGCACGTTCTGCCCTTCAGACATCTCCGTTCCGAGGATCACACCGGGCACCGAAGTCACAACGCCAGCCAGTAGCGAGGAGCACACTCCCCTCGACAAGCGATAGCGTTCCGCGCTGCTCGGATCGAGTTCCAGCACGTCGCCAGGATCCACATCCTCAGAAACCCTCACCCATTCCGCAATATCAGCAGCCCCCAACTCGAACGATTGAGCATGGACCGTCTGGTCGGCGAACACCCCTTCTTGAGAATCGACCCGGAAGACCGCTGGCGTGGAACCGACTCGCGCGAATACCGGATCTGATGGGTCACTCTCATTGCCGGCAGCATCGACTGAACTCACAGCGTAGTACCATCCACCCGAGGCAACCGGGTAGTCGAGATACGTGGTGGCAGCAACCATCTCCTGCGTAAGGCGCTCGAATGGGCCAGTCTCCGCGGCACTCCGATAGACATGGAATCCCTTGTGATCTACTACAGCATCGGCAGTCCACGAAAGCGTGACAGCGGATTCGCCGACGCCCACTTCGACGTTCCTCGGGACTCCTGGCGCGATGTCGATACCGACCACATAGGTCGAGAGCGATGAGACCTCGGCACTGAGTGTGTTCGTGATTGGATCCTGAATCGCCGGCAAGGGTAGCCAGCTGCCAAGTTCATCATCCCATTCGAAGATGCCGAAGTCCGACTCATCGTAGCCAACCGGGATCGCAACTTCTTCGTAAGTCAACGCAAGTGATGCCGGCGGCGATAGGTCGGCCCCTTGGGGGAAGAGCGAGAAGAACCCTCCCACAGCAAGGATCCCTTCCCACTCGGTTGGTTCACTTGGGGACGTTCTTGGGCCAGGGAGGATCTGCAGCTCCCCTTGGCTGCTCTGTACTCTCTCTGAGGCCCAGCCAAGGATCTCGACGACATCGCCCGCAATCGCCGCCCCTGCTCCAGAGGCCACACACGCTCCACCGGCGACGCCACCCCCAGTGAATGCCGCTGCAGCGCAGATCTCCCAGGGAATCTGAGGGGCGATGTCTTCCACTACGTATTCGACTCCCGTCTCGATGCCCGACCAGATCGCATCTCGAAGCGGCTCCGATGCATCAAGCCACATCTGGTACAGCGTGCGCGCATCTCCCAGCAATCCCGGGTCGAAGCCATACGTCTCCATTGGGTACTTCACACTATCGAACCAGACTCCCCTCTCCTTGAGCCACACGGTCTCCTTCTCTAGCGTCAGCTTCGCACCTAGCCCATTCTCGACGAGGAGCCCGACAATCACGCTCGGATCCAGTGTGATGTCGCCCAGGTCGCGATAGCAGACCGTCTCGTACTCGAGTGGGACTCCTACCTGCAACGCAACCCGTTCGAGCTCTTGCAAGAGTGCCACGATGCCTCCCGGAAAGGTGATCTTCGCCAAGGCTGATCCGGCGCCCAGAAGAAGAGCTACGGCCTCAGAAGTGAACATCACTGCGTGATGCGACACAACCTCGGCGAGATCGTCGATCCCGTTGACATTCAGATCCTGCCCCCGACGAACCGTGAAGCGATCTACCACAACATCATCCCCGTCTCTCGACGAGATTTCGTAGGCTAGCTCCAGCACGCCTCCACTGTCGACAACTATGATGGCATGGCCACCCAGGAGGGCATCCAGCGGGAACAAGATATCTAGCGGAAGGTCGACGTATCCATCGAGCTCGCTTCCGCAGGTAAGGAAGTACGCCGTCTCGCCAAGCTTGGGATACTCCGTTTGGCCAAGCTCGATCACTGCCGTCAATTCGGCCGCTGCTCCGCTACCGGTGTCGAGGAACTGCCAGGGGAGAACGTCCTTGGGAACTCCAAGGAGAGAGAATGTCTGGGTCGCCATCCCCTGGACATCTGCAGCCGCCTCGACCTTGGCCTCGATCCCGCCAACGGCCGTGTACTCCGTCCTATGGGTCCCCCACGGGAGGACAACATTCAGCAGCGCATCGGCAACAAAACCCAGCGCAGGATCAGAAGGAGCTTGGGAACCGCTGGTTCGGCTCCCCAGCTCCAGGACCGACCAGAGCATCAACCCTGAGAACGTAAGCATCTGATTGGAATCCATGAGGTCATCGCAGCGGTACACGTTCTCCTGGGCGTGCGTCAAGAGCACATGCGAACTGAGGGAAGCACCCCGCTTGAGTTTGCTCGTAAGCGATACGCTGGCTCCCAGGCTCGCCGCGATTCCTGCGCCTTCCTCAAACCGGATGCCGATGGTGAGCGTGTCGTCATGATGGAGGGTGATTTCGCAACCGCCGCCCTCGATTCCCTTCAGCCCCGCCACGCTGGCCGAGAGCCGAACTCCGCCGGACCACTTCGTCTGCCACTCTCGTGGGACCACCTTGATGGTCACGACCGGCGGATCCGCCAGGGCATATCCACTGACTTCCGTGACAGGCTCGAAAAGATATGTGTTTGGTTGTCCGGTCGGACTGCCGTACTGCGCGAGAGCAGCCTCATCGACGGTGATCGAGAAGATGCCTTCGTCGTTCGTGAGCACGCACGTCGCGTTCAGTTCGACCGAGGTGTCAGGAAGTGGATTCCCATAGCCATCATCGAGGACGTACGTCAATACTCGCTCACCGCCCTCCATCAGCTCCAGCGCCTCGGGCTGTTCGCCTAGGAACTCGGGAATCCTGATCTTGGTCACCGAGTCGCCCGGTATCCACGTGAACGCTCCCGCATCAATCTGAACGCTCTGGTACCAAGTTTCGTGAGTTGCAGTGATAACCTTAATATCATAGCTTCTAGGGAGCAATACTATCTCCCCATCACCCGTCATAGGCGATGTATAGAAGTGCCATATGTGATACGCTGCCTCACCGACAGACTCCCAGACCTCCACATGGGCTTCAGCTGGAGTTCCGCTTGGATCTTCAGCGTGCACAGCTAGGCGTCCGTACCCTTGGTTGATGGAAGTCTCCTCGCCAACCGCTATCGTCACACCTTCGAACCACTTCGACCCAGGACCACCAATGAGAAGATCATACGTGCCGGGAAGTAGGATCACCGATCCCTCCCCTGTGTTGCGTGAGACGCTGAAATCGGCTACACGCTGGCGATTCTCCCCGGGGGGAGCGTATACGTGGCAATTTCTCTGCACTGGAGCCCCGGCGATCTCCTCCGTGTGTACGGTGATACGCCCGTATGCTTGACTGATCTCGGTTTCGATACCAGCAGTCACTGCCACGCTCGCGAACCAGATTTCTTGCTCTGTCTCAACCTGTACGTCATACGTTCCGGGCAGCAGGATCATCGAGCCATCACCGGTCGACGACAACGTCCGAAAGTCATCGACGTAATCGCGAACCTCTCCGTCAGTCTCGTACACGTTGATGTCCGCGGCGAACCCCGCTCCGCCAGCTTCATTGACGTGCGCCTTGAGCCGGCCGTACGATTGGCTGATCGACGTCTCGCTGCCCGCAGCCACTACCAGTCCCTCGAACCACTTCGCTTGCTCTGTCTGGATCCTCACGTCGTACACCCCAGGCAGTAAGATCATCCAGCCATCGCCGGTTGATGACGACGTCCAGAAGTCATCGACGTAATCGCGAACCTCTCCGTCAGTCTCGTACACGTTGATGTCCGCGGCGAATCCCGCTCCGGCAGCTTCATCGACGAGCGCCTCGAGCCGGCCGTACGATTGGCTGATCGACGTCTCGCTGCCCGCAGCCACGATCAGTCCTTCGAACCACTTCGCTTGCTCCGTCTGGATCCTCACGTCGTACACCCCGGGAAGCACGATCATCCAGCCGTCGCCGGTTGATGACGACGTCCAGAAGTCATCGACGTAATCGCGAACCTCTCCGTCAGCCTCGTACACGTTGATATCCGCGGCGAACCCCGCTCCGCCAACTTCATCGACGTGTGCCACGATTCGTCCGTACGATTGGCTGATTGACGTCTCACTCCCCGCTACTACCACGACTCCCTCGAACCACTTGTCCTGAGGCCACGTCTCGATCCTCACGTCATACGTCCCTGGGAGGAGCTGCTTGGAGCCATCTCCGGTAGTAGACGATGTCGAGAAATCCGTGAGATAGTCACGCACTCCGCCCTCTACGGTGTAGACGTTGATGTCCGCGGCGAACCCGGCCCCGCCAACCTCTTCCACATGGACATGCAAGGTCCCGGTTTGCCCGACAGCGTGGCCGGCCAGGAGGAGAACCAGGAGAATCGCCGAGCTGAGAAGGCAACACAGACGCACCCAGCCTTGCATGCTTCGGGCCGCTTCGTACGCCATCTTCCCTATCTCTCGCTTCCGCTTCGATTCAAGTGACTTGCGCTGACCTATCACACTAGATGCAGGTAGCATACTGGTTCCACTCGGAACCAGTCAATCCCAAGAGTAGTCGTCCACCGGCAATGCCGCCTCGTACTCAACCGGTTCGCCGCTTCCTTCCACAGACGGACGCTCGGCTCCCGGTGAAGCCGAGCATCTCCTAGGCGAGAACCTGCTCGCGAAAGCTTCGCGAGCACGCACGCCCATCGGCCTCATGCCTCCCCTGGCAGAATCTGCTACCTCTTGACATTGCCTGTTGCCCGTCCTATGCTGGCCCAATCATGTGTATATGGAGTGACCGCACCGACGAGACCGTGCTGTGCGCCGACCTCCATATGCTAATGATTGATAGGCTCTGCATACTCGGCTAGGCCCTCCGTAGGGACGACGCGCGTGTGCAGAGCTTCGCTGACTGCAGGCAACCGCCTGCGGTCTTTTCTTTTGCCTCGCCACGAAGGGAAGGAGGTGATCGCCAAGGAGACGAAACGGGCAGACAGCAGCAAGGACATCGAACATCTGGAGGTTGACATGCGTTTGAGACTGAAACTGAGTTTGGTTCTGGGAGTGGTCGCTGCGATGCTCGTCGGCATCGCGGTGGCGGAGGAAGATCCGATCAAGATCGGCGCGCTGATGTCGCTGACCGGGGCTCTTGGTCCGTACGGTCCGTCGATCGCCGATGGAGCGCAGATGGCCGTCGACACGATCAATGCAGCCGGCGGCGTCCTCGGCCGGCAGCTTGAGCTCCTACTGCGAGACACCGCGACGTCGCCCGACGTCGGCCGTGACGCAGCGAGCAAGCTCGTCGAGATCGACAGAGTCTCGGCGATCGTCGGCGCCCTCTCGAGCGGCGTGACCCTGGCGGTGTCGAGCGTGACCATCCCGGCGGAGGTCGTGCTCATCTCGCCGGCCTCGACGGCCCCCTCGATCCCTGCGTTGGACGACAACGACTTCGTCTTCCGGACGGTCGTCTCCGATGAGGTTCAGGGTGTCGTCCTGGGACGACTGACGAAGCTGCTGAACTACAGCAACATCGCGGTGATCTACGTCAACAACGACTACGGAAAGGGGCTGGCCGATACTCTCCAGGCGACCTTCGAGTCGTTGGGCGGGACGGTCTCCGAGAGCGTCCCCTACGAGGAGAACAAGCCGTCCTACCGTGGGGAGGTCGACCGGCTCCTGAGCGGCGACCCGCAGGCGGTCGTTCTCGTCTGCTATCCGGTCGACGGGAACAAGCAGATCGTCGAGGCAGTGGAAGCCGGATACACGGGCCAGTTCCTGATGGCCGACGGAATGAAGGGCGAAGGCGTCGCACCGGGACCGGCATGCGCCTCGGCTGATCAGCCGGGGCCACTCGAGGGTGCGTTCGGGACGGTCGCCGCCGCCGGGTTCAAGGCCGAGCAGTTCGAGGCCGACTACGATGCCGGTGGGTACGGACCGAGCACGATCCCCTACTACGACAAGGCCTACGATGCCGTGATGCTGATCGCCTTGGCGATGGTCCGAGGCGGAGACACGTCCGGCGTGACGATTCGCGACAACCTTCGAGCCGTGGCAAACCCGCCCGGCGAGGTCGTCTACTACAACGAGTGGGAGAAGGCTGTCGCGCTACTCCAGGCCGGAAAAGAGATCAACTACCAGGGCGCAGCCGGGTTGGTCGACTTCAAGGAGACGGGCGACGTCGAAGGCGCGATCGAAGTCTGGAAGGTCGAAGGCTGCGAAGTCGTGACCGTGATGGAGGCTCCGGGCTAGCGCAGGAGGCAGGCTCCGGAGCATGGATAACTCACGGGGGAGGCGAATCCGCTTCCCCCGTCTTCTTCGGTCGGCGGAGGTGCCGCCGCCGTCTGACCTCGGGCAGAAGGCCTTGCGGCCGGGCCAGGACGATCACCTCGAGGAGAACGCCGATGACGATAATCCGAAGTGCGGCCGCCTGGGGCGCGGTGAACGGGAGATAGCCGGTGATGAAGTCTGTCGCCGCCCAGATTCCCCAGACGGTGAATGCGCCGAGGATCGCTCCCTTGTTGTTCCCCGTTCCGCCGAGGATCAGCATCACCCAGACGATGAACGTCCCATAAAGCGGTTCGAAGCTGTTCGGCGAGATGAACCGCGCGTAGTGCGCGTACAGCGCGCCGCCGATCCCCATGATCATCGCGCCGAGGACGAGCGCCTGGAGCTTGTACGCGAAGACATTCTTGCCGGACATCGCTGCAACGTCCTCGTCTTCTCGGATCGCCCGGAGGACACGTCCCCATGGAGACCGGGCCAGGCGTCGCATGGCGAGATAGAGGATGACGAGCACGAAGACGACGAGCGCCAGGTAGAACCAGTTGTACGCCTTGGAGATGAGATCCTGCAGCCACGGCGCAAGATCTGGACGAGCTCTGACGAACCCGACCGCCCCTTGATGGATCGGCTCGTGCAGCGGGGAGGGAATCTGCTGCAGCCCCCAGACGCCGTTGGTCAGCCAGGCTTCGTTTTTCAAGACCAGACGGATCGTCTCGGCGATGCCGATCGTTGCGATGGCGAGGTAATCCGCCCTGAGGCGAAGCGTCGGCAGTCCGATCAGGAATCCAACGGCACCGGCGACGAGGGCGGCGGCAAGCAGTCCGACGACGAACGAGAGCTCGAAGCCTCCGACCACACGCCCATCCCAAACGTCGGGCGGCGGCCCGGAGACCAACGCGGCCGTATAGGCCCCCACGGCGTAGAACCCGGCCACGCCGATGTTGAACAGGCCGGTGAAGCCCCACTGAACGTTCAGGCCGAGCGAAAGGACGCCGTACGTGCCCGCCGTGATGGCGAAAAAGACGAGGTAGTTGACGATGCCGATGAACAGCTCCATCACCGCCTCCTTCCGAGCAGGCCGGTCGGCCGAATGAGGAGCATCAGGATCAGGATCGCGAACGCAACGGCCGGCTTGTAGCCCGTCGAAATGAACGCCGTCGAGACCTCCTCCGAGATCCCGACGACGAGGCCGCCGACGATCGCTCCGTAGGGGTTCCCGATCCCGCCGAGGATGACCGCGGCGAAGATCGAGAGGAGCATCTGCCACCCGAGCTCGGGGGTGATGAACTTGTTCTCCAAACCGACCAGGACCCCGGCGACGGCGGCGAGCGAGGCGCCGATCACCCACGTCCAGAGGATGACCCGCTCGGTGTTGATCCCCGTCACCCGCGCCAACGCCGTGTTGTCCGACGTGGCGCGCATCGCCTTTCCCATCTTGGTGTAGCGGAGGAACAGATGAAGGAGTAGAGCGAGCAGGACAGCCGCCGCCACGATGAAGATCTGATCCGGCTTGATTCGGATGCCGAGTTGCGGGATCAGAATCGCACGTTGAATGGTGGTCGTGTAGTAGTGCGGCTGCGGCCCCCAGACGAATTGGAGCAGGTTCCGAAGGGCCAGCGCGACCCCGACCGTCGCAATCATCAACGTAATCCGGTGGGTGTCCCGAAGGCGCGCGAAGAGGAGACGATCGAGGAGGATGACCGCCAGACTCGTGCCGACAGCCGCCAGAAGAAGTGAGGCCACGAAGTCCCATCCGAATGAGAGCGGCCCCAGCGAGCCGCTCGGAAGCCCCAGCTGCGCCATGACCGGGAGGAGGGCGAGGGCCAGATAGGCGCCGAGGGCCATCGTGTCCCCGTGTGCGAAGTTCGAGAACCCGAGGATGCTGTACGTCAGCGAGACACCGATGCCGCCCAAGGACAGAATGCTCCCCGACACGATTCCGTAGACGAGCAGCTGTGGGATCCTCGACAGCGCGTCCATGGTTCCTAGCCTCCCAAGTAGAGACGTCCGATCTCTTCGTTGGCCAGCAGGGCCGGCCCCGAATCCTCGAAGCACTTCAGGCCACCGGCGAAGACGCAGCCCCGATCGGAAAGCTTCAGCGACTCCTTCGCGTTCTGTTCGACAATCAGGATCGTGACCCCGGCCTCGTTGATCGCGGCAATCCGCTCGAAGATCGTCGCGGTCAGATTGGGCGCCAGCGCGGCCGACGGCTCGTCGAGCATGAGCAACCTCGGATCGAGCATCAGGGCGCGGCCCATCGCGACCATCTGGCGCTCACCGCCGCTCATCTTGCCGGCCCGCGCCTTCTGGCGATCGCCGAGGACCGGGAAGAGCTCGTAGATGTGCTGCAGGCGATCCCGGAGGTGCCCCTTCAGGATGAACGCGCCCATCTCCAGGTTCTCCTGGATCGTCAGCGAGGGGAAGACGTTCTCCACTTGGGGGACGTACGCCAGCCCACGGCGGACCACCCGATCGGGCGACAGCCCGGTGATGTCCTCCTCGTCGAAGAGGATCCGACCGGCCGTCGGCTTCAGGAGTCCGAAGATCGTCTTCATCAGGGTCGACTTCCCGGCGCCATTCGGGCCGATGATCGTGACGATCTCGCCCTCAGGAACGCAGAGATCGATCCCGTGGAGGACCTCCATGTCGGCGTATCCGCTGACCACACGCTCAATCGTCAGTCGCGACATACTGCCCTCCGAGGTAGGCATCGAGAACGCGCGGGTCCCGCTGGACGACGTCGGGATCGCCCACCATCAGGACGCTCCCTTCGCTCATTACGATGATCGGTGCACAGAGGCGCATGACGAAGTCCATGTCGTGCTCGATCAACAGGAACGTCAGTCCGAGGTCCTTCTGCAGCGTCCGGATCGATTCCGCCAGGCGCTTGAGGAGCGTCCGATTGACCCCGGCGCCCGGCTCATCCAGGAGAACGATCCGCGGGTTGGTCATCAGCGTTCGCCCGAGTTCGAGGAGCTTCTTTTGACCGCCTGAGAGCTGGCTCGCCTGCTGTTCGGCAACCTCGGCCAGTTCAAGGAACTCCAAGACCCCGAGGGCCTTGTCGCGGATCTCCATCTCCTGACGGCGGACACGCCGGGGGCGGACGAACGGATTCCAGATCGTCTCACCGAGCTGCTTCGGCGGAACGAGCATCAGATTCTCGACGACCGTCATCCCCTTCAGTTCCTTCGGGATCTGGAACGTCCGGCAGATTCCCGTTCGAAAGACTCGGTGCGGCGGTAGGCCGGTGACGTCCCGATCGTCGAGCGAAACGCGACCCGAGTCGGGCTTGAGGAAGCCGGTCAGGAGATTGAACAGCGTCGTCTTTCCGGCTCCGTTCGGACCGATCAGGCCGGTGATCGTCCCCACCTCGACCGTCAGACTGCACGATTGCACAGCCTTCAGCCCTCCGAACCGCTTGCTCAGCCTGTCGACAACGAGCATCCGTCCATCCTTCCGCCCAAAGAAAAACCGAAAGCCTCTTCAGGCTCTCGGTTCACCGACCGATCGCTTCAAAGGAAGAACCCAGTCGGTCTACGTCATGGCAATGAATAGTGCGTCAGCGGCGTTCGGCTGGTTCGTCCATCCGGTTCGCGTCATGACGCACCTCTTTCGAGCACATCCTACTAGTTCCGAGTTGGGATTGTCAACAGACACAGGCGCACGCAACTCGTTCCTGTGAAAGTCAGACGCTCGGCTCCCGGAGAAGCCGAGCGTCTTTGAGGCGTAATCCTGCGGGCGGAGGTGTTGCAGGATGAAGTGAGACTACGCCGCGTGCATGGTGCCGGCGTGGAGCTTCGTTGTGTCTCGTGTGGGCACAATGCGAGCCAGCTGTGATGCGTTCACAGTTGACCCAACGGGTTCACTCCCGAAGCGACGTGGCGAAGCGGATCACGTCACTCCAGAGACCGCTGAGGCATTCGAACGAATCGTGATCTATCTGTGAATCGGCATCCCTGAGTCCGGCTCGATGCAACGGACGGTCGGCCGACACTCACCGATCGTCACGGATGACGACGCCGTCGCGGACGACGACGAGGACCGATCCGAGGGCCTGCAGATCGTCGAGCGGATTCCCGTCGACGACGATCACGTCGGCAATCTTGCCCGGTTCGAGGGTGCCGACGTCGTCGCCGAGTCCGCAGACGATCGCGGCGTTTCGCGTCGCCGCTTCGATGAGCTGCATCGGGGTCATCCCCGCGTCGCTCATCAGCCGAATCTCCGTGATCGGCATCCCGAGATCGAACGGCGTCGTGTAGCCAGCGTAGTCGGTCCCGAGCGCGACGATTCCGCCGGCCTCGACGAAGCGGAGGAGGTTCCCCGCCGCGATTCGATCCCACGAAAGACCGTAGCGGCGGCTGACCCCCTCCCACAGTTCGAGTGTCGGCACCCACGCCATGCCACGATCGACCATCCGGGCGATCAGACCGCCCGAGACGGAGTCGACCGCCATGTGATTCACATCGTCGACGCTCGCATCGAGCGCCATCTCCACGTGGACCGATCGGGAGACGTGGGCCGCCACCCGGATGTCTCGCGTGTGCGCCGTCTCGACGATCGCGCGGATCTCGCCAAGCGTCAGCATCGGCCAGCGGCGTCCTTGGAGGTTGTCCTCGATCGCGACCTTGATGATGTTCGCTCCGCCATCGATCAGCCCGTTCACCTTGTCGCGCGCATCCTCCGGCGAGGTCACCGCGTAGCCGCCGTAGCCCCCGACCGTCGTGACGAGCGGACCCGCCGCGACAAGCCGAGCATTCCGTACATCGGCATTCAGCCGGTCTCTGTCGGCGAAGACGGACACGCTGGAACTCGTCCAGCGGAACTGCGTTCCGAGATCCCGGACCGTCGTCACCCCGCCGCGCGCCCAAGCTCGGAGGTTCGACTCGCTGTACCCATCGTGAACGTGCGCGTTGATGAACCCAGGGAGGATTGCACCGCCTCCGACGTCGAGCACCTCGGCGTCTTCGGGGATCTCGATCTCCGAGGCCGATCCGACCGCAACGATCCTGCGATCCCGAATGATCACCACGCCGTCCTCGACCGGCTCCGCACCGGTTCCGTCGATCAATAGACCGTGGACCAGGGCCAGCACACCTGCTTCGCCATTCGCCCATCCTGTCGCTGGGAGTAGTCCCACCGTCAATACGGCGATCACGCACATCGCTCGTCGCATCGAAACTCCCCTCCGTTCCCGGCCGCTTCGCGAATCGAGGCCGGCATCGCGCCCCTATCGATCGTCGGCATGCCGCATGAGCTCCTCACATCTCCGGTTGATCGCATCGGCGATCCCCCTTAGCTCGTGAAGCTCCGGATCCGTGAGGTCCGGCCAGCGCGACAAGAAGATCGCCTCGATCTCGGACTCGTCCCGATCGGCCCGAGTCAGTTCCGCACCGGACAGTCGAGCCTCGTCGCCGTCGCCGTCGCCGTCGAGCCAGCCCTGAGCGCGCATCGTCTCGATCGCCGCACGGCACTCTGCCTCAGGGTGTTCGAGCGGTGCGTACCGCTCGGCCACTGCTCTCAAGCCCCCGCACGCCCGCATTCGGCTTCGATGCGGCAGTCTGGACGAGAACCAGAGTTCGTGCCGCGCGAACCAGACGAGCGGCGGAATTCCTCGCTCCCGCCGGATCTGTTCCTCGGCGTCCTCGTGGGCGGCGACCATCGTCCAGGCGAGCTGCCAGTGATGCCAGCGCTTCGGTGGATCGTAGTCGGGATGCACGCCCTTCAGCCGGTGCTCGAAGATCGGGCTCGGCGCCCGCTCGACACTGTCACAGATCCCGCCAAGGATCCGATGATCGTAGGCGAGGAGCCTCTGGACCTGCGTTTCGTCGATCTCCCCGAGGTCGAGCCGGTCGATTGCTTCGCCGACCCGATCGGTGTGCAACCGGAGACCCGCCTCCGCCTCATCGGTCAGGGCATACGCATCTCCATCGGGGCCGGTGAGCACGCCGGCGTCGACGAGCAACTCGAGTTGCTTCTCGATCGTGCTCACACTCGAAAACGGATAGCGAGCCGCGTAGTCAGTCGCCCGGATCCGCCGGGGGTCGAAGCCGTAAGCGGCGCGAGAGAAGAGCGGTCGGAGCGATGACTCAATCGACTCCAATCCCTCGCGGAGGCTCGGAGCATCCTTCGGGCGGAGCCGGATGCCCGCATGGACGAGCATCGACTCGGCCTTCCGCAGACTGGCCCACGTTTCACGGAGTCCTTCACGCATCGATCGATCCTCCTTCGAACTCGGCACGTTGCGACCTTCCTCTCACGTGGCTTTGCACCGCGCAGTAACGACACTGTTCGAACGCCGCTGCAGCTACCACGTCGGCACTCAGGACGCCGCCTCGACCTCGATCTGTTTCACCGCGAGATTCAGGTACTTGTCATAGACGTGGATCGTGACGGCATGATTGCCCGCCCCCCTCGCACCGAGGGGGAGTCGGATGTCATCGAAGCCGCCAACGACCATCCGATCGAGCCGAACGCCGTCGATGGAGATCTCCACCTTTGCGATGTCCTCGTCCGCTGTCAGCGAGAGAAGGAGCACGCCCCCTTCGATCGCGCAGGATTCGATCGTCACGCCGGGGGCTGACAGGTCCCTGTAGAAGGCGGTCCCGCCGAAGCGACTGCTGAACCGCTTTCGGACCTCACTCGGCTCGATCCCTTCCACGCGAACGCGGCTCGGATCGACGCATCCGAATCCGTCGTTGTGGAGCGTCACCAGATGAGGAATCCTTGCAGGGTCGTACTGCATGATCAGTGACGCGATCGTATCGAGCGCCACAGCGTCTCGACTCGCCAAGATCAGCCGCATGTTCTGCTGGGCGGCGGCAAGATTCGTGCTCCCCTGACCGACCGGCCCGTTCAGCGAGCCTTGCAGACCGTCCATGATCGCGAAATCGACCGGACGACAGACGTAGTAATCGTGGATCCACTGATGGAGGTGCACCGGTCGATGGTCGATCGTGTCATCGATGAACCGGTGATTGTCGTTCGGATTCGGCCCGTAGATGTTTGTCGGCGTCGCCCCAATCCCGACGTTCTTCACCGCCCCGGTGATCCCCGAGAGCGAGTGATTCTTCAGAACCGGCAGGCTGATCACGACGTCGGCCTCGTAGTAGAGGCGATTCAAGTAGAACTCGGGCGCGCGGTTCACCTTCAGCCGGTCCGGATAGAGCCCGACACCATCCGGGAGCGTCACCGCCACCAGGAGCGGCGAATCCCACTCCCGCCAGCCGCCGCTCCGGTCTTCGAGGTGAACGAAGTCGTCGACACCGGAGATCTGATCCGGGACATAGCCGAGCGTCTCCATGTTGCCGCTCGTCGTTCCGTTCGCCACGCCCTCGAGAACAACGACCTGTCCGTTCGGATTCAGCTCGCGGACCAGCTCGACGACCGCCTGAGTGACGCGCCAATCGGTCGTCATCCCGTTCACGTCCTGCGGCAGGTCTCGGGATTGATACGTCATGTCGTAGTCGGTGATCAGGTTCGGCTTCAGGACGACCGTATCGCCGTTGTCGATCAACCCGGCAAGCCCCCCCGCCCGCTCGACCGCCTCGCGGACGAGCGCACGGATCTCATCCAGCTCGATCTCCACAGCCGTCTCCCGTTCGGACCTGACAACACCGACGACGGCGTCCGGCTCGATCGCTTCTGACACAGTGGGCGCGGCGAGGAGCTGCGGCGGCGCGACGATTCTCATCCGATACACCACCGCCGCGGCCATCAGCAGGCAGACCACGATCGTGAATCGCATCTTCCAGCGGCCGGTTTCCTTCATCTCGTCTCCTCTCACATCTCGTGCATTCGCCCGAAGCGGCGCGAACGCTCGTCCTTCGCTTCTCGATCCTTCATTCGCTCACAGGCCTTGATAGGCCAGGCCGGCCAGCAGCGAGAACAGGATCAGCGCCGACACGTAGACGACGACGAACGGCCCGCGGAGGACCGTCGCGAGCGCCATCAGCGGGGTGAGTCGGGTCGCCGGACCGACGAGGAAGAAGGCCAACGCAGATCCCTTCCCCATCCCGCCGAGGAGGAGCGAACGGATCAGCGGAATCGTTCCGCCACCGCACGCGTAGAGCGGAACGCTCAGAATGGCGGCCAGCGGGAGGGCGAACCATTCGCCCGGATCGAACGTCCGGAGGATCCACTCGCCCGGAACGAACACCTCGATCGCCGAGCCAAGCAGAATTCCTAGGACCATGTAGAACGAAACGAACCTGAAGCTCCGCCAGGCCGCTCGGAGGAAGGCCCGCCACACAAACCGTAGCGGTGCCCGGTGGGAATCTGGCGCCTCGCTGTCTAGCAGCTCGAACGCCCGACGATTGACGATCCATCGTGCCGGCAACCGCCAGAGGACGAATCCGAGGGACACGCCGAAGACGAAGACGGCAGCCGCACGGGCGAACGCCATCTCGGGGCCGATTCCGCGCCACGTGAGAATGAACAACTGCGGGTTCATCAGAGATGAAGCCGACAGGAACGTGATCAGCGGGGAGAGAGGCGTGCCGGAGCGAGCGAGCCGGAGCACGATCGGCACCGTTCCGTAGGTGCACAACGGAGAGAGCATCCCGAGAAGCGCCGCCCAGACTGTCGCGACCAGCGGGTGCTGGTCGCACGCTCGGCCGATCCAGACGCTCCACCGCGCGTGCTTGAGGCCCTCCCCGACCAGGATGCCGACAACGACGTAGGGGAACAGCCGGACGACCAGCCGTCCGGAGATCGCGAACACCTCGACGAGCTGATCCCAGACGACCATCGGCCTCCCTTCGCGCGGCCATCCGATCCGTCACCGCCGCCTACCCAGACTCCAATCCGAGCCGGTCGGTCAGCCACTCGATCCGATCGGTCGTCGCGTCGTCATTGAGGCCGTGGCCCGCGTCGTACCAGCGAAGCTCCTTCGGATCGCCGGCAGCGCTGTGGAAGGCCTCGGCGCGTTCGATCGGCACATGGAAGTCGTCCTTCGCGAACTGGAAGAGGAGCGGGGACGGGGCGAGCCGTCCGATCCGCCCGATCGGATCGAGGTCCGACATCTCCTCGATGAATGCCTCCCGCCCCGCACCCTCGAGAGCCGGGTAGTAGAGGAACCAGTCGGGGAACCTCGGCGTCCCGGCCATCAGTACGTAACTCGTCGGCCGTGGGTCGACGCTTCCCATCACGACCCCGTACATCGCCCCGAAGTCGTGCCCGACGTAGGCGAAGCGCTCCGGATCGGCACCCGGCTGACGGAGCAGGAGATCCATCGCGCACCGAAGCTCGATCACCTGCTCGACTGATGTCCTCCGATCGCCCTCCTGGGTTCGTTTGATGAACCAATCACGATCCGACCAGACGGTTTCGATCAGGAGCGACATCGCCCCCCGGTCGGCCATCGTTCTCGCTTCGTCGAGGAACTGCGTTCGGTTCGACGTCGCGGCCACCGGCTCGTACCAGTGGACATAGAGGATCACCGGGAACGGACCGTCGCCGATCGGTCGGACGACCGACGCGGCCCGTCGACGATCGAACGGCGTCGCGTACGTCAACTCGGATTCGATCCGCCCATCCCGCTCGCGCGTTCCGACGGGCCGGACGTCGAGCGATCGGTTGCGATCGTAGTCGAACAGCTTCTCGGTCATCCGCGGTCCGCCCTTCGAGACTCGACAACCTCACCCTGCTCCAGCGGTGCCGGGGCGAACCGGAGGAGGAGATCCGAGCCCGAATCGTCTTCCTCGCTCACGGTCTCGAATTCGAGCCAGTCGTCGGCCGCGATCCGGTAGATCGCCCAGCCGGAGCTTCCCTCGGCCCGTGGATAGAAGACGGCCTCCCGCTCGCCGACCTGCACAAGATCGAACGCCGTCGACGCGTCCTTCTCCTCCCATCCCACGAGATCCGGGCCGAAGTGCTTGATGTGGAGTTCGAGGCCGGACGGCCCCGGCTTCACCAGCAAGAACTCGAAAAAACGGGGCTCGCCGCCGTCGAACCAGCGGAAGGAC
The DNA here is from genome assembly GCA_028278555.1 of Candidatus Bipolaricaulota bacterium. Taxonomy (GTDB): domain Bacteria; phylum Bipolaricaulota; class Bipolaricaulia; order UBA7950; family UBA9294; genus JANQEA01. The sequence goes on along the minus strand of JANQEA010000043.1, from coordinate 110,816 downwards.
CCCATCAGGCTCCCAGCCTCCGGCGGAGACCAGATTTCCTCGATCCGCACGTTGTCCTCGACACCGATCCATCGGCCGGTCAGCCAACGCAATCGGTCGGCCGGCACCCCGGGCAGCGGCACGTCCGGGTAAGTCCTCATGGTTTCGTTGCTCCCGTTTGCCTGTTCTGCATCATCCTTCGGCCGGCGACGACTCCGCACACCCGAGCTGCATCAGGACCGACTGGAGGCTGGTGGCGAACAGCATCGCCCCTTCCCACCGCGCGTATTCCGTCTCGTGCATCTTCTCGGTGAGCTCCTCGATCGCCCCACCGTCGCGCACCACCTCTCGCGCCGCATTGACGGCCGTTTCAAAGAAGCCGCGCTTCGCGGCAAGCTGGTCGGCACCACCAATGTCCCCATGTCCCGGGACATAGACATCCACCCGGAGATCCTCCAAGCTGCTCAGAGCTGAGGCCCAAGCCTCGGCATCCCCGTCCGGCGCGATGTAGGGCGGCTGATCCTCGAAGAAGCCAAGGTCCCCGAGAAACGCAACCCGATCGTCCGAGCAGATCAGAGCGAGGTCCCCCGCCGTGTGGGCTCGACCATAGGAGACGAGGCGGACAGTTCGCGCTTCGCCTCGGAACTCGAGCCTCGAATCGAGCGCGACCGTAGGCAGCGCCACCTCGACCGGCAGTTCCTCATACACCCACTTCCTCGGGTAGAGATTTCCCTCGATGTTCGCCCGCGTCAGCTCATCCGGTCCACCGACCAGCGCTGTCTCACTCTCTTCGATGAACGCCTTCAGCTCATCGGGATCGACGTCGCCGCTTCCTTCGGCCTTCATCGCGGCGATCGTCGCCGACGAAGCGACGATCGTAGCCTCGGGGCGAAAGACCGAGTTCCCCCAGACGTGGTCCCCATGCGCGTGGCTGTTGATGAGGAATCGGGGGGGGCGACCGGTTAGCTCCTCGGCCGCGGCTCGCAATGCACGCGCCGCGGCTCGGGTGACGAACGCATCGAAGACAAGCGTCTCGTCGCCGAGATCGACGATCCCGGCGTTGCTCATCGCGCCGCCCTTCCGCGCAGCGATCGCGGCGTAGATTCCATCGGCGAGCCGCTCCACGCGGAAGTGCTCGTTCTCTGCGACGACCCGACGGTTCGTCATCTGCTTCCCTCCAGCGCACTCTCTGCCCACTCCAGACCGAGTTCGACCAGCTTCGCACGTGTCGGCGCACCGGTCGCCTTGTCCCAACCCTGGATCTCGTAGTAGAGGTCGACCGCCTCTTGCATCTGGCGTTCGGTGATCGCTGGGCCTTCCTCCCCTGCGAGCATCAGTGGCTCGGCGAATCGTGGATTCTGCACGTCGTCGGACGGCGTTAATCCCTCGCGCGCGTTGTACAACCTCGCCATCGCCAGCGCCCGCTCTCCGACACGAGACAGCTCCAGATCGGTAACGTCCCAACCGGTGACGGCACTGACGATCTCTCGGAAATGGGAGAGCTGATACGGGAGGAACATGCAGACGCCGACGCAGTTTCGCATCACCTGAACGCGGATGCTCGTCGCTGCGAGCGCCGACTTCGTCGCCGGGAGCGTCGTCCGCTCCATCGGCTCGATGTAGAAGCCGTACGGCTTCACCCGCGCAGCGCCGGCTTCCGAAGCGACGCCGGAATCGTGGAAGTTGTGCATGTGATCGGCGCCGGTCGGCGATGTCGCGTACCCGATCCCGAGGCCGAACTGCCACCGCGGATCGTGCATCGGGAACTCCTGCCCCTTCGCGTGGACGGCGAACCGCTCCGTGTCGTTCCCGATCTTCCGGGCCGCGCGGAGCGATCCCTCGGCGAGGAGCTCCCCGAGCCCTTCACGCCGCGCGATCTGCTCGACGAGTTGCGTCATCACCTTGTGGTCCCCAAATCGAGGCTCGAGCCCGCCGGTCTCGTCCGCCGGGAGAAGACCGCGTTCGAAGCACTCCATCGCCCAGCCGATCGTGACGCCGGTCGAGATCGTGTCGAGCCCGTACGCGTTGCACAGCTGGTTGGCGTAGATGACCGCCGCCAGGTTGTCGACGCAGCAGATCGAGCCGAGCGACGCCAGGCTTTCGTATTCCGGGCCGCCGTAGATCGGATCGACGGTGTACTCCCCATCGACCTTCGCCACCCGCTTGCAGGCGATCGGGCAGGCGTGGCACGTCTCGCGATCGACGAGGTACGTCTCGGTCATCGTCGTTCCGGCGATCTTCGCCGCCCCCTCGAACTTCCCGTCTTGGAAGTTCTTCGTCGGCAGGCGGCCGACCTCGTCCATCCCGACGATCCCGCCGCCGGTCCCGTGCTCGTGGAAGTTCGCAAACCGCTCGCGCAATCCGACGACATAGTCGACGATCTTCTTCGCGCCAGCGGCGTCGGCGACCTCGACTGTTCCCGTTCCGCGAACCGCAAGAGCTCGCAGCTTCTTCGATCCCATCACCGCACCGAGGCCGGTCCGGCCGGCCGCCCGGTTGACATCGCTGATCACGCACGCGAACCGGACGAGGTTCTCTCCGGCGATCCCACACTGGATAACACGAACCTTGTCGTCGTCATGCTCCGCTCGGATCGCCGCCTGAACCTCGGCCGTCTCCTTTCCCCAGAGCTGTTCAGCGTCCCGGATCTCGACCTCTCCATCCTTGATCCACAGATAGACCGGCACGTCGGACGCGCCGGTGATGACGACCGCGTCGAAGCCGGCCCGCTTCAGTTCGGCGGCCCAATATCCGCCGACGTCGGCCTCGCCGAATCCGCCGGTCAGCGGCGACTTCGCGCCGACCGCATGGCGACCGCTCCCCGGGATCGACGTTCCGGAAGCCACACCGGTCGCGAAAACGAGCGGATTCTCCGGAGCGAACGGGTCGATTCCGGCCGGCGTGCGCCTCAGCAGCTCGTCGGCGATGAATCCCCATCCGCCGAGGTACATCCGATAGTGATCCTCGGTCGGCTCTTCGACCTTCGTCGTCCGTTCCGTCAGATCGACGTACAGAATCTTTCCGCAGTACCCTTCAGCCATCCTGCTTCACCTCCGTGTCTCGGGCCGTCTCGAATGCACGGACGGCACCGCACAACGCATCTTCCTCATCAACAACGGCCGTGTCATCTTCGACGGACGCCGGCGCCGCCTCACGTTCCTCCGCGCTCACCGCTCTCGCGCACCGCAACCATCGTTCGCCGCAGCTGATCGTGATGGAACCTCGTATGGACTTCTTCACCGATCATGATCTGACCCATCCGGACGTATTCCGGACGCCCGACGAACGGTTCGGAGAGACTGCGGAGCATCGCCACCGTTTCGGCTCGAGAGCTCTTCAGCTCCTCCAGCAGGTCGGTCAGCGAAGGACAGCGAGCGAACAGCGCCTCGACGCGGGCCGGAACGGCGGCAGAGAACGCCGCCAGCTCCTCTCCTTCGACGAACATCGCGATCCACTGGTGGAAGCACCGCTCGAACAGTACGAGATGCGCGAGGACCTCTCGCACGGACCAGGCGCCCACGGCCGGGGAAGCCTTCGCCTCCTCCTCAGAGACGTCCGCGAGGATCTCGCCCATCTCGGCCGCGAATCCGGCGTACTGGTCCTCGATCACCTGGGCCAGACCTGTCGGGTCGGCCGGGACAGCCGGCGGATCGGGCGGCGAGGAGAACGCCAGGGATGTGTCCGTGCGCTCGCCATCTCGGTAGTAGGTCATCGGCACGGGATCCCCGGCGCGCTTCCCGCGCCTTGCCGTGGCGAAGTCTCCGCCCGTCCTTAAGGGCACGCCGTTCAACTCGGTCACGATGTCGCCTCGGACCAGGCCGCACGACTCCGCACCGGAGCCGTCGACGGTCCCTGCAATCTTCATTCCGCGGGTCCCTTCTGGCAGGCTCGCGTCCGCGCCCTCGACGAAGTTGCCGAGGTAGATGCCGAGAAGCGGCCGCCGCGCCTGTCTAAGGTCGACACCCGACCCGCTCCAGACCGACGCGAGGTTCTCCAGCCCCTCCACCCAACGATCGCGCAGGCCGTCGGCCGCTTCGGGAGGCGTGCCGGTCTGCTCGACTGTGATGTCGGTCCCCCCGTCCGCCGCGGAGAGTGCGATGCACACCCCTGTCGCGCCCGGCTCGCCGCGCCCGTTCCAGCGCCAGACGATGCGAGCGTCCGGCTCCAGCTCCACGAGCTCTCCCCCGGCGTAGTACCCATCCGCCCACCAGAGGAACAGCCGTCCCTCGGGCCTTGGATCGATCTGCGCGTCGGTGCACAGCCACATCCGCAACGCCAGCCGCCCGGTGAACGCTCGATAGACGTCGGACGGCGTCGCGTCGACGTGCTGCTCGATGCGAAGGGTGTTTCGATCAGTCATCGCTCTCCTTTGCGTTCAGAATTTGCTCGATCTGCACAACGGTTTCGTCACTCAACGGCCCGAACTCCATCGCTTTGGCGTTCTCCGTCACCTGGGCAACCGTCTTGAATCCGGGAATCGGGACCGCCCGATCCGACTGCGCCCAGATCCAACCAAGCGCCGCCTGGGCGAGCGTCCGCCCGTCGGCGGTCAGCACGTCGCGCAGCTGTTCGACCGCCTGTCGAACCTCTGCCATCCGTCCTTCCTTGAGATTCCAACCGTGCCGGATGTCATCCTCGGGGAACGCCGTCTCGGCGGAGAACTTCCCGGTCAGCAATCCCATCCCCAGCGGACTGCGGATCAGCGCCCCGAGATCCTCGGCCTCGCACAGCGCGAGCATCTCGGCGCCGCGCTGAACCAGGCTGTGCGGGAACTCGACGGCCGAGAAACGCGGATAGCGGGTGAACCCGTCCATTAACTCGACTTGATGATTGCTCCAGCCGTAGGCTCGGATCTTGCCTACCTCGACGAGCGCCTCGAGCACCTCGACGATCGGCTCTGGATCGCCGTCGTACCCGCTCCAATGGAGCAGGTAGACGTCGATGACGTCCGTCCTCAGCCTTCGGAGACTCCCCTCGCAAGACGCGCGGATCGAATCCGGCTCGACGTCGTGACCGAGGTAGATCTTCTTCTCCTCGTCGATCGCGTTGCCGAACTTCGTGACGATCACGACACGATCTCGCTTTCCGGCGATCGCCTTGCCGATGACCCGCTCGCTGTGGCCGCAACCGTACGAGCTCGACGTGTCGATCAGGCTGATGCCGTGGTCGAGGCCGGCGTGGATTGCGCGGATCGACTCCGCGTCGTCAACGGGCCCCCATCCTCCCGGGAACGGCTTCGTCCGATCGTTCTGCCACGGCACGGAGTCGTAGTCGGTCCGCCAGAACATCCCGCCGATCGCGAGCCCACCGAGTCCCATCGGGCTGACTTCGATTCCGCAACGTCCGAGGATTCTGTTCTTCATCGCTCCGCCGCCTGTTCGGCCGTCTCAAGCTCCGAGCGGATTGCTGCGACGATTCCGTTCGCCTCATCCAGCTCCTGCAGCGACAGCGGGCCGTATCGCAACGCGTCGGCGTTCTCGCGCACCTGCGCCTCGGTCCGCGCCCCCGGAATCGGTATCGTTCGGTCGGAACGCGCCCAAATCCACGCCAGCGCACCCTGTGCCATCGTCCGACCGCCGCTAGCCAAGATCTCGCGAAGCCCTTCAGCGAGCTTCAGCATGCCGTCGAACTGCGGGCGGGCGAAGTCGATCGCGGATCGGAAGTCGTCTTCCGCAAACGTCGTGCGGGCGGTGAACTTCCCTGTCAGGAAGCCGCTCGCAAGCGGCTTCTTGTTGACGCACGCGAGATCGCTCTTCTCACACAACGCGACCATGTCAGCGTTGTCGTTGAAGGCGTTCAGCGAGAACTGGATCGACGCGCACCGCTCGCCGGCGGCGAAGACCTCCGCTCGATCGACATGATCCGTGCTCCAGCCGTAGGCACGAATCTTCCCCTCGGTCACAAGGTCCTCGAGCGCCTCGCGAACCGGCACGGCCTTCATTGGATCGAGGCTCCCGGCGTGCAGCTGGTAGAGGTCGATGTAATCGGTATCCAGCCGCCGGAGAGAGCTTTCACAGTCGGTGCGCAGATTGGCGACGATCGCGTCGTCATCGCCTCGCATGATCTTCGCTTCCTCATCGATGATGTGACCGAACTTCGTCGCGATCACAACGTTCTTCCGCCGATCGCCGAGCGCCTTTCCGAGGATCCGCTCGCTGTGTCCGCAACCGTAGTTCGCTGCGGTATCGAAGAACGTGATCCCCGCGTCGAGCGCTGCGCGGACGGTGCGGATCGATTCCGCATCGTCGACCTGTCCCCACCCTGCGGGGCTCGGTCCATCCTCGCGCAGGATGCTCCACGGACCACCGATCGCCCAGCAGCCCATGCCGAGCGCGGAGACCTCGATGCCGCTTCGTCCGAGTCGTCTGGCTTCCATTCCACTCCTCTCAGAAGATTGTCACGTGGTCCGGCACGAGCGTGTCGATCTCGCGGATCGACCGCCGGGTGAGGCCCCACAGCAGGACCAGCATCCCCGCCGTGCAGCTGAGCGTGATGTACACCCCCATTCCGGCGCCCGGACCGGTTCCCGCCAGCCAACCGAACGCGTCGGCCAGGCTCCTCCCCGGGACCATGGCCGGCTCGAACACGTGATCGGCCAGCGGGCCGGCAATGAGTCTCGTCACCAGCGAAATCGCGCCGGCGAGCGCGAGTCGTGTCGCAAGAACGCGACCCTGCATCGGCGGCGGAACCTTCGCCTGCCACAGTGCATTGCTGCACGCCCCCGCGTAGGCCATGCAAGCGGTCGTGATCAATCCGATCGCCGCGATCGTCGGGAGCCCGAAGTCGACGCCGAAGAGCGCGCGGAAAAACGCCCCGACCGCGTAGCCAATCAGGATCGCGTACACCTTCCGCTTCGGGCTGCCGAAGAAGGAGACGAACATCGCCCCGACTGTCCCGCCGATTCCGATCAGGAGCTGCACCGTCACAACGGCCGCCTCGCTTCCGCCGGTCCTCGCGAGCACCATCGCCCGGTACAGCGTGCTGTACGCGCTCCCGAAGAAGTTCGTCGACGCGAAAAGCAACAACACGAGAAGGAGACTCCTCTGCTCGACGAGGTAGCGGAACCCCTCCCCGACGTCGGAAAACAGCTGTCGGACCGACCGAGAAGACGATGTGTCGGACGGCTTCGGCTCTGGGATCCGAACCAGCATCAAGGTGAACGCCGCAAAGCCGAAGGTTCCGATGTCGACGAGGAGGATTCCCCGGAGGCCGATCAGCGGCAGAAGGACCCCCGCAATCGCCGGCGCGAGGATCGCAGAGGCGTGGGTCAAGAGCGACGTCAATCCTCCGGTCCGGCCGTACTGCCGCGGCAGAACCATCATCGTCGCCGAGGCGAGGAAGGCAGGCTCCTGGAAAGCGGAGAACAGGCCGGTGAGGAACGTCAGCACGTACAGGTGCCAGATCTGCAGGTTGCCCGAGATCAGCAGGATCAGAACGAGCCCCGAGATCAGACCGGCGACTGTGTCGCAGACCAACAGGACCGTCTTCCGCTTCCAGCGGTCGATCATCGCGCCGGCGAGCGGGCCGAACAAAACCCGGGGGCCGAGGACGAAGAAGGCCATCAGGGCCAGCTCCGTTGCTCGCCCGGTCAGGTCGTAAGCCCAGAAGATCAGGGCAAGCGACGTCATCAGCGTTCCGACCTGGGAGAGGAACTGCCCAGACCAGATGACAAGGAACGAACTCATACCGCGGGGCCGCATCTGTTCCTCCATCGATTGTCCGTCCGCCTTCGCCTCAGGAAGACGCCCCCTCTTCGAGTTCCTCGATCTGCTCCGAAAGCCTTCGCTCGAAGGCAGCGAACCCGTAGCGGCGAGAGAGGTCCGCCGCCGCCTGCAATGTGGTCCGAGCGGCGGACGCGTCGCCCCCGGCCTTCGAGACGTAGGCCTCGATCTGCATCACACGGATCAACCCGAGCTTCCAGTCCATCCCCTCGGCGAGGGATCGCGCCTCGACCAGGCACTCCGACGCCTTGGCCAGATCGCCCCCCAACCGGGCGAGGGCAGAGGCAACGTTGCAAAGGTCGAACGCCAGGGAACGCACGTCGTGACTCGGTCGGCTCGCGAGGACGCTCCGCTCGTAGTAGTCGAGCGCAGCCTCGAGGTTGCCTGCCAGATCCTCCGCGCCCCCCAGGTGGACGAGGTTGCGGCTCGTCCCCTCGACAAAGTCTGCCGCCTCGGCGGCCTCCAAGGACTCCTCGTAGCATGCGACGGCGCGCTCCTGATCCCCCAAGCGCTCGTGAATGACGCCGATCCGCGACAGCGAAATCGATACGCCGGCAACATCGCCGGCCTCCCGGCGGATCTCGAGGCAGCGCTCGTGCAGACGGAGCGCTTCGTCGAGCGGTTTCGTCTCTCGCCAGGCGCCTTCGAGGTACTCGACCTCGCCCTGGGCATAGAGCGCGGCGGAGAGCGCCTCGGAATCGCCGGATCGCTCCGCCAGGGCGACCGCCTCGGTCGCATGTTCCGCGGCGGAACCGAACGCTCCCTGCCGAAGCTCGATGTTCGCGAGCAGGCTGTGAGCATGGGCTCGCTCGGCGGGCGGGCCCTCCAATCTCTCATCCTCGAACAGGGCGTTCGCCAGATCCCTCGCCAGTCCGCTTCGGCCGTCGTGTTCGAGCTGCTCTGCGGTACGGCGGATCAATACCGCCAGCCCGTCCCCTCGCATCATCGTTCCCTCCTGTTCGTGCGAGCTTCCCAATCGCATCGTCGCTCAGTCGTCCGTCTCGCCCAGGCGGGCGAGCCGCTCGTTCACGTACTCGACGAGCGGAAGGAAGCCAGCCGCCTCGGCAGCCCGGATCGACGCCTCATACGCCCGACGCGCCTCCTCCTCCAAGCCGGCCGCTCCATACACGTCGCCTCGCATCAGCGGGACCCGGCAGAGGCTGAGCTTGGCGTCGATTTCGCGGGCCAGTCCTTCCGCTTCGTCCAGCAGCTCGAGCGCCGAGTCGAGCTTCCCATCCAGTCGGTGGGCGGTCACCGCCACGTTGCTGAGCGCGAACGTGAGGGCATACGCTGCCCGGGCTCGACGCGCAGCAGCCAGGCTCTTCCGGTGTTCGACAAGAGCGCCGGGCAGATCGCCGCCGCGGTCCTTGGCCACAGCGATGTGGACGAGCGGGCGGAATGTCCCGCCCGGGAAGTCGATCTCCTCGGCAATCCGGAGCGCCTGCTCATAGCGGGCCTGCGCCCGGTCATGCTCGTCGCGCCGTTCGTGGATCACCCCGATCCGCGCAAGCGACAACGACTCGCCGCGTCGGTCACCCATCTCGCAGCGGAGGTCGAGTGCACGCAGATGTAGCTCCAACGCTTCGTCGATCGTCCCTCGGCCCATGTACGCCGCCTCGATGTACGTCACTTCGCCGAGCGCGAAAAGCGCCTCCGACAGCGCCTCGGGGTTGCCCACCTCCTCGGCGAGCTTGACAGCATCCGTAGCGAGGACCCTCGCCTTCTCCATCCGTCCCCGCTTCCAGAGCATCCCCGCGAGCGCCGCCCGGAGGCGGGTCGTGTCGACAGTCGGCAGCCGCGCATCTCCCAACCTGAGGACGTCCTTCAAGAGGCGGATCGCCGGTTCCGGCCGGCCGTCGTGTTCGAGCTGGATCGCGGCTTCGCGAATCGCGGTCACCAGTTCCGTCGCCAACCGTCCATCCGTATCTCCCGACATCACCGCTCTCCTTTCATGCTCCTTGCTAGACCAATCCCTACGCTTCACCGAGGCGCGCGACGAAGCCGGCAACGCGAGCGCCGAGCATCGCCGCCCATTTCGCCTCTCGCTCGCCCGGCATGCCGACGGAGCCGACGCCGAAGTGGCCGCCAGCCTCCGATGGATCGCTGCAAACGAGCATGCCGCAGACGAGCATCGCTTCGAGGATCGAGAGCATCGTCGTCTCCCGGCCTCCGGTTGGGTGTCCGGATGTCGCGAACGCCGCACCCACCTTGTCGACCATCCGCGGACGGTCGTTGTGGATGCGATCGAAGATCTCCTTCATCTCCGACGCCATCGTCCCGTAGTACGAAGGCGATCCGGCGATGATCCCGCTTGCTTCGAAGAGATCGCCGAGCTCGATCTCCGAGACCGGCTTGAGCACGCATTCGACGCCTGCAACGGTCTGGACCCCCTCGGCAACCTGCCGCGCAAGGCTCTCGGTGTTCCCCGTTCGTGAGTGGTACATCACCAGTACGTGCATCCGTTGGACCTCCTTGGACTGTTCACTCTCTCAGGAAGGAGCAACGCTTCGGACAGGGCACGTCGCGCAGCGTCGGGGAGGAAAGGAGAGGATGAGGTGCCCGATCGGCTCGATGTATCGCGAATCCCGGGCATCTCCGAGTACAATCCGCTCCGTACGATTCATAAAGGCCTCCGACCTTGTGTCCGTCTATTCGCGAGGGAGGAGGTGGGGGGAGCGATCTCCGGCCGATTGATGGCGCAATCGAGTCGGTTCTACTCGCTCCCCCATGCAGTAAACGCTGCGATCCGCTTCGCGAGGTTCGTCAACGTCTCCGTCCGTATTCCGTAGAACTTCATACCTGCTTCCTTTCGTTGCGTCAGGATCCCGCCGGCGACCATCAACCGCAGATGTCGTGAGACCGCGGGTTGGCTGATCTCGAGTCGGTCGACGATCTGCTGTGCGTACAGCTCGCCGTCGGCGAGCATGCCGAGAATCTCGAGGCGAGTCTCGTCGGCGAGCGCCTTCAACGGCGGGAAGATCGATTGCACGGACGCGAGCGGGTGAGCCGGATCCCCCGATTGCGTCCGGGCGTTGAAGACGAGGAGCAACGATTGGCCCTCCTCGTCGAGCGGAGCGAATCGGACGTACGGTCCGGTGTAGCAGCTCGGGATGAACGTCAACCGCTCGAGGCCGGCGGCGGCGTAGGCCCTCTCCGCAGTTGCCGACAACGCCTTCCCCGTCACCGCAAGGTAGATCTCGCTGAATACCTCGGGATACCGGATCTGTCGATGGTAGGCGACGCTCCGGCTGATGAGCCCTCGAGTCCCTTCGTACTCCTTCTGGTAGACCTTCTCCCAGAAACGTGTCACGGTGGACACGAGGCGCACCTTCAGCTTCTCCGGATTCGATATCAGTGCGACCAATTCGTCGAAGTAGTCTGCGTCTTTCTCCGCAAGGTCCGTCCACCCGCATTCGGTCTTCCTCAGGAAGTCGCGCACCGCAGCCTCATCGTCGACCTCCGGAACGCTGAGCACCTCCAGTCCCTTCGAAGCGCCCTTCCTCGCCAGGCCGCGGAAGATGAACGACAACGTGTCGCGGACGGCCGCGTTGTCGAGAACGCTCAGCCACCCGACGAACGACGTGAAGTCATGAATCTCCGAACCCTCTTCGGCCAGCTGGCGAAGGATCAGTGGCACGCCGATCGGATCGAAGATCGCCTGGATGTCCCTCCGTAGATCGTCGGGGAGGGCGGCAAACGTGACGTAAACCCACTGATCGAGCCCTTCGAACACCGGCGCGGTCGCAACGATCGCCAGCGTCGCGGTGATGACGTGGGCAAACGAATCGTCGAACGAAACGATGAGGCTGGGCCGATCGGCGGTCTTGGTCTTCTCTGTCAATCGATCCTCCCGGGTTTCGCAAGTGCGGCTTCGGCCGATTCGCAACATGATGCTATAACAATATGATCATGACTGCAAGGTCGATCGATGCTTCAGTATTTGCCCCCCCGATGACAAACGATGTACGCTGCTTGCTCCCATGCCAGCCTCGCGAAACCACGGAACTCCAGAAGAGGAACGTGTCTCCGATGCCCGCGAGATCTCGTATCGCTCGCTGTTCGAAGGCGTCCCGATCGGGCTCTACATCACGACGCCAGACGGGACGATCGTCGACGCGAATCCGGCCCTCGTCGAGATGCTCGGATTCTCCGACCGAGAGTCCCTCCTCGGGATCATGGCATCGCAGCTCTACGCTCACCCCGCCGATCGCGAGAAGGAGCGTTCACTTCTCGCCGAGGAAGGTGTTGTCCAGGAATTCGAAACCGAGCTGTTGCGCCGGGACGGGACGACGATCTGGGTGCGCGACACCTGCCGGGCCGTCTGCGACGAAGATGGAGCGATCCGATCCTACGAAGGGAGTCTGCAGGACATCACCGAGCACAAGGAGTACGAACGGCGGCTTTCGCACATGGCCCGGCACGACCCGCTCACCGGCGTCTTCAACCGCCACGCGCTCGCAGAGATCCTCGACGGCGAGATCAGCCGTGCACGTCGCTATCGACACCCGATCGGCGTGTTGATGATCGACGTCAATCGGTTCAAGGAGGTCAACGACCGCTTCGGCCACAACACGGGAGATCGGGTCCTCCAAACGGTCGCAGCCGCACTCGAGGAGTCGGTCCGCGATTCCGATGTCGTCATTCGATACGGCGGTGACGAGTTCCTCGTCCTACTCGTCGAGACGGACGGCGAAACGGACATCGTCAAGACACGGATCCAGGCGGAAATGCTCCGAACCGGGCAGCTGAGCTTCCTCTCCGAATTCCCGGTGTCCCTTTCCATCGGAACGGCCCATTGGGACCCGGCGAGTGGCGAGTCGATCGAACGCGTTCTTCATCGCGCCGACCTCGCCATGTACGAGGAGAAGCGGGGCCTCTCCCCCGGCGGGCCCAGCGTCTGACCGCTCCGGCTCAGCCTGTTCCTCGTTGAGCCTCCGATGTCAGATCTCCTTCGTCGAAGGAGCGAATCTTGTGATCCGTTCCCTCCACGGCGAGGGCCCCCGCACAGCCGGGGGGGGCGTCCAAGTCGTAGAGCGCAAGCGCCGACGCTCCGCCGTCCTCCAGCCGCGTCTCCAAGATCGCGGGCGGCCGATCGGCGGCAACCGTCACACTGAACCGTGAGAGCCCGGCCGGAACCCCGAGCCCGCATCGGAGCGCCTTCAAATACGCCTCCTTCCGGACCCACGTTCGGAAGAACGCCGCGATCCGCTCCTCCGGAGCGGTGGCGAGCAAGGCGGCGACTTCCGATGCGGAGAAGAACCGTCTCGCGAGATCCGCGATGCGCACGCCATTCCGGACGTGTTCAACGTCGACCCCCATGGCCTGCTTCATCCCGACAGCCAGCAGCGTGACCGGTCCGGAGTGGGACAGGCTGAACGAGAGATCTCCGTGGTCGCTCGAATCGATCGATTCTACGCCCGCGTAGGCGGAGAGAATCCGCCGCGAGGCCGTTCGAGACGAGCGCGTCGTCAGACGCCAGAGGTGGACCTCTCCTCGAACGATCGGTGGAGTTTGGATTCGGCCTTCGCTACGGGGCATCCGCCGTCTCGCAGGGTGTGTAGGACGGAACCAATGCGCAGAGGGTCTCCACGATGCGATCCCGCTGTCCACCCTCTGCCGGCCCGCGGAGCCGTTCGAGCTGCTCCGCGAGTTCCTCCGTCGCCCATTGGGAGCCGAGCCGGGCGATGAAGATCTTCTCGTGGGTCGTCGAATCGGTCCCCTCTTCAGCCGTGAGCAGCTCCTCACACAGACGTTCGCCCGGGCGAGCGCCGGTGAAGACGATCGGGATGTCTTGATCCGGCTCAAGGCCGTGCGAGCGGATCAGATCCTTCGCCAATTCCAGGATCGAGACCGGCTCGCCCATGTCGAGGACGAAGACTTCCCCTCCCTGCCCCATCGCCGCCGCTTCAAGGACCAAGAGGACCGCTTCGGATGTGACCATGAAGTACCTGGACATCTCCGGATCGGTGATCGTCACCGGTCCGCCTCGGCGGATCTGTTCCTCGAAGATCGGCAACACGCTTCCGCGGCTGCCAAGCACGTTCCCGAACCGGACGGCCATGCAGCGAGTCACCGTTCTCCCGTTGTAGGAGTGGGTGATCAACTCCGCGACGCGTTTCGTAACACCCATGACCGAACACGGATCGACCGCCTTGTCCGTCGAGATCATGACAACGGCTTCCGCGCCATGCTTACAGGCCTCGTCGACCACGCACTCGGTCCCGAAGACATTCGTCTTGACCGCCTCCGCCGGATCTCGCTCCATCACATGCACGTGTTTGTAGGCGGCCGCGTGGAACAGAATGCTTGGTTTCTCCGCACGCAGCACTTCGACGATGCGCCGCCGATCCCGGATGTCTCCGATGCAATACGAGATCGACCGGCCGTGGAACCGTTCCTCGAGGTCTTTCTCAAGGTAGAACAATCCCGTCTCGTCGTTGTCGAGACAGACCAGATGTCCCACGCGGAATCGAAGGGCTTGCCGACAGAGTTCCGAGCCGATCGAACCGGCCGCCCCCGTGACGAGCACCGACCGATCCCGGACCAACTGCTCGATCGCTTTCGTGTCGATCGACACCCGCTGCCGGTAGAGGAGATCCTCCGGCGTCACCTCACGCAGCTCCTTGACGTGAACTTCCGAGCTGTACAGCTGGCTGAGCGGAGGAAGAATCCTTACGTCCGAGATCCCGGCTTCACGCGCCCGCGAAACGGTATCACCGACGAACGGCCCCTCCGTCGAGGGGACCGCGATCAGCACTGCCTCAGCGCGGTGGGTTTCGGCCGCCGTCCTCAGCTGCCTTCGGCCTCCGACGACCCGCACGCCGTGAATGATCAATCCCCACTTGCCCCGGTCGTCATCGAGGAAACCGACCGGCAGATACTGCGATGCTCCCTCTTCGACGAGGCTTCTCACCAAGCTCGTTCCGGCGTCACCGGCGCCGACGATCAGTGCACGCTTGCCCTTTGCGCGACCGCGCGTGCGAGGCCTCTCCCAGATAAGCGCCCACAGCCGGTTTGACAGCCGAACCCCGCTGATCCCGATCAAGCAAAGGGCGTAGTCGATCGCCAACACGGACCTCGGCACGGAGGCGTAGACGACGACCTCTCGCATCAACAGGAAGGCCGCAGCGAGGGCCGCCGATCCGATGTTGCAGGCGATGATCGCGCCGAGCACCTCCCGTATCCCGACGTGACGCCAACTGAATCGATACATCCGGAGGAGCATCAGCACCGGGACCTTCGCACAGACGGCCAACGGGATGCTGAACAGCATCGTCGTGAAGTGCGGCTCGGGAATCCGCCCGTCGAACCGGAGCCAGTATGCAAGGGTAATCGAAAGGGAGACGATCAGGATGTCCGCAATGAGGAACCCGGTTCGGCCGAGCCGGAGCGTCTCTCGCCAGTTCGATGCGCGACGGCTCATCGAATCCGCCCCAGCTCTTCCCTCAGCGCCGAAGCCACGTAGTCGATCTCGTTCTCGCTCAGTCGATTGTGGAACGGCAAGGCGATCGTTCGCGCCCCGGCGGCTTCGGCAACCGGGTACTCCCCTTCTCTCGTCCCGAACCTGTCGCGGTAGAACGGCTGCAGATGGATGGGAGCGAAGTAGTTCCGGCAGCCGATGCCGCGCTCGGTCAGCCCTCGAATGACACGGTCTCGATCGGCTCGCTCGAACGCATCATCGAGCCGGATGACATAGACGAACCAGGAGACGCCCACGTCGCCAACGGCCCGTGGAGTCAAGATCCCCTCGATTCCGCTCAGCGCCTCGTCATAGAGGCTCGCGACGCTTCCTCGTGCTTCGAGGATCTCCCCGATCCGTCCCATCTGAGCCACTCCGAGCGCCGCCGAGAGCTCATCCATGCGGTAGTTGTAGCCGAGACGGACGTGCTCCAGCCAATCGTCGCCGTCGCCGCGTCCCTGGTTGGCCATGCTCCGGCAGATCCGCTCGAGCTCACGGTCGCCGGTGACCACCATCCCACCCTCACCGGTCGTGATCTGCTTGTTCGGATAGAAGCCGAACACGGCAGCGTGGCCGAACGATCCGCACCGCCTGCCGGATTGAACAGACCCCAAGGACTCCGCCGAATCCTCGATCAGCAACAGTTCATATCGTGCCGCAATCTCCTCGAGGGCGGGCCAATCCGCCGGGTGCCCGAACACATCGACACCGAGGATCGCCTTCGTCTTCAGCGAGATGGCCGACTCGACCGCCGCTGGGTCGATGCACAGCGTGCCCGGATCGATGTCAGCGAAGACGAGCCGGGCTCGCACGAAATGGACGCAGTTCGCCGAGGCGACAAACGAGAACGGCGTCGTGATGACCTCGTCCCCCTCGCCGATCCCAAACCCCTCCAGTACGAGATGAAGCGCGCTCGTCCCGCTGTTAACCGCAACCGCGCAGTCCGCGCCGACGTAGGTCGCCAACGCCCGTTCGAACTCACGAAGCTTGGGGCCCAATGCGAGGCGCCCATCGTCCAAGACCTCTCGCACGGCTTCGATTTCGCTGTCGCCGATGTCCGGGCTCGCCAGCGGGATTCTCATATCGCCCCCCCAATCCGACACTATCCTACTCGATCGACCGGGACGTTTCCGGACGTGCGTCCATCCGCGGTTCCAGGGCATCCAGGTAGCCGGAGAGCCCTTGTTCGAGTGAGACCTGGGGAATCCAGCCCACTTCCTCCTTCACCTTCGCGATCTCCATCTCGAGATGCTGTGGCCCCTCATGGACGACCTCGGGATGACGTGCGAAACGAACGGCAGGCAGCCCCCGGCTGGCCGCCAAGTTGCGGAACGTCTCCGCCAGCCGGTTGACGCTAACGCTTCCACCACTTCCCGCATTGAAGACGGCGCTCGATTTCGGCTGCTCCAACACCGCCAGCCGAACGAACAGCCGAGCGGCATCGGTGACGTGCAAGAAATCCAACCGGCTCTCCCCCGAGCCGCGGATCTTCAACGGCTCGCCGGCGACGACCCGACGGGCGAAGAGTCCCGGCAGCTCCGACCAGCGCGTGAAGGGTGTGATCCCATAGAGCCTGGCAAGCCGGACGATCGAGACCCCCAGCCGATCGGAGAAGCCAGCCGTGAGTCGCTCGCCCTCGACCTTGGTCGCCGCGTATTCGGTCTGCGGGCAACACGGAGAGTCTTCGTTCCATGGGGCGCCCGTCCATCCGTAGACGGACTGCGTCGAGGCATAGACGAACCGGAGCCGTCCGCACGCCGCGGTCAGCTGCAGGAGGCGGCGCGTCCCCTCCACGTTGACCCGTCTCATCCGGACGATTTCACCAGGAGACTCGGGCATGCGAATCGCCGCCGCATGAATGACAACGTCCGTCGAGGTCGGGATCTCAGGAAGCGAGAGGAGATCAGCCGTCTCTACGTCCAAGCGGCCGGCGTGCTCGCGGAAGCGCTCGGACAACTGCTGGAGCCTGCTCTCGTTCCGTCCGACCGCAAGGACTCGGGTCCGTTCGATCCGCAGCAGCTCCGCGACGATCTCCGCTCCAAGATACCCCGTGGCGCCCGTAACGAAAGCGATCACGTTCCGTGGTCCTCCGACATCCACTCTCCCGTCTCGCGGAGCCGGCGAAGATCTGAAGGAGGCATGAACGCTTCGGTGACGTATCGCATGCAGGCGCTGTGCCGGACAGAGGCCAACTGTGCTCTGGCGCTGGCAAGCGGTGCACTCTTCCAGATCCGGTCGAGAACGGCATCGACTTCCCGAAACCCCATCTCGGTTCGCATCGCGGTGATCCCCGTGAAGCGGAGGTTGATCTCGAAGAACCTCAGGCCCTCCTCGGTGATCCGCCCCTGGATGTTGCAGGGTCCGATCAGCCCAAGCGGCAGGAGACTCCGCGCAAGTTCCCGGCCTTTGCCGATCACGCCCTCGTCTTGGAGTGGTTCGATCAAGACCGGTACGCCGTTGGTCAGCCGGTTTCGGCTCGCAAAGGCCCCCAACTCCTCCCCGGACGGGTCGAAGAGAAGCTGGATCGAGATCTCGTCCTCCTGTCGGATCGAGCCATTCGCGAAGAGGTGTGACTCCCCCGGGTGCTTCGTTCCATCCCGAGTCAGCCACTCCGTCGGGAGCAGATACTCCTGCACGATGAAGTCATCCCGCCCGGCCAGCGATTGCAGATCGCTCGGCGCTTGCGCGATGCTGACGTCGCGCGTGGCAGAACCGCCGATCGGCTTGATGATCAGCGGGAAGCCGACCTCGCCTGCCAACCGGCGCGCGTCCGATCCGAGGGCCGTTCGTGCGAAGGGCAGTCCGTTCTCCTCGCAGAATCGCCATGTCTTGTGCTTGTCACGCGCCACACGGATCGCATCCGGCGCGCTCACAATCGTCTCGATCCCGGCTTCCTTGAAGACCGGCTTCGCCTCGGCGAGGGGAAGGAGCTCGGGATCCGACCCTGGAATGAGCACCTCGACGCCGAGCTCCTGACACGTGGAGAGGACAGTTTCAACGTACGAAGGATCCTCCGCATACGGGACGACGCGCCCGTGATCACACCAGAGGAATCCGACCGAATCGGAACGCGCATCGAATCCAACGATTTCCGGTGACAGGTGTGAGGCGCGCAGAGCGCGGACAATCGGCAGGCCGACACCACCGCCGACACCGGTGACGGCGACAGTCCCGCCTCTCCTACGAGGGTGGGCCGACGACGGAACGACGCGCTCAACACCGATCGTCTCTCGGCGGATCTCCCGAGCGGGAACGCCCACGACAACGGCCCGCTCCGACACGTCTTTGATCACGCTCGCCCCGGCTCCGACCACGGCGAAGTCGCCGATTCTCGTCCCCGGGAGGACGGCGGCGCGGATCCCGATCAACGCACCGCTCCCGACTTGCACGCCGCCGCCAAGGCACGAGCCTGGTGCGATGTGCGCGTAGGCACCGACCGAACAATCATGCTCGACGACCGCCCGGGAGTTGACGATGGCATGCGCTCCCAGGTGTGCCCCCGGATTGACCACAGCACCGGCGCAGACGACGACGCCCGGCGAAACCTCCACAGCCTCGGCCACCGTCGCGCTCGGATGGGTTACCGAAGCGAAACCCCATCCCAACTCGTCGATCTGAGCAGCAAGTCTCCGACGTACCTCGTTATCTCCAACCGCGACTATGACATCCCAGTCGGCCTTGTCGAGTCGCGAAAGCAGCTCGTGGCTTCCGGCCACTTCAACCCCCTGAACGTGTGTTCCACGTTCAGCCGGGTTCTCATCGAGAAAGAGGTAATCGGCAAATCGGCCCGAGCATTTGGCGACATCGAGGACAACTTCGCCGTGGCCTCCCGCTCCGACAATCAACAGTCCTCTACCGCCGGTGCGCATCACGCATCTCCCGTCTTGGAGTCCTCGTCAAGCGGGATGAACGTGTCGTTGATCCCATCTTCGCCGTAGAGTCCCTGACGCTTCACAAGGACCACCCACAAGGTCTTGAGGAGGATCTTCGCATCGAGCCAGAGCGACCAGCGGTCGATGTACTCGACATCGAACTCGATCCGGCGTTTCCACGGAAGGGCGTTCCGGCCCGAGATCACGGCGAGACTCGTAATCCCAGGCGCCACTTCAAGCCGGCGCCGTTGGAAGTCGTCGTACTCCGCCACTTGATACGCAAGCGTGGGGCGTGGTCCGACGAGGCTCATCTGTCCGAACAGCACGTTGAGCAGCTGCGGTAGCTCGTCGAGCCCCCAATCCCTCAGACGTCGCCCCGTCTTGGTGATGCGTGAGTCGTCCTTGCTCATCGTCACGCCAAGCCCTCTCTCCTGAGCCCCCTCCTCCATGCTGCGGAACTTCCAGACTCGAAACGGCTGTCCATCCTTCCCGATCCGCTCCTGTCGGAAGAAGACACGGCCACGATCCTCCAGCTTGATCGCACCCGCGATGACCCCGAACGGGATCGCGAGGAGCAGCAGACCCACGGCAGCGATCGCCAGATCGAGCACTCGCTTTCCGAACCGTTGTACCGTCATCCCGATGGGCTCCCCTCCGGCATCGCGAGACGCCCCCCCATTCCCCCTAGTCACCCTACGCGCCACGGAGGCGTGGAAGCGACCGCCCGTCAGTCTAGCAGCTTGCTGTACTCCTGCGCGATTCTCTCGTACGAACGATGCGCCAGGATCCAGTCCTTCCCCCTCTGGCCGATCTCCTCCAACTCCTCTTCGGAGCGCTGTGAGTAGGCCAGGATCGCCTCGCGGAGCGCGGCAACGTCGTTGGCCGGAACGAAGAGGCCGCATTCGGCTTCGTCGATCATCGACGGATACCCACTGTACGAAGCGATGATCGGCTTCCCGGCCATCATGTAGTCGATCAACTTGTTCAGCGATTGCCCGTAGCGCCAGACGATGGACGGCTTGGCGCCGAAGTAGAGAACGTCGCAATGCCGAAGGATCATCGGAACCTGCGATTTCCCTACCGGTGGCGCAAACGTGATGTTCGTCAGCCCAGCCGTCCGCGCCTTGAAGCCGTCGAGTAGCCCCCCATCCCCAACGAGGAGGAAGTGGACATCATCTCTTCCCGCCATCTCTTCCGCGCACTCGATCAACGTCTCCAATGCGTTCGTCACCCCGATGCTTCCGGCGTATCCGACGATGAACTTCCTCTTCGGGATGTATCGCTCCTCGTAGTCCTCCGGCAGCGGGTCCGGGGCCCGATACAGCGCCGGATCGTATCCAAGCGGCATGCAATGGCAGTTCTCCGAGCTCCCGATCACGCCCCGGACGTGCTCGGCGAGATTCGGCATCGTCCCGACAATCGCGTCGGCCTTCCGATAGCCGAATCTCTCCACCCAAGCGAGAAAGGCGACCAGCGGGTTCCTTCGACTGAATCCGCCCTCCTCAATCAGGGTCAGCGGCCAGATGTCTCGGATCTCGAAGATGAGCCGGCAGTTGAATCTCCTCTTGAGACGGTATCCATTCAGAATCGTCAACAGGGACAAGGACGAGACGATCACGACGTCCGGCCGAGGAAGCGACCGCTTCGGCATCCGCCACAACTTGAACTCGAAATCCAACCAACTCATCACACGCCGTACCGACCCGGACCCGCTGTACTGGAGCGTCCTGATCCACATCGTCTCGACACCATCGATCGTCTCTTGGGAATAGGTTGATTCGAGGGTCGGCCGCTTCGACAGGTGGCTCGAATTCGAGGTGATCACCATGGCGTGATGGCCCAGCCGGTTGAATTCGCGCGCGAGGCTGAAGAGACGATGCCCGTACCCGTACTTCAAGGGGACGGCGTATTTCGAGATGCACCAGACGGTCTTGCTCACGGATTCCCTCTAGTCTCGGTGCTGGCAGGCTCACGAAACACGTCACTCGCCCTCCTCGACTCGCCGTCTCGCCTGTCCGCCATTCCCATACAGCTTGGGTATCCGATTGATCGTCGCGATCGTCGTCCGGTAGTCGAGCCCCACGATACTCGTGTACCACTTGAGGGACGGATAGCGAGGCTGGTTCTCTTCCTCCACGAGCCTCAACGCCTCCTCCCGAGTCAACATCCCTTCGCGGATCTGATTGCTCCGGAACGTATCGTGCTCGGAGAACCCGGCGACGGTGCAGTAGATGTAGTTGTAGAACGGGGCCGTCGCATCGCCGATTCGCCACGAGAAGCGCGTATCCACAGCCCGTTCCCACTCGTATTCCTCGAGGACCTCCTCGACCTCGCTCTCGTTCCAGCAGTAATAGTCGAACAGGTGCGCGTAGTCTCGCTTCGGCAGCACGGATCTCCACAGGAAGCCTCCCGCGCTATTCCACAGGCTCCGATTCAGATAACGCGGGTTCGATGCGACGATCCGCCCCATGTTCGCGAACAGCCTCGCCTGCCTTTGCGCCGAGAGGGAGTAGATCCACTTCTTGTCGTGGTCGGGAGGAACACCGAGAAACCCGACCTTAAACTCGGTGTTCTCCAGAGGATTGACCCCCCAGATGTTCAACCGGATTCCCGTCTGCCTCTTGATCTGATGCGTGTAGTAGTAGAAGTACTTGTCGCCGGCCATGAACAGAGGGACCATGCCGAGATGGGGTTTCCGCAGCCAGGCCAAGATGTTCTTGCGCACGTTCTCGCGCTTCCACCAAAGGTCGGCCGCCCGGAAGATGTGCTCCACGCCCAGCTTCCCACAGACCCGCGCCGTGTTCCGGCGCGCAAGGTCGTTCACCATTCCCCAGTCGTAGGTGAACGCGATCGGATTCAGACCCAACACTCGCTTGACGACGTGTAGGGTGAACGTGCTGTCTCGCCCGCCGCTGTACGGGACCAGGCAATCGGGTTGACCGTCCGAACGTCGATAGGGCGCGACAAGCTCGAACAGCTCGTCGATCGGCTTTGGGTTGTTGCGGATCTTGTAGTTGCGGCAGTAGTTGCACACCCCATGCTCATCGAACTCGATGAAGGGGAACGTCTCGGGCAGAATGCACCGGCTGCACCTTCGGAGGGTCCGGATATCCTCCACGTTGTACTCCAGCAGGGCTTCCTCTTTCGCGGCTTCCGGCTTCCACGCGATCTCCCAAGGATCCATGATCAACTCACCCTGAGCGTGTGGCCGCGCGACGGACTCGACCTCGATATCATGGGAGTCTCCTCCCATGACGTCGCCGGCTGCTCTCAGCGGCTCATCTGAATACCCGAATTCCCTCAAGTCAAACGACTCCATATCGAGCACGTACCCCGTGCCGGGGCTCACTTGCCGAAGCCGGAAGCCGTTCGCCTCGTCGAGGCTCATCCTGGTAGCGAAGACTTGCAGGAAGTGGTCCTCCGACGCGAACACAAGCAGATCCGTTTCGTTCGTCAAGATGTAGAGAGATCCGTTGTTGCTCGTTAGGGCCAATGCCGGATGATCCTCGAACAGAAGCGCGGTAGCGACGGTACCGAACACCTCCGTAACGGTCTTGTTGATTGCGGTGGCAACGCCCCAGCCGTCCTCGATGTGTTTTCGGATCAGCGCCAGCATGACCTCGGTATCGATGTCATATTGGCGCTGCAGCTCAGGATGCCGTTCCCAGAGCGCGCCGTCGTTCGTGATGATGCCGTTGTGAATGGCTACGATACCGTTCTTGACGACCGGCTGATTGTTCTCGTTGCGCGTCTGCGATCCGTTCGTCACCAGCCTCGAGTGCCCCATCACCACGAAGGGCTGGTCCGTGTTGGCATGATATGCCCCGGACAGGGACTCGATCTTCTGCCGTACGCGCTTGTCGCCGAGCAGTTCCTCGATCGAGATGTCGCCTTTGAAGATCTCGATCCGCTTCTTCGCCGGGTCCCTGAAGGCCAGCCCGGATGAGTCTTGTCCCCGCGCCTCCGCCATCAGCGCAAGCTGCGTCAGCGACTTCCTCGCAAACGCTTGCCCGTAGGCGGAGTCACTGCCCAAGACCACGCCGAAGATCCCACACATCGCGTTTCTCCTTGTTGCCCGCTACCTCCCGCGGACTCCTCTCCGGAAGATGTCCCGGCACGTGCGTAGGAAGTACGCAGCATCCGTTCGGATCGGTGCGTCACAATACCGTTTCAAGTAGGCGGATTCCACCTCAACGATCCGGGCGAATCCATTCGTCGATTCGTCGAAGATCGGCGGGACAAGCCCCGGCTTGACTTGGACGTACAGGTCGATCACTTCGTCCGGATACAGGCTCAGATACTGCGGACTCGTCGCCCTCATACCGACGAGTTTGACGTCCCCACGCAGCCAGTCAAAGATCTGCGGCAGCTCGTCGAGCCAGTACTTTCGGACGAACCTTCCGAATGCAGTGATCCGAAAGTCGTCAGCAAACTTCCCCGTCGAGGTCAAGCCGTGCTCTTCATAGATCCTCTTCTGGAGGAATTCGCTGTACGGGAACATCGAGCGCAACTTGTGCAGGCGTACGATCCTGCCATCAAGACCTACCTTCTCGAGCGCGATGATCGGGTAGTACGAAGGCCTCTTCCCCGAAACCGGCTCCCCGATCCGTTGAGCGAGCACGTATCGCTCATCAGCCACGTCTGCTTCGCCAACCACGTGCATTCCGCAGTAGGAAAGGCGCCCCCAGACCTCGGCTTTGGACAAGGCCCGATTGCCCTTTCGCGTCGCGAGGTACTGCAACCCTCCGAGGAGAGGAATCTTCGGGATCGCCTGGGACCACAGGAAGTGAAGCGCCCGTGCCGGCCGGAACAGCGTACGTCCGTAACGGACTCGAAGCCTCCTCGGAACACCCTCGACGGGCGCATACCGGACGAGCACGTAGGCGCCCATCGCAACCGAGTGAGCACAGGAGATCAGATACTCGTCCAGACGGTAGACGTCGTTCAGACGTGTCTGCGCAACCACAAGGGCGAAAGGATCCGACGCCGCCGGCAGGCCCGTGGCAGGAGGGCGATCAAGGATCATCACGCCGGTCCGCTCGCCAGAGGCATCCGGCAGGGTCCGCTCGACGAAATCGGCCATCGGACCGGCCAGCCGGGAACGAACCTCCTCCAGGACTGCCGCCCTGTCGATGATGGATTGGGGCTCCGTCGCGGACGACAAGGAGTCCTCGCCACTCTCGGAAACAGGATCTCCTGGATGGGCCCGCCGATCTTCAGCTTCCCTGCGTCGGAAGACAGATACGAGCGCGTCGGAAACGACGAAGAGGCCGAAGCCAGTCCACAGGACCTTCGAGGGGACCGCAGCAGAGCCGATGAGCCATCCGAACACGGCCAGGCAGGCAGCCATGACGACCGCCGCCTTCGTGTGAGAAGCGACAAGATAGGTCACGTAACGCTGCGGGTATTTGTGGATGTACTTGTGCGTCAGGTATGCCGAAACCGCCCACGCAAGGAAGGTCATGAGCATGAGAATCGCGACCGATCCGTCCCGGAACATCAGCGCCTCGGCCGCAACGGAAGCCACGACCAAGATGAGGCCTATCACACCTCTGGTCTTCGCGTTTCCGAGAACGGGCACGTACCTCGGACTTCCCCTTGCAACTCGGCCTGTCATGGCCTCCTCGCCTTCCGTCGCCAACTCGGCATTCGCTCGCGCAGGAGTGCCTCCGCCATCTGCTTCGGTAGCTTCATCGTCCCACCGCGAGGATGCTTTCCAAGACTCTCTCCGCAGCATGTCCGTCTCCGTACAGGCTTTCCGATGCAGGAGATGGGGGCGCCTCAAGCAGAGCCCTTGCGGAGGCCAGAATGCGCTTCGGATTCGCGCCGGCAAGTCGGTTCCAACCGGTGTCAGTCAGCTCGACCCATTCCGTCTCATCCCGAAGCGTGATGCACGGAACACCAAGCATGTAGGCTTCTTTCTGAAGACCACCCGAATCGGTCAGCACGAGTCTCGCCTTGGAGACAAGCCACAGCATGTCGAGATACGAGAGCGGCTCGACCCAACGCACCGAGTGACCGTCCATCCGGATGCCCATTTCGGACAGCGCTTTCCGCGTCCGCGGATGCAGCGGAACGACAACGGGTAGCTCGCTCCCAAGTTGCGTGAGTGCCTCGACAATCCCCGTCAACCGCAGAACGTCATCGGTATTCTCGGCGCGATGAATCGTCGCGACAGCGTAGCCTGTATCGTCGATACCTAGCCTTTCCAATGTCTCCGGACGCTGAGCAGCGCGCTCGAGATTCTGGAGAACAGCGTCTTTCATCACATCGCCGGTCAGTACGACAGCAGGCTGATTGACTGACGCAGCATCAGAGGAGATGCCCTGTTCGATCCCTTCCTTCGTGAGATTGTGTACCGCGGTGGTTGTCGGACAACACAAGAGAGTCGAGAGATGGTCGACCAGGACGCGGTTCACCTCCTCGGGCATCTCCTTGCGGAAGCTGCGGAGGCCGGCTTCGACATGGGCGACGGAGATGTGTAGTTTGGCCGCCGCCAGCCCCGCAGCGAGAGTCGAATTGGTGTCGCCGTATACGACGACAAGATCCGGTCGGTGCGCCAGGAAGACACCCTCGAGTCCGGCGAGCATGCGACCCGTCTGGGCACCGTGGTCGCCCGAGCCAATCCCGAGATTGATGTCGGGCCGTGGCAGATCCAGATCCCGGAAGAAGGTATCAGACATCCCCGTGTCGTAGTGCTGTCCCGTGTGAATGATCCGATGAACCAACCGCGAACCTCTTGTCGAGACGGCGATGGCTCGGCAGATCGGCCCCAGCTTCACGAACTGCGGCCGTGCTCCGACTACGCTAAGGACTTCCATCGAGGAGCTCCCGATAGAGAGCCAGCAGATGTTTCCCCTGGCTCTCCCAGTTGTAGGTCTCAAGCACGGCCGAGCGGCCGGCCTGGCCGAGTTCGTAGGCGCGGTCTCTGTCGCCAAGCAAGGAGAGAATCGCCTCGGCGTGAGCGAAGACATCCTCCGGAGCGATCAAGAGACCGCACCCGGCCCCCGCAACGATCTCCGCAATCAATCCGATCTTCGAGGCCACGACAGGGAGGCCCGCCGACATGTACTCGAAGAGTTTGAGCGGCATTCCGCGACGGTTGTTGGGCGTGTCCCGCCATGGCACCCATCCAATGAACGAGGCGGCGAGAAACCGAGGCACGGCTTCATACGGAACCGGGCCGATGGGCAAGAGGACATTCTCTGCAAGCAGCGCACGTTCAAGTGCGGTTGCCTCGTTCGAGATGCCCGTCCGGTCGATGGGTCCCACCACAACGCATCGCGCATTCGGTTCAGCCTCGCTGACCTGTTCCATGACGCGAAGCATCAGTTCGTACCCGCGGAGTCGGCTCGCTCCCCCCAGATAGAGAATATCGAATGATTCCTTGAGGCCTGATGGCGGCACTCTTTCTGCAAGGGTCCGTTCAGGATAGTTGCTGACTGCAACTGCATGGGCTCCCAGCTTCGCGAACGAAAGCTCCATGTCCGCGTTCACTGTGACAACCGCGGCAAGGCTTCTCGCAAATGCCTTCTCCAGCCAGTCCACCACCTTCGAGAGCGGTCTCCGCAAGAACCTCGGAATCCAATCTTTCGTCAGAATGCTCTCGGCGTAGTACTCATGGACGTCATAGACAACAGGCCGCCGCCCCATTCGCTGAAGGAGCCATGCCCAAGGGAGCAGCTCCGGATCATGGATGTGATACACATCCCCACGGAGTGCCCGCGCGCGAAGAGCGGTGCGCGGAGCCGCCAGTAGGATGCGGGAAAGGCGGTTCTTCGGCACGGGAATCGGAGCAATCCGGACGGAGTCCGCGTACTCCTCACCCGCGTGTTTGGCGACAACCACGACGTCGTATCCCGCGGCCGCCAGGGTCTTGGCTTCTCGATGTAGGATTCGTGGGTCTGCGGCGTCGTGTACCGAACTGAGGTGGACAACGCGCTTCACCGGAGTGGCTTCGGTCGGCGCATCTACCCCCACCATCGCCGCCGCACACCTAGTCGCCTGACCAGCGTGTCCTTGAGGGAGAAGAGCCACTGCGACGACGGGAACTCCGTATGCGCTCGCGGCGGCAAGGCGAGAATCTCCTTCCACTCCTCAGGAGATAGGTCCAGTTTCTGCGCGATGTGAGCCATATCCTCTTCGAGGAGTTCCTCGCTTGGATAGGGCGGAGCCTCCAACAGCTGCAGTGCCTCGTCTCGATCCATCTGCCCGGACACGATCAGGCTCGAGAAATGCGCGCGCCGCTTGTCGATTCCGAACCTCGTTGGAAGAACGTATGCCTGGAAAAAGCGAGTAAGGATGGATTCGTAGTGCTTCGGGCCGTAGTCCTGCCATCCATACTCACGCTCGAGGAGACGCTTTGCCTCGCTTCTGTTGTAGGGAACGAAATTCAGGAGCCGAACTTCTCTGATCCCGCGTATGAACGGGTAGTACGCATACCGCTTCCAGAAGGGCAGGGTCTGGAAACGGCGCAACGGCTTGGTGCCGAAACGTCGGTGGATGGCCTTGAGATTGCGCACGTCCGCCGCGTTGAATGACCAAGATGCGGGCAGAATCGACTCCGTAGCGAGATTCCCGCCCGTCAGCAGCGAGCGGGCCTTCGCCTTAGCAGCTTCCTCGTACAGAATCGCCAGGAACACGTGATCCTGAGGCACCTCGCAGTTCTGAACCGCAGCTTTGTAGTACGCGACCTGGAGGTCTCGCATCTCTTCCCAGTCGACCGTCACCGTTCGGAACTCGAAAGGCAGCTTCGATGATAGCCTTCGGATGTTCTCAGCGGACTCAGGAGAATCCCAGCCCGTGTCCACCGTGACGACGAGCGGACGGAGACCCGCGTCGGCGCAGAGATGACATAGGTACGAGCTGTCTGTTCCACCGCTCAGCCCAACAACCGAGTCGTACGGCTGCCCCTTCCCTTTGCTCTTGATCTCGGCCACAAGCTCGCGGAACCTGCTTGCCAGGTCCTCCTCAGTTGTTGACAAGATACGAGCAACGTGCGCGTCAAAGTCACGGCAGAAATTGCATACGCCTTGTTCGTCGAAGTCAATCTCCTGTGCCGTTGTGTCCATGACGCAGCGGGAACACATCTGGTACTCACGCGACATCCGACCCTCCTACGAAGCCAGGACACGCCGGTAGACCTCCAGCAGACGCCCCCCCACGGCTTCCTTCCCGAAGCGATTCAGGCACTCTTCTCGAATGCCCACTCTATCATACTCACCTATCTGCTGCATCATTTGGCACATGGCTGCCGCCAATGCCGGCTCGTCACGAGGGGGAATCAGGATGCCATTCCGTTCCTCCACAATGTCACTTGGGCCACCGCAAGCCGTGGCAATCACGGGCTTCCCACAAGCGAGCGCCTCGATCAGGACAACACCGAAAGTCTCATGATGACTCGGCAGGACGAAAGCGTCGCATGCCTGCATCTCCGCGAGAACCTGTTCGCGCGAGAGCAGCCCGAGGAATGCCACCTGTTCGGAAATCCCCAGCTCTCTCGAAAGCGCTTCCAGGGTTGCCCGAAGCGGGCCGTCCCCGCCCACGCGGAGCTGAGCATCCGGATCCCCTCGGAAGCTCTTTGCATAGGCTCGCAACAAAGCAGTCTGGTTCTTGATGGGAGCAAGCGCACCAATGGTCAGGAAGGTAAAAGGGCGGGAGCCCGCAGATCGAACCTCAGTTGGAATCACGCTCTTCTCGAACAGCTGATCGAGAACGTTCGGAACCCACTCCCATTCAGATGATGGAGCGACATCCGGGAAAGCCTGTTCAAGCGCCTGCCCCAACGCACGACTCACGGCGAGCCTCGCCGAGGCGCCTGCCAAGGCAGCACGCACAGGTTCTCTCTGCCAAGTTCGGAGCGCGCCCGTCAGATGCGCACTGCTATGTGCTGTCAGAACATACGGGATGCCCCATCTCTCTCGGATGGCTCTGGCAAGGGCTCCTGCGAAGAGCGCGTTGTGTGCATGGATGAGATCCGGAGGACCGTGATCCTTCACATATCGGGCGAAGATACGCTGGCCCAGCGACAAGAAGAACCGGTTCCCGAGATAGGGAATGCGCCCCGGGATCCACCGCCAGCCCTGATAGCGATACACAGGGATCCCATCTTCTTCGGCCATCTCCATTCTGCGAGGGCCCCTGCGTAGCCCGAGTCCGAAGTGCCGCAAGGATCTCGCCGCTGGTGCAACAACCCCAACCCTGAGCCCTGCCTGGCGCAGGGCGATCGCTTGGTCCCGTTGGAAGATTCCCGCCAAGGGCTCGTCAGGACAGCCGTACCTCTCGGATGGAATGATCACGACGTGCATCACGACACAGATTCTACCATTCTGCGGGTGCGAAGGAAGGCCAAAGAGAACGCGATAAGAAGCCAGTGCGGGGCGAACGCCATGACGGAACTCGGGCTCATGCTGGCAATCGAAAAGGTCACCAGCGACAGGAGCAACGCCTCGCAAACCATCCGCTGTCTTCTGTCCGCTGTCCGCTTCCATTCTCGCCAGAGCGCACGGACAAGGCTGAGGTAGAACACGACATATGCACCAAAGACCAGGAGGCCGTAGTCGGTCAGTAGCTCCAGCCACCAGTTGTGGAGATTGAGGATTCCGAAGGTTTCGTAGCGAGAGAAGTTCGCCATCCAGTACTCCGCATTCCCCGCGCCGACACCAAACCCCGCCGTGTCGAAGACGAAGTTCATGCTGTTACGAATCAAGTTCCATCGGATCTGGATGGACGCCTGCTCCAGAGGCACATCACGAAGAAGGGATGAAATCTCATCAGCAGCGGAATCAAGCACTGGAGAAACCAGACGGGGAACTACGAGGAGGGCAGTTCCTATTGCCAGAGCCACGACAACAATCCAGGCCACCTTTCGGCTTCTGCGCACGAGAAACAGCCAGAGAAACGCCAGCGCAACAAGGACTGCCACAAGATTCCCGCGAGAACCTGCGGCCAGAATCAGGTATCCACTGGCAAGCACGGCCGCGATGCCGCCAACTCGCAGGAAGAGCTTTCGAGAGTATCGGGCGAGACTGAGACCAAATGGAATGCTCAAAGCCAAGTACGAAGCGTAGTTGTTCGGGTTCCCGAACACACCCGTCGGCAAATACATGAAGACCAACCGAGTCTCTTCGAAGTAGCCGGACGAAGGAAGGTGGTGCCCCGTGAGATGCTCCCAGAACCCCACAACGATCATCACGGAGAGAACGCCCAACCAGATCCAAAAGAGCCGATGATGGTCCCTTTCCTCTTGGAACCGGCTCGCGGCAAGCACGATCATGGATGTACCCATGAGAAGAAAGATCACATGCCGAATCGCCATTCCTAGGGAGGCTACCCACCCCAGACTGATGAAGGCATACACGACCCAGAAGCCGAGAAACGCCATAAACGGCTTGATGGGACGCATCCATCCGAACGAGATCGTTCCTTCCGAAAGAGCGCGAGCTCCGAGCAACCCCCAAAGCAGGATCAGGAAGAGTCGATAGGGAAAGAGTTGGAACGGCCCCAGATCGAACGGAAACAGCGCCACACCGAAGAAGCCGGTAACGAATGCCAGGTAGCAAACCGCCCTTTCTACTCGAAATGCCGAAGAGCGTCTACTCGCCGGCAAGTCCTTCCGAACGGGCCCATCCAGAGAGGTCATGCCTTGCCGACTAGCCCGCAACATCCTGCCCCATCTCGCACTGTTCCATGAGCCGACCTACCTCTGCTACTTCTGCATCCATTCGCTCGTCCCAGCTCCAGAAGCGCTCCTCGGCTGACCTGCGGGCCTCGGCACCCAAACGGGCGCGACGCTCTTCGTCGCGGAGGAGCTCAGTAAGGATCTGTGGCAGGCTGGACAGATCCTCAGGCTCGAGTAGGACCCCGTTCACCCCATTGCGGATGAATCGTCCTGTGTCTCCGTTGTTCAAGGTCACGATGCATTTCCCGGCCATCATCGCCTCGAGAAGCGGATTCCCAACGTTCGACCAATCGTAGAGCGAGAGAAAGAGATCGGCAGCAGTCAGATACTCGGAGATATCGCTGTGGGGCACGCCGCCTTCGAAGCGGATGTGGCTCCCCATCTTCAAACTGGCGGAGAGCTGCTCCAACCGTTCACGATCCGGGCCCGTGCCGACAACCACCAAGAGACAATCAGGAAAGGTTCGGACGACCTCGGGGAAGCGGGAGATGGCTCGTTCCACGCGTTTCCAACTCACGAGCCGGCTGACCATGAGGATCATCTTCCCAGATTCAATTCCGAGTCGACGCCGTGCTTGAGTCCGTTCCGGAAGGGACGTGAAGGCCTCCCAATCGACGCCGTTCATCCAGAACCGCACTCGATCCATGTTCGCGCCGAGACGCTCAAGAACCCGATCGCCCTGCGTGCCATCGTTGGTCATGATGATCAGATCCGTCTTGATTTTCATCGCGAGCATGTGGTCCCAGTGTCTCAATGGCATCCGGGATCGCTTCAGCGCCTCGGCAAGAATCGTGCCCTGGAACCTCGAAACAACGGGTGTGCGCCAGAGGCGCGAGAGGATTCGAGCAATCAACACCCCGCAGATCTCATACGCATAGACAACATCGATCCTCACCCTCCGCCGGATCCGGAATGAGATCGCGCCCGCGGCGGCCTGAAACCACAGCCACCAGAGAACCTTCGCCGGCGTCGCAATGATGCGCACCCCCATGAGACGCTTCAGCCACTGGACATCGAACCGGTAGATGCGAATGTTCGGATGAAGCGCCGGACCGGACGAATCCCCTCGATTCCCGGTCACGAAATGCACCTCCCAGCCGGACTCCGCGTACCCCTCGAGCGTCTTCCAGAGCGACTGCGCTCCCTTCCCCCTGCCCATGGACCAAACATCCAATGCGGAAATGAGAAGGAGGCGGTTCTGTCCCTCTCTCTCGTCCGATTTGTGGTGGGCGAAATCCATCAGGACCTCCCCATCTTCTCTTCGAACTCGCTCCAGCCCATGTGCATCACTCGATCACTATACGACGGATTCGCAGTCCGGCAGAACGTTGCGCCTCACCGATCGCTGTCACAACGAGTTTGACCCGTGCAAGCTCCGCCGCCTCCTGCAAGTCGATCCGGGATCGCCGCCCATCCTGGGCATCGATGATCCCGAGCCAACGCCAGCCTCCGTCGCCCGGATCCCCGTAGGCTTCCCAAGCGCTCCCCACGGAACTCGGGTACTCCATCCACTGGATCTCCAGGCTGTGAATCGTGCGTGTCTGCCCGAACTCGAGCGTGACCACGATCGGCAGTTCACTATTGCCACTGAAGTGGCAGTAGTGCTGCGGCGCCCATCGATTCGCTCGGGGAAGCGTGAGAGCCTGTGCTACGTTGTGGAATGGGCTCGCCGGCAGACCTTCTACATGCGCAATCCGCGTGCCCGCGCGAAGCAACGCCACATTCAACTCGTCGCCACCTTCCTGCCGAGACCGAAGCCACAGGCGGGCCAACTCATGGAACTCCCTGGCGATCCGATTCGCCGGATCTAGTCTCATCGCGCTTCGTACCGCCTGCAGCGCTCCCGCAAGGTCGCCCTGCATGGCGGCAATCCGTCCAGCAGCCATCCAGGCACCGCTGTCAGGCGGAGTCTCTCGCGGAGGAGCGTAGTAGAGGATTCGATCGCTTTTTCGCCAGTTCCGACATTCTTGGAAGCGCTCGACGATCTGCCAATCATCGGGAATCAAGAAGTCGAGACCCTGGCCCGCCAGTGAATTGGGATTCGTCAGAACGTAGGCATCCTCGATCCTGTGGATCCTCGGACTGAGAGAAGCCAGCTGCTCAGGATCATCCATGACGTGTCGGCAGCGCCATTCTCTGAACTCCTTCTCCAACGCCGCGACCTCTCCGAGATACTCGGGCTTCACGCCCGGATAGACGTACTCTCCTTTTGTCGCTTGGATGAAATACGGGACATCGGGCCAGGCGTAGTGAAGGAAGAACGACATCTTCTTGTCCCAGGAGGACTCCCCGAGGAAGTAGACCGGCCCAAGAGAAGTTTGGCTCAGGGACCTCGCCGGCTCCTTCCACCAATAGGCCGTATTCCAGTACTGAATTCTCTGATCACCCAGCAGTCCGAATGAGAGGCCGACCGCGAGGCACGGACCCGTCGCGAGAATCGCGCAGGCTAGCAGAGTTCTGATCTTGCACGGCCGAAGCCAGCGCGAGAGCAGGCGCGTGGCTCTCCACAAGCCCCACCCTAGAGCCAGAGCTGCGATCGGCAAGAGCACCGACGTATACCGTGGAGCGAGTCCGTGGCCATACAGGTGCGGACCCACGAAATCCAGGTAGAGGTACATCCAGAGGAACGCCGAGAGGACGATCTTGATCCCCCGATCCAGTCTGATCCGCCAGCGCCTTCTGGCCGACGAAGCGACTACGGTAGCGAGGACGGCGACAGTAGGGATGTAGATTGGTCGATGGAGAGCATCCGTCACGACGAACCGCAAATACTTCGGATCGAAGAAGGGTGATCCCAGCAGATGCTTGGGAATCGTGTGCTTCGTACTGGCGAACATGTAGCCGAAGTACAGCAAGACATCATCCCACAGCCAGAGCAGGAGAGGGGTCAACACAAGCAGGAATCCCGCACCGATCCACACGTACCGGCGCCAACGGGCGCGGTCGAAGAGAAGCCAGTAGAGCCCGAAGATACCGAGAACGACCGGCCCGTTCTCGCGAACGAGAAAGGCCAAGGCAGCAACTCCTCCGACGGACATCAAGCGTGAGATCCTGCGCGGGGCACTCTCACCGTCGTGCCCTGCGACAAACAGGAAGAGCGCGAGCGCAATGAAGAAGGGCATGATCGGATCGGGAAGCAGGCAAGAGGAGATGGCAACATCGGAAGGAGCGACCGCGTACACGCCGGCGGCCAGCAAGCCGGCCCCGGGACTCCACAGCCTTCGGCCGAGAAAGAAGAGGAGTGGGATCGTTCCGACGGAGAAGATCAGCGGCAGGAGACTCGCCGAAAGGTCGCTCTCGCCGAACAACGCGAAGAGCACAGCGGTGCCGTAGATGAGGATGCGGCGGGATTTCCCGTAGTAGGTCGCGTAGTCGAAAAAGTCCGGGTCGTGGTTCAAGTAGTGCGCCGAGGCGACGGTCCAGAAGCTGTCCGTTCGCACCAATCCGATGTAGAAGTGCGCTCGAAGCCCCAGCCCGATCAGCATGATCAACAACAAGATCACGAAGGCGCTACTACGTTTCTGGGAGAACCTCGAGACGAAGCAACGAAGACCCCGGCATGCCGACACAGCCCGTCCGAACAGAGACTCGGCCTTCGATCTATTCGCCAATCTCTCTCTCTGCATCGATGGCTTCCCCACCCTTGCGTCGTCGGAAGAGCAGCCACACGCAACCGACGAAGACCAGCTCACTGACCACCTTCCAGACCCGTGCGGCGACCGCGATGATAACCGCCATCGCGCCGGGCATGAGATTCTTCAGTGCCAGAACGACGATGCCTTCGGTGACCCCAAGTCCAGACGGCGCGAACACCACCAGCAACCCTGCAATCGAACCGAACGAGTATGCACCGACCACATGCAGGTAGTGCTCGAAGCCGAGGGGCCAGAATGACCTTGCCAGCGTGAGGAACGCGAGCCCGAGGAAGGCCCACTTCACGAGACTCAAGATCAGAAGCACCGCCACATGAGTCGATCGCAAGGGGAGGTTGATCGCTGGTCGGTTCATCCGTTTCAGGAGTAGATTCAGCCCCTTCTCCATCACGCGAGGGTGCAAAGCAATCAGACCGAAGGCGATGCCGAGCGCGATCAGCAGTTGGAGCTGAACCCCCCTTCCGGCGACGAGCTCCCCGGCTGTCGTCACGAAGACCATGAGTGAGGCAAGAAGCCCGATCACCACTTCGAGCGCGAACGCGGACGCGACTCGCTTCTGCCTGGTGCGATCGCCGGCGTGCTGGAACAGGCGACTCGCGAGGATCCCGACCTTGCCCGGGATGTAGCGCCCCAAGTACGAGAAGGCCCAGACCCTTAACGCTCGGCTGAAGGGCACCGGCTCGCCGACGAAGCGCATCAGGAGATACCAGTTGACAGCTCCAAGCATCATGAAGACCCAGAAGAGACCGATCGAGACGAGCACCGGGAGAACCTTCACTTCGCGAGGGATCTCCTTGATGGCGTCGTACTGATCGACGAAGTAGCGAGCCAGGAAGAACGCCACGAGGAAGAGGAACCCGACGCTCAGAGAACGTCTGAACCACTTGCGGCCCCAGACTCTCTCGAACCACTCGAGCGGCCGCTTCAGCTTCCCCCACATGGACTACGCCGACCGCAAGAGGAATTCCGCGAGCGCCCTGTACATCCAGGCTTGATTCCATCGTACGAAGATCGTCTTGTTCGCCCTGCCATTCGAGAACAGCTTGTAGTAGAACCCCCCGCGCCCGTCGTACATCGTGGCGACCACAAACTCGAGCACCCTCCTTGCGAGAGCGATGTCTCCCATGACGGATGCCGTGATGATCGCCTGGGCGACGTCATGGATGTCCACCGGGTAGGTTCGATCCGGAGCCCATTTCGGCACCGGCCCGTCGAAGAACGTTCGCCGGTAGTACGCCCACCCCCGCTCCACGACATCGAGCAGCTCCTCGCGAGGGTGGATTCCCGAAATCTGCTTCAGAGCTTGCACGACGAAGCCGGAATGGCGCCCATCGACCCTTTCTGAGCCTTCGATGTACGGCCACGAGCCGTCTGCGCGCTGGATCGAGAACAGGTACTTGAGGCCCTTCGTGATGACCTCTGACATATCGCGCTCGGTTTCCCGCCCGAACTCGGCTAGGAACGCCAACACAAAGGCTGTGACATTCGGCACGCGGTGCCGATCAAGATTGCTGTAGTGAAAGCATAGCTTGTCCTGTGTCTCCCAACGGTGAAGCGTCCGCAAGAAGTAGTCCGCGGTGCTCGAGCAGAGATCGAACGCCTCCGCGATCCCGGTCGCGCGGAAGCACGCCAGCAACTCCAGGCCGATGATCGCCGACGCGATCGCCATGGGGTAGCCAGGCGGATAGCGAGGAGAGCTTCCCCAAGCGTAGGGCACTCCCCAGCTTGCAGATTCTGTCTCGTGACTGCGACACGCCGCCAGTCGTTCGACAAGGCGTCGATTCTCCTCGTCGAATGGCTGTTCGTCGCCGGCCGCTTGGAGCGATGCGTTGGCGCCAAGGACGAGGCCGAGGGCTTTGGGGATCGTGACAGGAGCAAGCCTGCGAAAGGCGCCTGTCGGGATCAAGGGATGAAGGGGTTTGAGCATCCTTCGAAGCGGCCTCATCAACGGGAAACCCCGAGCGCCGAAGGCTTTCTCGTCCAGTTGGTAGGGGTCCAGTCCCTCGTAGTCGTGCTGGCGAAGCCAGAGGCCGACCTCATGGGCGATCTCAAGTGCCGTCTCTCGAGATATCGACACGTCTCTCCTCGCTTCGCTGAGTGATCGGAGGCATCGCCCGCTGCTGCCGGAGCGACTTACAGATCACCCAAGCTGCTCTACCCAGTCGACCATCCAGGCCGTCAGATCCGTCTTCTCACTGAGCAGGGTCTGGCGGCGCAATTCCCACGCTCGCGGTGTTTCCTCGTCATCCAGGATCCCCTCGATCTTCCCCATCATCGCTTCGAAGTTCTCCGGACGAAACCCGTAGGTGAGTCCGTACGTATGCTCCAGCTCTTCCAGAACGGAACATCGGCCGACAAATGTATTGCATCGTATCGATGGCGTCCCCAGCACAGCGGCTTCGACAGCCATGGTCTGGCTTTCCCCGACGAACATCATCGCCCCGTGGAGCGCATCATGCATCTTGAGATGGCTGAGAGGGAAGAGATACGGATGGACCCAATCCGGCGCTTCACCTTCCGCGGAAACAAAGACACGCCCTCTCGCCGATAGCGCTTGCACAAGCTCCTTCCGCAGCTCGGTGGCGATCCCCCCCTCGCCCCAGTCATGCGCAGCATCGAAGGAAACAAACCGCAGAATGAAGAAGGGCTCATCTGCATCCAGGCCGAGTTCGGCGCGGATGTGAGGGTCCGGGGCAAACCGTTCGGGATGTAGGTACGCAAGTTCGTGGTAGCTATCGTGCATAACGTGCTTCCTGCGGTAGCTCACTCGAACGCCCCGGGGCGTCACAATCGCGTCAGCAAACGGATAGGCAAGCTTGGCAAACACCCGGGCGACATCCGAATCATCTTCGTTGAATACCACCGATCTGGCACTCGTGAGTTTCGACGCGTGAGCAATCGACACAGAGGTACCGAGCATCACGCTGACACGATGCTTGCGCGCAACGGAGAGCACGCGCCAATCATGTTCAATCAGCTCCAAGAAGAGCCCGAATCTCCCGGTCCTAGCACGGGATCCGATCGTATACTCCCAGCCGATGACATCCATCAGGTCCGTCACGATGTCTTTGTCGCGGACAACCAGAATGACCTCGTGCTCTCGTTCCTTCCACTCCTCGATCGCATGACGAAAGAGGTGGATGTGTGCGGGATGCCCCAGATCGATGAGAATACGCATCCGACTACTTGAGATCCTTGTTGCGTTCCATATCGAACCACATGGCGAAGAACGCCGACTGCAACCCTGCGATGCCGGTGAACATCATGGCCAATGCGTTCATCGGGTAAATGCGCCCCGTCATCGCCCAATAGTAGAACAGACGCACGGCAAGTCCCCCGGTGGCAAGGATCAGCCCCCCGGCAAGGAGATAGAACAACACAAGAGGGTGGAAGTCGCGGATGACGTACTTCTCCTTCAGCCTCCACAAGAACCACCTGAAGAGCAGCCAGCCCAACTTCGGGATCATCAGGATGGGTTCGAAACCGGATCTCTCGCCAACGTTGTAGATCGGCGACACAACGACGTCCCGTGCCCGGAGATCGAATACGTTGAGCATGACCAGCAGGTGGTTGGGCATGCCGTACCGCTTGTAGATCCGATCTAGGTCCAGCAGCTGTAGGGCGTGCAATGAGACCGCTGTGTAGCCGCACTGCGAGTCCGCGATATGCCAGTACCCGGATGCAATCTTGGTCAGGAATGACGCAGCCGCATTGCCCAGATAGCGTCGTCTGGGCATGAGCGTCCAGGCTTCGCCAGTCAGCAGACGGTTCCCCTTCGCGTAGTCGACACCTTCATCAATGACGGCGTCCAGCAAGCTAGGAAGCTCACGGGGCTCCATTTGCGCGTCGCCCGCCATCACGGCCGTCACTGCCATTTCCTGATCTCGCGCCCACTTGTAGCCGCTTGCGATGGCCCCACCGACGCCATAGTTCCTCTCGTGGGAGAGGATGACCAGACGGTCGCCCAGGCGCCCCTCGAACCGTGAGACGACCTCGAGTGTCCGATCCGTGCTGCCATCGTTCACGACGACAATCCGGTCGACATACTCCGGCATCGTCTCCAGCACCCTGCCGACGAGCTTCTCCTCGTTGTAGGCCGGAACCACAACGGAAACGGTGTTCCCCTTATACATCCTGTCCCTTCTCACGAGAGATGGTCGAGTCTCCAACCGATAGTAGTCACCTGCGCGGATGGATGCCAAATCCACCGATCTTCCGTGGCTTTCCCCGCAACCTTGCCTCCGGAAGCGAACGTCTCAGAGCAACCGCCGACTGCCTCCCTCAAGAGGTACGAAGCCCTCCGACTGCGTCGACGTCACCCGGATCGTTTCGACCGACCAAGCGCAGTATCGAGCGTCCGCTTCAGAAACGTCCAGTACAACAGCCAGTCGGCTCTCTGCGGGAGGAAGACCGTCCTCCAGGGGTCTCCCGTCACGCGTACATATGCGAAGGCGCGTAAGAAGAGCAAGAGACCATACGTCGTAGCGGATGCCCATGCCGCCCCAAGAAGCCCCCACCGCGGGATGAAGATCACATTGAAGGCGATGTTCACAACAAGAGCGATCCCGGTGGTGTAGGAGTTGAGAATCGGTCTCCCTCGGCCGGCCATGTCGTTGGCGAGGACACGGGCGCCCGCCAACGCCACCGTGCCGATGATCAGTATGCGAAGCGGGTCGATCGCCGGAAGGTAGGCCACGCCGTACAGCAGACGAACGAGAAAGCCGGCCACAAGGCAGAGAACTGCACCCGCACCGCCCGAAACAAGGAGAACAGTGCGGGTCACCAGCGGGGTCAGGTTTACAGACTTGGCATTCGCCGTCCCGGCAGCCACCCTCGGGAAGAGCGCCGTGGCCGCCGCTCTGGAGATCAGCGCAAGCTGATCGACCAATGCGACAGCAATCGCGTACAAGCCAACGGAAGCTGGGCCTAGGTAGCCGTTGATGAGCAGCAGATCCACACGGAGGTGGAGGAAGCTCAGCACATTCCCGGGGTACGCCCTGGCCCCGTACGAGAGCGCTTCCTTCACGTAGGGGCCACTCGCTATCCACCCGCCTTGTCCGGCGTCACGCCGAACCATCGTAAGAAGTGCAGCACCCGAAAGCACGGCAACAGCTACGCTCCCCAGGATGGCCATTCCCGGTCCACCACGAAGCCAGGCCAGCAGCACAACCATGGCCACCAGACGTAGCCCCGTGCGAGAGAACTCGATGGCGTTGAATGCGAGGAAGCGCTGGCGGCCCAGCAGTACCGGCTGAAAGAAGGCCAACAGGAGATCGAGTGGGATCAGTGGGAGAGCGAGATAGAGGAACCGTTCCGGCGTTCCCTCGAAGACGACGTCACGGAAGAAGACGACAACGATCGCGCCAGCAACAAGGCCGATGCCGCTCGCCGCGAGTAGGAGAAGCAGGTTGCCTCCGAGGATCCGCTTGAGCGGATGCTCTTCGCGCGCCACATGATAGACGGTGGCACTGCCCACGCCGAACTGAACGAAGTTCACTGTCAGCGAAGGAAGGAGGAGAGCCAATGCGTAGATGCCGCGCCCCTCGGGCCCGAGATATCGTGCAACGATGGCGGAAGTAAGAACCCCCACGCCGAGAGCGAGGACGCGCGCTGCAAACGTGTAGGCCGTGTCTCGGATGAATGAACTCATGATCCGCTTCCGGAAGTCACCCCTTGCTTCGCTGTTCAGGTCTCGCGAAGCAAGAGCCCCTTGACGAGATCCCCGCCTTTCAGCACTACGTCCTGCACCTGCGGGAGGTTCTGAGCGATTCTCACTGCAATGTCCTTCCTCTGGTCCCAGAAGTGTTGGAATGCCGTTTGCAGGTTCTCGCCGTCTAGCTTGTCCACAGAAATGACGTACTCCGTGAGGCCGAAAAGCCCCATGACTCCTTCGTATTTGTCGTGCCACCCAATCGCGAGAACTGGGACCCCTTGTGAGAGGCTGGCCACGATCGTGTGGTACCGCGCCGCTACAACGACATCACAAGCTCCGATGATCCCCTTCAGCTCCTCCGCTGAGTAGTGTGCCGCGTCGACAAGGGTTGTGTCTGCATCGGCTTCCATCCGATCCAGGGCCGCCCTCGCGACTTGCACGTCATCTTCTTCCTCGACCGCAGAGAGTTCATTCGGGATGATGACGATCCTTGCGCCGACCCGCGCAATCACGTCATCCGCGAACTGCGCCATGACCTCGATGTACCGATTCCAATCCCCGGATTGGCGAGCAGCCATGTGGCTGACGGACAACCCAACGATCGGCCGATCTTGAGACTGCTCCCCCAGGGAATCGGAGAGCCCGGTCCTCCGAGTTTCGAGGAGAAAAGCGGTGTCCGGAAGAACCCGCACGGGAGTTCGTATGCCGAGTCGCCGTAGGCGTTCCGCCGTAGCTTCGCTCCGTGCGAAGATCAGGTCGACGGTGCATTGGAGGTAGAAGCGGGAAAAGAGACGATTCCAACGGCCTTCGAACGGTCCGAGATCGGCTGTGTACTTGACGACTCTCTTCCCGAGGATCTTGCCTATGAGGAGTCGGGTCCCGCTGAGAACCCGCGAGCGGAATGTATCCGGACCAAGAGCATCGCTGAAACCAATTCCCCAAATGTCTATGACCAACGTGCTGTTCCGATAAGCCTGCAGCAGATTCCGCGTGGCCGCCGACCCCACCGTAATCCGAAAACACCTCCAGAGCGCCGCTGCGATGAGGAGGTCTTTCCCAAC
Source organism: Candidatus Bipolaricaulota bacterium (assembly GCA_028278555.1). Taxonomy (GTDB): domain Bacteria; phylum Bipolaricaulota; class Bipolaricaulia; order UBA7950; family UBA9294; genus JANQEA01. The sequence goes on along the minus strand of JANQEA010000043.1, from coordinate 69,738 downwards.
GACCCCCTGAACCACCTCCAAACCGAACGCTTCGGCCAACTCGAGATCTTCACGATCCCGCGTCACGTAGGTGTACTCAGCTTCTTCCAGCACTCGGTTCAGAACCTCGCGAGTCGCCAGAAGCAGAGATGGCCCCCCAAGGTTGCGACACAATCTCGCTCCTATCAGAAGGATTCGCGTCATCGCTGGTCGCCTCCTCTCTTCATCGAGCACGTGCCAGTGTCCTACTCCGCTCCTTCACTCGACACGGTGCGAAGCCGCAAGCCTCGAAGAACGGCCCGAATCGGCACCTTCAGCCATCGGAGGAACTCGCGTTGAACGTAATGGGCCAATGCGATAGCCCGGATCAGCGGCCACGCCCACCGATGATGTGAGACGTAGGATGGGAGATACCTCAACGAGGAGAGAATCGCCCTCCAGTGAACGGCCAACGGACGGCTTCCGTACGTGGGGAACGGAAAACCGACCTTCCGCCGGAGCCAAAGACGTGAGCCGACCGTCTCCTTGAACCGGTAGTTCTGCGCCCTACGCGCCTTGGCCACGGGAAAAGGATCCAGGTGAATCGCTCCGGCATCGCGTGCTGCAAGCAGAGCACCCTGCCCGACCCGATTGCGAGCGATCGCGACGGAGTGCCCGATGCTGTCGGTTGCCTTGTACTCCTCCAGCCACGGATCGCCGAGCGATACGTCGGCCAACTCGGCCGTCTGGTCCGGACAGAGCAAACACCTTCGTACCGCGAAATCGTAGTGGAACGCGGAGGTAAACAGCGCCTTTCGATACCACTTCGTCTCGGTCGTCGCGCGCGGGAAGCTCCGTACATCTCCACTTGTCAGCTCGACAGAGATCTTCCCAGGCCATCCACCATCCCTGTAGCGAATCGCACGAACTCGATCGGCTCTGATTCGACGGCCGGCCAGGAAGTACTCGGTGCCGTTGTACGAGTTGTTGTTGGCGCAGAACAGCCCCACGTGCAGGGCGATCTTCTCCTTCACCTCGGCGTCCATCATCTCGAGCTTGCGTATCGCGTGGAGATGACACGGGAGCCCAACCACGGCGTAGCGCCCTTCGCGTTCAAGCAGCTGTCCGAGACCTTCATGGATCGCTGCCGAGCAGTACTTGGACCCACTCGCCTTGCGGATCGTGCTCGCATCCTCGGCCAGAATCGATCGAGTGCGGGGAGGGCAGCCTTCGGACATGCCAAGCACGAGCGCTCCATCGATTCGACGCGATTCGAGGACCTGGCATAGCAGAGCGGTGGCGAGCCCGCCGGAGGCTCCGTCATGGCGCACGCTTCGGTCCGTCGCATAGCCGACGTAGCATTCGTTGAATGTCCCGAGGCGACGGCCGCGATGCTCGCCATCATGGAACGCACCCTCCAGCTCATCGAATTGCACGTCCGTCCCTGGGCAGACATCGACGCATCGCCCACATCCGGTACAGCGATGCAGGTCCACGCCCGGAGAGTGCACCCCTCGCCGAGGATCGAGTTCGATCCGGATCGCTTCCGTCGGGCAGACCACCGCGCACACGCCACAGCCCATGCACAACCCGGCCGCCCAAACCTGCCCCACTGTGTCAAACACTCGATTCGCCACGTCAGTCCCACCAGCGCGGATTCGCCGCATGATTGACCCGACTCATCCTACTCCGGACCCCTTCTGCTCCCGAACCGTTTGCACGACGAACTCGAGCTCGTCCTCCTTCAACTCCGGGAAGATCGGGAGGGAAACGACTTCGCTGCTTGCGGCTTCGGAGCACGAGAGATCCCCTTTCCGGTGCCCGAGGTGAGCGAAGCACTCCTGGAGATGGAGCGGGAGCGGATAGTAGATCATCGTGCCAATTTCGTGACTTCCCAATTGCTCACGGAGCGAGTCTCGCATTCCGCCTGAGACACGGATCGTGTATTGGTGGAAGATGTGCGTCCGGTCCGAGGCGCGGAGTGGCGTGACGATCTCTTCGACATCGGACAGCAACTCGTCGTATCGATCGGCGATTCGAGCCCTGGCGGCCGACCAGTCATCGAGATGCCCGAGCTTCACCGAGAGAATCGCCGCTTGAATCGCGTCAAGGCGCGAGTTGATCCCAACCATCCGATGGTAGTACTTCGGCCGCGCGCCGTGCACTCGCAGCAGCTTCGCTCTCTCGGCTAGATCGTCGTTATTCGTCGTGATCATGCCGGCATCCCCGTAGGCGCCGAGGTTCTTGGTCGGATAGAAGCTGAAGCACCCGAGATCACCGATACTCCCGGCCCTCCGGCCGCGGTACTCGGCTCCGATCGCCTGCGCCGCGTCTTCGACGATCGCAAGGCCGTGTTCTTCGGCGATCTGCTGGACCTCATCCATGTCCGCCATCTGACCATAGAGATGGACGGGAATGATCGCGCGGGCCGATGAGGCGAGTTCCGGGTCTCGGAGGAGTTCCCGGACGTGGTCGCAGTCGAGGTTGAAGGTCTTCGGGTCGATATCGCAGAAGACGGGCGTCGCGCCGAGATTGTGGACGACGCCGGCCGTCGCGAAGAAGGTGAAACTCGGGAGGATCACACGGTCGCCCGGGCCGATCTCGAGTGCCCGGAGGGAAAGGAGGAGAGCATCGGTTCCGCTTGCAACGCCGATGGCGTGCTTCACCCCGCAGTACGCAGCCGCCTTCTCTTCGAAGGCCTCGACGAACGGGCCGAGGATGAACCGTCCCGATTCGACCACGTCGCGGATCGCGGCATCGATCTCGCCACGGATCGATTCGTACTGTCGGATCAAATCAAGCATCGGTACTCTCATTCGTCCTCCTCTATCACTCGCTCTTCGCCATCGCTCTTCCGGTAGTGGCGTCCGCACTTGCTGCACGTCGCACGGTCATCATCGAAGTCGAGTCCTTCTCCACAGCGGCAGATCCACCCACGAACTCGCGCTGGGTTCCCATACACGACGGCGTGGGCCGGGACGTCCCTCGTCACCACCGAGCCGGCGCCGATGAACGAGTGCTCCCCCACCGTGTGCCCACAGACGATGGTTGCGTTCGCCCCGATCGTCGCCCCTCGCTTGACCCGCGTCTCCTCATACTCGCTGTCCGCCGTCGGGAAGGCCGAGCGCGGCCGGCCGACATTGGTGAACACACAGCTCGGGCCGCAGAAGACGTCGTCTTCGAGCACGACCCCTTCATAGACCGACACGTTGTTTTGGATCTTCGCGTTGTCCCCGATCGTGACGTTCGGACCGACGAGGACGTTCTGACCCAACGAGCAGCCCCGCCCGATCCGCGCCCCTCGCATGATGTGGCTGAAATGCCAGACCTTGGTCCCATCGCCGATCAGAACGTCGTCATCGACATACGACGACTCGTGCACGAAGTACTTGCTCACGCGCCCCCCATTGCTCGTGTGGCGGTCTCGAGAACCTTGAGAACCTCCACCGCGCTTTCGCCGTCGGTCCGTGGGATCGTCCGGTTCTCCACGCAATCGACGAAGTGCTCCAACTCGAGTTTGAGCGGCTCCCCTGCGCCCTCGTACGCGACCTCCGTTCCGTCATCACGGCATTCGAGCGCCTTAGTGACCGTCTTCCTATGGAGCGCGACCGTCTGATCCGCTTCATCGTAGACCAGCATCCCCTCGTCTCCAACGACGGTGAGTCGCCTTCGCTTCTCGGGCCAGAGCCACGACGCATGGATGTGACTCTGGATCCCTCCGGGAAATTCCAGGTGAAGGCGCACGTCGTCCTCAACGCCGGGCTGAAGCACCGTCTGTCCCACAGCGGTCGTGCGGTGCGGCGACTCCCCGACAAGGTGAAGCGTCACAGCGACGTCGTGAACGCCCAGGCTCCACAGCGCGTTCTCCACCGAGCGGACACGTCCGAGATTGAGCCGCTCGTGGTGGAGACTCCTCAACGTCCCAAGGCGACCCTCGGTAAGGCACTCGCGGATCCACTGCACAGCCGGCTGATACAAGAGCAGGTGCCCGACCATCAGGATCCGACCTTCCTCGGCCGCCGTCGCCGTGAGCTCCGTGGCCTCGTCCACGGTCATCGCGAGGGGCTTCTCGACGAACAGGTCCATGCCCGCATCGAGAGCCGTCTTGGCCACTTCGTAGTGGGTGGCGGCCGGCGTGGCGATCGCCACCGCACGAACGTCGGACCGGAGCAGAGCGTGGTGGTCCGAGTAGAGGGGTGTCTCGGGATAGAGGGCGCTCAACTTGTCACGGATCTCCGAGCTGACTTCGGCGACCCCCCCCAGCACACCCAGGGCGTGAAGCGTTCTCGCCAGGTTCTTGCCCCATCCACCCGCGCCGATCAGACCGATTCTCATAGGAGCGTGATCCTCTCACGGTTCTCGCTCACGCGCTTGGTTGCGTTTCGCGTGTCCAGAACGGAGGCGGCGTGGGCGACGACCCAGTCGTAGTCCAGATCGGTGTGATCGGTCGCGATGATCACGAGATCTTGCGCCTCCAGCAGCCCGTTCGTCAGCGGAACACTCTCCATCTCGAGATCCTCGTCCGCGATGGCCGGGACATGCGGATCGTGATAGCACACGTCGGCTCCGGCCTTTCGAAGCAGCCGGATGACAGCGACGGCGGGCGACTCGCGGGCATCAGCGAGATCCCGCTTGTAGGCCGCGCCGAGAACGAGAACCTTCGCACGCGACGGCGCCACACCGAGCCGGTTGAGGACACGCCACGCCTTGTCTCGCACGAACTCCGGCATCCGTCGGTTGATCTCCCCGGCGAGAGCGACGAAATGCGTGCTGAAGTTGTGCTCCTTCGCCTTCCACTCCAGGTAGTGAGGATCGAGCGGGATGCAGTGACCGCCCACACCCGGCCCCGGCCAGAAGGGCATAATGCCGAACGGCTTGGTGAAGGCCGCCTCGAGGACCTCCCACACGTCCAGATCCATGCAGTCACAAAGGAGCATCAGCTCGTTCACGAGCGCAATGTTCACGGCTCGGAACGTGTTCTCGAAGACCTTGACCAGCTCGGCCGCCTTGCTGCTCGACAGCGGGACGACCTGCTCGATCGTCTGAGAATAGAACGTGAGCGCGGTCTCCAAGGAGGCGGGGCCTATGCCTCCGACGACCTTCGTCGTGTTCTTCGTCGTGTAGCGCTTGTTTCCGGGATCGACCCGCTCGGGCGAGTGCGCGAGGAAGAAGTCCGACTCCGGTTCGAGGCCGGAGGACTTCAGAATCGGGAGGAGGACTTCCTCGGTGGTCCCCGGATAGGTCGTCGATTCGAGGCTGACGAGCTGTCCGGCTCTCAACCGGGGCGCAATCTCTCGTGCGACGCTCTCCACGTACTGCAGATCCGGCGTCAGATTCCTCGTCAACGGCGTGGGGACGCAGATGACGATGACGTCCATTTCCGGGATGCGATCGAACCCCGTGTCGGCGGTGATCCGCCCTTCTCCGACCAGTTCGGCCAGCTCAGCGGCATCGACGTCCGAGATGTAGTTCTCCCCCCGATTCACCTGTCCGGCTCGATCCGGGTTCTGCTCGACGCCGAGCACGCGGTAGCCGACCTTCGCCTTCTCCACCGCAAAGGGTAGCCCCACGTACCCGAGGCCGACGACACCGACGGTCGCTTCCCTGGATCGGATCTTCTCAAGCAGCCGATTCTCGCATCCCATGCTACGTGGCATTCTACGTCAGAACACGAAACTCGTCATTGAACGGACAAGAAACGCAGGGACGCTCCGAGACGGAGCGTCCCTGCAGCGATTCTCGTTTCGCTCGACGTTCTAGCGGAGTGTCACCTGGGCCATGATGACGCCCACGCCGTCGTCCAAAGGCTCCATCGCCTTTCCGACGACCGCTCCGATCGAGACCGCGGGTTCCCCCCTCATGGCAACGCCGGGCACGGATGAACTCACCAGGAGATCGCCGACAGCGATCGGGCCGTTCTCGGTGGAGACCTTCACAGGCACCCTGCCAGCGATGGCCAGGACCGGCCGGTTGTCGTCCCATTTGCCGGTCACTTCATCCACGTCGTTTCCGAGAATGACCCCCGGCGACGTCGAGATGATTCCCGCGACCCTGCGACTGTACTGGCCGATCGCCTTTCGGAAGAAGCCTACGTGCTCCGGATCGATCTCGACGACGTCGCCGGCTTCGACCCATTCACTGACGTTGATCCGCTCCGCAACATCGGCCGAACCGACCGCCGTCGCCGCTGAGTAGACGGTCCCATCGGCGTAGACGTCCCCGTCGGCCTCGACGCGGAAGACCGCCGCGCCGGCAGCACGAGATCCATCCGGATAGCAGGCGATCAGGTTGCCCGAAGAGCCTTCAATGGTCACCAGGTCGGTCGCGTCCGTCGTCCCAATGCCAAGATTGCCGCCAGTGATGTAGCTGACTCCCGACCCGGTCAGCTTCAACGTGTTCGCGCCACTTCCCTTGATCCACAGCGTTCCCGACGCCGCACCATCCGTGTAGAAGCTCAACGCGTACCCGACCGAGTCCTGCACCGCGAACGCTGTCCCCAACGTTGCACGGTAGATGTGGAGCTGATACGACGGCGCAGCGGTGCCAATCCCGAAGTTCCCGCCCGTCATGTAGACGTTGCCGCCGTTCATGTAGCTGTCGCCGCTACCGGTCAGCTTGATCTTGTTCGCCCCGCCACCCTTGATCCACATCGTCCCGGTGCCGCTGTTGTCCGAGTAGAAGCTCAGCGTGTACCCGCCGCTGTCCTCCACGGCGAACGCCGTCCCCAGCGTCGTCCGCTTCACGTGGAACGGGTACGCCGGCGTATCCGTCCCCACACCCAGACGGTTGCTGACATGCCAATCGGTCGTGTCGTAGGCCTTGGGGCCGTAGAGCGGATCGTCATTCCTCCACGGGTCAGATCCAGGCGGGCTCGACACCACCGGCGCCGTCTTCAGCTCGACCCGATCTCCGGGCAGCAGCACGACCTTCCCCGTCTTGCTCAGGATCAGGCGATCACTCGCATCCCACGCCTGGGCGACGTAGAGGTAGTATCCGTTCGCCAGGCGCTCTCCCTGTTCGTTCGTCCGATCCCAATCGGCGAACCCGCCAAGGACGACGCCAGAACTCCACAGCTCGTTCTCCGACAGGTCGTAGATCGTCACCCTCAGGCTCGCTGCGCCGCTCGCTTCGAACCGGATCACGTCCGCGTAGAGCGTCGCCGTGAACCCGATCTCCTCCGTGTCGGCCGTCACCCACAGCGGGATCACGATCCCCGACAGAACGACCGCGCTGATGAGCGCGATCCACATCACTCGCACTCGCTGCCGTCGTTGCATACTGCACCTCCTAAGCTGTTCACTTTCCTCGCAATCTCTATCTCGTCAGCAAGACGAGAATCAACCCTTCCGCCCCGTACAGAGGCTCCATCGCCTTGCCGACAATGTACGTGCATTCACCAGATTGGTACCGCCTAACGTACCCCGCCCGCGACGCCGTGACAAGTAGATCGCCCGGCTCGATCGGGCCGCCCTCGTCGCACGCCTTCACCGGGACGATGCCGACCAGCGCGAGCAACGCCCGATGGCCGGGAGTCAGCGCACCGAGGATGACACCCGGTTCGGTCGACACGACCCCCGCAATGTACGGCGAGCACGGACCACGTGCCTTTCGATACTGGCCAGGGCGGGTCGGATCGAGTTCGAGGACGTCGCCCGGTTCGACCGCTTCACTGATCTCAACCCATTCCGCCACGTCGGCCGATGAATCGCTCTGAAAGGCCTGCGCGTAGACGGTTCCGTCTGCGCGGACCCTCCCCTCACGCGTCACCCGGAAGACCGCGGAACTCGGCTCGTCGGTGAAGATCCCCTTGATGCAGAAGTTCGCATCCGAGTCGTATGCGGCCAGATCGACCCAATCACCCGCGTCGTGGCTTCCGTTATAACTGAAGTAGCTCTGCCCTGCGCTCGACGTCGCCGCGGAGGTGTAGCCAGCGTAGTTGTCCTCCTCAGGAATGACCCATTCGTTCGACGGATTGGTGTACTTGACGACGATCGCGAAGACGTCTCCCATCGAGACGCTCGGCGGCGAAGGCAGATCGACGACGTGATAGCCGGGCCACGAGCACGTCCCGCTCGGGTTGCTCGCCAGCAGCGAAGCACCCCACGGGGATCCCTCCCGGACATCAATCTCATAGGCCGTGCCTACGTCATTGGTGTAGAACCCGACGGCGAGGAGCCGGCCGCTCGTCTCGGCGGTGAACACGTTGGCCGCCCAATCGACGTTGTCGTCAACCCACCGCCAGCTGCTGCCCGTCCATCCGAACGGATCGTGCTCGTAGATCCACAGGCCTTCGGGGTCCTGCTGGTCGATGAACACGGTGTTTTCGGTCGCGATCACCGTGTCGTGATACGAGATGTAGAAGTAGCCGCTATCCCCAAACCCGGTACCCCAACTGTTGCGGACGATCCATGCGCCGTCGCCCGGAGGCGTCGTCTTGAACAGGTTCCGATCGAACGAGTCATCCCAACCGACAAGATTGACACAGTGGTTCCCATCTTCGGCCCCGTCGTAGTAGTAGGCGTCGGTGTTGTCGTCGTAGTAGTCGGAGTCCCACTCCATCGTCGTCATGACCGCCCCGTAGTCGATGATCGCCTGCTTCAGGTAGTCCGGATCGGGATCGGTCGCCTTGTCGACGTCAGAGATCCAGTGAGCATTGTGGATGTACTCGTAGACGACCGGCTGAGCCACGGACCCATGCGCCGGAGGACCCTCCGGCGGCGGACAAGCAAGAATCGATGCACTGCAACCCGACGGATCGTCTCCATCAATGTAGGGATCCTCGGCCTCAAGCACCGTTCCGTCGCCTCGAGCCAAGTATGCTGTGCTGATGGCGCGGTTCCCTCCCGCACACGGCCCCCAGTCGAACCCGTGACACTCCTTCAGGTGGTTTTCGGAGAGGTCCTGTGCATCCGCGGGGACTTCGGTCCGCTTCCACGATTCGTGGGCACCGTAGGTGGCAAATGCCCAACAGGAGCCACAGGATCCCTGAGATCGTACTGGGGAGAGTCGCCCGGTCCCCCTGAGATCGTACGACGCTGGAACGCCACGTTGTGGGAAGCCTTCCGGGCTTCGCCCCACCGTGTGACTGAGGTCAATAGGCGATGGCACACGCCCCAACCACACGTCCGCCTCCGCCTGCTGCAGCGGGCGCTTGCCACCGAGAATCTGCTCCAGATACGCAAGGAACCCGTGGTTCGGTGGCGACCGTTCGGGCTGCCCGTCGCCGCTACTCAAGCCAAGACAGGCGATGCACAGACTCCCCGCAAGCAAGGTGACAAGCCACCGCTTCGCCCTCCATCTACGCCCCATCCAAGCCTCCTCCCAACTCGCCTAGCGAAATGGTCAGCCGCAGGATTTCTACAGGATCATCCTTTCTCGTTCCCTATCTGCTTCGAATCCCATAGGTTTCGATCGTACCGCTGCTCTGCGTCGCTGTCAACTAGTTTGAGGGAGTCTCGGATCTATATTGGTGTCCAAGGTTGATTTTACGCGTGATCCCCTTGTTGCTACTTGCGGCAATCAGGCACTCTTGAACACAGAGCGCCATGAGTGCTGCGGACCTACCAACAAGAGGCGGAAGCGTCTTGACTCAGCGGGTCAGCAGAGCGAGGACCAATCCTTCGGAATCAACAAGCGGCGCCAGCGCCTTGCCGACCAGCGGACAGCCCACATCGGTGGGATTCCACCGCCGCACGTAGCCGGGAGTCGACGCCGGCACGAGAAGATCTCCAGGCATGATCGGGCCACCCTCATCGCACGCCTTCACTGGAACGATGCCGATTAGGGCCAGCAGCGCCCGATCGCCCGGCGTCAACGCACCGAGGATGACGCCCGGCTCGGTCGACACGATCCCTGCAACGAGCGCCGAACACCCGCCGCGGGTCTTCCGATACGTACCGGGCCGGGTCGGATCGAGCTCGAGGACGTCTCCCGGCTCGACCGACTCACTGACGACCACCCACTCCGCGACATCGGCCGCCCCGGTAGCAAGCGCCGCGGAGTGAAGCGTCTGATCCATCAGCACGTCCCCGCTGGATTCCACGCGGAAGGCCGCGGCCGTCGCAGCCGGACCGAACTGGATGTCGGCCGACATCGTCGCCGCCGAAGCGCTGATGTCGGTCACGCTCACCGACGTCACGGTCCCGCCGTAGAGCCTGCTGTTCGGCGTCGATCCGTCATCGAATTCGTGCGGGGAGACCCACGGATCGGTCGCATCACCACGGTTCACCCCTCCGGTTATGCCGTACCCTTCGAGATCGAAGTTCCCGTCTCTCTGCTCCAGTGTGACCACTCGATAGTCGGTCGCGTCATCGCCGGGTGCCGTGCTCCCCTCATCGGCGTTGGCACTGTTGTCCCCGGGCGCCGGCTCGTAGATGTGCCAGATCAGGAGGCCATTCCCGGGCAAGGCGGCGTCGTAGCCGATCTGCTGTCGGTTCTCCAGCAGGAAGTACTCCCCGGTCCCCGGGCTGCCCCAGTCCCAATCGACGCCGGACGGATTGTCCAACAGCTGGTAGACACCGTGGTTGGCGCCGGTCGCATCTTCAACCCGAGGGAGTGAAAGGTCATCCGTGTTCGTCGTGACCTGCGTCGGTGTCAGCAGACCGAGGTACGATTTCGCCCAGGCGCTCCAATGGGCCGGCGTATCTCCCAGCAACGTGGTGACGTTCCATGCACCCGTCCCCTGGAGGCACCACTCCCCGACCCCTTCGGAGCTGTTGTCCGTGTCGTACAGGTCCGGAAGGCCGGAGCCAAGATCGTGCCCGAGCTCGTGGCAGATCTGACCGATTGTCCCGGCATGGCCCGGCGTATCCCACGTGGCGCAGTGCCACTCGCCGACCTGGGTGTAGCCGCCCTTCGTTCCCGACGCCCCACCCCACCAGTGTCCGACGACGACCCCGTCGAGAGTCGGAGCAACGACCGTTCCCCCTCCACCGTCGAGCGACCATCTGTGCGCCCAGACGTTCGGCGTGCATGCAGAGCCTGTGCCCCCGTAGCTCGTCTCGTAGCCCGCAATAACGGTGACCACGTGCAACTCGTCGGTCGACAGGTATCCATCGAAGTTCGTGTCGAAACTCGAGTAGACGACCGACGGATCGGATGCGATGAGCGCATCCAGAACGAGCTGCCGGTTGGTATCGTTGATCGTCCCCCCGGTGTTCGGGTGCGCATAGCCGAGGGTGACGAAGACAACCCCGTCGTTCGCCGTCCCATGGCTCTCAGCGGCCGGGGATACGCCCAGCTGCCCGTAGGAAACCTCATCGAGGTAGTCGTCGACGGAGTTGCTCGCCCCGAAGAACCGGCTGTTCCACAGCGCGGCATTCGTTCCAACGAGCGATGACGGGGTGAAATCGACGACGAGAACCAGAGCCGGGTGCGTCCCCGACACGGGCGGTGCGTAGGCGATCCCTCTCCCCGGGAGCTCCGGTCCGGTGATCGCAGCTCCCCGCACAGCCGTGTCGGGTCGGAGGTGCCTTCCCGCCGGCGGAGTCGCCCCACTCCCCGCCACGAGATCGCTGGCGACCAGCGAGCCCGACGGGTCACGAACCGCATAGACCCAAGCCCCGGTAGCCTCGACCTTGAGGATCGTGTAGCCGCCGATCGTCTCGGTCCAATCTCCCCACTCATCGCCAACGACCCGAGCTTGGAACGCGGTCCCATCCGGCTGAACAAGCGTGAAGACCGTCGGTGTCGCCGGACCAGCCAGATTCTCCGCTCCCGCCAGCGACAGAACCAGCACCAAGCAAGACAGGACACCCACACGTGTTCGGCGGCTCCGCTCTCGAATCGACTCCGATCCCATCGTCATCCTCCTCTTGGTCCACATCGTCATCGGTATCCACAGAGCACTCTCAGGGTTCGGCTTCGACACAGAAGCTCGGCGTCTGCGTCATAGGGTCTGAACCGAGCACAACGAGTGTATCCGCTTGAAGCCACACGCTCTGACCCGCCTCATCGCCCGCAATTCGCACCTCCATCTGCACCCGGTTGCCGAACAGACACGGGTGAAGTTCGACCTTGCTCAGCACATCGACGACCGAACCGACGGTGTCCCTCAACAGATTCGGATACGCCTCGACGTCTTCCACCGACTCGATTAGCACACCGAGGCGAAAGAGCGGCTGGATCGGAGCGATGTCGAGAAGGCGTGAATCGAGGATCGAATACGAGACGATCGAACCGATGATCCGGCTCTGGTTCGGAACGATCGGACCGCTCTGCACGATCGCACAGCAGAGCGTGACGCAGAACGCGACCAGCGCAACCCGAGCGATCGAGCGCATGTGCTTTCCCCCTCCATTGGGTTTCCGGATCACTCTACCACACCGCACGCGTTCCCGGAAGCCGGTTCACAGAGGGAAGCCGAAGAGCCAAGCAGGTCGCGCTAGAGGCGAACTTGAAACCCTCCGAGGTACGTGATCCCCAACGGAGAAGGGATGAGCGCCAGATCGACCGCCATGCTTCCGATCACGATGCCGAGACCGACCGTCGGTCGGAACCGCGCAGCGGGAGTCAGCAGATCGAATCGCTGCACGCCGGCGCGGACGTGAATCCCGGCCCAGCGGAAGTGCATCCCCAACGAGAGATTCATCTCGCCGACCTGCTCCCAGTAGTCCGTCTCCAGATCTGCCGGCGGACGACGTGTCGCGACTTCGCCATCGACCTCGACCGTCCATTCGCCCAACTCCAGCGGTACCGTCAGAGCAGCGGCGATACGGTTCACCCATGCGACGCGGTCGACGGCGATCGTCTCCAACGATCCCCATCGGATCGCCGTCCAGCCGATGTCGCGCGAGACGGCGGCCAGCGTCAGAGTGCTCCCACCCAGCCCGATCGCATAGCGACCACCGAGATCGAGCCCCAGGCCCGAGCCACTGTCCCCTGGCACGCCGAAACGGTAGCTCTTGAGTCCGACGCCAGCGGAAGCCGATCCGACCCGAATCCCGCTGGAGACCAGATAGACGTCGTAGAGATCGGACGTCATCACGACCGCGCCCGCCCCCCATGAGGCCGCCGCATGCCACGCCCCGAGCATGCTGAACGTGAACAGGCCTTCGTTGCGCTGTTCCAATCCTCCGCCGACGACGGTGCTCGGTGTTTGAAGGCTCGGCGCCGGGTTCCAGAATGGCGCCGTGAATCCCGTTGCGTCGCAGATGTCGGCGCTCCCCATCGCGCGGCCCCGCGCGCCGAGACCATCCCGAAGGAAGTGAGCCGCATCCCCCGCGCCCTCAGCCAGCGCCAGGAGGTAGGATGCGGCAACCAGTAGAAGTACCGTGCACAGGATTCGGATCGGTCGGTCGGTCGTGCTCATCGTCGGGGGATTGTACCCAGATTCGGCCAGAAAGTCGCCGAACTGGGTTCTCCCAGCCATCGGGCGGCCGATGATTCCTTCCCCAAGTGATCGCGCCCGTGCAGCCGACCACATCGGTCGCGCAGGTGCCCACGTGACTTCCCGATTCGCCAAGTCCTTCGTGTTGCCTATAATGTGCAGATTGCAACGGGAACACACCCTAGAGCAAGAGGGACCACCGAGGGGGCGAAAGTCTCTCATGAACGAACGAGAAATCGAGTTGGTCGACTACCTACGAGTCCTCTGGCGCCAGAAGTGGATCATCGTCGTGACGTTTGTGACAGCGGTCATCGCAGCGTGGCTCGCCGCCCAAGCCATCAGGCCCACCTACCGGGCTGAGGCAAGTCTGCTCCTTCTTCCATCGCTTGCCTCCGAACTCGGCGCTGAATCTGCGGGAAGCGTACTCCTACCCAACGCATACAAGGCCTTTGCTACATCCACCGAGGTCGTACGATCCATCGCTCGAGCCGTGGGAATCCCGGAAGAGACATCGCTCGATGCTCTGAAGCGACAGCTCCACGTCTCGCTCGATCCGCTCATCATCGCCGAGGATAGGTTCGCCAAGGTTGAAGACCAGGTGGTGCTCACATTCTCAGCCACATGGTCGACTCCTCAGAGAGCTGCCGATATCGTCTCGGCGTGGATCTCGGCATTCGAAGAAGGATTTGGCGCCGTCTTCCTGGAACGCGCAGCTCGCAGCGCTGGGTACTTCCAACAGAACCTCGACCAAGCTGAAATAGAGCTCAAAGAGGTCGTCGAGGAGAGAACACAGCTGTTGTCTGATTCCCCTCTCGACCTCCTGCGAAGAGAAGTCACTGCCCTGCTGGAGAGCTACTCGAACGACGTCATACGTCTCCATGAAGCTCGCATGGAGTTGGAGATCTCTCGAGCTCGCCTCGCTGCCCTGGAGGTCGAACTCTCCATCAGGAAGCCTTCGCAAGCGCTTCAACGCTCGCTCGACCCTGACACATTGCTCGCGGCACTCGCCGCAGGGCTGTCGCCACGTGAATATCAGGACTTGCTTGAGGTGCGTTCGGAGGAAGAGGCTCTCAATGAGGCGTACTTCCTGTTGGACGAATCCGTCGCGCGTGACAGAGCGCTGATTGCGGCACTGGAGTCGGAGATCAGCTTCATCGAATCGAGCATCGCGGCCTTTCAAAGCGAGCTGACGCTGAAGCAGCAACGCGTCCTCGAAACCGAGGCGGTGTTGGAAGAACTCGACTCCCAGGTCCGCACGTTGCAAGATGCTCGCGCCAAAATGGCCACGAATCTCCTGGAAGCGAAGATCGCTCTCGCAGAGACGTTGGCCCCAATCCGGATTCTCGATGAGCCTCTCGCCCCAAGCTCTCCGATTTCGCCGAAGATGACAGCGAAGATCGCCACCGCCGGTTTTCTTGGATTGCTGGTCGGAATGCTTCTCGCCTTCTTCGTCGATTACCTCGGGAAGGCGAGAGAGAGAGAATCCATCTCCATATCTCCCGTGAAACGAGATGTCTCAGAGGAACCGCGCGACCACCAGTCCGGCGGCAAGACCGAGGCCAACCGCGATGACCGTGGGAAGGACGCGCCGCCATAACCAGTGCATGATAGCGATTATACCAGGCAAGACCGAGTCCCTGCGCAAACGAGATACGCGACTCTCGCCGTAGCAGCGACTAGATCGGGATGCCTCGGATCGCGAAGAGACCGATGACATATCCGAGGGCGCTCGCCATCAGCAACGGGTAGATTCGATGCAACAGTCTGCGTGTCATTGTAGGGCCACGATCCTCGATCGGAGCCCCCATGGCGATGTCGCATGTGATACTCACAACAGACTCTCGTCGCATGCACTGCGGACACGTGTCCGCGTTCCCGCTCAGTGCAAGCCATCGAACCGGACGATCTCCTCGCGAAGTTCGACCCCAAAGCGATCGCGGACCTGGCGCTTCATCTCATCGATCAGCCCGAGAACGTCCCCTGCGTTGTCCGACCCCTCGTTGACGATCACGTTGGCATGCCGCATCGCCACAACGGCGCGGCCTCGCCGGAGGCCCTTGCAGTCGGCGCGTTCGAGAAGCGCGCCGGCCGTCGGACCACTCCCTGGATTGCGGAAGATCGACCCGGCCGATGCACCAACGGGGAGCTTCCGCTGGCGCTCGCAAAGCACCGCGCTCGCCCGTTCGAGGCACGCCGTCGGATCCTCTCGGCGGAGTGAGAACGTCGCTTCGACGACGATTCCCTCGACATCTCCTGCGCGAAGGGCGCTCGATCGGTACCCGAAACGAAGCGACTCCGCCTCGTAGGTGAGGACGGAGCCATTCGAGACCACGTCCGCGGATTCGAGAATCCCGGCAATGCCCCCCCCATGGGCACCGGCGTTCATCGCAACCGCTCCGCCGATCGAACCGGGGATTCCGCACGCCCATTCGAGTCCGGAGAGGCCCTGCTCCGATGCCCATCGAGCGACCGTCGACAATCGCTCGCCGGCCGCCACGCGCAACAGGTCGCCGTCGATCAGGCTTCGTCCGCGCAGTCCTTCCGTACTGACGATCAGCCCGTCGAAGCCTACATCCGGGAAGACGACGTTCGTCCCGCCTCCCAGGACGATATGCGGACAGCCGGCTCGGAACGCCCAGTCGAGCACTTCGCGAAGGTCGTCCCTGTTCGTCGGTCGAGCGTAGTAGCGGGCCGGTCCGCCGACGCGGATCGATGTGTGCTTCCAGAGCGGAACACCCTGCTCGATCGGCAGATCGCCCGGCACCGTCAGCATTCTTTTCCCCATTCAAGTTCGGCCGCGAGCCGGGGCAGCGTCGCCGAGTCCGAACGGGTCGACGCTATTCACGCCGATAGACGTCGGCACTCCGGTTCCCCTCGATCACGTTGTCCCACATCTCGACCTGCTCGACGCCGTGCCCGATCCTGACACCGACGCCGTTCGCCTGGTCCCACCCGTTTCCGGTGATCGTGCACCCGTACACAACGAGGCGCTTCATCGTCGAGGCATCCATCCCGTCCATCCCGTTGTCGATCAGCCAGCAGTTCTCGACGCGAAGTTCGTCGATTACGCCGGTCGCCCCCATGATGTGAATCCCCGTCCATCTGTTCCCTTCGGCTCTGCATGCCCGGAGGGTCAGGCTGTTGACACGCCCACGATCGACCTCGAACCCGTGGCCGCTTCCGCTCGAATCGTTTGAATCGGTGACGCCGATCCGCTCGATCAGAACGCCGTCGGCATCGATCTCGACCGTCCCTCGAATCCAAGCGAGGTCGCCCGCCTTTGGGTCGGTCCGGAGCGTGACCCCGTCGGTGAAGATCCAGATTTCGATATCGTACGATCCCGGCGCCAGCGTCAGAACATCCCCGGGGTGCGCCTCGACCCGCGTCGTGAACCACGTCGCGGGACGGAGCCCCCGATCGCCCGGCCAGACCGGGAACTCCAACGGAACCTCTTCCTCTTCCGCAGTGATTCCGACGAATTCCTCCGCGATCAAGACGGTCCCGACAACGGGAATGTCATCGGGGATCCGGATCTCTCGTCCCACACCGGCGAGTGTGAGCGAGAAACACACCAGAATTCCGATCCCAAGCGCAGCCGTCTTCCGGGACATCTCGAAACGGAGTGTACAACGGCGGTTGGGAACCGGCAATCCGCACGAGGCACCGCCATGAAATCCCCGTTCCCGGGACCGCTGCGGTGCAGCGGAATCCGGTATACTCGTGCAACCCGAATTGTGGATGGAGGCATCATCAATGAAGACCCGGATCATTATTCTGCTCTGTACCTTCGCGGTCGGGCTCGCGGTCGTCTGCGCCGCGGCCGACCCCGTCGTCGTCGCCCCGGATGCCACGGCGTTCGGTTCTTCAGACTGGACCCAGCTGCTGAGTGGGATCGCCGTGCTCGAAGCAACGCTCGCCGATCCTGTGCTCGGCTCGCAGCTCGGTCCGGGCGCCTTCGGCTGGACGAGCCAGCAGTTCTCGCGCTTCACCGCGTGGTCGCTCGCCGATCGGGGATATCCGGTCTACCTCGTATCAAGCGGAGCACAGACATGGGTCCTCGTCGGCCTCGCCCTTCCGGGGCAGATCGTGTGGATCCCGATCGAGGCGACGCCGCAGACCGGGCAAGTACAGACGACGCTCGGGCGGATCCCCTACGCCAGCCGTTCGACGTCATCGATACGCTACATCGATCGGTACGCCGCATACACGTCCGTCGCCGGGCTTCCAACGAACGCGGCACCGATCGCCCAGATCGAGACCGACGCGGCATCCGTCAAGGTCGGAGACCTCGTTACGCTGATCGCCAGGGAATCCCGTGATTCGGATGGGCAGATCGCCCTCTACGTCTGGTGTGTCGACGGGCTCCCCTGCTCCGCGTCGCCGTCGTGGAGCTTCGTCTTCCGGGTCACGGCCAGCGGCCGGCAAACCGCTCATCTGATCGTCATCGACAACCTCGGGCGGCCGAGCAGAGCGCAGATCGCGCTGACCAGCGGCTCCAACCCACCGGGGGTCGGCGAGGACAAGGACAACGACTGCGGCTGCGGTGGCGGCTAGCCGGAGGCCCGGCACCTCCGCTGAGCGCCCACCCCTGCCCGGGAAGAAGTTTCCACGATGATCGTACGTAGGGCGGCCTCGCTCATCGCGGTCGGTCTTGCCTTCGTCGCCATTGGCGGCCTCGCAACGGACCTCCCTGTCGTGTTTCAGCCACTCGAGTGGAGCGCCGAGACCGGAGCCGACCTTGCAGTCTATGTCGGTGAGCTCCGCCGGCTCGAAGCCATCCTCGCAGACGGCACGTATGCCTCGCAACGGATCCACGCCGCAAGCGGATCGAACGCTTGGAGGGCGGAGAGGTTCTGTCCCTACGTCCAGGGATTGCTGGTGTCGAGGGGCTACGAGGTGCTGATTGTCGAATCGGATCGCACGGGCGGAGAGCCTTCCGCCTGGCTTCTGGTGAAGATCGAACTACCGACCGGCTTTGCCTGGGCCCCGGTCGATCCGACCCCGCCGCCCGGCGAACGCCAAGACCGACTCGGCCGGATCGCGCTCGCGACCGGCCGCACGCTCGACGATCCCGCGTTCGATCTGCTGTACATGACCTTCGATCGGACCGTCGAACTCCCTCCGAACCGTCCGCCGAGCGTCAGGCTCCTCGGGCGACCGTTCCCAGCGAGAGCGACGAGAAAAGAACGGTTCAACCCGGCCACCGCGACCGACCCGGATGGGGAAATCGTTCTCTACGTCTGGGAGTTCGGGGATGGAACCGTCGTCCGTTCGACGGCGCGATCCACTTGGCACCGCTTCACGTCCGCCGGCGAGTACACGATCACCGTCACCGTCGTCGACGACCGGGGTGCGACAGCCTCGGCATCGATCCTTTTGGTCGTCGAGCACGGCTGCGGCTGCTAGCCGGGCTGTCTGCCGCTCGGAACCTGACAGTCCCACGGTTCTCGCCGCGGGACCAGGCACGCCGAATCGCGCTCGCCTCGCTCCCCTCGAAGTGTCGACCCGACCCCGCCATCCGTGCCCACCCTCGGGATAGACCGATCCCCGGTCTCAGCCTCTCACGGCAGCAAGTCACCCTCAATCAACCCTCACCCTCGCTCGATATGGCGCCCCGCTTCCCAAACGCGACGTCGCGAGCGGAGCAGGGGTCCGGTCCAGGATCCACGAGCAAATTGGCTTCCGTCCGGATGAGCATTCGAGAGAAGAGAGAAGCGCGCATCGCCAAAGCGGATCCTCCCCGACGAGCAAGCAAAGAAAGGCCCCGCGGTTCTCACCGCGGGGCCATCACTTTCTTCAGTCGGTTGGACCGATAGCTTAGCTAACTACTACCAGCCGAAGCCGAGCTTGAAGCAGAACTTCTCGATCTTGTCGTACGAGATCGTCAGGCTCGCACCGATGTAGGTCTGCGTACCGATGTCGAGCGTGATCGCGGCGTACGAACCGAGCCAACCGAAGATGCCATAGGCACCGTCGGCCGCACCGGCGACGAAGAAGTTGTAGAAGTCGACGTCGAACGAGCCGCCGCAGCAGCTGTCACCGTCGATCGACACACCGAACATCTCGTTCGGATAGGTGTCCATCACGTAGAACGCGCAGCCGAAGCCCTCGCGCCGCGTGAGGCCACCCGTCGGGGTGAAGTACCACATCTCGTCGCCCTGCACGCACTGGTTCCAGGCGTTCAGGTACTCGGACTCGCGCTCCCAACCGTGGTTGAAGATCTCCCCGGCCTTGAACGTGACGCCGTTGTAGTTGTAGGTCAGCATCAGAGCCGTCAGCTCGATACCGTCGACGATGTAGGTGCCATCCATGACGATGTCGAAGTACGGCGTAATGCAGACCGCGTCGCCGAGCGTCAGGTCGAAGTCGATGCAGAGCGTCTTGCCAGCGGTCTGGTAGCAGATCGCGAGCGAGTCGATGTCGAACCAGCCGGCACCGATGTCGAGCCCGCGGATCAGGAAGCAGGCCTTCTGGAAGCCGTCATCGCAGTTGAAGTCAACCAGCGCAACGACATCGAGGCAGGCAAGCGGGAACTCGACCATCAGGCTGAGGCCCGTGAACGCCAGGGTGCAGTCCGCGCCCTGCCCGAGTCCAGCATTCTGGAACACCATGGCGAAGTCGCAGAACTGGTACCCGTCGTAGTTGCCGTACCAGCCGAGGACGCTGTAGAAGTACGCCCAGTAGACGTGGTGACCCGCACCGAAGCGGACCTCGGCACCGAACGTGCAGTCGCCGACGTCAGCGATCAATCCGAGCGCCGAGCCAATCGCGCCGGGGGCCACGGAGAACAGACCGTAGAAGTCCACGCCGGCGATCGAGACCTGCCCGACCGTCTCCCAGACTTCGAACGCCGCACCGACCGGATCGAACTGGATGATGCTGGCGAAGCTGAACGCACCGAGCGATCCGGACGCGTCGAACCACAGCTCCTGGATTCCCTCGAGATCGAAGTAGACGTTCGATCCGAAGACCCAGTCGCAGACCGTGTAGTCAATGTTCAGCATCGACTCGAACGGTCCAAACGTGACGACGCCGGCATCGGTCCAGCTAAAACAGAAGTTGGTCTCCCAGTCGCCGGTAAAGGCGCCACCGTAGGCGACGACTCCCAGGCTGAGGACCAGAAGGCTAAGTACGAGAGCCTTTTTCATTGTTGACTAACCTCCTTACGCAGTCTTCCGTAAACGCTTTGTGACAAGAAGCGTGCTCTCCAGAAGAGAGTATGTGCGCGTCGGGCGACCACCTCCTTACGCTCAGGATTCGCCTCTCCACTAGATCTTGGCATTCATCATAGTGGTCGAAAACGCCAATGTCAAGTGATGTACGTCACATTTACAACCCCAGCGTAGCCAAGGCTACACCGATGATTCCGATCAGTAGAGCGGTCAAGGAAATGATGAAATTCGCCTGCACTCGTTTCGTCAACGCAGAGGCATCAGAAGAACCTAGAGACTCCACTTGAGAGTTCAATTCGGCGATAGACTGTTCATTCCTAGTGATCCGCGAGTCGAGCGCCGTCGTGTCTCCGGATGCCCCCCCCTGGAGGACCGCGACGTCGTCGGAGATCTGGAAGATCAAGTCCTTCAGCACGTCGAGATCCTCCGGCGTAACCGACTCTGGGTTGTTCTGCATGTACTTGATCGCCCGCGCGATCATCGCTGCGGCCGAATACCGGTCGAGCGGGTCGTCGCCGTTGTAGCGCCCTCCCGGCAGCCCGGTGATGATCCCCCGCGCTGCGAGGTACTCCAGATCCTCGTACGCCCAGTGGTCCCGCGGCACGTCGGTGAAGAGGCCTCCCGTGTCCGGCGGCTCGGCGTGTCCGTTCCCGGTCTGGCCGCCCGCGCCGACGACGAGAAGCCCCGCGATCACCAGCCCGAATATCAGAATCCCTCTCATCCTTCGCATCGGTGAACCCCCTCTGAACTGCGGATTGGACCGAGTATAGGGATCGTGTCAAAAAGTGTCAACAGGACTGACTCTCCGCGCTTTCGATCCGTGTGCAGAAGCTCCGCCGATGGACGGACGACGGACCGAGGCGGCCGATCGCGTCGCGATGGGCCGCGGTCCCGTAGCCCTTGTGGCGGGAGAGTCCATAGCCGGGGAATCGTCCATCGAGCCGGTCCATGATCGCGTCTCGCCCGACCTTCGCCAGGACCGAGGCGGCGGCGATGTGAAGCGATCGTCCGTCTCCGCCGGTCAGCTCGATCTCTCCGACTTCGGTCCCAGTGGTCTCATCCGCGAGCGTGAGGCCCCGATCGAGCAGGCAGACGTCCGGCGACAGACTCAACTTTGCGGCCGCCCGTCGTGCCGCCCGCCGGCAGGCAGCGACGATCCCGAAGCGGTCGATCTCCGACGCCGAAGCGCAGCCGAACCCCCAGTCGTCGACCGCGCGGATCGATGCGGCGAGGGACTCGCGCCGCCGCGGAGACAGCCGCTTCGAATCGTCGAGTCCGGCGAGCCGAACGGTCAGTGCATCTCGGTCGAAGTCGGCCAGGTCGACCCGGACGCAGGCGACGGCGACCGGGCCGGCGAGCGCCCCACGCCCCGCCTCGTCGAACCCGACGATTCGAAGCGGTTGCCTCCTCCCGCGAGACCCGGCCAGGCGAACGTCGGCCCGTTCGAGAGGCTCCGGGAAACGCCCCTCGGCAATCGTCGCGAGAAGCTTCAGATCGAAATCGAGCAGCTCATCCACGCGATCGCTCATGTCAGTCGTTGGAGTCTCGAGCCGCCTCTACGGCCGCCGTGGAACCTCGCCGCAGGCGCTCAGGAAGCGAAATCCGCCGCCCATCCAACCGAGAGTTTCGGCCTGCCGAAACTCTCAGGTCCTGATGATCCCGTCGAGGGATCATCAGGACCCAGTCATCGCGCCGAACCGAGATAGCGGCCAGACGCGGAGATACGGCTCGCCGATGAAGTCGCGCTCGTCGACAAACCCCCAGTAGCGAGAGTCCCACGAGTTCGCCGAGTTATCCCCGAGCACGTACATCTGTCCCTCGGGGACGAGGATCGGTGTAACGCCGTACTTCATCCGCGAATCAGCGGCAGTGTAGGTTCGATCGAACCGCTCGCCGAGGAGCCGGAACCCGTCAACAAAGACCCCCCCGTCGAGGATCTGAACTGTCTGTCCCCCGGTCGCAATCAGCCGCTTGACATAGCGAATCCGGTGGTCGCGAAGCCTGATTCCGAGATCCTCGAGGGACGCGAACGCGTCGGTCTTGATCCCGATCTCGACTGGGAGCGATCCCTCGACACCGAGGAAGATGACCGTCCCGTCCGGCATCGCGGTAATCAGGCGGTCAGCGTCTTCCGCGTCGAAGATCGTCTCGTGATTGACTGTCTCCACACGGACCCCCGGCTCGATCCCGATGAGCGCGGCGACCGAGTCCGACGCAACCGAACCGACGGTCACCCGATCGGTGTGCCAGAAGACGATGATGTCACCCGGGTTCGGGTCGCGGAAGAGATAGGAGATCCGATCGACGAAGAACGAATCGGACGGATCGATCGTCGGGATCATCGATCCAGTCGGGACGTGCATCCGGACGGTGACAAAGCTCATGACGAGGACGGCGAGCGCCGCCGCCACGACGAGGACCTCGATCCACTCGAGGAGTTCGGCCGCGCCGCGGCCGGGATGCCACCCGCATCGGCGGGCAAGCCGGATGATCAGCGCCGGCTTCCTGACGCGCGCCCGTCGCATTCAGCGGATGCGGCGGAGTCGGCGGAGGAAGTACGGGCGGGCCTGACGGGAGCGTCCCGCCTTGACCACTTCGATCTTCTCGATCTTCGGCGAGTGGACCGGATAGGTCTTCTCCACGCCGATTCCCGACGAGATCTTGCGGACAGTCACCATCTGGCGCGTTCCGCCGCCGCTTCGCTTGAGAACGATCCCCTCGAAGATCTGGACTCGCTCCTTCGTCCCCTCGGTGATCCGCTCGTGGATGCGTACGACGTCCCCCGGTGTGAATTCCCCGCGTTCCTTCAATGACTCTTTCTCGATCGCGCGCAGAATGTCGTCCATCTGCTCCTCCTCGTCACGTTCGCTCGTCCCAATCCCCGGCGACGCGATCGAGGATGATCGCCGCCGCCGCGCGGACGGACAAATGATTGAAATCGCTCTCTCTCATCACCGGCGGGAGAATCACGTCGCTCGCCTCGATCAGCTCGTCGGCCATCCCCCAACCGGTCCCGAGCAGAATATAAACCGGACCCGGGTCGGTTCTCAATCGTCGGCGGAGTTCATCGAACGGGATCTCCGCCTTCGTCGTCGACCTCGCCGAGGTCGCAACGAGGAGCGGACGGGCTCCTTCCGCCTCCTCGATCCACTCGAGGGTCTCCTCCAAGTCCTCGGCGACGACGACGTATTCCATCGCCTCGCCACGCCGGCTCGCCTCGGCAGCCCGCTCTCCCTCCGTCCAGAACCCGCGAATCCGCCATGCGATCTCCTTCTGGGATGGCAGCGGGGTGACGACGAAGTAGCGCGCCACGCCGTAGGTTCGCGCCGACCGCGCGATGTCGTGCACGTCCATCGACGTGGTCGACGTCGCAACGATCTCCCCACGACGATTGCGCATGGGGAAGTGCAGCAGACCGACGTACAGGTTACCCATCCGGGGTCGTCTCCTCAATGTCTGACTGAGCACCTGACTGCTCTGGGTGCAATCCGAGAAGGTCGGGGCGGTTGCGGGCCGTCTTCTTCCACGCCTCGGCCTCGCGGTAGGCCTCGATCTTCGCGTGATCCCCCGATTGGAGGATCGTCGGGACTTCGAGGCCGCGAAAGACCGACGGCCGCGTGTATTGAGGGGCTCCGAGCCGTTCGCTTCCGTCGTAGAACGAATCGCTCTCGATCGAGTCGAACCGGCCGACGACGCCCGGTGTCATCCGCGACACCGCCTCGACGATCACCCCCGCGGCCGCTTCTCCCCCGGTCAAGACGTAGTCGCCGATCGAGATCTCCTCATCGACGAACTGGACGATCCGCTCGTCGATCCCTTCGTAGCGGCCGCAGAGAAGGATCAGCCCGTCGAGCTGCGCCCACCGCTGCGCGTCGGCCTGCCGGAAGAGCCTCCCCTGCGAGGAGAGGAGGATCGTCTTCGTCTTCGGTCCGGATTCGGGACGGATCGTCTCGATCCCCCGAACGAACGGCTCGACCTTGAGGAGCATCCCGGCACCACCGCCGTACGGCCGATCGTCGACGACGTGATGCGGATCGTCGGTGAAGTCGCGGAGATCGTGAGTGTGGATCTCGATCTGGCCGGCGTCGACCGCCTGGCCGAGAACGCCGACAGAGAGCAACCCATGGAGTGCTTCCGGGAAGATCGTCAGGATGTCGAAACGCATGGCTGCCTCGGTCGCGCGCGTCAGTCGAGGATCTCGACGACGACCTCTCGATCGACTCGCGCAGCGACCCCCTCAAGGAAGGTCCGGAGCGCGCCGATCGTCCGACCGCTCTTCCCGAGGATCCGCCCGCGATCCTCCTTGCCGATGTGCAAAAAGAGGATGTCCACCCGCTCGGTCTCGATCCGGTCGATCTTCACTCGATCCGGATGCTCGACGAGCGAATGGACGAGGTACTCACAAAGCCGAAACAGCACTTCGCCTCCCGAGGCTAGGCCTCTTCCTTGGCCTCCTCTTCGTCCGCGTCTTCCGCCGGCTCTTCAGGGGCTTCCGCCTCCGGTTCGTCCTCCGGCGTCTCTTCGGTCTCGGCCTCTTCTTCTACGTCTTCGACCGGTTCGTCCGCAGATTCCTCCGACGGTTCTTCAGGAGCTTCGGCCTCGGGTTCGTCCTCATCAGCAGCTTCGGCGGTCTCCTCGACCTCGTCCTTGACTGCTTCTTCGGCTTGCTCCTCGGGCTGCTCCGCTGCGTCCTCGGCCGCCTCTTCGACCGCCTCTGGCTCCTCCTCGGCGACGGGCTCTTCCTTCTTCTTCCGCTTGGTCGTCGGCTTCAGTTCCTTCGGCTGCATCGCGACCGTCTCGCCGCGCTTCGCCGCGTCCCACGCTGCCATCACGCCGGCCTTGGAGAGGATGCTCCGGGCCGCGCTCGTCGCCTTCGCTCCGTCGAGGAGCCACTTGAGGGCGGCGTCGCTGTCAACCTCGAACGTCGGCGGGTTCGTCTTCGGATCGTACGATCCGAGATCCGCGACGACCTTCGCGTCCCGCGGCTTCTGCCCGTCGAGTACCACGATGCGGTACGACGGCTGTCCCTTCCGCCCGACTCGCTTCAACCGAATCTTCGCTGCCATAACTTCACCTCAGTCAGATTGTTGTCGTGAAACGAAAGACCCTGTTTACGCTACGAGGCCTCGAGCATGTCGAGCGGGGAACGTCCCTTCCCCCGACGTCCTCCGACCATCTTCAGCGCCCGCTTGGCCTCCTCGAACCGCGACAGGACACGATTGACATCTCGCACCTTCGTCCCGCTGCCGCGAGCGATTCGTTTCTTCCTGCTTCCCCCGATTATAGACGGGTTGAGCCGTTCTTCCACCGTCATCGATCGGAGGATGGCGAGTGCTCGCTTCATCTCGGCCTCCTCGTCGGAGTCGGCGCTCGCCTTCAGCTTCGCCGCGCCGGGGAGGCGCTCGAGGATCTGCGACACCGGGCCGAGCTTCTGCATCTCCTCCAGCTGTTCGAGGAAGTCCTGCAACGTCAGTCGGTTCTTCCGGACACGCTTGACCAGCTCCTCGGCCTTCTCCTGATCGATCCGTTCCTCGGCCTGTTCGATCAGCGTAACGACGTCGCCCATCCCGAGGATCCGGTCTGCCATCCGCTGCGGATGGAACGGCTCGAGGCCATCGACCTTCTCGCCGGTCCCGACGTAGACGATCGGCCGTCCTGTCGCCTGCCGGATCGACAGCGCCGCGCCGCCACGCGCGTCTCCGTCGAGCTTCGTCAGGATGATTCCGGTCAGGCCGAGCCGTTCGTCGAACGCCGTGGCGACGTTCACCGCCTCCTGGCCGGTCATCGCGTCGGCGACGAGGAGGATCTCCGACGGTTCGGTCGCCGCGACGATCTCCTCCAACTCGCTCATCATGTCGTCGTCGATCTGGAGGCGGCCGGCCGTGTCGATCAGGACCACATCGGAGAGGTTCTCCACGGCCCACTCGACCGCTTCGGTCGCGACCGCAGGCGGCGCGAGCTCCGGGCGGGCGACGACCGGAACACCGACTTGCTCGCCGAGCGTCATCAACTGATCGATCGCCGCCGGACGGACGAGGTCGGCCGCCGCGAGGACCGGCTTTCGTCCCTCCTTCTTCAACAGGGCGGCCAGCTTCGCCGCCGCCGTCGTCTTCCCCGAGCCCTGTAGCCCGGCAAGGACGACGACCGCCGGGCGTCGATCGAGCGACAGCGTCGCCCGTTCACCGCCCATCGTCTCGGCGAGCTCGCTCCGAATGATCTTGATCAGTTGCTGTCCGGGCGTCAGGGACTCGAGGACGGCCTCGCCGACCGCCTCGGCGCGGATTCGCTCGATCAGACCCTTGACGACCTTGTAGTTGACGTCGGCCTCCAGGAGGGCGAGGCGGACCTCGCGCAGCCCTGCGTTCACGTCGTCCTCCGTCAGTCGACCGCGCCCGCGGAGGCGGTCGAAGACGTCGGTCAGCTTGGTCGTGAGGGATTCGAACATCGCGATCCTTTCAACGCGCGCTGCACCGAACAAGGGTACGAGTCGACGAGAGGGGGATCAACCGGGTCAACCGCCGAGAAGGCGTTCGAGAAACGCGGTCGTGTACTCCCCGGTCTTGAACTCCGGGCGCCCGAGGATCTCCATCACCAAGTCACGCGTCGTCGCGATCCCTGAGAGTTCAAACCGCTCAAGCGCAGTGAGCATCCGGAGCCGGGCGTCGTCTCGATTCTCCCCCCAGGTCATCAGCTTCGCGACCAATGAGTCGTAGTAGGGCAGGACTTCCATCCCATTGTAAATCGCGGTGTCGAGACGGACGCCATGCCCGCCGGGGAGCTGATCGATCGACAGCGTCCCGCAGGACGGGAGGAAGTCCCGTCTCGGATCCTCAGCGTTCAGGCGACACTCGATCGCGTGCCCGCGCGGCTCGACCTCCTCCTGCGTGAACGACAGCCGCTCACCCGACGCGAGGAGGATCTGCTCCTTGATCAGGTTGACGCCTGAAACGACCTCGCTGACCGAGTGTTCGACTTGGATCCGCGCGTTCATCTCAATGAAGTAGAACGAGCCGTCCGGCGCGAGGAGGAACTCGACCGTCCCCGCATTCCGGTAGCCGACGCCCCGCGCCGCCCAGAGGGCCGCCTCCCGGAGGTGTTCTCGTGCATCGTCGCTCAGGCACGGGGCCGGCGTCTCCTCGATCAGCTTCTGATGGCGACGCTGGATCGAGCACTCCCGCTCACCGATGTGGACGAGACCGTCCTCTCCATCGGCGACGATCTGGACCTCGATGTGACGTGGATCGGCGAGCGCTTTCTCGAGGTAGAGCGATCCGTCGCCGCAGGCCGCCTTCGCCTCCTCCGAGGCCGCGGATGCCTTGTCGACGAGCTCGTCCGGGTCGGCTACGAGTCGCATCCCGCGTCCGCCGCCGCCGAAAACCGCCTTGATCAGGAGGGGGTAGCCGATCCGCTCTCCGGCGTCGAGAAGCCCCTCCGGGTCGGTCGGCGCCGCCTCGCCGGGGAGGACCGGGACGCCGGCCGCAGCGACCGCCTCACGTGCCGCCTGCTTGTCCCCGAGCAGCTCCATCACCGACTGCGGCGGCCCGATGAACGTCAGATCGTGCTCCTCGCAGACCTCGACGAAGTGAGGGTTCTCGGCGAGGAAACCGTACCCGGGATGGATCCCGTCGGCCTCGGCGAGCTCCGCCGCACTGACGATCGACGCGATGTTCAGATAGCTTCGCGCCGGCTCCGGCGGCCCGACACAGACGGCGTCATCGGCCATCCGGAGGTAGGGCATCTGCGCGTCCGCCTCGGAGTAGACGCAGACGCTTCGCAGGCCGAGCTCACGACAGGCCTCGATGACGCGAAGAGCAATCTCCCCGCGGTTCGCAACCAGGACGGTATGAAGACTCATAGACGGTCGAAGACAAACAAGGGGCGGCCGTACTCGACGGCCTCGCCGTCGTCGGCGAGCACCCGTCGGACCCGGCCCGCCTCTTCGGCGTTGATTTCGTTCATCACCTTCATCGCCTCGATCAGGCAGAGGGTGTCCCCCGGATTGACGATGTCTCCGGGCGAGACGAACGGTTCGGCATCCGGCGACGGCCTCCGGTAGAAGGTTCCGACCAGCGGCGCGGGGAGCGTGAACGTCCCTTCCTCGTCCTCCGGGGATTCGGACGGCGTCTCCGGCTCGACGAGCACGCTCGGCGGGCGGGGCGCCGCGCCGACGAACTCCTGCTTGACGGTGATCCGCTGGTCCCCTTCGGAGACGGTGATCTCGCTCAGGCCCTCCGCCTTCAGCAGGCGGATGATCTCTTGCAGCTGCTCGAGTTCCACGTTCCTCCCTCCCGAGGCCGGCCATTGTACCGGGACGCACGTCGCCGGAACAACGAACCGACCGCTGTTGCACCGGGTGACCCCCGACCTATAATACGGATCCGTGAGGTGAATTGGACTGTGTCTATAGGCGCACAAATTGCGCTGCTTCTTTTCTTGATCGTCGCTTCCGCCTACTTCTCAAGCGCTGAGACCGCGATCACATCGCTCGCCGGAGGACGGCTCCGCTATCTGATCAACACGCACGCCAAGAAGAAGCGCGGGCTGACGCACCTTCTCGAGGAGCCGAACGACCTGATCACGGCGCTGCTCGTTCTGAACAACCTCGTCAACGTCATGGCCAGCTCGCTGATGACCCTTCTCGTCATCCAGGTCCTGCCGACCCAATCGCAGAGCGTTCAGGGGCTGACCGCGACGATCGTCATGACCGTCTCGCTCCTCATTTTCGGAGAGATCACCCCGAAGAACTTCGCCAAACACAACGCCGAGCGTCTGACCCTCCTGACGATCAACCAGATCCATGCGATGACGCGTGTCCTCCGTCCGCTGATCTATCTGTTCCGCGCCGTCGCCCACGGGGTCGGTCGGATCTTCGGCGTCGACCTCTCGGAGGTCGAACCGATCGAGGTGAGCGATGAGCAGATCGAGACGTTGATCGACGCCAGCGAGGAGAGCGGACTCCTCGATCAGGCCGACGGCGAGATGATTCGCCGGATCCTCGACTTCGACGAGATGACAGCCGAACAGGTGATGGTTCCGCGCCCCGACATCCAGGCGATCGAGCTCGCGACGTCGCTCGAGGAGGTCCGCGAGATCGTCGCGAAGGACGGGCACTCGCGGTTCCCCGTCTACGAGGAGGTCCCCGACGCGATCGTCGGCACCCTCTATGCGAAGGATCTCCTCTCCGTCGATCCGTCCGACCCCGAAATGACCCTCGCCCGCCTCCTCCGTCCGGCTCATTACGCGCCGACGACGCAGCCGATCAACGTTCTCCTCCGTGACTTCCAACGCCAGAAGGTCCACATGGCCGTCGTCATCGATGAGTTCGGCGGCCTCGCCGGGATCGTCACCCTCGAGGACATCCTCGAGGAGATCGTCGGCGAGATCGAGGACGAGTACGATCAGCCTGCAGCTCTGATGAATCGGATCTCCGCCGACGAAGCACTCGTCCCCGGGGATACGGCCGTCCACGACCTGAATCGCGCGATGGAGATCGAGCTCCCCGAGGACGAGGGGGTCACGATCAACGGTCTGATCCAACACCGCCTCGGCACGATGGCCAAGCTGGGCGACAAGGTGGAGATCGGCCAGGTCACGTTTCTCGTCGAGCGGGCCACCGCCCGGGAGATCACGTCGGCCCGCGTACGCGTCGATCGGTCGGCCGAGGTCGAAGAGACGGAAGACTGAGGCGGGGCGTGCGAACGGGAGGCCCGATGAAGCTGTTCGTCGTCTTTCTTCTCGCGCTGTTGGCCACCGCACTCACAACGGCAGCCGCTTTGTCCGAGCCGAGCTGCGCCCTCGACGTCCGATACGACGCCGAGAACCGAAGCCTCGACGGGACGGCCGAGATCCGTCTCGTGCCGAGCGGTCCGACCGTCTACCTGTCGCTCCTCGCCAACCTCGATCGCGACCCGAACCCGCACCTCTCACCGCGCACGATCGACGCGGAGTACCCGTTTGGTTTCGAGGCGGCGGAGACGATCGTCGTCGCCGTCGAGCGGCTGATCGACGGCGAGCCGTCCCCGGTGCCGTACAGGCTCCTCGCCCTTCCGCCGTCCTGGCAGACGTATTCCCTCGACGAGACCGTCCTGGCGATCGATCTGCCCGGATTCGACTTCGACACATCCGCGCCGGTGACGCTCCGGATCGGTTTCACGACGCGGATCCCGCGGAACGCGATCGGCGATCAAGGGATCACCGACGGAGTTCTGACGTGGCGGTTCGGATGGTTCCCGTCCCTCCTCCCGGCCCAGGCGGAGATCGTCGAGACCGACGGACGGATCGGCTACGCCGGACGGGAGGCGTTCCCGCTCGTCTTCCCCTGGGTCCGACTCGAAGCGACGGTCACCGTTCCGGAGGGGTTCGAGCTGTTCAGCGGAACCGATACGATCGAGCAGGAGGAACGCCCGGACGAGGAAGACAGCTCGATCCGATACCGCGTCGCGTACGCGTCGCCGGCCCGCTCGCTCGGCCTGACGATCGGTCCCGACTACCGGCGGTACACGCTCGACGGACCGATCCCAGTCGACGTCGTCTACCTCCCGGGCCACGAAGAGGACGCGCGATTCTTCGCGACCCTCGCCCGCGACATCCTCGAGGTGTACGAGGAACGGTACGGGGCATACCCACGCACACGGCTGACGATCGTCGAGAACCCAAACGACAACGGCCTCTCCCTTGCTGCCGACGGGATCGTCTGGCTTTCACGGCGGTTCTTCACGCACCGAAACGCCCTCTTCACCGGGGCGCTCAACCGCGTCGCGGAGTATGTCCTCGCCCATGAGATCGCGCACCAATGGGCCGGCCTCGGTACCGGGATCGACCTGAACACCGAGGCGTGGCTGTCGGAGGGCCTCGCCCAGTACCTCGCCGTCCTGTACTATGAGGACCGGTTTGGCGCGTTCGAGCCGAACCTGTTCGGCTTCGGGTCGCCGGGCCTGGCCGAAGAGTTGGTGAAGCGCCAGTTCGGATTCTTCAACCTTCGCGAGCACTTGATCGAGCTTCCCTACCTGACGACGCAGTACCTCGGCTTCGACGAAGCGCTGGTCAAGCCGATCGAACACGTGCAGTTCGGCAACGTCTCGGACGTCCGCCTCTACGACAAGGGGTACCTCGTCGCCCGAGCGATCGCCGCCGTTGTCGGTGAGGATGCGTTCGATCGGGCGTTCCGCAACGCGGTCGACCGGCGGCAAGCCGACCTCCTCGACGTCCGGACGTTTCAGATCCTCCTCGAGGAGGAGGCCGGACGGTCGCTCGACGCGATCTTCGACACGTGGGTCTACGGAGACGGCCGGGTCGACTACGCGATCCGGATCGTCTCCCGCGAGCAGACCGGAGTGGAGCATGTCACCCTCGTCGAGGTGATCCGCTCCGGCGGGACGCCGCAGCCGGTCGATGTCGAAGCGACCCTCCGATCCGGTGCGACGTTCCGGCAGGTGTGGTCGGGAGATGCCGAGTCGGCCCGGCTGACCTTCCGGACCCCTTCGCCGGTCGCCCGAGTGACGATCGATCCGGAGCACCGGCTCCCCGATCTCGATCGGTTGAACAACCATGCGCCGGTCAAGATCGTCGGAGGAGCAAACGAGGCAGCCTATCCGCTCGATGCCTACGTCCTGACCGCCGACACCAGCACCGGCGGCATCGTCTTCTCGTATCTCGATCGGTTCCGCGTCGCCATCGCACAGACCGCCGCGTCGGCCCGGGTGAAGCTCGACCGCCGTCATCACGTCATGGCGTTCGTCTCCGCCGCCGGCGATCGGATTACCGGAGCCTTGGCGTTCACGCGAACGATCTACGCCCAACCGGAGACCGGCTCCCCGGCGACGTTCTGGGAGCCGGACATCGCATGGACGATCGGGATCGAGCGGCTCTTCGTTGATGAGACGCCGATCGCCGTGTTCGGACTCGACGTCGTCGATCTTCCATCGTTCGCCTCTTCGCGATCGAGTGGACTTGCCATCGACGTGACGGCCGGCGGGGCCGGACGCCTGGTGTTGCAGGCAAGCGATGAGCTGCGCATCCTCCCCGGCGCGTATCTCCAAGGAAGCGTTCGGATCGGGCTCGGCTTCGCCGACCCGCCTGAACCGCTCCGTTTCCGATTGACCGGCCTGCGCTCGTTCTCCCCTCCGCCGACGCTCCATGAGATGGTCGGGACAGTCGGACTCGAGATTCCGATCGATGGGGAGATGCCCTATAACCTACTCAATCTCGCGATGATCGACGCGATGCGTTCGCGCGTCTTTTTCGCCGGCGGCTTCGGTTGGACAACCCTCGATGAATTCGGTACAACGTCGCCCTATGTGGAGGCCGGGATCGAGCAGATCCTCGATCTGTCGACCCTCGGCGGGCTGCTGTCCTTGCGGGTGCACGTCGGTGTGACCACGCCGTTGCTCCGACTGGGTGTACCCGTCATCTACGCCCGGGTCTCCCTGTAGCGGGAGGTCGATTCGATGAAGGTCCCGTGTCGTTGGCTCGCTGACTACGTAGAGATCGAGATCACGGATGAGGCGATCGCTCGCCTCGCCGAGCGCCTGACCCTCGCCGGCTTGGAGGTCGAGGGAATCGAAACGACCGGTACGCTCCGCAACGCCGTCGTCGGGCGCGTCATCTCGAGCGAGCCCCTTCCGAAGTCGGATCACCTGACGCTCTGTACCGTCGACATCGGCTCGGAGACGGTCGAGATCGTCTGCGGCGCGTCGAACGTCGTCGATGGGGGACTCGTCCCGGTCGTCCTCCCCGATGGGGAGCTCCCGAACGGCCTGAAGATCGAGCGGCGGAAGCTCCGCGGCGTCGTCTCGAACGGGATGATCTGCTCGAAGGAGGAACTCGGACTCGAGGACAGCTCCGAGGGGATCTGGAACTTCGAGCTGGGCCTTAACTTGGAGGTCGGGGCCGATCTGACCGAGCTGCTCGAGTACGACGACACGATCTTCGACATCAAGGTCCCATCGAACCGTCCGGACTGCGCCAGCGTTTACGGGGTCGCTCGCGACGTCGCCGCCCTCCTCGAGCGACCGCTCGCCGATCTGCCAACCGACATCGAGGAGACGCTCCCGCCGGCCGCCGAGCGGATCCGGATCGAGATCGAGGACCCGTCCGACACGCCCCGCTACGCAGCCCGGCTGATGGAGGGGATCACCATCCGGCCGGCGCCGCTCCGGATGCAGCATCGACTGATCAAAGCAGGGATGCGACCGCTCTCCAACGTCGTCGACGCAACGAACTACGTCATGCTCGAGCTCGGCCATCCGCTCCATCCGTTCGATGCCGATCTGGTCGACGAGCCAATCGTCATCCGCCGCGCAACCGCGGGGGAGACGTTCCGGACGCTCGACGGGATCGACCGCCGGCTGACCGAGGAGGTCCTGATGATCGCCGACGGTCGGGGCGGCCTCGCCCTCGCCGGGGTGATGGGCGGGGAGCGGAGCGAGATCCGCCCCGAGACGAACCGTCTCCTCCTCGAGATCGCCGCGTTCGACGGCTACACGATTCGGAAGGCGTCCCGCGCGGTCGGTCTCCGGAGCGAGGCGTCGCAGCGGTTCGAGCGACGGATCGATCCGGAGAGCGTATCACTCGCCGCCGAGCGGGCCGCCCACCTGATCCAGCGTCTGACCGGATGCCAAATCCATCGCGGGCTCGCCGACGGCTATCCGGCGCCGAGCACGCGGCCGATGGTCCGACTCCGCCCGGAGCGCGCATCGCTCGTCCTCGGTCTCGATCTCGATCAGACGACATGTCTCGACATCCTCCGGCGTCTCCAGATCGACGCCGAGCCGGACGGATCGGAGATCGTCGCGACGATCCCGTACCACCGGCCCGACCTCGAGCGCGAGGCCGACCTGATCGAGGACGTCGGTCGGATCTACGGCTACGACAAGCTCGAGTCGGCGCCTCCGAAGCCTGTGTTGTCGGTCGGAAGGAAGGACGCGACCGAGCTCGCCAAGGATCGGATCCGCGAGATCGTCACCGGCCTCGGGATGATCGAGGTCGTCGGCGACGGCTTCGACCAGCGAGAATGGCGACAGGCACTCGGAATGCCGGACGACGATCTCATCCGGCTCGTCAACCCGATGACGATCGGCCAGGCGGCACTCCGATCGAGCCTCGTGCCCGGGATCCTCTCGATCGTCGACACGAACCTGAGCCGCGGGGTCGACGGCGGAATGATCTACGAGATCGGACGGATCTTCTCCGCGACCGGCGGCGAACGGGAGGCCTTCGGAGGCGCACTCTTCGGCCGGACCGGGACCCCGCTCCGAGGCAAGGAGCGTGTCTCCCTCTCGCTCGCGAAGGGGATCCTCGACGACCTCTTCCGGCGCCTCCAGCTCGACGGGGTCTCGACGCTCCCAGCCAGCCTTCGAGGCTGCAGCTTCCTCCATATCGGTCGAAGCACTGATTTTGTCCACAATAAACGTCTACTCGGGTTCCTCGGTGAGTTGACGCCGGCCGTGATCGAGCGATTCGCCATCCCGACGACGGTCCTCGTCTTCGAGTTCGACGCGGCCATGCTGACCGCCAACGCCGACGCGCCGATCGCCTACACCGAGGTCCCTCAGTATCCGGCGTCGAAGCGAGATCTCTCCGTCTCCGCGCCGGCGGGGCTGGCGGAGGCCGAAGTCCGCGGGGCGATCCTCGCCGAGCCGGAGATCGAGATGGCCCTCCTCTATGATTCCTACGAGGGCGAGCAGATCGCCGCGGGTCGGAAGAGCCTCACCTACGAGCTCGCTTTTCGCGCCGCCGATCGGACCCTGACCGACCCCGAGGTCGACGCGATCGTCGGACGAATCGAGACCCGCCTCGGCAAGCTCGACGTCCGCCTCCGCACCTAGATGGACAAGACGATCATCGCCCGCGACCCAATCGAGATGGAAGAGATCGGGATCGAGATCGGCGAGACCCTCACCGACGGAACGCTCGTCTCCCTTGTCGGCCCGCTCGGCTCGGGGAAGACAACGCTGACGAAGGGGATCGCCAAGGGGCTCTTGATCACCGAGGTCGTCACGTCCCCGAGCTATCTTCTCGCCCGGACGTACGCCGGACGTCTCGTCCTGCATCACATCGACGCGTATCGGATCGGGTCGCTCGCCGAGTTCGCCGAGGTCGGCCTCGATGACTATCTCCCTCCGGAAGCCGGCGTCAGCGTCATCGAGTGGCCGGAGCGGATCGACGGGCTCGTCGAGCGAAGCGATGTGCACGTCCGGATTGAACTTCTCGAAGAGGGCGCGCGGCGCGTCCACGTGACACGCAGGTAACTGCCGCTCTTCAGGCGGCGACGAACCAGACCCCGTCGATCGGTGAACCGCAGGACGGGCAGGCTCCCTCGACGATCCGATTCGAGCGGATCCGATAGCCGCTCCGCTCGATCAGACGATCACGGCACTCGGGGCACCGCGTCTCCTCCCCCTCGCCGGGAAGATTCCCCAAGTAGACGTAGCGGAGACCCGCCTCGCGGCCGATCCGGTAGGCTTCCTCGAGCGTTTCGATCGGCGTCGGTGGGCGATCGACCAACCGGTAGGCCGGGAAGAACCGGCTGACGTGCCACGGAATCCGCGGTGAGATGCCGACGATCGCCTCCGCCGTCCAGCGAAGCTCCTCCGGGGAGTCGTTCAGGCCGGGGATGACGAGCGTCGTCACCTCAACCCAGATGCCAGCCTCCGCCAGCCGCTCGATCGTGGCGAGGACCGGTCGAACGTTCCCGCCGATCACCTCCCGGTAGACGCGATCGGAGATTCCCTTCAGGTCGACGTTGATCGCGTCGAGGAACGGCACGATTGCCGCGAACGCCTCCTGGGAGAAGTAGCCGTTCGACACCCACGCGTTGCTCAGCCCCTGGTCCTTGGCGAGGCGCATCACGTCGAGGGCGTACTCGATCGTCACCGTCGGTTCAGTGTAGGTGTAGGCAATCGAGTGGCAGCCGTTGGCGACGGCGTCGGCGACGACCTCATCGGCCGGAATCCGATCCCCGACGACCCGACCACCGTGGTCGCGGGAGTATTGCGAGATGTAGTGATTCTGGCAGTGAAGACAGGTGAAGTTGCATCCGACGGAGGCGATCGAGTAGGTCCGCGTTCCGGGATAGAAGTGGTAGAGGGGCTTCTTCTCGATCGGATCGACGTCACGCGCG
This sequence comes from Candidatus Bipolaricaulota bacterium, assembly GCA_028278555.1. GTDB lineage: Bacteria > Bipolaricaulota > Bipolaricaulia > UBA7950 > UBA9294 > JANQEA01. The sequence continues at coordinate 33,161 of JANQEA010000043.1, read as the reverse complement.
ATCAGCCGGCTGTAGGCGAGACTGACGAACGTTCCATCGATGTTCTCGCGGACCGCGCAGACGCCCCGCGCTCCCGATTCGACAACGCAGCCGTGCGAGCAAACGCGGCAGCGGATCCGGCCGTTGCCCAACTTGTCGTAGAGCATCGCCTCGTGCATCCGTCTCACCGGGCGCATGCTAGCACACCGCCTGTGAAGAGCGAAGCCGCGTCTTTCCCGGTTGCGTGGGTTCTCGTACCATCAGGCGCCATGTCGCTCTTGCAGATCGATCGGCTGACCAAATCGTTCGGGACGCAATCCCTGTTCGAGCCGTTCTCCGCCCAGATCTCCCGCGGAGAGCGGATCGCGTTGATCGGCGACAACGGCGTCGGGAAATCGACCCTCCTCCGGATGATCGCCGGAGCCGAGGAACCGACCGAAGGAGCAACCCGAGGAATCGGCGAGGTTCGGATCGGCCATCTCCCACAGACGGCCCGCCTCGAAGGAGGGACCACAGTCTGGGCCGCGGTTGAGCAGGCGTTCGCCGAGAGCCAAGCGGCCGAGCGGGAACTCCGGGATCTCGAGACGGCAATCGCCGATGGTGCTGACGACGCGACGCTCCATCGCTACGACGAGCTCCTCCACCGATACGCCGAGATGGGCGGCTACACGATCGAGGCGAACGTCCGCGCCGCCCTCGCCGGCGTCGGGTGCACCGAGGCCGACTACGACAAGCCGGTCGATCTCCTCTCCGGCGGCGAGGAGGCCCGCGCGGCGCTGGCACGTGTTCTGCTGGAGTCGCCGGACATCCTCCTCCTCGATGAGCCGACGAACCACCTTGACTTCGCGGCGCTCGACTGGCTCGAGGAGCAACTCCTCCGGTTCCCCGGTGCTATCCTCCTTGTCTCGCACGACCGCCATCTCCTCGCCCGCGTCTCGAACCGGACGTGGGAGATCGCGTTCGGCCGGATCGCGGTCTATCGCATCGGCTACGGCCACTCACGAACCCTTCGCGATGCGGAGCGCCAGCGGCAGCTCGAGCTCTACGAGAAGCAGGAAGAGACGATCGATCGCTACCGGGACTTCGTCCGCCGGCACAAGGCGGGGCAGAAGCACCGTCAGGCGAAGGATCGGGAGCGGAAGCTCGAACGGATCGAGAAGGAGCGGATCGAGGAGCCGAAAGAGGCGAAGCGGATCGGACTCCACATCCCCGTCGGGCAGCCGAGCGGGAAGCGCGTCCTCTCCCTTCGGGGACTCGAGGTCGGGTTCGACCGCCCGCTCTTCGCTTGCCCCGATCTCGATCTGTTCCGAGGCGAGAAGGTCGCGGTCGTCGGGCCGAACGGCTGTGGGAAGACGACGCTCCTAAGGACGATCACCGAGGAGCATCCGCCGGTCGGCGGCGAGATCGAACGGGGACACAACCTCCACCCCGCCGTCTACAGCCAGACGCAGGAAGGGCTCCACGGGACGAACACCGTTCTCGACGCAATCCTCGCGCGAGCATCGCTGACGATCAGCGAAGCTCGAGGACTCCTCGGACGGTTCCTCTTCTCCGGCGACGAAGTGACGAAGAAGACGCAGGCCCTCTCCGGTGGCGAACGGAGCCGCGTCGCCCTCGCCCTCCTCGCGCTGATCGAGGGAAATCTCCTCCTCCTCGACGAGCCGACGAACCACCTCGACCTCGCCAGCCAGGAGATTCTCGAGCACGCCCTCCTCGAGTACGAGGGGACGATCCTCCTCGTCTCGCACGACCGCGCCCTCCTCGAGGCGGTCACCACCCAAGTCTGGTGGATCGAGGGCGATCGGATGATCGTCCACACCTACGGGTATGCCGAGTATCGCCGCCGCGCCCGCGAAGCGTTGGCAAACGCGGAACGTGAGGCCGGAAAGCCGAGCCCGACAAGGATCCGGAGGAAGGCGCATCGCGCCGAGGAGCGCAAGCATCCGTCGGCCAACAACGTCGTCGGCGAACTCGAGGCGGCGATCGAGGAGCTGGAAGCAGAAATCGAACGGGTCGAGAGCAACCTCGTCGAGGCGAGCGCCACGAGCGATCGCGATCGGATCGCCGCCCTCGGATCCGAACACAGGGAGCTGAAGCGGGCCCTGGCAGAGAAGTACGAGTTCTGGCATGCGGCAATCGCGACGGAGGGCTCCGAAGGAGGTCAGCAATGAGCGGGCGTCCAGCGATCGCCGAGCGAGTCCGCGAGCTCCTCGCTGGGATCCCAGCGGATGTCGCCGTCCTCGCCGCCGCCAAGACGCGGACTGCCAGCGAGATTGCCGCCGCGATCGAGGGAGGGATCCGACTCGTCGGTCAGAACTACGTTCAGGAGGCGCAACGCACGGTCGATCTCCTTGGTCGGGACGCGGCCGAGTGGCGTCTGATCGGCCACCTCCAGCGGAACAAGGTGAAGGCCGCCGTTCGCCTGTTCGACGCCATCGAGACGGTCGATTCGCTCCGGCTCGCGGAGGCGATCGATCGTGAGGCAGCGAAACTCGATCGTGTGATGCCGATCTTGATTGAGGTCAACTCCGCGCGCGAACCGCAGAAAGCCGGAGTTCTTCCCGAGGAGACGATCGATCTCGCCCGAGCGATTGCCCCGCTGCGATCGGTCCGGATCGAGGGGCTGATGACGATGGGCCCGCTCGTCAAGGACCCAGAGGAGATCCGCCCGCACTTCGCCGAGACGAAGCGCCTGTTCGACGAGCTGGCCGTTCTTCGGATCCCAAGGATCGAGATGCGCATCCTGTCGATGGGGATGTCCGACTCGTATCCTGTCGCAATCGAAGAGGGGGCGACGATCGTTCGGCTCGGGACGGTTCTCTTCGGTCCTCGCAGCCCGTAGCAGGCTCCCCCTTGCGCCGCGGCTTGTCGCACTGGCTTCGAATCGATACGGTGGGGCACCCCTCAAGCGAAGGAGGTGACTCGCATGCCGACCTACATCCTCCTCAGCCGGTTGACCGACACCGGTGCCACGACGATCAAGGCGCACCCGGAACGGATCAAGGAAGTCAATCAGGAGATCGAGGAGTTCGGGGCTCACGTCGTCCACCAATACGCGACCCTCGGTGCCTACGACTTCGTCAGCGTCGTCGAGGCGCCGGATCTCACGGCAATCACACGCGTGTCGGTCGAGCTGAGCGCGCGCGGAAGCGTGAAGATCCAGACCCTCTCTGCCGTGCCGATCGACGACTTCATCGGAAACCTCAAGTAGCCGCAGCCCGACGAGGTCGTCTCGCGGCTTGTGGATCGCCTTCCTCACGTCTACGCTCAGCGCATGCCCGAGCCCGGAATCGCCACACCCGTCGTCCTCGACACGAATGTTTTCGTCGCCGCGGCCTTCAACCCGGAGAGCTCCGCGGGGCGGATCGTCGAGGTGCTTCGGGAGGGGCGACTCCGCCTCGTCTGGAACGAGACAACGCGGAGTGAGGCGCGGCGGATCCTCAAACGGATTCCGCCGATCGCGTGGGAGCCGTTCGCTGATCTCTTCCGCGAGGAGAATCGGTACACCGGCAGCGTGAATCCGGGCTGGTTCGGACAGGTTCGTGACCCGGACGATCGGGCCTTCGGTGCGCTCGCCTACGCCGCCGGGGCGGCGCTGATCACCCAGGACGACGATCTGCTCGAGGTCCGGTCGAACGTCGGCGTTTCGATCCTCACCCCGTCCGAGTACGCCCGCCGTGCTCGACTCCGGCTATCGGAAGCTTCCGGTGGAGGTGGCACGAGCGGTCATGTACCCTCCGCACCAGGAGGCACAACGTGACGATCACGAACAAACAGAAGAAGACGTTCTCGAAGTGGATGAAGGATCACAACGTCCGGAAGGCCTGCCCGGCCTGTGGGCTGGAGGACGGCTGGAACCTCTACGAGGGCCTCCTCGGGGGACTCGATCTCGACCTGAAGCATAAGAAGGTGAAGCCTTCGTCATTCGGATGCTTCGCGCTGATCTGCAAGAACTGCAGCTACACGATGCACTTCGCCGCAGCGCCGATCCTCGGTCGGGACGCCTGAACTCCTCCTAGCCGGACGAGGCGGTCGGAACGAGATCGTCGATCCGGAGCAGCTTTCCCTTGATGGTGCGCCTATCTCCTGAAAGCGGCAATAGACAGGCAGCGCTGCACGGCCTAGAATGGTCCACTATGAATGCATCCTACCGATTTCGTTTGATTCTCATTCTTGCAGGGATGTTCGTCGTTATGCCAATGCTGGGTGAGGCGTCTATGCCATCCTACACGCTCACGGTGTGGCCGTACGGAGCCATCGCATGGGTCGGTGGGATTCCTGAACAAGCTGCTGCGTTTGTCGAACGCCTCGAGCAGGCCGTTGCGCATGCCTTCGTGTTCTGGGGATACGAGTCGCCTACTCCATCGGACACCTGGCGCTCACCGGACCAGACTCCGCGCAATTACCCCACTGAAGGAGGCTTACCCCAGGTCGTCCTCTCCGATCCGGCGACCAGCGCCGATTGGCGACTAGATCCGCTCACCTGGCGAGAGGAGCAGATCTATCCGATGGTTGTGATCGTGTTTCCAGACCAGCAGTCATTGCATGACGCCATTGGGCGCGCGCTACCTGCGTACTTCTTCTGCAGCCATGGCCGCGTAATGGATGTTGAGCTGTGGATCCGTCCCTTGATGAAGAAGCCTCGATCGATGTTGTGCCCGATCGATGCTCAGCAGGGGACACTCGTCAAGGAGTTTGCTCACTGGTTCGCGTACGAGCGGAACGCATCGTTGTTTCACACCCCGCCATACATCTACGAAGGGGTCTCCGAGGTCACCGCGATGGCATTCCCTGATGATTCCGAGGGCGCCGAAGTCGACATTGTCGATTGGGCATCGCGCAACTGCCTATCGATGTGCGTTGCCTCTCGATCTCTGACGGAGGCTGTTGGCGAAAGCTTCGTTGGCTTCCTCATCGATGAACTCGGGCACGAGGAATTCCTCGACTCGTTCCGTTCGTGGGCCGTTGACGCCTACGGCATGAAAGCAAAGTATCAGGGGCCTTGGAGAGTCTCGCTCGGGTTATCCAGTGTTTGCCCGTAGTTGTCGGAAGCGTCTCAGGCTCAGGAAGCCTGGACGAGATCGTCGATCCAGAGCGGCTCCCCCTTCGCCGGATCCCTCGACAACGACAGCGCGTCTTGTGGGCACGCGGCGACACAGACGCCGCACCCCATGCACGCTTCCCGATCGATGACGACAACTCCGTCGACGTCATCTCTTAGGCTGAGCGCGTCGAACGGACACGTCTCGACGCAGGCGCCGCAGCCGACGCAGGCAGCCTCATCCAGAGCGGCTACGTAGCCGGACGAAGCGAGCATCGGCGTCCCGTTTCGGAAGGCGCGCATCGCGCCGCAGCAGCACGAACAGCAGTTGCAGATCGCGTAGAAGCGGCCGAGCATCGCGTCCTTGAAGAACGCGTGGTGGACGTGGCCGCGGTCGCGCTCGGCGCGGAGGATGTCGACGGCCTCCTCCCGCGCGATCCGTCGGGCCTTCTCCGGATGATGCTCGGCGACGAAGCTGGCGAACGGCTCGCCGATAATCAGACAGACATCAAGCGGCAGACATGGGTTCTCGGCACCCGATCGGCAGGGGCACTCGAGGGCGACGATATGATCCGGATCGTTCATCACGATGTCGCGCGCCGTCGCGTAGGGGATGATCCGCTCCAGATCGCGAAGCTCGATCGGTTCCTCGAGACTGACGAGTTGCTCTGCCGCGTCGGTCGGGACGACCTTTCCATGATACCGATCGGCGTACGCGCGCTTCGCGTCCTGGCCGCCGGCTGCTGCCTCGCGGAGGAAGAGCTTCGCCGCCAGCCCGACAAGTGGCTTCAGGAGCGTTGGCAGCCTTCGATCCCCCTTCGCCCACCCGATGTAGTGGTACGGCCACCGCGCATAGACATACCCGTGAAGGAAATCGGTGAACGAGTAACCTCGGATCCTCCGCCCCTCTCGCCAGAGCGCCCGGGTCCCGGACCGAATCAGCCTTCGCCGCTCAGAACTCACCACACCCACCTCCGGGGACAGTCTATCCGAAGCGAGCGCCGACTAGAGGATGTACTTCGTCCCGACGGTCGCGAGGACGAACGCATCGGGGAGTCGATCGGCGAACCGGCGCATCGCATCGAACCCGGTGCAGTGCGTCGGGACGATCATCGACGGGTCCATCGCCGCAATTGCGTCGACCGTCTTCGCCACCTCGCCTTCGCTCGAACGTCCGAGATGAAAGCCGCCGAGGATTGCGTGGACCCGATCGACACCGGACATCTTCCGTGCGTACTCCACGGTGTTGACGATCCCCGCGTGCGCACAGCCCGAGACGACAACCAGGCCCTTCCCGTCTACGTGGAGGACGATCGACTGATCGTCGTCGGTGTCGTCCGGCAGGAACCGATCGCCGTCGCGGTAGCGCATCCGGTCAGGCACCCGACCTTCCGTCTCGAACGACTCTCGTGGGACGTAGCCGGTCGACCAGCATCCGGCGGCGATCCGATACGGCGCCTCCGACTCGATGAGTTCGGCGCCGAGCGCCTCCCACTCGGTGCGGTTCGTCGGGCTCATCGGACCGTACCGCCGCCCGTCCTTCAGGCAGCTCCATCGTTCGCGAAAGATTGCTGGGTGAACGATCAGAGGGATCGTCTTCGGTCGGGCGTAGTCGATCAGCTCCTCGTCAGGCGTGCCGGCCGGGAACATCTTCAGCTCTTGCGGTCGGCGGACAGTGCGGAGGATGTCGGATAGACCGGCAACGTGATCCCAGTGCCCGTGGCTGAGAGCGATCGCGTCGATCGACGTCGGATCGATCTCCATCCGACGGAGGTTCTCGAGGACCGCCGACCCGCTCGCTCCGGCGTCCCAGAGGAGCTTCGGTCCGCCGGGCAGATCGATCAGCACCGCGAAGCCGGGTTCGGCAATCAATGGCCCGGCGTTGAACCGCTTCACGGTCTCGGTCGAGCGCGCAAGCATCCCGGCGATGCTGTCGACCAGAATCGTGATCTCCGCGCTCGGTACAGTCCCGAACTTCGCAGTGGCGGACATTGGATCACCTCTGATTCCCGGTTGACGACTCGATGATCGCAGAGTGAGTCGTGCTTGGCATTCTACCGGTCGCTTTCCGTCTCGACCAGGAGTGCAGTTCAACTGCGGCGGCTTGACTATGCAGCACATCGCGATAACATCAGGTCATCATATGACATGATGTCGCGACAGTTGGACATGCGCGAAAGGAGAAATCGATGACAGCGCAACAGGAGACGATCAGGCCGATCGCGCGTGAGACGCTGGCGGAGCGGATGGCGCGCGACATCATGGAGCGGATTCTCGCCGGTTCTCCGGCTTCAGGCGAGGCGCTTCCGGCCGAGCCGGCCCTTGCGGCACAGTACGGCGTCAGCCGGAGCGTCGTCCGCGACGCGACACGCCTCCTCGCCGCTCGCGGCCTCGTCGAGATCCGCCATGGGAAAGGGGTCTTCGTCACAGATTCGCAACGGGAGGCGTTCGCCGACGCGCTCTTTCTCGCCCTTCGCCGCGAAGGCGCGTCCGTATGGGACGTGGAGGAACTCGAACAGATCCTTCTCCCTGCTGCCATCGCGCTCGCCGCAAAGCGAGCCTCTGCAGAGGAGCTCACCGAGATCCGAGGACTGGTCGAGCATTTCATTAAGGAGCGCCGGCAGGCGATCGCCGTATCGGCCGAGACCGGAAAGCCAGAAGACAGCACAACGGCCGCCGCATTCGTGGATCCGCTTCGGGCGATCTACGAAGCGACACACAACCCGGTCATCGCCCATTTCTCCGAGCTGATCGTGGCGCTTCGCAGTTGGCGAGAATGGACGTCGCTCACGCCCGAGGAGGACCTCGAGCTCGACATTCGCTTCCTGGAAACGATGCTTTGCGCCCTCGAAGCGAGAGACCCCCAGAAGGTCGCCGAGTGGGCGGCGAAGTACCAATCGGTCATTACACAGCCGGAGGTCGCCGAGGCCATGAAGAAGACACCGATCGGTGATGTCCCACGGATCGGGCTTCGCCCTTGAATCGAGCCCGGCCAATGCCAGGAGAGGTGACATGAACCAGGAACTACTCGCCGCCTTAAGCGGGATCGACGTCGACTACACCGACATCCGCTTCGATGAGGAAGAGAAGACGAAGATCGCGTTCGAGGGGGACGACATCGCGCAGGTCGCGACGTATCGTCCACGCGGAGGCCACGTCCGTGCCTACGTCGGCGGGGGGAAGGCGACCGCCACGTTCAGTCGGATCGAGGACGCCCGGGCAACGGCGGAGAAAGCGGCGCGAGCTGCGCGGATCCTGGCAGAGCACCGATCGAAGCCGATCCGCCTCGCGGAGGCCCCGATTCTCCGAAGGTCGTTCATCGCGTCGGCCGAGCACGACCCGCGACGTGTCAGTCTCTCCGAGAAGCACGAGTTGCTCTCACACTACAACCGGATCGCGCTCGCAGCTCGCGATGTTCTGACGACCCAGTTCATCTACGAAGACTCCTTCTCTCATCGGTCGTTCGTCAACTCCGAAGGAACGGCGGTCGAGTACGACCACCTGATCGCTCATATCCTCGGTGTGATCGTCGGGCGCCGTGGCGACACCATGCAGCGGGGCTTCTTCGCCGTCGGTGGTTCGAGCGACTTCGGCCGGATGCTCGACCGCGACGAGCGGCTCAAGGAGTCACTCGCCGACTTGGATGAGCTCCTCGATTCGCAACCAGCCCGTGCCGGCACGTATCCCATCGTGCTCGACCCGATCGGAGCGGCCGTCTTCATCCATGAGGCGTTCGGCCATCGATCGGAAGCCGACTCGATGCTGGACAACGAGGTACTCCGGGATCGATTGGCCCTCGGCACCGAGATCGCCTCCCCCCTCCTCAACGTGTTCGACGACCCGACGATTCCCAACTGCGGAGGGACGTATCCGGTCGATGACGAAGGGATCGAGGCGCGGAAGACGCCCCTGATCGTCGACGGCCACATCGCCGGCCGGCTCCATTCACGCGAGACTGCGGCGGTCTTCGACAAGCCGGTGACCGGCAACTGCCGCGCGTCGGACGCCGGCTATACCCCTGTGATCCGTATGTCCAACACTGTTATCGCGCAAGGATCGAGTTCGTTGGACGACATGATTGCATCGATCGACGATGGCTACTACGTCGCCGGCGGGGCTGGAGGACAGGGAGGAATCGACTTCACGTTCGGGGCGCGTTGGGCGCGTCGGATCCGCAAAGGAAGGCTGGAGGAGATGGTCTCCGACGCCAATCTGAGCGGGAATCTGTTCACGACGCTCAAGGGGATCTCGATGGTCGGAGACGATCTGCAGATGCTCGAGTACTTCGACTGCGGAAAAGGAAGCTCCGACGGCATCCAGATGTTCTCACGCATCTGCGCAGGCGCACCGCACATCAAGCTCGACACAGCCACCATCGGAGGGATCGAATGCTGAACGTCATCCAGTGTGCACAGAGCCAAGAAGACGTCGCCCAAGCGGAGGTCTTCTGGAGGTGTGAGGACTCGATGTCCTGTACCTTCAGTGGCGGGCAACTTGAGTCCGTCGGCCTGTCAAACCGGTCGGCAACGGCACTCCGTGTTGTCAGCGGCAGCCGGATCGGTGCCTCATTCGGGGAGTCTCCCGAGCAGGTCGGCCTGCTCGAGGATGCGAAGTCGTCCGCTGCCTTCGGAGGATCCGCCGGCTATCGTTTCGCATCCGAGCAGCCGACGCTCTGCGTCGATGCCTTCGACCCAGCGATCGCCGATCTGGATATCGGCGAACTCGTCGAGGCCTGTCTCGACATCCACAGGTGCATCCACCGGTTGGCCCCCGATGCCGATCCGAGCCTCTACTGCGCATCCAGCGTTCACTCGGTACGCGTCGCAACAACGGAAGGGGTCGATGTCGAGGAGCGCTCGACACGCTGGGTGATCCGTGTGGTCATCCCGTTTGCCGATCGCGGAACCGACATCGGTGCGTACGGGCTGTTGCTCGGTCGTTCGAGAATGTCGCCTTCGGATCGGTGGATTGCCGAACTTGTAGAGCAGAGGAATCTCGGCGGACAACCGTCTCGGCCGCGAGCCGGGAGGCTCCCCGTCCTTCTATTTCCGCAGGTCTCGAACCTCCTGATCGCGCCTCTCAACGCCGGGCTGAACGGACATGGATTCGCCGACGAAACGTCCCCGCTGTGTGGGAAGATGGAGACCCCCATCTTCAGCAAGCGACTGACGATCCTGGAGGATCCCGGCCACGCGAGCCTCTTCCAGCCGCGTTCGTTCGACGATGAGGGGATCGCGTGTCGACCTCGAACCATCTTAGACGCCGGCGTCCTTACCGGTTGCCTCACCGACCTGCGGAGCGCCGAGAGGCTGCAAAGCGGTTCGACCGGGAACGGCATCCGCCGGTCGCGTCTGAGCGCGAAGATCGACGACCCGCCGGCGCCGAACCTGATGGCCGCCGTCATCGAGCCGGGCGATGAAGCGGTCTCCGATCTGATCGCGGGCATCGACGACGGACTGCTTGTCACGTTCATCCGCGGGCTTCATTCGAGCAACCTCGCACAGGGGAGTTTCTCGGTTCAGACAGACGGGTTTCACATCCTCGACGGGAAGGTCGCCGGATACCTCACTCGGACAATGATCGCGGGGAACATCTACGAGGACTTCCAGACAATCCGCGCGCTGAGCCGTGAGGTCGAGCCAACGGCCGAAGGATTTCTCAGCTTCGGAGGCTCGGCACCGTACATCCTGCTCGATTCCGTCAACGTCACGGTCGGTTGAGAACGGATCGGGCTGGGCGCTCGGCTGGATGACGCCGCCTCCTGCGCAGGGTACGATCCGCCAAAGGAGTTGGCATGCCCGAGACCCCGCAGATCCCCGAGGCGTTTGAGGCATTGCTTCGCCCGATTCGGCCCGCCCGACTCCTCGATGTCGCCACCGGCGTCGGGCAGTTCGTCGGACTCCTCGCGGAGCACCTCGGTGGGTTCGACGAAATCATCGGGATCGACACGAGCGAGAAGGCGATTGAACAGGCGCGCGCGCAGTTCAACGATCCGCGGATCCACTTCGAATGCGCCGACGCCGAGCGGATGCCCTACCCGGACGACAGCTTCGACGCGGTCGCGATCTCCAACTCGCTCCACCACATGGAAGATCTTCCTTCCGTCCTCGCCGAGATGCGCCGCGTGCTCGCGCCGCACGCGGACTGGATCGTCATGGAGATGCACGACGATGCAACCACGCCCGGCGCACGAAACGCGCTCGATCTCCATCGGTGGGCCGCCGCCGTCGATCGAGCTCTCGGCCGATACCATGAGCCGGTGTGGGGGCGTTCCGTACTCCTTTCGCAGCTCGACGCGCTCGGCCTCGCGGATTTCCGTACCGCAGAATGGGCGTCCGATTCCTTCGACCTGAATGCCGAAGCAGCCGACCGGATGGCGGAGACGATCGACCGGATCCTCGCGCAGGCAAAGGGAACGCCTAACGCGGGCGTCTTGTCGGACGAGGCCGAACGGCTGATCGAGCGGATCCGGTCCGAGGGGATCGGGCAGCAACCCTTCCTCCTGGCCGTCGGGCGTCAGCGACCCGCTTGAGCCGGATTCAGCCGGCGCGTGGGTTGGCATCCCACCCCACGCGGAAGCCGATGTTCGCGTAGTGGTAGGTCGGGACGTGCCGCGCCGCGTAGAAGGTCTGTAGGATCTCCGCGCGATGGTTGAAAGCCCCTCCGCGGAGGACCCTGTATTTCCCGCTTTCGCTGCCCGTCCACTCTTGGACGTTCCCGGCCATGTCGATGCATCCGTACGGACTGTTTCCGGCCGGCGAGAACCGCGCGACCGCTGACGTTCCGCCGAATCCGGCAACCCCCGAATTGCAGCGCCCTTCGGCCCATTCGCCCCACGGGAAACGGCGGCCGTCAGATCCACGTGCCGCCTTCTCCCACTCCTCCAGGGTGAGGAGCCGTCCGCCAGCCCAAGCCGCGAAGGCTGTCGCATCGAACCAGGTCACGTGCACGACCGGGTGATCAGTCAGTTCCTGGGGCGGCGTCGGGCCGCTCCAGTGCTCCGGCGGTTCATGTCCGGTCGCCGTGACGAAGTCCGCGTACTCCGCGTTTGTCACCGGCGTCTTCCCGATGTAGAACGAAGGAAGCTCGCGCCTGCTAAGAGATTGCGCTTCGAGGAAGCGCGGGATCTTCAGGGCCTCGTCGTCCGGGCCAGCAAGATAGGCCCCAGCCGGAATCAGGATCCGCTCCATCTCGATCGTCGCATGTCGTCGGCTTCGTGGGGACACTCAGATCGCCTCCCTTCGAAACAGAGCGTACAAGGGATTTATGACAACGATTGTCACCATCGGCGAGTCGAACAAAGACTCAGGGCCCGATGCGTCTTGTCCCGCGTCGGGCCCTGGCAAGAAGGCTAGCTCTCGTATGGTTGAAAGATACGCCCCTCAGGTGAACAGAACGTGAAGGGGCGTTGAAGCGGGTGTGTCTCCCGAGATCATCATGATCCGGTATCCTCATGCACTAGCGAGGAGAACGATGGCAACGAAGCGGATCGGACTGCCCGGGGACTCAGAGGAGATGGCCGTCTTCTTCGACCTGCGTGCCGACGAGTACGAACAGCACATGGCGGAGACTGTCGAGGACTTCGACGCATTCTACCGAAGCGTCGCCGATTCATTCCCCGCGGCGTGGAGCGTGCCGCGGATCCTCGATCTCGGAATCGGCACCGGCCTCGAACTCGATCGGCTCTTCGCACGCTTCCCCGAAGCGCGCGTCACAGGAATCGATGTCTCGCACCGAATGCTCGATCGGCTGGCCGGCAAGCCTCAACCATGGGTTCGTCAGGTCCGCACGATCTGCGGCTCGTTCTTCGACGTCGATTTCGGCGAGGCGATCTACGACGGGGCCGTCTCGGTCATGGCGCTCCACCATTGGACCCCAGACGTAAAGCGCGCCCTCTACCGCCGGATCCGCCGCGCCCTCGTCCCGAGCGGCATCTTCGTCAACGCCGACTACATCGACAACGAAGAGGATTCAGCCAGGCGCTTGGCGGAGCATGTTGCAGAAGGATACGCGGGCCGTCATACCCTCCACATCGACCTGCCACTCTCGCGGGAGGCCGAGCTGGCGCTCCTCTGCGAGGCGGGTTTCCCGTCGGTCCGGATCGCGTTCGAGCGTTCCCTCTGCTCGACGTTCGTCGCCAGAAAGCCGGAGGCAGCTTCGGATCGGGTAGACTGACCGAAGGAGGTCCGCATGAGAGACGAAGTCGCTTCGCAGATCCGCGCCGCGCTGAAGATGCTTCGCTTGGCGATCGAGGCATGTCCAGACGCGTTGTGGACGCGAGAGACGGATCACAACCCGACCTGGGTCCTCGCATATCACACGCTCTACTTCGCTCATCTGTATCTCTCTCCGTCCGAAGAGGCGTTCGAACCGTTCGAGCGGGACGTCGCGGGCCGACCGGGCTTCGGGAAGACCGATCTCGGCGACTGGACCAAGCTGACCGCCAAAGACGTCTACACGAAGGCGAATGTTCTCGCCTACTGCGATCACATCGATGGCCACGTGTCGGAGCTCGTCCGTGCAGCGCCGTTCGATGGACCATCGGGCTTCCATTGGCTCCCCTTCTCCCGCGGCGAAGCACACCTGTACAACCTTCGACACATCCAGCATCACGCCGGCCAGCTCGCCGAGCGGCTCCGCCAGACATCCGGCGTGGGAAGCGGCTGGGCATTCACCGGGTAAGATCGCACGAGAGGAAGACACCATGTCGGATTTGGACTACACGAACTACTTCTGGGCTGGGGAGCGCGTCCGACTCCGCGGACTAACCGAAGCGGACGCCAAGACGGCATTCGCCAACTTGCTCGACAGTCCAGGGCGCCGTGTTCTTCAGCTCGGAATCGAGCTGCCGACATCGGTCGAGGCGCTTCGCGCCGAACTCGGCAAACGGGCGAACTGCAAGGACGTCGACGGCGTCATCATCTTCGCGATCGAGGACCATGCCGGCACGTGCGTCGGCGGCGTTTCGCTCCACTCCCCGAGCCTGAAGAACGGGACCTTCGGGTTCGGGGTCAACATCCATCCGCCGCATCGGAAGAAGGGTTACGCCGCGGATGCCGTCCGAATCCTCCTCCGCTACTGCTTCCACGAGCGGCGGTTCCAGAAGTGCAATTCGGCGTGCACCGAGGGGAACGAAGCCTCCATCGCGCTCCACAGGAAGCTCGGCTTCGTCGAGGAGGGCCGACGAAGACGACAGTACTTCCTCGACGGTCGGTTCTACGATGACCTCCTCTTCGGCCTGACGCGCGAGGAGTTCGACGCGTCGATCGGCGAGAACGCTCACCCCCAAGATCCCGAGTAGAAGGATCCGCGGTCCGGCATCGCGAGACGGTGCCGAAACGGCCAACCGTCAGAATCGCCCCAACGACTTCACTTCTGGAGATGATCGCGGATGGTTCAACGACGAAGGCCACTTCTCACAGGCAGCATCGGCGCCGTTCTCTGTGCTCTTCTTGCCGTCCTCGCGACCGGGGACATCGGGGATGACGGAGCCGACGTACCCGGAAACGACGTCCGCGTTCTGGCAATCGTTTCCGATCAGTACGGGGCCAACACATATCTCTATCTGAACAGCTTCGAGCGGCTCGGGTGGGACGTGACCGTCGCAGGGTTGACCGATCCGATCCCGCCATGCTCGATCTATGCCGACGCGCTCGGATGCTCGGACATCGTCCCGGATCTGGTGATCACGAAACCGATCGATGTCTCTTCGTACGACGTGCTCACGATCATGCCGTCCACGAGCCTCGTGCCGCGCCCGTACCGAGACCTACTCGGTGATCCGAACGTCCTCAGCGCGATCGCCACGGCGAACGACCTCGGGCTCGCCATCTCCGCCCAGTGTTCCGGGCCCCGCGTTCTCGGAGAGGCCGGCGTGCTGACGGATCGTCGCGTCGTAGCGAAGGAGCGGCACAAGGCGTTCATCGAGAACGCAGGAGGGAAGTTCGTCGGGGCCAACCATCCCCCGGTCGTCGACGGGAATCTGATCACCGCCGTGAAGGGGCTCTACTACAACGTCGAGTACGTCGACGCCATCGCGTCGGTCGTGCAGCGACTCAAGCATCCTCCGATCGACGGCGACGAACTCCGCGCGCTGCCCGCCGTCCTTGCGGCCTCGGAGATCGGAGTTACAGAGGATGGCTTGATCGTGTCGGCGTTCGGCGGATCCTCCGCCGACGGGGCTCGCGGGGTCTGTCGTTCCGCCGACGGCGGCACGTTCATTGTCGGTTACACCTACTCGTACGGCGCCGGGGCGTCCGATGCGCTGGTGATCAAGACGGATGCCAACTGGAGCGTCGAATGGACGAGGACCCTCGGAGGCGTGTCACGAGACGAGGCGAACGCCGTCGTCGGGACGCCCGACGGGGGATGCCTGCTCGCCGGCCTTACGGCATCGGTCGGCGGCGGCGGTCTCGACGTTCTTGTCGCACGCTTCGACCCCGCTGGGAATCTTGTCTGGGCCCGCAGCTATGGAGACAGCGGGACCGAGGTCGGTACGTCCGCCTGCCTTGCCCACGATGCCGGGTTCGTCATCACCGGCTACGCTCAGGATCCACGTGCGGCTGCATCGGAGACCCTGCTGTTGAAACTCGATCACGTAGGCGATCCGGTCTGGGAGAGGACGTTCGGCGATGGGGCCGCGCCCCAGAAGGGGCACGACGTCATCGCCACACGGGACCGCGGCTACTTCGTCTCCGGCGTCATCGGACATGGGCCGCCCGACCTGCAGGCGCTCCTTCTGAACGTCGACGCCTCGGGGAACATCCGCTGGCTCGAATCAACCGGACACGACGTGTTCGATTCCGCGAGTGCCGCGATCGAGACCTTGAGCGGCTTCATCGTCACCGGTTATTGCGATCAGCTGAAACGCGAGCTCCTACAGGTCACCATCATCGGGGTCGACGCAACGGGATACGTCGAATGGCGACAGGAGTACGGCAGACGGAATCACTACGACTATGGGAACGACGTCTGCGCGCTGGATGACGGACGGCTCCTCGTCGCCGGGGTCACGAACTCACACAGGACCGGACAGAATGATGCGTGGATCCAGATCCTCGATGATGCGGGTGCCATGCGAAGCTCCCACGTCTACGGCAAAGACGGCTCGGAGTGGCTCGCCAGCATTTGCGCGCTCCCCGGGAGCGGCTTCGCCGCGGTCGGGCACACGAACTCCGAGGGAGTGGGGAGCTTCGACGTGCTGCTGATTCGATCCGCGTCGGTGGAGTAGGCGGAAGACGGGACGCCGCTCGTCTCAGAGGGTGCCCCGGTCGACCTCCTCGAGCAGGAGCATCGTCCCCATCTCGACGATTCCGGCCTTCTTCATCCCTTCCTTCAACTCCGGGGAATCGAGGAATGCGTGCACCCGATCGGCGCTCGCCTGGACCGAAACGACCGTCACCACGTTCGGATCGTCGACGCTTCGGAAGACCTGATACGAGACCTCGCCGGCCGCCTTCCGATGTTCGATGCTCGCGTCGTAGCCAGCCTTCCAGCGCTCGAAGTCCGCGACCCTGAATCCGACGTGCATGTGTGTGACCATGTTTCCCTCCTTGGCTCTCCCTTGGGTCCATCGTACAGCGAGGAGACGGATCGAAGCACGTCCCGTGCTCGCCCGCTATTGATGTTTTCGTTATATGATGCTATTATTCGCATATCATTAGGAGATCGCCCATGACCACAAACCGTACCATCCCGCTCGACAAGACCCAGTGCCCGACGTTCCTCGTGTCCCCGAGCATCGAGCTTCTCCACGCCATTGACCTCGCCGTGATGGTCGACGGATGGGAGGGCCGCTTCGCGCCGTGGGTCCACGACGCGCGCGAGGCGCTCGCTCCGGAAGAGTACGAGGCGCTCGCTGCTTGCAACGTCGTCGTCCGCTGGGAGCGGCTGGTCTTGAGGCTCGCTCACGAGGGCGCGCTGGAGCGGAGCGTCGACTGGCTTCTGAACTACCTGCGGAATCTCGATCCTAGCGTCTTCCTGTCGCTCGCGGACGAAGGTCTCCTGAGGCTTGCCAACCGGCCGCTCGGCGCGATCGAGAAGGCGATGGTGAGTCTGCTCAAGCGAAGCGGCGTGAACCTCGCCGATCCGAAGCCGATCGCGCAGCGCGTTGCTGAGATGCTAGGGCAGGATCCAGCGAAGCTCCCCAAGACGTATGCCGACACGATCGAGGCCTTCTTCGAGACGTCGCTGCGTTCCGAATGGGAGCGCGCCAAGCCAGTTCTCGAACGGGAGGTTGCAGCGCAGACAGGCCGCATCCATCCGACAGCGATCCCGGCGCTCGTCGAACAGCTGACCGGTCGCCCGGCGACGCTCCCGGACGAGCTCATCGCGGAATCCGAGCAGCTTCTCGTCGTCCCTACAACCCTTCTCGGCCCCCACATCACGCTCAGTCGGCTCACCGGAGAAGGCCGCAAGCTCCTGATCTACGGCATCGATTCCGGCGTGGGCAGCAGAGATCTCGGACAGGCGCCGAGCGCATCCATTCACGTCAGGTTCAAGGCGCTGGGGGAGGAGACCCGGTTCCGGATTGTCGAGCTTCTGTCGGAGGGCGAGATGTATGCCCACGAGATCGGTCTTCGCTTCCCTCATCTTGGACAGCCGGCGATCTCTCGACATCTGCGGCATCTGGTCAGCGCCGGCATCCTGACCGTTCGAGACGCCCAGGCAAAGAAGTACTACTCGCTGAACCTGGAGCATTTTCGAGAACTGGAAGGCAAGCTCAGCCGATTGGCGGGCCGAGCCGACGAGTCGTCGCAGGAGGGAGAGTCGCTGTGAGCATGGCAACATCCGAGTGGCCGGAAGTTACGGCTGAGTACATCGCAGGCGCAGTGGGGCAGGTTGCCGAGACCTACGAGGAGAAGTACTACGACCCCGAGGCCGCCGCGGAGATGGCAGCTCGGCTGCGTGCGCGCCTGGAAGAGGGCGCCTTCGCTGAGATCGACTCCGTTCCACGACTCGCGAACCTGCTGATGTCTGAGCTTCGCACCGTTCGCAAGGACAAGCACATCGCCGTGATCGCGCGACCCGCGTCCAAGGCGGCTGCTCCAACGCACGAGTGTGGCCTCTACGAGGCCTATGCGAGCGACAACTACGGCTTCCGCAAGCTCGAGATTCTGCCCGGCACGATCGGGTACGCGCACATCCGCATCTTCTGCCCCGTGGCGTTGGCTGGGGACACGGCCGTCGCGGCGATGAACTTCCTCGCCAACGCGAACGCCCTCATCTTCGATCTTCGCGGGCATCTTGGAGGAGAGGACAACCTGATCCGCCTGATCACGGGTTACCTCTTCGAGGAGACCGTCGAGCTCTGCTCGATCCACCATCGAGGTGCCAGAGGCCTACAGCAGTCTTGGACAGCCGACTACGTTCCCGGTCCGCGCCTGGCGGACGTTCCCGTCTACATCCTGACCGACTACCGCACCTTCTCCGGCGGCGAGGACTTCACCTACAACCTCCAGCAACGCGGACGCGCTCTCGTTGTCGGCGAGCGCACGGGCGGCGGCGGTCACACGGTGGAGTCCATCAAGTACCCAGAGCACTACCTCGAGCTCATAGTTCCCGAAGGCGAGGCCATCAACCCGATCTCCGGCGCAGGCTGGGAGGGCACCGGAGTCACGCCGGACATCGAGGTTCCGCCCGAGCAGGCGCTTGCCGTCGCCTATCGGCACGCCCTGCAGAGGCTGTCGGAGACGCTTGACAACGAAGCGGCCCTTCACCGCGTGAACTGGGCTTTGGCCAAGGCGAACGCCGACGTCGAGCCGGTGACGCTTGCCGAGGACGTCCTTGCCGCGTATGTCGGCCAGTACGGGCAAGCGAACAGCGTCCGCCTCGAGGACGGAGCGCTCGTCGTCTCTCACCGCGGCTATCCGGACGCCTCGTGCACCCCGCTCGCTGAAGACCTCTTCGAGTACGACGGCGGTGCGGCTCGCGTGCGATTCGTGCGCGAAGGCAACCAGGTCACCAAGGCGATCTTCCTCCTCGAAGAGGGGCATGAGTTCCCCGTGAAGCGCTCGGAATAGGCAGACTCAACCCGATGCGGAGAACGCCCGTTCGATCGCACGAAGCGCATCGTCGAGGACCGATTCGACCGGCTGCACGCCATCGAGGATGACGTCGGCCGAAGCACGGACCGGCTCGGCGAGCGTTGTGTACATCGTCCGCCGGGCTTCGTAGCCGTCGAGCCATTGCAGCGCCGCCTCGATCCGGCCGCGGAGGTCCTCCGCTGTGAGGCGAGACAGATCCTCTGCACTCATCGCCGGGTCCAGCCCGAGCGCTCGACGGGTCATCCGGAGGACGCTTAGATCGATCGGCAGATCGACGAACAGGACGAGATCGATCAGCTCCCGCATGTCCGTTCGCGTTCGCCCGAACGGATCCTCGAGCAAGACGATCGGGGACGGAGCAATCTCATGTTCATCGATCGGATGCCTGGCAGGGCGTCCGCTGAGGAGTGATTCCAGATCCTGGCGGAGGCGTGGCACGCGAACTCGGCCCGGATCGGCGCCCTCCGCAAGCCACTCAGCTATGTCTGCGGGCCACTCGGCGTACGCATCGTAGTCGTCGAACAAGAGGATGGCCGCACCGCCGAGCTTCTCGGCGAGCCTACGGATCAAGGTCGTCTTTCCCCCGGCCAGAGCTCCCGCAATGCAAACGACGACTGGTTTCTGCACCTCGGATGGCATGTTCAGTGTCCCCTCCTCGCGCAATGGTAGCCGATCTGAAGCTTGCCGACAGAGGGAACAGACTCGCAATGGGCTCTGCAATTCCCTCATCACGCGCGACCTGCGAAATGTCTTCCAGTCGACTACAATCGATCGACGCCCGCAGAGAGTTCCGTCGATTCTTCAGTACCTTGTGTCCCGTTCTCATTCCCCAGGAGGATTCCTTGAAGCCGTTTCATGATTTGACCCACCGCGGACAGGCCGGGCGTCTCCGCCCGCATGCCGAACAGATTCTCGCCGCGTTCGGCGTCAAGCCTGCATCCCTCCGTCAGCTGACCGCCGCTACCAACATCGTCTTCCGTGTCGATGCCGCGGACGGACGGCGGTTCGTCCTCCGGCTGACCTCGCCGAAGAGCGCCCATTCCCTTGAGGCCGTTCGCTCCGAGATCGCGTGGATCCGAGCGATCCGCCGCGAGACGGACATCGGCGTCGCCGAGCCGTTCGCGACCCGGGAGGGCGAATTCGTCCTCCCCCTCACTGCCCCTGACGTGCCAGGGGAGTGGTTCGGCGCGTTGTATGGCTGGGTCCCAGGCCGGATGCTGAGCGAGCGGATGACGCCCGATAACATCGCGCGACACGGCGCGCTCGCCGCGCGTCTCCACGACCACGGAGAGCGCTTCGAACCTCCGAAGGGGTTCCGAATCCGAACGTACCGAGATCTCTTTCCGTATTCCGATCCGGCGTTTCCCAATCCGGAGCCGATCATGCTCTTCGATCATTGCGGACCCGAGCTGATGCCGGCCGAGCAAGTCTCCGTCTTCCGAGAAGCACGCGATCGGATCCAAGTCGAGATCGATCAACTGTTCGCGGAGCGCACACCTCACGTGATCCACAACGACCTTCACGTGTGGAACGTCAAGCTGCATCGAAGCCAGACGTTCGCGCTCGATTTCGAGGACCTCTTGTGGGGGCATCCCGTGCAAGATCTTGCGACAACACTCTACTACTACCGGTATCGCCCCGATCACGAAACGCTCTTCCGTGCATTCCGTTCTGGGTACGAGTCCGCGCGCACTTGGCCCGAGGATCATGAGGGACAGATCGAGGCGCTGATCGCTGGTCGCGGGATCCTGCTCGCCAATTTCGTCGCCGCCTCGCAGGATGCCGCCGACCGGGCATTCGCTCCCGAGTATCTTGCTAGGACGGAGGAGAGACTGCAGAGCTTCTTGGCAGCGTGCGGGTAGTCGACGACCGATCGAGACGATGCGCTAGTCGTCGGACGACTTCTTGGAATCGGCGGCAGGCTTGGAAGCATCCGAGGTCTTCGAGTCGGTCGATGACGTCGCCTCTCCGGAGTCCGAGGACTCGGACTTCGCGCTCTGCCTTCCGCGACTGCGGTCCTTCCGTCCGTGATCGGTCTTGTAGAAGCCACTCCCCTTGAATTGGACGGCGACAAGCGGCATCAGCCGGTGCGAGGACGTGCTCCCGCAGACTGGACAGGCTGGAATGTCTCCCTCCGTTCCCGGAAGGACGAGCACGCGGAACCGGTTCCCGCACGACTCGCACTCATGTCGATGAAGCGGCATTCCTACCTCCTACGGACAACAAGGACTTCGACCGCCCACGGATTGGCCTCGAAGTACCGGAAGGGTAGTCTGAGTCCATCGATCGATCAACCTCCTGACGCAAGCGGCGACTCCGCTCGCGACAGCTCGAACCGCCGCGAGAGTCGGCGGAGGAAGATCGTCTCGTTCACCGGACCGCCCGCTCCGAAGTGCCTGGCACAGAACCGGACAGCCCGTGTCAGTCTATCCTCCGCATGCCGGGTGGAGCGCTCCCCTTCGACCAAGCGCCGGAACGACGTCCACGCACCGGTCCCTTCTTCGGGGAGGCTTCCCGCGATCGCCTCGGAGTAGCCGGCGGTCCCAGCCGTCTCGAACGCCCGCACCGGATCGCCCCACTCGCAGAGGGCCGGTCGCTCATCCGAACGTCCCGCGAGAATCACCGTCGGCAGCCGCGTAGCAAGGAGTCTGGCCGGGGATCGGCGCGTCATCCACCGGAGGACGCTCGTCACCTCGTCCCGCGCATCGCGATAGTCGACGTCCACCGGGCAGGCCACCTCTTGACAGACGCCCAGAAGATCGACCGGATGGCTCCCACGACACCGAATCCCGAACGAGCTCAGCACATGGCGGATCGCGGTCGTCGGACCGGCCAGCCCGAGGCAGAGTTCTTCGTTGAGAGCAAGCGTCTTCAGCGAGTCGTCCGACATGACGGCGAGGCGCTCGTCGAGCACCCGCCCATCACTCGCCAGCACGATGTCCCGATCGTCTCGGACCGCCAGGATGAGCGTCATTCCAACCCGGAGGATAGCACGACCGACCGCCGGTCGTCACAGCCGAGCTGGAGCGACGGCTGAACGTTTGACGTTGTCTCCTACGCGCCCTAGTCTGGCGCCGAGGAGGAGATCGAATGGCTCAGTCGTTCCACCGGATCACCGCGGGGATCAACTGCTTCCTTCTTCCGGGGCACGACGGCTTCGCCCTGATCGACACCGGGCCGGCGATAGCACGGCGGCGGCTTGTTCGAGGGATCGAGGTCGCCGGATTCGACGTCGACGACCTCCGGCGTGTCGTCGTCACCCACGGTGATGCGGATCACATTGGAAGCTGTGCGTACCTGCAGGAGACGTTCGCCGCCGAGGTCGCGCTCCACCCACTCGAAGTGCGGGCGATCGAGCCGGGCGACATGGGAACCAATCGGAAGGAACCGCCCGATCGGATGCCGTGGTTCTTCCAGCTTCTCCGCCCGCTCGGCGCGATTCTCGGGAAGGCCGAGCCGTTCACGCCCGACGTCCTCCTCGCAGACGGCCAGACTCTGTCGGACCTCGGCATCGACGCGACCGTGCTCCATCTGCCGGGCCACTCGTGGGGCTCGATCGCCGTCCTGACTGACGATGGAAACCTCTTCGCCGGCGATCTCTTCTGGAACACCCGCCGGCCGCGTCTCCACCCACTCATCGATGACCTGCAGGCGGCACAGGCGAGCGTCGATCGGCTTCGAGCGCTGCCGATCCGTGCGATCCACCCGGCACATGGGAAGTCGTTCTCGGCCGATCAGCTCCCAAGTATCTGATCGGCCGCGGGCAGGCCACAGCTCCTCGGCACAGTCTTTCTAGAAGCTGAATCGCTTCCCGAATAGCTCCGGGCCGGATCTCCATTGCCCTGGCGAGGGTGTTCCCAACCACTTGACCAACTGAACATGGCCCAACACGGTGAAGCCGGCGCGGTAGAAGAACGAGACCGCATCTTCGTTCCTTGCCACCGGCTTGACACTCAGGCAGAGCACACCCAGCCTTTCCGCTTCCTCGATCGCACGTTGCATGAGATCCCGGCCAATCCCTCGACTGCGGAATTCCTCCGACACGATGATCGGCTCCACCTCGGCTTCCTGCTCATTCAGGACCAATGACGTCAGCCCAGCAATCCTGCCTTCGCATGTGGCAACCCAGATCCGCTCTGCCCCGACGCGGCGGAGATGCTCGTCGAAACCCAGCTCGGGAGCCTCTCCCCCAATCGTGGGATCATCGTAGAGGTCTCTGTGATACTGAACCATCTCCGCCCATAGGAACCGGCATCGGTCGAGATCGGTAGGCGCGTACCGACGGACGCTCATTCAAGACCTCCATCACACATCTGGAGTCAACGTATAGCTGACAGGAAGTGAGCAAGGCAACTCCTGTCGGCCCGATCACACCGCAGCTCCGGTTCGCTCCAGACGAGCCGCTCTCGTCAGTCGCCGAGCCACTCCTCTCGGAAGGGTCCCGGATCGTACCCCTCCGGGCGCTTCAGCCGCGGATGCGAGGCGACCAGCTCGAGCGCTTCCTGGAGGATGTTCGGTCGGTCGATCCCCTGGAGGAGTTCGACGACTCGTGAGGTCAGTTCCTCGTCGCCGGGTTGCCGCCTCTCCGGGAAGCTGCCGAGCCCCCAGCCGGCCCATGGGAGGAGCTCCTCTCCGGTCAGACTGATGAGGTCGACGAGCATCTTGTGACGTGCGTAGACCCGACCGCAGAAGTCTTCGTCGTATCCGATCCGCTCCGGATCGATCCGCCCGTTGACGACTTCGTCCCAGCACTCCCACCCGGTCAGGAACTGCCCGGCAGGGAGGTCGGAGGGATCAACCGTCATCTTCATCGCCTTCCGCATCAGGCCGTCGATCTGCGGGTCGGTCTGCTGCCAGCGGCCGTCCGCCTCGTTCCAGAACTCACAGATCCAATGGTCCTCGAGCTTGCTGCCATCGGGGAAGAAGTAGCTGGCCGTCCCGGTCCGCGCTCGCGCCGGGATCCCCCGGTGTCGGAGGATCGAGACGAGCAGCAGCGTGTAGTCCCGGCAGTTCCCGACGAGTCGATCTGCGGCATCGCGAGGCTCGGCCAACGGACGCTCGTCGGACGTGAAGATCCACCCGAGCATGTCGGACGTCGTGCGAAGCCCAATCTCGGCGAGGATGTCTCGCCCGGCATCGGCGAGGTCATCCCGTGTAAACCCATACGTCTCCTCGCCGATCCACCACATGTGAACCATCAGGCCCTGCAGAGTCTCGCAGAGTGCCGGGATCTCCTCGGGGAGCCCGTCATACGCCGACCCGTGCGGTCCGGGATCGGACACCTCTGTCTGGCGTCGATAGAAGTCGAGGAGTTCGTCGTACGTTCCGATTCGTGCAGTCATTGCCACCTCCGGGCGCCGAGGATAGAAGCGCAAAGGACCGTTTCAAGGCGTCGAATCGGAGAGCATCGCGGCAGTGCACCCCCGCCGGCCACTAATACCTCTCAGGACATCGGTCCGCAGATGCTCCTGGTCATCTGCCTCTTTCCCCGACAATCCCGCAAGCTCTGCGCATTGGACTGCCTTCCCTCTCCGATGGGCGGTCTCGCCGTCCAATGGGCCGCCAGCCTGGGGCATCCGGATCGAGAAGGAGTCGGTGGCGCAGCTGAGCAACGCGTGAGCTCCGTTGCCTCCGAAGATGAGCCACCCTTTCGGCGCTATCCTGTGGGCACGCTGGCCGTTCGGAGAGCACGCGTACGAAGACCCGACAGGCGAAGGAGATCACCCGGTGCGCAAGAGCGATCGTGAGGCAGGCCATTCGAGATATCCCGGGTACATGCTGGCCCTTTCGGGGCTCACGGCGACGCTCGCAGTCGCCGCGCCGTCGATGGCCATTCCGGTCCTCTTCGCGGAGATCGCCGAGGACCTGCAGTTGAGCCTTGTCCAGGTCGGAGCGGTCTGGGGAATCGCCTCGTTCGCCGGGCTGTTCGCGAGTCTCGCCGGCGGGATGATCGGTGACCGCTTCGGAACGAAACGAACCCTCGTCGTCGCATGTCTTCTGCTTGGCCTCACTGGCGCGTCGAGAGGGCTGGCAGACAACCTCTCGATAATGGCGTTTACCGTCTTCTTGTGCGGACTCGTGGCCGCGGCGATCCCGATCAACCTGCACAAGGTCTGCGCGATGTGGTTCTCCGGGAGGAGACTCGGCTCGGCTCACGCAGTCATCTCTGGAGGGATGGCGTTCGGGTTCATGCTCGGGTCGCTGGTCAGCGCAACCGTTCTCTCTCCTTGGCTCGGCAGCTGGAGGCACGTCCTGTTTCTCTATGGCGGGATCGGTTCTCTGATGAGCATCCCCTGGGCATTCACCCGGGTGGCTCCGCGCGAGCGTGCGCGGCTGGCTGAAGGGAGCAAGAGCTCATCGATTCATCAGGCGCTCTCCCACGTGGTTCGTATCCGTGACGTCTGGATCCTGGGCATCGCCTTGCTCGGCGTCGGCGGCGCTGTTCAAGGGCTCCTCGGGTACCTGCCTCTCTATCTGCGAGGGATCGCGTGGCCCGCGGCTCGTGCCGACGCATCGCTGGCCGGGTTTCACGCGATCAGCCTCCTGGCCGTCTTCCCGTTGGCGATCCTTTCCGATCGGATCGGTTCAAGACGGAGGCTCCTGGTCGCGGCGACACTGATGATCGCTACCGGGATCGGGCTTCTGTCGATCGTTGACGGCGTCGTCATCTGGATCGCCGTCCTCATGGCTGGCGCCGTGCGCGACGGTTTCATGGCCGTGTTCATGGCCACGACGACCGAAGTGGACGGCGTCGGGGCGGAGTACGCCGGAACAGCGATTGGCCTAGCCATGACGCTAGCGCGCGTCGGCGGCCTGATCTCTCCCCCGCTCGGCAACGCTCTCGCCACCTACGGGCCGCGCACACCGTTCGTCCTGTGGGCCAGCATGGCGCTTCTAGGTCTCGCCGCGCTTGGGTTCCTACGGCGAAGCAAGATGGAGGCGTGACCAGCGAGCCGGGAGTCGTGTCCCCCAGCGCCGCACCATCGAGACAGCGCGGCGCTACAGGCCCCAGATGCGGGCTGCCGTATCTCCGCCCGGCCCCTGGTACACCCCGCTGCCGGTGGCAAGCCGCGTTCCGTCCGGCGACCACGCGACGGCCCAGACAGGCGACCCGTGTCCTGAGAGGACCGCCAGCAACTCTCCGGACTGGGCATCCCAGAGACGGACGGCGTGATCGCTTCCGGTCGTCGCCAGGAGAGCCCCCGTGGGCGAGTACGCAACGCCGCGCGTCCAGAAAGACGAGTATCCGATCCGCAACTCGTGGACAACCTCGCCCTGTGCGACGTCCCAGACATGGATCCCGCCGGACTGGCCGGCCGCCGCCAAGAACCGCCCGTCCGGCGACCACGCAACGCCGTTGATGTCATTCCGAGCTGATGTATCGGCCCGGAAGACGGCGAGCGCATTCCCCTCTCGATCCCAGAGCCGCACCGCATAGTCGATCCCCCCGGATGCGAGCGTCTGCCCGTCCGGCGACCAGGCAACGGCAATCACTTCCGTCGAGTGACCGCCCTCGATATGCCCATGCCAGGCGGCAAGTTGCTCGCCCGTCTCCGGATCGTGCAGCCTTAGCCGCCCGTAGCGGTCTCCGCTGGCGAGGAGATCTCCGGACGGACTCCAGGCAACGCTGTAGACCGGGCTGTAGCTGCCGGTGATGACGACGATGGCCTCACCCGTTCGGACATCCCAGACACGAACGGCGCCGCCTTCGCCGGCCGAAGCTAGACGGGTGCCATCCGGCGACCACGCGACGCTCCACACGCTCGCGGCATGCCCGCGGAGATGATGGATCGTTTCCCAGGTTGATGTATCAACCACCCGGACGGAGCGGTCGGCGCCCGCCGTCGCGAGCATCGTCCCGTCCGGCGACCACGCCAACGAGTAGATGGCACGAACGTGCCCCTCGATTCGTGCTCTCTCAACGACGTTTCTCGCGTTCTCGGTTGTGATCGATTCCATCGCAGACGCCCCCAGCGCCAGCCGACAGAGAATCGGAAGAAAGACTCCGGCACGCCTCCAGGCTCGAATGCAAGTCATGCAGACAGAGTACCTCGATGTATGCGGACGCTCTACTTCTGCAGCGGAGACTCGCCCGCTGAGACGCCGACTACGCCAGTGGCTCGAATCGCGCCTGGAAGAACCGGAGCTTCTCCGGCTCATAGACCATCTTGAGGCCCGCGATCGAATCCCGCTGCTGGAGGAGTGCCTCGCAACTCTCAGCGACGACATCCATGTGCAGATTCGTGTAGACGCGCCGCGGGATGGTCAGCCGGACGAGCTCGAGCTTCGGATGGCGATGCTCGCCAGTTTCCGGATCGCGTCCGGCGCTGACGATCCCCCGCTCCATCGAGCGGACACCCGAGTCGACGTAGAGCGCCGCAGCGAGCGTCTGGGCCGGGAAGTGGTCTTGCGGCATGTCCGGAAGGAACCCGCGGGCGTCGATGAAGACCGCATGCCCGCCGACCGGCTCGACGATCGGCACGCCGGCATCGATCAGCCGCTGTCCGAGGTATTCGACCTGACGGACTCGGCTGGCGATGTGCGCGTCCTCGACCATCTCCTCGATCCCGCGGGCGAGCGCCTCCATGTCACGGCCGGACATCCCGCCGTAGGTGTGCAGGCCCTCGAAGACAACGACCATCTCCTTCGCGCGGAGAAAGAACTCGTCGTTGTTCGTCGCGAGGAATCCGCCGATGTTGACGAGGTTATCCTTCTTCGACGACATCGTGCAGCCCTCGCCGTAGCTCATCAGTTCCTTGAAGATCTCGCGGATCGAGCGGTCAGCGTAGCCTTCCTCGCGCTGCTGGATGAAGTAGCAGTTCTCGAGTGCCCGGGTGGCGTCGAAGATGATCGGGATTCCGTAACGCTCCCCCCACGCTGAGACCTCGCGGAGGTTCGCCATCGAGAACGGCTGTCCGCCGGCCATGTTCACGCACGGCGCGATCGAAAGATAGGCGATCGCCTCGGCGCCCTTCTCGGCGACCAGCCTGTCAAGCTTGGCGATGTCGACGTTCCCCTTGAACGGGTGCTTGCTCGACGTATCGTGAGCCTCGTCGATGATGCAGTCGAAGAAGATCCCGCCGGCCCGCTCGACGTGCTCGCGCGTCGTCGTGAAGTACATGTTCATCGGCACGTACTGCCCCGGCTGGATCCGCAGCTGCGAGGTGATGTGCTCCGCCGCGCGGCCCTGGTGGGTCGGAACGACGTACTTGAACCCGTAGATCTCGTTGATCGCCTGCTCGAGGTGATAGAAGTTGCGCGATCCGGCGTACGCCTCGTCGCCGAGCATCATCCCGGCCCATTGACGGTCGCTCATCGCCGTCGTCCCCGAGTCGGTCAGCAGGTCGATCGTCACGTCCTCGCTTCGCAGCAGGAACGTGTTGTACCCCGCCTCGGCCATGCACTTCGCTCGGTACTCGGGCGTGGTCACCTTGATCGGCTCGACGGCCTTGATCTTGTACGGCTCTGCGATCGTCCGCTTCGTCATCTGGGCACCCCTCCATCCGGACCGACGCCGTGCGTCGGCTCACTTCTCGCGATCGGGCACAACGAGAACCCGAGAACTCCTCCGACAAGGTGGAAGTGTAGGAGGCGCCGCAGTGGGGCGCAACGATACCGAAGATCCATCCCATACTTCGGAAGCGCGGCTGCATCCGAGATCCGGAATGGCTTCAGCTCATGAAGCGGCCGGAAGCGCTCGGCCAACTACAATTGGCTTCGCGCAGTCAGTCCGGACTCTTCTCAAACAGACAGGTGACTCTGGCTGGATGCTCGTGCCGCGTGCTTCCCGAGGCGTTCGATCCCAAGCCCCACTCCCCAGTCGTTTGCGTCCTAGCTTCTAGCCGCCTCGCGGAACACGGATCACAATCTTGACTTTGATGAAGCTGCCATCCGGGAGCTGAATCAGGTACTTCACCACGTATCTCTTCGGTGAGTTGAGCTCCAGATCCGTCATCATGAGCATGACAGCAGCTTCATCTATGTCGTTCGTTCCTATCTCCTCGATGACAACGGTTCCGACAATCTCTCCGTGTATGTCTACTACATCCGCACTGGAACGACTTGCTAGCCTGACAACGTAGACGCCAACTTGCAGGTCAACCCCGTCGGCAATGACACCCGCGGAAATGTCGGTCACAAGCAATGCATTGATGTACGTCGGATGATCTGCTGATGCCGTCGCGAAGTTCGGCGACTCCACCATCGGCACAACCGCAAACGAAAGCTCTGGCAAAGACAACAGCGCACACTGATGGGGATCGATCTCAACCCCTATTGCCTCCCGTAATTGCGCGGCAGCCGACACAGCGGCCTCCAGGATTGTGTCCCTGGGTGTAGCTACTACGGCCAGAGAGAAACCGGCTACCAGAATGACGACAGCCCAGACTACAATACGCGTTCGTTCTTGGGACATAGCTGCTCCTTCCTATCAGTGGTGAGCCAAGTATATCTCAATAACTATCACTCATGACCATGTCAGCACATATGTCCCTTCCTATGTTTCGCCGAGCCTCTGCTGAACCTCTCGGCCGATCCCGTCGACTGACAGGGAGAGCGTGAGGAGGCGTCATGTCAGATCTCGAAATCGCGGTTCGCCAGCCCTGGGTGGTGCTGTTGTGGAGCTTCGGTCTGTTCTTGTTCATCCATCTGCATCAATACCTCGGCGGCATCCTGGCCGCTCGCCGAAGCGGCCAGACGCTGGATGCGATCATGAGCGGCAGGCACCAAGACCATACGACCGTTCTGGCGAAGGGCTTGACAACCTTCGTCGTGGGGATTCCTCTGACGTGGATCGCGGTGTTGCTGTTGTGGCGACGTCCGATCGACTGGATGGGGCTTCGCTTCGACGGCGGACTGCTCTTCGCCGGGCTCGGACTCGGTCTCGTCTTGCCTGTTCTGGTTGCCCTCGTGCTGAAGCTCCTCGGGAAGGCGTCCATCTGGAAATCGCTCGGCATGTCCAACCGCAGGGAGCGAGTCGCGATGCTTCTGGGCATCGGGTGTATGGCACTGTTCACCGGATTCGCCGAAGAAGTCGTCTTTCGCGGGATGGCAACGCGCGAGTTCGCGCACACATGGGGATGGCCGCTCGCCACCCTCGTCGGTGGCGCATACTTCGGCCTGGTTCATCTGATCAGCCGGATCAAGACCCTGACCGTCCGCTCGGCGCTCACCATCATGGTCGCCAGCGTCGCGGTCAGCTTCCTGTTCGTCGCGATGTACACCCACAGCGGATCGCTCTGGCTACCGATCGGCTTCCATGCTGCTTGGAACTTCTCGCTCGTCGGCATCCTCGGCCTTCCCTTGAATGGCAAAACAACGACGGCCGGGCTCCTCGAGATACGGCTGGATGACTCATCGTGGTGGACCGGCGGCCCCGCCGGAAATGCTGGACTCGAGGTTTCCCCCGTGGCGATCGCTGCCTATCTCGTGGTTGGCCTACTGTTCATCGCCTTCTGAACGGCTGCGCTCGCGAGGCTGGAGTATCCGAAGCCCCCCGCTCTTCCCGATGCCGCGCGCTTTGCTGTTCATACCCCTACTCGCCGGATTCCTTCCGCGAACCCTTCCACGGTATCCTCTCCGTTGGGAGGGAGAATGCAGACAAGAACGTGGGTGCTCCTGGTCATCGGTATCGCTTGGCTACTGTCGCCTGTATGCCTCGCCGGCAGTTCGATCCTCTTCAATGACTCCGGGGATTCGGCCCGCAGTCTACGCGTTGTCTTCGATCGGCCCGTCGCCGTCACGAAGACGGGCGATGGCTTCGCGGAGTGGGGTTCGGAGGATGGCGGCATCTCCATTTTGTTCGGCCGAGGCGAGATCGCGCCCTGGGGGAACTTCTACTTCCACTGGGAACCTGCCGATGCCAAGATTCTGTGGAGTACTTGGGCTGCCGAGCCTCCCCGTCTCCTCGCGCCATGCCCCTTCCCGTCCTGGGGATTCACGCTCCAAGGGATGGATGGATTCGCCGACTTCACGAGCTACGAGATGGCCGAATCGCTCAAGCGGTTGATTGCGACAGGCGCGAACACCGTGATCGTTGCTCCCCAGGTGTTCATGGCGAACGCGACAAGCAACGACATCGAGCCGCTCAACCATCGCTCCGGCCATCAGCTGGACGACATCGACCGAGCAATCATGCAATTGAGAAGTGCCGGTCTCCGCGTGGAGATCAAGCCGAACCTCCTCCCCGGATCAACCTGGAGCGCCAAGCTCGCGCCGAAGGATCCCGTAGTCTGGTTCTCCAACTACAAACAGATCCTGCTCGGGTATGCGGCTCTCGCCGAGGAGACGGGGTGTGCCGCGCTTTACCTGACGAATGAAATGGAGTCGATGATCACGGAACCGGCCTACGTCGGGTATTGGATCGACATCGTGGAGGGCGTCCGGGAAGTGTTCTCCGGCGCCATCTCGATCAACGCCAACAGCTACCACGCGGACGGGCCGACCGCCAGCGAAGTGATGAACATCCCGTTCGCCGAGGTGCTCGACTTCATCGGCGTCAGCCTCTACCTCCCGCTCACGGATACGCTCGATCCATCCGTCGAGGATCTAGCCCGCGCTTGGTATGGCACGTCCTACGGAGTCGATGTCGTCGCCGCTCTACGCGACGTCCACGCGCTCTACGACAAGCCGGTCATGATCTCCGAAGTCGCCTACAAGAGCGTCGACGGAGCCAACGGCCTCTGGCTCCTCGAAACGACCAGATATGACTTCCAAGAACAAGCGGACCTGTTCGAGGCGCTGATGCGGGTCCTCGTGAACGAGGCCGACGGATGCGAGGGCAGCTGGCTGCGTGGGGTGAACATCTGGGCCTGGTTCACCGTCCTGAGGCCGATGTGGAGGCAGAGCGTTCAGAACAAGCTTGCCGAGGAAGTCCTTGCCGAGTGGTTCTCCGCATTCGCTGCCGAGACCGACTAGAGATCCCGTCGAGTTCCCGCAGATCGACAAGGAGTAGACGCCATCGCGTTCGAGTGACGGGCATCACGCCTTGATGCCCGCTTCCCACCGGACAACCGTCTTTCGCATACAGAGGGGCCTTGTCTTGACAGCTCCGAGATCTGGGGAGTAGTCTGTCGGATAGGTTGGGCATTCGGCCGGCGTTGCACGTTTTCTGACGCAGATCGGACGATTGCATGGTGAGGGGTAGGCGAATCTGAATTGAAGGACTCACGGTAGGAGGTGCTACGGTGAAACGGAGTTTGGTGGTAGGGAGTGTCGCGACGCTGCTCGTCGCAGCGCTGTTCACCCTGGCTGCCGTTGCGTCGGACGCGCAGATGTACTTCTCGTCTGACAAGAACGGACAGAACCGGGTGACGAACGTACAGGAAGGTGACGAAATCTGGATCGTCGTCATCGACAACGACCAGAACATCGACTGTGACGTACGCGACAAAATGGGACCGGATCTGAAGATCATGGATCCGAAGACCGGCGCGTACATCGTCTGGAATCCCAATGCTGACGAAGGTTGGGCCGATGAGGACTACCTGGAGGAGACCGGTGCCGACACGGGCGTCTTCGTGTCGAACCGATCCTTCCAGATCGGTACCCGGTACAGCTACGCGGCCGCGGACGAGCACCTATTCACGCACGTAGTCGACGTTCCGGTTGGCGGAGCCACTGACGACTTCCAGTACGGCAACTACGAGTACTTGGAGTCAGATAACGGCGATGCTTGGGACGGTGTGGTCAACACCTACCCGGACAACCGCGGAGCGTTCCTCGGCGGCGGAGTCGGCCCGGATCCGAATTTCGTCTTCGGCGGCTGGAACACGTTCGGGCTGATCCCGGTCGGGCCGGACGCCGCGATCGGCGGCGCCGAGTACCTGATCGGTCGGTTCGAGAACATGGATACGCTGATCGGGATGTACCAGGACCCGAACGACGCGACCGACGTCGCCATCGCGATGATGAAGATCATCGATGTCGAGGCGACGATTTCTTGGGATCAGGAGATCTACAAGGACGCGAACGGCGCGGCGACGATCACCGTCGTCGACCCGGACGAGAACCTCAACTGCAACGAGGTCGAGTACGTCCCGGTGTTCATCATCGTCAACCCCGGTTCGTGGAACCCGGTGGATGCGGCCAACCAGAGC
>JANQEA010000027.1 GCA_028278555.1 Candidatus Bipolaricaulota bacterium | reverse complement strand
ACCCTGGTCATCGCGAGGCGTTCCCAGATGTCGCGGGGCTTCGACCAGTATTCGCGTAGCGTCTTCAGGGTCACGACCATCCGGCCCTGGTCACCCCAGGGGCGCAGCCGTGCGTCGACCTCGTAGAGGTTGTTTCCCTGGATGAGCTGGGTCAGGCGCTGGCAGACGCGCATCCAGAACTCCTCGCCGGTGCGGTCGTCCTTCTTCGTGCAGGTTCCACCCGAATCCGCGACGAAGATGACGTCGAGATCGCTGCCGTACACGAGCTCGCCGGAGCCCATCTTCCCGCATCCGAGAACCGCGAAGCGGCTGGGCATGCCTTCCACCTGCGGACGGCCCCACATTTCATCGCGCTCGATGATCGCGAACTCGAGCGCGAGCCCGACGATGGTCTCCGCGAGTGCGCTCATTGCGCGAGAGACACGCAACGGCGGGAGACCGTCGAGGTCGCGGATCGCGATCAGAGCCAGCTCACGGACTCGGAGCCGACCGAGCTCGCGATCGACCTTGCTCGTCTCCTCGATCTGACGTCGGCCTTCCTCGGCGAGTGTCGCGATCCGCTCGTCGGCCAGCGGAGATTCGATCAGCTCGAAGATCCGCTGGATCACCTCGGGCTCGGACGAGACGAGCCGCGACAGGAAGTCGGACCAGCCCGCCAGGTATCCCAGCACCCGGAGGTTCTCCGGATCCTCGACGAGCTGCGTGTAGAAGGGGATCCGCCTCTCCTGCACCGATTCGACGATTCGAGCGAAGTTGCGAAGCGCCCGATACGGCTCGGCGCTCTGCCGCAGGAGCTGGGTCAGTTGGCCGGCGATCGCGCGGAAGCGGTCGGCGAGCAGGATCGGATCTTCGTCTCGTCCCGGATTCTGCAGCATCGCGAAGAGCTGCAGCGCGTCTTCGCCTTCCGAATCCCCCATGCACTCGACGAGGTCGCCCGGAAGTTCGAGGCTTGTCATTGCGGCTCGCCGGATCCGACATGGCGGGTGCGGGCCCGGAGCCGATCGGCGAGCGTCTTCATGACAGCGAGTGAGAACTCGGGCGAGGCCTGGACGAGGAACTTGAAGCGATCGAC
>JANQEA010000004.1 GCA_028278555.1 Candidatus Bipolaricaulota bacterium | reverse complement strand
GCCTACCGCGCCAACCTGTAGGCCAGCAGCGTGGCCAGCAGGCCCCCACACCCTAAAACGACGAATCCCGCGCCCCAGACCAGCGTCTCGCCGTGACCGCCGGTCCGCAGCACGTCGATGATGCCGCCGACGGCAATCGGCGCCACGGCCCCCGCACCGAAGCCGAGCAGAGACCGCACCGCCAGGATGGCACCCAGGGAGGCGGGGTCGACGCGCTCGGCGAGCGCCGTCGTGAGCACCGGCGAATCGCCGAGCGCGAAGAAGTAGTAGATCAGGGCGAAGCACGAGATGATCCAAGGCGGCAGCGCCACCAGCCATCCGATCGACAGCGACAGGGCCGCGGCGATCGCCGCCATGCCCAGGAGGACCGTGCGCCGGCCGAGCCGGTCAGAGAGGCCACCGACCAGCAGGGCCGCGAAGGCGCCAATGACGTGCATGGCCGCCGCGACGTAGGCGCTGGATTGGGAGGCGATGCTCGTGGTCGCGCCGGCCATGGCGAAGCTCGCCGCGACCAGCGTCGGCGTCCATGACCACAATCCGAGCAGCTCCCAGTTGTGCGCCACGTAGCCCCCGACCAGAAGGCGAGCGTCGCGATTGTGTCCGAGCTGGCGCACCAGCCCGCTGTCGTCGTGGCGGGGATGGATCCGGTTGGGCACGTTCCGGAGCGACCAGATCAGCAGCACCGCGCCGACGACTGGCAGGGACCCTGTGAGCAGGAAGGCGGCCTGCCAGCCGCCGATGGCGATCCCGGCGCCCGACAGCGCCAGGGACCCCGCGTAGCCGATGGAGGTGGAGCCTATCAGCCAGCCCATGGCGGTGCCGCGCCGGTCGGCGCGGGCGTTCTCGCTGAACAGCATCACGAGGGGCGTGTAGACGCCGCCCTGGCACAGGCCCACCAGTGCATAGAGAACCAGGGCACTCCAATAGTCCCGCGCCCACAGGCCGAAGACCGCCGAAGAGGCTGCCGCGGCGAGCGAGGAGACCAGCACGGTCCGCTTGGCGCCGACATGGTCGGCGGTCCAGGAGAGCGCGAACAGCGAGACGGCGTAGCTGACGAACATGGCGGAGACGATCGAGCCGGCGCCCGCCGCGCTGACCTCCCAGTCGCGCACCAAGACCGGAATGCAGGCCGCGACCGTCATGAAGGTCGCGAACAGGAGGATGCGGGCGATGCTGATGATGACGATCAGGCGAGACGTCAACGGGTGGGAATCGGAGGGGCTTCGCGGGAGTCTGGCACCGACCTGGACCATGGGCTTTGCAAACCTCACTGGAATGGAGGTTCGTTCGCCGGCTCGGGCCTGTCGCCTGCGACGCTCCGAAAACGCCTCCCCGGTGAGATGCTAACCTCCGGTCGCCGTCCGGACCAGGGCGCGCAGACATTGCGCTCCGTCACGTCGCCGCCCGCACCGTGATCGGATCGACCCGTCCCGCAGGGCGGGGAGCCCCGGCGTTCACTGCGGTGAAGGATCAGTTCGGCTGCGCGCTGCCGATCTCGGGGCGGCCGGTCTGAAGCTCGGCGATCCTTCTCACGATCGCCACGATCCGGTCCTTGACCATGTCCTCGGAAAAGGTGGGGCGGGTCATGCGCAGTATGACGTCCTGGGCAATGTCCTCGAGGTTGATCTCATCCAGCTCGTCTGGCGTGACATAACGCATGTTCCAGACAGCGAAGCTGCGCTCTTCGATTTCACCAATCTCGACGATCCTGGAAATGCAGTGCCGTGGGTCTCTCTTGATGGACGACATCAATATGCTCAGAGGCTCTTGCTCCCCTTCAAGATATTGAAAGAAATATCCCCCTTTGTGAAAGAGATAGCCGGTGATGTCCAGTTGGGAATTTCTCGTATTCGCGGCTGAAGCCAATGCGATAAGGTCGCGCTCACAGAAGAGATTTTTCTGCTTGCTTACGTAGGCCACGGCAAACATCGAGAACTGTTCCTCGAGACGAGGGCTGCAGCGTGGCAAACTTACCGTACGGGCGGTCCGGCTGTCACGAGCGAACCGAAGCGGCCCTGGACCTCGTGCGGGTCGGGAGCTGGATCCGGGAAGTTGCGGACGGCAGACGTCCCCCGTGTCGCTCCAGGCTTACGAGCTTCGCATGATGGAGAACGTGGGTCGCCCGGCGGCGGCGCCTCCTTGCCGGAGCTTCGTTTTCGATACGCGCGACCGGTGCCGGCACGCCGGTCCCGGTCCGTCGCGGCCGATCTGCGGTCAGGGTGCGGCAGGCGGGCGGTCGTTCCAGGTGGCGGCGGGCGCCCGCAAGTCCCGAGCGTATCGGCCGCGTTCGCGGGCCGCCTCGGCGTGCGCGCGCGTGCGACGCGACAGGGTTCGAAGCGACCTGCTGAGGGCCAGGTTCATCTGCGTCAGGCGCAGAACGGTTCTCAAGTCTTGGTTCGCGGTGGCGCGCGAATTTTCCACAGCGGCCCGTGACATTTCGATCCATGCGCTCAAGTCGGCCTCGATCCGGACCTCGCCATTCATGTTCATGTACCGGGGACTCCTCTTCAACCTGTTGATATCAAAGCCGCAAATTGCTCAGCGGCAAGCCCCCGCGGCCATTGCGTTCTGCTCAATGTTTCGGCGGGAATGGTTAACCAATCGTGAAGCTCGACGGGCGAGAGCCCGCCGGCAGTGTTCCGCGCTTGCATTGCAGGGTGGTCGGGGCGAGAATTGGCATCAGTGCTGGCGGAGTCCGAATCACGCAGCGCCCTATCATCCCGAACAGTATGTTGTGTCGAGGGGTCAGCGCGGCCGCCGTGCGATCGTGACCGCAGGGGAATGACTCCTCTCGGAGTTTGGCAAGGGAAGGCGGAGCGGTGGCGGACGGCACGGAGAGAGCGAAGGGCCCATTGTCGGAGACACCCGGAGTGCACGAGCAATCGGACCACGGTGCTGGCGGCGATCCGGAGGCGGCGGCAGCGTCCGCATCGTCGACAGAAGCGAGCGAGACCGGCACAGGCCAATCCGCCGCAGACGAGCCGACCGCGTCGGCGCCGCCCTCACGCGGGACGGAGCACGAGCCCATCCGCGTGGTCGCGATCGGGGCGTCGGCCGGCGGCCTGGAGCCCATCGAGCAGTTCTTCGACGCCATGCCGGTCGACTCGGGGCTCGCCTTCGTGATCGTGCAGCACCTCGCGCCCGACTTCCGTTCCATGATGGATCAGCTGATCGCGCGGCAGTCGACGATGCGGATCCTGCACGCCGAGGACGGCATGATGGTGCAGGCCAACGTTGTCTATCTCAATCCGCCTCGAACCGAGCTGACGATCGAGCGCGGCAAGCTGAGGACGTGTGAGTACTCTCCGCCCGAGGTCCTCGGACTGCCCATAGATGCGTTTTTCGGCTCGCTGGCCGAAGACCAAGGCGACAGGGCGATCGGCATCGTCATGTCGGGAACCGGCAGCGACGGATCGCGCGGAGGGCTGGCGATCTACGAGGCCGGCGGAACCGTCATCGTGCAGGATCCGGATTCGGCCAAGTTCGATTCCATGCCACGCTCCGCCATTGCGCGCGGCGTCGCGACGTTGACGGCCGAGCCGCGACAGATGCCCGACCTGATCATGCGATTGGTCGAGGGCGAGCGCATCTTGCCGGTCGAGTCGGAGATGGACGGGAACGGAGATCCTGAGCAGTTGATCTTCACGCTGCTGCAGAAGCGGTATGGCGCCGAGTTCGGCTATTACAAGAAGTCGACGGTCAGACGGCGCATGCGCCGGCGCGCGCTGCTGAACCGGATTCACGACCTTCAGCAATATGTCGAACTGCTCCAGAGCGACTCGGACGAGCTGGAGGCACTGTACTGCGATCTGCTAATCGGCGTGACCGCCTTCTTCCGCGACAGGGAGGCATTCGATGCGCTCGACGGGTCGGTGCTTCCCGTCCTCGCGTCGACGATGTCCGAGCGTCGCCAACTCCGCGTCTGGATACCCGGCTGTGCGAGCGGTGAGGAGGCCTATTCGATCGCCATCCTGATCTCAGAGTTCGCCAAGTCGCGAGGTCTGACGCTGAACCTGAAGATCTTCGCGACCGACATTCACTTTCGCTCCCTCGAAGTCGCCGCCGCCGGGATCTACGAGAAAGACAGTCTGAAGGGGGTGCCTGAGCATCTCGTCGAAGAGTACTTCGATCGCGTTGGTGGGCAGTATATCGTACAGCAGCAGACGCGAAAACTTGTCGTATTTAGCTCTCATGATTTGATAAAAGACCCTCCGTTCACACGTATGGACCTTGTGTGTTGTCGAAATCTTCTTATATATTTCGATGACGCGGCGCATAAGAAGGTGCTCGCCTACTTCCATTTCGCACTGAGGAAGGATGGCGTCCTGTTCCTGGGGCCCAGCGAGTCCACAGGGTATCTCGAGAACGAGTTCGAAGCCGTCGACAAGCGATGGCGAATCTACCGGAAGAAGCGGGATGTTCGTCTGCGCGAGGCGGCCAATTTCCTGCCTCCCAAGAGCAGCGAGGCCGTCACGGACGGGCAGACGCTCGCATTGCGCGAGAACAGACCCATGGCTCCCGAGTCCCGCACCGCCGCCCTCGAGCGACAGACGCTGATCCGTGTCTACGATCGCGTTCTGGAGCGATTTGCCCAGAGTGGCCTGCTGGTCGACTCCGGCGGCGCATTGATCCACGTGCTCGGCGATGCCGAGACGTATCTCCAGGTCAGGCGCGGGGCCTTCAGCAGGACCGTGACCGACCTGCTGCACCCGGATCTCAAACTGGTCGTCGGGGCCGGGTTGGAGCGCGCGCTGGCGCAGAGTGGCAGTCCGTTTCGCCGCAACACCAAGGTGAAGCGAGAAGACGGCACGGAGTCGACCGTCGTCGTCGGCATCGAGAAGTTCGCGGTGAGGGGCTCCAACGCGGAC
This sequence comes from Candidatus Bipolaricaulota bacterium, assembly GCA_028278555.1. Lineage (GTDB taxonomy): Bacteria > Bipolaricaulota > Bipolaricaulia > UBA7950 > UBA9294 > JANQEA01. Next base: position 7,119 of record JANQEA010000004.1, on the reverse strand, counting down.
TATCTGCTCGTCACCTTGGAGGAGAAGCTGGATCCCATGCCGGAACCGCTTCCGTTCGGCGACGGCGCGGATGTCGATCGGGAGTTCTACGTTCAGCGCATCCGCGAGCTCGAGCAGGACCTGAAGGCGACGGAGCAGAGCCTGCAGACCTCGATCGAGGAGCTGGAGACCAGCAACGAGGAATTGCAGGCCACCAACGAAGAGCTGATGGCCTCGAACGAGGAGCTGCAGAGCACCAACGAAGAGCTGCATTCGGTGAACGAGGAACTCTACACCGTAAGCGCCGAGCATCAGCGCAAGATCGAGGAGTTGACCGAACTCACCGAGGATATGGACAATCTGCTCAGGGCCACCGACATCGGCTCCGTCTTCCTCGGCCCCGAGCTCCGCATCCGTCGGTTCACGCCCGCCGCAGCGCGGGCCTTCAATCTGGTCGCTCATGATATCGGGCGGCCGTTCGAGCACATCACCTACCGCTTCGCGTACGACTCCTTGATCGAGAACATCCGCACCCTGCAGAGGGACGGCCGCCCGTTGCATCGGGAGATCGACGTCGAAGACCATACCTATCTGCTGCGCGTGCTGCCTTATGAGAGTCACAAGGCGGGCGAGGCCGGCATCGTCCTGACCGTCGTCGACATCCAGGACCTGAAGGAAGCGCAGCACAGTCTGTCGGAACAGAAGGCTCTGTACGAAGCCGTCGTCGAGCAGCAGCGGGATCTGATTTGGCGTTACACGCCGGACTTCAAGCTGACCTTCATCAATGACTTCGGCTGTCGACACTATGGGAAGGGTCGCGACGAGCTGGTCGGCACCTCTCTCCTGGAATTGCTCCCGGACTCGGCCAGAGACGAGATGGAGGTCAAGACCGCCCAGCTCGAGGCCGGGCAGTCGGATACGGTTGTCCGCGAGGATGTCGGTCCGGACGGTGTGGTGCGGTGGTTCCAGTTCTCGCGCTATGCGCAGCCGGGGCTGGATGGTGAGATCTCCGAGATCCAGGCCGTCGGTCGCGACATAACCGAGCTCAAGCAGGCGCGCGACGAGCTGGAGGCCGTGAACGCCAAGCTCGTTGTCGAGGAACAGCGCTTTCGCAAGCTGTACCGAAACACGCCTGTGATGATGCACTCCATCGACGAGCAGGGAACGATCATCGAATTGAGCGAGTTCTGGTTGGAGATCATGGAGTATGGGCGCGAGGAGGTCATCGGCCGGCGTGCCACCGAGTTTTATACGGAAGGCTCCAGGACCTTTTCCGAGGAGAAGGTGGAGCCGAAGCTCTGGAAGGATGGTTACTGCATAGATGTGCCGTTCCGGATGGCGAAGAAGAGCGGCAGCGTCATCGACGTGAGGATGTCGGCCGTCGCCAGCCCTGATCCGGGCGCTCCGTCCAAGGACGCGCTGGCGGTCATCATCGACGTCACCGATCAGCTGCGCGCCGAGCGCGCCCTGGCGGCGCAGAACGACGAGCTGGCGCGCATCAATGAGAACCTGAACCAGTTCACGCACATCGTCAGTCATGACCTGACGGGTCCGTTGCGGGCGATTGAGCACACGACCGACTGGATCGAGCAGGACTCGACGCCGGAATCCCGCAAGGAGATCCAGGACCACATCGACCGGCTGAAGGACCAGGTGGCCCATCTGGGCTCACTGCTGTCGAACCTGCTGGACTATTCCCGTGCCGGTACCAGCCAGCAGGCCGCCGAACGGATCGATCTTCCGCTCGCCCTCAACGACATCTTCGACGTGATCGAGAAGTCGCACGGCATGGAGCTCGAGATCGGGTCGGTGCCCGAGGATCTCGTCACCTTCCGTGCGCCGCTGATGCTGGTGTTTCGCAATCTGATCGAAAACGCGGTCAAGTACCACGACCGGGACACCGGCAGGATCACGGTCCGCTGCGAGGATCTGGGCGACAAATGGGCGTTCTCCGTCGAGGATGACGGTCCCGGCATCGATCCCAAGTTTCACGACAAGATCATGCTGCCGTTCCGCAAGCTCGAACGCAAGGATACGGCGCCGGGCAACGGGATGGGGCTCGCGCTGGTCAAGAAGGCGGTCGAGTCCAATGGCGGCGAATTGAGCGTCGTGTCCGATCCCATGAAACGGCCGGGGACGCGATTCACGTTCACGTGGCCGAAGAAGCGGACCCACGCGATCGCGGCGGAATGAGCTTCGGGCGTCAGCTCGGCAGGTGGACCGAGGCGCAGTACTCGAAGATCATCTCCACGCTCCTGGTTAGTTGCTGCGTGGGGACGCGTTTGGTGAGATAGCCGGCCACGTTGTACCGATAAGCCCGCTCGATGTCACCGGCGAGGCACGAGCTCGAGAGCACGAACACGACGCTGTCCTTCAGCGCGTCGTCGGAGCGGATCTCCTCCAGCAGCTCGTGCCCCGACATGCCCGGCATGTTCAAGTCCGTGACGATGACGTAAGGCCTTCTTACGGTCGCTCCGTCGCGCAGGGTCTCGAGGGCTTCGGCGCCATCGCGCGCGACCACCAGCTCCGCGGTGCCGCCATAGCGGTCGAGACACCTCTTCACGAACAGGATGTCGGTCTCGTCATCCTCGACGAGCAGCAGACGCGGCGTCGTGCGCTCCCGCCGCTCGAATGCGTCCGATACGGCCTTGATCTGGGTCATGCGATACGGTCCCGCCAATGGCGATCTCGGGTGTCAGGCTGCACTCTGGTCCTGTTGCACCACCGGCAGCCGCAGAACGACCGTGGTCCCTTCGCCGGGGGCGCTGTCGATCTCCAGTTGTCCGGTGTGCGCTGCGATGATGTCCCGGACGATCGGCAGGCCGATGCCGGTTCCGTCCTGAACCAGTTGCGGCGGCAGCTCGACGCGTCCGAACGGCGACAGCGCCACGTCGACGTCCTCCCGGCTCATGCCGATGCCATTGTCCTGAACGCGGATCTCATTGTGACGCCTCCCGGGCTCGACGGAGACGCGTATGTGCCCGCGGGGCGGCGTGTATTTCACCGCGTTCGAGATCACGTTCAGGACCGCTTGGGCGAGCACCGCCGGCTGGCAGTTCGCCACCGGGCTGTCCTCGGGCAGCGAGACCTCGATCGTGTGCTCCCGCGTCCGGGCCAGGACGTCGATCATGCTCAGCGCGTGCTCGACGATGTCGTTGATCTCCGCGGACTCGAACCGTCCGCCCGAGTAGGAGCTCTGGCTGGCGGAATGATGGATGAGATTGTTGAGCACCTCCAGGAGGTGTGTCCCCCCGACCCTGATCCTCTGGGCGCATTGGACGTACTTGTCCGATATCGACGGTCCGAAGGTCTGTCTGGTGATCATCTCCGCGAAGCCGAGAATGGCATTGAGCGGCGTCTTCAGATCATGGCCCATCCGCGCGAAGAAATCGGTCTTGGCGCGATTGGCCAGCTCCAGATCGACGATCGTCTCGTGCAGCTTCGCTTCGAGCGCATGCGTGTGCAGGGCGCTGCGGACCGTCGTTTCGAGCAGGATCGGGTTAAGCTGATTCTTGTCCAGGCAATGGATGGCGCCGGCCTTGAGAGCCAGTTGGAGAATATCCTGCCCCGGCTGGCCGGTGAGCAGGATGACGGCTGTGGAGCCGGACCGCCCTCCCAGGTCGTGTATGGCCTCGGTGCCGGTATCGATTCCCAGGTAGAAGTCGACGAGCGCAACGTCGAAGTCGCGATCGTCGGCCATGCGGCGCGCCGCCTCCAGATCGCGCGCATGTGAGATCTGCGCCCGAAACGTGTCCATTTGCTGAAGTGTTCGAGCGACGATGCGGTAGTCCGTGTCGCTGTCCTCGATGACCAGGACTTCTATCGGGCGCGGTTCGACAGGCCCGTCACCGGTGTCGGGCGCAACATCCGTCGCGGCGGTTTCGGGACGCTCGGATTCGAGACTGGATCTGTCCCGCATCTCTTCCCCCTCTCCTCGATACGCAAGCGCAACGCGCACACCAACTTTCGCAAGGAGATGACCTCGCGGACTCCGACCAGCGAATCATTTGACCTCCCAACTTAATGCAGGACGGCAGGCTTATCCACAGGAAAGGTGGACCGTCCGGTCGTCCCGCACGCTGACCTGAGATCGTCGGCGGCTGCGCCGCCGCCGTGGTCCAGCAGGCACTCAAGGTCCGGACCGGAGGCTCGTACGGCCCGATTGAGCCGGCACGACGTCCGGTGGCAATCCGCGAACGTTTCGGCCAGAGGATCACTCAGCCGCCATGGCCTGCGGCTTGGACTTCGGCCAGGTGAACGAGAAGCGCGCACCTGGTCGTTCCACCGGATTCGAGTGAATCGACAACTTCCCGCCGTTGGACTCCACCGCCTTCTTGACGAGCGCGAGCCCCATCCCGTTGCCCGCGGTCTGGTCCTTGCGTGTCAGCTTGCGGAAGGGCTGCAGGATCTTGTCGTGAAAGCGCGGATCGATCCCGGGCCCGTCATCCTCGACCGAAAATGTCCATTCGTCGCCGAGATCCTCGCCGCGCACGGTGATCTTGCCCTGTTCCCGGTCATGATGCTTCACCGCATTCTCGATCAGATTTCGGAACACGAGCAAGAGCGGCGCGCGATAGGCGATGATATCGTCCGGCATCGATCGAAGGCTCAGCCGCATGCCATCGGGCTTGTCGATCACGTCGAAGACATGGTTCAGGTCTCGGGGCAGGTCGATCGCTTCCGCCGCCTGCTGGCTGGATCCGGCGCGGGAATAGTCCAGAAGATCCGACAGCATGCTCCCGAGATGCGCAACCTGATCCTTCAGCCTGTCGATGTGCTCCTGGATCTCCCGCCGCGCATCCGGTGACGCGTCCTGCTCTATCCAGTTGGAGGTGTGCTCGATCGCCCGCAGCGGGCCCGTGAGGTCATGGCTGACGATATGGGTGAACTGATTGAGATTCTCGTTGATGCGGATCAGCTCGTCGTTCTGGGCTTCGAGCGCGCGCTCGGCCTCCCGTTGTTCCGTCACGTCGAAGGCGACGGAGAAGCTCTGCAGTCCCGCGGCCTTTCGTCTCGGACCTGCAATCGCCGAGACACGGACGTCCATTCGTGTCCCGTTCTTGCGCACATAGGTGTACGAAACGTCGCTGGCCGATCCGCCTCCGCCGAACATGGTCGGAATGATGTTGTCCTGCATCCACGCCGCCGACTCGGGCTCCATGAAGTCGTAGATCGGACGGCCGATGACCTCGTCTCGCCGATAACCCATCTTTTCGCACCAGAACTCGCTGGTCTCGATGAGCACGCCGTCATTCAGGATCGAGTGCAGCATCACCGGTGTGGTCCGATAGATCTGGTCCAGCCGTTCCTGCTCCGCAGCCAGCGACGCATTCAGCTCCTCGAGCTTCTGCTGAACGCGGACCAAGGCCGTCACGTCTCTGCCGACGGATTGAATCTCGGCGATCCCACCGTCCCGTCCAGGCTGTGCGTAGCGGCGAAAATGCAGCCACCGCAGGCTGCCGTCGGGATCGGTCTCTTCCCGCTCGTAAACGTTCGTGTCGCCGGCCTTCATGGTCTCGACCGCCGTCCTGATGTTCTCGCGATGCCTTTCGGGCACAAGATCCAGGATCGATCGTCCGATGAGTTCGTCGCGCGATTTCCGGTAGAGCTCGCAATAGGCCTTGTTGACGAACGTCAATCTGAAGTCGGGCGTGTATCGGCAAATGATGTCGTGCTGTTGCTCGACGACCGCCTCGTAGAGAGCCTGCTGTTCGGTCAGGCGACGCTGAGCCTGCTCCAGCGCATTGATGTCGACGATCGTCACCACGGCTCCCAGGCTGTCCGCACGATCGCTGTCGTAGGGCAGGATCCGCAGCAGATAGCTTTGGCCGTCCACATCGATTTTCTTTTCGCAGAGGCGACTGTTCGTTCGGGCGCTCTCCACGTCGGAAACCAGATCATTGTACTCGAAGCGATAGGTTATGTGCTGCAGTGGCCGACCGATGTCGTGAGAGACCAGATTGAACGTACGTGCCGCCGCCGGCGTGAACCGGCGAACGCGAAGGTCCTCGTCCAGAAAAATCGTTCCGATGTCGGTGGCGCGAAACAGGTTCTCCATATCATCGGTCAGCTCGGTGAGCTCTTCGATCTTTCGCTGATGCTCCGCGCTGACCGTGAAGAGCTCCTCATTGACGGAGTGAAGCTCCTCGTTCGTGCTTTGCAGCTCCTCGTTCGATGCCATCAGCTCTTCGTTCGTCGCCTGCAGCTCCTCGTTGCTTGTTTCCAGCTCTTCGATGGTGCTCTGCAGGCTCTCCTCGGTCACCTTGAGATCCCGCTCGAGCTCGGTGATGCGCTGGGAGTAGAAGACCTGATCCGTCGCCTGGTCCGTATCGTCTGATCCCTGGACGATGATGGGCGGCACCATCGACACCTGCTCCTCCTCGAATGCGATCAGGAGATGATCCGCATGGGCGCCTTCCGGAGCGAGCTTCTCGATGTTGATGATGATCGTCTTCTCCTCGCCATCGCTCATCGCGATCGTCGTCTTGCGGTGGAACGGCATCGTGTGCGAGGCCAGTGCACGCTCGATGCCGGCGCTGACGATGAGCTTCAGGTCGGGGTGCAGAACCTCGACGAGTCTCTTGGAGAACAGGCCGCTCTCGATCTGCAGGAACGCGTTGGCCCGGCCGAAGACATGAACGAGATCGCCGCTGCGGTCGATCAGAAAGCCCGCCGGGGCATACTTCTCCAAGACCTTGTCGTAGGCGCGCATCAATGATTGCCGCTGATGGGCGGCGACCGTGATGTTGGAGGGAGTCGAAATGCGGCTCTCGCTGAGGCGGATGTCCGGCTCGCCGGATTGACTGTCTCGACTGCTCAGCGGCAGCAGATGGGTCGATTCGCGCAGGCGAACATCACGCAGCTTCTTGAAGATGCGCCACTTCTTGGACAGAACCTCGAATTCGCTATCCAGGTTTCCCGTGGTCTCGCTCGGACCCAGGAACAACACCCCGTTTTGTCGGAGAGCAAAATGGAACAGCGCCAGAACTTTTTTCTGAGCAATTTCGTCGAGATATATCAGCAAATTCCGACACGAAATAAGGTCCATCCGCGTAAACGGCGGGTCTTTTATCAGATTGTGCGGCGAGAAGACGACAAGTTTTCGCAAGCTCTTCTTGACGTGGTAACATCCATCCACGA
>JANQEA010000064.1 GCA_028278555.1 Candidatus Bipolaricaulota bacterium | reverse complement strand
ACGGACAGTACCGGTGCGTCGTTGGCGAACGGAGCGTACATCTACGTGATCTACGCGACGGACGGGACGAACTCCTTCACCGGCAAGGGGAAGGTGTTCGTGAATCGGTAGAGAGACCCTACCGGTCACGTCGGAGAAGGAGCAAGCTCCTTCTCCGAGCCGAGGACTGGCAACGTACAGAAGACCACGGGGAGGGGCCACGCGCCCCTCCCTTTTCTGTTGGGCGCACGGTTCGATCGAGTGGGCGGGTTCTCTTTCATGGCCAAGTGAGAATGGCGATACTTGAGGTTGGTTCTCTCGAGGGAGGCTGGCATGATTGATCGGCTACATCAACACATCGTCTCGGAGCTGCAGCAAGGAACGCGGACGGACACGATCTTCGTCATCATTGCGGTACTGCTGAACCTGCTGATGCTTGCGATCAGCTCCGGGATCGCGCAGGAATCGGAGCAGAGCGGGACGACAACGGCAGTGCTCGGGTTGTTCATGGCGCTGACCGCGGTCGTCAATCTCGTTGCCGTCTGCGGTCTCCTGAAAGGGAAGGAGACGCGCGCGCGGCTGCTGGCGGGCCTATTGAAGCTCTACGCCGATCAGCAAGTCGACGGCTACTACGACCCGGTGCTGCTGAGGAACTACGATGCTCGCTATTCCCTGTTTATCCTCGCGATCGTCAGCATGGGCGCCGTCGCGATCGCCGTACCGCTGTTGCTGCGGTGATCTGCCAAGCATTGTCGATCGGATGCGGGTAGTCAGCTAGCTGAGTCAGGCTGGCTAGGATTCACGTCGGCGCAAACTCGCTGCAAGCTGCTTGATCTCGTTCCAGATCATCCCACAGAGCGACTTCATTCGGCCAGCAAGAATCGCAAGGATCTCATTCACAAGGACCCGGATTGGCACCTCGACTTTGATTGAACGCATACGAGTCTTCCCTAGTTGAGCGGTAGAAAGCTCCCGCAAGCCATCTGGTGACCTGATGCGGTAGATCACAAGCCACTCGACTTTCCCGCTTGAGTCCTCGATCTGCACCTTCACAGTGCGCTCCCTTCTCCAGGTTCGGGGCCCCCGTCATCCTTTCACCTCGGGAAGGTCCACCTAGGCGGCAAACACACTATCATGGAATGCGTTTTTCGTCAAGAATATGCACTATAAATAGCAGCTTAGAATCATCGCCAATATTGTCCGGAAGCTGTGCGCGATGGTGACCAGGAGTGCAGTTTAGGGATGTGCCGTAGATTACAGACTTCTGCATGAGGATTCTGCTATGGTACAGAGGTCATACACGGTTGCTCATCTCCACCGCTAATCGGGCGAATGCTGCCGACGGACTGATGAGCACCGAAGAGGAGCCTGTTGTGAAAGAGGAGAACTCTGACAAGCTGGGTAGAACCCCTCCCCCGGAGAGCATCGTGAGTCGTTCTGCCGGCGAGACACTCGAGGAGAAGCTCGATTCACTGATTGTGGAGGAGGAGGTCCATCGTCCGAATCGTGTCCCCTTTCGCAAGCCGCAGCCAACCCACGTTGTCACCATAAGGCTGACAGAAGGGGACTTCGAGGAGCTTGCGGAACTCAAGACGATCACTGGTGAAAGGACGCTGAGCGGTGTCGTCCTAAGCGCTCTCGCGACGTATGTCTTCTTGGTAGAACAGCTAGGGAAGGGGAGGGAGATCTGGGTTGTCGAGCCAAGCAACCCGAACGCCACTACGTAGCAATACGATGCTCCACTGCGGCTTTGGCCGCATCTGGCACGCTGCCGCGGACTTGCGGGAGGTTGCGAAGGGCGACAAGTCGATCGCGGAACTCCACCGAAACGCTCAGCCGAACAATCCGGATGCCTGCCCGGCGTCGAACCGAGGCTGTCAGGCGCTGGTCCGGATGGCGAACGCGCTGAAGAACTGGGAGACCGTCTCCTCTACTGCGAGCGACGCCGAGATGGCAGCGGACCTCCAGGAGAAGCTCACCGGCGTCTACACGAGCTTCTTCTCGATGACCGGGGCGACATCTCGATGGGTGAACGATCAGGCGCGTACACTCGACGAGATTGCCAGAGGGATCGCGCCGAATACGCGTCCGATCGACGGCACGAATGTCTCGTTCCAGGATTGGTACGAAAAGCTCGGACTCGTCGAGGAGAACCTCCAGTGGGCGTTCGACCACGCGGGACGCACCGATCTCGACGAGCGCTCCCAGCTGTCGGCCGTGACCTTCGGCCTCGATATGGCAAGGGAGTTCAAGGAAGACCTCGAGAAGATGCACCGGAAGGAGTAGGCGGGAGTTACCTGCTAGGGTGGAGGCGCTCGCTCAGCCACGCTTCGGCATCGGCGAGGACCTCAGCGTGTTCAGGCTCGTTGTAGATCTCGTGATGGAGGCCGCTGTACATCTTCAGCGTCTTGTCGGCGGAGCCGGCCAGTCGATGAAGCAACTCGGCGCCATCTGGAGGGACCAATCCATCCTCAGCCCCCTGCAGCACGAGAAGCGGCGTCGCGATTCTCACAGCTTCTCGTGTGACGCGCTGCATTGCTTTCAGCATCTCGCAGCCGAGGCGCGCGGTGGTCTTGCCGGTGAAGACGAGCGGGTCGTTGAGGTACGCTTCGACGACGGCCGGATCGCGCGAAACACGGCTCGCGTCGACAGTGGCAACGCCGAGCTTGGGGAGCACGACCGAGAGGATTCGGCTCGCGAGTACGGTTGCGGGTGAGATGTTGTCGGGGATCTTGACCAAGGGTCCGGAGAGGATCGCGCCGGCGAAGTCGGTCGGGTGGTTGAGGAGGTAGACGGCTCCGATCAGCGCGCCGAGGCTGTGTCCGACCATGAACCGCGGCTTGCCCGGCTGCCACGAACTGAGCAAGTCCACGAATGCTCGAAGCACGACAGTGAAGTCGTCGAACCGTCTCACGAAGCCGCGCCTGCCTCCCGACTTGCCGTGACCGATGTGGTCGACGCCGTAGACGGCGTACCCGAGGGGGACGAAGTGATCGACGACGTTCGAGTATCGACCGGAGTGCTCGGCCAGCCCGTGCACGATGAGGAGTGAGGCTTGTGGGTCGACCTCGGGCAGCCAGCAGTGATAGGAAACGCGGATGTCTCGAACGCCGCTGAACGTCCCTTCCCGATACTGCATTACGACCTCACTTCGTCCTCGAGGATCCGGGGCTGGCTCCACCCCTTCGATCGTTCCACCGCTCGTGCCCAGTTGTCAAGCAGTGCCCCGCGTTGCTCGTCGGACATCCGCGGAATGAATCGGCGACCGGCTTCCCACAGTTGCTCGACGGCGTCCGCGGTATCCCAAAGCCCGACGGCGATGCCGGCGGCGAATGCGGCCCCGAGGGACGTGGTCTCCAGATCCTTCGGCCGGACGACGGGGATCCCGAGGAGGTCGCTCTGGAACTGGCAAAGGAAGTCGTTCGGAGCCGCGCCGCCTCCGACGCGTAGCTCTTCCAGCGGTGCGCCGCCGTCGCGTTCCATCGCGCGGACGACGTCGTGCGTTTGGTAGGCGATCGACTCGAGCGCAGCACGGACGATATGCGCCGGGCGTGTGCCGCGTGTGACCCCGCCGATCAGTCCGCGGGCGGACGGATCCCAGTGCGGGGCGCCCAGCCCGGTCAGCGCCGGGACGAAGACGACGCCGTCTGTCGAGTCGACGGATTCTGCGAGGGCCTGTGATTCGGCAGCGTCGCCGAGAAGCCCCAACGAATCGTGGAGCCACTGAACGGCGGCGCCGGCGACGAAGACCGAGCCTTCCAGCGCGTAGGTTGGCGCTGCTTCCGGTTCCGTCCTTGCGATTGTGGTAAGGAGTCCGGACCGGCTTCGTGCACGAGCGCCCCCCGTGTTCATCAGCAGGAACGCTCCTGTCCCCCACGTCACTTGTGCCTTTCCCTTTGCTGTGATCCCTTGCCCAAGGAGCGCCGCCTGCTGATCGCCGAGGATCCCGGCGACGGGGATGGTGTGGCCTGCTGTCAGCTCCGGCTTGAGCATCCCGAAGATGGAGAGACTGGGGCGTACGTCCGGAAGGGAAGCAGGCAGGATTCCGAACTCTGTGAGAAGCTCCTCATCCCATCGACGATGGTCGATGTCAAAGACCATCGTACGCGATGCGTTCGTGTCGTCGGTCGCGTGTGTGCCTGTCAGGTGCCAGAGGAGCCACGCGTCGATCGTGCCGAAGAGAACCGTTCCAGCCACCATGCGATCACGCAGCCCTGAGACATGCTCAAGGAGCCATTCGATCTTGGTTGCTGTGAAGTATGGATCTGGACGGAGTCCCGTCCGCTCGGCGAGCCGCCGCGCGATTTCGCCGGTGGCGAGCTCGCGACATCGCTCCGACGTGCGCCGATCTTGCCAAACAATGGCGGGGTGCAGCGCACGGCCTGACTCCGGGTCCCAGGCAATCACCGTCTCGCGCTGATTCGTAAGGCCGACGGCAGCGAGCGAACACGCATCACCGCTGTGGCGAGCGAGAATCTCGCGGAACACGTCGAGCGTTGCTTCGAGGAGAATCGCTGGATCCTGTTCGACCCATCCCGGCTTCGGCGTGACGATGGGCACTTCGCGATAGGCGGAGTCAATCGGGCGTGCGCACTCGTCGAACAGGCTGAATCGAATGCCGGTTGTCCCCGCATCGATCGCACCGACTACCGGTCTGAGTGAACTCACGCTCTGACCCAACTCCCTTCCTTCGCGTGATGGATCCAGCGTCAGTCTAGCACACGACCTGGAGGACAGGGCGAGCCAGCCAGCCTCTCGGATCGCGTAGTATCTTCCGGAAGGAGGCCGGCCGGATGCGAAGTCGTGTTGTCGTCGTGCTGCTGGCTGCGGTCGTGGTTCTAGGGGTTGTCGGTGGCGCATCCCGACTCGGGCCGACCGACATACCGAATCTGATCCGAACAGAGATCCTCCCCGAGTTGGCGATCGACTCGGACTACATCGCGTTCCTCCATCCGGCGGTGCTCGATGCCGATGATCGGCTTGCTCCCTACGCGCCGACGCCGATCCCGGAGGAGGTCGACCGGCTTCCGCACCTGACCCCCTACGAGCTTGCCGGCCCGACCTGGTTTCTCTGGATCGATCTCGAGCCTCACGCTCGCTTCGCACACGACACGCTGTATGTGCTGATCGACGCGAATGATGGGACGTACGCTGTCCATCGCGAGGCGTGGTGGCCGGTGCTGAACGGGAAATCCCTCTGGGTCGAGAGAATCGAGTACTGGGACGAAGCGGATTGGATTGCCTCGTCGTTGCCGGCGGGTGCTCCGGGCGGTGCGTCGACGGCCCTCTGTGTGCCGGAGCTGCCGGGCTCGGACTACTTCGATTGGGCGCTCGTGATCAACGGATGGTCGCCCGGCCAGCCGGATGGGGCGGGATTCGCCGCGGACGCCCGCGGCGTCTGTGAAGCGTTGAGCGACCTCGGGATGCGCGTATCTGTCTTGGAGCCGGGCGACGCCTCGCCCGAGGCGATCGAAGCGCACGTTGTTCGCCTCTTCACCGAAATCCCGCTCTACCATTGCTGCGACCGGCTGTACTTCTACATCACGTGCCACGCCTCGCCTGGTGCGCTGTGGATCGGCGGACAGCGACTGTCGAGCGATGAACTCGCCCGGGTGGTGACCACCCCGGGCGACACGTACGTCCCGAGCCGCGTCTACGTCCTCCTCGAGGCGGGCTATGGCGGGAGCTTCGTTCCGGTTCTCAGTCGGCACAGCAATGTCAACCGTGTCTGGACCGCGTCTGCCGCCGACGAGCCTGCGTGCGCTGATGTCGATTCGCCGGTCGACCCGAATCCGGAGGACACCGGCGGGGAGTGGACCAGCAGCTTCCTCGCAGCTCTGCGTCGGCTGCTGTTGGAGGATCCGATCGCGATCCGGGCGGCGGAACTGGGCCGAGAGTACATGCCGCTTAACATGGCCTTGCGAGTGGCCGGCGTGTGGAACTCCGCGGTGCTCGGCGGCTTCAGTTCCCCAGCTGAGTATCTGTTCACCGACGCGATCCCCGACGATCTCCTCGCGGCGATCGACTACCTCGCGCGCTACGATCGCGCACATCACGCTGTCGGAGGGAATCTCGAGCAGACGATCGCGAAGCACGAAGCGAGCCCATGCCTCGAGTTCCTCTGGTTCCTCCACCGTTCGGCCCGGCACGATCCGATCCCTGCCCCGACGTCCGAGTTCAGCTACCGGATCCTGAAAGGGTATGCGAGAGACGTCGCGCACAGCGACTGGTGGGAACACTGCGATCTCTTCTGGGAGGTCTTCACTGCTCTGGACGGGCGTGGGTAGTCGCGCACCGCGACTGCCAACGTTCCGTAATAGGGAAGAAGATCTCTCGCTGAAGGTTATAGATTAATCTAGTACCATACCTGCAAGGTGATTGGCATGGCGACGCCAGACCGGAGACTGCGGTCAATGAAGCTGGCCATCGCGTTGCTGCTGGTGGCGGCGTTCGGCGGCAATGCGGCGGACTACTGGGCGGAGAATCACTCGACATCTACCACATGTGCAGAGGAAGATAACGTCAATGTCCCGATATTCGCTCCCGGGATCAACCGCATACTGATCGTTGCGACGCATCCGAGCTACTGCCCGTGTGCCTACGGATGTCCAGAGGATTGGTCGGGATGTGGCTCCTCTGCAGCAGCTCCTTGGAAGGTGCGTGGGGATGCTTGTCCAAAAATCTTCGATGACCACGCCCACAACGCAGTCTACGCGTGCATGATCTCGGAATACTGGCGAGGGCAGGATTCGACTTTGAGTGTCCGAGTCAATGGGCAAACAAGCTACGACTGTCACTATCTGCAGATTCGGAGATGGGTGCCTGGCACGGACTCCTGGCCGGAGGTCTTCGTCCTCTACGAAGACGGGAATATGCGCATCAAGCCGCATCCTCCGGAGGGCTATACCGACGTCTGTTTTGGGAGCTCTATGATCATTGGTCCTGCGACCTTAGGCGACCGGCCGTACGCTGAGGTCGAATCGGTCGATATCACGACCGGAGCTTCGTCTGTCCAGCTGGACATCACCTTTGCCGGCGGTGAAACCGCTCACATCGACTTCACCGTCGATAGAGCCCGGGCGATCGCCGATGCTACGGTGATTGGGTTTCCGGATCATGTCGCGGTCTTCCGGTCGATGTGGGTTACGAACGGAAACGCGGATGTCGATTCGGTGGAGACTGCCGCAGGGAAGGAAGCAATCCTCGGAGGATGGTCTGACCTCGAAGCTTCGGCGTGGTTCTTTCATCGACAGTATCCAAGCACTCACAACACGTCCGCTCCGGACATCCGGGTTGTCCTCGACACATCAAGCACGTTTCGCGTGGACGAGACTGGCACCGTTTACGCAGATGGCGATCTTCGCTCCGCAGCCATTGCGACGGGCGCAGCGGATGTTGCCGAATGGGTATCCACAATTGGGGAAGTCGAGCCGGGAGACGTCTTGGAGCTGGATCGGGCAACGCCCGGCGTCTACAGGAGATCGACTATGGCTTGCTCGCCGTTCGTGGCTGGTGTGGCGTCTACCGCCCCCGGGGTGATCCTAGGTGGCGCAGGCAGAGCAGCTGGAGACGCCCTCCTCGCGCTTGCAGGGATCGTGCCGGTCAGGGTCACCGACGAGGGTGGATCGATCCTCCCAGGCGATCTCTTGGTGACGAGTTCTATGCCTGGGCATGCCATGCGTTGGGCTGGGCGCGGGCTCTGTCCATGCGCGTTCGTTGGGAAGGCACTCGAGTCGCTGCAGGCCGGCACCGGGGTCATCCTCGTGTTGCTCGCCAGACTGTAGGGCTTCGTGCTCACCGTTTCAGCTTGCCTGCGCATAGCTTGCGACAGCGATAGAATCGCATTGCTGGCTCGGAAGGATTGCGCATGAAACTCATCCAATTGGGACTCGAACATGAAGCAGCGCTGCGCGATTTCCTTGCCGACTTCGCCGCGGCAGGCGAAGAGAGGATCCCGGCGTACTTCGGGGATCCGGACATGTCGCATGCCGAGATTGTCGAGACCTTTGCGAAGCAGTCTCGCGGAGAAGGCCTCGAAGAGGGATGGGTCCCCGGGACGACGCTCTTCCTCGTCGAGGACGGACGGATCCTTGGCGTCGCCAATCTTCGCCACCGCCTTACGGACCACCTCCGCCGCTTCGGCGGGCACGTCGGCTACAGTATCCGGCCGTCTGAGCGGAACCAGGGTTTCGCCACCCGCCTCCTTGAGGAGGTCAAGGCGTACGCCCGCGTGACCCTGGGCATCGACAGCCTCCTCGTGACGTGCGAGCCGGAGAACGCCGCCTCTGCCAGGGTGATCGAGAAGTGTGGTGGCGTTCTCGAGGACGAATCGTTCTACGAGCCAGCCGGACATCGAGTCCGGCGCTACTCGATTGCGCTTTGAGGAGTGAGTGGAAGAGCAAGGGCGCCCCGGTTCGTCGGCTGAGTTTCCCCCTCAAGCCTTAGGCACCACCCGGTGGTCGCACGTTGTGTCGCAGGTCCCTACCCGAGCCGGGGCGCCGATGGAAACCGTGGCAGTCTAGCATGCTGTTAACGGTTTGTCAAGTTTTAGGTGATCTAGGTCTGTGTATCTTCGTCTATATGTCTCGTGGGAAGTAGTTGCCGGTCAATGAAAGGGAAAGATGAATGACAGTATACTGACTGTCAGATCATGCCGCGCAAGTACTACCGAATCATATCCGCAGACGACGCGGTTCGGAGGGCCCGAATCGTTGCAGGGTTCACCTCGGCGGAACTCGCCGAGGCGATCGGGATCTCCCGTCCGATGCTTTCGTCGATTGAGAACGGCGCCGGAACGAGCGTGAAAACAGCGCACAAGCTCGCCGAGGCCGTCGGACGGCCGTTCGAAGAACTGTTCGTCGTTCAGGACGCGCGGTAACGGACCGAATCCGCCTGACTTCCCAGTTCCCAGTAAGCGGCTCATCGAGCCGCGAACCGACTAGTCGGCCTCTTCCGGCGGTGCGTCAAACCCGTGCCCGAGGATGTCGGCGATGTTCGCCTTCGGTTCGATGACCGGCTCGATCAACGACGTGCCGCAGGTCATCAGCGTGGTGACGCCTGGACCATGGCCGGCGAGAAGGCAGTCGCTGTGGACGACGATCCCAATCGTCACCGCTCCCTTTCGATAGGTCCTCCCGAAGCGATTGTCGTGATCGAGGAGCGCGACGAAGTCGCCGAATCGCATCTTGTCCAGCTTGTACTCGGCGACCGTCTCCGGGTCGCTGGTCATGATGTCGTAGTCGCCGGTTCCTGGCTGCGTCGCGCCGACGCCGGAGCCCATGCATGCGGCGGGGGCGATCGTTGTGACCGGTACGCGGAGCTTCCCGTCGACCTCTTCGATCCGCATCTTGTGCAACAGTTCGGGATCGAGATTGAAGAGCGCGATGTCCGGATAGTCAATCAGCTTCAGTCCCTGCCCGCGACCGCGAATGATGATCTTGTCGCTGTAAGTCATCCGCTCCTTGACGGCGCGTGGGAACTCGACGACGACATGCTCCGACCCGCCGTGGTGGCCGATCGCATACCCGGTACTGTTCTTCGCATCACCGGAGATGATCTTCGCTTCGTTGCCTGCGCAGGCGTAGAGCTGGAGCGAGACGTTCGGGTGCTCGAACGGCTTCTTCGTATCCGCGGTGCAGCTGACGCTCGGCTCGACGTGATCGCCGGCCCAGCCGAACGCCGGATCTCCGACGGCCACGTTGACGCTGATGCCGCCGATCGACGGCAGGATGAACGGTGCGCCCTGATGATCGACGCTCCACCGCGCGCGGGTCCTCGGCGGGCCGGCCTTGCACTGCAGCAGGAATTCGACGACTCGATCTTCGTTGGTCTTGAGCATAGCTCCTCCCCGGTGGGCTGTCGGGCTGCCCCATCGGACGAACCCGCGGACCGATTGTACTCGCCGATCGGTCTGCGAGACGCTCGTACGCTTGCTCGACCGCGAAGGGCGCGCTACGCTTCGTGACCCGGATCATCTTCCCAGGAGGACGACCATGGCGAACAGCCTCTACGAGAAGATCTACGAAGTCGCCCGCCGGATCCCAGAAGGGCGCGTTGCGACCTACGGGCAGATTGCCCGGCTCGCCGGGATTCCAAAGGGGGCGCGGCAAGTTGGCTACGCGATGGCGGCGCTCGGCCGCGGAACGCCACGGCCGGATGTTCCGTGGCATCGTGTCGTCAACGCGAAGGGCGAATCGAGCATCGGCGGCGAGCAGATCACCCGCCTCGAGGCCGAGGGTGTCGTCTTCGGTGAGAACGGACGGATCGATTTGAAGGTCTACGGCTGGTCGGACTTCGAGATGGTCGGTCTCTTCGAATGAAGCGCTCGAGTGGTGCTTCGTTTTTCGGCGTTGCGATCCTTGCGCTCTCCCTTTCCGGCTGCTTCGGCCCGGTGACTCGGCCGGTTGCCGATTTCGTCTGGTGCCCGGATGGTTCATCGGGCGAGCTCGACTACTGGTTCACCTCGACCTCGACGACGGTGCCGAATCATTGGATCGAATCGCTCCGCTGGGAGTTCGACGACGGGTCACCGCCGCTCGAGACCGCCTGGGACGCGCATCACCGGTTCGATGAAGAGAGGATTTACCACGTTACCCTGACGGTCCGCGACGATCGCGGCGTCTCCGGGACGGTGACGAAGGAAGTCCCGATTGTCATGGCCGCGTTCGTCCATCCCGGGTGGCAGCTGACCCTCGGCTGGCCGGCGCGCGTGACCGGGATTGTGCAGAACCGACTCGACGAGCGGCTCGACGTCGTCGTGGTCAAGGCCAAGTTCTACGATGCGGACGGTGTACGTCTCTCCGACGGGACGGTCGAGATCACCGACCTCGAGCTGGGGGAGAAGGTCGAGTTCTCGATCGACGCGGTCGAGTACTCGACCCGGATCTTCCACGCGACCGTTGCG
This sequence comes from Candidatus Bipolaricaulota bacterium, assembly GCA_028278555.1. Classification (GTDB taxonomy): domain Bacteria; phylum Bipolaricaulota; class Bipolaricaulia; order UBA7950; family UBA9294; genus JANQEA01. Next base: position 290,451 of record JANQEA010000064.1, on the reverse strand, counting down.
ATCGACTCGTTCTACAGCGAGTGTCCGCACGGCTGGCCGGTTTTCGGCGGCGATGAGACGGATCGCTGATCTTCATCTCCACTCGTCCTTCAGTCGGGCGACGAGTCCGCAGATGGGCTTGCCCGAACTCTCCCGCTGGGGCGGTATCAAGGGGATCGACCTACTCGGGAGCGGCGATTTCACCCATCCGGCGTGGTTCGGGACGCTCCGTTCGCAACTTCGTGAAGAAAGCGAGGGGATCTATCGATACGGGGACACTCGCTTCCTGATTAGCGGCGAGCTGAGTGCAATCTGGAGCCAGGAGGGAAGACAGCGCCGGATCCATCTCGTGATCCTTGTGCCGTCGCTCGATGACGCGGAGAAGATCAATCAGCGGCTCGCGGCCAGGGGGAACCTTGCCGCCGACGGACGCCCGATGTTCGGCCTGTCGGCGAAGGCGCTGGTCGAGCTGATCTGGGAAGTCGCTCCGGAGGCGTTCGTGATCCCGGCCCACGCCTGGACGCCCTGGTACTCGATCTTCGGTGCAAAGAGCGGATTCGACTCCCTGGAGGAATGCTTCGGCGAGTACGCCGATCGGATCCGGGCGATCGAAACAGGCCTGTCGAGCGATCCACCGATGAACCGACGCGTCTCCTCGCTCGATCGGTTGGCACTCGTCTCATTCTCCGATGCGCATTCACCTTCGAAGCTTGGGCGAGAGGTGACGATCTTCGACCTCCCCGACCTGACCTACTCAACGCTTGTGGAGGCGCTCAGCGGCGGGCCGGGACTCACGGGTACGATCGAGTTCTACCCGGAGGAGGGGAAGTATCACTACGATGGACACCGGCAGTGTGGCGTCTCCCAGCATCCGTCCGAAACGCGAGCGAACAACGATCGATGCCCGGTTTGCGGGAGGGAGTTGACGATCGGCGTTCTCCATCGGGTCACCGACCTCGCCGATCGGGCGGAGGGGGACGGCGCGACGAAGCGGGATCGGTATTGGAGCCTGATCCCGCTCGTAGAGATTGTCGCCCAGGCGCTCGGCGTCGGCGCGAAGACGAAGAAGGCGGAGCGCGCCTATGACGCGATGATCGAACGCTTCGGCAGCGAGCTGGACATCCTTCTCGATCGGCCGATCGACGAGATTGCGCACGGTGCCGACACGCGTGTCGCTGAAGGGATCGCCAAGATGAGATCCGGCAGTGTGCACATTGAACCCGGGTACGACGGGGTGTACGGCCGGATCGAGATCCCGTTCGACGACCCTGAGCAGATGTCGCTCTTCTAGTCAGTCTGCGTGAAACGCTGCGTTGACCTGCTCTCTCAGGGACTTCTTGATCGACTCGGGTGCGAACGCCGCGTCGACGCCGGCGAGGACGATCCGCTGGACGTCGCTGCGCTCGAGGGAGAACGCCCGGACGACCGCCGCGTACTCGTCGGTGAGATCGACGTCCGACATCAGGCGGTTGTCGGTGTTGAGCGTAATCGGGATCCCGAGATCGAAGTAGCGCTTCAACGGATGGTCGGCGTAGTCCTTCATGAATCCCGAGACCTGGAGATTGCTCGTCGGGCAGATCTCGAGGGGGACCCGGTGATCGGCGACCCGCTGCTCGACGGCAGGCGCCTTGAACAGGTAGACGCCATGTCCGATCCGCGCGGCACCGAGGTCGAGTGCTTCCTTGATGTGCTCGGGGCAGCAGGCTTCGCCAGCGTGTAACGTGACCGGGACGTCCGCGTCGTGGGCGAGTTCGATAGCCCGCCGGTGGATCGTCGGGGGGAAGCCTCGCTCCGGGCCGGCGAGATCGAAGCCGACGACACCCTTTCCGCGAAACTGCGCCGCCAGCTGCGCGACCTCCATCGAACGTTCGGTCGACTCGTTCCGGAGGGCGGTGAGCAGGAGGCCGGCTTCGATCCCGAACGCCTCCCTCCCACGTCGGCATCCGGCGGCCGCCGCCTGCACGACGTCACGCGGTGACAGCCCACCCTCGGTATGGAGGAGCGGACAGAACCGGATCTCGATGTAGACGACGTTCTCCGCGGCGGCGTCCTCGCAGAGTTCGAACGCGACACGTTCGAGGGCATCGGCGGACTGCATGACGGCGATCGTGTACGCGAACGCACGGAGGTACTCCTCGAGCGAACCGGTTGCACCGGGCGCGACGGCGGCACGAAGATCGACCGAACGGGGGAAGCGCTGCTCGCCGGGAAGGCGCTTCGCCAATTCGAGGAACGTCTTCAGGCGGAGCGAACCGTCGAGGTGAACGTGCAGCTCGACCTTCGGAACCTGCCGGAGCCAACGTTTCGTCATAGATTCACTCTACGCGGTTTCGACGGGCCGTTCAAAGCAGGCGATGAGAACCGACAGTCGGATGCTCAGCCCGTCGGAAGTGAGGACGACAAAACGCGAGAGGGGTTCTCTTATATGAGGCAATCTGATACTCTGAAGATAATGAGGAGGCGAGGAGATGCGCGCGATCACTCTGAGCGGACTGCTGTTTGTGCTTGTCGTCATCTCGGCCGGAGCCGCGACGATCCACGTTCCGGGCGATTTCGACTCGATCCAGGAGGCCGCCGATGCGGCAAACCCAGGAGACGAGATCGTCGTTGACGAGGCGGCGTCTGACATCTACCCATGGTGGTCCCCTCCGCTGATCATCACCAAGGATCTGACGCTGACGGGGATCGGCGACGTACGGATCGGCCAGCTGGAGATCCGAGCAGCAGACGTGCGGATCCGCGGCTTCCATCTGACCCAATTCGGAGCGGGAAGGGAACCTGACGAACCGCACCCATACGGAAGTGTAGCCGTCTGGGTCGTCGGGGAAGCACGACTTGTGATGGAGGATTGCCTGATCCGGCACCGAGGACTTGGCATCGATGTGACCGCCGGTGGGGCCCGCGTCGAGCTCTATCGATGTCGCCTGGAGGAGATCACGTCGCCGATTGCTCGGGTCGGACACGGCAGCAGCCTTCACGCGGAGGCGTGCCTCTTCCAGTCCTCCTTTGGCGACGGGATTGTTGCCTATGGAGCAGCCCGCGTGACCGGGACGGGGAATACGGTTTCCGTTTCAGGGGTACCGTTTGCTGGAGACGTGGCCCCGGGATTCGTCGAGCCGGCCTTCCCGGCGACCGAGGCGAGCGTCCTCTATCCCTCGGAGCCGTACGCGTCGCTGCAAGAGGCGGTTGATGCGGTACGACCGGGCGGGGAACTGATCCTCGCGGGCGGCGTGCACGCCGGGAGCGTTCGCGTCGGCAAGGAGATGACGATCCGCGCCGCTGCCGATGGGGAGGCGACGGTGCTGCAAGTGGAGTGGTTTGAGGATCTTAGCTCCCGGCTCGCCCCAACGATCCTCGTGACGTCTGGAGGAGATCTCTGCGTTGAAGGGATCGATGTGATCGGTCCGACCGCCATTCTCGTCGCGGGGACAGGCACTGTTGAAATCGTTGACTCGGTGATCCGGGGCCAATGGTATGGGCTCGTGGTGCAGAGCGAGGCGGAGGCGGCCGTCCAGTCCTGCCAGTTCCTTGGTGCGCGGCTCGCAGGCATTGTGCTGCTCGGTCGAAGCTCGGCGTGGGTCGAGGAGTCGACGCTCGATCTCGGGATGATCGGGATTCTGTTGAGCGGTGTGGACAAAGCGTATGGGAGCTACGGTCCGCTGGCACCAGGAGCCAACCGACTCGAGCTGAGTGACGTGCGGCTCGTCGTTGGCGAGGAACCGTCGGCGACGACGGTCGGGCTCTTGGTCGTCTGTGCGGAGGTGGGTGAGCTGACGTGGGAACAGCCCCTCCTTGCCCTGGCCATCGGCTATACCGGCATCTACGGCGGCGGCCCGAGGCTGTTTGCAGCACCACTGGCAGAGAGTTCGGACCGCATCAGCGGCGACGTCCGGATCGATCCGCTCATCGTTTTTCCAGTCTTGCCCGACGTGTCCGACTGGTGGGAGACGCTTCTCGTTGCGCCGTGGGACGGCACGGCCGACTGAGATCGAGGCGGGATTCTAGACGTCCACTTGCTCGAACCGATCGCCGCGCTGCTCGATGCGGATGAACCCGGGGAACGGGAAGTGCGGGACGTAGGCGAGCGTCTCCGGTTCGACCGCCCGGCGGAGGATCTCCAGGCGCGACTCGATCCCGAGCTTCGGGTCGGTGTCGAACACGTTTCCCCGCGAGAGATCGTCGAGGAAGACCGGCGCGATCATCGCATCGCCAAGATGGAGAAGCCGGTGATTCCCAGTGCTCAACTCGAAGGCGAGGTGCGAAGGACGGTGGCCCGGTGAAGCGATGCTCCGGATTCCCGGAGCGACCTTGGCATCTCCGTCGAAGAGGAGAACCCGGTCTGCGATCTGCCCGGCCAAGGCGCGTGCGATTTGCCGCTGTCGTTCCTCGTAGAACGGGTTCGGGTCTCCCCGCTCGCCGTCGCTGATCCAAGCCTCCCACAGCTGTCGATGGAGAGCATACCGTGCTTCCGGATAGACCAGTCGCTGCTCCTCGTCGACCAGTCCTGCGATATGGTCGGTGTCGCCGTGGGTGATCAGGATGAAATCGATTGAGGCTGGCTCGACCCCAACCTCGCTGAGCCCGGCGCGGACGGTCGCGGCGTCGAAGCCTCCGTCGATCAGAATCCGCCGATCATCGAGGATTGCGAGCAGGCAGGAGTGAGCACCTTCGATCACGGTGGCCCGTTCCGCTTCCGGCCGGTTCGCCTCGTCGCCGCCTGGCGGAAGGAGGAGGTCGCTCAGTCGAATCTGCGGGCTGCCCTCCGCCCCTCGAAGTGCGACACATGTGAGGTCACCGAACGTCAATCGGTATGCGAGCTCAGTCAAGGGATATCCTTTCACTTGCTTGGAAACCGGGCTAGTGCTGCATCTTCCGGCGTGCCGACTCGACCTTGCGCTCCAGACGATTCCGAGTGCCCTTCCGGTCATCGATCTTGATCGAGAGCGAGACACGGCCCGACGTTTCCAGGAGCGAATCGCGGCAAGCCTTGATAACGTCCATCACTTCGTCCCAGTCCCCCTCGAGGTTGGTCCCCATCGCATGATGTTCGAACGCGACGCCGCTTGACTCGATCACCTCGAACGCGCGAGCGACGTGTGCACTCAAGCTCTCTCCGAGGCCGATCGGGACGATCGAGAATTCAGCGATCATATCTCCTCCGTTTCTCAGTAGCTGAGGACGTAGCTTGCCTGCTCCCCTTCGCCGAAGATTTCGATCGTCCGTGCCGCCGGATCCAGGGTGACGTATCCCCACGATGGGAGGGTCCCCTGGTCGACGAGCGCCTCGAACGTGACGTAGTGGATCCCGTCGATCTCGCGGTACGCGTTCTCGTGCGCGTGTCCTTGGAAAACGGCGACGACGTCCCCGTCGGCGACGAGGGCTGCCTGGATCTCCGGTTGGTTGGCGATCAGAGGCCTCCCCCACTCCTCGATGTACGCGTCGAGCATCTGGTGCACGAAGAGGATCGTCGGTCGGTCCGAGGCGGCAAGATCGTCGCGGAGCCAGGCGAACTCCGCCTCGGGGACGAACCCGGCGACGCCGGTGTAGGTGTGCGCCAGATCCGTTCCGTCCTCGGCGAACTGCACATCGAGGACGACGAAGTGATACGGACCGACATCGAAGCTGTACGACGTCGCCTCGATGCCGAGGATGCTCCGATACTGCGCCTTGTCGAGGTTGTAGACGTCGTGGTTTCCGATGACGTGGTGGCGCGGGCCGTCGAACCCGGCATAGAGACCCTCGGCCCACGCAAGAACGTCGGGGATCCGCGCCGGATCGCCTGGGTTGGCGCCGAGGACGAGCCATCCGTTGATGAAGTCACCGAGCTCGATGACGAAGTCCGCCTTCCATTCGTTCATCGCATCGGTGAACGCTGTCAACCTTGCCTCCGTGTTCGTCATCCACTTCCCTTCGATCGGTGAGTCGGTGTCGTGGGCGTGCACGTCGGCGATGACGCCGAATCGGATCGCTTCACCTCCGGCTGCAACCAAGATGAGCGCCAGCACAAGGACCCCCGCAAGTGCAAGTCGGCGCATCGGGACCTCCTCGAACGTCGGCTAGTACAGCAGCTCGTAACTCTCCTGCAGGCCGAACCCCTCGATCATGATCGTCCGGGCTTCCGGATCCAGCGTCACCTGAGCCCATGTCGGTGGGCCGGGGACGGTGTGATCGACCATCGCCGCGAACGTTACGTAGTGGATCCCGTCGATCAGCCGGTAGACGTTGTCGTGATCGTGTCCCTGGAAGACGGCGATAACATCGCCATCGGCGGCGAGCACATCGCGCACGGCACGATGATTGAAGACGGGGGGACCGCCTGCATACAGGTCGAAATCGGAATCGAGCGGCTGGTGTACGAGTACGAGGGTCGGGAGATCGGATGCGGCGAGGTCGGCCCGAAGCCAGTCCAACTCGATCGTCGGAATCAGCCCCTGGACCATCCACGCGATGTGGTTGTAGTCGTTCTCGTTCTTGTCGAACTGCGCATCGAGGATCACGAAATGGAAGCCACCGAGGTCGAAGCTGTAGTAGGTTGACTCGGTTCCGGTCACGGCGAGAATCTGTTCTTTGGAAAGGTCGTACACGTCGTGGTTGCCGACCACGTAGTGAACTGGGGCGTTGTATTGAGTCAAGGTGGCGTAAGCATTCTGGAAGATCGCCTCGATCCGCTCAGGGTCGCCGAGGTCGACGTCCCCCGCCATCACGAAGCGTCCGTTCACATAGTCACCGAGACTGATGATCACGTCGGCCGGCCATGCTGTGACTGAATCCACAAACGCTTCGACGCGCTCGACCCAGTTGACCATCACCTTCTCCTCTTCGGGTGAGTTCATGTCGTGTGCATGAACGTCCGTGACGATGCCGAGGCGGACGACGTCGGTATCCTCAGCGGGCGCGCCGAGCGCGACCGCGAAGATCAGCAGCGAAACGGCCAGAACCCAGCGGTACCTTTTCATCCTTGACTACCTCCCGGAGGTTGTTGGTCGGCAGAGCCTAGCGAGCCTGTCGGGGAAGAGCAAGCGAAGCTTCGGGAGTTGAGATCGTCGCCGCGGCCCGCTACGCTGCTCGGCGATGAACGAACCGACATCCATCTCGGAGTTGCAGCGGGAGATCCATCGCACGGCGGTCGAGCATGGCTGGTGGGACAAGGAACGTCCGATCGGGGAGGTCCTGATGCTCGCGGTGACCGAGCTTTCCGAGGCGATGGAGGCCTATCGCGAGGGGAATCCGGAGAGCGAGAAGATCAACGGGTTCTCGAAGGTGGAGGAGGAACTCGTCGACACGATCATCCGGATCCTCGACTTCGCCGGGGGCATGGGCTACGACATCGAAGGGGCGCTCCGAGCGAAAATGGCCTACAACGAGACCCGCCCCTATCGCCATGGCGGCAAGCTTGCTTGATCCTACGACGTGCCGGACGCGGCCTTGCCGAGTCGAAACGCCTTGAGGTTCGTCTCGATCACTACCGGTCCTTTGTCGGTGAAGAACGATTCGATTGCGCCGGTCAGCGCCGATGCGGGAAGATCGAGATGCGGCGAGCCGGCACCGAGCATCACCATGTTCGCCGCCTGCACCGCGCCGGCCTCCTTCGCCAGGCCGACGGCGTCGACGATCCGATGGGCGGGAAGTCGCCCGATCTCCTCGAGGACGGCCGATTCGTCCGGATAGCCCGGGATGTTCACCAGCGGCGCCGCGCTGCTGACGACGGCCCCGCCTGGTGAAAGGTAGGGGAGATATCGGAGGGCCTCCATCGGCTCGAGGGCGAGGATCAGATCGGCGGTCCCTCTTCGGACGAGGTTCGAGCGGAGCGGGCGGTCGGCGTAGCGAAGATGGCTCTGCACGACGCCACCGCGCTGGGCCATTCCATGAACTTCGGCCTGCTTGACGTCGAGATCGAGCGATCGGGCCGCCTCGCCGATCACTGCCGCGAGGGCGAGGAGCCCTTGGCCACCGACCCCGGCGAGGATGATGTTTCGGATCATTCGCTCTCCTCTCCCTCCACACTCGTTTTTCGAGCCCGTCGCCGGGCGGTCTGGATGCACTCGCGCTGCGCGATGATCACCGACGGACCCGCGTAGTCGATCTCCTCCCGGAGGACGGCGACGTTTGCCTCGTGATTCCTCGGGTGCGGCTCGATGACGCGGACGTGATCGCGGACGACGCCCAGCCCGGCGCAGATCGTCGCGAGGCGATTCTCCGCCGACGAGGGCTGTCCGCCGGTCATCGCGATCGTCAGGTTGTCGACGATGACGATCGTGACGTTCGCCTCTTCGTTGACGCAGTCGATGAGGCCAGTCATCCCCGAATGGGTGAACGTCGAATCGCCGATCAGGGCGATCGCCGGATGGAGACCGGCCGCGGCGGCTCCCTTGGCCATCGTGATCGATGCACCCATCTCGACGCACGTGTCGATCGCGTTGTACGGCGGGAGCGCGCCGAGTGTGTAGCAGCCGATGTCGGAGAAGACGACGCCCCCTTCGGGGCGGGCGCCGAGGACCTCGGTGAGGGCGTGGCACGTATCGGCGTGCGGGCAGCCGGGGCAGAGGGCCGGTGGGCGTGGCGCCGGCGTCGAGGACGCGGCGGGCGTCGGGAGACTCCCGAGATCGAGTGCGTCGGCGACGGCCTGAGGCGTCAGCTCCCCGATCCGAGGGAGATGTCCGGTCAGCCGCCCGTGGATCGCGGGAGTGGTGCGGGCCGGTGCCCCGCGGAGCTTCGATTCGACGTACGGGAAGCCCTCTTCGACGACGAGGATCCGGTCGCACGATGTCGCGAGCCGCTCCAACAGCGTGTTGGGGATCGGATACTGGCCGATCTTCAGGATGGGGTGCTGACAAGCGCCGTCGGTGACGTCGAGCACGTAGCCCGCGGCGATCCCGGTCGCGAGGATCCCGAGCGAGCGATCCGGTCCGTCGATCCATTGGTTGAACGGGCTCGCCTCGCTCTCGCGAATGAAGTCGGGTTGGCGCTCGACCAACCGCGCGTAGCTCTGCCGCGCGATCAGAGGGAGAAGGATGTAGCGCCGTGGATCGTCGGGGAGGGAGAACGGGTTTTGATGTCGCGCCTCGCCGGTCGTGATCGTCCCGCGGGAGTGCGAGAGCCGTGTCGTCAGGCGGATCATGATCGGAATCCGGAGGCGCTCGGAGAGCTCGAACGCATAGGCCGGGGCGTCATAAGCCTCCTGCTGGTCGGCCGGCTCGATACAGGGCATCAGCGAGAGATCGAGGTAGAAGCGTGAATCCTGTTCGTTCTGCGACGAGTGCATCGACGGGTCGTCGGCGACGACGATGATCAGCCCGCCGTTAGCGCCGGCGATCGCCGAATTGACGAACGGATCGGCGGCGACGTTCAGCCCGACGTGCTTCATGCTCGCCATCGCGCGCACCCCGGCGTAGCTGGCACCGAGCGCCGCCTCGAGGGCGGTCTTCTCGTTGGCGGTCCAGGAAGCGACGACGTCGCCCCTTCGGACTTCGTGGCTTCGTAGGATGTACTCAGTGATCTCCGTCGACGGGGTTCCCGGATAGGCGTACGCTGCGGAGAGTCCTGCATCGAGCGCCCCTTGGGCGAGCGCTTCGTTACCCAACAGCAGTCGGGTCGGCATTCAGGCCTCCTGTCGGCATGGAATGGGTGGGTCCTCTTCGACAGCTTACGAGTCCCGCCGAGGGGTCGCAAGGAAGATGCGCGCGAGTGCCGGAGATCCTGATGGCGTGTGCCTTCGAGGGGCGTCGTCGGTTGCTCTCCCGAGGGTCGGTCGATATACTGCGCACGATTTCTTCCAAGTTCACCCAAGGGGGATCGCGACATGGGGCAAGCAAGGAACATCTGCTTGGTTGGTCATTCAGGATGCGGAAAGACAGCGCTCGCGGCCGCGCTGCTGAAGAAGGCCGGGATCAAGGAACAGCTTGCGCTTGATGCCTCGCAGGAGGAGAAGGAGCGGGGCCACACGATCGACCTTGGCTTGGCGACGTACACAGCGAAGGATCTGACCGTCACGCTGCTCGATGCCCCCGGCGGCGACGAGTTCGTCGAGGAGATGTACAAAGGGGTCGCCGTCGCCGATCTGACGCTGATCGTTGTTGGCGCGGATCGCGGCGTCGAGGTCGTCACCGAGCGGGCGTGGGAGATCACCGGTGGCGAGAAACGTCCGACGGCCATCCTGATCAACCAGATGGACAAGGAGAACGCCAAGTTCGACGACGTGCTCGCCTCCCTCCGCGACCACTTCGACGGGAAGTTCATCCCCCTCCAACTGCCGATCCGTGACGGGAACGATTTCGTTGGGATGGTCGACCTGGTGACGAATAAGGCGATTCACTTCGCCGACAAGAGCAAGACCGAGATCCCGGCCGGACTCGCCGCTGCGTGCGAAGAGGCGCGGAGCGCCCTGCTCGAGGAGGTTTCGACCTTCGACGACGAGCTGATGATGAAGTTCCTCGAGGACGAGGAGATCACGACGGCCGAGGCGGCCGCCGCACTGACCGGCGCCGTTGCCGGCGGTGCGCTGGTCCCCGTTCTCTGCTCCTCGGCGACCGAGGGGAAAGGGCTCGATCAGGTGATGGAGGCGTTCGGCGCCCTGACCGCGTCGAGCGGGAATCCGTCCGGCCCGAGCCGCGCCGTCGTCTTCAACCTATCGAACGACCCGTATCTCGGGCGCCTCTCGTTCGTCCGCGTCGTCGATGGCACGCTGCAAGAGGGGAAGGCGTTGGTCGACATCGGGACGGCACACAAGGTCGATGTTCGCGACCTGTACGCGTTCGAAGGGACGACGCAGAAGCGCGTCCCCGAGGCGTCCTGCGGCCAGATCGTCGCCATCGGGAAAGCGGAGGATCTGAAGCTCGGGACGACGATCGCGGCGGATCAGAACGCCGAGCCATATCAGGTTCCCGAATTTCCGAAGCCGGTCTACTCGCAGACGATCGAGCCGAAGAGCCAGTCGGACGTCGAGAAGATGAGCGAAGCGCTCAAAGAGATCTCGACGACGAAGGCGACGATCCAGGTCGATCGCGACCCGGTCACCAAGGAGATGCTGATCCACGGGATGGGCGACGTCCATCTGACCGTCTTCCTCGAGCGGCTGAAGAATCGGTACAACGTCTCGCTGGAGACGCACCGACCGAGCATCCCATACAAGGAGACGATCCGGAAGAAGGCGACGGCGCGGTACCGGCACAAGAAGCAATCGGGCGGGCGTGGTCAGTTCGGCGAGTGCGAGCTCCGCGTCGAGCCGTTCACCGGCGAAGGCGGATACCAGTTTCTCAACGAGATCAAGGGGGCGTCGATCCCCGGGCAGTACATCCCGGGCGTCGAAAAGGGTGTGATCGAGGCGATGGAAGAGGGGAACCTCGCCAAGTTCCCGGTGACGAACGTCTCGGTCGCGGTCTTCGACGGGCAGTACCATGACGTCGATTCCTCGGAACTCGCGTTCAAGATCGCCGGCCGGCACGCGTTTCGCGACGCGTTCGATCAGGCGCAGCCGGTTCTCTTGGAGCCGGTGATGAGCGTTGAGGTGAGGACGCCGGAGGAGTTCACCGGTGACATCATCAGCGACCTGAACGGCCGCCGTGGCCGGATCCTCGGCATGGAGCCGGCGGGGAAGACGACGACGATTCGCGCCGAGGTCCCGCTCGTCGAGATGCAGAGCTACGTGCTCGATCTGAAGTCTCGCACCCAGGGGCGCGCGACGTTCCAGATGGAGCCGGGGGACTACCAGCCGGTACCCGGGAACCTGCAGGACCGGATCATCGCTCAGGCAAAGCAAGACGAGGAATGAACGTCCGTCAGTACATGCAGTCGAGGGCCGTGACGGTTGCTCCGGATGCCCCGATTGCTCAGGCGCGCGATCTGATGGAGGAGCACGGGTTCGGTCTTCTTCTCGTCGTTGCCGAGGACGGGACGCTCGCAGGATTCGTCACGCGGGCCGGGCTGAAGGAGGTCGCCGACTGGGAGGCACCGGTCGAGCGGTTCGCGCATCCGGCGAAGTTCGCTGTTTCCCCGGAGGACACGCTCGAGAAGGCGGCGCTGATTCTGCTGGCCAACCGTCTCGTCGTTCTTCCGGTTACCCAAGAGGACAAGCTCGTCGGCGTCATCACGCAAGGGGAGCTCTTGAAGGGGCTGACCCTCGGACTCGGCATCGGGCTCGAGGCGACGCGACTGACGGTGAAGGTGCGGCCCGACAGCGATGACCTCTACGACGTGTTCGCCGTCCTCCGGAAGCACGAGGCGAAGATCGTCAGCCTCGCGCAGTCCGGGGCGAAGGATGGGACCCGCGAGATCGTCCTCCGCGTCCAGGGGGTCGAGGAGAAGGAGCGACTTCGAAGCGACCTCGAGGCGGCCCTGAAGCAAGATCGATGAAGCGGATCGAGATCCGCACGACGGAACGCGACGAATTCGTCGACATCACGCCACTCGTCCGAGAAGAAGTGCGCCGCGCCGGCGCTGAGGACGGTCTCTGTCTCGTCTACTGTCCGCATACGACCGCGGGGCTGACGATCAACGAACACGCCGATCCGGCGGTCGCCGCCGACATCCTCGCGGCGCTCGATCGTCTAATTCCCGGGGACGGACCATGGACGCATCTCGAAGGGAACTCACCGGCGCACGTCAAGGCGTCGCTGCTTGGCGCTTCGGTGCAGATTCCGATCGTCGATGGAGACCTCGCTCTCGGCACCTGGCAGGGAGTCTTTCTCTGCGAGTTCGACGGCCCGCGGACACGGACGGTCTGGCTCCGCTTCCTGGCTTGACGCGGCGGTTTGCGACTTGTACAATCCGCGCGAATCGAGCAAGCGTGCCAGCGTAGCTCAATCGGCAGAGCAACGGTTTTGTAAACCGTAGGTTGCCAGTTCGATTCTGGCCGCTGGCTCTGATCGATTTTTGTTTGGAGGGGTACCGAAGTGGCCAAACGGGGCGGACTGTAAATCCGTTGGCGGACGCCTACGGGGGTTCGAATCCCTCCCCCTCCAGTTGTTGTGGGAATTGGGTTTCGATACACTTTGCCTTTGGTGATCGGAACGCCCGTGTAGCTCAGGAGGTAGAGCACCCCCTTGGTAAGGGGGAGGTCGTCGGTTCGACTCCGATCGCGGGCTGAAGGCTCGCGAGGGAGTCATCCCATTGAGTGAGTACGCTAGGAAGATAGAGACCGTATAGACCGTCTCAAGGAGGTTTCGGCGATGGCGAAAGAAGCGTTTGTGAGGGACAAGCCTCACCTGAACATCGGCACGATCGGTCACATCGACCACGGGAAGACGACGTTGACCTCGGCGATCACGAAGGTCCTCGCGACCCAGGGGAAGGCCGCGGCGATGGCGTTCGAAGACATCGACAACGCGCCCGAGGAGAAGGCTCGCGGAATCACGATCAACGTTCGCCACGTCGAGTATCAAACCGAGACGCGGCACTACGCGCACATCGACTGTCCGGGACATGCCGACTACATCAAGAACATGATCACTGGCGCGGCCCAGATGGACGGCGCGATCCTCGTCGTTGCGGCCGATGACGGACCGATGCCGCAGACGCGGGAGCACGTCCTGCTCGCAAAGCAGGTGAACGTTCCGGCGATGGTCGTCTTCCTGAACAAGGTTGACATGGTCGACGATCCGGAGCTGGTCGATCTGATCGAGATGGAGATCCGCGAGCTCCTCTCCGAGTATGAGTTCCCCGGTGACGAGATCCCGATCATCCGCGGCTCGGCGCTGAAGGCGATGGAACACGGCGACGAAGTCGGGCACACGGACGCGGAGTGCGTCGTCGAGCTGATGAACGCCGTCGACGAGTACATCCCGCTGCCGGACCGTGAGGAGGACAAGCCGTTCCTGATGCCGATCGAGGACATCTTCTCGATCAAGGGGCGCGGAACCGTCGCCACCGGTCGGGTCGAGCGCGGGAAGATCACCCCCGGCATGGAGATCGAGATCGTCGGCGTGCACGACGAGATCGAGAAGACGGTCGCCACGAGCCTCGAGATGTTCAATAAGGTCCTTGACTACGCGATCGCCGGCGACAACGTCGGAATTCTGCTCCGCGGCATCGACAAGGACGAGATCGAGCGCGGACAGGTCATCGCCGCGCCGAAGTCGATCACTCCGCACACCAAGTTCGAGGGCGAGATCTACGTCTTGACCAAGGATGAGGGCGGCCGGCACAAGCCGTTCTTCACCGGGTACAAGCCGCAGTTCTTCTTCCGGACGACCGACATCACCGGAACGATGATGCTCCCCGAGGGCGTCGAGATGGTCATGCCCGGAGATCACGTCAAGATCAACGGCGACCTGATCCACCCGATCGCGATGGACGAGGGGCTCCGTTTCGCCGTCCGCGAGGGCGGGAAGACGATCGCCTCCGGCGTCGTCACCAAGATCCTCGAATAGAGGGGCGATCATGGCGAAGAAGGGCGAAGCGGTCATCCACGTCACCCTCGCGTGCAGCGAGTGCGGACGGAGGAACTACCATACGCAGCGGAACAAGAACAACACCCGCGGCAAGCTTGAATTGAACAAGTACTGCAAGTGGGATCGGAAGCACACGCTGCACAAGGAGGTCTAGTTCGCGGACGCCGAGAATCGACGGCCGCGCAGACGTCACAGGCCCTTAGCTCAACTGGAAGAGCGTCCGACTCCAAATCGGAAGGCTGGGGGTTCGAGTCCTCCAGGGCCTGCAACTAGACGGTGGAGCAAGGAGCGAAGCGATGTTCGAGCGGATCGGGAACTACCTCAAGGGCGTTCGTGCCGAGGTGGCACGTGTCAGCTGGCCGACGCGGAACGAAGTCATCTCGCTGACCGCGCTGATTCTGCTGCTGGTCGTCATCGTCACGGTCTACATCTGGGGCGTCGACGGCATCATCGGAACCCTCCTGAGGCTCTTCATACAGTAAGAGGATCGGTCACCCATGCGACTGAAGAAGTGGTACGCCATTCAGACCTACGCTGGCTCCGAGTTGAAGGTCAAGGAAGACCTCAACGAGCGGATCCACAAGCGTGAATGGGAGAAGGGCGTCGAATCGTTCACCATCGAAGGCGAGGAGACGTTCTTCCTCGTCCCGGTCGAAGAGGTGATCACCTCGCGGAGCCGCCGCGGGGCGGGGACCGAGTACCGAATTCCCTACGACTACGATCTCGTCGCGAAGCCGAACGAGCGGGTTCAGCGCGGAGAAGTGATCGCGCGCAAAGCCCCTCGGCACATGGAAGAAGACGCGAAGGTGACCGAGGTCGAGGCGCTTCAGCGGGTGATCGTCGAGATGACCAACCGGAACGAAGAGGTCTATCTGATTCCGGCGGAGAAGCGAATCCGCCGAGACATCCGCGTCGGGGAGAAGATCCGAAACGGCGTTCCGCTGACGTCGGACTCCGACGAGCACTACGTGGTCCTCAATCGCGGGACGATCGTGAGCCGCGACAAGGTCCGAAGGGTGACGTTCGTGTACGAAGACGGCAAGGAGAAGAGCCGTCTCATCCCCGAGAAGTATCTGGTCAAGGTTCGCAAAGGGATCAACCTGAAGACCGGCGATCGGGTCGAATCGGAGGATCAAATCTCCAGCCGTGCTTCCGGGCTCCTGAAGGTCAAGGAATACAAAGACAAGCGGATCGTCACGATCCAGCGGATCGAGAAGCGCCGTCTCTTCCCCGGCTACGTCTTCGGCAGGATAGGGCTCGAAGAGGAAGAGATGATGGCGTTGATCGATGGGGTGAAGGGTGCGGTCCGCTACGTCGGCTCGCGATACAAGCCGATGCCGATCGAAGGACCGGAGATGAAGCTGATCAAGCGGAAGGCTGGACTCTTGGCGATTCCCACGGCCGCGACAGCTGCTGCAGCGACGACCGAGGCGTCCGCCGAGCCGCGGATCGAGATTGACTTCACCGTCGGCGAGGTCGTCGAGATCGTCGAAGGCCCGTTCGCCGACTTCACCGGATCGATCAAGGAGATCGATAAGGATGCCGAGGAAGTGACCGTGATGGTCAAGATCTTCGGGCGAGAAACGCCGGTGCGCCTCGGATTCGAGGGCATCGAGAAGCTATAGAGAGAACAACCAAGGGGAGGAGGCAAGCGTGGCGAAGAACGTCATCGCGAAGATCAATCTGCACATTCCGGCCGGCCAAGCGACGCCGGCGCCTCCGGTTGGACCCGCTTTGGGTGAGCACAAGCTCAACATCATGGACTTCTGCAAGAAGTTCAACGATGCGACGAAAGGCGAAACCCCTGGGACGATCATTCCGGTCGTCATCTCGGTTCACATGCAGGGGACCTTCGATTTCATCCTGAAGCAGCCCCCGGCCGCCGAGCTGATCAAGATGGCGGCGGGAGTCCAGGCCGGATCACCGGAGCCGAATCGGATGAAGGTTGCTCGGATCACCACGGAGCAGGTCCGCCGGATTGCTGAGCGGAAACTGCCCGATCTGAACACCTACAAGATGGAATCGGCGATGAAGATCATCGAAGGGACGGCGCGCAACATGGGAATCGAGGTGGTGGACGCGTGAAGCGAAGCAGGCGATACCAGGGAGTCGCGACGCTCGCCCCACCGGAAACGGTCTACGGCATCGATGAAGCGATCGAGAAGCTGAAGGCCGGCGCGACGGCGAAGTTCGATGAAACAGCCGAATTGGCGATGAGCCTCGGGATCCGTCCGAGCCAGGTCGTCGTCCGCGGGACGGTCAACCTGCCGCACGGTACCGGAAAGACCGTACGAGTCCTCGCGTTCGCGAAGGGCGAGTCGGTCAGCGAGGCCGAGCAGGCCGGCGCCGATTACGTCGGCGGCGAGGATCTGGCGAAGCAGATCCAGGACGGTTGGTTCGAGTTCGACAAGGTCGTCGCGACGCCGGACATGATGCCGGTCGTCGGGAAGCTCGGGAAGGTCCTCGGGCCGCGCGGCCTGATGCCGAGCCCGAAGACGGGGACCGTTACGAAGGACGTCGGCCAGGTGATCGGCGAGCTGAAGCGCGGAATGATCGAGTTTCGGACCGATCGGTACGGGGTCGTTCACTCGGTCTTCGGAAAGACGTCGTTCGAGCAGAACGCGCTGAAGGAGAATCTTATTGCCGTGATCGAGAGCATCGCGGAGCGGAAGCCGGAAGAGGGACTCAAAGGGCGGTACGTCAAGAAGCTGAGTATCTCCTCGACGATGGGCCCGGGAATCGTCCTCGACTCCGCTGAAGTTCAGTCGATTGTGGACGCGGTGGGCTAGGAGAACAGGATGCCGACACAGACGAAGATCGATGAAGTCGCACACCTGAAGGAGAAGCTCGAGAGCGCAATCTCCGTGGTCCTGGCAGACTACCGTGGGCTGACCGCCAACGAGATGGTCGAACTCCGCGAGAAGTTCACCAAAGAGGGACTCGAGTACCGCGTCGTCAAGGATACGTTGGCGCGGATCGCGGCGGATGAGGCCGGGATCGAAGGTCTGGCCGAGCTGTTCGCCGGCCCAATCAGCATCGCGTTCGGGTACGAAGATCCTGCGATTGCATTCAAGCTGAGCGAGGAATGCCGAAAGACTTACGCCCCCCGCTACGAGCTGAAGGGGGGCGTCTTCGAAGGGACGCTCGTTCTGGAGAGCGAGGTCGCCCGGTACGCGACGCTTCCGTCTCGCGAGGAGCTGCTCGCGAAGCTGGCGATGCTCCTGTCGAGTCCAATGCGGGCGATGGCGTTCATGCTGCAGGCGAAGATTCGCGAACTGGCTCTGCTTCTCTCCGAAGTTGCCAAGAGGCGCGCGGAGGAGCCGGATTCGCAGCCAGAACCGGAGGCAAAGGCGGAAGAGGCGCCTCAGGAGGAGGAGTCCCCGGCGGAACAGGAAGCCGCCGAAGACGACGAACCTGAGACTCAGGAAGCCGAGACCTCGGAGGAGGAGCCGGCGTCCACGGACGCCGAGGAATCCGCCAAGGAAGAGGAAGCTCCCGAGGAGGCGCCAGACGCTGATGTGGACACGGCCGATGCGCCTGAGCAGCCGGTAGAAGAAACAACCGAACCAGAAGAAGAGCAGGAAGAGGAGGCATAAGGAATGGCAAAGGAAGACATCCTCCAGCAGATCGAGGAGATGTCGGTGAAGGATCTCGCCGAGCTCGTCGAGATGATCGAGGAGCGGTTCAACGTCTCGGCAGCGATGGCGGCCCCGGTGGCGGTCGCAGCGGCTCCGGCCGCTGGCGGCGGCGACGGTGACGCCGGTGGTGGCGCGGAGACGCTCAAGGTCGTCATGACGAGCGCCGGCCAGAAGAAGATCCAAGTGATCAAAGAGATCAAGGAGATCACCGGCAAGGGCCTCAAGGAGTGCAAGGAGCTAGCGGACAGTCTCCCGGCGACGATCAAGGAAGACGTCAGCCCGGACGAGGCGACGAGCATCAAGGAGAAGCTGGAGGCGGCCGGAGCTGAGATCGAGTTGCAGTAACCGCCGGGTGGATCAACGATCCGGAGAGCATGCTGCTTACGTACGCCTGCCTTAGGGTGGCCGCGGCCGCCTTGAGGCAGAGCGTCCTTTCAAGGGGAGATCATGAGATACCGAGAGCGAAGGTCCTACGGACAGATCCAAGAGATCCTTCCCCCGCCTTACTTCCTTGCCGACGTCCGTACGTCGTTCAACGATTTCGTCGAGAACGGCATCACACGTGCCTTCGGCGACATCACGCCGATCGTGGGGCACGGCAAGGACGGCCTGGTGCTGGAGTTCGTCGACCCATATCTCGGAGAGGCGCGGAACTCCGAGCTTGAGTGCAAGGACAAGGACCTGACGTTCGCACGCCCCCTGCGCGTGACGGCGCGCCTCCTTCAGGAGGGGAAGCTTCTTCAGGAGACGGAACTCTACATCGGCGACTTCCCGATGATGACGGGCCGCGGTACGTTCATCATCAACGGCTCCGAAAATGCGCTCGTCAACGAGCTGACGCGTGCTCCGGGCGCCTACTTCACGCAGGAGGACGTCAACCAATACAAGGGGCACATCCTCCCCGAACTCGGCGCGTGGCTGGAGATTCTCCTCGATACGCGGCGGATGACGCTTCGTGCGAACCTGGACCGAAAAGGGAAAGTGAGCGTCGCGACGCTCCTCAAGGCACTCGGGTTCGATGCGGATCGGATCCGGCGCTACTACTCGTTTGACGTCACGCCGGTGACGGCGGAGCGGCTGGAATCGTACGTCGGCTACCTTTCGGTCGACGAGATCATGCCGAAGAAGGCAGAGGAGCCTTTGTTGCTGGCCGGCCAGACACTGCAGGAATCACATCTGGCCGATCTTGAGGCGGCGAAGCTGAAGTCGATCCGGCTCGTGAATCGTTACGTCCAGAAGGCGCTCGAGGAAGATCAGTCGACAACGCAGGAGGAGGCGCTCCGCGCCGTCTACCGGAAACTCCGTCCGTCGGATCGATCGTCGCCGGTCCAGATGGGCGAGTATCTCGAGAACCTCTACTTCCACCCGACGAGTTATCAGCTCTCCGAGGTCGGTCGGTTCAAGGTCAACCGGAAGCTCGGGATGGCGCTGAAGCAGCCGGTCCTCTACCTCGCCGACATCGTTCGGACGATTGGGCTCTTGATCGAGGTGCCGTTCGACGAGACGCTCCTCGACGAGAAGGACCATCTGGCGAACAAGCGGGTGCGTCTCCCGGGCGAGCTTGCCGAAAACGCACTGCGGACGGGCCTGGTTCGGATGGCGCGGATCGCACGGGACAAGCTGTCGAAGTACGCCCTCGACGAGAAGGATACGATCCGCCGGCTGATCTCGACGCGGACCGTGCAGGGCGCGATCAATCAGCTCTTCTATACCGGGCGGTTCTCGCAGTTCCTTGAGCAGACGAATCCGCTGACCGAGTTGACGCACAAGCGTCGGCTGAATGCCCTCGGCGGCGGCCTGACCAAGCGTCGCGCGAAGATCGAGGTTCGTGACGTCCACTCGTCTCACTACGCGAGGATCTGTCCGATCGAGACGCCGGAGGGCCAGAACATCGGACTGATCACGTCGCTCGCCTGCTACGCGAGCGTCAACGACTACGGGTTCCTGATCGCACCGTACCGGAAGGTCAAGAACGGGAAGGTGACCGACGAGATCGTCTATCTGATGGCCGACGACGAGGAGAGACATATGATCGCCCCGGCGACGGCGGCGATCGGGAAGAACGGCAAGCTCCTCGGCGAGCGGGTCGAGGTCCGGACCGGCCGCGAGGAGGTCCGCCTGGTCCCGCCGAAGGAGGTCGACTACATCGGCGTCTCGCCGAAGGCGCTCGTCGGCGTCTCCTCGGCGCTGATCCCGTTCCTCGAGCATGACGACTCGAACCGCGCCCTGATGGGGGCGAACATGCAGCGCCAGTCGGTCCCGCTCCTCCGCCCGGAGGCCCCTCGCGTTGGGACGGGGTTGGAGCGGCAGGCGGCGATGGACTCGGGAATGCTCGTCGTCGCCGACGAAGACGGTGTGGTCGAAGAGGTCGATGCCCAACAGATCGTAGTCAAAAAGGGGCGGAAGAAGACGGCACATCCACTCGTCAACTTCGACCGTTCGAACCAGGACACGATCCTCCACCAGCGCCCAATGGTCGCCGAAGGCGACGAGGTGAAGACGGGGGACCTTCTGGCCGACGGTCCGTCGAGCGAGTACGGCGAACTGGCGTTGGGGCGAAATCTGCTCGTCGCGATCATGCCGTACGAGGGCTACAACTACGAGGATGCGATCGTCATCAGTGACCGCCTCGTGCGCGAGAACCTGCTCGACTCGATCCACATCGAGGAATTCGAGGTGAAGGCCGAGGAGACGAAGCTCGGCCCCGAAGAGATCACCGCCGACATCCCGAACATCTCGAAAGAGGATCTGAAGAACCTCGACGAGGACGGAATCGTCCGCGAGGGAACGGTCGTCCGGACGGGCGACATCCTTGTCGGCAAGATCACGCCGCGCGGCGAGTCGGAACCGACGCCGGAGGAGAAGATCTTCCGATCGATCTTCGGCGAGCGGGCCCGGAACGTGCGAAACACCTCGCTCCGGATGCGGCCGGTCGCCGGGACGGCGAAGGTCATCAAGGTGAAGAAGTTCTCCCGCGATCAGGGGGACGAACTCGACGCCGGAGTCAATGATCTGGTGAAGGTCTTCGTCGCTCAGCGAAAGACGATCTCGATCGGTGACAAGCTTGCCGGGCGGCACGGCAACAAGGGCGTCATCTCGACGATCCGCCCGATGGCGGAGATGCCGTTCCTCCCGGACGGCACGCCGGTTGACATCGTCCTCAATCCGATGGGCGTTCCGTCGCGAATGAACCTCGGTCAGATCTTCGAAGCGAATCTCGGGTGGCTCGCCCACCTGCGCGACGAGCTCGTAGCGACGCCGATCTTCGACGGCGCGGCGGAGGAGGAGATCCTCCAGCAGCTACACGAGGAGCGGGAGAAGGCTGGCCTCGCCGAAGGCGACGACCACAACGGGAAAGTGGTCTTGCGTGATGGGCGGACGGGGAAGCCGTTCGGCCGTCCGATCACCGTCGGCTATATGTACATCCTCAAGCTCGAGCACATCGCCGACGAGAAGATCCATGCCCGTTCGACCGGACCGTATGCGCTGATCACGCAACAGCCGCTCGGCGGGAAGGCGCAATTCGGCGGACAGCGGCTTGGGGAGATGGAGGTCTGGGCGCTTGAAGCGTACGGGGCCGCCGCGCTCCTCCAAGAGATGCTGACGGTCAAGTCGGATGACACGCGGGGACGGATCCAGCTGTACAAGGCGATCCTCAAGGGCGAGGAATTCCCCGAGCCCGGTCTGCCCGAATCGTTCCGCGTGCTGCTGCGGGAGCTGCGGAGCCTCGGACTCTACCCACGCGTCTACGATCGAGGCGGTCATGAAGTCGACATCACCTGACGTCGACCCGGAAGAGGGCGAAGAACGATCGGCAGGGTTCGTCCTCTTCCGCCGGTTCGACGACCGAAGGCACTATCTCCTTCTCCGTCACCGGAATGGCGGCCATTGGGCCTTCCCGAAGGGTCGGATCGAGCCGGGCGAGGACGAGCTGGAGACGGCCCGTCGCGAGGTTGAGGAAGAGACGGGGATTGACATGCTGGAGCCGATCCCCGGATTCCGAGAGGTCAGCGCATACCGGTTCGATCGAGAGGGAAGGACGATTGCGAAGACGGTCGTCTACTTCCTCGCCGGAGTAGACGCGGAGAAGATCCGGCTGTCGAGTGAGCACGCCGATGCGGCTTGGCTCGACGCCGATGGCGCACGGAAACGGCTGACCTACGCCGAAAGCCGACGGATTCTCGATCGCGCGGAGGCCCGTCTGATCGGGAGCGAAGGGGAGGAACGATCGTGGAGAGCACGAGCGAGTACGCCGAGCGCCGGGACCGTCTGAACAAGATCGTCCTCGAGCAAGCCGGTCTCCCGGTGAAGCGGTTCTTCGCCCTCGATCAGGACGTCTACGAGGACGGAGCGCTGCCGAAGCGGACGAAGGAACTTCTCGGCCTGGTGGCATCGACGGTCCTCCGTTGCGACGACTGCATCCGCTATCACATCACTGAAGCGATCGAGGCTGGAGCCTCCGTCGAAGAGATCGGCGAGGCACTGGGGATCGCCCTGATCGTTGGGGGTTCGATTGCGATCCCCCACATCCGCCGCGCGTACGAGATCCTCGGATCGCTCGAACCAGACGGATAGGAAGCGAACGGCATGGCGGCGGTCGAAATCGTCGCCTAGAATCACACGACACCGGCAAGAAGAACGAGGAGGAACGTCCGATGGGGAAGCAGGATTTCATCGATCAGACGCTCGCGGGTCTGCGCGAGAAGGGGCTCTACAACACGATCCGTACGATCGAAGGCGCGAACGAGTCTTGGGTGACGATTGAGGGGAAGCGCGTCCTCAATCTCTGCTCGAACAACTACCTCGGGTTCGCCAACGACGAGCGGCTCCGCGCGGCGGCGAAGAAGGCGATCGAAGACTACGGCGTCGGGCCAGGCGCGGTTCGCTCGATTGCTGGAACGCAGAGCATTCACATCGAGCTCGAGCGACGGATCGCGGAGTTCAAGGGGACCGAAGCGGCACTGTCGTTCCAGTCCGGCCTGTACGCCAACCTCGCGACGATTCCGCTCCTCATGGGCAAGGAAGACGTCCTGTTCACCGACGAGCTGAACCACGCGTCGATCATCGACGGAGTCCGGCTGACGAAGGCGCAACGGGTCATCTTCCCGCATCGTGACATGGCGGCCCTGGCGGAGAAGCTGGAAGAGCATAAGGACATCCCGAAGAAGCTGATCATCACCGACGGCGTCTTCTCGATGGACGGAGATCTTGCGCCGCTTCCCGCCATTGTCGAGTTGGCCGAGAAATTCGACGCGATGGTGATGGTCGACGACGCACACGGCGAGGGCGTTCTCGGCCGAAGCGGACGCGGGATCGTCGACCATTTCAACCTTCACGGCCGCGTCGACATCGAAGGCGGGACTTTCTCCAAGGCGTTCGGCTCGATGGGTGGTTACGTCGCCGGAAGCGAGAGGCTGATCGAAATCCTCCGCCAGCAGGCGCGTCCATTCCTCTTCTCGTCGGCATCGACTCCGGCCGACGTCGCAGGGTGTATCGCGGCGATCGACATCCTCGAGGAATCGGATGAGCCGGTTCGGAAGCTATGGGCAAACGGCGACTACTTCAAGGCGAAGCTCCAGGAGTTCGGCTTCGATACCGGCGAGAGCGAAACGCCCATCACGCCGGTGATGCTCGGCGAAGCGGACACGGCGTGGGCCTTCTCGAAGCGGCTCTTCGAGGAGGACGTCTTCGCCACGGCGATCGCGTTCCCGACTGTGCCCCGAGGGAAGGCGCGGATCCGGGCGATGCTCTCCGCGGCGCACACGCAGGAGGATCTCGACTTCTCGGTCGAGACGTTCGTCAAGGTCGGACGCGAGCTCGGCGTCATCTCCTAGGATGCCCGACGATCGGATCCATACCACCGAGGCTCCCGCGGCGCTCGGCCCCTACTCGCAAGGGGCGAGCGCCGGGGAGTGGGTCTTCACGTCGGGCCAGATCCCGCTCACGCCGAGCGGCGAACTCGTCGATGACAGCCCGGAAGCCGCGGCCCGTCAAGCGCTCGACAACGTCGCGACGATTCTCGCCGCGGCCGGTGCGACGATGGCGAACGTCGTCAAGGTGACGCTCTATCTTCGGGACATGGGGGACTTCGGCGCGGTCAACGCCGTCTACGCGTCGTACTTCCCCGAAGCACCGCCGGCGCGGACATGCATCGAAGCGTCGGCGCTCCCGAAGGGTGCGATCCTCGAGATCGACGCTGTGGCACGCGTGGTGCGATGACTGAGCCGGCGACGACCTCCCGTTTCTTCGACGCGCACTGCGACACCGTAATGAAGGTCCTCGACGACGGTGTCGACTTCCTTCGGGACGACGCGCCTGCGCATGTCACCTTCCCGGCGATGGAAACCGCCGGCATCCGCGCCCAGATCTTCGCCTGCTTCGTTCTCAGCGAGCGCCACCCTGGAGAGGAAGCGGAGCGGGCCGAGGCGATGATCCGAGCGATCGCAGCGATGACCGAAGCGACCGAGGGTGGCATGCGGATCGCCCGGACCCGTAATGACCTGAAACGGGCGTTCGACGGAGGACCGATCGCGGCGATCCTCGGGCTGGAGGGAGCCGATCCGTTGGATGGGAAGGCCGAACGACTCCGGAACTTCGCCGATCTGGGGGTGCGCGATCTGATCTTCGCGTGGAAGGACAACCCGTTCTCCGGAACGGCGTTCGGCGAGGACACGCCGTTAACCGCGGAGGGCGAACGGCTCCTCGGTCTGGCGGAGGAGCTTCGCATCATGGTTGATGTCTCTCATCTTTCCGATTCGGCATTCGAGGACGTCTGCCGGATGGCGACGAAGCCGTTCATCGCCAGTCATTCCGATTGCCGAGCGCTCTGCCCGAGCCTTCGGAATCTGACCGATCGGATGATCCGCGCGCTGGCCGATCGTGGTGGCGTGATGGGGATCAACCTCGCACCGGCGTTCCTCGATCCGGCGGTGCACGAACGCCAGACGCCGCTCTTCCGAGCGGCACAGAAGCCGGGCGTCTCCGACGAGGAGCGGGAGCGGCTCCGTGAGGAGGCGCTGAAGATTCCACGTCCGTCGCTCGACTGGGTGGCGAAGCACCTCATGCATGCGATCGATGTCGGCGGCGAGGACTGCGTCGGCTTCGGCGGAGATCTCGACGGGATCGCCCAGACGCCGGAAGGGATCGAAGGCGTCGCCGACTACCGGCTGTTCGCCCCGCTCCTCCACGAAGCGGGTCTGAACGAGCATCAGATCGAGAAGGTCTGCCACCGGAACTTCGCTCGCGTCTTCGACGAGGTCCTGCCCTAGGTTCGAACACCGCGCCACGCGTCGTACAGCGGGCCGAGCGCTCGCGCGTATCGCTCGCCAAGCACGGCGGGGTCGATCGACTCCGGCTCGTTGTGCATCGTGGCGTAGGGAACCCGAATCCCGCGTACGTCGATTTCCCCGTGCGGTTCGCTGGCGATGGATCCCCAGTCGTCGACGCCGTAGGTCCGCTCCATTTCCTCGCGGGGGACCGAGTGGGTGAGGATCCCGTCGCGTTGCTTCTCGTCGTAGCGGGCGATGTTTCGTCGCCAGGATTCCTCGAACGAGACGGAGACGTAGAGGATCGCCGCGCGCCGGAGGATTGTCGCGGGGAGCCGAGCCAGTGCGTCAGCGTAGCCGCTCGGGCCACCGCGCGAGAACTCGATGATCAGGGTTCGACGGGTTTGTGCGGACGCGGACGCGAACGCGTCGACGCGGCGGACGATCTTGTCGATCAGGAAGCTCCAGAGCCCGTCGTCGGTGACGGCGTAGTTCCCGTTACAGCGCTTCGAGTGGAGGCGCTGTCGTCCGAGCCGTTCCCAGGTGTCGTCGTCCTCGAAGCGCTCCCAGAGGATCGGGAAGTCGTCGACGACGTCGAACGGCGCGATCCGGAACGCCTCGGCACGCCGGGCCGGAGGGCAGTGGTTCATGAAGTCGATGAACTCGCTCTTCCCGCTCGCCGGCCGGCCGAGGAGGAGGAGGATGTCGAACGTCTCGTCGAGCCGATCGCGGCGGACGCCGTACGAGAGGCCGAGTCGGTCGGTCAGCTCCGCGACCATGGCGTGTGCCGGTCGATCGGCATCGATTCGGATCGGCTCGGATCGGTTGTCCGTGTGCCAGCGATCGAGTTCTTCGAGCATCCGGGCGAGTGCGTCCGTTCCGACCTCGAATCCCGGCGTGCCGCGGGCCCGCTGCCGTTCGAGGGAGGCGGCTGTCGGGATCTCCAGTCGGATGAACGCGTCCGGCTGCGGGAGCGCGTCGCGAAGCGTTGCGTAGGTGTCGACGAAACCGGCGTCTTCGAGTGCGAGCGAGTAGGCGCGATGAACGCCGAGATGCGACTCCTCGAGGCATAGGAACCCACGATCGAGGATCTCCCGGATCTGGTCCCGCCGTCGTGGGAGTGCGGCGGCGATCGCGGAAGTCAGGTTCTCTCGATCGCGGAACAGGTCGATCGATTCGCGTTCGACGATCTCCTTGACGAGCTCCGGCAGAACGCGAACGGATTCGGGATAGAAGCGCTCGAGGAGCGCAAGCACCTCGCTCTTCCCGACGGCCGGGAGTCCTTCGACGACAACGTAGTTCATGGTCCACCTCTTCCTCGATCGATTGTACGAACCGCCCGAAGGTCATGCCCAATCCGCCTCCATGCGGCGGACATCGGTCTCCTCGACAGCGAAAGAAGCATCTGTATAATGGGCCACTTCGAAAGGAGCCTGTGGGATTGAAGAAGCTAATCATCGTCGAGTCGCCGACCAAGGCGCGCACAATCGGCCAGTACCTTGGGAAGGACTACCGAGTCCTCTCGTCGCAGGGACACGTCAGGGATCTGCCGAAGAACGACCTTGGAGTGAACGTCGAGAAGGGATTCGACGCGAAGTTCGAGACGAAGCGGAGCAAGCTCGTGACGGAGCTCCGCGAAGCCGCCAAGGATGCCGAGCACGTCTATCTGGCGACGGACCATGACCGCGAAGGCGAGGCGATCGCCTACGACCTGTTCACGATTCTCAACCGGGTCGTCAAGAACGAAAGCGCATTCGCTCGGCCGGTCTTCAACGAGATCACGAAGCCGGTGATCCTCGATGCGCTGAAATCGCCTGGCGCGATCGATCTGAAGAAGGTCGAGGCGCAGCGGACCCGCCGGATTCTCGACCGGCTGATGGGGTATCTCGTCAGTCCATTGTTGTCGCGCACGATCGCCGGGAATCGATTCGCCGGCCTGTCCGCCGGGCGCGTCCAGTCGGTTGCTCTCCGATTCCTCTGCGATCGAGAGGCCGAGATCACGGCATTCATCCCGGAGGAATACTGGGAGATCGACGCACACCTGACGAACGGTGAGCCATTCGTCGCTTCGGTGACGAAACAGGATGGGGCGAAGCTGGCGATCCCGAACGGGGAGACGGCCGAAGCGATCGTCGCTGAGATCCGGAATGCGAACGAGATTCGCGTGGCCCAGGTCGAGGAGAAGGAACGGAAGCGGAACCCCTCGCCGCCGTTCATCACGAGCACGTTGCAGCAGGCGGCCTCGTCACAGCTGGGATTTGCCCCGAGACGGACGATGCGGATCGCGCAGGAGCTCTACGAGGGGATCGCGCTGCCCGAGGGGACCGAGGGATTGATCACGTACATGAGAACCGATTCGGTCCGTGTCTCGGAGGCGGCGGTCGAGCAGGCGCGAGAAGTGATCGCGTCGTCGTACGGGAAAGAGTACCTCTCGGCGAAGGTTCGGACGTTCAAGAACAAGCGGCGATCGCAGGACGCGCACGAGGCGATTCGCCCGACCGACGAATCCCGAACACCCGCGTCGATCGCGGAGCACCTGTCGCCCGATCAGCAGAAACTCTACGGGCTGATCTACGGACGGTTCCTCGCGACCCAGATGGCTCCGGCGGTCTACCGGCAGCGGAAGATCGTCCTTGAGGCCGGTCGCTACACGCTCGAGGCATCCGGAAGCGTCCTCCGGTTCGACGGATTCCTCCGCGCTCTCCCCGAGCAGCGGACGAAGGACAGCCCGATTCCTGCGGACGTTCACGAGGGCGATGCGGTCAAGCTCGAGGATCTCGAGTCGCGCCAGAAGTTCACCGAACCGCCCCGGCGCTACAGCGAGGCAGGCTTGATCAACCTCCTCGAGAAGGAGGGGATCGGCCGTCCGAGCACCTACGCTTCGATCATCTCGGTGATCCAGGACCGCGGGTATGCGATCAAGGACGGCGGAAGCCTCCGGCCGACGCTCCTCGGGCAGATGGTAATCGACTTCCTTCAGCGCCACTTCGTCGAGACTGTTACGCCGCGGTTCACCGCCCACCTGGAGGAGGATCTCGACGACATCGAGGAAGGGGACATGTCACGTCTCGACGCCCTGAACGAATTCTACGGTCCGTTCTCGGAGCGTCTCTCCACGTTGGAAGCGGAGATCGACGGTGGGGGCAAGCGAGTCTTTCAGGTTCCATCCGACGTGACGTGCGACGTCTGCGGATCGCCGATGGAGCTACGCTACTGGAAGGGCTCCTTCTTCCTCGGATGCACCGACTACCCAACCTGCCGGAACACGGTCAATCTGCCTCCGACCCTCCCCGTCCGCTACGACGCGGAAGGGGTCAAGGTGAAGGATGCTCTCGCTGCGGCGGCCGAGGAGCACAGCCAGACGATCCCTTGCTCAACGTGCGGCGGCGAGATGGAGCTGAAGACCGGGCGCTTCGGGCGCTACTACAAGTGCACCGATCCCGAGTGCGGAGCGACGGCGCCTGTTTCGACTGGCATCCCGTGCCCGAAGTGCGGCGAGGGGGAGCTGGTCGAGAAGTATTCGTCGAAGCGCCGCCGGATCTTCTACAGCTGCAACCGATACCCGGATTGCCGGTACGCGGTCAGCGAGAAGCCGGTCAAGCACTGCCCCGACTGCGACGCCGGGGTCTTGGTCGAGAAGAAAGGCGAGGAACTCCGCTGCACGAACAAGGACTGCGGTCACCGCGAGCCGCTATCGGAGGCTACGCCGCTTCAGACAGAAGCTTGAACCATTCGAGGCGGCGCTTCAGCGAGGAGTCCTGCAGCTTGGCGAGCGCCTCCTTCTGAATCTGACGGACGCGCTCACGGCTGATTCCGAACTCAATTCCGACTTCATCGAGCGTCTTCGGCTGGTAGTCGTTCAGCCCGTAGCGAAGTTCGAGAATCCGCCGTTCTCGATCGGTCAGCCGTTCGTCGAGGGCCCGCTCCAGCTCCTGCACCAAGAGGTGCTCGAACGTCTCGCGCTCCGGAGACTCGACCGAGGCATCCTCGATGAAGTCCCCGAGGACGGATCCGTCGTCATCGTGTCCGATCGGCATGTCGAGCGAGGTCATGCTCTGGGCCGTCTTCTTCGCCTTGATGATGTTCTCGACGGTCGTTTCGAGTTCGGTGGCGAGGTTCTCCGGCGTCGGAAGCTCGCCGGTCTCCTTCAGGTAGTTCCGCTCGACCTGATAGATCTTTCGGATCAACTCGTTGATGTGCGTCGGGACACGGATCGTCCGGGACCGATTGGTGATCGCGCGAAGGATCGCCTGCCGGATCCACCATGTGGCGTAGGTCGAGAATTTGTAGCCCTTGGTGTAGTCGAACTTCTCGATCGCCTTCATCAGGCCGAGGTTGCCCTCCTGAATCAGGTCGAGGAATGGGAGACCGCATCCCCGGTACTTCTTGGCGATCGAGACGACGAGGCGGAGGTTCGCCTCGGCGAGCTCCTCTTTCGCTTGCGTGTCGCCGCTCTCGATCCGCTTCGAGAGACGGACTTCGTCTTCGCGGGTGAGGAGCGGGACGCGACTGATCTCCCCGAAGTAGGTGCGGATCGGGTTGTCCGATCGCGAGGAGCGTGCCGCCGTCTTACGGTCCTCCTCCGGCTTCGCACTCAGATTCTTGCTTAGGTTGATCGTCGCCTTCGACTCTTTCATCGACATCTCCTGGGGCGTAGACGCCTCCGACAATCAGACAGAATCGGACGCCCCCTCGGGCCCCCGATCCATTCTCGGTCTCTTGTAGTTCCCTTCTTTTCGCGCTTCTACTCGGTACTATCGGCGCGAGCCTTCAGTATAGCACAAGTCCAAACGCAATTGAAGAGGGACATCCGTGCCATCGGAGGGGCAGTGCTTCACATGCTCTCTGCCGGCTAGATACGCGGGAGGAAGGCGATCGCTGCTGCGACGCCGAGGCCGACGAGGAGCCAAAGGATCGCTCCGTCGACGGAGGTCGTCCCCGGACGGGCGCGTCCGAAAGCGACGGAGATGCCGAGCGAGAACTCGGGTGTCAGCGCCCAGCTGACCGGAAGGGGTTCGATGGTGCGTGCCTGGATGACGAACGCCAGCGACTCGAGCAGCCACGCCTGCGCGCCGGCCTTCAGATTCAGGTGCGGAACACCGACCCACGTCGCGCCGACGTCGTGCCAACGGCCGGTCAGTCCGCCTCCGGCGAAGAGGCTCGCTGCACCGAGCCAGCCCTTCACGAGGAGGGAGACGCTTCCCTCATAGAGATCGGGGAAGGAGGCCGGGTAGGTCCCGAAGTCAAAGGCGACGGTCAGGTTGCGAGAGATGAGCGCCTCTCCGGTGAGGGTCGTGAAGGAACCGGACCAATCAACGGGCAGCCCATACGGAACGCCGACGGCGAATCCGATCGAGAAGAGCGCCGGCTCGAGCTCCGCCATGCATGGCAACGCCACAGCGAATCCGAGCAGCATCACGAGCAGTGCGATACGGATCCTCATCTCGCTCACCCTCCTTCCTCGGAATGCTACGATCCGCACCGACACGGAGGGAGGCCGTCCGACCCCTGCACAGGGGAGGCGTGTCCGGGCCGATGTCGGCGGTCTTGAGAGGTGCAAGCGATCGGATACCCTGTGCCTGCACGTGCGGCGGAAGGAGGGAGTCGATGCGGATCCGAGACCTGACGTCAGAGGACTACGACGGGTTGGTCGCGCTTTGGGAGGCATCCGAACTCCCCTATCGTCCGCACGGGCGGGATCAAAGGGATCGGATCGGCCGCGAATTGGAGGGCGACGGCGCGGTCTTCCTCGCAGCGGAGGAGGACCGCGTGCTGATCGGTGCCGTCCTCGGTACGCACGACGGCCGGAAGGGTTGGATCAATCGGCTGGCCGTCCTCCCGGAGCACCGCGGTCGCGGAATCGGAACCGCGCTCGTCGGCGCTGTCGAAGCGCGACTCCTCGAGCGGGGAATCGAGATCGTGACCTGTCTGATCGAAGGATGGAACGTGGAATCGATGGCCTTCTTCGAGCGGATCGGGTTCATCGCCCACCCGGAGATCGTC
Source organism: Candidatus Bipolaricaulota bacterium (assembly GCA_028278555.1). Taxonomy (GTDB): domain Bacteria; phylum Bipolaricaulota; class Bipolaricaulia; order UBA7950; family UBA9294; genus JANQEA01. The sequence continues at coordinate 259,182 of JANQEA010000064.1, read as the reverse complement.
TACTACTCGAAGCGCCACTCGCCCGATACGTGATCGTGAGCCTCGGCTGCGCCTCTGCCTACGGCGTCGGCCCGACGGGAAGATTCGGTAGGAGGATCGTCTCCGTCTGCCCCGCCTCGGACGTCAGACCGCGCTCGTCTCGAACGAACAGCGTGATCGCGAACTCGCCTTCGAACGGATAGCGGACGCGCAGGACCGGAACGGTGACGAGGCGTGAGTAGGCGAGAGGAGTGAGGATCTCCACGTCATCGCCGAACGTCCATAGGTACGCAGCGATCGCGTCGCCGTCCGGATCCGAAGAGGCCGAGGCGTCGAGATCGACGACGAGAGGATCTTCGGTCACGTTATAGAGGACGACGAACGACGCGGTCGGCGGCCGACTGAGGAGGAAACAGCCGGCAACGAGCGCGAGCACGCCGCCCAGCGCGATCGTCGCGGCGATCCGTCGGATTCGATTCATGTTGACCTCCTCGGAGTGAGCCTTGGACCCAGCATAGCGGAACGGCGCTCGGCGTGTCGAGAGGTCGGGAATCAGGGAGCGAGCCGGAGCGCTCTTGCCACTAGGTCCCCTACAACGCACCTGCGGTAATCTGCTGTCGCTCGGACGTCGTCGATCGGCGAGACGCTCTCCATGGCGAGGCGCCTCGCTTCGTCGACGACTTCCTCTGTCAGCGCGTTGCTCCGAATCCGTTCCTCGACCGCATGGAGCCGGATTGGCGTCGGGGCGACCGATCCGGCGGCGAATCGCACGCCGACGATTCGATCACCCTCGATCCGGATCAGCGCTCCGACCGAAGCGATGGCGATCGTCAATGCGCGACGCTTCCCGACCTTGTGATAGAAGGGGCACCACCCCGGCTCGGGAATCGGCACGCGGATCGTCCGGATGTAGTCTCCGGGTTCGAGCGCGGTCTTCCCGGGGCCGAGGAAGAATCCGTCGAGCGGAACGGTCCGAGGTCCGTTCGGTCCGACGAGATCGAGTTCCGCATCGTACAGGAGGAGCGGGATCGCGCTGTCGGCGGCCGGCGACGCGTTCGCCAGGTTCCCGCCGAGGGTCCCCCGATTCCGGATCTGGATCGACCCGAGGCCCGCGAGGGCCGTTGTCAGAACGGGGAGCGTCTCCTGGACGATCGACGAGGCGAGGATCTCGGTCTCCGTTGTCGCCGCGCCGATCTCGATCGAACCGTTCGATTCACGGATTCCACTGAGGGTCGGGATCCGGCCGATGTCGAGGAGCGTTTCCGGCGCCGCGACTCCCCCGCGGATCTTGACGAGGAGATCGGTCCCCCCGGAGAGGATCGCAGCGGCCGGATCGGACAGGGCTGTGAGCAGCTCCGCTTCGTCGACTACCTGCTGGTAGCGCATGCGCGGTCTCCTTCCCAGGCGGCGAGGTCCGCCGGTCGATCGATGTCGTGGACGGCGCCTGGATCGTCGACGACGACGGACTCGAGCGCTTCTCGGTGGGCATCGATGTAGTCCCGCCCGCCGGCGTCGCCGGCCAACGTGTGCCGAAGCTCCGAGACGTGTGCACGGCGGAAGAAGACAGGGAAACCGCGCTGCTTCTCACAGATTGGCGCGGCGATCTGTGCACCCCGTTCGGCGGCGCGAAGGACGGCAAGGATGGTCTCGACGCGGATGAATGGCATGTCGGCGTGAAAGACGAGCAGGCCTGCGGCGTCGGGGGAGAGCGCATCGAGACCGAGACACAGGGATCGGCTCATTCCAGTTTCCGGCGCGTCGTTGACGACGACGGTGCAGTCGGTCAGATCGACTGTCTCTTCGATCCGATCGGCTGAGTGTCCCCCGAGGACGACGATCGGTTGGGGGATGCCCGCTTCGCGAATCGATCGGAGGATCCGACTCAGAGCCGGTTCGCCGTCGATCGGGAGCAACGGTTTCGGCTCCCCCATCCGGGACGCCAGACCGGCCGCAAGGACGACGGCGTCGATCATGCGTCCCCCTGCATCCGTCCGGCGGCGAGGCGGATGGCGTCGACGATCCTCTCGTAGCCAGTGCACCGGCAGAGATTCCCCTCGAGGGCGCTGCGGATCTCCTCGTCGGTTGGATTCGGAGTCGCTTTGAGGAGCGCGTAGGCCGCCATGATGAAGCCGGGCGTGCAGAAGCCGCATTGCACTCCACCCGTCTCGACGAACGCTTGCTGGATCGGATGGAGCGTGTCACCGTCGGCGATCCCCTCGATCGTCAACACGTCAGAGCCGTCGGCCTGAAGCGCGAGCACGAGGCACGAGTTGACCGGTTGTCCGTCGATCAGCACGGTGCACGCGCCGCACTCGCCCTCGCCGCAGCCCTCCTTCGTCCCGGTCAGCTGTAGGTCTTCGCGGAGGAAGTCGAGCAACCGGGTCTCGGCGTCGGCTTCTCCCTCCAGCGGTCTTCCATTGACGGTCAATCGGACCTTCATAGATGCTCCTCAATGGCGGCGAGCGTCGGATCGATAATCGCCGGTTCTCCGATCGCGCGGCGTGCCGAAGCGACGTCCTTCAATCCGCTCCCGGTGATCATAACCGCCGCTGACTTCCCTGCGAGGTCTCCCGCCGTGACCAGCTTGCGAAGTCCGGCGAAAGCGGCTGCGCCGGCCGGCTCGGCGAAGACGCCGGTCCGCCGCGCCAGTTCGACGATTGCACCGAGGATCGCGGCGTCCGACACCGTGACGAAGCGTCCGCCGTTCGCGTGCACGTAGGTGACCGCCTTGACGATGTCCCGCGGTGCCCCGACGCAGATACTGTCGGCGATCGTCGATGCCTCGACGTCTTCGATCGCGACTTCGCCTCCGTCGAAGCGGGCGAACGAATCGGCGATCGGTGCCGAACCCTCTGCCTGAACGCCGATCACCTCGGGCGTCCGCTCGATCAGTCCAATCGACTGCAGTTCGGCGAATCCCTTGCAGATCCCGCTGATCACCGAGCCGTCGCCGACGCTGACGAGCACGACGTCGGGCGGATTCCAATCGAGTTGCTCGGCCAGTTCGAGTGCGCCGGTCTTCTTCCCCTCGACGAGATTCGGGTTGACCGCGGCGGAGCGGTTGTACCAGCCGAACGCCTCGGCCGCCTCGGCGGCGAGATCGTAGGCGACGTCGTAGGAGCCGCGGACGAGGAAGACCCGCGCCCCGTAGACGAGGAGCTGTGCGACCTTCGCCTCGGGCGCCCTCTCCGGAACGAAGATGATCGTCTCCAGAGGCGTCGCCGCCGCGAAGCCGGCGAGGGAGCTGGCGGCGTTTCCGGTCGACGCGCAGGTGACGACCGGCATGTTCTTCTCCTGGGCCTTGATGACGACGAGCGAGCTGGCGCGGTCCTTGTACGACGCCGTCGGGTTTTGCCCGTCGTCCTTCACATAGAGCGCGGAGAGCCCGAGTTCGCTGGCGAACTCGGGATACCGATAGGTCGGCGTCCACCCGACGCGGAGCGGTTGGATGGACGTCTCGTCGGTGATCGGGAGGAGCGGCAGATAGCGCCACATCGATGCGAGACCGGCCCGGGCGAACGAGTCGCGCGTCAGCTCGCTACGGAGACGATCGTAGTCGTATCGGACCTCGAGCGTTCCGCGCCGCGGACCACACGCTGGGCAGGTGTACTCGATCTGGTCTGGCCCGTACTCGGACCCACAGCTGACGCAGCGGAGGGCGGCGATCTGTCCCATCAGCCCCTCCCCTCTTCCGAGTCCGCTCCGAGCGGGAGATAGGCCGCCGTCTCGGAGATCCCGACGAGGAGGATGGCCATCTCGATCGCCGGCCGTAGGGAGACCGAACCGTCGAATGGTGCGATCGGCTCGATCGACTCGACGGCGAAGTCGGGTGTCAGCCGGGCACGGATTGCCGTCGACTCGAAGCGGAAGCCATCGTCGTCTCGGCGGAGCGTCTCGCTCTTCCCGCCGGCCCGGCGTGCGATTCCCTTGGAATCGACGTAGAAGGCGTTGTCGGTTTCGGCCTCGAAGTCCTCGCGACGGAGGAAGAGGCGCGGCTTGTCGGCGAACGGCCTCCCTTCGTGGGTGCAGAAGGTGGTGCAGTTGCCGCATTCGTTGCATAGGTCATCGACGTGGAGGATCTGGCGTGCCTGCGCGATCGTCACCCGCTCCTCGCCGACGGTCTCCCATCCGTTGTTGCTCGCTGCGACGATCGGTACGGCGCTGTCGACGATCGGAACTTGGATCGCGAGATTCGCGCGGTTGGGGCAGACCTCGATGCATCGATCACAGAGGATCTGGCATTGCAAACAGCGCTTCGCTTCCTCGCGAACCGCCGGTTCGGAGAGGCTCCCCTCGACGAGGTCGAATCCCTTCCGCTCGTCAACCGGGAGAAAGCTCGGCCGGTTCTGCACCGACTTCTTCGTGCGAGCGACCTTCAGCCGGCGGATGTCCTCCTCCGAAACGGTCCGTTCCGGGAGTGCCGGAGCGGCGAACGGGATTCCGAGCTCTCGGCAGATCGCCTCGGCGGCCCGGCGGCCGTCGGCACAAGCCTCGATGATGATCGCCGGTCCGCGGGCGATGTCGCCGCCGGCGTAGATCCGATCGACACTTGTCTTGCCACTCGTCTCATCGACTCGGATCCGCCCGCCGTCGTGGACCACGATGCCGCTTCCGCCGAGGAACGGCGTGTCGGTCCGCTGCCCGGTGGCGAGGAGGATCGCGGTCGCGGGGAGTTCGAATTCGCTCCCGTCGATCGGAATCGGCCGCCGGCGCCCGTCTTCGCCCGGAGGGCCGAGTTCGTTTCGGATGCATTCGAGACCGATGACACGCCCCTCCTCGACGCGGACAGCGATCGGTGATGCGAGTTCGAGGAGTTCGTTCCCCTCCGCGAGGAGATCGTCGATTTCGTCGAGCTCCGCCGGCATCTCCGCTCGGCTCCGCCGATAGACGACGGTCGCCGGCCGGCCAGTCAGGCGCTGCGCCGTCCGCGCTGCGTCCATTGCTGTGTTCCCCCCGCCGATGACGACGACCCGCTCGCCGAGTTCCGGCGGATCTTCATGCGCGACGCGGTCGAGGAATGCGAGCGCCCCGACGACGCCGTCGGCCTCGATCCCGTCGATCGTCAGGCCCGCGTCCTTCGCGAAGCCGCAGGCGACATAGGCGGCATCGAACCCCTGCGCGAGGAGTTCCTCGGGGGACACCTCGATCGGACGTCCGCACTCGATGGTCACGCCGAGCGCCTCGATCCGGGCGATGTCGGCACGAACGATCGCCTCCGGCAGCCGGAAGGCCGGTGCGATCGCCAGCATCCCGCCGGCCCGGTCCTTCGCCTCGAAGAGGGTCACGTCGACCCCGTTGAGCGCGAGGAAGTAGGCGGCGGCGAGGCCGGAGGGGCCGCTTCCAACCACGGCGGCGTTGCGGCCGGCCGACGCTGCGGCCGTCGACGCGACGTCTCCACACTCGGCGGCGAACCGCTTCAATCGACGGATCGCGACCGGTTCGTCGTAGACATTCCGCGTGCAGCCAGTCTGGCAGAGGTTCGTGCAGACATAGCCGGTGGCACCGGGGAGTGGATTTCGATGGAGGGTCGCGGCGAGAGCTCGGTCCGGATCTCCCTCGGCGAGGCAGTGTGCGTATTCGGGGACGTCCTGGCAGACGGCGCAGCGGGCAACGCACGGAGCCTCGATGCAGTCGAACGCGTCGAGCGCCGACTCGACCTTCGGCAGACCGTGTGGGTGATAGGCCTTCGCGTAGCGTGGCTCCGTGAGAGACGACTTGGCGATCCGCGCCAGGTGTTCCCGACGATCGGCGGCGAACGCCCCCAGGTTGCTGGCTCCCCGTGCGTCGAGCGCCGCTCCGATCCGGTCGATGTACTGGGCGAAGCGTGCGTAGCCTCCCGGCTTCAGGAGATCGGAGGCGACGGTCACCGGGATCGCCCCGGCGGCAAGGACATCGGCCACGTTGAGCGCGTCGGCTCCGGCGGAGTATGAGACGTTCAGTTCACCGTCGAGATCCTCGATCAGCCGGTGGAAGAGGTTGACCGTGATTGGATAGAGGGCGCGGCCGGACATGTACATCTCGTCGCCCGGGAGGGTCTCACGGTGGTTCGCCATCGCCAGCGTGTTGGAGAGCTTCACCCCGAACGAGACTCCGCGATCGGCCGCGGCGGCGCGGAGCGAGCGAATGAGCTCGATCGCCCGGTCGTAGCGAAGGTCGTGCTCGAAGACCGAATCCGGGATGTCGATCTCTCGGTAGCCGAGGTCGTCGCGGAGGATCCCGAGGACTGCCTCCTTCCCGAGGAGGGTCGGGTTCAGCTTCACTGTCGTGTGGAGGCCACGCTCTTCGATCAGATAGCGGGCGATCTTCTCGATCTCGTCCGGAGGGCAGCCGTGCATTGTCGATAGGGTCACGCTGTCGACGATTCGCGACGGGATCTCGAGATCGGCGTGCGCCGGTTCCCGGGCGCACAAGCTCTCGTGGAGGGCTGCGATCTCGTCGCCGGCCTCCTCGAGTCGATCTATGAATGCCTGCATCGGCGGACTGAGGATCCCCTCGAGGTTGTATCCGACGCTCATGTTGAAGATCGTGCCGAACGGCGTTTCGTCGAATCCGAGGAGCTTGCGGAGAAGGTGGACGAGAACCCACGCCTTGACGTACTCCTCGCCCGACTCGGACAGCCGGAGCTCCTGCGACCATTCGACGTTGTAGCCCTCGTCCTCCATGTCGATGCACGGTCGCGAGATTTCCAGTTCGTCCATGATCTGGACGGTCTTCAGCTCGATGAACCGGCCGCCGCAGAGCCACGAGGCCAGGATGTTCTGCGTCAGCTGCGTGTGCGGTCCTGCGGCCGGGCCGATCGGCGTCGCGAGCCGGTGTCCGAAGAGGTCGCTCGCGTAGGGCGCTCCGTCGCGCGGCTCGAAGAAGAGTTCCTTCGGGATGCCGAAGATCGACGCCCGCGTCTCATACTCGGTGAGGATCCAGTCAACGAGCGTCTCAAACGCCAGGATGCGCATACGGTCGGTCATTCGAGTCCTCTCTTTCTTTCCGCTTTCCTACCCGAGCCGACCCCAGAGGCGGTCCGCCTGCGCGCGTGCGTGCGCGTAGACGGCCTCCTCGTCGATGTCGACGAACGCGCCGTCACGGAGGACGGGCCTGCCGGCGACGAACAGATCCGCGACGCGAAGGCTGTGGACGGCGGTCCCGAACAGGAGGTGCCCGAGAACGTTCTCCGAACGGAGCGGCGTCGGCGGCGTGTAATCGAGGAGCGCGATGTCGGCCGGTGCGCCGACGTCGATCCGGCCGAGCGTGACGCCGAGCAATCGTTCGGCGATCCGCGGGTTTCCCCGGAAGAGGAGCGCGTGGAGGGCGTCGAACGGACCGACGAGCGGATCCGCGTGGCTGTGCTTCTGGAGGATTCCCGCGGTGAACAGCTCCGCGAGCATGTTCGCGCCGAGGCCATCGGTCCCGAGTCCGGCCAGGATTCCGCGGTCGAGGAATCCGGACAGATCGAAGAGGCCGACGGCGTTGTTCATGTTCGATCGGGGATTGTGAACGACCACGGCATCGCGCTCTGCGACGAGATCCTTCTCCGCTTCGTCGATGTGGAGACAGTGCGCAAGAATCGACGTCGGACGGAGCAGACCGTACCGGTCGAGGCGCTCGATGATCCGCATCCCGTGCGCCTGCTCGCAGAGGACCTCATCTTCAGGTCCCTCAGCGACGTGGATGTGGATCCCGCACTCCTCCGGGATCCGTTCGGCGACCCGATCGAGTGTTGGTTCGTCGATCGTGAACGACGCGTGGAGACCGAACTGAGCCGAGCAGCCTGGGCTGGCTCCGCCGACGGACGCAAAGAATCGGAGGTTCTCGTCGATCCCCTTCTCGCTTCGCTCCGGACCATCGCGGTCGGAAAGCTCGTAGCAGAAGACGCCGCGGAGACCGAGGCGATCGCAGACCTCCTCCTTGACGGCGTCGAGCGAGCCAGGGATCGCGTTCGGGCTCGCGTGGTGATCGATCAGCGTGGTCACCCCGCACCGGGCTGCCTCCATCGCTCCGATCAGGGCGCTGGCGCGGAGCGACTCGGGATCGAGCGCCTTGTCGAGCTTCCACCAGAGCTGCTCGAGAATCTCGGTGAACGATGTCGGGGCGAACGGCGTGACGGCCATCCCTCGAGCGAGGCTGCTGTACAGGTGCGTGTGGGCATTGATCAGTCCGGGAATGGCGAGCTTCCCGCTCCCGTCGATCCGCTCCGCGCCGTCGGCCGACGACACCTCATCGATCGGGCCGATCGCAACGACCGTCCCATCTCGGATCAGAATTGCGCCGCGTTCGATGACCGTCTCTCCGGTCCAGACCGTTGCAGGTGCGATCAGCCGCTCCATGAAGCCTCCGTTCGTAGGATCATCCGCTTGGATTTCGCCGGCTTGATACTGTAGGATAGCTCTTGTCGGACTGCCTGACAACATTGCGGAAACGCTGTTGGCATCTCCCATTCCGGGAGGTCAGAGATTCACCGCGAATCCGCATGAAGGTAGTGAATGTAGATGGATTCCGGCGACTGACCGAACGGAGGATGTCCTGACGGCACCGAAGCCCGATCGCTCGGATCTACTTGCGGTCGAGATGCGGGGAATCGTCAAGCGGTTCCCCGGTGTCCTCGCGAACGACGGCGTCGATCTCCTCGTCCGCCGTGGGGAGATTCATTGCCTTCTCGGGGAGAACGGAGCCGGCAAGACGACGCTGATGCGCATCCTCTACGGTCTCTACCAACCGGACGCCGGGGAGATCCGGCTCCGAGGAGAGACGATCCGCGTTGCGTCTCCGAAGGCGGCCCTTTCGCATCGGATCGGGATGGTCCATCAGCACTTCCACCTCGTGTCAACCCTTTCGGTCGAGGAGAACATCGTTCTCGGCCTCTCCGAGGGGACGGGTCCGTTCCTCCGATTCCGGAGGACCCGCGCGAAGATTCATCGACTGGCCGAGGAATACGGTCTCGAGGTCGACCCGACGGCGAAGGTCTGGCAGCTCTCGGTCGGGCAGCAGCAGCGTGTCGAAATCCTCAAGGCGCTCTATCGCGATGCGGACGTATTGATCATGGACGAGCCGACGAGCGTCCTGACGCCGCAGGAGGTCGAAGCGCTGTTCGGCACATTGCGAACGCTCGTAGAAGACGGTCTCACCGTCATCTTCATCACGCACAAGCTGGACGAGGTCATGGAAGCGAGTCACCGAGTGACCGTGCTTCGCAAGGGCAAGGCCGTCGCGACGGTGAACACCGCGGAGACCTCGAAAGAGGAGCTGGCGCGGCTCATGGTCGGTCGTGAGGTTGTGTTCCGTGTCGAGAAGGACGCTGCTGAACTCGGAGGCAAGGTGCTCAGCGTCCAGGACCTTCATGCCAACAATGACCGCGGACTGTCCGCGCTTCAGGGAGTGACCTTCGATCTGTGTTCGGGTGAGATCCTGGGTGTCGCCGGGGTCTCCGGAAACGGCCAGCACGAGTTGTCCGAAGTGCTCACCGGGTTGCGCCGGGCCACGCGAGGCAGTGCGATCCTCGAGAAGAAGGACCTCACGAACTGCTCGGCCCGCGAAATCGCGGACCTCGGTGTCGCGCATGTGCCTACCGAGAGGATCCGCGTAGGTACCGTTCCGACGATGAGCATTCGGGAAAACCTGATTCTGAAGTCGTATCGCACGCCGGATTTCTGCAAGTGGTCGATCTTGAACGAGAAGGCGGCCTACGAGAACGCCTGCCAAGCGATGACGGAGTACGAGATTTCCGCACCGCATGATGGCACCGCGGCAAAGAACCTGTCCGGAGGAAACATCCAACGCTTGGTGCTCGCACGCGAGCTCTGCGGCTGCCCTGGGCTCGTGGTTGCTGCCCATCCGACCTACGGTCTGGATGTTGGCGCAACGGAGCAGGTGCGGAAGGTCCTGCTGGAACAGCGGGCGCGAGGCGCCGGGATTCTCCTGATCTCCGAGGACCTCGATGAGATCCTTCAGCTCTCGGATCGGATTCTCGTGATCTATGAAGGCCGAATCATGGGGATCGTCGATGCTCAGGATGCAGTGCTGGAGGAGCTTGGGTTGATGATGGCTGGCACGGGCCAACAGGAGGTATCCGCATGAGGATGCCTTTGTGGCTTCAAGTCGAACGGCGAGCTTCCATCTCTCCTTGGAAGGTCTTCGGGATCTCCATTGGCGCCATCCTGCTTGCGATGCTGTTGGCCGGCTTGTTCTTCCAGCTCTTCGGGGTCTCGCCGATTCGTGCCTACGGCGACATTGTCCGGGGCGCCCTGGGCAGCAAGCTGGGGATCACAGAGACGATCCGCAGGATGATTCCGCTGCTTGTGATCGGCGTGGGTCTGACGGTCGCGTTCCGCGCGTTGTTCTGGAACATCGGCGCAGAAGGCCAGCTGCTTGTAGGTACTGTCGCTGCGGCTGGCGTGGCGCTGTTCTCAGGGATTCCAGAGGTCTTGATGATCCCGGCCATGTTCATTGCAGGATTCGCTGCAGGGGCGCTGTGGGGTATCGGCCCCGCGTACCTGAAGGCCAAGCTAGGCATCAACGATGTCATCACGACGTTGCTCCTGAACTACGTGGCCATTGCGCTGGTTGAGTGGCTGGTGTACGGCCCGTGGAAGGGACCGACACAGCGCGGCTTCGCGTACACCGATCGATTCTCAGCAGCTGCGAGTCTGCCGGTGATTGCAGGCACGCGCATTCACTGGCCCACGCTGGCGATTGGCGTGTTCGCAGCCGTCGTGCTCTTCGTGGTCGTGAGACGGACGCGTGTGGGATTCGAGATCCGCGTGGTTGGGGAGAATCCGGATGCCGCGAAGTACTCGGGTATCAGCCAGACCAAGATCACACTGCTTGCGATGATGATCTCCGGGGGACTGGCAGGCGTGGCCGGTGTCGGCGAGGTGGCCGGCATCCATCACATGCTGCTCAGCCCAGAACAGATCTCACTCGGCTACGGGTATACGGCCATCATCGTGGCCTGGCTTGCGCGGAGGAATCCGCTTGCAGCGATCCTGACCTCGTTCCTGTTTGGCGTCATCATGCGGGGTGGCGATGTGATCAAGGTCTCGCTGGGGCTGCCGTTTGAACTCGTGGATGTGTTCAACGGCATCATTCTCTTCATGCTCATCGGAAGTGAGTTGTTCATTCGGTATCGAGTGCGCTTCGGTGCCAGGCGGGAGGTGGCATGAGCTGGGAGTCTTGGGTAGTTGAGACGATCAGCCGGGCGCTCGCGTTTGGCACGCCATTGCTGTTGGCAACGGTCGGGGAGATCTACGCGGAGCGTTCCGGGGTGCTGAATCTGGGTGTCGAAGGCATGATGCTGATGGGGGCACTGACAGGCTTCGCAGTCTCGATGGGGTCCGGGAATCCGTGGGTTGGGATTCTGATCGCAGGACTCGTCGGCGGCGCGTTCTCGTTGATTCACGCGTTCGCAACGATCACGCTGCGTGCGAATCAAGTGGTGTCCGGGCTTGCGCTCACGATGCTGGGGACAGGGCTGTCCGGCGTGATCGGCCGAGCCTATGAGGGCTTCCCGCTGTGGAGCAAGCTGGGTCGAATTGATGTGCCCGTGCTCTCCAAGATCCCGGTGCTAGGGCCAGCCGTATTCGAGAACCAGAGTCCAATGACCTATATCGCCATTGGTATTGCGATCATCGGGTGGCTCGTGCTGTTCAAGACTCGGATTGGAATCAGCATCCGCGCTGTGGGTGAGGATCCTGCAACTGCGGATTCCTTGGGAATCAGCGTGCCGCGGGTCCGCTACCTTTGTGTGATGATCGGGGGCGTGCTGGCGGGCGTTGCGGGCGCCTATTGGTCCGTGGCCTACCGCACGGCGTGGTCGGGCGGGATGACGGCTGGACTTGGATGGATCGTGATTGCACTCACGATCTTCGCGTTCTGGAATCCGCTCTATGGGTTGGTCGGTGCGTTCTTCTTCGCCGCCATGCGCGTGCTTTCTTTCAGGCTGCAGAACTGGCTCCCTCCAGAACTGCTCAAGGCCATGCCGTACCTGCTTGCGATTCTGGTATTGATTGTTGTTTCCCGGGGTACGCTACAGAAGCGGATGGGGGCACCATCCGCTCTGGCGCTGCCGTACACTCGCGGCGAGGATTAGCGAGGAGGTGGTACTCGGATATACGACGGTTTTGCTCTCCAACCGGCAAGTCTAGATGCAAGGGTGTCACGCTCCAAGGAGGTAGCCGTGAATAAGAGATTTCTGATTGCCGCAATGCTCATCCTCGCACTTGTAGGAGGAGCCGTTGTGGCCTACGAGCCCGGCGAGGATCTCAAGGTCGGGTTCATCTACGTCGGCCCGATCGGAGACTTCGGCTGGACCTATTCGCACAATGACGGCCGTATTGCTGTGGAAGCACTCCCGTTTGCCAGTACGGTCATCGTCGAGTCCGTGGCCGAGGGACAGGAAGGTCCAGTGATCGACGACCTGATTGCCCAGCATGGGTGCAACGTCATTCTGACCACGAGCTTCGGGTTCATGGATGGAACGCTCGACGCCGCCCTTCGGCATCCGGACGTATTCTTCGGACACGCCTCCGGATTCAAGCGCGCGCCGAACATGATGTCCTTCATGGCCGACTTCTATCAGGTCTACTACCTGAACGGTCTCATCGCTGGCGCACTGACCGAAACCGGCAAGGTGGGCTACGTCGGCGCCTTCCCGATTCCGGAAGTGAAGCGGCACATGAACGCGTGGGCGATGGGTGTCAAGGCGGCCAATCCAGACGCAGAAGTCCACGTGAAGTGGATCTATGCCTGGTTCGATCCGGGTGCAGCAACCGAAGCGACGAACGCACTGATTGCGGACGGCTGCGATGTCTTCGCATTCACCGAGGACTCCCCAACCGTTGTCCAGGTCGCCGCTGAGAATGAGATGATCAGCTTTGGTCACTATGGTTCGCAGATGTACCAGTTCGCTCCGGACTACGTTGTCTCCGGCCAAGCCATCGATTGGGGCAAGATCTACGTGGACTTCCTCACGAAGATCTACGAGGGCACGTACACCACGAGCAACCTGCAGCATGTCGACTACTGGTGGCTGATGACTCAGGACGCCGTCTTCCCAGAAGCCGCGCCTGGCGTACCCATCAACCCGCTGTACATCGACGCGCTCAAGGCCTACATGATCGACGATCCCACCTTCGGGATGATCTCCGCCTATGACCTGCACAACATCCGGTTGGCGCAGTTCTCCGATCCAGGCGTGACGTTCGATCCGTTCCAGGGACCGATCATGGACCGTAACGGCAACGAAGTCGTCCAGGCAGGCTTCTGGCTGTCGGTCGACTCGCTGATTACGATGGAATGGGCCTTTGAGAACATCGTCGGCCCATGGCCGAACGAACCGGAGTAGTCTGAACCGTACGGCGGTCGCGTCCGGGCGGCCGCCGTTTCTCTATCCACCCGGAAGCGAAGGAAGTAAGCAGGCAAGGGAGTAAGAGAAGGCGATGCCCGAGCGAAAGCCACTGCATGAGATGACACGCGCCTTGGTTGAGGTCGCCGCCGGACGACGTTCGGCCGACCTGGTCCTTCGCGGAGGGCGATGGGTGAACGTCTTCTCCGGTGAGATCCTCGAGGCGACCGACGTCGCCGTCTGCGGCTGTCGGATTGCCTATTGTGGCCCGGATGCCGGCCCGATGATCGGACCGGAGACGACGGTGATCGAGGCCGACGGCCGGTTCATCGTCCCCGGACTCCTCGACGCCCATATGCACGTCGAGAGCACGATGCTCTCGGTGTCGAGCTTCGCGGCAGCGGTCCTCCCTCGCGGGACGACGGGCGCGTTCATCGACCCGCACGAGATCGCGAACGTCCTCGGACTCGCCGGTGTCCGACTGATGGTCGACGAGGCGAAGACGACACCGATGCAGATCTACGTTCAGATTCCCTCGTGCGTCCCGGCGGCCCCCGGGCTGGAGACGTCCGGGGCGGAGCTCGGACCGGACGAGGTCGCCGAGGCGATGGGCTGGGGCGGCGTCATCGGGCTCGGCGAGGTGATGAACTACCCCGGCGTGGCGGCTGGCGACGAAGGTCTCCATGCAGAGATCGCCGCGACGCTGAAGGCCGGAGGAGTCGTTGGCGGGCATTACGCTTCGCCCGACCTCGGCCGACCGTTCCACGCGTATGTGGCCGGCGGGCCGAGTGACTGCCATGAAGGAACGCGAGTCGAGGACGTGATTGCGCGAGTCCGACAAGGAATGTCCGCGATGGTCCGACAGAGCTCGGCCTGGCGGGATCTCCCCGCCCAGATCAAGGCGGTGACGGAGGAAGGAATCAACCCGCGACGCGTCCTCCTCTGTACCGACGATCGGCATGCCGGGACGGTGTTGAACCAAGGGCACATGGACGATGTCCTCCGGTTGGCGATTCGAGAGGGCGTCGCCCCGATGACCGCGATCCAGATGGCGACCGTGAACACGGCGGAGCACTTCGGTGTCGGGCGCGACGTCGGGAGTGTTGCTCCCGGGCGGTATGCCGACATCCTCCTCGTCGTCGATCTCGAGCGGTTCGACGTATCCGAAGTGATCGCCGCGGGCGACGTGGTTGCGCGCAACGCGAAGCTCGCAACGACGATCGGGTCGTTCGAGTACCCGGAGTCCGTGCGGCGGAGCGTCCGGATCGATCGGCGGCTTGGACCGCCGGACTTTGCCGTCGGGGTGCCCGAGGGTGTCGAAGCGGTCCGCTGCCGGGTGATCGAAATCATCGAGAACCAGGCACCGACGCGGGCGGTTGTGGCCGAACTTCCGGTCGCTGAAGGGACGGTCGCCCCGACTCCCGGCAGCGATATCGCGCGCCTCGCGGTGATCGAGCGACACCACGGGAGCGGGCGGATCGGGCACGGGTTCGTCCGGGGCTTCGGCCTCGAAGGACAGTGCGCGTTGGCGAGCAGCCTGTCACACGACAGCCACAATCTCCTCGTCCTCGGGACCGATCCCGACGCGATGGCCGACGCGGCGAACCGCGTCGTAGCACTCGGCGGCGGAGTCGTCCTCGTCCGAGATGAAGACGTGATCGCGGAGCTTCCGCTGCCGATCGCCGGATTGATGTCGGACGAACCGATCGAGTCAGTCGCAGCGCGCGCCGAGACGATCCATCAAGGACTTCGCGACTGCGGGTGCACGGCGGGGGATGCGTTCATGACCTTCTCGCTCCTCGCCCTCCCGGTGATCCCGCAGCTCCGGCTGACCGACCGCGGCCTCGTCGATGTCGACGCGTTCGAGATTGTGCCACTCTTCGTCGACGAAGATAATCCGTAGGGAGAACAAGAAGGGGTGGTCCCAACGCATATCCGTGACTACATCAGGCCGGCGAGCGTCGAAGAGGCGTGGAACGTGCTCGCCGAGCGGGGGAAGGGAGCCAAGCCGATCGGCGGGGGGATCGATGCCCTCCTCTATTCCGTCCCCGAGACGACGGCCGCGGTCGATCTGACTGGTCTGGACCTTTCGTACGTCCGTGACGAAGGCGGATTGGCGATCGGGGCGACGACGACGTTCACCGAGATCCTCGAGGCTGAGCCGGCGCGGGCGTTCCTCGGCGGGATCCTCGTTGAAGTCCTCGAGAAGGTCGCGTCGCCGCTGCAGCGGAACATCGCGACGATCGGGGGGACGCTCGGGAGTGCCCATCCATGGTCCGACGTGATTCCCCTCCTCTACGTCCTCGGCGCCGAGCTGAGCCTCTTCGACGGTCAAGCCAGCAGGCTCTCGATGAGCGAGTACTTCGCGCGGCGGGTGAGCGGGGAGCGACCGCTGATCACCGAGATCGGTCTCCCCGCCGAGGGCAAGGCATCGGCCTGCGCGTTCGAGGAGTTCAGCAGCACCGGGTTCGACGTCGCAGTTCTCAACTGTGCTGCGTTCCTCTCCGTCGAGTCGGGGCGATGCAAGACGGTCCGGATTTCCATCGGCGGGACGCCGGCACTCGCGACGCGGCTGACACCGGTCGAGGAGGCGCTGAACGGGTCGCCGCTTGACGATGGGACGATCGAGCGGATCGCCGCGATGGCGGCCGACACGATCGACGCTCGCGACGATCGTCGGGCGACGGCCGGCTATCGACGGGACCTGACGCGCGTTGGAGTGTCGCGATGTCTCCGTCGGATCGTGGAGCAGCTGGGAGGGGTCGAATGACGATCACGGTGACGATCAACGGAACGAGCAAGAGACTGGCGATCGAGCCCGGAGAGCGGCTCTTCGAACTCCTCCGCCGCGAAGGGTACATGGGTGTGAAGACGGGGTGCGGGACGGGCGACTGCGGTGCCTGCGCGGTGCTGCTGAACGGTCGTGCGGTCAACTCGTGCATCGTCTTCGCCGCCAAGGCCGACGGCGGCGAGGTGACGACTGTGGAGGGCCTCGAACGGGACGGCCGCCTCCATCCGGTGCAGGAGGCGTTCCTCGACGAGGGCGGGATCCAGTGCGGCTATTGCACGCCCGGGATGGTGATCGGAGCGGTCGATCTCCTCTCTCGAAATCCTGAGCCGACCGAGGACGAGATCCGCCAGGGGCTGTCAGGGAACCTCTGTCGATGCACCGGCTACGTCAAGCAGGTTCGCGCGGTGCAACAGGCGGCCGCGGCGATGAAGGGGGGCGGGAACGATGGCTGAACGCCCCGAATTCGCGATCGTCGGGAAGGGAGAACGGAAGGTCGACGGCCGAGCTCTTGTCACCGGCAAACCGGTCTTCGTGGCTGACCTGAGGCTCCCGGAGACGCTTCACGTCAAGATTCTCGGCAGCCCGAAGGCGCACGCGCGGATCCGGAGCATCGACGTGTCGGCCGCCGAGGCGATGGACGGGGTCGCCTGCATCCTGACCCACGAGAACACGCCACCGACGCGGCACACGACGGCAGGCCAGGGATTCCCCGAGCCGTCGCCGTACGACGCGCGGATGTTCGAGGACAAGGTCCGCTTCGTCGGGGATCGCGTCGCTGCGGTTGCCGCGGAGACGGAAGCGATCGCCGAGGCGGCGCTGGCGGCGATCCGCGTCGACTACGAGGAGCTCGAGCCGGTCCTGTCGATCGACGACGCCCTCCGAGAAGGCGCGCCGGTGATCCACGACGAACCCGACTCGACTGGGATCTACGACGCGTCGCGGAACATCGTCGCCGACGTCGACATCGATGTCGGCGACGTCGAGGCGGGCTTCGACGGATCCGATGCGGTCGTGGAGGTCGTCTGTGAAACGCAGTACGCACAGCACACGCCGATCGAGACGCACGTTGTCCTGAGCTACCTCGACAGTGAGGACCGACTCATCCTTCGGACGAGCACGCAGGTTCCATTTCACGTCCGTCGGATCGTCGCGCAGACACTCGGGATCCCGATCCGGGATATCCGGGTGATCAAGCCGCGGGTCGGCGGCGGCTTCGGGACGAAGCAAGAGGTCCTGCTCGAGGACATTGTCGGTCTGGTGACGCTTCGGACCGGCCGCCCGGCGCTGATCAGCCTGACCCGCAAAGAGGAGTTCACCTCGGCTCGGACGAGGCATCCGATGCGCGTCCGTGTCAAGCTCGGCGCTGGCGAGGACGGGGTCCTCCGCGCGATCGAAATGGAGGCGATCTCGAACACTGGCGCCTACGGAGCGCATGGTCTGACCGTCCTTGCGAACACCGGATCGAAGACGCTTCCGCTCTACAACAAGGCGCCGAATGCTCACTTCTTCGGTCAGGCTGTCTACACGACGCTGCCTGTCCCCGGAGCGTATCGCGGCTACGGTGCGACGCAGGGCTACTTCCCGTTGGAGACGGCGATGGACGAACTCGCCGAGCGCCTCGGGATCGACCCGATCGAACTGCGGCGGCTGAACCATATCCGCCTCGACGAAACCTCGCCGATCTTCGAGAAGCTTGGCGAGGGACGCGAGGGTGTCGAACAAACGGTGAAGAGCTGCGAGCTCGAGCGCTGCCTCCAGGTCGGTGCCGAGCGGATCGGGTGGGCCGAGAAGCGGGGGAAGAAGCATCGCGATGGGTCCTGGGTCCCCGGCGTGGGGATGTCGATCATGATGCAGGGATCGGGGATCCCGTTGATCGATATGGCCGCGGCGACGCTAAAGATGAACGAAGACGGGTCGTTCAACCTCCTGATCGGCGCGACCGACATCGGCACCGGATCGGACACGATCCTCGCCCAGATTGCGGCCGAGGTCCTCGCCGTCCCGCTCGACAAGATGCTCGTGACCTCCTCCGACACCGACTTCACGCCGTTCGACGTCGGAGCGTACGCGTCGTCGACGACGTACGTCTCGGGGATGGCGGTGCAGCGTGCAGCGGAGAAGATCCGCGACCAGATCTTCGAGGTCGCCGCGTCGGCCCTCGGCGTTGCGTCGAGCGAGCTGTCGCTGGCGAACGAGTCCGTCGTCGGGCCGGATGGGAAGAGTCTGTCGCTGGCGGATGTCTGTCAGCGGGCGATGTACGAATCGGATCAGTTCCAGATCGCGGCGACCGCGTCGTGCGTTCCGACCGAATCGCCGCCACCGTTCCTCGCCAACTTCGCCGAGGTCGCCGTCGACACCGAGACCGGCCGGATCAAGGTCCTCCACTACGTGGCGGCCGTCGACTGCGGCGTGGCGATCAACCCGGTGCTTGCCGAAGGGCAGATGGAGGGTGCGATCGTCAACGGAATCGGCTACGCACTGACCGAGGAGATGTTGATCAGCTCGCGCGGCCGCGTTCGAAACCCATCGTTGTTCGACTACAAGATTCCGGGAATGCTCGACATTCCGAAACTCGAGGTGATCCTTGTCGAGTCGTACGAGCCGACCGGACCGATGGGAGCGAAATCGGTCGGCGAGATCGGGATCAACGGTCCGATTCCGACGATCGCCAATGCCGTCTACGACGCCGTCGGCGTGCGATTGAGAGAGACGCCGTTCACGCCGGAGCGTGTCCTGCGTGCGATCCGAGATGGATCGACCGCGTAGCCGATTCGAGCGACCACCAACTCAGACCACCGCGCGGCGCTCGCCGCGGGAAGGGATATCGATGAAGGTACTGATCGTAACGAGCACACCGAACAAGGAAGGTTTGACCGCAGCGTGCGGCGAGGCGGCGCGACAGGGCGTCGTCGATGGGCGGAGCCGAGCACGATTGATCAACTTGAACGACCACAACCTCCTCCGCTGCGCCGTCTGCGAAGACGGATGGGGACCCTGTCGGACGAAGCATCGTTGCCGACTGGAGGACGACTTCGGCGAACTCCAGACGATGTTCGAGGAAGCGGAGGGCATCGCCTGGGTGACCCCGGTCTACTTCGGCGAACCGAGCGAGGCGATGAAAGCGTTCACCGACCGGCTCCGCCGCTGCGAAGCGATGAAGAAGGACGGTTCGAAGAGCGTCCTGGAGGGGAAGCCGGTCGTCTGCGTCGCGGCGGCCGGAGGGTCGGGGAACGGTGCGGTCCATTGCCTCGCCGAGATGGAGCGCCTCGTTCGCCAGCTTCGCGGAACCCCGTTCGACTACATCCCGGTTACGCAGAAGACCCGCGAGTATCAGACGGAGACGATCCACGACGCGCTGGTCGCGATGTGCAAGCCGAAGGCGGCCGAATCGACGATGCCGATCTCCGCTCGAAAGGGACAGAGTCGCTCGCGGAAGCCGCGTCGGCGGATCCGCCGACGGAAGCCGAACGAGTAATCGGCGCGATCGGCCTACAGACGATAGATCTCGGAGTACTTCGCGGTCACGTAGTCGAGGAACGGCTCGGAGCTCAGATCCTTCCCCGTGATCCGAACGATCAGCTCGCCCGGTTCGTAGATCGCTCCGAAGCGGTGGATCTTGTCGCGGAGCCATTCGAGGAGCGGCCCGAAGTCGCCGTCAGCGATTTGCTCATCCAAGGATGGGATCGCTTCGCGCAGTGTGCATGAGATCTGCGCGGCGTACAGGTTCCCGAGCATGTACGACGGGAAGTAGCCGATCAGGCCGGTCGACCAATGGACGTCCTGCATCACTCCCTCGGCGTCGTTCGTCGGCCGGATCCCGACGTAGCTGTCCATCGCATCGTTCCAGAGACCCGGGAGGTCGGCGACGCGGACCGAACCGTCGAGGAGCTTCGTCTCGAGCTCGAAACGGAGCATGATGTGAAGGTTGTAGGTCACCTCGTCCGCCTCGACGCGGATCAGAGATCGGGAGACGCGGTTCGCCGCTCGATAGAGATCGTCGACTGAAATGCCGGCAAGCGACGGGAGCGCGTCGGTGAAGATCGGCCGGAAGAACGTCCAGAACGGTCGGCTCCGTCCGACCTGATTCTCGATCAGACGCGACTGCGATTCGTGGAACCCGTACGAGGCCCCGTCGCTCAGGCCAAGGGTATACAGCTCGGCGTCCGCCCCTTGCCCGTAGAGTGCGTGACCTCCCTCGTGCAGGGCGCCGAAGAGCCCCGAGAGGGGATTCGATTCGAGGTATCGGTTGGTGACGCGGACATCGCCCGGCGCGATCTGGGTCGTGAACGGATGCATCGTATCGTCAAGCGCGCCGGCATCGAAGTCGTATCCGATCTGCTCGAGGACCGTCCGCGCCAGCGTCCGCTGCGGGTCGATCGGGAATCGCCCATCGAGGACGGAAGCGTCCGACGGCGTCTTCTCGCCGAGGAGCCGATCGATGAACGGGACGAGCCGCTCGCGGAGCGGTCGGATGATCTCGCGGAGTCGGGCGGTCGTCATCCCCGGCTCGTAGCGGCCGAGGAGCGCGTCGTACGGCGAGTCGTCGTACCCATAGAGGTCGGCGAACCGGCGGGTGTAGTCGACCATCTTCTCGAGATGAGGCTGGAAGAGCGCGAAGTCGGACGTCCGCTTCGCCTCACCCCACGCGGCTTGGCTCTTCGACTGGGCGATCGTGAACTCCTCGAAGAGGGCCGGGGGGACGGCCTTGCTCCGTCGATACTCCTTGCCGACGACGCGGAGGCTCGCGGATTCCCGTTCGGTCAGGTCGTCGCGCCCCTCGAGATCCTCGATGCAGCGGCCGAGCTCGTCGCTGATCGACAGCTCGAACGCCATCCGCGAAAGCTTGCCGACCGTCTCGGCGCGGAGGTCGAGCCCCTTCTTCGGCATGTGGGTCTCCTCGTCCCACGTGAGGAGAGCGACGGCCGAGTTCAGTTTGCCGAGTTCCTTGAGGAGGTCGATGTACGTCGTTCGGGTGTCCACGTGTTGTGGCTCCTTTCGCTTGTGCTCGGTTGGCTTCAGAGGAAGGCTTCGATCGTCGCGCGCTTCAGGAGATTCGGGTGTCCAGCGAAGCGGACGACGCCCTCTCGGTCGATCACGAATGTTCGAGGGATCCCGCGAACGCCGTAGTCGTCGGCGACGGCGCGTGCTGCGCTCAGCGAGCCGTACAGGGCGATCAGGTTCGTGTAGTCCCGCGTGTCGACGTACGATCGGGCGTCGACCTCGGATCGGTCGAGACTGACACCGACGAGGACGACGTCCTCGCCGAGTTCCTCGGCCATCGCGGCGAGCGAGGGCATCGACAGACGACAGGGGACGCACCAGCTCGCCCAGAAGTCAAGAATGACGAGACGCCCCCGATAGTCCGAGAGGGCGATCGGCTTACCGTCGAGCGCCGGGAGCGTGAAGACCGGCGCGACGTCCCCGACGCGATGGCCGACGGTTCGACCGCCGGAGTCGGTCGAGGAGCCGGGTGTGCTCGGTCCACCGAGGCCGGGGACGGTCGTGTCGATCGTCGACGGCGCAGGCTGCTCGTTCTGCAGGAGACAGAGCGACGCGATCATCGCCCCGACGACGAGCACAACGCCGGTCATACCCATCCACCACAATCTCGATCGCGGAACTCGTCGATTCTCCATCGTCCTCCGGCTTTCCTCGACCCACGATTCGGGGTAAGGTCCCATCAATCATCGACGCGTGACGAGGGAAAGACAAGGGGGAATCTGATGAAGCAGCGAACATGGATAGGGGGTGGGCTTGCGGCGGTTGCCATCGCCGTGGTCGTCATCCTCCTTTGGCCGGCGGCCGACCCGCTCGCCGGCGTGGAGACGGTCGCCGTTCGGGTTGGGGACGAGCCGTCCTCATCAGGCGGTATCGATTTCGAGAGCGAGCTGCACGTGATCCTCGGGGATCGGGACATCCGGATCGTCTCCGACGAAGCGACGGCCGATGTCGTCCTCTCGCTGACCGATCTGCGCGTCAATCTCGGGGACGTCGAGTTCTCCTTGACCGACGGGCGGTTGAGCGGCCGGGCGAGCGCCGAGTGCGTTCTGACCGACGTTCGGACCGGCGCGGTCCACACGATGGATTTCAACCTCCGGATCGAGGACGGCGAAGTCAGCGCCGAGCTCGTGCCGAGGAAGTTCTGGCACTTCTGGAAGTAGGATATGGCGCTGGATCCGGCGAATGTCTATCTCGAGACCGAGCGGCTGATCCTCCGGCGGATGGACGAAAGCGACATTGACAACCTGTACGCGCTCGATTCCGACCCGGAAGTGATGCGGTACCTGAACAGCGGCCAAACGCATACCCGCGAGGAGATCGCGACCCGTGTGCTGCCGCACTACCTCGATCATCAGTTCCGCTACGGGGATCGGTATGGCTTCTGGGCGGCGATCGAGAAGGCGGCGGATTCGTTCATCGGTTGGTTCCACTTCCGCCCGTACCGAACGAATCCAAGCGAGATCGAGCTCGGCTACCGGCTGATCCCCGCGGCATGGGGGAAGCACTACGCGACCGAGGGATCCCGCGGGTTGCTCGAGAAGGGATTCACCGAGTTCGGCGTCGAGAAGATCGTTGCCGACACGCTTGTGGGAAACGATCGGTCGCGCCGGGTGATGGAGGCGCTCGGGATGCGCGTCGAGGAGGAAGGCACGCTCGACCAGGATGAGTTTCCGGAGTGGGACGACGCGCAGCGCCGCTGGGTGAAGTACTCGATTACGCGATCCGAGTGGGCGGCGATGACGGACCGCGCCGAGGAGGGGAGTGAATGACCGAACGGACGATCCAGCGGAGCCGAGCGCTGTTCGACTCCGGATTCTACTGCGCCGAGAGCGTGTTGATGGCGGTTGCCGAGATGCGCGGCGTCGATTCCGACCTGATTCCGCGAATCGCGACCGGTTTGTGCAGCGGCCTCGCCCGGACCGGCGGGCTCTGCGGGGCGCTCAGCGGAGCGATCCTCGCGCTCGGGCTCGTTGCGGGGCGCGACTCGGCCGACGAATCGATCGAGCCGGTCTACCGGGCGGTCCGGCAGGTCATCGCGCAGTTCGAAGACGCGTACGGGGCGACGACTTGCGGTGAGTTGACCGGCTGCGATCTGGCGACGGACGAGGGACAACGCCGCTTCCGCGAGACGAGGCAGTGCGAGCGGTGCGCGGATTACGTCGGCGAGGCGGCACGCTTCGCTCTCGAAGCGCTTGCCGGATCGACGGGAGCAGAGTGAGCTGGGCGATCGGGCCGGCCGATGAGGCGGATCGGGGGGCGATCGAGCGTCTGCTGTCCGAATCGGATCTGCCGACGGAGGATCTCGGCGGCCCGTGGCACGAATCGTTCCTCGTCGCGCGCGGGGGGACTGCCATCATCGGCACGGCCGGATTGGAGATCCACGGCGAGATCGGGATGCTTCGGTCGTTGGCGACATCCGCGCGTCACCGTGGGCGGGGGATCGGATCGGCCCTCCTCGCACGGACGGAGGATCGGGCGAGTGATCTTGGCCTGAAGACAATCTACGGACTGACGGTGACGGCCGAGGAGTTTCTCACGACACGCGGCTACGAGCCGATCGCCCGTTCGGAGGCGCCCGCCGCGATCCGAGGGACGGCCGAGTTCCAAACCCTCTGTCCGGAGTCGGCGGTCTGCCTCCGGAAGCGCATCGCTACGTGATCCAGAGGCTGAGGAGTCGGTAGAGCCCGAACGAGAAAAGCCCGGCGGCCGTCGGCGTCGCGACCCAACCGACGACGATTTCGCCGATTTTCCGCATCCGCACGGCGCGGATCCCGTGCAGAATCCCGACGCCGATGACCGCTCCGACGATCGATTGGGACGTCGAGACCGGGATCCCGAGGATCGAGAAGAAGTGGATCGCGAGAGCGGCGGCCATCTGGGCGGAGAACGCGCTGACCGTGTCGAGCTGCGTGATCCCGCCGCCGACCGTCTCGGTCACGCGGCGTCCGAACGTCAGCACGCCGATGGCGAGCGCGACGCCCCCAAGGAGACCGAGCCACGAGGCCTGGAACCCCAGATTCGCGATCGGCCCCATCGCATTGCCGACGTTGTTCGCCCCCATGGCGTAGGAGACGTAGCAGGCACTGATCACGAGGAGGAGGCCGGGGATCCGCTGCCAGACCGATGTGGCGCGGAGCCTCCGGAGTAGGAGTCTCGACAGCCAGTAGATCACGAACGCGAGGAGCCCGGTCAGGATCGGACAGACCACCCAGACCTGCGCGATCGTCCCGATCCTCGCCAGGTTCATGTCCGCGCCGGTGGCGAATCCGATCCCTGCTACGCCCCCGACGATCGCTTGCGACGTCGAAACCGGGATTCGGAAGAACGTGGCGAGTGTAACGAAGAGGCCCGAGCAGAGGAGTGCCGTGATCAGCGCGAGGATCGAGAGCTCGGACGTGACGATCCCCTTGCCGATCGTCTTCATCACGTTTCCGCCCTGGAGGAGCGCACCGAGGATCGCGAACAGGCTGACGAGGACGATCGCCCGGCGGTAGGTGAGGAGTCCCGACCCGACGGTCGTGCCGACACAGTTGCCGGCGTCGTTCGCGCCGATGTTCCAGCCGACGTACGCGCCGGCGATGAACAGCGAGATCAGGCCGATCATCCCGGCTCCCTTCGGAGGAGGCTGGAGTTCCGCCTCTCCCGTGCTGTACGCCAGCCTTCCGTCTGTGGCATGCCGCTGCCTCCGCTTCGAACTGTCGAGACCTACGATCAGTTGGATGAGGTGTATAGTCTATACATCTTCCTGCTGGATGTCCCGCCCCAGCGATGTGTGCAGAGGGAATCCGTCTGGAACACAAGGGTCGAGTGCAGGAGGGGCGAAGCCGCGATGAAGTCCTTCCTGCTATGATGAATCGCCTCGATGGCAGGTTCGGGAGGGATCGAATGGCTGGAGCGAACTTCGGTGTGATCGGCCTCGGGGTGATGGGGCGGAATCTTGCCTTGAACGCGGAGCGCCGCGGCTTCACCGTCGCCGTCTTCAATCGCTCCACTGAACGGACTGAAGAATTCGTCGCCGGCTGTCCCGATCGGCGGTTCGTTCCCTCGTACAGCCTGCCAGAGTTCGTCCGGGCGATCGAGAGGCCGCGGACGGTCCTTCTGATGATCCGGGCCGGACCGGCGACCGATGCGGTCCTGAGCGACCTCCTCCCGCTCCTCGAGCGGGGCGACGTCCTGATCGATGGCGGGAACGCCCATCCTGAGGAGACCGACCGCCGCCAGGCGAAGGTGTCCGAGCATGACGTTCACTATCTCGGGGCGGGGATCTCCGGCGGTGCCTCCGGGGCGCTCCATGGTCCATCGATCATGGTCGGCGGCACGGACGAAGCCTACGCGATCGCTGGACCGATCCTCGAAACGATCGCCGCCGAGGGTCCGGCCGGCGTCTGCTGTGCGCACCTCGGAGTCGGCTCGGCCGGCCACTACGTCAAGATGGTCCACAACGGGATCGAGTACGCGATCATGCAGGCGCTTGCCGAGGCCTATGACCTGATGCGGCGTGGGCTCGGGTTCTCGGCGGACGAGGCGGCCGACGCCTTCGAGGCGTGGAACCGGCGCGAGCTGGCCGGCTATCTCGTCGAGATCACCGGCCGGATCCTCCGCCGGATCGACCCGGAGGCCGGCGTGCCGCTCGTCGAGCGGATCCTCGACACGGCCGCCCAGAAGGGGACGGGGAAATGGTCGAGCCAGTCGGCTCTCGATCTCGGATCGCCGGCCCCGACCCTGGCTGCTGCGGTCTATGCGCGGATCCTCTCGTCGCTCCGTGATGAGAGGATCGCGGCGGAGGTCCTCCTCGAAGGGCCAGTTCCGAAGAATGAGAACCACCTCAACCCGGAGACCCTCTACAGCGCGACCCTGCTGACGGTGATCGGTGCGCTCGCCGAAGGTTTCCGGCAGCTCCGGGATGCCTCGGACGAGCACGGATACTCCCTCGATCTTGCCGAGGCGGCCCGCGTCTGGATGGCCGGATGCATCATCCGATCCGACCTTCTCGCGCCGATTCGGGAGGTATTCCTCGAAACGCCCGGCTGTCGGTTCCTGCTGGCCGCCGAACCGTTCCGGACGATCTGGACGGAGCACCAAGCAGGATTCCGGGAGACGGTCGCCTGGGCGCAGCAGAACGGGATTCCAATCCCGGCGATGAGTTCGGCGTTGAATGCGTTCGACGCGTATCGGACCGGTCGGCTCCCGGCGAACCTGATCCAGGCGCAGCGCGACTACTTCGGCGCGCACACGTACGAACGGATCGATCGGGAAGGGACCTTCCACACCGAGTGGGAGGACGCGTAGTTGCCCGGTTGGTTGTCGAGCGACCTGCCGACCTGCCTAGTAGCCGATTCCCCAAATGTCGATATAGAACGGGCTGAATCCGGCTGGGAGCCAGACCTCGAACTCGTGCGTCTCGAGATCGAGGATCGACACACCGCCCGTGTCGAAGAGCAGCAGAAAGAGCAGGTACTCCTCCCAGTCCTCGATGCCATTGAGGCCTTCGCCTTCGAAATAGAGGAGACCGTGCGTGACGACGGCGACGGAGTCGCCGGGCGAGATTGCGATGTCCCCAGGAGACATGGGACCGTAGAAATCGATCGACTCGAGGAACGATAGCTCCTCACTGACGATGTCAATATCGATGACGTGGATGTAGCAGTCCCAGGGATCGGTGACGTAGGCGAGCGCGTCGTCGTGGGTGAGCGCAATGGCCATGGGCCCCGCTTCGGGTTCGAGGGAGAGGACATCCACGACCTCACCTCCTACAAGGTCGATGAGGAGAACCTCTGCAACGTCAGGGAACGTGACGAGGGCGTACTCCCCGGTCGATGTGACGGCAATCCCGTAGGGCGTCGCCCCGAAGAGGATCTCACCCGCGAAGCTGTGAGTGGATGTATCGATCCAGATCAGGCTGTTCGGATCGGATCCCACGACATAGGCGGCGCCTCCGGCGGGGGAGAACGCGATCGACGCCGGGTAGCCCTGCGTCGGTGCTGTCTGAACGACACCCATCGTCGCCGTGCTGATGACGAGAAGCTCCCCGAAGCCGACTCCATTTGCGTTCGGGAGTGTCGCCTGGGTGTCGACGCCCCTTCGCATGGGGATGAACCACTCGAAGGGGAATCCTGCGAGTGTGTAGAGCCAGTCTCCGTTCGGGCTGCACGCGAGATCGAATACAGGCACCTCAAGGAAGGCCGCAGAACCGAGCGTGTGATTCGGCGTGAGGATCTCCCCGACGTAGACCTCTTCCCAGAAGAAGTCGATCTCTCCGGTATAGACAGCCGAGCCATCGGGGGCGATCGCCACGCCTGTCGCCACTCCGTAGGTGTCGATGCCGATCGGCAGCGTCTCCTCCCACGGCAGCCGGATCTGCGTGATCGAGCCGTCGAAGTAGGACGAGACGTACGCGATCGCGCCGCGGACGGTGATCTCCTCGGTCGCCGTTCCGGCAAGCCCGTCGTCGTCGTAGATCGTCAGCGTGACGGTGTACGTTCCCGGCCAGGTGTAGGTGTGGTCGATCGTTTCGCCGGTCGTGGCATCGCCGGTGCCGTCGCCGAAGTCCCACGTGTAGACAACGATCGCTTTCGGGTCGACGGGTCCGCTCGCCGGATCGATCGACTGACCGGCGTCGAACGTCACGTCCTCATCGATGAACGGCTCGTTCGGCGTCCAATCGAACTTCGCGATCGGCACATCGCCGCCGCCCTCGGTCGTGGCGACGATGTCGAGGGTCGCGGTTCCCGTATCTCCGTTCGCGTCGGTGACGTACAGGGTCGCGGTATGGAGGCCGACCGGGACATAGAGGTGGGCGATCGTCTGCGAGAAGTTCGACCCCGTGTACGGTGTTGTCCCATCACCGAAGTCGAGACGGAAGCTGACGAGCGTGCTGCCGGGCGCCGAGGAGAGGGAGATGTCGAAAAAGACGGCGAGCGGCGCGTCGCCGAGGGTCGTATCGGCGGCGAGGACCGCGATCGGCCCCGCGTCCCCCGGTCCGCTCTCAGCAGCATAGCCCTCGATGACGATCGTCGCCGTGTCGTGGTCGGTCTGGCGATACTCGCTCGTCAGCTCGAGGACGGCCGTGTAGGTGCCGGGGTGTGCATACGTGTGCGCGATCGGCAACTCCACCGAATTCCCGGTGGCGAAGTCGGATCCGTCGCCGAAATCGAGCCGGAACTGCTGTACGCCGCCCGGCGCGGTCGAGTCGGAGAGGTCGAATTCGACGTCGAGCGGCGCGCTTCCCTCCGTCGGATCCGCGACGAGCACTGCGCTCGGCGGGTCGAAGAAGAGGGTGTAGATCCACGTGCACGACGACAGGACGAGCGCCAGGCTGAGAATCAACAGCGCGCCGGAAACCGATTTCGATGCGTTCAACGACACCATCCCTCCGCGGCTCGATTCGAATCGACTCATCGTAGGTGGAATCGGAACGCCGGAAAAGGCGGCGGGGTATGGACTGGGTGGGGTCTACGTCGCTTCCGGTTCGCTCAGAGGGGTTTCCTCGAGGGGAGCAATGTCCAGATCGACGAGGCCCGGCCGAACGTGCAGATCGGCTTTCGCTTCGGCGGTGTCGTAGTCCGGCGACTGGAGTCCGCCGTCGATCGCCACGTAGTCACCGGTGGTCGCCAGAAGGCCGCTTGGATTGCCGAGGATCCGAACGCCGCCGCCGTCGGGTACTCGGATGGCGACGTCATCTCCGGAGAGACGGAGGATTGTCCTTCCTGAACGCGGGAGGACGATCACGCAAGCGCGGCGACCGGCGGAGACGTCGATCGACTCGGCCCGGACGGAGCGCAGATCGAGGTCGATCGTCCCGTCGGTTTCCACGTCGAGGACGATCGGGATCGTCGGATGGAGGCGGAGGTTCCACGGCTGATCTCGTGATGCCGTGAGAGAAAACGGGAGCCACGAATTGCTCGCCAGCTCGAAGGCGAGGGCCTCCCCCGATGGGCGCGTCGTCTGTTCGAGCGACTCGCCTCGACGCGTCGTGACGGTCCCTTCGATCAGATGGTCCGGATTGGCCGCTCCCTCGATCGAGATCGCACACGCTTCGCACGACAGGCTGACGTGCGCTGCCGTCGCCGATCCGAGCGGGTGGGCGAACGACTGCCGCTTGCTCACCCAAGTGTCGGGGCCGAACAGATAGAAGGCGGCGAGGCCGAGCCCGACGAGGACGCAAACGGTGATGAGGGTCGACAGGGCCGCGCCGAACGACGGGCGGCCGACAAGGATGTCGACACCGAGTGCGATCAGGAGAATCGGCCAGAAACGGACGAGCTCTCCCCAGACTCCGGGCGAGACGACGCCGAGGTTGATCAGCAGCAGGACGACACCGACACCGATGACGACGAGCGGGAAGATCAGGCTACCGCGGCGTCTCGATGCCGACATCAGCCGCGATCCCGGAAGCGCTGCCAGACGAGGCTGAGCCCG
This sequence comes from Candidatus Bipolaricaulota bacterium, assembly GCA_028278555.1. GTDB lineage: Bacteria > Bipolaricaulota > Bipolaricaulia > UBA7950 > UBA9294 > JANQEA01. The sequence goes on along the minus strand of JANQEA010000064.1, from coordinate 229,660 downwards.
AAGAGGATCACCGCGACCGGCCAGAGGCGTCCGAGTTCCGCCCAGGCGCTCCAGCTGAGGACGCCGGTCGTGTTCAGGAGAAGGACGATGCCGGCAGCGACGATCAGCAGCGGGAGGACGATGCCGCTCAATCTGCGGATCCGCATGTCAGCCACCCCCTCTCAACCAGCGCCAGAGGAACGCTCCACCGACGAGGATCAGGAGCGCCGGCCAGAGGGTTCCGAACGCAATCCAGTCCAGCCATGCAATCCCGAGATTCCGCAGCAGGAAGACGACGCCGAGGCTGATCAGCACGAGCCCGATGATGATCGTCGCCGCCGGCGGAGAGGACTTCGCTGTCGACCGAACCTCGTTCCCGAACCGCTTCGCACGGTCGACGATCTCGTCGGCTCCGTCGCGGACGCGGTCCGAAAGCGGACGCTTCGCGTCTTCCTCTTCCTCGCTGTCCTCGGGGACGATCAGCCAGAGCGCCAAATAGACGAGAACGCCGAATCCGCTGACCACGGCGAAGATGACGAAGATCAGGCGGATCAGGTTCGGGTCGGCGTCGAAGTACTTCCCGAGACCGCCGCAGACGCCGCCGAGCATCGAATCGGACGTGCTCCGGTAGAGCTTGGTGGCCATCGTTTCCCCCTTCCAACGCAAGAACGGTCGCGAGTGTAGCACAACCGGGGGGCGCGGAACCAAGGGGATCAGGGGGCGCGGTAGAGCGACGTGAACAGGATGACGAGGAGGACGACGAGCGGTGTCACGAGCGAGAGGAGCCTCCCGATCCTCGGCGCAGTCCGCTTCCGGAGGAGGACGCGGAGGAAGAGGGCGCCGACGACGAAGCTGAGCGTCAGCGCGATCCACTGCATCGACAGGCGCCAGACCCACGGCCGGGCGGCGAGAGCCCAGACGCCGAGCCAGATCGAGGCGGCGAACCCCGCGCCCCACGCGACCGCAACGAAGAGGATCGCTCGGTCTCCGAAGACGGGCATCCGCCACGTGAGGATCCCGGCCCAGACGGCCAGGAGAGATCCGCCGAGGATCCAGACGCCGATCAGCCGGAGCGTCTCCGATGGGACGACGATGTGCGCGAAGAGAAGCACGAGCGCCACACAGGCGCCAACGCCGGCGACGAGCATGCAGCGGGCCGACGTCGTCAGCGACGCCGATCGAAGTTCGGGCATGCGGGGTTTGCTCGTCGAGTTCATCCAGGTTCTCACCAGCGTCCATGAGGATAGCGGTCGAATCGCGGTGGAGAAAGGCGATCTGTCTCCGCCGAAGGAGACAGTTCGGTCCACATGGCGGTGGAGCGAAGAGCGCCCTTGCGATAGGATCGAACCGGCATGGACAGAGAAGCGCTCCTCCTCGACGGCGGGCGAGACGATGGCGATGAGACCCGCGATACGGCGGCGCTCGCCGTCGAACTCCTCGGCGCGGACGGCTGGCGGGTGACGCACCTCGCCCTCCGCGAGATCGAGATCGCCCCGTGCTTCGGATGCTTCGGCTGCTGGGTGAGGACGCCCGGCGTCTGTGTGATCGATGACGCGGGTCGTGACGTCGCCCGACGGATGGTGCAGAGCGACCTGCTCGTCTATCTGACGCCGCTGACGTTCGGCGGGTACTCTTCGGAGCTGAAGAAGGCGGTCGATCGTTTGATCCCGAACATCCTTCCGTTCTTTCAGTCGATCGACGGCGAGGTCCACCACGTCAAGCGGTACGAACGGTACCCGCGACTCGTTGCGATCGGCGTCGCTCCCTCGGGGCCGGTCGATCCGGAGGACGAGGAGTTGTTCGAGACGCTCGTCCACCGGAACGCGATCAATTATCGCGCGCCGTCGGCCGCGGCATGCGTGATCGCCGCCTCGGACGACGATGCGGTCCGTCGGGATCGGATCGCGCGGGTTCTCGAGGTCGACGCGGGAGGCGGATCGTGAGCGACGCGACGAAGCATGTGGTCCTCCTCGTCGGAAGCCCGAAGGGGCTCGAGAAGAGTCGATCGTCTCGCCTTGCGCGCCCGGTCGTCGACGGACTCGAACGCCGTGGCTGGACGAGCGAATCACTTCACCTGCACGCCGAGGTCGCGACGGAAGAGGGGAGAGAGCGACTCCTTGGGGCGGTCGACCGGGCCGACCTCATTCTCTTCGCGGCGCCGCTCTACGTCGACAGTCTCCCCGCGCCGGCGATCCGCGGTCTCGAACTGATCGCCGCCCGTCAGCGGACCGACGGAGTCGAGCGTGCGCCTCGATTCGTGTCGATCCTCTGCTGCGGCTTTGTCGAGCCGAGCCAGAACGATACTTGCCAGCGGATCCTCCAGCGGTTCGCCGATCAGGCCGGATTCGAGTGGGTGACCGGCGTCTCCCTCGGCGGGGGTGGGCCGATCTCGAAGCGCGCCCGGAGTGCGCTTGGGATCCTGACCGAGGCGCTCGATCTCGAGATCCTCGTTCCCGATGAAGTCGACCGGCTGACGCGGAAGCCGGCCATGCCCCGCTGGCTCTACATCATCGGCGGGAACGTCATGTGGAGGCGATGGGCGAAGGAGTACGATGCCCGCGATCGACTCCGCGATCGACCGTATCGACGGCCCGATTCCTAGTCGGAGGCGGACGAGCGCACGTCGTTCGGTGCGGCCTTCCGACAGACGGCGATCATGTGCGATCCCATGTCGACGCAGCCGGGCTCTCGGCAGGCCTCGATTTCCATCTCGATTAGATGAGCCCATGTCGGATCGTCTTCGTCGATCTCGCCGAGGAGCTCCGCCCAGTTGACGGAGAGGCAGTCGCTTGCCGAAAGCGTCTCGACGGTCAGGCCTCCTTGCTCGAGAGCCCGCCGGAACTCCTCGGTCCGGTACATGTGCGTGTAGTGACGTCCGGGGCCGATCGTCTCAGGGCTCAGATCCCCGGTCTTGACGATCGCCCGGTTCACCTCCGGATCGATCTGGAGGACGCCGGACAGGTACTGATGGACGGATCCCCAGAGCGACATCACGCTGACGAGGACCGTCCCGCCATCCTTCGTCACGCGATGGAGCTCGCGGATCGCGTCGTCACGCCGCTCGAAGACGTAGCTGAGCGGTCCGCCGGTGCAGACGACCGTGTCGAATGCACCATCGCCGAAGTGCGGACGGAGGTCGCACAGATCGCACTCGATCCAATCCTCGACGGCTGGCGCGAAGTCGAGGCGCGCCGCGTTCTCGCGGTTCAGGCGAAGCTGCCCGGGGGAGATGTCGGCGACGACGATCCGATCGACGATCTTCGCCAGTTCGCGCGTGAAACGGCCGGCTCCGGCCCCAATCTCGAGCACCCGATCGCCGGGGTGGACGTGGCTGCGGAGGTAGTGCAAGTGGACGTGGAACTTGACCCGCTCGACAGGGGATTCGTCCCAACGGCCCCACTCGCGCATCCCGTAGTCATCGTAGTGTGCGCGAATCCAATCCGGATCGTATCGTGCCATCCGACGCCTCCGTCCGCGGGGCTGGTGCGTCTAGTCTTCCTCGGCCCAGTCGCGGATCTTCCGCTTGATCTTCCGCTCGATGTGCTCGCCGAGGTCGTCCCAGTCGATGTCCTCTTCGACGCCGACCCAGCGGGCGAAGCCGCGCTTGATCTTCTCCTCGATCCGTTCGCCGAGATCGTCGAGGTCCTCATCGTCTTCGGCCCAGCGCGCGACGCGTCGGCGAACGTTCCGCTCGATCCGATTCCCGAATGCTTCCCAGTCACGGCGGCGGCGCGGCCGGCACCATCGGCCGGGGCGGGCGGCGATTCCGACCCACGCGGTCAAGAGCGTGACGAGGAACCAGAGTGCTGCGGCCTGCCAGTAGCTCAGCTTGACGGCGACGAGCGCGAGCTGATCGACGAGGATCGAATTCCACAACAGCTGGATGATCCAGCTGAAGAAGAAGAACGCCGCGACCCCTCGCGCGCTGAACGTCTTATCCAACCACTTCATCGGACTTCCTCCCCTCGTTGAGTCGCTCGTGATGGTCGAGCGTTGCCGAGTTGGAGCGCCGGTCCTGCGGCGTCCTCAGTCGATGTACTTTCGCCAACGCTTCGAGATCGTCGGTGATGCGCCGATCCCTGCCCAAGCGAAGAAGATGATCGACAGGAACCAGAGCGCGGCGGCCTGCCAGTAGTTCAGCTTGACGGCGACGAGCGCGAGCTGATCGACGAGGATCGAATTCCAGAGCAGCTGGATGATCCAACTGAAGAAGAAGAACGCGCCGATCCCACCGCCGGTGATCACACCTCGTAGGAACTTCATCTCGTTTCCACCTCCCCCGGATCGTCTCGATCCGAGCATTGTATCGCCAGTAAGTCGAGCGAGACGAACGGTCGGTTCAGTCCTCCGTCGGACTCCGGCGCGCGTCGCGGATACCATCTGCGAAGGAGGGGAGCATGGAATCGATCGAAACGCAGAAGGCGCGGCAGGTGTGCGGGATTCTCGACGAACTCGATCTCGACTGTTGGTTGATTTGGGTTCGGGAGACCGACCAGATCGTCGATCCAGCGATGCGGCTCGTCTTCGCCGGCGATCTCGTCTGGCAGTCGGCCCTCCTGTTCACACGGGACGGAGAACGGATTGCGATCGTCGGCGAGCATGACGCCGGGGGGCTCCCCGACGGTGCATTCGACCGGATCGTCGGCTATGGCGCCGGGATCGGCTCGGTTCTGCGGGACGAGCTTACCCGGCTCGATCCGAGGTCGATCGCGATCAACGTCAGCCGATCCGACGTCTGTGCTGACGGGATGACCGCCGGGATGCGGGAGATCCTCGGGACGTGTCTAGCCGAGACACCGTACGAGTCTCGGCTTGTCAGCGCCGAGCGACTGATCGGGAAGCTCCGCGGGAGGAAGCTCCCCGACGAGATCGATCGGATCCGCGCGGCCGTCGCCACGACCGAGCGGATCTTCGAGGAAATCTACGAGCATCTGGCCGTCGGACAGACGGAGCGTGAGATCCACGCGTACGCTCATGAGCGGGTTCGGGCGCATGGCGCCGGGTTCGCGTGGCAGCCGGCGAGCAATCCGGCCGTCGACGCGGGGCCGGACAAGGGGTTCGGGCACGTCGGGCCGAGTGACAACCGAACGAAGGCCGGCCACCTCCTCCACTTCGACTTCGGCGTTCGCGTCAACGGCTACTGCTCGGACCTGCAGAGGATGGTCTTCTTCGGATCTCCGGCCGAGATCCCGGAGGAGATTGCGCACGCTTTCGAGACGGTCGTCGGCGCGATCGATGCCGCGGTCGAGTACCTCGAACCGGGGCGGATCGGGCACGAGGTCGATGCGGTCGCACGGCGGGTCCTCGTCGAGCGGGGCTATCCGGAGTATCGGCATGCGCTTGGACACCAAGTCGGGCGGAACGCCCACGACGGAGGGGTTCTTCTCGGCCCCCGCTGGGAGAGGTACGGAGAGGCGCCCGACGGAGCGGTCGAGGCGGGGAACGTCTTCACGATCGAGCCGAACGCTCCGACCGAATCGTACGGAATGGTCAGCCTCGAGGAGGACGTCCTCGTCACCGACAGCGGATGCGAATACCTCTCGACGCCTCAGCGCGAGCTGATCTGCATCGAGACGTAGCGCAGGGCGCTAGAACTCCCAATCGGGCGACGGAGCCGGCAGACGGAAGGCCCGATCGAGGCGCTCTAGGAGATCGGAAGGCCCGTCGAGATCGTCGGTCCACGCAAGCGTGTTCGCCGGGCGGACGCCGAGCCACATCCGGGAGAACGCGTTCACCGAGGCCTTCAGCGTCGGAAGCTCGGATTCCGTACCGCGCTCGGCATGGGACTCCGGCCCGACAGCGACGATGTACTCACCGGTCGTCCCGGACCACGGAGAATCGGCTTCGAGGTACGCTCCGATCGGATCGGTCAGCGCCAGATTGAAGCGGACCGGCTCCGCGTCGAGGGACGTCGATGCGAGACAACCCGGCAGATCGAGGATCCGCACCTGCCAGTAGGCGGCCGCGGTCATCCGGTTCTCGTGCTTCGAGCGGCGAGTGATGTGGCGCAGCTTGAACGGCGATCGGAGGAGATCCTGGAGCTGGAGCCCCGGCGGCTCGGCCATCTCGACGGCGTGGATCTGTTCGCCGAAGCTGCGAAGGAGTCCGAGGAGCTCGAGGAACTCGTCCTTCGTCCGATAGGCCATCCAGAAGACCGAGTAGGGGCCATGCTCCATCTCCTTTGCCGAGCACCACATGTGGTGCGTCAACTGCCCGGACCCGTCTGCATATCCGAGCCCGAAGCCGTTCTCACTCCAGTACATGTCGGCGCGGGTGAGCTGCGGCGTCTCGATGTTGCAGGAGCCGTGACGCCGAAGCCGGCGGAGGCGGTTGTCGTGCATCCGCTCCAAGTCCGATCGGTCGAGGCGGATCGGGATCCGCGGGTCGACATCGACCATCAACTGCGCAGGGTCGAACGTGCACCAGTGCTCGTAGCCGCCGTTGCCGAACCCGAGGCGGTTGTAGTATCCCTGCTCGAAGACGCCGAGCATCGCGACGAGGCCGCCCTCTTCCGCTTCCTCGGCGAGGACGCTTGCCGTCAGTCGGCCGGCGAGGCCCCGCTTCCGGGCGATCCGACTGGTCGTGACGCCCGTGACGCCGACCAGGGGCAGATCGTGCGTGCCGTGCCGGATCGTCCCGCGATCGCTGGTCACCATCGATTCGGCGCTCCCGTCGACGTCGGCGACCATCGTCCGGCCGGTCTCGACGAGGCCGGCGAGCGCCTGTTCGTGGTCGGGCTTGTCGCACCAGCCGACCTCTCGATAGATCCTCAGCACATCATCCTTGTCTCGGTCCGGGTCGTAGTCTCTGAATCTCATGGTGGGTCCTTCCTTCGGCGGCAGGTGCTACTGCATGAACAGGCCGCCGTTGGCATTGATCGTCTGACCGGTGATGTACCCCGCCTGCTCGGACGCGAGGAAGGCAACGAGGGCAGCCATCTCGTCCGGTTCCGCGATCCGACGTGCAGGGATCTTCGCGGCGATCGCGTCCTCCCGCTCGGCCAACGCCGCGGCGTTCATGTCGGTCCGCGTGTATCCGGGTGAGACGGCGTTGACCGTGATCGTCGGAGCGAGTTCCAGAGCGAGTGACTTGGTCAGCCCAATCAGTCCGGACTTCGCGGCCGCGTAGTGAGAGCCGTGATCCGAACCGGTCATCGCGCGAAGCGAGCAGATGTTGACGATGCGTCCCCACGGCTCCGCTTGCAGGTGCGGAAGAGCGGCCTGTGCGGTGAACATCGCTGCCGACAGGTTGACGGCGACGGCGCGATCCCAGTCCTCGACGGTCATTTCGTCGAGCGTCCGATGCTGCGAGAATCCGGCGTTGTTGACCACGAGCCGGATTCCGCCGAACGCAGCGACCGTCTGATCGATCAGCTGCTGGACTTGGCTTCGATCGCCGACGTCGGCGCAGACGGTGATCGCTCGGCCGCCGGCCTGGATGATCTCTTCCGCAACGGCGCGCGCACGATCCTCTTGGGCGAGGTAGTTGACGGCGACGCCGTAGCCGAGCCGACCGAGCCGGCGCGCGATTGCCGCGCCGATTCCGCGGGAGGCGCCGGTGACGATCGCTCCGGGGAGCATATGAGGAGTTCCTTGATCGTTCATCGTGGCGCGGATTATAGCGAGTAGGGATGGACTCCGACAGAGTTCGGTCCGGCTTAGAGGTGCCGCAGTGCCTCGCGGGCGACGTCGACTCGCCGTTCGTCCTCGAGCCAACGCATCAGCTCAGGTCGGACGATCTCGGGGCAACGGCGGCCGAGCTTCCACATCGCGGAAGCGACAGCGCGCCAGACGGGTCGGCGCTCGTCGAGGGAGAGCTTTCGGAGGACGATCAGCGCCTTCTTCGCGATCGACGCTGCGGGAGGGGCGGAGAAGGCCATCGCGACATTCCACAGCACGGCCGGCTCGTTCGAGGTCGACCACTTGAGGATGTACTCGAACGCGTCCCTCGGATAGCAGTCGAGAAGACTCCGTCCGAGGGTCGAGGGCCCGAGGTTGCGGCGTACGGTCGTGTCTTCATCGGCGAGGAGGGGCTCGACCAGCTTGAGAAGCGGCTCGGCCCACTCGGGCCGATCGTGGCGCGCCGCTCGCCCGGCGGCGATGACGACGGCCCGCCGAACGCTCGGCGGCTTTCGTCCTCGCCAGCCGTGAAGGGCTTCGAGTACGGTGGAGAAGTCATCCCGGAGAAGGCGACCGGCAACCTCGGCCGACGCGTCCCGGACGGTCCAATCATCGGCGTCGGCGAGGCGGACGAGCAACCGAAGCGCAGCATCGCCATCGAGGCGATAACAGCCGGGGACCATTTGACAGGCGAGGTGGAGGGCTGAGAGCTTCCCGTCTGCGGCCAACGCGCGCGCCTGCTTCAGGGCTGCCGTCTTGGATCCCGCAGCCTCAACGAGCCGGTCTGCCGCGTACCGAACATCTCCGACTCGAGCCCCGTCGAGCACGCGAACGAGCGAATCCGGCTTTCCGCGGGCGATGGCTCGGTCGATCCGGTCTCGCATCGTATCACCGTGCACGGGACGTGGATCGTTCACTGTAGCTGTCAGGCACGCCTTCCGTCAAGTTCCGATGGTTGCTGCTGGTGGGACGATCGCCTACCATTCCGGCGCGGTCAGGAACCCGCACAAGGGGGTCTCACGTGGGTTGCAGGTTCGATTCCGCAGGCGTCTGCGCGTGGCCGATGCGCCACGTCGATCCGTTGGAGGTCGCTCGACGCCGCATTCCTCATCCTCCGTTTCTAAACGCCTGACCGGTGTGCGGTTGAGACGGCATTGGATACGGAGAGAACGGAAAAGGAGCGGGAATGCCGCTGGAAGAGACACACAAGCCCTATCGAATCAAGGTCGTCGAGCCGATTCGGGCCCTTTCGAGGGCAGAGCGGGAGCGTCGGCTCGAAGAGGCCGGCTACAACGTCTTCCATCTCCACGCGAGCGACATCTATGTCGATCTGCTGACCGATTCGGGGACGGGCGCGATGAGCCAGGAACAGTGGGCGGCGATGATGCGTGGCGACGAATCCTATGCCGGGAGCCGAAGCTACGATCGGTTCCGTGCGGCGGTCGACGACATCTTCGGATTCGACTACGTCCTCCCGACGCATCAGGGACGGGCGGCGGAGAACGTTCTCCTCTCGTCGATCGTCAAACCGGGAGACGTCATCCCGAACAACATGCATTTCGACACGACGCGCGCCCACGTCATCGCCAACGGGGCCGAGCCGGTGAACCTGGTCGCCGACATCGCGTACGAGCCGACCGCGAAGCATCCGTTCAAGGGGAACATGGACCCGGAGCGGCTCGAGGCGCTGATTGCCGAGATCGGCACGGGGCGGATCCCGCTGGTGATGATGACGATCACCAACAACTCCGGTGGCGGGCAGCCGGTGTCGCTCGCCAATCTCCGCGAGATCAGCCGGATTGCACACAGCCATGGTCTTCCCTTCTTCCTCGATGCCTGTCGATTCGCCGAGAACGCGTACTTCATCCGCGAGCGCGAGGCGGGATACGCCGCCAAGACGCCGCTGGAGATCGCGCGTGAGATGTTTGCGCTCGCCGACGGAATGACGATGAGTGCCAAGAAGGACGGCCTCGCCAACATCGGCGGAATTCTGGCGATGAACGACCCGGACCTGTTCGAGACGGCGCGGGAGCGGCTCATCCTGATGGAGGGATTCCCGACCTACGGCGGGCTCGCCGGGCGCGACCTCGAAGCTGTCGCCGTCGGCCTGTACGAGGCGGTCGACATCGACTACCTCGTCGATCGCGTCGGGCAGGCCCGCTATCTCGGCGAGGGGTTGCTCGCCGCCGGCGTGCCGATCGTCGAACCGGTCGGCGGACACGCCGTCTACATCGACGCCAAGTCCCTCCTTCCGACGTTCCCCCAGCGCGAGTTCCCCGCCCTCGCCGTCGCCAACGGTCTCTACCTCGAGGCCGGCGTCCGTGGCGTCGAGATCGGGAGCGTGATGTTCGCGCGAGAAGACGAAGCCGGAAGCGAGGTCTACCCGGAACTGGAACTCGTCCGACTCGCCATCCCGCGAAGGATGTACACGCGAACGCACTTCGATGCGGTGATCGAAGGCGGTCGGGCGGTCGCATCCTCCCGCGATGCGCTCCCCGGATACCGGATCGTCGAGGGGCATGGGCCGCTCCGGCACTTCGTCGCTCGATTCGAGCGATTCGACCGCCGTTGACCCGTCCGACACATCCATGTTGACCGAACGGCTCGGCGAAATCGCGGCGCTCGGCACGGCTCTCCTCTGGTCGTTGACCTACGTTCAGTTCACGCTAGCCGTCCGGGTTCTTGGTCCGGCGAGGTTGAATCGCCTTCGCCTGCTCGCGGCGCTTGGCTTTCTGCTGATTGCGCACGTGGTGGTCTTCCACGTCCCGATTCCTCTTCACGCGGGGCTCGCCCGGTGGGGATGGCTCATTCTCTCCGGCGTGATCGGTTTCGCGGTCTCGGATGCGTTTCTGTTCAGCGCGCTTCTCCGGCTCGGTGCACATCGAACGTCGCTGGTGATGGCACTGATCCCCGTGGTCAGTGCTCTGCTCGCGTGGGCGGTTTTCGGGGAGCGGCTCTCGTGGATCCAGATCGTGGCGGCGCTCGGAACGCTCTCCGGCGTCGCGCTCGTGATCAGCGCCCGAAGGGATGGCGAAGAGACTGGGGGATCGCATGTTTGGATCGGCGTCCTGTTCGCTCTGGCGACCGTCATGACGCAATCGATCCGCTACATCCTCTCGAAGCAGGGGATGGCCGGCGACTTCCCAGCGCTCTCCGCGAACACGATGCAGATCCTCGCGGCCACGGTGGCCGCGTGGATTCCGGCGATCCTGGGCCGGGACGTTCGCGGTACGTTCGTTGCGCTCAGCGACAGAAGGGCGCTCTCGATGACGGTGGGCGGCGCGATGACCGGGCCGTTTCTCGGCGTCACGCTGTCGATGGTCGCCCTGATGCGTGCTCAGGTAGGGATCGCATCGACGCTGATGGCGCTCGTCCCGGTCTTCCTCCTCCCGTTCTCCCGCTTCGTCCTCAAGGAGCCGATCGGCCTCCGGGCCGTGGCGGGGACGGCTCTCGCCGTCGGCGGAGTCGCCGTCCTATTCTTGTTCTAGGGACGCTTGGAGCTCTTCCGGAAGCTGTCCACGAATGATTCGGGGTGACTCCTTCGTCAGATCGAGGATCGTCGATGGGTCCGTCCCGATCGGTCCGGTCACGATCAGATCGACAGCGGCGAATCGATCGATGATCTGGTCGACGTCGAGCAGAGGTGGCTCGCCGTGGCGATTGACGCTTGTGCCAAACAGCGGTCGGCCGAGCGATGCGAGCGTCTTCGCGAAGAACGGATGGTCCGGGACCCGGATCCCGATGGTTCCGTCCAGCGTCGAGGCGGGCGGCGCTCCGGAGGCGGCGGGGAGGAGGAGCGTGTACGGACCGGGGAGGAGGCGTGCGACCACACGGCGAAGTCGCCCGTCGAGTGTGGCGTACTTCTCGACCGCGTCCTGCGTCGAGAGAAGGAGGGCGAACGGTTGGTCCGTCGGGCGTTCCTTCAGCGATCGGACGCGATCGAGGGACCGCTCGTCCCACGGATTCCCGCCGATTCCGTAGATCGTGTCGGTCGGGAAGACGAGCGTCTGCCCCGTCTCGAGCGCCGCCTCGACGGCGGCACGGATCTCGCGATGATCGTGAGGCAGAACCTGTGGCATCATGCGCAGACGAACCGGATGACGTCGCCGTCGGCGACGACGTAGTCGTGTCCGGAGCGATGGAGCTTCCCGGCATCGCGGAGACCCTTCTCGGATCCGACCTCGAGGAGATCTTCGAGGTTCATCACTTCGGCGACGACGAAGCGCTCGGCGAAATCGGAGTGGATCTTCCCCCCCGCGTCCGGCGCTGTCGTTCCACGCGGCACGGTCCAGGCGCGAACCTCCGGCCCTTCGAACGTGAAGAACGTCACCAGATCGAGGAGGCGGTAGCCGGCGCGGGCGAGGGCGTCGAGGCCGGTCCGTTCGAGCCCGTACTCGTGGAGGTAGTTCGCGCGCTCCTCCGGCGATCCGGCGACCTCGGCGATCTCCGCCTCGAGGCGCCCACGGATCGCGATTGCTTCGGTTCCCCGCTCCTCGGCGGCTCGGACGACGGCTTCGGCGGACGCGTTGTCACCCGCATCCCCGAGGTTGGCGACGAAGAGCGAAGGTTTGGCCGTCAGCGGCGAGGTCTCGCGGAGGAGGTCTTCAATGGCGTGATCGACCGGTAGCGAGCGGATCGGTTGCCCAGCCGCGACGGCGTCGAGGAGATGATCCCACGCTTCGGCACGCGCCGGCGCCTTCCGATCGGTTCCCTTCACCTCCTGGTGGAGACGCTTGGCGACACGGCCGAGCGTTTCGTGGTCCTTCAGCAGCAACTCGGTCTCGACGATCCCGATGTCGCGTGCCGGATCGACGGTGCCGGTGACGTGCGCGACGTTCGGATCCTCGAAGCAGCGGACGACGTGCAGGACGGCGTCAACGGCGCGGATTTCGGCGAGGAATTGGTTGCCCATTCCCTCGCCGTCACTCGCGTGTTCGACGAGGCCGGCGATGTCGATGAACTCGAGGTGAGTCGGGATCTTCTCCTTCTCCGGAAAGAGCGTTGCGAGGCGATCGAGCCGTTGATCGGGAACGGAGACGGTTCCGATGTTCGCCTCGATTGTGCAGAACGGATAGCTTTCGACCCGAGCGCCGGCGTTGGCGAGTGCGTTGAAGATCGTCGACTTCCCGGCGTTCGGGAGACCGACCAGACCACAGGTGAATCCCATCTCTCCTCCCGAGGATCTACTATAGATTGCGGTTCGGGACGGCACAAGGTGAAGGGTGCTCGGGGATCGGCTAGACTCCGCGATCGGAGCGAACATGGAGACAAACACGATCGACGTCCGGCTTCCCGATCTCGGTGAGGTCGATGAGGTGCGGATCGTCCAATGGCTTCGAGATGTGGGATTGACGGTCGGTTTGGACGAAGACCTTGTCGAGGTCGAGACGGAGAAGACGACGTTCGTCGTTCCGGCTCCGATCGGCGGCCGCCTGATCGAGATCGTCGCCGCCGAGGGTGCGACGATCGGGCGAGGGGGACTCCTTGGGCGGATCGAGCGGCTCGGCTAGACCAGCGCTCCACCTCTCACTCGGACGCTCGGACTACGGGTGGACGCTCGATCTGCAGCGGACTCTCCACGCCTGCCGGAAGTCGGGCGCGACGCCGGATCTTCTGATCACTGTCGAGCACAACCCGGTCTTCACCTTCGGCCGGAGCGGGTCGCGCGACCATCTTCTCGCATCACGGGGCGACCTGCGCCGAGAGGGGATCGAACTGCACGATGTCGAGCGTGGTGGAGACGTCACCTATCACGGCCCGGGGCAGCTCGTCGTCTATCCGATCGTCGACCTGCGCGACCACGGGCGAGACGTGAAAGGGTTCATCCGCGGTCTCGAAGGGGCGATGATCGCAGCGCTCGCCGACCTCGGCGTCGAAGCCGTACCGAGGGACGGGTATCCGGGCGTCTGGGTCGAGGATCGGAAGATCGCGTCGATCGGCGTCTACGTCAGCGGGTGGGTGACCCGGCACGGCCTGGCGCTCAACGTGGCGGTCAATCCGGCTCACTTCGCGATGATCCGCCCGTGCGGCCTTCCGGTGGAGACGGTCTCGATTTGCGATCTCCTCGGCCGGTCGATCGGTCTCGATGCGGTCCGCGATCTGCTTCTCGACCGGTTGTCGGAGCGATTCGGATGGACGCTCGACCCGTCGAGCCTGACCGAGATCCTCAGGGGGAGCCCGTGAGCCGACACCCGGAGTGGATCCGAGTCCGCGCGCCGAGCCCCTCCGAGGCGGACGGAATGCGGGCGATGCGGGACCTTCTGAAGCGACGTCGGCTGGCGACGGTCTGCCAAGGTGCGGTCTGCCCGAATGCGGTCGAGTGCTGGGGGGCGCGGACGGCGACGTTCATGCTCCTCGGAGACGTCTGCACGCGGTCCTGTCAATTCTGCGGCGTGGCAACCGGGGATCCGGGCGGGACGATTGACCGGGACGAGCCGGAGCGGCTTGCGGCGGCGATCGATGAACTCGGTCTCCGTTACGTCGTCCTGACGTCGGTCGATCGGGACGATCTTCCGGACGGTGGTGCAGGGCTCTTCGCCGAGGCCATCGACCGGGTGAAGGAGAGGGTTGACGGGATTCTCGTCGAGGTACTGATTCCCGATTTCGGTGGGGATCCGGCGGCACTCGACCGTCTGGCGACGACTGACGCGGACGTCTTCGCGCACAACGTCGAGACGGTTCGACGGTTGACGCCGGCCCTTCGGGATCGGCGCGCCGGCTACGAGCAATCGCTCGGCGTCCTCGCCGGCCTGAGTGACCGGATCGGAGACCGGAAGGTGAAGAGCGGTCTGATGGTCGGATTGGGCGAGACGCGCCCGGAGATCCGGGAAACGTTCGCCGACCTTCGCGACGCCGGCGTCGACGTTGTGACGATCGGGCAGTACCTCCGACCAAACGTGCGGTCTGCCACGGTCGAACGGTATCTTCCGCCTGCAGAGTTCGACGAGATCGCGGCGGTAGCCGAGGCGGTCGGATTCGATGCGGTCGTCTGTGGTCCGCTCGTCCGAAGCTCGTATCACGCGCTCAGCGCATTCACGCAGTCATGCGCCTCCTGATCGAACTCGATCCGGTCGATCCCCGTGTTGGGTTGGCGACGGACGAGGTGCTCCTCGAGGCGGCGCGCACCGACGGACGGGAGACACTTCGCCTCTGGGTGAACGACCGAGCGGCGATCGTCGGCCGGTCGCAGTCGATCGTTGACGAGGTCGACGCGCGCTTCGCCGAGCGTCAACGGATTCCGATCCTCCGCCGGATCTCGGGAGGAGGGACGGTCTATCACTATCCGAAGAATCTGAACGTCTCGGTCGCCCTCCGTGACGGACGGCGGTTCGGATCGGTCCCAGACGCGTTTCGCTTCTTTGGCCGGACGATCTCGAAGGCTCTCGCAATCGACTGTTCAACGATCTCGTTCGACCAGAACGACCTGCTGATCGGTGGAGCGAAGGTTGGCGGTGCAGCGCAGGCGCGGCGCGGCGCGGCACTGCTGTACCATACGACGCTCCTCATCGGCCCGATCGACATCCGACTCGATCGGCTCCTCCTCGCGCTGCGGGGCGGCTATCATCCTCGGCACGTTCCGTCGCGGCCGCGGGCGACGATCTCGCTGACCGAAGCGATCGGGCACGACGTGCCGATAGAACGTATCGTGGAAGCGATCGTGCCGGCGCTGTCGGAGGCGCTCGATGTGGAGGTTCTCCCCTCTCGGCTCGTGGAGGATGAAACGCGCCGCGTCGAGGAGCTGGTGTTCGACAAGTACGGTGTTCCCGAATGGAACGAATCTCTGTGAGTGACCTTGACTTAATCGCCGCCCAGATCGGGCGGCGGCCGCGCGGCGTCACCGGGATCCCGATCCGCTGCTCGTACGGCTACCCACAGGTCGTCCGAGTTCGCCCCCTCATCGACGGCGAACCGTTCCCGACGCTCTACTGGCTGACCTGCCCGCACCTGTGCCGCGAGATCGATCGTCTCGAGGCCGACGGCTGGGTCGGGCGGCTCGAGCGTCGGATCGCCGCTGACGATGCCCTCGGACGGGGGATGGAGGAGGCGCACCGGCGCTATGTCGAGCAGCGAGCCGCGCAGTTGACCGGGGACGACCGACGAGCGCTCGACGAACGGGGTCAGTCGGAGAGTCTACTGGTGAAGGGGATCGGAGGAATCGCCGATCGGAAGCGGCTGAAGTGCCTCCATCTCCATGTTGCGCATGCGCTGGGCGACGCAAATCCGATCGGCGACCTCGTTCTCGAGATGCTTCCGACGACGGAGTGCAGTCCGGAACAAGTGATCTGCTCCGCCCTGTTGGAGGACGGAGCAGATCGTGATGGTCGGATCGATCGATAGTCGGTCGATCGGCTACGGATCGGCCTGCACGGTCGGAGGCTGGTTGACGTTCTCGACGCGGATCAGGATCGTGTCGGTCGCGGACAGTCCGCATGGATCGGTCACGGTGAGCGTGACGATCACGTCGATGCCGTCGCAATCGGTGACGGTCGGCGCGGTGAACAGCGTTGCCGCGGAGCACAGGTCTCCGAGGATTCCGCCGGTCGCCGACCACGTGTAAGTCAGCGCGTCTCCGTTCGGATCGCTGACGATCGGAGACAGGAGAACGCTGTCGCACTCGAGGATGCACAGATCCGGGCCGAGATCGACCGTCGGGCCGGCGTTGACGTCGTTCACGTGAACCGTCACCGAATCGCTCGACGAGAGCCCGCAAGGATCGGTGACCGTCAGCGTGATGACGAACGACTCACCGGCGCAGCAGTCGGTCAGCGGGACGGTAAACGTTGGGCACGACCCGCTCGGATCGTTGAGCGCCCCGCCGGTTGTCGTCCAGTAGTAGCGAAGGGCGTCACCCTCCGCGTCCGCGACCGCCGGCGTCAACTGGATGGCGATCCCCTCGTCGACGACGAAGTCCGGACCGAGATCAACCGTCGGCGCCGTGTTGACGTGCTGTACGTGAATGAGGACCGTGTCACAGACGACAGCTCCACACGGATCGGTCACGGTGAGGGTTGCGATGATGTCGACGCCGTCGCACGCGCTGATCATTGGTGCGACGAAGACGGGCTGAAGCACGTAGGGATCCTCGAACGAGCCGAGGCTCCCCTCGACGCTCCACTCGTACATCAACCCTTCGGCATCCGGATCGGAGGCGGTCGCTGCGAGGATGACCGATGTACCCTCTGGGATGCAGATCGGCTCGCCGGCGTCCGCGGTCGGCATGTGGTTCACGTTCAGGATGCGAAGGACGAACGAGTCGCTCGCCGACGCGCCGCAGCTGTCGACGGCCGTCAGGGTGACCTCGACATCGAGGTCACCGCATCCGGTGAGCATCGGCGCGGTATAGACCGGATGGAGCGAGATCGGATCATCGAAAGATCCCGCGGTCGCCGTCCAGGCGGACGAAACGATGTTGCAGTCCGCATCGCTGACCGTGCCGTGCAGCTGGATCGTCTCGCCCTCATTCAGCGTCTTGACGATAGGGGCCGGGCAGACCGGCGCCGGGGCCGGCGTCGGAGGCGCAGGAGCGGGACAGGCGGGCGTCGGTGGGCACGGAGGCTCGACCGGAGCCGGCGGGCATTCGACGATCGGCGGGCAAGACTGCTCGCAGACCGGACAACCGGCAAACGATCCGCTGATGATCTGTCCCTCGAGGAGGGTGTCCGCGGCATCGGCGGAGTAGAGCACGTCCTTGCCGTGACCGCCGAGGAGGGCGTCGATCCCTTCGCCGCCGTCGAGCACGTCGTCACCAAGATCGCCCTCGAGCGAGTCGTTTCCAGGCCCGCCACAAACGTTGTCGTTGTCCGGGCCGCCGAAGATGAGGTCGTTTCCGGCCCCACCATCGAGCAGGTCGTTGCCGTTCCCGCCCTCGAGGATGTCGTTCCCCGGGCCACCACACAGGACGTCGTTCCCATCGAGACCGATCAGGAAGTCGTCTCCGCCCAGGCCGAGGATCAGATCGCCCTCAGGGGTTCCGTAGATGATGTCGTCTCCATCGGTTCCGTAGATCACGTTGGTGACGCCGAGACATGCAAACTGCGACGGAATCATGTCTCGCGGTTCGACCGGCGCGAGGTCTCGGTCGGCGACGGACGCCTCGTACAGCGCTGCGAACAATCCGTCTGCCGCGCCGACGCCGTAATAGCTCCCGCCGGTCGCGCCTGCGATCGCGGTCAGCACGTCGCGGACGCCCGCTTCGATGTCGAGCCCGACGATGTGTAGCGTGACCGGGGGTTCGAGCGTGCCGAGCATCTCGGCCACGACGAGCGGGTCGCCGCCACAGGTCTCCTCGCCATCGGTGATCAGGACGATCGCGCTTTCACCGCCGTAGGCGAGTAGATCGTTCGAGACGGCGATCAGCGCTTCGGCGATCGGTGTCTTCCCCATCGCCTCGAGGGCGAGGATCGTCTCGGTGATCTGTTCGTTCTCCACCGCGTCCGCGGGGAGGATCGGGAAGAGCGCCTCGATGTCCTGGCAGCTCTCCACTTCGTTCTCTTTGTCGACTCGATGCCCGTAAACGTAGAGTCCGGCACGTTCGATGGCCGAGACCACGCCGAGCAACTCGATCAACGCCCCCTTGGCGGCGTCGAGCCTCGATTCGTCACCGAACGGCTTGTTCATGCTGTTCGACGCATCGAGGATGAATACGACATTTTCCGGGACTGCGCTCGCGGCGACGGCAACAGAGCAAAGCAGAATCACCGCAAGCAACAAGCTTCGGGTTCGCATCCTGTACCTCCTTATCGATCAATCCAACTTCCGGGGGGATTCTAGCCGATCGGGTGGGTCGGAATCTGTGATCTGGATTACAGATTCGCGAATTCAGGTGCGCGGATCGGTGGCGAGTGCGCCGAGGAGTTCGCGGCGTCGCCCGGTCGGAATCAGTCCGTGAAGCGTGCCGTTGCGGACCTTTCCACAGCCGAGGATGTCCTCGCGGAAACAGAGGGCGACGTACCCGTCGGTCAGACCGACCGGGGCGGGGATCCGCTGTCCGAGAAGGACGCGTTCGAGGTCTCTCGGTTCGAGAGCGGCCCGAGATGCGGTGATCCGATCTCCAAGGGCGATGAGGAACGTGCTCGTCGGCTTCAGACCGTCCGCTTGGCGACGGAAGGCGCGAAGTCCCGAGGGACGCTCGGAGGCGATCCCTTCCGGAGGGAGCGAGCGGCAGGCCCAGATCTCGTCACGGCGATCGATGAACGCTAGTTCCTCGATCGTCCCTCGGTCGACACCGAACCGCTCGGCGAGGACGCGCTGAGGTTCTTCATGCAATTGCTTAGGACCGCTCGATTCGGGCAACGAAGCCACCTCCACTGTCGATCTGATGGGGATAGATGCGTGCGCAGCCGCGCAGTTCGGACGGGTAGATCTCCTCTCCCCACGCGTCGAGACCGGGCGACGCTTCGAAAGGGAGTCGAATCGGCATCAGCTGCGCGTCACGAATGCTGAGCAGATGTGCGACGACTGCTTCATTCTCTTCCGGGGCGAACGTGCATGTCGAGTAGACGAGAGCACCCCCAGGACGGAGGAGATCGTACGCTCGAACGATCAGCCGCTTCTGAAGTCGGGCGAGGCGGACGATCGTCCCGTTCGATGCTCCCTGCCAGAGCGATGGTTCCTTGCGCACCGTCCCCTCGGCTGAGCAGGGGGCGTCGACGAGAACACGATCGAACCGGGCGCGCAACGGGAAGGCTTCTCCGCGATAGGCGGTGATCGTGGCGTTCAGGAGCCCGAGCCGATTGACGTTGGCGAGGAGCGCCTGCTGTCGCCGTCCGCTCGGTTCGTTGGCGATCAGGGGGCCGGTGCCGTCCATCTGCGCTGCGATCTGGGTCGTCTTCCCGCCAGGGGCGGCGCAGAGATCGAGGATTGCCTCATCGGGGTGAGGATCGAGAGCAATCACCGGGAGCGTCTGTACGGCTTCCTGAACGTAGAAGAGGCCGAGCCAGTGTTCGATCGTGCTTCCGATCGGGCGATCGACCTCGAACAGCGTCCCATCCCACGAAATTGACGAGACCGCGTAGCCCTGCCGGAGGAGGCGTTCGCGGAGGGCCTCGGGCGTGGCCCGGAGCGTGTTGGTCCGGATGACCGTCGGAAGAGGGCGTCCGCACGCTGCGGCGAATCGGGTCCATTCCGGCACGATCGAACGGTACCGGGGGAGGAGTTCGTTCGAGTCGGGAAGAGGCCTATGCGAGCGCATCGACGAATTCGCCATGGAGACGGCGATTGGACGCGACGATCCCGCCGAGCGGATCGTCCGCCGGAAGGCCGCGCAGATCGGTGATCCGCCCGCCTGCCTCCGCGACGAGAAGGCGCCCGGCGGCGACGTCCCACGGATGGAGGGCCAGGTACCAGATGGCATCGAATCGGCCGGCGGCGACGTAGGCGAGGTCGAGAGCGGCCGAGCCGAGGGTCCGCAGGACACCGGCGAATGCGATCAACGCAGGAAGCTGTCCGATCATCTCGGTCCGACGTCGCGGCTCGAAAGAGAGGCCGACGCCGACGACCGCTCCCTCGAGAGACTCTCGCTTGCTCACCTCGATTTGGCGTCCGTTGAGGCGCGCCCCCCGATCGCGGGCGGCGGTGAACGTCTCGTTGCGGATTGGGTCGTGAACGCAGGCGACGAGCGCTCCGTCTGCATCTTCGAGGGCGATCGAGACGGCAAAATGGGGGATCCCGGCGAGGAAGTTGTTCGTCCCGTCGAGCGGATCGATCACCCAGCGGCGTCCGGATGTGCCTTCGGACTCGTCCGATTCCTCCGTCAGGATTCCGTCTTCGGAATGCTCGGCGGTGAGACGATCGACGATGGTCTCCTCCGCCCTTCGATCATAGACGGTGACTGGGTTGTTCGGGTGGCCCTTCATGCGGGCCTGCTTGTCGGAAGAGGCGAACCCTCCCGCAAGGACGTCGCCGGCCGCTCGGGCGGCCGCGACGGCAGACCGAAGGAGATCGTCGAGATCGTGCGCAGCGCTCATGGCGAGGGCAGGGCCGAGGCGTGGTGCGGGGTCACGCATCGCGCTGCCAGTAGACGCGGACCAGCTGGGTATCCTCGGCGTGCTTGATCGTCAACGAGCCTTTGCACGCGCTCTCGATCGACTTGCCGATTCGCAGTGCCAGGTGGCTGTCGGTCGTGGCGATCTCCGTCGTCCCTTTGTCTTCCTCCATCCACATGATCCGCTGAAGGGGACGGTGGGCGGCGGCGGCGGATGCTTGATTCTTCGCGATGTTGAAGATCTCATCGCGATGCATGTCGAGGTATCCGCCGGTCAGGAAGAGGAGTCCCGCGGGGAGACGGTCGATCTCCCGACGGCAGGCGGGGCAGTGGCTGCTATGGACCGTTTCCCCCTTGTCCGGGGAGTTGCCGTCTTGCCAACGTCCGTTGCGATAGACGAGGTGGCATCGTGGGCAGACGGTCGGTTCGGGGAACTTCCGGTCCTCGTGATACGGGTTCGAGCTTCGTCCTCCGATCCGTCCGCGCCTCTCTCCTTCGGCCATTCCGATTCCCCCCTTCCGATGCTATCGAAGGCGGTCCGACAAACGAAAAGGGGACAACGAACGCTTCGTTGCCCCTGGTTCGTCGACCGCTCGGCCCTCAGGTTGCCTTGTCGGCCAGCAGCTTCTCGAGGTAGGCGATCGCTTCTCCAACGGTGGAAATCTGCTCGGCCTGTTCATCGGAGATCTCGATTCCGAATTCATCCTCGAACTCCATGATCAGCTCGACGGTGTCGAGGGAGTCTGCACCCAGGTCTTCGACGAACGAGGACTCATCGGACACCTCCTCCGGGTCCACCATCAGTTGGTCGCAGATGATCGCTTTGATCTTGTCCGAGATGTCGCTCATGCTCGATGAACCTCCCTAGTATTGCATTGTTCAGGGATGGATGCCCCCGTTCACTCCGACCACTTGACCAGTTATATAGGAAGCCCGATCCGAAAGCAAGAACCCGACAACCTCGGCGATTTCGTCGACCGTGCCGGCCCGTCCGAGCGGGACTCGATCGAGGTACGAAGCACGAATCTCCTCGGGGAGGACGGCGGTCATCTCGGTGTCGATGAAGCCGGGCGCAACGACGTTCACCCGGATCCCGCGTCCGCCGACCTCCTTGGCGACGCTCCGGCAGAAGGCGATGATCCCCGCCTTCGACGCGGCATAGTTCGCCTGGCCTGCGTTGCCGGTCTGTCCGACGAGCGACGAGAGGGCGACGATCGAGCCGGATCGCTGCTTCAGCATCGGGCGAAGAACGGCGCGGATACAGTGGAACGTCCCGGTCAGGTTCACTTCGAGAACACGGTCCCACTCCTCGGCGGACATCCGCATGACCAGCTGATCGGCGGTGATCCCAGCGTTGCAGACGAGGTGATCGATCCGTCCGAAGTCGTCGATCGCCTTGCGGATGGGTGACTGCACCTGCTCTGCGTCGGTCACGTCGGCGCGATGGAACGTGAATCCGGTGAGATCATCCTCGATCGATCGACCGAGCGCCTCGTCGCGGCCGAGGCCGATCACCGTCGAGCCTCCGCTGCAGAGGTGTTCCGCGATTGCACGCCCGATGCCGCGCGTCGCACCGGTGACGATACACACGGTTTGCTGTTCAGCTTCGTTCATCGATCGCCTCCTCGTACGTCATGAAACGGATCTCCGTCGGCATCCGGCTGCCAAGCTTGGTGAGGACGTCGCTGGATCCGGCCTCGATGGCGGTCGTGACCCCGAATCCCTCCAACTGCCGGATGACGTCGTACCAACGGACGCGGGCCGTGATCTGGCGGCAGAGAGTTTCGCGAAGCGTCTCAGCGGTCCGTTCGATGGACGCCGTGACGGCGGAGACGACCGGGGTCGTTGGCTCGGCGAACGCGACCCTTCGGAGGAGCGGTTCGAGCGCGTCCTGGGCCGGGTTCATCAACGGAGAATGGAACGGCCCGGAGACCTTCAGCGCGATGCTACGGCCACCTGCCGCCTCGGCACGACGGCCGAGATCCTCGACCGACGATGGCTCCCCGGAGACGACGATCTGCGTCGGTCCATTGTGATTTGCGACGCAAACGCCCGGACCGACCTCGGCACAAAGCGACTCGACGGTCTCGAGGTCAAGCTTCAGGATGGCTGCCATGGTTCCGCTGACGCCGCTCATTGCGCGCCCGCGCTCGATTACAGCGCGGAGGCCATCGAGCGGCTCTAATGCACAGGCACTGGCGAGTGCGGAGTACTCGCCGAGGCTATGGCCGGCGACGATTGCCGGAACCCAACCGGCGGATCGGAGTTGCTCATCTCGGGCGAGGCTGTCGATGAACAGCGTGGGCTGCGCGTTCTCGGTCTGCCCGAGCAGGTCGTCGCGACCCTGCTCGATCCACGCCCGAAGCGGAAGTCCCCGATCCTCTGCAAGATCGAAGAGCGCGTCGACGCGGCTCGACCCTGGAGGCAGTCCATCGGGGAGTCTCCCCTGACCGGGGAAGAGGAAGGCGATCGAATCGTTCATGTGGGACCGTCCTTTGCGTCAGATGCGGACGACGACGGCACCATAGGTGACCCCGGCGCCGAACGCCGTCATCACGACGACGTCGCCGCGACGGATCGTACCGTCGCGGAGGGCTTCGTCCAAAGCGATCGGGATCGACGCCGTCGACGTATTCGCGACCCGCTCGAGGTTGGTGATCACCCGGTCGGCGGGGACGTCCAGCCGACGGATCAGTGCGTCGATGATTCGTACGTTCGCCTGATGCGGAATGATCCAGTCGACATCGCCGAGATCGAGTCCGGCGACGTCCAGCGCGTCGTGTGTCGCCTTCTCCATCATCGGCGCCGCGTTCCGGAAGACGCCGGATCCCTCCATCTTGAGGAAGTGGTCGTTTCCAGCGACCGACTCCGAGGTCGCAGGGGCCCGCGTCCCTCCGCTGGGCATGTGGAGAAGGAGAGACTTCTTGGCGTCCGCGTAGAGAGCCGCACCGAGGATCCCTTCATCGTCTCCACCGGGTTCGAGGACGGCCGCACCGGCGCCGTCTCCGAAGAGGACACACGTCTGGCGATCGGTCCAGTCGGTGACGCGTGAGAGCGCCTCGGCGCCGATCAGGAGGACGCGTTGGTAGAGTTCAGACCGAATCAGTCCATCGGCGACGGCGAGTCCATAGACGAAGCCGCTGCAACCGGCCTTCAGGTCGAAGAAAGGGGCCTCGGCGAGTCCGAGGCCTTCGGCGATGAACGGCGCCGAACCCGGACAGATCATGTCGGGGAAGTTGGTCGCGATCAGGAGGA
Source organism: Candidatus Bipolaricaulota bacterium (assembly GCA_028278555.1). Lineage (GTDB taxonomy): Bacteria > Bipolaricaulota > Bipolaricaulia > UBA7950 > UBA9294 > JANQEA01. Next base: position 205,825 of record JANQEA010000064.1, on the reverse strand, counting down.
GATCGACGTCGCGCGGGGAGAGGCCGGCGTTCTCGATCGCCCGAGCGCCGGCATCGACGCTCATCTCAGATGGGATCTCGCAATCCTCGAGAACGTGACGCGTTCGGATTCCGGTCCGCTGGACGATCCACTCGTCCGATGTGTCGACGAGCCGCTCGAGATCGGCGTTGGTCAGCTGCTTCTCCGGCAGGTGGCTGCCGGTTCCGACGATTCTAGCTCCCATGGTCTCCCCACCCGGACATGCCCTGGGAGAGACGATCGATCAGTCCGACCTCGACTTCACGACAGGCGACGTCGATGGCGCTTTCGATGGCGACAGCATCGGACCGGCCGTGCGCGATGACGACGACCCCGTTGACTCCGAGAAGGGGTGCGCCGCCGCGCTTCCGATAGGAGAGGGACTTCCTGACGCGGGCGAACGACCCGCTCATCAGAAGCGCGCCTGCCATCGCCAGCACGCGCCCCCGAATCGTCCGCTTCAGGAGGCTCGTCACGGCGGAGATCCCACCCTCGACTGCCTTCAGGAAGACGTTTCCGACGAAGCCGTCGCAAACGACGACGTCGACCGGGCGGTCGATCAGGAGGTGATGAGCCTCGACGTTTCCGGCGAACGCCAACGGACCGGCTTCGAGTTGGGTGAACGTGTCGGCGATCAGTCGATTCCCCTTCCCGCGCTCGGCGCCGATGTTCAGCAGACCGGTCGTCGGCTCGTCGATTCCGAGAACGTCCCGAGCGTAGGACGCGCCCATCAGCGCGAAGTGATCGAGTTGTTCCGGAGTGCAGTCGCTGTTCGCGCCGACGTCGATGACCAGAATGTCTTCGCCGGTCAGGGTCGGGAGCGAGGCGAGGATGCCGGGCCGAGGGATGCCCGGGATCCGGTCGACGATGAAGATCGACCCGGCGACGACGGCGCCAGTGTTCCCGGGCGAGACGAAGGCATCGACCGTCCCGTCCTTGAGCGCACTGAGGCCGAGGACGAGTGACGAATCCTTCTTCTCACGGACCGCTTTGACCGGCGGGTCGTCCATGGTAATCGTCTCGGTGCATGGGAGGAGGTCGAACTGACCGCCGGCGTGCACACCGGCATCGGAAAAGGCGGATTCGATTTCGTGGGCGTCGCCAGCAAACACGACATCAACACCGCGTCTTCGCCCGGCTGCGATCCCTCCCTTGACCAGCTCGCGGCTCGGGAGATCGCCGCCCATCACATCGAGAAGGATACGCATCGACGCCTACTTCCACGCAAAAGAATGGTGCCGAGGGCGGGACTTGAACCCGCACGGACGTTTAAAGTCCACATGGCCCTCAACCATGCGCGTCTGCCAATTCCGCCACCTCGGCAACACGCGCAATGGTAGCGGACCCCAAATCGGGGGTCAACCGGGGCGGGACTGTCGACTCGGGTGGCGGACCCACGGTGAGCGGAAACGCAGGGTGGTATGCGCGGAACTTGCCTTCTGTAGCAAATCGGCCTATGATGAACTCTAATGCTAGAGTGCGATGCTCCATCCCAAAGGGCGGAGGTGACGGGATGAATGGCAGGCTATTCGCCGGTTGGGCGTTTCGTGGATTTCTGGTTCTCGTTTTCGTCATAGCCGTAGGCTTCGGAGCCATCTCGGAATCGAAGACCTACTTCGGCGTTACGTTCCCGCATGGAGATCTGGCCTTCGCCGATCGCGTGGTCGATTACCTGGCGGCGAGCTGTGTTCGGGATGCCTACGACGATCCCGAGGAGGCGCTCGGTCCGCCGGATGCGAAGTGCCGTGGGGAGGCGCCGTGCAACGGCTGCAAGGGTTGCGACGGCTGTGACACGAATGCCGTATCCCTCGGATTCCGATTGAGCGTGCTCGACAACCGAGGCTATTTGATCATTGAGTTCGTCGACAACACCTTGGTCGATGTCGTCGGCGCGGATCTGTTTGTCTACATCACAAACGAGAATCCGGCTCGGGTCGAGATCAGCACCGACGGATTCAACTATATCTTCGTCGGAGAAACGGTCGGTTACCCGGGAGCGATCGACATCGGGCCGTACGTCGATTCGGGGGCGGAATTCCGGTTCGTCCGTCTGAGCGACGTGCCGGCGGATGAGGATCACTCGGAGTGCCCCGGTCCGAGCATCGACGCGATCGGTGCGATGGGGCCGGCAATTCAGGTTGTCGAGGGTGAGGCCTTTGGGAGCCTAGAACTCCAGCCGATCGGGGATCTTGCCTTCGCGTTCGAGTACACGCCGAATTCGTTCATGATCGTTCTCGATACCTCATCGAGCATGGGCGAGACGATCAGCGGCGAACGGAAGATCGACATCGCCAAGACCGTCATCATCGACCTCCTCGACAATCTCCCGGACAACTCGCCGGTCGGATTCAGAGTCTTCGGCGGCTGCGGCCACAGTCGACTGGTTTCGCCTGTTGTTCCGCTGCAGCGGGTCTCACTGAAGTCGGAGGTTCAGGCCTTGGAGCCGGGGGGCGCCACTCCGCTCGCCCTCGCGCTCGAACTGGCGAAGGCCGACTTCGAGGCAGTGCCGGACCCGAAGCTGATCCTGCTCGTCAGCGACGGAATGGAGACCTGCAAGGGCGATCCGGTTGCCGCGGCGCGGGATCTCCTCGATACGGGCTACGATCTGAGGATCCACGTCGTCGGATTCGACGTCAGCACGAACGTCCCTGCGCGCGACCAGCTGATCGAGATTGCCCGCTCGACGGGCGGTCTCTACTACGATGCGCAGAACAGCGAAGAGCTGCGGCGCGCGCTCAGCCTGGTGGCACCATTCAGCTACACGGTCTACGACGAGGAAGGGAACGTTGTCTACGAAGGGCGGATCGGCGAACCCGGTCCTTCCCTCCCGGCCGGTATCTACACTGTGGTGATCGATACGTCTCCGCCGATCACGCTGACCAACGTGATCGTTCAGGATCAATCGACGACGCTGATCACCGTCGAGCAGGAGAACGGTGGGGTCCACGCCGAGGTGGACAACTAGAGCGTCTGCGTGGCGAATCGGCTGCTGAGTCGAACCTGCGCTGTCCGCGGACGAGCTAGAGGAACGCTCCACCGTGGATGTCGAGGACGCTTCCCGTGACGTAGGCTGCGTCGTCCGACGCGAGGTATGCCACAGTTGCTGCGATCTCCTCAGGTCGTGCGATCCGTCCGAGTGGAACTCTGGTTGAAGCATCTCCGGGGAGATTCGCTCCGGTGTCGACGAACCCCGGTGAGACGGCGTTGATGCGGATTCCGTAGGCCCCCTCCGTCTTGGCCAGCGTCTTCGTCAACGCGACGACGCCTCCCTTTGCGATCGCATAGGGGAGGCTGTTCGGGGTGGCGCGGACGGATCCCGCGTGCATCGATGCAACGTTGATGATCTGTCCTTCTTGCCTGGCTCGCATTCCGGGAAGCGCGGCGCGGCAGCAGAGGAACGCGCTCGTGAGGTTTCGCGTCAACATCCGATTCCACTCATCGAGCGAGGTTTCGAGGAGCGGCTTCAGCAAGAAGGCGCCCACATTGTTGACCAACAGCTCGATCGGCCCGTTCGCAGTCGCCTCCTCGATCAATTGCTCGACCTGATCCGGGTGAGTCACGTCGGCCCGGATCAGCTCGGTGTCCGGCTGGAGTTCCCGAATCCGCGCAAGGGCATTGGCCGCCTGGTCTTCGTCATGGGCGAAGTTGAGGATCGGCACGGCGCCGTCGCGGGCAAGACGCTCGGCGATGGCGAGGCCAATGTTCCTCGTGCTCCCGGTGATCAGTGCGCGCCCCACGAAGGCCATCTCAAGAGGGCGGCGGATGCTGGATCTGCTCGATGACGGCGGAGAGGTCGCCCTGGATATGATGAAGGCTCTCGCGGAGTCTGTTCGGGTCGACGTGGGCGAGCGGAACGAGCGGATCGTCGCCGAGCCGGTCAAGGTAGGCATCGATGTCGTGGATGACCGTGGACAGGCACGAGAGGCCGGTCCCGCTGTCATCTCCTTCGAAATGCTCGATGCTCTTCTGGAGGTGGCCGATCGCCTGTCCGATGAGGCTAAGAAGATCGACCGCGTCGCCCGATTCGTTCACATTGCGCTCCCTCTTTCGATTCGATTATGCCTCATCCTTGCGATTCCCAGTTGTCCGCGCCTCGTTCGAGGCGATCCTTCATTTCATCGAGGATCTTGTCCTTCAGCCTCGAGATCTGCCGTTGGGACATCCCCAGCTCCTGCCCGACCTGCGATTGGCTCTTCCCCTCATAGAAGAGGCCCTCGACCACCTGCTGCTGAATCTCGGTCAGCCGCTCGATCGCGACGAGAACACGCATCCGGACGTCAAACGAGAGATCTTCCGTTTCGGTCAACAGGTGCTCGGTGGTCGGAGGCGCTGGGTTCGGGTCGGTGGTCCGCCGATCCTGGTCGATCGAGACGTAGTGCATCGTCTCACGTCCGCGCAACAACGTCGTCAACTGCTCGGGGCTGAGATCGAGGCGCGCCGCCAGTTCCGGCATCGACGGTGGGCGCCCTTCCCGTTGGAAGAACGCCTCCTCGGCCTCCTTGACGCGCCGGTTCATTGTCTGGACCCACTGAGGAATGCGGATCGTTCCGTGCTTGTCGCGGATGTAGTGGCGAATCTCTCCCTGGATTAGGTAGCTTGCGTAGGTGCTGAACTTGGTGTTGCGCGCCAAGTCGAAGTTGGCAACAGCATTCAGGAGGCCGATGTAACCCGCTTGGATCAGGTCGTCGAGCGGCTCTCCAGAGCTGAGAAACTTGATGGCGACCGACTTCACCAGTCCGACGTTCCGCTGGACGAGTTCCTCTCGGAGCCAAGAAGGGTCGACTCCGTTCTCGACATCTTCCGATCCGCGATGGAGGAGCTCGAGGAGTTCCTCGTTCGACTTCGCGGCAAAGGACCTGCCACCCGCATCAGACATCCGGCCTCATCGCTCCCAGTGGTTGCGTGGATTCGTGCTCCGGTCAGAGTCTATTCCCCGGATGCGGGGATTGGATGCTCTCCGACCGCGAATTCTAGGACGTCTGCCACCAGAACAGGAGGGCAAACAGCACGGCGAGAAGGGTCAGCTGAAGGATGCTCGCGCGGAAGACCACAGATGGAGCACGTTCGAGTGGCGAGCGGCATGCCTGGATCGTGCATTCGCCGATCGCGTTGCGCAGCTCGAACTCCTGCGCACGGCCGGCGCCGAGAACGGCGACATCACCGACGAAGACGACCGGGACGCTCGATACGTCGACTTCGTATGCATCCGCTAGCTCATATAGGAGTTCGAGCGCTTCCGGGTCGGAGATGTCGTACCGCGCGATGGCCGTTTCGGGTAGCTCCAACGTGAGCCCCTCGAGGACTTCCTTGATCTGGGCGCAGTCGGGACATCCCTCCGTCGTGAAGACGACGATCCATGGCTCTTCGTCCGCTCCAAGCGAGAGGGGAGCAATGGACGTGAGGAGGGCCGCGAGGACGAGAACGAGAACGGTCGCACGATGGGGCATCTCTACATCCACCCCATGAGGACGGCGAAGAGCATCCCGGCTCCGAGAAGGAACATGATGATCCCGGAGACGAAATGCAGCTTGCCGAGGCGGGCGGAGCGCCAGCGCTCTGCCCGCGCCGTGGTCGTGAAGCCGAAATGGACGGCGAGCGTGATCGCCACCAGCGGGAGGACGAAGATCAGGTTGTACAGCAGGAGGTAGAGGATCCCCTCCCCGCGTGTCGTCGTCTTGCTTAGCAGTGCGAGGATCGCGATGTACGGTCCGGACGAGCAGGGGAGCAGGAAGAGCGAGTCGAGAATCCCGACGAAGAACGCGCCCGGAACGCTGACCACCGAGGAGGTCAACCGCTTGACGGTCGGTCGCCAGCGTTGCGGAACCTCGATGGTGAACCACTTCCCGTAGGCGAAGTAGTCCTTCATGTTCCAGAGCCCGAGGAGGATCGCGAGGGACGAGACGGCCATGATGAATGGGCGCTGAATCCCCGCCGCCTGGATGGCGGAGAAGATGCCGATCCCCATCAAGAAATACGAGACGAAGACGGCGATCGTGAACGCGAAGCCGGCCCGGAGGACGAGCGTCTTCTTCCCCTTGCGCTGCGCCACGAGGAGCGTTCCGAGGAGGAGGACGAGGACGGCGAACGTGCACGGATTCACCGAATCGGCCGCTGCTGCGACGACGACTGCCGGGATCGTCAGGTTCTCGGCAAGGCTGCTCCCGGACGCCTCATCGACTCGCGACAGCGGCGAGGGGGCACCCGCATCGATCGCCAGTCGGATCGCGCGCTCGAGCTCGAGGTTCTCCGATCGGCCCGTCGGCGTGATCGGTTCCTCCTCCAGCCCGTAGAAGACGCCGCCGACGACGGCGACGTCACCGACGAAGAGGATCGGGACGGCTCCCTCCTCGACGCTGTACGCGTCGAGGAGCTTCGGGAGGAGATCGAGCGATTCGGATTCGTGAATCTCGTAGTGGAGGATCTCCAGCTCGGGGTAGCTCGGATGGATCGACTCGAGGAACGCCTCGGTCCGGGCGCAGTGCGAGCATCCGATCTCGTGGAAGAGGACGAGCGTCGTCGGTGCTGCGAACGCGGTGCTCGCCGTGACTGCGATTAGGGCGAGGAAGGTCAATACGCATTTCCTGCTCAATCCGGGCTCCCTTCCACGGTGCGGGCGAGTGGGATGCCGAGCTACTCGGTGCTCGCCCAGACGAACCGATCGCCGAATTGGCGAACCCACTCATCGAAGCCGCCGAGGAGGCTTCGCGCCTGGCTGAACCCGGCGCTGAGCATCAGCTGAGCGACCGCATCGCTCTCCTCGTTCGACTGGTCGTAGACAATCACTAGAACGTCCTTCGGAAGGTCATCAAGCCGGCCGGCGATCTCGGCATGCGGGATGTTGATCGAGCCGAGCAGGTGGGAGGCAGCGTAGTCGGCCGGATCCCGGAGATCGATCAGGAGGTACGTAAGGTATCTGAGCGCCGTGATGTCCGTGCACCGTCGATCGCCATCCGGACAGGCGAGACGACTCTTCCCTTGGGTCTCCGGGATCTCAGGGGCATCTCCGGCGATCTCGAGGAAGAACGTGCCGTGCCAACGGAGCCACTCGTCCAGGCCTCCGAGCGTGTAGTAGACGGTCTGATAGCCGCCGCCGATCATCCCTTCCGTGACCAGCGGACTCAGTTCTCCGTCCTGATCGTAGAGGACGATCAGCGAATCGGTCGGGAGTTGGCCGAGCGACTCGGCGAGATCCGCCGACGGGATGTTGATCGCACCGATCAAGTGTGCCGCTTCGTAGGCATCCGGGTCGCGAAGATCGATCACGAGGGTGAACAGGTAGTTCATGTCGCTGATCGACGTGTGGTAGGGCTGCGCGCGGATCACCTCGCCGGTCACCCGGAGGGTGAACCGCGGGAGGTTCGATGAGGGGGCATCGGCGTATTCGGGGTCGTTGGTGTAGATGTAGATCGACTTGCTGATTCGACCTCCGAATCCCGCCGTGTCGACGAGGACTTCGAGATCGACCGATTCCCCCGGCGCGAGCCGGTCGGTTGCCAGTTCCGTGGCGGTGCATCCGCACGACACGGCAACCCGGTCGATGATCAGCGTTTCGTCCCCGGTGTTCTGGATGGTGAACACGTGCGTCACTGCATACCCTTCGAGGATCGAGCCGAAGTCATGGATTGGCTCTTCGACGTGAATCTTCGGCGATCCGTACGCGGCCAGGCCGACCGCAAGACATAGAAGAACGACTGCGAGCAGCGCCTTGTTCATCAGGAATCCTCCCTCTGGTCGTCTCGAAGTATTGTACCCACAACTCCGCTTTCGTTCCTGCCGGCTTGCTGTGGAATTCAGACGATCTACCCCTCACGGGGCGAACGGTTGCAGCCCCACAGGCGAGATCGCCGGAGTCGTCCGCCCGTTCCGGATTCTTTGCGTGCGAGGAAGGGGGTCCGTATCATCCCGCCCGAAGGAGTGTCCGCATGCACGATGTCCGGTTGAGTGGAGAGGATGTCCTCAAGAAGCAACTGGAATTGGCCGACGCGAATCACCGCAGATTGAAGGAGATGGGCGTCGGAGCGATCAGCGTCCTCGGGGCGATCGGCAGCGGCAAGACGACGCTGATCGAGCGGCTGATCGACCGGCTGTCCGCCTGCGGGAAGCGAGTCGGGACGATCGCCGCCGATTCGGCGGGGGACGACGATCATCGCCGCTTCGTCGCTCGGGGGGCGCAGTCGATCAACCTGAATACCCAAGACGACTGCCATCTGGACGCCCATCGGGTCGATCACGCGATGGACGGGCTGCCGCTGGAGGACCTGGACGTCCTCTTCGTCGAGAACGTCGGGAATCTGATCTGTCCGGCCGACTTCCCCCTCGGTGTCGATCGGGAGATCGTCGTGATCTCGGTGACGGAGGGAGATGACATGGTGCGGAAGCATCCGAAAATCTTCGCCCAGACCGACGTGATGGTCGTCAACAAGATCGATCTTGCCGAGGCAGTCGGAGTCGATCCGGAGCGGATCGTCGCCGACTACGAGCGGCTGAACCCCCACGGGATCGTTGCGCTGACCGATGCGCGGCACGAACGAGGGATCGAGGATCTCATCACAGCGCTGGGGATCGAATGCACGAGTACTCCGTCGTCAGCGAGCTAATCTCGGCGCTGTTGCCGAAGCTGGATGACCACCCCGGACGGGTGAGCGCGGTCATTCTCGTCAAGGGGGAGCTGCGGATCCTCTCGGATACCTCGCTGCAGAACGCGTTTGAGCTTCTCGCACAGGAGACGCGCCTTGAGGGGGCGGAACTCGTGATCGAGCCGGTCGAGGTTCGTGTTCGTTGCCGATCGTGCGGGTTCGAGGGGTCCCCGGAGCACGTCCGGGAAGAATCCTTCCACTTCGCCATCCCGATTCTCAGTTGCCCGACCTGCGGCGCCGAAGTCGACATCGAGGCGGGACGGGAGCTGTACGTCGATCGCGTCACGATCCAGACGGAGGCGACGGCGGACGGACTATGAGTGCACGTCGACGGCGCCTTCTCGTTCGGGGGGTGGTTCAGGGCGTCGGGTTTCGCCCGTTCGTCTATCGGATCGCGATCGGGAACCGGCTCGGCGGATCGGTGAGGAATCGCGGCGACGCCGGTGTCGAGATCTTCATCGAGGGGCGAGAAGAAGATCTCGATGGGTTCAAGCAAGAACTCGAGAACGATCTTCCTCCACTGGCGCGGATCGCATCGATCGACATCAGCGAGTGCGATCCGGTCGGGGAGACGGACTTCGTCATCCTCCCGTCGACCGAGGGAGGCGAACGGAGCGGCGTCCTCCCTCCCGACGTGGCGACCTGCGACGCGTGTGTAGAGGAGATCCTTGGAGATTCACGCTTCTCAGGCTATTGGGCGACCAGCTGCACCGACTGCGGCCCCCGGTTTACCGTGATCGAATCGCTTCCGTACGACCGCCCACGGACGTCGATGCGCGATTTCCCGATGTGCGCCGCGTGCGAGGGTGAATATCGCGATCCGCTCGAGCGGCGATACCACGCCCAGACGACGGCCTGCGCGGCATGCGGTCCGGCCCTTACGTTCGACGGTGAGACGGAGTTGGCCCTCGATCGCGCGTGTGATGCGCTCCTCGGGGGGGCGGTCGTCGCGATCAAGGGGATCGGCGGGACACATCTTGCCTGTGATGCGACGAGCGAAGAGGCTGTGACGCGGCTCCGGACTCGGGTCGGACGTCCGTTCCAACCCTATGCGCTGATGGCGACGGAAGGGATGATCGCAGCGTTTGCCGAGCCCGACGAGTTGGAACGGGAAGCATTGAGCGGGCCGGAGCGACCGATTGTCGTTCTCCGCGTCCGGCAGGGCGAGGTCGCTTCGGAGGTCGCGCCGGGGCTGCACACCGTCGGCGTGATGCTCCCCTATACCGGGCTCCATCATCGCCTCTTCGCCCGGATCGACGTCCCGCTTGTGATGACGAGCGCCAATCTCCCCGGGCGACCGATGCTGATCGACAACGACGAGATCGAGCGAAGGCTGTCAGGCATTGCCGATCATCTATTGCTCCACGATCGGCGAATCGTCGCGCGCTGCGACGACTCGGTCCGGCGCCGCGTCGGCGGTCGGCTCGTCTTCCTCCGCCGATCGCGCGGGTGGGTTCCGCAACCGATCGAAGCGCTGCTTGGCAGCGAACCGATCCTCGCTCTCGGCCCGGAGACCGATCTGACCTTCTCGATCTACGCCGATGGCGCAACGACTCCATCCCAGCACATCGGATCGGTCGACGATGTGGAGACGATCGAGTTCCTCCGGGAAGCGATCGAGCATCTGTACCGGATCGCTCGGGCGCCGGCACCGGCGATTGTCGCCTGCGATCTCCATCCGCAGTTCGCGACGACCCGCCTCGCCGACGAGCTTGCGAACCGACACGGCGCGCGCGTCGTCGCCGTGCAACACCATGCGGCCCACCACCTCTCGGTGATGGCCGAGCACAAACTCGACGAGGCGGTCGGAATCATCCTCGATGGGTACGGCTACGGGTGGGACGGCGAGGCGTGGGGCGGAGAGCTCTTCGTTTGCCTGGGAACAAGCATCGAACGGGTCGGGTGCCTCCGTCCGGTCCGGCTGCCCGGGGGCGACCTGGCGGCCCGGTCGCCGCTTCGGATGGCGGCGGCCTTCCTTCACGCGGCCGACGTGACTCCGAGCGAGATCGAATCGGGGCTGATCCAGCGAGGACTCGACCCGGCGGCGGCCGGACTCCTGCTGACGCAGATCGAGCGTGGGGTCAACGCGCCCTGGACGACGAGCGCCGGGCGTTTCCTCGACGCGGTCGCCGCCTGGCTCGGGGTCTGCTGCGAACGTACGTACGAGGGGGAGCCGGCGATGCGTCTCGAAGCGGTCGCTGCGCAGGGGACCGCACTCCCGGTCGACATCGATGTCGCCGAACAGGGCGGTGTGCACATCGTCGACACGGTGGAGCTCTTCCGGCGACTCGTCGAGCTGGCGGATGAGCATCGGCCGGCGGACATCGCCGCGACGGCGCAACAAGCACTCGCGACCGGCGTGGCGAAGGCTGCCATCGAGTTGGGGACGGCGCGCGGAACCCGCGACGTCTGCTTCAGCGGGGGCGTCGCATACAACGATGCGATCGCATCGACGATCCGGGATGCCGTGCAATCGGCCGGTTTCCGGTACCGAACGAACGAACGGGTCCCGTGCGGTGACGGCGGGATCTCGTTCGGCCAGACCGCCTACGCGGGGCGCGGGATCGCCATCCTAGAAGCAGACGGGACCGAGACAGCACCCGGCGATCGACGCGAATAGACCGAGAAGCAGTCCGAGAGAAAGAACCCATCGAATCATGGGACGGATTGTACGTCCGGTCGTCGCGATCACAAGGACTCCGGTCGCGGCTCAGCGGCGCAGATGTGGTGAGGGACGGCCGGTCGGCCGTCCCTCGGGCAAGAGTTCCGTTGGAGTGTAAGGAGGTGTGTTTGGCGTACGGAACCTACCCTGCAGACCGCTGCGGGTTTCATCCAAGGAACGTCCGTTGGATCGAAGGACAGGAGCCAGCCGGCGCTGCGGCTAGGGCGCGGCGCTCGGATTGAGCAGCCAGGTTGCGATCTGGGCCTCCCAGCGCGCTTGTGCGGAAGCGCCGTTTCCGTGTCTCGTCTCGGCGTCGAAGCGGGCCTGCGCCTTCTGCAGCTGGGCGAGGACCTCGCTCGCCTTCCGATGGAGGGCGGCGTTGAGCGCGTCGATCGCACCCTGTTTGGTCGGGCTCTGCGCCTGGAGACACGGGAGGAGGATCGCCAGTTTCCGCCGATAGACCTCGTTTAGATCGAAATGCGCCTGCTCATGTTGGAGGACGCCCGCGTCCGCCTTGCCGGGGACGACCCACGACAGCGAGGGCTCCATCGTGTTGGTGACGGTTACGCTCTGGACGTGCCCGATCCAGGTGCTGCCGCTCGACGTCACCGAGTAGCTGGCATGCCAACGGATTGTCATGTGGATCGCCGCAGCCTCACTCCGATTGACGGCGTCGGCGGGTGCGGAGCACTGGAAAAGGGCCCAAGTGATCGGGCTTGCTTCGTCCCACTCGATCCCGGCGACGTTGGCGGTCGCTGGTGCACCGAGGGTGACTAGGAAGACAAGCAGGAAGAGAACGCCGGCACGGATCGCGGATCTCCGAGTCGGTTGCTGCACGCGCGATCTCCCCCTTCGAGGCGATCATACCCGAGGGGGTGCGGCTCCACCACCGCGGAACCGAGGAAGAATCTCAGTTCGCGGAAGGTGACGAACTGGTCCGATTCAGAAACGGACGCGTGGGGCTTCGCGTTCCTCCTCGCCGGGGAGAGCGAAGAACTCGCGTTCGCGGAACCCGAACAGGTTGGCGACGACGTTGCGAGGGAAGGTCTGGATCATCGTGTTCAGATCGCGAACGACCGCGTTGTAGTATCGACGCGATCGTTGAATCGCGTCTTCGACCTGCTCAAACGTCTGCTGGAGAGCGAGGAAGTTCTGATTCGCCTTCAGATCGGGGTACGACTCGACGATCGCGAAGAGCGACTTGAGCGCGCCCTTGACGTTCATCTCGGCCTCCGCCTGGTCCCGTGGACCGGATGCGTCGATCCCACGCGAGCGGGCGAGCGTCACCCGCTCGAAGACCTCCGACTCGTGCGATGCGTACCCCTTGACCGTCTCCACGAGATTCGGAATCAAGTCCCATCGTCGTTTCAGCTGCGTGTCGATGTCGCGCCACGCCTCCTCGGAGCGGACGCGCAGCCGGACGAGACGGTTGTATGTGAGGCCGCCCCAAAGGAGTGCGGCCCCTCCGAGGACGATGATGTAGCCGAGTGCGCTCATGGTTCCTCCCTCGCTCTGCGTGCCGATGATTCTAGCGGAGCGCCCGACGCTCGACCAGCCGGGGTTCCGCTTGCGATGGGCAATTCAAGGAGTTTAGCTGCGTTGAAGTGCTCGAATCGGCGGAGTATCCTCCCGGCGCTTCGAAAGCGACTTCGAGTCATCCAGGAGGGATGGGATGCACAAGAGATTGTTTACGCCCGGACCGACGCAGGTCCGGCCGGAGATTCTGAAGGAGCTGGCGACGCCGCAGGTGCACCACCGTTCGCCGGAGTTCTCCGAGCTGTACGCGGCGATTCAGCCGAAGCTCCAGCAGCTCCTCTACACGGAGAACCCGGTCCTGCTGTTCACGTCTTCGTCGACCGGCGCGATGGAGTCCGCGGTGACGAATCTCGTCGCCAAACGGTGCCTGAACCTCGTCAACGGCGCATTCTCGAAGCGGTGGCACGAGATCACCGCCGGGAACGGAGTCCCGTGCGACGCGTTCGACGTCCCGTGGGACGTCGCGGTCAAGCCGGAGATGGTCGACGAGCAGCTTGCCACCGGCCAGTACGACGCGGTGACGCTCGTCTTCAACGAGACCTCGACCGGGATGCTCAATCCGCTCGAAAAGATCGCAGAGGTCGTCGCGCGGTACCCGGACGTCCTCCTACTCGTCGACGCGGTCAGCGGGATGGCCGGAACGAAGATCGATACGGGCGGATGGAAGCTCGACTTCGTCCTCGCCGGCGTGCAGAAGGCGTTCGCCCTCCCGGCTGGACTCGCTGTCGCTGCGGTCAGCGAACGGGCGCTCGAACGGGCCGGATCTGTCCCGCCGCGAAGCTACTACTTCAACCTGACGAAGATGCACAAGTCGCATCTGAAGAACCAGACGCCGTCGACGCCGTCGATCCCGCACATGTACGCGCTGAACGCGCAGCTTGTCGACATGCTCGCCGAGGGGATCGAGAACCGGTTCGCGCGACACGCGAAGATGGCGGCGATCGTCCAGTCGTGGGCGCAGAAGCACTTCGGGATCTTCCCCGAGGAGGGGTACTGGTCGCCGACGCTGACCTGCGTCAAGAACACGACGGAGATCGACGTCGCCGACCTGATCAAGCGCTTGGCCGGCGAATACAACCTCCGGATCGCGAACGGCTACGGAGACATCAAGGGGAAGACGTTCCGGATCGCCCACATGGGCGACACGCAGGTCGACGAGATCGAAGGAGTGCTGAGGGCGATTGAGACCGTCCTCGGCCTGTAGGGGGTGTGCGATGGGATTCAAGGTCCTGGCGTCCGATCCGCTGGCGGCAGAAGCGATCGAGGCGATGCGCGGTGCGGGGCTCGAGGTCGACGAGAAGACGGAGCTGTCGGTCGACGAGCTGAAGGCGGAGATCGGCGCGTACGACGCGATCGTCATCCGGAGCGCGACGAAGCTTCGGGCGGAGATCCTCGATGAAGCATCGAACCTGAAGCTGATCGTTCGAGCCGGTGTTGGTCTCGACAACATCGATGTCGAGCACGCGCAAGGGAAAGGGATCGAGGTTCGGAACACGCCTGCGGCGAGCTCGAACTCGGTCGCCGAGTTGGCGCTCGGCCACATCCTCTCGCTCGCGCGGCACATCGGCCGCGGCACGGCGTCGATGAAGGCCGGCAAGTGGGAGAAGAAGCAGCTCAAAGGGATCGAGATCGACGGGAAGACGCTCGGGATCGTCGGGATCGGCCGAATCGGCTGCTCCCTCGCCAAGAAGGCACAGGCCCTCGGGATGAAGACGATCGCCTACGACGCCTACCTCGATACGTGCCCCGTCGCCGGTGCCGCCGAGATGGTCGACTTCGATCGGCTCCTCGCCGAGAGCGACTTCATCTCGCTGCACATCCCGTTCGATCCCTCCGTCGGCGCGACGCTCGGCGCCGGGGCGTTCGCGAAGATGAAGGACGGCGTGCGGATCGTCGATTGCGCCCGCGGCGGAGTGATCGACGAGGCGGCGCTCGTCGCCGCGGTCGAGTCCGGGAAGGTCGCTGGTGTCGCCCTCGACGTCTTCGAGACCGAGCCGCCGTCGGCCGATCATCCAGTCTTCGCGCTCGATCCGGTCTCGTTCACGCCGCACATCGGGGCGTCGACGGTCGAGGCGCAGTCGCGCGTCGGGCGCGAGGCGGCGCAGATCGTCGTCGACTTCGCCGCGGCGCAGGGCTAGGGGGCGGGCGTGGCGAAGATCATCCCGTTCCGAGGCACACGCTACGACGCATCGAAGGTCGGAAGTCTGAGCGACGTTGCGACGCCTCCGTACGACCGCGTCTACCCGGACGTCCAGGCCGCCTGCTACGAGAAGAGCCCGTACAACATCGTTCGGATCATCAAGGGACGGGCCGAGGAGGGGGACAACGAATCGGAGAACGTCTACACCCGCGCTGCGGCGTATCTCGCCGAATGGCTCGAGTCGGGCGTCTTGGTCCGTGACACCGAGCCCGGGTTCTACGTCTACCACCAGGAGTACTCGTTTGCCGGAGAGCGGTTCGTCCGCAAGGGACTGATCGCGCTCGGGCAGATCGGCACTGAGCGGGCCCACGCGCACGAGAAGACGCTCGCCGGACCGAAGGCCGATCGCCTCAACCTGATGCGGGCGACCGAGGCGAACTTCGGCCACATCTTCATGCTCTACAACGACCCGGCGCGCTCGGCCGATGGCGCGCTCGACGCGGCGATCGCCGACCTCAAGCCGGTGATCGTGGCGAACGATGCCGACGGGAACGCGCATCGCGTCTGGCGGGTGACCGACCCCGGCGTCATCGAACGGGTCCAAGCGGCCCTTGCGGACAAGGACCTGTACATCGCCGACGGCCATCATCGCTACGAAACCGCTGTCAACTTCATGCAGGAGTGCGAGGCGAAGGGATGGACCCAGGCAGCTCCGGAGTCGTTCGGCGTGCGGATGATGACGCTGTTCAACGTCGCGGAACCCGGGATGTCGATCCGCCCGATTCATCGCCTGATCCACGCGGTCGAGGGGTTCGACGCCGAGGCATTCCTCGAAAAGGCGTCCGAGCACTTCGAGGTCGAGCGCCATCCGTCGTTCGACGCCATGGTGGAAGCGGTCGAGGCGGGGCGAGAGAGCCCTACGTTCGGCTGTGTCACCGGAAGCGGATGTGTGTCGCTCCGGCTGCGCGATGGGGCGAGCCTCGACGCGCTGATTCCCGGCGATCGATCCGCGGACTACAAGCAGCTCGACGTGACGATCCTCCACACGATCTTGCTCGACGGGCTTCTGGGCATCGATGCGAAGGCGCTGGAGGAACAGCGAAACGTCACCTATACCGTCGATCCGTCCGCCGGTCGCGCGGCTGTCGAATCCGGAGAGGAACAGATCTTCTTCTATCTGAACGCGACCCGCGCCGACGAAGTCATCCGCGTCGCCGACCACGGAGAGAAGATGCCGCAGAAGTCGACCGACTTCTATCCGAAGCTCCTGACCGGCTTGGTCCTCTCGACGATGGAGATCGCCAAGTGAACCTCACCGGCTGAGGGCCGGTTTCCGAACATCGAGCGAAGGGGAGCGCAACCGCTCCCCTTCTGGCTTTCCGCGTGGTACATCTGTCCCGGGTGTCGGGGACAAACCCACGACCTCCACTTCGCCCGTTTCCGGTCGGTTTCGCCGCATCTCGTCTACGCTTCGGGCGGTGAGATCACGGAGGAGGTCATCATGCCACGGTTGTGTGCGCGAATCGCGATCTGCGTCGTCCTTGTCGCGCTTCTCGGCGGCGGGATCGCAAGTGCGAACGACGTTGGCTTCACGGGTTTCGTCGGATTGGGGATCACGTACACCCCACTTCCGCCGACATCGTTCAATATCGGCGCGGATCTGAAGCTCGCGTTCAGCGTGTCAGGATTCTCGTTCGCTTCGGAGACGGGCTTCGATCTGACGGGGTTCCAGTCGGAGCGGGTCACCCTCGCGGTCGACCTCGGCGCCGTCCAGCTGAGCGAAGAGATCCTGTTCGATCCGTACTTCACCTGGAACGAATTGAGTCTCGATCTGTCGATTGCCGGTGTCGACATCGGCGTCGACTTCATCCTTGCGAATATCGGCAGCGTGCAGACACCGACTTACAGTATGGGCGCGGTCGTTGAGCTCTCGAGCGGGATCGTGTGCGGGTTTTCGATAACGAGCCTCACCGGATTCGGCGCGATCGACTTGGTGAACATTCTCGGGGGCATTGAAGCCCCGTTCTCGTACGAGCTGCTCTACCTGTTCAACCATCTGGACACGCTGTGCACGCTGCCGCTCGATCTCGACGTGACGATCGTTCCGGGGTTCTATTTCGAGGAAGAGCTCGTCCGATTGGAAGCCGACTTCATGGGGATGATCGCAAGCAACACCACCTGGTTCGACGCCGGGGGCCTGTCGAGGATGCTCTTCGAACTCGGATACCGGTTCGAAGAACCGTCGCTCAGCTTCCTGGCGACGATGGGATTCAACGGGTTCTTCGTTCTCACCGACATCGACTTCATCGTCGACCTCCAGATCGATGTCGTCCGCTTCACGTCGCATACCTGGTTCATCGAGAACCCGGTGCCGGTACCGATCCCGATCGCCTTTGGCGGGCAGGGGTTCGCCGTTTCGTTCGAACTGTGCGGGGTTCTGTTCACGACCGAAACCGACTTCGATGGATCGTTCCTCTTCGCGCAGCAGCTGATCGCGATCGAGGCGACGTTCGATCCGGTCTCGTTCCGGAGCCTGACCGCGTTCGACGGCGCCGGATTCGCAAGCCAGTGCATCTACGCCGACGTGACGTTCTGCGGCGTCAAGCTGTACACGAAGGCCGAGTTCGACTTCTCCGGCGTGAATCTGGTCACGTTCGGGTTCGACTTCACCTTCGGGTCATGAGCGACCGACCCGACCTCTCGGAGCGGTCACTCGATGCTCTCCTCGCGCTCCTGAAGGAGGAGAGCGAGGAGATTGACGACGTTCGCGAGGAGATTGACGACGTTCGCGAGGAGATCCTCCGACGGGGCACGCCGATCATCGGCGATGTGATCGCCAGTAGCTTTGCCACGAGCGGCTTCGGCAGCGAGGAGCTCTTCCGGCCGGGATACCTTGGCCTGCTCAACGCGGTCTACAACTTCGATCTCTCGCGCGGGAAGTCGTTCCGCGAGTACGCGGAGAACCTGATCAAGGGCGAAATCCGGAATCACATCCGCGATCAAGTGAAGCAAGCCGCCGTGCCGAACTGGATGCGCGACCTGAATCGGCAGATCGAGGTCGCCGAGGCGCGGCTCCTCCGCGAGACGGGACAGCTCCCGAGCCTCGGTCAGTTGGCCGACACGGTCAACATCACCGAAGAGGGGCTGACCGAGATCTTCAAGGCGCGTGAGGCGCTCAGCTACGTCTCGCTCGACGCGAGCCAACGGGAGAACGATCCGATCCCGAAGATCGATCTGAGCCGGATCCGGAGCAAGCGATCGACGCCGTTCCCGATCGAGTACAGGATTAAACTCGCCTCGGCGCTGGAGAAGCTCGCCGATTTGCAGCAGTACCTCCTCCACAGTCTCTTCCGCTCCGGCGAATAGCCTGGGTGAAGAACAGCCCCATTCGCCTCCCCTAGGGATTCCGCAACGTCCCGCGTGCTATAATGCGCACGGACTGGACCTTAAGGGGGCGAGATGAAGCGTACGATCCTAGGGCTGAAGGTTGGGGTGCTGGTCGCCGCCGTCGCGGCGCTGGCCGGCTGTTCTCTGTTCAACCAAGATCCGGTTGTCAATTTCACCTGGACACCATCGGATCCGATGGCACGGTTCGACGTGCAGTTCACCGACTTGTCGACGGATGCGGGCGGACTGTTCGGTGGCGGCGGAATCGTCGCGTGGAACTGGGACTTCGGCGATTTCGACACGTCTGCCGCCCAGAACCCGAGGCATGAGTACGAGAAGGGCGGAACGTATACGGTTCGGTTGACGGTCACCGACGATGCAGGTGCAACGGCGACGATAACCCGGACAATCACAGTCACCGCGAGCGTCGACGGCCTCTGGACTGGCTCCATTACCAACATTTTCTTCGTTCCGATCGCTCTTTCGCTCGATCTCAACCACTCGGCGGCAGGGAACATCAGCGGGACGATGACGATCGCGAATGTGACGCAGCCATTGACCGGCGGAGCGTACAATCCGATTACCCGAGAGGTCCAGATCAACTGTGCGGGGTTCGACCTGATCTTGCGCGGAGACCTCGATCTATCAGAGACGCGAATGGAGGGGCTCTGGTGGGACGACAACACGGGCCAAGAAGGGGAGAGCTGGAGCGTTACACTGTTGTAGCCTGACCGGTTGAGTAGACGATGACGGCCATGCAATCGGGAGATTGCGTGGCCGTCTTGCTTTGCGAAGTCCCTCTTAGTGTCGGATCGTTAAAATACGATATTCGCCTTTCTGTTCATGGACTGATTCACCTAATAGAAAGGATACTCCGGATTGAATTCACCGTGAATTTACGATAGGATCTCGGTCGTCTGACTCCCTGAAGGAGGCTGCCCGATGGACGAGACACGCCAACGCTCCGGGTACAGGCTCTTCTCGCCCGGGAAGATCGGCTCGATAACGCCGGAGAATCGGATCGTCCGATCCGGGACGTGGGATCCGCCGATGGTCTTCTCGCGCCGGCTCGGCGACGACACCCTCGAGATCTATCGACGGCTCGCAGCAGGCGGCGCCGGCACGATCGTCGTTGGAGACTTCGACGTCGTGCCGAAGGAGGCGCGATCGAACCTCGGATCAGCCGCCGAGTCGACCTACGACGGCGTTCGGATCGACGGGTTTGACCGGCTGGCCGACGAGGTTCACGCGATCGCGCCCGGAGCGCGGATCGTCGCCCAGGTGAGCACCGGAATCCCTGGTGTCGCGCCTTCGGACGTGGTCTCGCCGTTTACCGGGAAGCGTCCTCGGGCGCTCGAAGTCGGCGAGATCCGCGCGTTGGTCGAGTGCTTCGCGATGGCCATCGAAGGGGTGCGCAGCGACGGGTTCGACGGTGTCCAGCTCCATGCTGCGCACGGGAGCTTTCTCTGCCGTTTCCTCTCCCCGTATTCGAATCGGCGGAGCGATGCCCACGGCGGCTCGCCGGCAGGGCGGACGCGGCTGATCCGCGAGATCGTCGCGGCGGCCCGGGAGCGCGTCGGCGACTTCCCGATCCTGATCAAAATGAACGGAACCGACTACCTTGACGAAGGGCTCGATCTCCCCGCCCTGAAGGAGCAGGCTGCCCTCCTTGCCGAGGCCGGGATCGACGCGATCGAGATCAGCGGCGGCCTGTGGGAGTGCCTCCTCCGCCCCGAAGAGGATCTCGGCTTCCCGCCCGTGCCGGCTCCCGAGTCGCACGTCGGGATTGCGGATCCGGCCAAACAGAGTTACTTCCTCCCGTACGCACGGGCCCTCGATGCCGACGTGCCGGTGATCCTCGGCGGAGGGAATCGAGACGTCGAGCGGATCGAATCGATCCTGACCGACGGGGACGCTGACTACATCGCGATCTCCCGTCCGTTGATCCGCGAGCCGGATCTCCCGCACCGATGGCGCGAGGGGCGCGGGCCGAGCGGGCCGGCCTGCGTCTCGTGCAATGGATGCATCTACGACATGGTCACGGGCATCCGGGCCGGGAAACCGCGGGACGTTCGGTGTTTGATTGACCACGAACCAGAACGGCTGAAGGAGGCCGACGCGTGGCTCTCCGGCTGGGTCGAGACGCATACCCGTCGCCGAACCGAGGAGGACGATGGATGATGAGCGTGCACGAGCTGGCGGCGAGGGCCGAGGCGTTTCGCCGCCTTCACCACGGTGAAGAGGTCTTGCTCCTTCCCAACGTCTGGGACGTTGTCAGCGCGAAGCTCTACGAGGAAGAGGGTTTCCCCGCCGTCGGGACGACGAGCGCCGGGATCGCCTCGACGCTCGGCTACCCGGATGGGCAGCGGATCAGCATCGAGGAGACGGCGGCGATTGTGCGAAGGATTGCCGCGCGGGTCGACATCCCGGTCAGTGCCGACATCGAGGCTGGATACGCCGATTCACCGGAACAGGTCGCTCTCGCGGCGCGGGCCGTCCTCGAGGCGGGCGCCGCCGGGATCAACCTCGAGGACAGCCTCTCCGGCTGCGGGATCGACCACTACACGACGCTGTTCGATGTCTCCTCCCAGCACGCGAAGATCGCGGCGATCCGCGCGATGGCCGAGGCAGAAGGCGTCCCCTTGGTGATCAACGCCCGAACCGACGTCTTTCTGGTCAAGACCGTCGGGGATCGGGTCGGGTGCGCGATCGAGCGGGGGAACGCGTACCTGGCCGCTGGCGCGGACTGTGTCTTCGTCCCGGACATGGGGAATCTGTCCGAGGAGGAGCTCGTCCGGCTCGTCGAGGGGCTCGGCGGCCCACTGAACGTCATCGCCGGGGAACGGACGCCCTCGATCGGCCGCCTGAAGGAGATCGGCGTCGCCCGCCTCAGCTTCGGGCCGCGACCGATGCGGACGGCCCTCTGGGAGCTACAGCGGATGGCGCGCGAGTGGCTTGCGGAAGGAACCTACGAGCAGATGCTCCGCGGCGAACTCGGGTACGCCGACGTGAACGGCTGGTTCGCCAACAGCTAGGTCGCTATTTCCTCGCTCGGCGTACCGCCCGACGTGTAGGGGCAGGCGGCGATACAGTTCGAGCAGGCGGCGGTGTTTCGGATCCAGAAGTCGTAGCAGCGGTCGGCGTTGACGGCCCATCGGAGGACGCCAGGGGCGTTCGACGGGCAGGCGACCTCGAACGATGGCTCGCGCGCCCCGCTGATCGCCTCCCCCTCGCACGCCTCGGCGCATCGGCTGCATACGCGGCATGCCTCGGTCAGACCGAAGTCGATCGGTCGATCCGGCTCGAGCGGCAGATCGGTGAACACCTTGCAGAGCCGGACGCACGATCCGTACTCCGGCGTGATCAGCAGGCCGTTCCGTCCGAGCTGGCCGAGCCCCGCGTCGATCGCGAGGGGGATGCTGAGCGCGGTGTCGTTGCCCATCGGGAGGGCGGTGTAGCGAAGGTTCCGGAGGAACTCGGCCATGCAGGCGATCGCGAACGCCATCTTCGAGTATCCGGTCCCGGTCGCTGCGGCCGATCGATACGCGGGCGAGGTCATCACCGCGTCGCGGTCCATGGCAATGCCCATCACGATGGCGGTTCGAGCCTCGGCCGGGATGTCGATCGGATCTCCGCTCCGGTCGTGGGAGTAGATCCAGCGCTCGTCGACGCGGCAGATCCCGACGAGATCGGCCCCGAACATCCGGGCCGTCTCCTTCACTGCGGCGCTCATCTCTGCCGGGTCGTCGACCGGGTGGCGACCGAGCTGCATCATCGCTGTGTCGGCCTGGCCGAGTCGCTTCCAGGAGAAGGCACCGCCGAAGCAATCGTGCACTGTCCAGGAGGCGAGGATCCGGGCGAAGTCGATCCGGGAGTAGCCGGGTTCGTCGCTTCCGATTCGGGCCGCGGCGCCGCTCCGGTATTCCGATTCGAAGAACGAAGCCTCTCGGTCCCAGTGCCGCCGCATGAACACGGTCTGGCGCTCGTCGAATCGCCCGTGGGCGGCGGGGTCGATCGTGTAGCAGGGCGCTGCTCGCTCGCTCACGCTTATCACGCCTCCTATTCCCACCAGATCGTAGGTCCGGCGCGCAGGCTCCGCAAGGTCCCTTGAACGGATCGCTCTCTTCGTCAGAATCACGCTACCATGCGCGGAGCGAAGATCTCTCTCGCCGAGGCCCGCCGGCTGGCCCTGCACGGCCAGCTCCTGGACGGGCTCGAATCCCTTCCTGAAGGGAAGGAGGGCGTTGCCGAGGCGATCGAGCGGCTTGGCTACGTCCAGATCGATACGATCGCCGCCGTCGCCCGGGCTCACCACCACACGCTCTGGACAAGGCGGCCGGACTACACCACGGCGATGCTCCACGACCTGCAGGCGGCCGATCGACGTGTCTTCGAGTACTGGGCGCATGCGATGGCGTACGTGCCGATGTCGGACTATCGCTACTACGTCCCGCAGATGAACCGCATTCGTGCCGAGGGACCGCCCTGG
The DNA here is from genome assembly GCA_028278555.1 of Candidatus Bipolaricaulota bacterium. Classification (GTDB taxonomy): domain Bacteria; phylum Bipolaricaulota; class Bipolaricaulia; order UBA7950; family UBA9294; genus JANQEA01. The sequence continues at coordinate 182,957 of JANQEA010000064.1, read as the reverse complement.
ATGCGCGAGTGGCGGGCGAAGCACTCCGATGTGATCGAAGCAGTCCATGCACGGATCCGATCCGAGGGTTCGCTTGCGTCGAAGGACTTCGAGCCGCCTCCCGGAACGAAGCGTGGAACGTGGTGGGATTGGAAGCCGGCGAAGCGGGCGCTCGAACTCCTCTTCTGGCAGGGCGATCTGATGATCGCCGAGCGGCGGAACTTCCAGAAGGTCTATGATCTGACCGAGCGAATCCTTCCGCTGGACGTCGATCGATCGCCGCCGTCCGACGAGGCCTGCGGACGGTTCCAGGTTCGCCGTGCACTCCGGTCGCTCGGCGTCGCGCGAGATCGAGAGGTCCTCGAGTTCGTCAAGGTTGCGGCGAAGCCGATCGTCCGGGAAGCGCTCGACGGTCTGGTCGAGGACGGGGAGGTCGTCCCCGTCGAGATCGAAGGGAGGACCGATCGCGCGTACTACGCACTCGCCGAGCGGCTCGAGACGACGTTCGATCGACCGATCCCGCCGCACGTCCACATCCTCTCACCGTTCGATGGTCTGATCATTCAGCGGCCGCGGATCGAGTGGCTCTTCGACTTCGAGTACACGATCGAGTGTTACGTTCCCGAGGCGAAGCGGAAGTACGGTTACTTCGTGCTCCCGATCCTCTACGGCGACCGGCTCGTCGCACGGCTCGACGCGAAGGCGGACCGGAAGGCAGAGCGGTTGATCGTTCGGAAGATCTGGATCGAGCCGTGGTTTGAGCCGCCCGAGGAGTTCCTGATCCGTCTTGGAGATGCGTTGGCCCGGTTCGCGCTGTTCAACCAGTGCACATCGATCAGCGTGGAGCGGATGTCTCCGCCCAAGGGGAAGAGCGTGATCACTCGACAGGCGCGCGCGGCCCTCGCTGCCGGAGGGGGAGAATCGACATGAGGGAATTCTCGATTGCTGCGGTCGTCGCGACGAACACGCTGATCGGAATCCGCTACTGCTGGCTGATCAGCAAAGGGAAGATCAGCCCGGCCCTCGCGATGTGGGTCTTCTTCACGATCGCGACGATCGGCAGCCTTCTGACGTACCTCTCGGAGGGGGACTACGGGCTTCTCGACAACATCCTGAACACGGCGGACATCGTCCTGGTCGGCTCGGTATCGATCTGGATCGCGTTCTTCGGCGATCGGAGCACGCGATTCAATCGGTTCGACCTCGGCTGCCTGATCGGCGTCATCGTCATCGTCGTGGTCTGGGCGATCACGCGGCAACACGTGATCGCACACGCATCGATCCAAGCGATCCTCGTCATCGGCTACTTCCCGGTGGTCCGCCGGATGTGGAGGGCGAACCGGAACACCGAATCATTCACCATGTGGATCGGCCTGATGCTCGCGCCGGTCTTCTCGCTGTTGTCGAGCGTCGGGATGCTGGCGACCGTCTACGCCGTTCGCGCGATCGTCTGCACCGGGGCGCTCCTCGTGCTGATGATCCGCGGCGAGTGGAAGGCGAGGCGATTGGATCGGGAGTCCGCGCAGACCGGCGCGACGCAAGGTTGACCGTCTATTCGTCTCCGTCATCTACCAGGCGATCCACCCGAAGCCGCTCCTCGACGTACGCCGCGGCGACGATCCCCGAGCGGATCGCCCCTTCGATCGTCGACGGCCAGCCGGTCGATATCCAATCTCCCGCGAGGTAGAGACCGTCAATCGGCGTCGGGGCTCGCGGACGGAGCCGATCGACCGACGGCTCCGGGATGAACGTCGCCTGTCGACTCCGAAGGACGAGGGTCCGGCAGGGCTTTGCGGCTCGGACGGCCGGGAAGAGTTCGCCGAGTGCGTTGAGAAGGGAAGTCGACACGTCCTCGACCGGACGATCGATCCACTCGTCGGCGGCGCTCTGTGAGAGGACAACGTGTGTCAGACCTCCGGGGCTTCCTCCGTGGAGCTGCGTGACGTCGAAGACAGCCTGGGCCGGGGATCCGACGGCGACGGAGAATGCCTCGTCGAGAACCGGCCGGTCGAACCAGGCGTGAAGGTTGACGATCGGTCCCCAGCGGAGACGGCTTGCCGCCTCGAGGATCGGCTCGAGCGGCCCATCGCTGCCGGCGAGCTTCTCGAGCGCCGGTGGCGGCACAGCGCAGACGACCGCCTCGCTGTCGAACTGCTCTCCCGACTCGAGCTCGACTCCAGCGATGCGCCCCTCCTCGACGATCAAAAGTCGGACTCCGTCGGACGTCCGGACGGTCCCGCCGCGATTCTCGATGTACCGTCGTGCTGCCGTGAAGACCTCGGAAAGGGAGAAGGTGAAGAAGCCGAGGTCCGCGCCATCGGGGCGGAAGAACGCATCGCGGAAGACCTTCCGCGCCGCGTGGAGGCCGACCGCGTCGGACGGCGCGTTCAGGGTCGCGATGCTGATCGGGTCCCAGAGCCGTTCGACGGCAGCGGGCGACTGCCCGTGAGCGGCGAGCCACTCGGCGAATGATCGGTCGGTCCGCGCTCGAGTGAGGGCGAGCGCGAGTCCGGCCCGCAGAACACGAACGCGCTCCGAAAACGGCAGCAGGCGAAAGCGTAACAGAGCCGGGGCGAGGTGGAAGATGCCAGGGAAGGCCGACGAGCGAAGGAGGGTCCGTCCCTCCGGCGAGACGATCGGGACCGAGAGCGTCGGCTGGAACCGGATCGCATCGGGGAGGCCGATCCGGAGGAGGAACCCGGTGCTGGTGGTGCAGCAACGCATCAGGACGTGCTGTCCGAAGTCGATCGACTCACCTGTCTCGCGTGAGACGAACGATGACGCGCGACCACCGAGGCGAGGGGCGCGCTCGATCAACAGGGGGCGATGGCCGTCGCCGGCCAGACGGCAGGCTGCCGCGATTCCCGCGAAGCCGCCTCCGATGACAATCGCGTCGTTCACACCCGTCTCCATGGAGACGAGCATAGCAGCCAGAGCTTTTCGATCGTAGGAAGGGAGACGCGTTGCTCGAAGATCGGATAGTCGTCGGCGACGATCCGGGCGAGGATCCGACCGTAGATCTCCGACAGCAGCCACGGACAAGAACGGCTCCGACGCGGCAGGAGCGGAAGAAGGCGGCGGCCGGACTCGAGGCGATCCCGGGCCCGATCGGCGTGGGCGGTGAAGAACGAGCGAAGCTCGTCGGTCATGGCCCGTGCGTGAAGGTGGGATTCGCCGGCTCCATGGGTGGCGAGTTCGCGAAGCGGCAGGTAGATCCGTCCGAGTCCGAGATCCTCGGCGACGTCCCGGAGGATGTTGACGTACTGCATCCCGAGTCCGAGATCGATCGCCGCGCCGCGCATGGCATCGGTCGGTGTCCGTCCGCCGATGAGGATCGGGAGGGTCGCGAGGCCGACGGCCGACGCAACGTGATAGCAGTAGGTGCGGAGTTCCTCGGCCGTTTCGATCGTCGTCGGTTCGAGGTCCATCTCGACGCCGGTGAGCACGTCGGCGAGATCCTCTTCGCGGGCCCCGAAGCGTTCGAACGTGTCGGCGAGCGCTAGGTCGCGAGGTACCATTGGGCGGCCGGCCGCCGCGGCGGCAAGCCGCTCGCGCATCTCCGCCAACTTCGCCCGTCGGACGGGAAGATCGACTGGCTGGCTGTCCGTGCAGTGAGAGGCGTGCTCTGGCTCATCCGACACGAGAGCAGCGGAGCTGTTCTCGTCCGTTGCGGACAGCCCCGCAGGGGCACCGTCCGCGACGCAGTCTGCGATCTCATCCGATTCCCGACAGAATGCATACAGCGCGTAGACGGCGCGACGCTCGGGCCGGGGGAGGCTGAGGAAGGCAAAGTAGAAGTTGCGCGCGTGGCGTCGCGTCGTCCGCGCGCACGCGCGGTAGGCGCGTGCTAGATCCGTCGCCATCGGGATGAGACGAGCGCGGAGAGCGCGAGGCCGACCTTCTCCGCGCTGGAGAGCGTCGGCCGGTGGGAGAGCGTGTCGTATCCCTGACGCTCGATCTTCCGGAGGATCGCCAGGCCGCCGAGGGAGAAGAGGGCGAGGTCGACCCTCAAGTGTCCGCGGACCCGGTCGAGGAGCGGGAGGCCGGCGCGGAAGTAGGAGCGGGCGCGATCGACCTGAAATCGGAGGAGGTCGCGGAGGTTCGTCGACGCGCGATCTGCGTGCAGATCCGATCGCGCGACCCCGTACTCGGCCATCTCGCACGTCGGGAGGTAGATCCGTCCGGCGGTCGCGTCGCGCTTGACGTCCTGCCAGAAATTGGCCAACTGAAGTCCGGTGCACGTTGCGTCGGAGAGGGCGAACCGCTCGGCATCGCGGACTCCATTCAGCAGCAAGACGAGTCGCCCGACCGGGTTTGCCGAGTGCTCACAGTAGTGAAGGAGTTCACCGAACGTCGCGTAGGAGGTCCGGCGCTGATCGATCCGGTTCGCCTCGATCAGGTGGGCGAACGGCTCACGAGGCAGGTCGCATCGCTCGATCGTCTCTTGGAGCGCGACGAGAACAGGATGATGCGCTCGGGCGTCGTAGGCCGCATCGAGTTCGGCTTCGAATCGGTCGAGGAGCGCGAGGCGATCGCCCGGCGCCTCGTCGCCGATGTCGTCGACGGTCCGGCAGTAGGCGTAGAGGTTCGCCAGATGCCGTCGCATCGGACGCGGTGCAAGCCAGGAGAGGACGGTGAAGTTCTCGTAGTGCGAGCGCGCGAGCTCCGAGCAGAATCGGCGAGCCTCGTCGATCGAGACGGGGGTCGGCGGCGGCTCGAGGAGTGCGCGAACGTGCGCTTCTACCATCCGTGGACCTGAATGACGACCTCGCGGAGGCGCGGGCGATCGAGCTCGATCAAGAAGATCCGCTGCCAGCGGCCGAGGAGCGCCGCCCCGTCGCAGATCGGGACCGTCTCGCTCGCCGAGAGGAGCAGATGCTGGCAGTGCGAATGTCCGTTCGGGCACTCGTCCTCGGTCATATTCACCGTCCGGATGACGAAGTCGTTGTGCCGGTAGTCGGCCTCCCGCGGCGCGGACCGCTCGAGGAAACGAGCCATGTCCTCGAGGAGGAGCGGCTCGTTCTCGTTGATCTTGATCGCGGCGGTCGTGTGCCGCGAGAAGACGGTGACCGCACCCTCGCGAACCCCGGATGTCTCGACGGCGGCGAGCACGTCATCGGTAATGTCGATGAATTCCGGCGCCCCGCTTGCCACTCGCTCGATCACGGAGCGGTGAAGCTTCATCCCCACCTGTTCTTCCATTGTCGTTCTCATGGTCCTCTCCTACCCCCGGTTTCGTTCTGCAGCCCCGGCGTCCACCAGTCGTCGGACGACGGCGTTGATCACGTCGTCCGGCGTCGAGGCGCCGGCGGTCACGCCGAATCGGCTCGTTTCCTCCAACCACCGATCGTCGATCTCGTCGGCGGATTCGATGTGATGCGTCGGGATGCCCGTCTCCCGACAGGTCTCAGCCAACTTTCGCGTGTTCGCCGACGTGCGGCTACCGACCACGATCAGCGCGTCGACCGCGTCGGCGAGCTCCTTTGCCGCCTGGTAGCGGCGGCCCGTCTCCGGGCATGTGGTGTCGATGATCCGGACTTCGGGCGCCGTCCCGACGAATCGGCGGACGATCGTCTGGGCGAACTCGGCGAAGCGCGTCGGGTTCTTCGTCGTCTGGGCGATCAGCGCGATCCCCCGCTCGCCGATCGGGATCTCCACGTCCGGCGACTGCGTCGCCATTCCCTGCCCGCGCGTCCAAGAGAGGATCCCTCGCACCTCGGGATGCTCGGCTTCGCCGTAGAGGACGACGCTGAATCCCTCCTCGACCAAGTGCGCCGCCGTCTCCTGTGCGCGGCGGACGATCGGACACGTCGTGTCGACGAGACGGAGACCGCGGCGTTCGATCTCGGCGAAGACGTCCTCGCCGGCGCCGTGCGCGGTGATCGCCACCGTCCCGTGCTCGGGGACCTCGTCGAGATCGGTCGCCATCCGCGCGCCCTTTGCGGCCAGCGCATCGACGACGTGAGCGTTGTGGACGATCGCGCCGAGCGTGTGCAGCGGCCCGCGCTCGGCGAGTTCGGTCTCGATCATCTGGACCGCCCGTCGAACGCCTCCACAGAAGCCGAGGACCTTTGCCTTGAGGATCGTCATGGTCGTTCCTCCATCGCCCGGCGGTAGCGGCCGAGCGCCATCAGCGGGAAGACATCCCGATAGAGGTGATAGCGGATCATGAAGTCGGTCGGGAAGCCGGTCCCGGTGAACTGCTCCTCGGCCCATCCGCCCGACTCGGTCTGCGAGTTCATCAGGAACTCGATCCCTCGACGGGTCGCCGGATGGTCGGCCTCATCGGCTGCCAGCAGGCCGAGCAGCGCCCAGGCGGTCTGTGAGGCCGTCGAGTCGCCGCGACCGCGATGCTCCGCGTCGTAGTACCCTTCGATCCGCTCGCCCCAGCCGCCATCGTCGTTCTGATGCGCGATCAGCCAGTCGACGGCGCGTCGGACGTGCGGGGCGCGCATGTCCTCGCCGACTGCCTCGAGGCCGGGTAGGACGGATCCGATCCCGTAGGTCAGGTTGACGCCCCAACGGCCGTACCATGCGCCATCGGGCTCCTGTTCGCGTAAGAGGTACGCCACGGCGCGGTCGACGACCGGGTCGCCGATCCGCCGGCCCAAGCGGCCCAGAGACTCGACGACATGGCCGGTGACGTCGACCGACGGCGGATCGATCACCTCGCCGAAGTCGGCAAACGGGATGTCGCGGGTCCAGGTCTGGACGTTGTCGCGGTCGAACGCGCCCCAGCCGCCGTTTCGGCTCTGCATGCCGACGAGCCACGCCTCGGCGCGCTCGATCGCGTCTACGGTCCGATCCTCATCGGTCGCCGCATCGAGGAGGCCCATCATCACGACCGCCGTGTCGTCGGTATCCGGGTAGATGTCGTTGGTAAACTCGAACGCCCATCCACCGGGACGGGCGTCGCAGCGAACCTGCCAGTCGCCGCCGGTGAAGACCTGTTCGTTTAGCAGCCACTCGGCCGACCGGAGGATCGCCGGATGATCCGAAGGCAGCCCGGCGTCCTGCAGCGCCAGCAGTGCCAGTCCTGTGTCCCAGACCGGGGAGAGGCAGGACTGGAGATGGAACGTCTCCTCATCCTCGATCGAGAAGCCAGTCTCTCCGTAGAAGCCGGCGAACCCCCTCGCCAGCGGACTGTTCCCTTCGAGGGCGTGGCCGCGAAGCTTGAGCGCGATCAGCGAGTAGACCCACGGCGGCTGGATGCCGCCCCAGGAGCCGTCGGCCTCCTGCCGCTCGAGGATCCATTCCTCAGCCTTTCGGATGGCATACTGGCGCCCCGGTTGGATCGACAGATTCGCGTAGACGCGAAGGATCTTGTCGGCGAACTGGAAGAACCGCGCTCTCGGTGTCCGCTTCAGCACCGGAACGCGTAGGTCGGCGTTGGCTCGGCCGCGAACGAACAGGTCATCGAGTCGGTCCTCCGGAGGGAGGGGAACGACCGGACGTTCGGCCATGACGATCGCCAGCGGGACGATCGTCTGCCGCGCCCAGCAGCCGAACGAGTAGATGCTCAGCGGGAAGCGGGGCGGAAGGAGGACGAACTCGACCGGCAGGACGGGGACGCCGCGCCAGTCCCACTCGCCCATCATCGCGAACCAGATCTTGGTGAACACACGCGCCTTCTCGATGCCGCCTCGATCGAGGATGAACGAGCGTGCCTTTGCCATCTCAGGTGCGTCCGGTGGGACGCCGGCCATCTTCAGCGCGGCGTACGCTTCGATCGTCGTCGATAGCTCGGGCGGACCGTCGAACCAATTCCCCCACGTCCCGTCGCTTCGCTGCTGCGACAGGATGTACGCGGCGGCCTTCTTCGCCTCCCGTTCGTCGGGGATCCCGAGGATGTGCCGGAGGAAGAGATGCTCGGCGGTGATCGTGACGTTCGATTCGAGCTCCGCCCACCAGTATCCGTCCTCGGCCTGAAGCGAGAGGAGGTGGGCGACCGCGGCATCGATCGTCCGATCGACGTCGATCGGCGCGGAATGCTCTCTGGTCGCCGTTAGGCTACCCATCGGCTTCTCCGTTCAGCCCATCGACGAGGCGGTCGACGGCGCTGCCCAGGACGCGACTCGCCTCGGCTGCATGCCGCCACGTCCGCGCGGCGACGATCGGATGGCGCAGAGCCGAGGACCAGAAGGGGCGATCGCCTGTGAACGGCAGATCCTCTCCGGCCGGATCGAGCACGACGCGGAGGGCGAGGAACGGGATCTCGTGTTCGCCCGCCCATCGTGCGAGCGGACCGCTCTCCATGTCGACGGTGGTGGCGCCGTCGGCCGCCAGGGCCAGTTTCGCAGCCGGATCGAGGACGCGGTCAGCCGACTCGACGATCCCGACGTGCAGCGCGGCCGATGCACCACTCAAAGCATCCTGACTGCGCTGGAGGAGCGACGGATCGACCGGAATCTCATCGCTTCGATGTCGGATGGTCTTCGCGAGGCACAGGTGGCCCCGTCCGAGACGCGGATCGATCCCGCCGCAGAACCCGGCGGCGATCAGCAGGGACGCGTCCTTCACTCCATCGCCGAGTTGCTCCATCGACTGGCGAGAATCCTCCCCGACGGCCGTCCGGACGAGCCGAAGGTCGGGACGTCGCTCGATCGAACGCGACTCGATCGGGAAGCAGGTCGTGACGAGGATCATCGTCTCCACGCTCCCCGAGCAAGCCGTGCGAGTGCCCGCGGCCGTCGAAGCGCGTCGAGGATGCTCGCCCCCTCGAATGACGAGTGCATCATGCAGTTCGCACAGCGCGGGTCTCGGCCCGGTCCGTACTTCGTCCAGACCTCGTCGGCGTAGAGCTCTCGGATATCCGCGACATGCCGGTCGCCGATCGCGTAGCAGGGGAGGCGCCAGCCGAGGACGGTGTAGGTGACCGTCGTCCAGGCGGCGCAGTCGTACTCGCGTTCGCCGCGCAGGAAGTCGAGGTAGAGCGGGTTGTTGTAGAACGGGAACCCTTTCGCGGGATCGAGGACCTCCCGGAAGACGCGGATCGAGTCCTGCCGCAGGAGGAACTGATCCTGATCGGCGACGTCCTCGTAGGAGTAGCCGGGCGAGACCATCAGCCCCTCGACGCCGAGGTCGACCAGGGTCGCAAACAGGGCATGAAGATCCTCGACGTCCGATCCATGGAAGAGAGTGGTGTTGGTGCAGACACGATGTCCACGCGCGACGGCCTCGCGGATCGCAGCGATCGCCGTTGCGTACGTCCCCGGCCGCTCGGTGATCCGATCGTGCGCCTCCTCGGTCCCGTCGAGGTGGACGACGAAGGCGAGGCGCTGAGACGGCTCGAGCAGATCGAGCTTCTCCTGCAGCAGGAGCCCGTTCGTACACAGGTACATGAACCGCCGATCGGCCGCAATGGCGCGGACGAGCTCCCCGATCTGCTCGTGGAGGAGCGGCTCTCCGCCGGAGATCGACACAATCGGAGCCCCGGAAGCGCGGACGGCGGCGAGCGATTCGTCGACGGTCAGACGACGATCGATGACGTCGCGGTACTCTCGAATTCGCCCGCACCCAGTGCACGCTAGATTGCAGGCCTCGAGCGGTTCGAGCATCGTGACGAGCGGGAAACGTCCGGCCCGACGCGCGACGTGACCGACGAGATGTCGGGCGACGGAGAGATCGAGGCGGAGCGGTCGGCTCATTGCTCCCTCCTTGCGAGATAGTCAATCAGCTCATGCATTCGGGATCGTCCGTCGTCGGGAAACGGGAGCGATTCGAGCCGCTCGGCCGCCTCGTCGAGGTGACGCTGGATCAGCGCTTCGCACGTGCTCTGCACATCGAGTCCGTCGAGCTTCTCGACGACCCAGCCGACCTCGGTCGGACCGATCTCGACATCCTCGGCATCGCGGTACAAGTGCTCGAGTCGAGCGGCGTCCGCCCCCTCGATCCGTTCGAACAGGAGGACGATGGGGAGCGTCATCTTCCGCCGCCGGATGTCCGATCCGGTTGCCTTCCCGAGGACGTCGTCCGCCCCCCAGATGCCGAGGACGTCGTCCTTGATCTGGAAGGCGCGTCCGACAGCGTGGCCGAGGTCGACGAGTGCCGAGCGGACGGGTCCATTCACCCCTGCGGCGATCCCCCCGAGCTCGAACGCGCACCGGAGAAGAGCCCCGGTCTTTCGATCGATCATCGCCAAATATTCGTCGGGAGACGCCGTTCGGTGCTCGAACTCCAGGTCGTAGGATTGACCCTCGATCATCTCTTCCGTTGCGCGAATCAGGCAGCCGGCAGCGTCCGGAGAGGATTCGAGCGCCGCCGCGATGGCGAGGGCGTGCATCAGGTCGCCGGCGTTGATCGCCTGCTCGATACCGCAGATCGTCCAAACGGCCGGTCGTCCCCGTCGGCGGCGATCGCGATCCTGAATGTCGTCATGGATCAGCGAGAAGCCGTGGATCAGCTCGAGACCGATCGCGGCCGGCAAGGTCGCCTTCGGGCTTGCGCCGAGCTGCTCCGCGACGAACAGGACGAGGCTTGGACGGAGGAGCTTGCCGGTCGCCGTCGTCGGAGCGCCCTGCTCGTCTTCCAGCCCGACGTGGTAGCGGAGGAGCGGTCGGAGGGGGGCGTCCCCGGTCAGTGCGCGCGCAAGCCCGCCCTCGATCTCCGCGCGGTAGGCTTCCAGAATCCGTTTCATCGTACGTCCTCTCTCAGATCGGCCACCGGAGGAGCCCTCGTTCCTCGGCGGTCCGAACAAGCTCCGTCGCATTTCGGGCGCCCAGCTTCCGCATCAACCGCGCGCGGTGACTCCGGACAGTATGGATGCTCCGGCTCATCGTCTCCGCGATCTCTCGATTCCTCTTCCCTTCCGCGATCAGCTGGAGGACCTCCTGTTCGCGCGTCGACAGCACGTCGGCTTCCGACGGTCCTTCCGCGGCGATGCATCGCTCTCCACCGGCGACTCGATCGATGACATCGACAAGGCGGTCCGATGTCTCGTCCTTCACCACGTAACCCCATGCGCCGGCTTCAGCGGCGTGCCGTTCGAGATGCGCGTTCGGATGCATCGTGAGGACGATGACGCGCGTCTCCGAGGAGAGCCGGGCGATCCGTCGCGTTGCCTCGATCCCATCGAGGAGCGGCATCGAGACATCGACCAGGGCGATGTCCGGTCGGTGTTCGCGGACGGACTGGAGAAGCATCCGTCCGTCTTCCGCCTCCGCGACGACCTCCATCCCGTGCGAATCGAGCAACGTGCGGATGCACGTGCGCACCAACTCATGGTCGTCTGCCAACACCACCCGGATGGTCATGCGGAGCAATCTTACGAATCCGGACGGCGAAGGGGAATAGGGGACCGTACCAATCGGCTTCGGCTGCAGCCCGGGCTAGAGACCGAGACGGCGCGCCCATCCGACCAAGCCGGCGCGAGTACGGACGTCGAGCTTGGCCATCAACTGCTGTGTGTACGTCTCGACCGTCTTGTGCTGCAGACCGAGATCGACGGCGATGTCCTCGTTCGACGCTCCTCGGTCGATCCGGATGAGGATCTCGCGCTCGCGCTCCGTCAGTTCTCCCTCGACGGGGAGTTCCACGCCGGCAGCGACCGAACGGATCGCCTCGATCAGCTCCTCGAGAGGGGCCGACTTCGAGACGAGCCCATGGGCCCCACGCCCTCGGGCCGCCGCGGCGTACTCCGCTTCGGCGTGCATCGTCAGGATGAGCACACGGGTCGCCGGGCGTCTGTCTCGGATCCGGTCGATCAGGTCGAGGCCGCTGATATCGGGGAGGGCAAGATCGAGGAGGACCACGTCGGGATCCGCGGCTTCGACGGTTCGAAGCGCGTCGGATCCATCGCCGGCGGAACCGACGACCTCGATCTCCGACTCAGCCGAAAGAAGATCGGAAAGGGCGTCGCGAATCAGCCTGTGATCATCGACGATCGCGACTCGAATCGGCACCGTACGGGACCTCCACGGCGAGGATTGTACCCCCAGCGGGTGCCGGTCGGATCGAGACCGTCCCGCCGCTCAGCTCGACCCGCTCCCGGATCCCGCGGAGACCGAGTCCCTGCGGATCCTCCGGGCTGTGCCCGACGCCGTCGTCTTCGACCGTCAGTCGGAGTTGCCCTCGGTTCGCGTGAAGTTCGAGCCGGACGCGATCGGCTCCGGCGTGCCGGACCACGTTCTGCATCGCCTCCTGCGCGACGAAGAAGAGGAGGCTCTCGATGCCGACATCCGGGCGATCCGGAAGATCCGTTTCAACATCGATCCGAAGCCCGCTCTCCGCCGCGACCGACTCCGCGAGGCGTTCGAGCGAGGGGACCAAACCGAGATCGTCGAGGAGGGGTGGACGGACCGAGTAGGCGAGGGATCGCGTCTGCTCGATCGAACGGTCGATGATCGAACAGACCTCGCCGTACGCCTCCGGGCCGAGCCGATCCTTCTGCGGCGTGAGGCGGAGCTTGATCGCGGCGAGCGTCTGGATCAGGTCGTCGTGAAGCGTGCGGGCAATCCGCCGGCGTTCCTCGTCCTGCGCTCTCAGCAGGCGTCGCGAAAGCCTTGAGAGTTCGCGCTCCCGGCGGGCGAGCATCCGATTCGTGTGAGCGAAGACGTCGGCGAACGAGCGGATCGTCAACGCGACGACGGCGTACAGACCGAGCGCGCCGGCGAGGACCGTCGTCGCCGTGTACGCGAGGTTGCGATGGGGAACCTCGACGGCGGAAAAGAGCGAGCGATGGGGAATCAGTCCGCCGTACTCGAGGAAGACGAGGCCGGAGTAGGCGAGAACGACCCAAAGCGTGACGAGGGCCCCTTGGAAGCGTGTCAGGAAGATGCTGGCGTAGATGACCGTGAACATGTAGAAGGTGACGCCGATCCACTCGCTTCCTCCCATGAAGTGGACGAGGAACGTGATCAGAAGGACCTCGATGAGGAAGAAGCCGGTGTGGATCGCGTGAAGCGCCCGAAGCGTCGTCTGTCGATCGATCAGATACTTGAACGGGAACGTCAGAAGAAACCAGACGAGCGGGGAGTAGAAGAGCGGGTTCAGGTAGCTGATCCGACTGGCGAAGAGGACGAGGAGCGCGACCAGCGAGAAGACGCCGAGGGTGATCCGCCGGACGAGGATCGTCCGTGTGATCCCCCGTTTCAGTTCGTCGAAGTCGGTGATGTCGTACACGCCGGCGCCCCTTCGGTTGCTGTCGACGGCGATCGTAGCGAGCCGCCGGAGTCGGCACAAGAAGCGGTGCTGCGAACGTGCCGCTTTCCGACGACGCGGCGGGGGGATATCATCCGCCTCGCAAGGAGGAGGGATGGAACAGCCGAAGAGGCGGATCGCGCTGCTCGGTTCGACCGGATCGATCGGCACGCAGACCCTCGATGTCATTGAGCGGTTGGAGAAGGTCGGGCGGCGGTTCGACGTCATCGGACTCGCGACCGGGTCGAACGTCGACCTGCTCGTCGAGCAGGCCGAACGGCACCGACCGCGCGCGGTCTCCGTTGCGTCCGAGGACGCGGTCGGAGAGGTTCGCCGGCGTTTGCCCGACGTCGAGGTCCACCACGGCCCGGAAGGACTGCTGTACCTCTCCGAGCGCGATGACGTCGACGTACTCGTCAACGCGGTCTACGGGGCGGCCGGTCTTCCACCGACGCTGGCGGCGCTCGCGCTCGGCAAGACGGTCGGGCTCGCCAACAAGGAGAGCCTCGTCATCGGTGGAGATTCGATTCAAGACTTGCTTGCGTCGCACGGCGGGGGTCTCCTGTCGATCGACAGCGAACACCACGCGCTCCATCAGTGCCTGCACGGGCATGGACCGGATGACATCGAGCGACTGATCCTCACTGCGTCCGGCGGGCCTTTCCTGCATGCCGATCCGGAGTCGCTGGCGTCGGTCACGCCGGAGGACGCGCTCGAGCATCCCACATGGGCGATGGGACGTCGGATCACGATCGATTCAGCGACGATGGTGAACAAGGCGTTCGAGGTCGTCGTCGCGCACCATCTCTATGGCGTCGAATACGACCGGATCGACGTGGTCATCCATCCGGACTCGTACGTGCATTCACTCGTCGAATTCAAGGAGGGGTCGATCAAGGCTGAGCTCGGGCCGCGCGACATGCGAATCCCCATCCAGAACCTGCTGATCGATCCGGAACGCGTCGACACGGGCCTCCCACGGCTCCGATTCGACGAGCCGCTCCAGCTCAACCTCCTGCCGTTCGAGGAATCTCGGTTCCCGGCCTACTCGGCGGTCCTTGCCGCGGCACGGGAGGGGGGGAGCGCCCTCGCGGCGATCAACGCTGCCGATGAAGTTCTTGTCTATCGGTTCCTCGATCGTGAGATCTGGTTTCCCCACATCGCGGCGGGATTGGCGGCGGTTCTCGCCCGGTGGCGAGCCGAGAAGAAAGGCGAACCGCGCGATCGTTCTCCTGAACTCCCGTGGTTGCTCGAGGTCGATCGATGGGCTCGCGACGAAGCGCGCCGGTTGACGTTCGAGTCGGATTCCTAGCCTGGCCGGAGCTACTCCCAGAGAACGGTGCTGATCAGCTGCGAGTTCGTCTTTCGGAGTCGAGTTGCGAGAATGGCCGAGAGATTCTTCATCACGACGTATCCGATCCGGAGGTCCTTCTCGAACAGCTTCAGAAGTTCGTTGCACGGGATCGAGACGACCTTGCACTCGGACTCGCACTCGGCAGTCGCTGAGCGATTCCTTCGGTCGGCGAGCGACAACTCCCCGAAGACCTGACCTGCGGTGAAGCGGTGAACCGTCGTGCAATCGGAATCGTCGCCGATGGCGAGCTCGATCCGGACCATCCCCCGCGTCAAGATGTGGATCTCTTCTCCGTAGTTCCCTTCGGCGAAAATCCGTTCGCCCGCAGCGAACGTCGCAGCTCGGGCAAGCGAAGCGACTTCGCTGAGTTCACCGGATGTGAGTCCCTTGAAGAGCGCGGCCTTCTCGATCGTCTCGTTCAGCGCCATGGCCATCTCCTTTGAGTTGGGTGCACATGCAGCCTTTCGTCGGATTGCAGGATCGAATCGTAGCGACATGGACTCGTCCGGTTCAAGGCACTGCAAGAACACCCGGTTGACGGGTGTATGCTACGCGTCGTAGAGTCGTTCGATCGGCAACGAGGGGTTTCGCTCATCATCGGATCGCTGAATCGCAACAGGGAGCCGCCCCGTGAGGTGCGAACGCTCCGTCGCGAAAGCGGCGCGGGGTGCGCGGGAACGAGGTCCGAAGAAGGAGGAGGCTGATGGAGAAGGGCGAGACGACGATCCGAGCTGTCGAGCTGATCGAGGCGGCGGTCGGTGCAGAAGGGTTCGAGGAACTCTCCGGGGGAATGCTCCCCCGTGTGACCGAGCTGGCCCAGTCATCGTCCGGCTTCCTCTACGTGGCGGACCCTCGCCTTCATGCGCCCCACTTCGCTGGCGACGGCCTGACAAACGAGGAGACGGTCGCCGTCGAGACCGCCTGTCCGGAGTGGTTCGACGAGGTAGAAGACGCTCTCGAAGCCTCGACGGATTCGCTCCGACTTGAGACAGCCGGCGCAGTGTTTTCCGTCCACCCGCTCCCGGTCGACGGACGTGTTCTCGGAATGATCGGCCTTCGCGAAGGTGAGCCGCTCGTCGATTCAGGCGTGTGGAGCCGGCTGATGGCGACGCTCGGACGCGTCGCGGATCGCCTCGCAGCCCAGGTGAGCGCCGAGCGGAAGCTCCTGCACTTGAACACGTACCTGACGGTGAGCACGATGCTCGCCAAGTCGGTCGACCTCGAGGAACTCCTCGAGATCGCACTCTACTGCAGCATGGAGGCCGCCTCGGCCGAAGCGGCCTCGATTCTTCTTCTCGACGAGGCGAAAGAGAACTTCCAGTTCTATCGCGTCGAGGGATCGGCGAAACCTCTCCTCGGAGGATCGACGTTCCCTGTGACGGAGGGCGTCGCCGGCCGGGTCCTCGAGACGCTTGAGGCGGAGATCGTCAACGAGGTCGAGGCCGATCCACGCTTCTACGGGCAGATCGATCTGAAGACCGGGTACCAGACTCGGAACATGATCGCGGTTCCCCTCGTCGCCGGCGATGAACGCGTCGGCGTCCTCGAGGTCCTCAATCGGATCGACGGCGGCCAGTTCACGCCGGACGAGCGGCTGATCCTCGTCTCGGTCGCAGACGAGATCGCGTTCGCGGTCCGCAACGCGACGGTCTTCGACTACGTCGTGAACACCTACTGCAAGCGGCGGCAGGGGCAGAACTCCTGCAAGGGGTGCGAGCGACCGCTCGGCTCCTGGACGCCGTGCATGCGGTATCGAGAGTTCCTCCCCTAGGGATTCGAGCGGGCTCTGTTGTGTTCTATCGACTCTCGCAAGTATGCTGGAATCCTGCAGCGATGAGGGGAACGACGGAGATCGAACGGCACTCGGTCTGACGGCCGCAGGAGGTCCCATGACGATCGAACGGCTGGGCACGTATCTGGCGATGGACCGTCGGCAGGCACTCGCGTCCGGCGAACCTCTTCCGGTCGATGCTGCGGGATCAGTTCTCCTTGCCGACATCTCCGGGTTCACGCCGCTGACCGAGGCGCTTGTCGCGGGGCTCGGGCCGCGACAAGGTGCCGAAGAGCTGACGAAGCTTCTGAACGATGTCTACACCGACCTCGTCTCCAGGGTTCATCACTTCGGCGGAAGCGTCATCTGCTTCATCGGGGACGCGCTGATCAGTTTCTTCCCCGAGGACACGGGTCTCCGGGGATTGGCGTGTGGGCTCCAGATGCAGCGGGCGATGAAGCGCTTTCAGGCGATCGCCGCGCCGCAGGGCGGCCGTGTCTCCCTG
The DNA here is from genome assembly GCA_028278555.1 of Candidatus Bipolaricaulota bacterium. GTDB lineage: Bacteria > Bipolaricaulota > Bipolaricaulia > UBA7950 > UBA9294 > JANQEA01. Next base: position 166,211 of record JANQEA010000064.1, on the reverse strand, counting down.
GCGATGAAGGCGGCCGTCGCCGCCGGGTCGGTTCGTCGCTTCGTGATCGGCGATCCCGAGATCCAGTTGCTCGACGTCCTTGCCGGCGCGACCGTCGATCGACTGACGGAGGCGGAGCATCTCGCGGAGCGGGGAGAAGTGATCGCTTCCCCGGAGATCGCCCGAAAGGAAAGCCGCCGGCTGATGATCGCTACCTGGCGCGGTCGCTTCGGCGTCGTGGAAGGCCTGCGGGAGACGATCGAGCCGACACCGTGGGCGACTCTGACGCCGGACGGGCTGACGCCGGCCGTCGTGCGGCCGTACCTCCTCCCGCCGGTCTACGAGCGGATCGACACCGGGCATGGGGACTTCCTCGCGGAGCTGCGATCGGTCTCCGTCCTCTTCCTCCGCTTCACCGGAATCGACTACGACGAGGACGCGTCCGCCGAAGAGAAGCTCGATGCCTTCACTCGATGGGTTCAGGGCGTTGCAGCGCGGTACGGCGGCTATGTCCTCCTGCTGACGACGGCCGACAAGGGAAGCCATCTGTACGTGGTCTTCGGGGCGCTCGAGGCGCATGAGGATGATCGGCAGCGCGCGGTCGCAACGGCGATGGAGCTGATCGAGCCTCCGCCGGAGCTCGGCTTCATCACCGGCGTGCAGATCGGCGCCAGTCACGGCCGCGCCCGCGTTGGGGGATACGGAGGCGAATCGCGCCGAACGTACGGCGCACTTGGCGATGCGGTGAATCTAGCGGCGCGGTTGATGGAAGCGTCGCCGGTCGGAGAGATTCGATGTGGCGCGTCCGTCTACGAGGCTGCGAAAGGGCAGTGGAGGTTCGATTCCCTCCCGCCGGTGAAGTTGAAGGGGATGGAGCACCCGCAAGCGGTCTACCGCCCCATCGGACGAGTCACGGCGGGGGTGGTCCGCGGACAACAGAGCCTGATCGGACGCCGGTCCGAGGTGGCGGCGATCGAGAGGCTTCTCGATGAAGCGAAGGGCGATGTTCGGCGGATCCTCCTGCTCGAGGGGGAGGCAGGGATCGGGAAGAGCCGGCTCGTCCAGGAAGTGCATCGCCTGGCCGGCGAGAAGGGATTCGACTGCCTGATCGGTGAGGCGGACAGTCTCGAGCAGCACACGCCGTACCGCGTTTGGCGGGATCTCCTCTCCTCGTTCTTCGAGTTGGATGGGACGATGGATCCCGCGGAGCAACGGGACCGCGTGTCGGAGCGGGTTGCGGCGATCAATCGATCGTATACGGAACGTGCCCCTCTGCTGAACGACATCCTCGAGCTCGATCTCCCCGAAACCCGTCTGACGAGCGCCTATGAGCCGGAGGTCCGTCAGGAGAGCCTCGCCGCGCTCGTCGGAGGACTGCTTCGGGCGTCCGAGCAACCCATAGCGTTGCTCGTGGAGGACGCGCACTGGCTCGACTCGCTCTCGTGGGAGCTCGTCGTCTCGACCGCGCGATCCCTCGCGAATCGGCCGGCCGCCATCGTGTTGACCCATCGTCCGCATGCTGAGGTCGTTCCTCCCCAGCACGCGGCACTGGTGTCGATGCGTGGCGCCGAGACCCTTCCGCTCGGCGGACTGCCTCCGGAGGAGACGGTCGCCCTCGCTGCTGCGCGGCTCGGGTTGGAAGCGTCTTCGCTCCCCGAGGAGGCAGCGTCCCTGCTGCAGGAACGGGCAGAGGGGAACCCGTTCTTCGCGATCGAGCTGATCGGGGCGCTCCGCGATCAAGGACTCCTCGTCATCGAGAAGGGGTGCTGCACGGTCCGGGGCGACGGTGGGGCGCTTCGGGAAAGCGTCCCGGAGACGCTCGAGGGCGTCGTGCTGTCGCGCCTTGACCGATTGCCGACGGAGGAACAGCTGACGGTGAAGGTCGCGTCGGTGATTGGACGGAGCTTCCTGCTCCGGGCCGTCCACGACGTCCATCCGGCGGAGCCCGCGCGAGCAGAAGTGAAAGACCATCTCGACGATGCGTCGCGCCGCCGACTGACCCTGCTCGAGGCCGAGAACCCGGAGCCGAGCTACGCGTTTCAGCATATCGTGACGCATCAGGTGGCCTACGATACGCTCCTCTTCGAGCAGCGCCGCGAGCTCCACCGAGGCGTCGCCGGCTGGTACGAGGAGGAGTTCGCCGATCACCTCGAGCCGCAGATTCCGCTTCTCGTCGTCCACTGGAATCGGGCCGGGCACGCGGAGAAGGAGTGCGAGTACGCCCGCCGGGCGGGGGAACAGGCGGCGGCACGCCATGCAAATGCCGAAGCAGAGCACTACTACGCCCGGGCCCTCGAGTTGATCGATGAACTCGATCGAAGAAGGGATTCCGATCGGCTTGTCGCGGTCCTCCGACAGCATGCAGAGATCCTCGGACTCCTCGGCCGCGTCGACGAGGAACGGAGTGACCTGGACCGACTGCTGCCGCTCGTCGAGGCGTCCACCAATCCGAGCGCGGTCGGCGAAGCTCGTCTGCTCTGGTCGGACTTCCAGAAGCGATGCGGGCAGTTCGAGTCTGCGAAGGAGGAGGCGGAACACGCTCTCGCAGCGATGGAGGAAGCCGCCGACGCCGGCGGTCGGGCTCGGGCGCTGACCCACATCGGGAACGCGCTCGAGGGGGAGGGGAAGTTCCAGGAAGCGCGCGAGGTTGTGCAGCAGGCGCTTGACGCGTTCCGCGCGCTCGACGCGCTCGGCGGACAGGCGGTGAGCCTGAAGACGCTCGGGATCGTCAGTGCCCGCCTTGGGGAGCTTCCTGCGGCGATGGAGCGATTCGGGGAAGCCCGCGTCCTGTACCGTCGTCTTGGCGACCGGAAGGGAGAGGCTGACATCCTCGGGAACCTCGGGGCGCTCAGCTACTACCTCGGCGACTACGAGACCTGCATCGAGCACACGGAGCAGGCACAGCCGCTCTTCGACGAAATGGGAAATCGGATCGGATCGGCGAAGTGCCTGACGAATCTCGGCAATTCGTACAGCGCGCTCGGCGCATTCGCCGAAGCGCTCGAGCATCACCGAAGAGCGCTGGAGCTCTACGAGCAGCTGGAAGACGCGAGCGGACGTGCCGACAGTCTGTGCAACGTAGGGATTGCCTATGCCGCGTTGGGAGCTGGAGGGCAGCCGGGCATGACGTGTCGTCCGCTTGACGAAAACGCGGAACTGTCAGCGGCCATTACCCAGACAGAAGAAGCGATGAAGCTCTATACGGAATCTGGTAGCCAGAGAGGTGAGATGCTCTGCCACTTCAACTTGGGGACAACGATGCTCTGCTTGGGCGATGCTGAGAAGGCCAAGTCTCATCTGACCTCAGCGCTGGAGATGAGCCGCGAGATGGGGCTCGATGCGTCTGTCACGTGGACGCTTTCTTCCCTCGCACGGGTCGGACTCCTTGCGGGTAATCTGGACGACGCTGCGAAGCTCTCGGCAGAGGCGGGCGAACGCCTCGGAGAGCAGGAGCCTCCGGAAGCGGCCGAGATTCACTTCACGCAGTATCGGGTCCTCGAAGCACAGGGACGGGGCGACGAGGCGTTCCCGCACTTGGAGATCGCACATCGTGTGGTTATCGGTCAGGCCGAAGCGATCCAAGATCCGGTGCTTCGGGATCGATTCCTCTCGACGTACGGCGAACTGATGTGCGCGTGGGAGAACGATCGAGCGACGCTCTCCGACTAGAAGAGCGTCGCCCGAAATCCTGGGTCCGTCTTGCTTCGCCTAGAAGAAGGCGACCGCTGCTTGTCCCGGCGGATCGGTCGGCAGGTGGAGCAGATAGTACTTCTTCCCGACGAAGAACTGATCCTGATGAATCCCGAACTCGACCGTCGAGTTGCCCGGGATGATGTAGTAGACCTCTGCGCCGTTGGCGCGGTATCCCTTGGCATAGAGCGTCGACATCGTGATCGCCGATGCGACCGTCTCGCTCCCACTCTGGGTGCCCTCGACCTTGAAGTAGAAGACCGACTCGGGGATCGGCACGCCATCCATCGTCAGTTGTCCGAAGACGGCAAGCCCCTCGATGCTCGACGTGAGGATGACCTCGTTGACGTAGTCGGACTTGACGGTGACCTCATCCGAGGCGGAGCAGCCGGTGTCGCGGACGACGGTTACGGTGTAGACGCCGGAGCGGTCGACGGTGATCGTCTCGGTCCGTCCTACAACCTCCCCCAGCGTGTTCGTCCATGTCACCGTGTACGGCCCCGGACAGCGATCGATTGTTGCAGTCAGGACGGCCTCGGGCTCCTCGAGAGTTGTGTCCTGGTCCGGACCGGCGTCGACGAGCGGCGGCTCAGTATCCTCGATGACGGTCACCGTGTCGCTCGCTGAACAGCCGTTCGCGCCGGTGACGGTCACCGTGTAGACGCCGGCTTCGTCGACGATGATCGTCGCCGACTTGCTGATCGTCATGCCGCTTGGCGTCTCCCACTCGATCGTGTGCGGCGGGCGGACACGCGAGATGTTCGCGGTGAGCGTGACCTCCTCGCGGTTACAGGTGATGACCCCATCGGCGAGCGCGCTGACGATCGGCTTCTCGACATCCTCTGCGACGATGACATCGGCGATCGCCGAGCAGCCGTTGTAGCCTGTCACCCGCACGGTATAGGTTCCGGCATTGCGAACGGTCACCACCGGCTCGGTGCCGATGACTCGCTGGCTTGCGTCCTTCCATTCGTAGGCGTACGGCGGAGTCCCGCCGGTCGCCTTGGCGCGGAGGTCGGTCTCGGTCACAGCGCAGGAGAGGAGCCGATCGGCCGTCGCCTGCACCGACGGGACTCGAACGTCCCGGACGACCTCGACGGTCGCGAGCGACGAGCATCCGTTGCCTGATGTGACGCGGACCGTGTACGTGCCCGGATCGCGCACGGTGACGGTATCGTCGCGGCCGATGATGACGCCGCCCCGAATCCACTCGATGGCATAAGGCGAGCAGCCGCCTGAGACGTGGGACTCGAGAGTGACCTCGGGATGGGCGCACGAGAGCTGGCGATCGACCGTCGCCGTCACAGAAGCCGTCCCGAAGTCCGCTGTGACGACGACCGTGTCGCTGACCGAGCAGTGGTCGGCGCCGGTGATCGTGACGGTGTAGGTGCCAGGCTCGCTGACCACGATCGCTCGGGTGTTGCCGACGATCCCGAAGCCGGCGCGTGTCCACTCGAACGTGCACGGTTCGCAGGCCGGCCGAGTCGGACAGAAGTCAGCCGACAGCGTGACTTCGGGCTGCATGCACGTCAGGACTTGGTCGGAGCAGACGGTGAGCGCGGACGACGAGCAAGTCGCAGGCGCACAGGTCGGTGGAGCACAGCTGGGACGGGTGCACTGAGGCGATCCGCACGGCGGGGATTCGCACGGCGCCGGCGCGACGACGACCTCTTTCAGGACGGTCGTACTCGTGTCGCAGTGCGTTGCAGACAACTCGGTGATCGGCAGGGTGCATTCCCAGGGGGAGATGACGAGTGGGTACCGATCGACGACCGGCGAGTCGTACGGTGTATCGCCGATCCCGTCGCAGTCGTCATCGGGGCCCTCGTAGTCGCCCCAGAAGTTCCCGATCAGTCCGCAGTACCAGAGATTGCTTCCGCCCGGATCGTGGGCCGAGCGACCGTTCAGGAGGAAGCTGTTCTTCGTCACCGTGTTGTCGCGAGATCCGAGTGTCAGCTCCGCGCCTGTCCGATTCTCGGCGATCAGGTTGCCGACGATCTCGTTGACGCGGGAGTTCTCCAGCAGGATCCCGCGGTCGTTGCGTAGGAGAAGGCAGTTCTCGATCGAGCCGTTCGAGACGTTCAGGAGGCGAATCGCGGCGCCCGAGGCTCCTTCGATAACGCAGTTGCGGATGATGAAGTGCTTGGACGTGTTCTCGACGTTGATCCCGAAGCTCGCGCCGTGCACAGTGATTCGAAGACCCTCGATGATGTAGGGTGAATCGATCGTTCCGAGCCCGGACAGAACTCCGTTGTCACAAGTGAATCCGGCATTCCCATAGATGTAGATCGTCTCCTCGTCCTGCCAGCATCGCGTTTCGTCTCCGCATTGGCCGCTGGCGAGAACGACGAGGACGATGGTGAGCAGCAGCGTTGCAGCGAGTAGCACGCCCCTCTTGAGCATCATCGCCTCCTTGACGCGTCTCGAACGGGAATCTCCCGTTTCAGATGAGATCTTCAGTATAGTTGCGGCGCGAGCCAGGGTCGGTAACGTCCGTCACAGACCGCCGCCGAGTTACTCCCGCAATACAGTGGAACCCGAGAGCCGGCAGGCTCCCGGGTTCCGTGGCCTTGGAGGGTACGGCAGCTTCGCCGTATCCGGTGCTACTGGTGGTCAATCCATCGCCAACTATTCTGTCTATTCGGAGACGAAAGTCAAGATATGCGCGCACTGCCTAGGCTACATTGCAGAGACGGCCTGCTCCGTCCGCGCATCCGCGACCGTCTGGATCGTTGTGTTCTCGAGAAACCGGACGACCGCGTCGCGAGCCGGTTGCCAAATCGTGTGCAGTGTGCACTCCCTGTCGCAGCTGCAGGGATCGAGGAAGAGCGGGCAATCGTTCAGCATTGCCGGGCCGTCGAGGGCGAGGACCACGTCCATGATCGTCATCTCGTCGGCCGGTCGAGCGAGCCGAATCCCGCCCTGCTTGCCGCGGGTCGCCTTGATGAAGCCGGTCCGGTGGAGCTGGTTGACGACCTTTGCGAGGAGGGGGTAGGGAGCGGAGGTCGCCTCGGCGATGTACTTCGTCGCGACCAGGCCGTCCTCCTCCCGTGCCGCGACCTCGGCGAGTGCGAGCACGGCGTATTTGGCAGTCTTTGAGTAGAGCATGATCTCTCCTTGATCCGGTCTGCAGGAAGACCGTACACCCCTCCGCGGTGCGAGGCAAGCGGTCTGCGCTGAGGAGGAACTCGCTTGCTCCGCTCGTGGAGTACCCGGTACAGTCGGCGCCAATCACTCTGCAGGACGAGGAGTCGAATGCGTGCTCAGATTCTTGCTTTGCTGACGGCGGCGGCGTGGGGGATCGGCGGGTTCTTCGAGAAGAAGGGCCTCCTCCTCGGGAATCTCCCACCGCATGTGGGGATCACGCTCCGGACGGCCGTTGCTCTCGTGATCCTCGGGGCGATCAGCATCCCGCAGTGGCGGACCCTTCACACCGCCGGACCGAAAGCGCTGCTGTATGTCGTTCTAGGGGGCGGTGTTCTGGCCGGCGCGGTCGGGATGTTCTGCTTCTACGCGGCGCTGAAGGCCGGTTCGCTCAGCCAAGTGATGCCGATCGCGTTCACGTCGCCGCTGTTCGGCGTCCTGCTCGCCGTGATCGTCGGCGCGGAGCGGCTGCAACCGCGGACCGCGATCGGGATGGCCCTCACCGTCGGGGGGATCGTCCTCCTCTCGATCGGGTAGGGCGTCAGGCTTAGGGTGGGAGACGTTCGAACTACGGCGCCGGGTCGAGCGTGAACTCCCCGATGCCGTGCCGGCTGTGCCAGGAGATGAAGTCGTCGCGCTCCGATTGGTATGCCGTCTGAATCACGTACGTCTCTCCCGGGACGAGGGGACGATCCTGCGGGTCGCCGGAGTCGAGGGGGATGACGAATTCGAGGACGGTCCGGCCGTCGGTCTCGCTGCCGGCTGCCGCGAGCAGGTCGTCCGTTCCGCCGACCTCGGTATCCGCGGCGTGCAGGTTGCCGCGGGTGCCGACATGATCTCGAACGATCGTCTCGCCGTCCGCCACGTAGCCGATGATGTAATTGGCGCCGACCTTCCGATCGACCGGATCGAACCCGATCGAGACGTACCCGGTGCCCGGGGCGGAGAGCCCGATCCAGAGCAGCTCGGCGTCGTTCGACCAATGGACGTCCATCCCACCGAGCCGGATCTCGTGCGCGTACTCACCGGTCTCGATGCGGCCGTCGACACTGGCGTAGGGTGATTCGACCGGCGCAGCCTCGGCGGGCTCCATGGCGTCCGCAGCATCCGGAGGCTCGGCAGCTTCGGGTTCCGAGGCCGCAACGTCCGTGTTCGGAGCGGCAGCAGCGGCGTTGGCGACCTCCTCCGTCACTGCAACGCTTTCCTCGTGGCCGCACCCGAAGAGCAACAGTGTCACCACGAGCCCGAGGATGACGAGGATCCCTGCGCGGCTTCTCAAGGTTCTACGTTTCATCGAATCCTTTCCTCCCTGCCTGATATCCATGCTTCCGGCTCCATCTATAATGCGGCGAACCCTGCGGGAGGGACCATGGTCAACATCATCTTGCTGTACGTCGGCGCCGGACTGACGGTCGTTTGGGGGATCACGCACCTGTTTCCGACGAGGAACATCGTACGCGGATTCGGAGAACTCTCCGACGACAACCGCCGAATCCTGACGATGGAGTGGATCGTCGAGGGCGTGGCGATCATCTTCATCGGCGCGCTGGTCACGGTCGTCACGGCGATCGAACCTGCAGGTCCGGCTGCACAGGCAGTCTTCATCGTTTCGGCGCTCGGCCTGCTCGTCCTCGCTGTGGTCTCCCTGTTGACGGGCTTCCGGATCCGCTTTCTGCCGTTTCGCCTCTGCCCGGTGATCTTCACGAGCTCGGCCGTGCTGATCCTGTGGGGCGGGCTGATGTAGCCGTTCCGCCTAGTCGACCTCGAAGAACTTCTCCTTCTTCGCGCCACAGATCGGGCAAACGTCTGGAGCTTCATCGTAGACGGTGTTCCCACAGATCGAGCAGACGAAGACAGGACGCGCCTCCAGATCGGCGCCTGCCTCGACCGACCGGAGCGCATCGGAGTAGAGACCGTGGTGGATCTCCTCGACGGCGAGAGCGGCTTGGAACGACATCAGCGCTGGCTTGTTCTCTTCCGCCTCGGCCTCCGCGACGAACTTCGGATACATCTCTGTGAACTCGAAGCCCTCCCCTTCGATTGCCGCCTGGAGGTTCTCGGTCGTCCCTTGGATCCCGCCCATCACGCGAAGATGCGCGTGCGCATGAATCGTCTCCGCGGCGGCGGCAGCTCGGAACAGCTTTGCCACCTGAGGGAATCCATCCTTCGCGGCCTTCTCCGCGAAGGCGAGGTACTTCCGGTTGGCCTGGCTCTCGCCGGCGAATGCGTCTTTCAGATTGTCGATCGTTGCCATCGTATCCGCTCCTTTCACTCCACGAGGTTTGCCCAGACCTATCCTGGGTGCGAGGCGATCATGACCTGCTGGGCGGCGGTTGTCCAGGACGGGATGCCGGGTCCCGTTGACTCCCCCGTGGGGGCGGCTTATCGTTCTCCGAAGCATGTGCGAAATCGGCCGATCTGCGATCTCGGGAACGTTCAACGGGCAGTCCGGCACGTCGGGCGTCCTGTTCGACGTGAAGCGGTTCGCCCTGCACGACGGCCCAGGTATTCGGACGACCCTCTTCCTCAAGGGGTGTCCGCTCGCCTGCGCGTGGTGCCACAATCCTGAAAGCCAGCAATCGAAGCCCGAGTTGATGATCTGGATCGATCGATGCGTCGGATGTGGCGCATGCATCTCGGCGTGCCCTGCCGGAGCGATCAGTCTGCGCAACGGAACGGCGCAGACCGATCGCGACGCCTGTACCGGCTGCGGCGCGTGCGTTCCGGTCTGTCCCTCGGATGCCCGGGCGATCGCTGGGGCATCCTGGTCGGTCGACCGCCTGATCGACGAAGTCGAAAAGGATTGTCTCTTCTACGACGAATCGGACGGCGGGATCACCTTGTCGGGCGGCGAGCCGCTCGCCCAGGTGCAGTTTGCTCGTGCAATTCTCTCCGCCTGTCGCGACCGGCGGATCCACACGGCGGTCGATACGTGCGGATACGCGGAGTGGTCGGAGCTGGAAGTCGTCGCGCACCTGACCGATCTCTTTCTCTACGATCTGAAGCACGCGGACGGGGATCGTCATCGTGAGCTGACCGGCGTCTCGAACGAAAGGATCCTGGAGAATCTTCAGCGACTCGATTCCTTTGGCCGGTCGATCTGGATCCGGATTCCGGTCATTCCGGGCGTCAACGATACGGAGGACGAGATCGCCGCGCTTGGCGAGGTCGTCCGGGGATTGACGTCCGTCGAAGCGGTTCATCTGCTGATGTACCATCGCGGTGGCGAAGCGAAGCGGGAGCATCTCGGGACGCCGCTGTGTCCGCTCACGTCCGGCGACGATCCGCGTGGTGCGGTGGAGTCGGCCGCGGTGACGCTCCAGCGGATTGTGTCGGTCCCGGTTCGTGTGGGAGGCTGATCGAATGAACGAGCGAATCGAGCGCCTGCGAAACGAGTGCGTCAACACGCCGCCATCGGTCAGCGGTGAACGCGCCCGCCTCCTGACGTCGTTCTACGCGTCACTCGATCCGAACGAGCATTCCGTGCCGGTCCAGCGGGCCCTCGCGCTTCGACATCTCCTCGAGCATCAGGCGATTCACATCGGGGAAGGCGAGCTGATCGTCGGCGAGCGGGGTCCGGCGCCGAAGGCGACGCCGACCTACCCGGAGCTCTGCTGTCATACGATGGAGGATCTGCGCGTCTTGCCGGTCCGCGGGAAGACGCCGTTCGCCGTTGAGGACGAGACGCACTCCCTCTACGCCGATGCCGTGATCCCATACTGGGAGGGGCGGAGCATGCGTGATCGCGTCTTCGCGGAGATGAGTCCGGAGTGGAAGGCGGCGTTCGAAGCCGGGGTCTTCACCGAGTTCATGGAGCAACGCTCGCCGGGCCACGCCGTCCTCGATGACAAGATCTACCGCCTCGGGATGGACGACTTCGCGGCATGGATCGAGTCCTCCCGCCAGCGGATCGAGTCGTCCGACGATCCTGCGAAGGGCGCGAAGCTCGAGGAACTGGAGGCGATGTCGATCTGCTGCGGCGCGATCGTCCGGTTCGCGGAACGGCATGCCGAACGGGCGCGCAAGCTGGCCGCTGACGCCGAGCCGGATCGGCGCGCGGAGCTCCATCGGATCGCCGAGATCTGCGAGACGGTCCCTCGAAACGCGCCAAAGACCTTCCATGAGGCACTCCAGATGTATTGGTTCATCCACCTCGGCGTGGTGATCGAGCTGAACGAATGGGATTCGCTCAATCCTGGCCGGATCGATCAGTACCTGGACCCGTTCTATCGGCGCGATCTCGACGCGGGACGCCTGACGGCGGCACAGGCGAAAGAACTCCTCGAGTGCTTCTGGATCAAGTTCTCGAACCAGCCGGCCCCGCCGAAGGTCGGGGTGACTGAGGAGCAGAGTGCGACCTACAACGACTTCACGCTGATCAACGTTGGCGGCGTCGACGCGAACGGTGAGGATGCGGTCAACGAGCTGTCGTACCTGATCCTCGACGTGATCGAGGAGATGCGGCTCCCGCACACCGGCTCGTGCATCCAGCTCTCGAAGTCGAACCCGGATCGGTTCCTCCTCCGCGCGCTCGAGGTCATACGAGAAGGGTTCGGGCAGCCGTCGGTCTTCAACACCGACGCGATCGCCCAGGAGTTCCTCCGAGCCGGGAAATCGCTCGAGGATGCCCGCGCCGGCGGACCGAGCGGCTGTGTCACTGTCAGCGCGTTCGGCCAGGAGAGCTGCGTCCTCACCGGGTACATGAATTGGCCGAAGATCCTCGAGCTTGCGCTACACGACGGGATCGATCCGAGGACCGGTCAGCGGGTCGGACCGTCGACCGGCGATCCGCGGCCGTTCGCTTCGTATGACGAGATGTTCGAGGCGTATCGCATCCAACTACGGCACTTCGCCGATCTGAAGATCGAGGGGAACGGCCGGATCGAGCGGCTCTTCGCCGAACGGATGCCAGCACCATTCCTTTCAATACTCGTAGAGGATTGCATCGAGCGCGGGCAGGACTACAACGACGCCGGACCGCGCTACCCGACGACCTACATCCAGGGTGTGGGGCTCGGGACGACGACCGACGCCCTTGCGGCGATCGAGGAGCACGTCTTCAGAGACGAAGCGATGACGATGGCCGATCTGCTCGAGGCGCTCGATGCGGATTTCACCGGCCACGATGGACTCCGACGATCGTTGTTGGAACGGTCGCCGAAGTTCGGGAACGACAACGAGTGTTCGGATGCGATCGCCCGCGCTCTCTTCGACGCGTATTTCGACGCGATCGACGGGCGGCCGAACACGAAGGGCGGCCGCTATCGGGTCAATCTCCTCCCAACGACGGTGCACGTCTTCTTCGGTGAGAAGGTCGGTGCGACCGCCGACGGACGGAAGGCCGGCCTCCCGCTCTCCGACGGGATCTCCCCGGTCCAGGGGGCGGACACGCACGGTCCGACGGCCGTCATCCGTTCCGTCGGGAAGCTCGATCACGTTCGGACCGGAGGGACGCTCCTCAATCAGCGATTCCTGCCCGACGTCCTTCGCGACGAGACGGGTTTGAGGAAGCTTGGCCAGTTGGTTCGGACGTACTTCCGGATGGACGGGCATCACATCCAATTCAACGTCGTCGACTCGAAGACGCTCCGCCGCGCACAGGAATCTCCGAGCGAACATCGTGACCTGATCGTTCGCGTTGCTGGGTACTCCGACTACTTCAACAACCTCGACCGCGCACTTCAGGACGAGATCATCGCGCGGACGGCGCACGCCGAGGTCTAGCGGACGAGGAATCCACCGGCGAGCGGATCCTCCGGATCGATGCAGAAGGTATGCATCCCCGTGATGTGGGCTGTCCCCTCGACTTCGGGGACGATCGCGGCGTGGCCGCCGAACGTCGTCTCCTCGATCACCCGTCCGGCAAAGCGGGTTCCGAGGATGCTCTCGACGGTGTGCGTCTCGCCGCAGCGGAGCTCCTTGCGCGCGTAGTGGAGGGCGAGCCGCCCGCTGACGCCGGTCCCGGTCGGGCTCCGATCGACCTCTCCCTCGGCGAAGATGCAGACGTTCCGGCTGTCGGCGACGCTCGATCGGGGCGGGGCGATGAAGATCGTTCCGTAGAGGAAGGCGAGCGACTCGTCGACAGGGTGGACGATCTCCGCTGCGTCCGCGACAGCCCGTTTGATCCGCATCCCAAGCTCGATCAGTCGATCCACCTCGTGTGGAACGCACTCGAGTCCGAAGTCGGCCGCGTCGACGTACGCGTAGTAGGCGCCACCGAACGCGAGGTCGTATCGGACCGTTCCGAAGTCCGGAACCGAGACGGTCCTATCGAGGGCAACGACGTAGGAGGGGACATTGGCGAAACGGACCGACGCGACCCGCCCGGCCTCGATTCGTGCCGCGGCGGTGACGAGGCCGACCGGCGTGTCGATCCGGACGATCGTCTCGGGAGTGACGGCCGGAAGCATCCCCGTCTCGATCGCGACCTTCGTTACGGCGATGATCCCGTGGCCACACATCGTGCTCCAGCCTGCGTTGTGGAGGAACAGGACGCCGAAGTCGGCCCCGTCCGTCACCGGCTCGGTGACGAGGCAACCGTACATGTCGGCGTGGCCGCGCGGCTCCCACATCAAGGCAGTACGAAGCGCGTCGTGGTTCGTCTGCGCATGCCGGCGCTTCTCCGCCATCGTGGTTCCGGGGATCTCCGGGTGGCCTGCGATCAGGATCCGGAGCGGCTCCCCGGCCGTGTGGGCATCGATCGTTCGGATCCGGCGCCAGTCGGAAGGCGGTTCCCAATCAGTCGGAAGCTTCGGGCTCACATTCCCTCCTTCTGCCGCGGTTCGGAACGCACGACGGGAAGATTGTCGGAGTGGGTGGCACGGGGAGCAAGTTCGCTCGCGTCAGGAGCTTGAGCCCGACGTCCGAACGCTATAATCCAGCAGACTCCAGGAAGGACGGCGAACGTGAACGTGCGTCTGAACGATCTCGATCGGGCGATGCTGAACGGGGAGCACGGCGACGCGGCCCGCTTCGCGATGTCCGTTGTCGTCCGAATGGCCGAGATCAGCGATGCGCCCGATCTGGTCTCGATTGAGCAGGTGCATATCGATGCCTGTGCGCTGATGTCGGAATCGAACCTCGACTTCATCACCCGCATGGTGGAGGGCGGTGGTCGGGTGCGCGTCCCGACGACGCTCAACATGGTCTCGCTCGATCTCGACCACTGGAAGGATCTCGGCGTCCCGGGCGAATTCGCGGAGCGGGCGACGCGGATTGCCGAGGCCTACACCCGGCTCGCCTGCGTGCCGACGTGGACGTGCGCGCCGTATCAAGGGTATCTGACGCCCCGGTTTGGCCAGCAGATCGCTTGGGGGGAATCGAACGCCGTCGTCTACGCCAATTCGGTCCTCGGCGCGAGGACGAACCGGTACGCCGACTTCATGGACGTCTGTGCAGCGATCACAGGGCGGGTACCGAATACCGGCCTCCATCGCGACGAGAACCGTCGCGGAGAGGTTGTCTTCCGCCTCCCGAAGACGAACGGAGATGCCTGGCGGTCGCCGGCCGTGTGGGCCGCCCTCGGACACCTGATCGGAGAGCTCACCGGCGAACGGATCCCGGTGGTCGACGGTCTCCCACGGACCGCGAGCGGCGATCGGCTGAAGGCGCTCGGCGCCGCTGCGGCCTCCTCGGGAGCGGTGGAGATGTTCCACGCGGTTGGGATCACGCCGGAGGCGCCCGACCTGTCGACGGCGCTCGGCGGAGCGAGCCCGGTCGAGGAGCAGACCCTGACGACGGGGATGCTCCGATCGGCGTGGGCGCGGATGTCGACCGCAACCGACGGGGCGGAGGTCGGCTCCGTGATTCTCGGCTGCCCACACTTCTCCTATGACGAGTTTGCCGCGCTCATCGAAGAGATTCGCTCGATCCGCCCGAAGAGGGTTCACCCGGATGTCCAGTGCCTCGTGCTGACGAACGCGACGACGCTGGCACTCGCATCCCGTTCGGGCTGGATCGATGACGTGCGGGCATTCGGGGCGACGATCGCACGCGACACCTGCCCGTTCCATTCGCCGATCGTCCCGGATTGCGCTCGGGTCGTGATGACCAACTCCGGCAAGTGCGCCTACTACGCGCCGGCCGAGCTCGAGGCTTCGGTGGCGTTCGGCACGCTTCGCGACTGTGTCCGATCGGCCGTTGCTGGGGTCGTGACTCGGGAGGCGCCGCCATGGAGCTGAGCGTCCGCGGGCGACCGATCATCCCTGGAGAGGCGTCCGGAGCGGTCCTCCGTTCCCATGAGCCGATCAGCCTGTGGGGAGGCGTCGATCCGGAGACCGGGCGGATCGTCGATCCGCACCATGACCGGTGCGGCGAGTCGATCGTCGGCCGTGTCTTCGTCTTCCCGTCGGAGAAAGGGTCGAGCACCGGGAGCGCCGTCCTCCTCGAACTCGCTCGGCGGGACCTTGCACCTGCCGCATTCATCGTCGGTTCGCTTCCGCCGGTCGTAGCGCTCGGATCGATCATCGCCGGGGAGCTGTACGGAAGGGCCGTCCCGATCGTTGTCCTGCCGGGCGACGCGCTCGACGTTCTCGAAGAGGGTGCTCGAGTCGTAGTCGGTGGAGATGGGACGATTCGTCTCGAATAGCGTGCGGCCGGTAGACTGATGTCCATGTCGCAGGGACGATTCATCGCATTCTGAATAGGAGGTTGTGAGTGAGTACGCACATCAACGCCAAGCCCGGGGAGATCGCACCGACGGTCCTCCTTCCCGGCGATCCGATGCGGGCGAAGCACTTCGCGGAGACGCTGCTCGAGGATCCGGTCTGCTTCAACGAGGTGCGCGGGATGCTCGGATTCACCGGAACGTACGAAGGGAAACCCATCTCGGTGATGGGGACCGGGATGGGGATCCCGTCCCTCTCGATCTACGTCAGTGAATTGCTGAACGAATACGACGTCAGCACGGTCATCCGCGTCGGCACCTGCGGGGCGCTTCAGCCGGATCTCGAGGTCGGGGACATCGTCCTCGCGATGGCCGCGTCGACCGATTCGCACGTCAACAAGATCCGCTTCCACGGGCGGGACTACGCGCCGACCGCCAGCTTCCCGCTGTTGCTGAAGGCCTACCAAGAAGCGATCGATCGCGGTCTGAAGATCTCGGTCGGAGGGATCTTCTGCTCGGATACGTTCTACCACGACGATCCCGAGTCCTGGCGGCTCTGGGCTGCGTATGGCGCCCTCGTCGTCGAGATGGAGACGGCCGGCCTGTACACGCTGGCGGCGAAGTATGGCGCCGACGCCCTGTCGATCCTGACCGTCAGCGACAGCCTGGTCACCGGAAAGCGTGCGCCGGCCGAGGAGCGGGAGAAGAGCTACACGCAGATGGCCGAGATCGCGCTGGCGGTCGCATCCTAGGCCGATCGCGCCGAAGAAGGGATCACGATGGACACCGAACGAGCCAACCCGATCGATCTGGCCGGATCGATCGGCTATCAGGAAGACGCCGTCGTCAGCAAGACGCTGATCAAGGAAGCGACCGGGACCGTGACGCTGTTTGCGTTCGATCGCGGACAGGAGCTAAGCGAGCACACGGCGCCGTTCGATGCGCTCGTCGTCATCCTCGACGGGACGAGCGAGATCACGATCGAGGGTGACGTCCACCGGTTGAAGGCTGGAGAAGCCATCATCATGCCGGCGAACCGGCCGCATGCCCTCCGAGCGATCGAGCGGTTCAAGATGCTCCTGACGATGATCCAAGCGACTACGGAGGAACGATGACGCAACAAGAAGAGCGGTACGAGCGGGCGCGGAAGCGTGTGAGGACGCTGAGAGACTTCTACATCCATCTGGCGACCTACGTCGTCGTGATGATCGTGCTGTTCATCATCGACTACTCGGACCGGGGGACCTGGTGGGTCTACTGGCCGGCGATGGGATGGGGGATTGCGATTGTGCTGCAGGCCTTCCAGGTCTTCGGCCCGGGCGCCAAGTGGGAGGAACGGAAGATCAAGGAGTTGATGGAGCGAGACGAGACGCCGGACGCCTAGGCGCTACTTGCCCTCCTTGGTAAGCACAAGGCGGAAGCAGTCGCCCTCCTCAGCTTGCTCGACGACAGAGAATCCTGCTTCGGTTGCGAGTGCACCGATCGAGTCGGCCGACATATCCTTCCCATCCCATCGGGTGCCGTAGCCGGTCTCGACCGTTCGATCGGGAAGCTCGGCCTTGATCAGGACGACGAAGGTCTCCTGGGGGTGATCGTCGCGCTCGGGAATCGTTACGTCCCAGATGTGCAGTTGTCCGCCCGGCTTCAGCGTTCGGTGCGCTTCCTTCAGAACGGCCAGACGATCATCGCCGGGGACGTACATCAAGAAGAAGAACGCGGTCGCGGCATCGAACGAGCCGTCGAGGAACGGAAGATCCATCGCATCCCCGATGATCTTGATCGGGCCGGGAGCCGACTCCTCGAGTTCCGCGCGCCTTCGATCGATGGCAATCACTTGGCGCCCGCGAAGCTGGCCAATGACCCCCTCTCCGCCGCCGCCGAGGTCGAGGATCAGATCCTCGACCTGGAAGACGTCTTCGATTCGGACGGTCTGCTGATCGATGACGTGCATCCGCTCTCTGTCGATGCTCGAATGCTCTTCCACTTGAACCTCCCGACCCATATGTTGGCTGCGCGGCCCCGATGGTTCAATCGTAGCCCCACCGCCGTTCCTGTATGCTACTGGGATCGGAGGAACGGAGGACCGAATGAAGATCGTCGCGGTGATGGGGAGCTACCGGAAGGGGAAGACGATCGACAGGCTCGTCGATCGGGCGATCGAGGGCGTGAAGGCCGCCCGCCCGGATGCGCAAGTCGAGAAGCTCGTACTGATCGATCGCCAGATCGAGTACTGCCGGAATTGTGGCGCCTGTCGCCGCGAGGATCCGGCGAAGCCGATCGCGCAGTGTGTGATCGACGACGACATGCAGGAGATCCTCCCGATGATGCGCGAGGCGGACGCCTACGTCTTCGGCGGCCCGATCTTCGAGGGGACGGTCAACGCGGTGACGAAGACGTTCCTCGAGCGGATCTGTTGGACACTTGCGAGAGCGGGACGGTGGCCGGTGAAGGGATGCCCGGAGCCGCGCGATCCGAGGAAGAAGCGAGCGGTCGCGATCTTGAGTTCCGGGCTGATCGTGCCTCTGTTCCGGATCTTCTGTGACGACGCGACGAAGCTGCTGAAGAGCACGCTGCGCGACTCGCTCTCTGCGAAGGTTGTCGGAACGATGTACGCCGGCGGCGTCGAGAAGGTCGGGATCGAGCGGTATCTCGATCGGGCCTTCAAGCTCGGGCAGAAGCTGGTGAGGGAATAGGCCAGCCCTCGCACGTCTACTTCTGAGGGGTGCGAGCCTCCTCGAATCGCCGGATGAACTCATCGACGGGCATCTTCGCGATCGCTTCTCCGATCAGCTCGAGCGGGAGGTCGTCGAGCCTTCGGAATCGGACGCACGACTTGCCGAGATCCATTCGTTTCCCCGTCGATGCGTAGTCGGACTCGAACGCCCGTCGGGAGTCCTCGTCGATGTAGACGCTCGTCAGGTAGACGGCCATGTGGTTCTTCTGGCTGGCGAGGGCAGCGTACATCAGCGGCTGCCCGTTGTAGGTATCGGGATAGGTCTCGAGGGGAACCTGGTACGTGATCATTCCCCAATTTATCGCCTCCTCGTACCCTGCCGGCAGGTTGTCAAGGATCGTCCGTCGGACGGGCTCGATCGCCTCCCGTCGGTCGGCCGGAAGCTCCGCCAAGTACTCATCGACGGTTGTTGCTTCGGATCGCATGTAGTCTCCTTCCCGTCGTACTTCGCTCGGAGGAGTCTACCCGAAAGAGAGGCGAGCGCAGCGACAATGAACCGGGTACCCTCGGCTCGGAGGTCGATCGAATGCAGCGGAAGTTCGTCCGAGGATCAGGGAAGAGGCTGTGGGGGATGCATCTGCTTCAGGCGGCTCTGCTCGTCCTGGCCCTGTCCCTTCTCACGGGGTGCCTCGGCTCGGAAAGGCTCATCGAACGTCTTCGGCCGATTCGGAGCGCCGACGATGCTATCCGACGCATCCAAGATCGGATGGAGACCGAGATGCGGCGGCGCGACATCCCCGGCATGGCGGTTGCGTTGATCGTCGACAGCGAGGTTATCTGGCAGGAGAACCTCGGTTGGGCCGATCTGGAGAACCGCGTTCCTCTGACCGACGAGACCATCTTCCGGGCCGGCTCGATTGCGAAGCTCTGCACAGCGCTGGAGATCATGCGGATGGCCGAGGAGGGGCTCGTCGATCTCGATGCGCCGATCGAGACCTACTTGCCGGACTTCACGATCCAAAGGGATTTCCTGCCCGACGAGCCGATCACGATTCGGAGCCTCCTCTGCCACCGCTCCGGCTTGCCACGGAACGGAACGCTTCCCCTCTGGTACTGGGATCCGGGCGTGGCGGTGTTGAGAGAACAGGTCGCGTCGCTCGGCGATACGCACGCCGCGTACCCTCCGTGGACGTGGTACAAGTATTCAAACATCGGATACGTGGTGCTCGGGCGGATCATCGAGGTGGCCCGCGGCGGCTTCTGGCCGGACGTGATGCAACGCGAGATCCTTGCGCCTCTTGGAGTGACATCGAGCGCGTTCCTCTCCGAACGGCTCTCCCGAAGTCGGACGATCGCCACCGGCTATTTCCGCGTCGAACGGAGGAACGTCCCCGGTCAGGCGTACGACATCATCACCATGCCCTCGGGGAACCTCTATGCGACCGTTTCTGACTTGGCTCAACTCGTGAAGCTCGTTCTTCGCGCCGGTACAGCAGAAGATGGTCCGTTCGTCCGTCCGGAGACCCTGCAGGAGATGTTCGATCCGAAGTATGCGAGCGAGAACGATCCGCAGACGAACGGCCTTGGCTGGTTCACCGACGAGACATATCTCGGCGAGCGGGTCGTCTTCCACTCCGGGACGAACGAAGGGACGATCTCGATCCTTGCGGTTCTTCCTGACAGCAAGCTCGGCATCGTCGCCGTGGCGACCTCCCAGGAGTTCGAGGAGATTCAGAACGAGTTCGCGTTCGAGGCGCTCGATTGGCTCCGACAAGGAATCCACGGCGTGAAGCGGAAGCCCGAAGCGCAACCGGAGAAGGCCGATGTGTGGACGCCGGGCACGCGGTTGGCGGGAACCTACATCGTCGAGTCGGAGCGGATGGTCGTCGACTCCAGGAAGGACCGATGGGTCGCCGAGGTCATGGGACTGAATGTCCGGCTCGTCCCGCTCGACACCGGGGACTTCCGGGCGAAGCACTGGCTCCTGCCGTTCGGGGACGTGAGGATGCGATTCACGGACGCGACTCCGGCCGACGCCATCGTCACGCTGGGGGGTAGCTATCATATCTACGCTCCGCGCTATCCGATCGACGAATCCCCTCCGCCATTCTGGCGTGAGCTGGTCGGCGTGTACGGCGTCGAACCGCGGCTCCGATCGCGATACAGCGACGCGGACCTCCTCTGGACGACTCGGATCGAGCTCGAAGAGGGGATCCTGTGGATGCCCGACGAAGGGAAGTATCTGATCCCGATCGATGAGACGAGAATCCGCATTGTCGGCGGCATCTTCGATGGGGAGACCATGGACCGGGATCCGGCGACCGGTACGATCGAATGGGCCGGCTTCCGGTACGTGCCACGGCGTAGCGAGGGTTGATCCGGCGACCAGGCGGCTGATTGTCTCGGCTCGGGGCGCGTGTCAGGTGTGCCAATTCACCGACGGCAGGTTCGAGTCAGATGGGTCCATGCCTCCTGATCGCCGGGATTCATCTTTGTAGCCTGCATGCGCCGGTTGGCGCCGAGGCGAAAGGGGCTCGGCAGAGCTGGAGCCCCATGGTCATCCCAGGCATGCTGCATGTTGGCGGAGACGCGCGTCGAGGGTCTGTAAAGGGACCGTCATAGGAACGTCATCATCGGCCTCCGGCGTTGGTGGAATTGCCTCGTTGCCGGAATCCCACCGACATCGTACCTTATGCATGCGCCATGAACGGACTCAACCAGGTCACGTGGAGACGGTTCGGCGGGATCATCGTCGGCTTGGCGATCGGGGTCGGTGCGATCGCCAGCGGAGCGATCCTGGCTGTGCACAATGCGACGATCAACGACGCACGTCAGGAGAGCCTGAGGACAGCCACGCAGTTTGCGCAGGCCGCCGAGACGTGGATCGGCTCGGAGGCCACCGAAGCCTGGATCCATGTCGATGCTCGTCGGGCATTCCAGGGAGCGGTGGAGATGATGCTCCTCGGCACAGCGACGTATGTTCAGTTGGTGCATGAAGATACGGTCGTCGTCGATGCCGCGGACGTCGACTGGTCGGCCGCGGTCCCGCTCCACATGCCGAATCTGATGACCGTGGCCGAGGCTTCCCTGTTCACCTCGGCAAATGGCAAGCTTCTGGCCGATGTGGTCGTCCCGCTGGAGATGCTCCGCTTGGAGGGGCAAGACATCCCTGCGGGCTACGCGCGCGTCGGATTCGATCTAGCCGCCGTTACGGATCACCTGAAGACGCTCCGGCTGGCCGGCACTTGGATTGCCTTTGCTGTGTTCCTCGTCTCGTGCGTTGCCGTGATGGTCTTCCTCGCTTGGCTCGACCATCGGGGCGTCCTTGTCACGCCATTTCGCGGAGTCGTCCGCTCCCTGGCGGCTGCGTGTGTCGACGAAGGTCCGCTTGTCCTCGACGAGCGGGAGAAGCGGGTCATGCTTCACGGTAAGGTTGTTTCTCTTCCTCCGAAGCCGTTCGAGTTGCTCTGCCTGCTGGTTCGGGCAAGCGGGAGGGTCCTCGAGGAAAAGGAGATCGTCGGAACGATCTGGCCCGAGGCGGACCTCGCGGATTCGCGTGACGTCAGACAGTGTGTCTACCTGCTCCGCAAGCGGATCGATGCGGCGGTCGCCGGCGCGGGTGCTTGTATCGCGAATGTCAAGGGGTTCGGATATCGATACGATGCCGCCATGTTGGAAGGACTCCACGGCGAGCTCGAACCGGAGCCGGCGGGTTCGTCGTAGTTCGAGGCGGTTCGATCTCGTGCTCGGCCTAGGTCGGGGGAAGCTAGTGTCCAGATACCGGTGGAAGTCCGTAAGTGCAGTGCTCCTCGCGGGGGCGCTGATCGCGTTCGGCGCGATCACGAACGGCAGCTCTGCGGATGCCGCTGCCTCGCGTCCCTCGATTCTGGTCGCCGAAGGCGACTCGATCCAGGCGGCGATCGACATGGCGGCCGAGGGTTCCGTAATCGAGCTGGTGCCGGGCCGATACGAAGGGAGCCTCTCCGTCGATAAGAGCCTGACGATCCTCGGGCCTGCCGAAGGAGAAGCGCGGATCGCGGGGGGCTCCTCGGGCGCCGTTCTTCGGATCGCCGGCGAGGGGATCGAGGTCCGGTTGGAGACTCTCTCGATCTGCTGTTCTCGCGCGTACAACGGGCACGGCATCGCGATTGAGGGCTCGGCTATCGTGGAACTCCATCGAGTTCTCCTGGTGGAGAACGCCTGGTTCGGCCTCTGGGCGGCGGACCGCACCGAGGTGATCGCGGAGGATTGCACATTCGCCTCGAACGGAAGCGCCGGACTGATGGCGCAGGACTTCGCGAAGATCCGACTTGACCAATGCATCGTCCGGGACAACACGTCGCACGGGATCCTGGCCCTCCACTTCTCCGAGCTGACGGTTGATGACACGGAGATCCTCGGCAACTGGGCCGGGATCTGGGCCTGGGACGCGGCCCGCGTTGCCCTCAACGACACCGGCCTTCGGCGAAACGCCGACTACGGGGCGATCGCGTCGAACGCGTCGCTTCTCGTGATCGAGAACTCGACGATCGAAGGGAACGGCCATCACGGGCTCCTCTTCGAGGAGTCATCCCGCGGTCTGCTTCGAGGCTGTCTTGTTACGGAGAACGGTGCCGATGGGCTCTTCGCGACGCAGGACGCAATCCTCGAGATCCTCGATTCCGAATTCACGCGCAACGGGGGAGCCGGGATCCGCGTCGCCTCGAGCTTCTGCATCGGTGGTTTCGATCCGAAGGAGTACTTTGCAGGGACGGTGGAGGGAGCACGGAACAGGATTCCCGGCCCGGACGCGTCCAACAGCAACGCGGAAGCGGCTCTCTGCCCCTGGCCCTCCGCAATGTGGCCGGAGGGATTCGTTGCTGCGGACTGATTCGAGCCGCAGGGGCGAGGAAGCGGACATGGGTGTTGAGAACCCCTCGCCCGAAGCCCTGGAGGATTCGTACGTTGCGCTTCTCCGCGGGATCAATGTGGGCGGGCGAAACGTTCTGGCGATGCGAGATCTCGCCGATCTGTTCATCGACCGGGGATGTGGCTCGGTGCGGACGTACATCCAGAGCGGGAACGTGATCTTCCGCGCCGAACCTGGGCTTGCCCGCCGGATTCCCGAAGCGATCTCCGACGAGCTCTGCGCCCGTTTCGACCTCACAGTACCGGTCGTGATTCGGACCGCTGACGAGCTTGTCCGGATTGTCGAGGCAAATCCGTTTGCACAGGCCGGCAGGGAGCCGCGGACGCTCCATGTCGCGTTTCTGAGGGATGCTCCGAATCCAAGCGCAGTGGCGAGGCTCGACGACTCTCGTTCATCTCCGGACGAATTCGCCGTCATCGGAAACGAGATCTACCTGCATCTTCCGAACGGGGTCGCGCGGACGAAGCTGACCGTCAAGTACTTCGATGCCACCTTGGAGACAACGAGCACAATCCGGAACTGGCGGACGGTGCTCAAACTCCGGGAACTGGTCAGCGCCGCGGTTCCTTAGGGAGCCCGTTCCTGCAGCCTACGCGACATCTCGCACAGCGCAGACGTGAACTCCCTCACTGCCCTCTTGAAGGATCGTCGCGGGCTCGACGAGCGAGAGGGCATTCGTCGGGCAAGCGACAACGCAGGCCGGCTCAGCACCTTGCGCGGTCCGCTCGGCGCACAGATCGCAGCTGTCGCAGCCGATCGGGAGCGACAAAGAGCGCATCTCGCCGTCTTCTGTTCGTACGGGACCGACTTCATGGATGCGGATCCGCGCTTCGCCGTGCTCCTGCCGGCATGCGACTTCGCAGGTATGACAGCCGACGCAGCGGACTGTCTTGGCGATCAGGAGTCGCTGGGAGCGTTGCTCGCCCACCGTGGTGGTCCGGATCAGACGGACCGGCACACGCCGATTGCTCGTGGCGCCGCTGTCCGGATCGGCGGCGATCGTTCCGTCCGGGGTCAGGCAATTCGACAGTTGCCAGCCCGCGCCGGCGTACGGCTGGCCGTACCCGTAGGAGAGCATGACGACCTCTTCGTCGACGGTTCGGGTGATCCGAGCGATCGCCTCGACCGCTCCCCAGGGCGATTCGACCCGCACCCTGTCTCGATCGCGAATGCCGCTCGCGGCGGCGGCTTCGGGATGGATCTCGGCGAACGGGGCCGGCTCAATCGGTTCGATCCACGGAAGCGAGTGGAACTCCGTGTGGGTATGAATCCCGAGCTTGAGGCCGGTGCCGCAGAGGAGCGGATAGTCATCCGAAGGCTCAAGCGCCGCCGGCAGCTCTCGCAGTTGTGGAAGAGCATCGCTTCCGAAGGCTTCCAGTCGGGAGGCGGCGAGCTCGATCTTCCCCGACTCGGTCGAGAATCCGGATCGACCATCGGTCACGTAGAGCTCGTCGGGCGCGTAATCCCTCTGGTATCCCTCCGGATGACTCTTCAGGTACTCCAGGTCGATCCCGACCGGCTCGAGCTCCCAATCGAAGGCCTCGCCGACACTCCCCCAGGGGAAGTGGTCGTGGAGACCGATGCGCCGTGCGAGGTCGAAGATCAGCTCGAGGTCCGAGCGTGACTCGCCGGCCGGAGACACGACCTGCTGCTGGAGCGCGATCATGTTCGATTGCGCGCTCGGGCGATACCGATAGTAGAGGAGGAGATCGCGTTCCAGGAAGCTCGCCGCCGGGAGGACGAGATCGGCGCGCTCGGCGGTTGCGGTCATGAATAGGTCGTGGACGGCGAGGAACCCGACCTTCTCTAACAGGCGCTCGGTCCGTCGAACGTTTGAGTTCGCCGCGAGGAGGGCGCCACCTTGAACGATCAGCACATCGATCGGGTACGGGGCGTCGTCCTCCAACGCGGCGAGGAGGTCCTCATCGTGAAGCGCATTTCCGGTCCGGTAGTAGAGCGGGTGGCGGGAGAGCGAGCGTTCCTCCCAATCCTCTCCTCGCAATCCTCGGAGCTGCACATCATGGAATGGGAGGGGGGGAAGAAGAACGTTCCCCCCCTCGATGTTCAGGCTGCCAAGGAGTGTCGGGATCAGTGCAACGGCTCGGACGGTTTGCGTCACGTTGACGTGTTGGTCGAGACCGTTCCCTTCCTTCACCGTGGTCGGCCGGTTCTCGGCCATCATCTGCGCTGCGGCTTTCATCCGGTCGATCGGAACGCCGGTGGTCGAAGCGATGGTCTCGTACGCAATCGCCCCGACGTGTTCGGTCAGCACGTCAAGTCCGATCGCATGCTCGCGAACGTACTCGCGATCGAGCAGCTGTTCTTCGATCAGGGTCTTCACGATCCCGAGCGCAAGCGGCAGATCCGTGCCCGGTCGGGGCTGGAGCCAGAGGTCGGCCTTGGCGGCCGTCTGCGTGTAGCGGGGATCGACGACGATCAGCTTCGCCCCGCGCTCCTTCGACTCGATGATCCGCCGTGCGTAGTTCGGAAGTGACGTGTAGACCGGATTGAAGCCCCACAAGACGATGCAACGCGCATGGTCGAAGTCCGGCTCGGGCACGCCGCCGTAGGTGGCGAGGTGCGCGATCGCTCGAGGGGCGAAGCAGAGATGCGCGTGGGTCACCAGATTGGGCGAACCGAACGCCGTCATGAACCGCGTCACGTAGTTGTACGTCGTGACCCATCCCGGGGCGTGGCCGCGGTGATAGACGACCGACTCCGGCCGGCCCGCGCTGCGCGCCGCCCGGAGCTTCTCGGCGAGGAGATCGAGCGCATCGTCCCAGCTCAGCTCCGTCCACGAATCGCCCGGCTTCTTCCTGTCTCGAAACAACGGTCGGGTCAGCCGCTTCGGATGCGTCACCAACTGCTGCGCCGCGAGACCCTTCGGACAGATCGTCCCCCGGTTGACCGGATGCTCCGGCGACCCGTCGATCCGCTCGATCTGATCTCCATCGTGGGTCACGTCGAGCCCGCAGTAGAAGTAGCAGCTCTGGCAGATGGTCTTCGTGACGGTCATCGATCGTCTCCTTTGGGGATCCCAGGCGCCGCCGAAAGGCATCGGAGGGTTGCCTCGCCTTTCAGGAAGCGGCCCCCGCGGACGACGCCGACGATCCTCCGTCGATCACGGAGGAGCGAGATGTCGGACGAGGGGTCGCCTCGGACGATCAGGAGATCGGCTTCTTTCCCTGGTCCGAGCGTCCCGATTTCGTTCCCGATCCCGCAGAGCCGGGCAGCGTCCCGCGTGCCGGCGGCGATCGCCTCGAGTGGCGTCAGCCCGGCCTTGACCAGCAGCTCGAGTTCGATGGCACCGTCGCCGTGGAGAACGCCGGGATTCGCGGCGTCGGTCCCCAGGGCGAAGGGGACGCCGAGTTCGTGTGCACGTCCGCAGTCGGCGAGCCGCCCGTCGAGCGTGCCGAAGATCGAATCGAAGGCTGACGGCCAGATCGGCCGGCCGGCGGCCGCGTGGGCCTCCTTCTGGTAGAGGACCGAGAGTGTCGGGACGAGGTACGTCCCTGCATTCGCCGCGGCTCGCCACAGCTCGCTGTTCCCCGTCCAACCGTGCTCGAGCGAATCGACGCCGGCACGCAGCGCGGTGCCGATCGCGTCGTCGCCCATGACATGGGCCGAGATCTTCAGGCCGCGCGCATGCGCCTCCTCGACGGCGGCGGACAGCTCCTCCACCGGCCAGGCGGCGATGCTCCCGAGACCGTCCGGGGAGCGTCGACTGGCGATCACCTTGATGTAGTCGGCCCCCTCGTGCTGCTGACGGCGGACGGCCTTGATCAGATCCCCTGCATCGTCGCACTCCCAGGCCATGTCGACGCCGTATTCGGTCCCGTGCCCCGCGGTGATCGTTAGGACCTTCCCGCAGGCGATGATCCGCGGAGAGCGAAGCATTCCCTCTTGCGCGGCGTAGCGGAGCGCCCAGATGCTCCCGTTCTCGCTCCCCGTGTCGCGGACGGTGGTGAAGCCAGCGTCGACGTGCGCCTCGAGGTTCGAGACGGCGATCAGAGGGAACAGATCGCTGCCGAAGCGATCCGGCACCGGCTCCTCTTCGGTCGAGCCGGACGCGTAGAGATGGAGGTGGGCGTCGATCAGGCCGGGCATCACGAGTAGGTCCGGAAGCTGGAGGATCTCGTCACCGGGTTGCGCTTGGAAGTCTTTTGCATCCCCGATCTCATCGATCGTCGACCCGCGGATCGCGAGGTATGCGCCGTCGCGCCGCGGCGTGGCGTTTCCGTCGAGGAGTGCAACGCCGGCCAGGATCCACCGTCCTCCGGTTCCTATGTCGGTCATCTCGTCATCCTTTCCCGAGAACGGCTTCGGTCATCGCCCGGACGTTCTCCGGCTTGGCGTCGGTCGGCATCGTGCATGCGGGTCCGAGGATGAATCCGCCGCCGGCGCCGACGTCGTCGATCAACCCTTCGCAGTGATGCTTCACTTCCTCGGGATCGCCGAGTGTCAACAGCTGTGGGGAGACGTTTCCGTAGAGGCACATGTGATCGCCGAGGACCCGCTTCGCCTGCCGGATGTCCGTCTGCTCGTCGAGCTGCAGGATGCAGGACCGCGGCGGCAGATCGAGCAAGCGCTCGAGGCGGGGCGTCCAATCGGCGTCGCAATGAAGGATCGGAACGAAACCGGCGTCGACGAGTCTCTCGACGGCCTCCAGAAGCCCGGGCATACAGAATCGTTCGAACTGGGCCGGGGAGATGAACGTGGCCGACCCTCGCGCCATCGGGAGGAAGACGCCGCGCGATTCCGAGCCGTCAAGACGTCGGAGCGTGTCGGCGAGCATGACCGGAAGGGTCGCGTCCATCGCGGCGATCAACCGCTCGGGCTGTTCGAACATGTCGATCATGAATCCGGTCAGGGAGCGGGCGTAGGAGAACCAGTCGAACGGCAGGCGGAGCTTCGTGGCACAGAGGAGGTGAACGCCTCTTTCGCGCCAGGCGGCGGCATCGTCCTGTGCATGGCGGACGATCTCGGCCCGCGCGCCCGCCGCGTCCGACGGATCGATCCCGACCCTTGGAAGGAATCCGTCGAGGAACTCGTGGTACCCCTTCTCGACGATCATGTCGTAGTCGTCGGGCGTCATGAATTCGGATTCGTCGAACTGCATCGGCGTGTCGGGCGGAAGATCCCGCCCGGGGAGTCGAACGCGCATCGGGGCGGTCAGCGCGAACGCGAGCGGATGCCCGGGGGCGAAGCCGAGGCAAGTATCCCACGGCCCGAGCTCCTCGAAGGTCTTCACCAGCGCGGCGTCGGCCGCCGCATGATCGAACCACCAGGCTTCCTGGCTGATCCCTGCATAGCATGCCGCGAAGCTGTCGATCGAATGGCCGAGGACGGCTCGGCCGGTCTCCTCGAGCGCGACCGCCGCGGTGATCCGCTCTGCCGATGAGATGTTCGCGGAACTCATGGAGCCTCCTTCTCGCCTGTTCCGGCGAGCGATCCGACGATTCGGACGCACTCGCGGACGCCGACCACCGCATCGGTGGCGAACCCGTCGGCGCCGACCTCGTCGCGAACCCGTTCCGAGACGATGCTCCCACCGATCAGGACGGTGGTCCGCTCACGGAGCCCCGCCGTCTCGAATGCCTCGATGGTCTGGCGCATTGCACCGAACGCGACGGTCAGAAGACAGGAGAGACCGACGATCCGGGCGCCGCTCTCCGTGACTGCCTCGACGAAGCGCTCCGGGGGCACATCGACGCCGAGATCGACGACGTCGAAGCCTTCCGCGCGGAGAAGAGAGCAGAAGATGTTCTTCCCGAGGTCGTGGATGTCTCCGGCGACGGTGCCGACGACGATCGTCCCGAGCTTCGACGGCGCATCGTCCCCGATCAGCGGTTCGAGGAGCTTCATCGACTCGCCGAAGATGTGCCCGGCCATGACCAGCTCGGAGAGGAAGAACTCACCGGCTGCGTACTTGTCGCCGATCCTCCCCATGCCGATCCGGCTTTCGTCGATGATCTCGGTCACTGGAACGCCTCGATCGATCCGATCCCGGACGAGGGCGAGGCAGCGCTCCCGATCGAGCGCGACGAACGCATCCGCAAGTTGCTCTGTCATTCTCTACGTTCTCCCTTCGTATTCGACGTGCCCTTCCGTGATGCGGCCGAGCGAGCGGGGGCTCCGTGACAGGAAGGCATGGCCGGATGGGATGATCCGGATCATGTCCTCGATCTTGACGCTCCCGACGCCCGCGACGTACGCGGCGGGCTCGATCGCGAGCGTCATCCCCGATTCGAGCGGCGCGTCCTCCGTGTCGAGGCTCGGCCACTCGAACGACGTGGCGAGTCCGACCCCATGCCCCATCCGATGGAGGACCTCGAACCCGGCACGCAGCAGCACGTCGGCTCCAGCGTCATGAAGTCTCCGGCAGGGCACCCCCGGGCGAGCCTCATCGAGGATCGTCGTGTGCGCCTCCTCGACGGCCTCAAATGCCCTCTGCAGCTCTGGGTCCGGCTTCCCGAGCACGAACGTCCTCGCGATGTCGGCCTGATACCCTTCGTGCTCCGCCCCGACATCGATCATCACGCACATCCCCTCCCGAAGTGGATCGGCCGTTGGCGGCCGGTAGATGACGGGGTTCTTCCCCCCGGCAAGGACCATTGGTGGGAAGGCGAGGTCACCGCCCTGGAGCCGGATCTCGTACGCCAGACGCGCCGAGATCTCCCGCTCCGTTGCTCCCTTGCGGATGGCAGGGAGACTCGCATCGAGCGCTCGTACGGTAATCGCCGCGGCCTCGGAGAGGCGGGCGATCTCCTCAGGTGCCTTTCGGCGGCGGGCCGTGTGAGAGAGTTCGTCCGCATTCCGAAAGACGGTCGAGTCCAGCGTGGATTCGATCCTCGTCAGCGCGACCGCCGGGATGCGATCGAAGCCGAGCAGACCGACGGTGTTCGGCGCACTAGCTGCAAGAAGATCGATCACCCGCGGCACCGGATCGAAGTCCCCGAACCACTCGGAGATCCCAGACCGTGCCCGTGCCTCATCGAGCCCCCAGTGAAACGTCAGGACGCACGCCATCGAGTCGGTGCCGGTGAGGACGCCCCACATGTCGCCGAGCGGCGGCCGGTAGTCGGTCAGATGCCGGAACGGCGCCGGATGCTCGGCGTTGGCGTAGACGAGGCCTGCATCGCATCCGAGGCCCTGGAGTCCGGACCAGATCTCCTCTCTCCGAGCCCGGAGAAGATCGTGCCAAGCGTTCGTCATTCGGGCTCGCTTCGATCCGCTTTGACCCACGCGGGATCGTCCGTCTGGAATGCTCGGAGCTCAGCGTCCGTCGCCTCCCGAATGCAGAACTCGCAGAACTCGTCTCCGTCAGGGATTGTCTTCAAGTGCGGGAACGTATGCACCCCGTCGTAGGCGATGAACTTCGCCGGGTCGACGAGGCAGTAGAGCCTCCCGAGTTCGCTCTCCCCGATCTCGTTCCAGGTCTTCCCCATCATGCACCCGTAGGCGCGAAGCCGCGGGCCGGCTTCGGTCTCGACGTGTTCGACCCCGGCGTGCATGCCGAACGACGGAAGCTGCCGTGCACTCCCCTTTCCGTAGTTCTCCGGCGTCGGCTCAAGTCCCTGAGCCTGCACGGCGTCGCGGACCTCCTCACCGATTCTCATGCCGTATGCACGGATCGCCTTGACGATCAGCTCGGTTCCGCGTTCGGGGCCGAACTCATTGACGAGGGTCCGGGCATAGGCGATGTGAAGGAGGGCCATCCGCCGGGCCGTCAGCGCGACTTCGTGGGCCGCCTCGTCGATCGGGATTCGCTGGGATTCGTCGGGCATGTCCATCCTCCTTCGTGCTTACGACTCGGTGTCGGCGAAGCGGGTCAGACGTTCGGCGCTCTCCGGTCCGAGCAAGATCATGTTCGAGATGGCGCCGGTACCGAACGCAGCACAGGTGAGCATAATCTCGAGGTGTATCGCCATCCCCGGCGCGAAATCGACCCACACGCCCGGATCGATCGCCGGAGGCTCGCCGAGTTCCGTGCCGATCCCCGAGCCGCGAACGCTGAGCAGTCGCCCGCGCGTCTCGGTCAAAACGAAGCGACGTCGGCTTCCCGGTTCGATCGAGTCGATCGCCCAGTCGGCCGCCTCGGCGAGATGGGCCAGGTAGGTTTGTGCTTCCTCGGACGGCGGGCCGACGGAGAGAGTATGTCCGCCGGCGTAGAGGCAGCCTTGATACGCGCCGGAGATCCGAATCGACACGAGTTCACCCGGATGAAGCGTCGAGGATTCGGAGGTCCGATCCTTCGCATGATCGAGCGAGAGAGGAAGCCCGTGGGCGACGCGAACCTCCGGATCCACCTCGCCGCCTGCTGCGCGGACCGCTTCACAGACAGCTGCGATGGCGTCGGTTGTCGACGCGTTGGGTCGGATCGCCTTTCGCGCTGCCTGGAGCCCTGCATCCACCAGGGCTGCTCCTCCGCGCAGGCGTCGGACCTCTGCCTCACTCCTTGCGGCTGGCGGCTCTCGCCCCGCCTTCTCCCGTTCGTTACCCATTCCGGTCTCGCCCCCTCTTCGTCACCAGATCGCGCTCGACGTCCTGTGTCGGGATCGGCTCGACGGTCGTGTCCGCCGTGACGAGCGTCTGGCAGAGAAGACCGGTCTGCCCGTCGATCCGCGCCAGACAGCGGCGACAGATTCCCTGATTGCAGGCGGCGTGGTCGTAGTAGGCGAGGCTTCCATCGAGGTGCTCGTAGATGTAGTCGAGCCCATCCATCACGCTCATCCCGCGCGTGAAGGGGACGTCGTACTCCTGGTAGCCGTTTCCGGCGCCGCCGTCGGCTGGGCTTCGCCGGATCCGAAACCGGATCGTCTCGTTCACGGGATCTCCTTCTGCGTTACGTGGCATGGTCAGTGATGCCCCCCAACGTCCGAATGGGCGCACATCATCTCGCGAACCATCTCCAGGTACGGTTGCGTTCCGCTTGGCGGGCGGAGGGAAGTCACGCGGACGGGGCGATGCTCCACATGGACGCCGTCCCTGTTCGGTGACATGACGATCTCCCGCAGCCAGCCGTCGTTGTCGGTGATCGGATGGTCCTCTCGATAGTGGACGCCGCGGCTCTCGGTCCGCTCGAGTGCGGCCCGCGCCGACAGCTCCAGAACGAGAAGAAGGTTCTCGATCTCCAGGGACTCGATCCATTCCTTGTTGTAGGACCGCGTCGTCGTTGAGAGACCGAGGTTCGGAAGCCGATCCGAGCGCGCGTCTTCGAGCATCCGGAGGAAAGCCTCGAGTTCTTCCCCGCAGCGGACCGGCCCAAGCATTGCAGACGCTGCCTCCTGGAGATCATGGCGGAGGTGCCCGATGCCGTGACCGCTGGGCTTTCGCAGCGGGGCTTCGATCGCCTCGGTCGCTGTCCGGACGCGGTCCTCAGGAGGTTCCGATGAAGGATGGGATTGAGCGAACTCGCCCGCTGCCGTCCCGGCGATCGCTCCGCTGACGAGCATCTCCATCGTCGCGGCGGCGACCCGGTTCGCCCCGAACAGGCTCATCGCGCATTCACCGGCGGCGAAGAGCCCGGGGACGCTCGACGCGAAGCGATCGTCGACCAGGACGCCTCCCTCGAAGTATTCCGCGGCGCCGGCGACTTCGACGCCCTCGCCGTCGCGGAGCATCCGCCCGAGCTCGGAGAAGTCGGCCCCCTTCACCTTCCAGTCGGGATATGAACGGAGGGCCCGCGCCTCGAACTCCGGCCAGGGCGTGTCCCCGGTCACGTAGTAGACGCCGCCGTGCGGCGTGCCGCGCCCGGCGCGGATCTCTCGTGCCGTGGCAAACGAGAAGAAGCTCTTGTTCCACTCGGTACTCGACGCGATCGCGACCGTCTCCGGATCGTACTGGTCGAGGAATCGCTCGCGGTTCGCGTTCTCCAGCGTGCCGCCGCACATCAGGCTCATCGCGTACGTGACGATGCTCCCCCGCCAGACCGGCGGCCAGACGGGGACGTTGCAGGCGAAAGTGACGAACTCCATGTTGGCGACCTTCGCCCCGGCCCGATAGGCCATCGCGACCCCGTCGCCGGTCAGCTCCTTCGATCCGGTCACCGGGGTGTACGCCTTGTGCCAGCCGCCGGTCGCGAGGACGACGGCGTGGCAGTCGAAGCGGAGGATCTCCCCCGACCGGATGTCGAGACCGACTGCCCCGCAGACCTGGCCGTCGTGGACGATCAGCTCGAGAACAGCGGTGTCGTCGAGGAACGAAGTTCCGAGGCGCCGTGCCTCGCTCAGATGGGCGTCGACGATCCCGACGCCGGAGGTAAAGATGGCGCGCTCATCGCAGAGGTACGGTTCGCATCCCCATTCGAGTGTCTCGATCAGCCGTTGGGGGCCGTCCCGGACGAAGCGCTCTGCGAGCGGCTGGTCGTTCAGGAAACACCCCTGATGGACGATGTCGCTGAAGAACTTCTCCTCGCTGTCGCGCGGTTCGCCGAAGAAGCCGGCCTGACGCATCCCGAGACCGTGACAGGTCAGATCGGCTCCGGCCATCGGGCTGGCGCCGCATCGGGCGAGGGGGCCCTTGCTGACAAGGAGCGTCTCCGCGTTGGCCTGCCGGGCCGCGATTGCCGCCCGGAATCCGGCACCGCCGCCGCCGACGATCAGCACATCCGTCCGGATCGTCTTCATTCGACCTGTTCCTTTCCGTCTCCCGGCGAAGCGATCTCGAAGCCCGACGACTTCGCTCGGGATCGGAACGCGCTAGGCGGCCATCGGGAGCTCATGCTCGATCCACCTTCCTTCGCACGGATTGCCGAGCGAGACGTTGGACCGGACCGACGCCTCAGTCACCTCGAGGGCAACCGTCGAGACCGTCCCGGCGTGCTTCCCGACGTACTCGTAGTGCGTGCAGGGAGAGCACGCACCGGGTTTCTCCCGCCCCTCCGACGCATCGAAGTGACTCGATTGGATCGCCTTCGCCGTTTCGAGCGTGATCCGGCCCGTGTGCTCGTCGACCAGACGACGCATCGTCTGGTACCGATAGTCGGTCCCGGACGGGTGCTCGAGCATCATCAGGTGTGGAACGATCGCATCGTCGATCGCGTGGTTGGTGCAGACGAGGCTGTCATCGATCGGCGCCACCTCGACGGTGTGATTCGCCGACTCATGAAGGAGGACGCCCCCGTTCGCACTGTCGACGGCGATCAGGTTCATCGGGGTCGCCGGGGGGATCTCCTTCGTGATCCGGAGCATTTCGGCGCTCGACGAGGCCGTCTGGATCAGGTGGCGGAAACGGATCCACCACGGGAGGTTGTGCGCGAAGTTGTCGTCCGGGCAGCCGCGTTCTAGCGACAGGCCGAGCGTCACGCAGCCGACGTCGTTCCACATCCGGTGATAGCCGATGTAGCCGGGGACGATCGGAGTGACGAACGCGTGCCCTTGATCGGGCCTCGCTACGAGGAGGACAAGGAACTGATCGATGAACCTCGATCCGTCGTCGTTGTGACCGCAGATCAGCCGTCCATCCTCGGTTCTCGAACCCCACGCGGCGAACGAGGAACACATGTAGAACGGATGCGTCCCCGGGGTCGGGAGGGAACCGAGCAGATCCCAGCCGCAGTTGAGGACGAGGATTTGCTCGTACGGGACTTCGGACGCCTCGGCGATCCCTTGCATCTCCTCGATGTAGGCGGTCCCGGTCGTGGCGCGGATCGCCTTCTCATACTTCAGCGCCTCCGCTGTCACCTCCTCGACCGGCATTCCGACGAGCGAGGCCAGGCCGGGGATGAAGAACTCCGCGATCATCCGGATCATGGGAGCGCACGAGCGTCCGTACTCCAGTCCCATCTCGCGTGGCGATCCCGAGATCTCGATGACCGGCATCGTCCCCTTCCACGGATAGAGTCCTTCTCTCAGTGCGTCCCACATGGTTCGTTCACCTCATCCTTTCGTGTACTGCTTCGGGTCGTATGCGTCGCGGAGCCCGTCGCCGAGGAAGTTGAATCCGAGAACGATCATCATCAGCACGAGGCCGGGGAACGTCGTGATCCACCAGGCCGAGTGGAGGAGATCCCGTCCGCTGACGATGATCTGGCCCCACTCCGGCGTCGGCGGCTTCACGCCGATGCCGAGGAAGCTGAGGCCGGCCGAGAACATCAACGTCCACGGGATCTGCAATGTCGCCAGCACGATGCCGACCGAGATCGAGTTCGGCAGGACATGTCGTAGGAGGATCCTGCCGTGCGACGCACCGATCGCACGAGCCGCCTCGACATAGTCCATCTGGCGGATCAGGATCGCCTGTCCGCGCATCAACCGGGCGAAGTAGGCCCAGCTGACGATCACCATCGTGATGATGATCGTGAACAGTCCCCCGCCGGAAGTCCCAGCGATGATCAGGGCGAGGACGAGCGCCGGAATCGAGAGCATCATGTCGACAATTCGCATGATCACCGTATCGACGATGCCGCCGAAGTAGCCTGCGATCGTCCCGAGGATGATCCCGATCAGCGCTTCGAGCGAGACGACGCCGAACCCGATGTACAGGGCGCTCCGTGTCCCGTGCATCACCCGACTGAGGACGTCGCGGCCGAGCCGGTCGGTTCCCATCGGGTGCTCCAGGGAGGGAGGTCGAAGCGTCTCTCGGAAGTTGGCCTTCAGCGGGTCGAACGGAGCGATGTACGGCCCAACGATGCCGACGAATACGAATACGAAGACGATCAGAGCGCCGAGGATCGACAGGCGGTTCTTCTTGAATGCCTTGAACCATGTTCCGATCAGTCGCTTGCGGCCTGTCACGGCGCCTCCTACTCCAGGCGAATACGCGGGTCTGTGATCGAATAGAGGAAGTCGGCCAACAGGTTCGAGAGGATGACCAGCGCCGTGATGATCAGCGCCGCGGTCTGCGTGATTGCGTAGTCCCGGTTGAAGACGGCCTTCGTCAGCAAGGTCCCGAGGCCCGGCCATGCGAAGACCGCCTCGACGATCACCGCGCCGCCGAACAGGGCAGGCAGCCTGAGAGCCGTCATCGTGATCAGTGGGATCAGCGAGTTGCGCAGCACGTGCTTGGTGACCACGATCCGTTCCGGCAGGCCTTTGCTGCGGGCCGTTCGGACGTAGTCCTGGGACATCGTCTCCAGAAGGCTCGCGCGGACGATCCGCGCCGTCGCGCCGGCCGACGGCAGTCCGAGAGTGATTGCGGGAAGGGCCAAGTGCCGAATCCCATCCCACGACCAGAACGAATCCCCTCGTCCCGAGATCGGGAAGAGGGGGACTGCCACTGCGAGGAGCGACATCAGCATCAATCCGAGCCAGAATCCGGGCATCGAGAGCCAGAGCATCGCGTTGAACGTCACGACGTTGTCGACGATTCCGTTCTGATTGACGGCCGCGATCGTCCCTAGGATGACCGACAGTGTCAGGGAGATGATCAGAGCGGTCACCGTCAGCTCGAGTGTCGCAGCGATTCGGGCGGAAACGAGCCGGAGGGCCGGGACGCCGCTCGCGACCGAGTTGCCGAAATCTCCCTGCACCAGGTTGCTCAGCCAGATCCCGAACTGGACGAGGATCGGCTTGTCGAACCCATGCTCGCGTCGGATCTCCTCGAGTCGGTCCTCATGCGCCTGCGGCCCGGCGATGATCCGGACTGGATCTCCGGGGGCAAGGCGCATCCCGAAGAAGACGATGGCGGCGACGCCGAAGACGATCGGGATGAGCAGGAGCAGCCGCCTGAGCAGATAGGTCAGCATGGTCGCCTTTCCGATTCTCCAAGGGAAGGACGGGCACGGTCGGCGTGCTCCGTCCTTCCCCGACCCATTCTAAAGCGATCTAGCGGACCAAGTCGGCTACTTGATGTAGAGATCCAAGGCTCGGATCAGGCCCAGCCTCCACGGATGGGCATTCAGCAGATCGAAGCCTCCGACGCGGTCGGTCACGATGGCGACGTAGTTCAGCGGCACGACCACCGGGATGTAGTAGAGGTCCGAAACGACCTTCTGCTGCGCGGCGGCGGATGCTTGCTCCCGGATCACCGGATCCGTGGTTGTGTTCATCAGCTCGACCAGCGCATCGAGGGCGGCGTTTCCGTACCCCGAGTTGTTCGTTCCTCCTGCGATCCCGGCGCTCGTCACGTTGCTCTGCAACGTTCCGAACCCGCTTTGATCGATCCACCCGCCCAGGAATACGTGCCAGTCGCCCTCCTGGATGACCGAGTAGAAGCTTCCGTACTCGAACGGGAAGAGCTCCACCTCGAATCCGAGTTCGGCGAGCATCGCCGTCAGGATCTCACCGTACGTCTGATAGAAGTTGAACGTGATCAGCTTGATCGAGAGCTTCTCGCCGTCCTTCTCGCGCACAGTCTTTCCGGCCGGGAGGACCCAACCGGTCTCGTAGAGGAGGCGTGCCGCATTGAGGGGATCGTAGTTGAGGATCTCCTTCCCCCAGTCGGCCATCCCCGGCCAGTACCCGAACGAGGCGGGCGTCACGATGCTGTACGAGACATCTGCAGCGCCGAACCAGCCGGCTTCGATCAGCGAAACGCGGTCGATGGCGTGGTTCACAGCCGCACGCATCCGCCAATCCTGCATCCAGGGCTGGCCGTGGTTGATTACCACGAACGTGGAGGTGTACGAAGGCACAGCACCGACCGTCAGGTTCTCATCTCCGAGGACGGCCTCGAGCTGCGACGACGGGACGCCAAGGTAGTCGACGTCGCCGAATCGAAGCTCATTGACCTGGGTCGCCGACTCACTGATCTCGCGGAGGATGATCTGCTCGATGTGTGCAGGACCCTTGTTCTGGACGAAATCCGGCCCGTGCGTGTAGTCGTCGTTCCGCTTCAGGACGACCTTCTCGCCCTGCACCCACTCGTCGAAAGCGAACGGGCCAGTTCCGACCAGCGCGTCGTAGCCGTACGCTTCGCCCCATTCGTCGATTGCGCCCTGGGGCTGGATGATGTTCCACGGATAGGCGAGGTTGTAGATGAGGAGCGGCGTCGGAGCGCTGAGGACGAAGTCGATTGAGTACTCTCCCGTCACGACGAGATCCTCGACGTTGGCGAACATCCATCCGGTGAACGACTTCTCGAAGAACGAGCCTTCGAGGTAGGCCTCCAACTCGGCGGCATTGAAGGGTGTCCCGTCGTGGAACGAGATTCCCTCCTTCAGCTTGAACGACCACTTCAGCTCGTCCTCTGCGAGCTCCCAGCTTTCGACCAAGACGGGCTGTGGTTTCAGTTCCTGATCGAACGCGAACAGCGTGTCGTGGACCATACTGAAGACGAATAGAGGAGCGGCGAACGCCGAACGGTATGTGTCGAACGTGTCGGTCCCTCCCCACGCAATCACCAACGTGTTGTCCGTAGCCTGGGCGAAACCGATGCCGAACGCGAGCATCGACACCAGAAGCGCTAGGGATACGGCCTTGCCAAAACGGTTTCCGACCATCGGCAGACCTCCTTGGGTCTCTTGACAGCATGGGTTCGTTGAGATATGCTGTTCAAGATATTATGGAGAATACTAGCGATATCTTTTTCTGTTGTCAAGACGGGAACGGGCGAACACCTTGCCGATTTGGTGGTGAACTCGTAGAAGTTCGGGCAGCATGTAGCGCTGAGCATTCGAGGGAGGCAATGTGAGCCCAGCGAGCAAGAACAAGCCGTCCACCGGGACACACCAAGCCAAGCCGAGACTGCGCGACACCGTGCATGAGAAGCTTCTCGAACGGCTCCTCTCGGGACACTACAGCCCGGGGGACGTCTTGGTCGAGAAGTCGATCGCGGAGGAGTTCGGGATCAGCAAGAGCCCGGTCCGCGAAGCGCTGCAGCGATTGGTTGTGTCGGGCTACCTGCGCGTCCTCCCGAGGACCGGCTACCTTGTCACCAGCGTCAGCGCGGCGGACGTCGTCGAGTTGGCGCATCTCCGTGCTCTGCTCGAGGGCGAAGCGGCCTGGCAAGCGGCCGGCCGGATCGGTCCGAACGAGGTGAAGGAGCTGAGAAGCCTCGTCGAGAAGGCGGAGGCCGGCGGCGACGGCCTCGCCCTGAATCGACGCTTTCACGCGATCATCGCCCACGCGGCGGGGAATTCCCTCGCCGAGGAGATGATCACATCGCTCCTCGATCGGGCGGAGAGAATCCTCCGGAACGATCCGCGGATGGCCGACTCCTACACCGGACCCGATCACTGGAGGATCATCGAGAGCCTCGAGGCGGGGGACCGCGAGGGAGCTCGAACGTGGATGCGGAAGCACATCGTCGACATCCGGATGCAGGTCGAGTTGAGCTATCCCGACTCGGGCCACCCCGCCGAGTCCTAGTCGGCGGGTCAAGTTCCCAAGAGAACCGAGAGCAGGAGGTTCATCGATGAGCCGAGCGGTTGCCTATACCGATGCGCATGTCCTTTCTCCGTCCTTCGATGGATACGAGCGGAACGCGACCATCCGGGTGGAAGACGGCCTGATTGCCCGAATCGAACCGGAGGGGAACGCGCTTCCCTCGGACGACGCTGAGGTGGTGGACCTGGGCGGGCAGTACGTGATCCTCGGATTGGCCGACATGCACGTCCACGTCGACGAAGCGTTCATTCCGAATACGCTCGAAGCGTTCGCCCGCTACGGTGTGACCGCCGTGCGCGACGTCGGAAGCCACTCGGAGCAGACGGGCGCGCTGGCCGAGGCGACACGTACCGGTCGGAAGCTCGGACCGAGGATCTTCTCATTCGGCGAGCTGGTCGACGGACCCGAGCCTTTCTGGCCGGAAATCTCCGTCGTTCCGGAGGATGCAGGCCAGCTCCTGGCGCACGTCGAGCGGATCGCAAAGCTCGGCCTCACAGGCGTGAAGTTCTACTTCAATCTGACGTCCGATCTCCTCGCAGCCGGGATTGCGCAGGCGAAGGAGCGCGGGCTCCTGACCGCGGCGCATGTCGGCAGCGTGGTCGGCGCACTGGAGGCCGTCTCCCATGGAGTCGGG
Source organism: Candidatus Bipolaricaulota bacterium (assembly GCA_028278555.1). Lineage (GTDB taxonomy): Bacteria > Bipolaricaulota > Bipolaricaulia > UBA7950 > UBA9294 > JANQEA01. The sequence continues at coordinate 126,308 of JANQEA010000064.1, read as the reverse complement.
AGCGTTGAGCACGTCACCACCTTGACGAAGGATCTGGTCTCGGCCGACGCGTGGCCGGAGAAGGGGACGTTCCTCGACCAGTTCCGCCTGTGGGTGGACGTGATCGATCCGCGGTCCGAGCTCTCTCGTGCCGCGATCGAAGCGTTCAAGAGGAACGGCACCCTGATGGTTCCGACCCTCGCCGTGATGGAGGCGATCGCGTTCGGAGACAGTCCGAAGATCGTGGCGAATCCGGCGATGAACTTCCTGGAGGGCGACATCGTCGAGACGTGGGGGTCGATGCAGTACACGCAGGCTTGGTCGCCGGAGGACTACGCGATGGCGCACGAGGCGTTCGAGACGATGAAGGCGTTCACGTTCGCCTATTGGGAAGCCGGCGCGCCGATTGGCGTCGGGTCCGACACTCCGAATCCGTACGTTGTCCCCGGAGAGAGTCTGCTCCGCGAGTGCGAACTGCTCGTCGAGTGTGGGATCCCCGCGTCGGATGTGCTCCGACTCGCGTGCTGCGACCCGGCATCGTACTTCTCGCAAGGGAGCGAGTGGGGGACGCTCGAAGCCGGGAAGGCGGCCGATTTCGGCGTTCTGAAGAACGATCCGCTCGAGGAGATCCGGGCGCTGCGAGAGATCGCATTCGCCGTTCGGAACGGGCTGCGGGTCGATCCGTTCGAAGGCTGACTGCGAAGGAGGTTGCGCCAATGGGAGGACAAACACCGGAAGCCCGCTTCGTCATCGAGCCGGAGACCCCGCTGGTCGATCAGGAGGTCTCGATTCGCGTGGTCGGCCTGCCGGCGTCTGCCGACGTCACGTTGAAGGCGGCGATGCGCAGCGAGGCCGGCGCGATCTGGTCGTCCGAGGCTGTCTTCGCGAGTGAGGCAGATGGGACCTTGGATGTAGGGGCTCAGATCCCGCAGCGCGGCAGCTACGCGACCGCCGACCCGATGGGACTGATCTGGTCGATGCGTCCGCCCCCTTCGGACGAGGGCACGCCGCTCTTCTTCAAGACCAACCTCGAACCGACGCGGATCACGATCGAAGCGCTCATCGAGGGGAGCGTGGTCGCTACGTCCGAGATCGTCCAGCGTGTCGTCGATGACGAGGTCGTCCGTCAACCGATCCGCGATCGTGGAATCCGCGGAACGCTCTTTCTCCCTCCCGGTTCGGGTCCTCATCCTGGGGTGATCGTCATCGGTGGCTCGGGCGGCGGCCTCCAGGAGAGCCGCGCCGCGCTGCTGGCGTCCCGCGGGTTTGCCGCGCTGGCGCTCGCCTACTTCGCGTTCGAGGATCTCCCGAAGCACCTGATCGACATCCCCCTCGAGTACTTCGGGACCGCGATCGATTGGATGCTGGAACGTCCGGACGTCGAGGATCGCGGGGTTGCGATGATCGGCGGCTCACGCGGCGGCGAAGGAGTTCTTCTCCTGGGCGCGACGTTCCCGACGATCTGTGCGGTCGTCGCCAACGTGCCGAGTCATGTCGTCTGGCAGGGGTTTGGCGACCCGGATGCATCCGAACCGTGCTTCGCATGGACGCTCAACGGCGAAGGGATCGCGCCGATGACAGGCTTCGGGTCCGAAGAGGAGATCGCGGCCGCGTATGCGCAGGATCCGATTCCGCTGACGCCACTCTTCGAGTCGAGCCTCCGGAACGAAGAGGCATCTGAGCGGGCGGCGATTTCGGTCGAACGGATCAACGGACCGATCCTCCTGATCTCAGGGAAGGAGGATGCGATGTGGCCGAGTTCGATGATGGCCGATCGGGTCGTAGCGCGACTCAAGGCAAAGGGATTCCCACATCCGTTCGAGCATCTCGCCTATGAGAGCGCAGGGCACGTCATCCTCCCGCCGTACCGTCCGACGACCGTATCCGCCTCCAAGCATCCGGTCGATGGGAACAACTACGCGTTCGGTGGAACGCCGGAGGGCGGTGCGTTTGCGAATCGCGATTCGTGGGTCCGGACAATCGAGTTCCTCCGCGAAGCGTTCGCCTGATCCGCGCCCCCGCTGAACTAAGCACTCCAAGCGGTTCGTTCTACCTGCCGATGCTAGAATGTCGTCGGAGGTGCGCGGATGGCGAACGAGTGGATGGCCGCCTGCGGGTTGGACTGCGAGTCCTGCAGCATTCGGCGAATCCCGTTTGACGATGCGGCACTCGAGGAGTGCACTGCGTGGTTCCGCGAGATGGGCTGGCTGAAGGCGGGAGAGGGGAAGGCCGAGATCCTCGATCGGGGGATGTACTGCAACGGCTGCAGAGGGGATCGGACGGTCCACTGGAGCGTCGATGACGAGGGACGCGTCAGCTGCGGGATCCTCGAATGCTGCGTCGATCGGAAGGGTCTCTCGTACTGCTCAGAGTGCAGCGAGTTTCCGTGCGAACGGATGACCGCTTGGTCGAAGGAGAACGACGGGTACGCCGCGGCGTTTGCTCGCTTGCAGTCGATGCGCGAAGCGGCTGGGGAGTCCTAGGATGATTGCATTCTCTGCAGCGCTTGCGTTCACGATCCTGGCGTCGATTGTCGTCTGCTTCCAGGTGGCGCTGGTTCTCGGCGCCCCGTGGGGACGCCTGACCCTTGGCGGACGGTTCTCGGGACGACTGCCGACGCGAATCCGTGGAGTCGCAGCCTTCTCCGCGCTGCTGCTCGTCTTCTTCATCTTGATAGTTCTGAGTCGCGCCGACGTCGCATTGCCGGCGCTGCTGCCTATGGCGCGGATCGCGATCTGGCCGGTGATTGCCTACTCCGCGATCGGCGTGGTTCTCAACTCGATCACCAAGAGCCGTTGGGAGCGCATCCTGTGGGTGCCTGTCACCCTCCTCATGCTGGTGTGCAGCCTCCTCGTGGTGACGAGCTAGATCGGAAGGAAGCTCGAAAGGGAGGATAGGGCATGGGATCGTCTGACAGACTGGTTGTCCTGAACAAGGACGAAGACAGCGTATCGTTCATCGAGACGGGATCCGGGAAGACGCTAGGCGTTGTGGCGGTGGGATCACACCCGCACGAGATCGCCATCACGAAGGACAGGCGGACCGCGTACGTCTCGAACGCGATGGGGAACAGCATCTCGATCCTCGACACCACCGCAATGACGGAGGCCGATCGGATCGAGCACGACGAATTCCAGTTTCCGCACGATCTGAAGATCTCGCCCGATGAGTCCCAGCTGTATGTCGCTGTGACGTACGCGAACAAGGTCTTTATCTACGAGCGTCCCTCGCATCGGCTGCTGAAGATCCTGCCGACCGGCCAGCGGTTGTCGCATATGCTTGCACCGACGCCGGATTGGAAGCGACTCTACGTTCCCAACCTCGGCTCGAACACGCTCTCGGTGCTGAACACGGAGACGGGCGAGATCGAGTTCCATGTCAGCGTCGGCAAGAAGCCGGAGGGCGTCGCCGTGCATCCGTCGGGCGAGTTTCTGTACGTCGCCAACCAGGATGAGAACAACGTCTATGTCCTCAGCACGGAGCATCACGGTGTCTTGGCGAAGCATCCGATTGGTGAGTTGCCGGTCCGCCTTGTCTTCTCCCCCGACGGGAGGTACGCATTCACCGCGAACCGACTCTCGCATGACGTGTCGGTGATCGATACCGAGCGGCACTGGGAGATCAAGCGGATCCTCGTCGGGCGCTGGCCAGGCGGGATCGTCTTCGATCCAGCGGGCGAGCGTGCCTACGTCGCGAACAACAAGACGAACGACGTCTCGGTGGTCGACGTCAGCGCGCTGCAGGAGATCGGCCGGTTCGAGGCCGGCATCCATCCGGACGGGATCGGATACCTGGCAGCGAGCTAGACCTTCTGTCGTCTTCAGCCGGCAAGCTCTGCCGAAGACATCGCGCTTGGGTTCCCCGCCGGGCGCGACTAGACTCCCCTCGAATGCAGACCGGGTCATCGCGAGCCGGTCGATGGGAGCCAAGGAGGCGACGGAATGAAGCGGTGCATGGTGGCGATCGGACTGGTCGTACTGCTTGCCGGGGTATCCGGATACGCGATCGAGCTGAACTTCCTCGGTAGCTTCGAGCCGCCTCGCGAGGACTGGAGATTCGCGGGGACCGCCGTCGGGGAGATCTCTGGACTCACACTAGCCGCAGACGGCACGTACTTCGCGATCGGAGACGATCGCGGCGAGAACGTCGTCCCGCCTGGCGTGCTGTACGAGATGGCCATCACCGTCGATCTTGAGGGGATTGACTCCGTCGAGGTCACGGGGGTGATCCAGCTCGACAGTGACTCGGCGACGGCGGGCATCCAGCCCTACGCGGTCGACGGATTGGACGGAGAAGAAGTGCTGTGGACGGAGGATGGATTCATCGTCTGCTCGGAGAGGGACGCAGTGAACGCGCCATGGATCCGGAAGTTCACGCACGAGGGCGAGCTTGTCTCCGAGTTCCCGATCCCGGAGAAGTTCATTCCGGCGTTCGACGGCGACGTCCAGGTACGCGGCGTGCGGAAGAACCTCTCGTTCGAGGCGGCGACGATCACGCCGGACGGAAGCACGCTGTACGTCATGAATGAGCAGGCGCTTGTTCAGGATGGGGACGTATCGTCGGCCGATGCGGGATCGCCGGTTCGGATCGTCGAGTACGACCTCACCGGAGAAGCGCCCGTAGTCGTCGGTGAATACGTCTACGTCACCGAGCCGCTGTTCGTCCGTCCGGCCGAGGGGAAGTCCGGCGACAACGGTGTGCCGGGAATCGCCTACGTCGGGCACATCACGCCGGAGATCGACCTGATCGTCATGGAGCGGTCCTACGTCAGCGGGGCCGGGAACCACATCGGGCTATTCGGCGTCAAGCTCGCTCCCTATGTCTACGATCGCGAACGGATTGCGGCGACCGAAGCGCTCGCATCCCCGGAAGGGCCGTACGCGGGACTGACCGTTCACAAGATTCCGCTCTTGCGGCTCTCGGACGATCCGGCGCAAACCGACGTCGACTTCGACCCGGACAACATGGAGACGATCGCGGTCGGCCCGCAGCTGGAGAACGGGAACTACACGCTCATCCTCGCTTCGGATAACAACTTCAATCCCAAGTATCAGCGGAACGTCTTCGCGGTATTCGAGATCGATCCGGACGATGCCAAGATGTCGGTGGTCGTCCTCGGATCCGGCGGCGGACCGCGGGAGGACAACGTCTCGAGCTACATGCTCTTCCCGTCGGATGCGCCGGGAGAGGCGATCGCGCTCGATGCCGGATCGCTGACTGTCGGGATTCGCCGAGCGGACGAGCTTGGGAATCTCTGGGATTTCGCCGTGCCCAGTGGGTCGAACCTCACCCGGGAGGGCTACGTCTACCAGAACATCAAGGCGTACCTGCTGACGCATGCCCATCTCGACCACACGTCGGCTCACTACCTGAACGGCCCGGCCGACATCTACGGGGCGAAGAAGCCGATCATGGGAATCCAGTCGACGATCGACAACATCGCGAGCGGCATCTACAACTGGAAGACGTGGGCCGACTTCGTTGCTCTCGGGTACTACGAGTACTCGGTCCTTGCGCCCGGCGTCGAGACGCCGATCCCAGGCACGTCGATGACCGTCGAGGCGTTCGTCGTCAGCCACGGAGCGCCGTACGAGTCGACGGCGTTCCTCGTTCGATCCGGCGAGTTCTACGTCCTCTACTTCGGCGATGTCGGGCCGGAGGGCGTGGAGGGGACCGGGCTGATCACGGCGGTTTGGGAACGGGTTGCGCCGCTGATCGCCAGCGGGAAGCTCCTGGGGATGTTCCTCGAGATCTCCTACGCGGAGGGGCGGCCCGACCATCTCCTGTTCGGACATCTGACTCCGAGCTGGATGATGGCCGAGATGCACGCCTTGGCGCAGATCGTCGATCCGATCGATCCGTATGGCGCGCTCGCCGGACTGCCGGTTGTCGTGACGCACGTGAAGCCGGTCTTCCAGAGGGTCGAGCCGCCGTTGAGCGTGATCGAGAGGCAGCTCGCCCAGATCAACGATCTCGGGATCGACTTCATCTTCCCGTACCAGGGGATGCGGATCGACTTCAGAGCTCGATAGCCAGGCAGACTGAAGATGTTGTTGGTCGGCTGATGCGGGGATCGCCCTTGGGCGGTCCCCGCTCGTATCTCGGCCTACGCCAGGAACGCCAGACCGAGGCCGGCAGCGAGGATGAGGCCGATCGCCGGGATGATCGATCGTCTGAGCGTGGCGGCGCCGAGCACCAGCACGATGCCGCCCTTGACGGCCGTGTTGACCATCGCGGCGAGCACAATCGCTCTCGATGCGGTCTCGATCCCGACGGCCCCCGCATCGGCCAACCGCGCGAGAGAGATTGTGATCGCGTCGACGTCGGCGATCCCCGAGGCGGCCGCCGAGACGTAGACGCCCGGATCGCCGAGAAGCATCTGAGCCCCGCGGGAGACGACGAGGATCACGGCGTACGCAACGGCGAACTTCAGCGCCGGGCCGAGCTCGAACGGCGCCTTCAGCTCGATGTCCTCGCTGCTGCGATCGTCCTTCGCGAAGAAGAAGAGGTAGCCGCAGTAGAGGAGCGCGACGCCGCCGGCCCCGCCGATCGGCAGCCAGAGCGCCGGGAGCAGTCGTGGATTGAGCACCGCCGCTTCGACGAGGACCCGGGCGAACATCATTGTCCACGCGACGGTGATTGCGAGGGCGAACGGCTTCGCCAGCGCCGCATGTCCGCGGCTTCGCTGCGTGAAGCTGAGCGTCACCGCCGTGCTCGAGGCGAGGCCTCCGAGGAGTCCGGTCAGCCCGACGCCCCGCCGAGGTCCGACGAGCTTGATCAGCACGTACCCGACGAAACTGATTGCCGAGATGAAGACGACCATCAGCCAGACGTTGTACGGATTGAGGACGTCCAGCGGCGGCGAACCGAACGTGCGGTTCGGCAGGAGCGGCAAGACGATCGCCGTGATGACGGCGAACTTGAGGGTCGCCAGGACGTCCTGCTCCGAGATTCTCCCGACGAGTCGGCGGACGCCGAGCTTGAGGGAGAGGAGAACGGCGACGCCGACACCGAGCGCGGCGGCGATCTCCAGGCTCCCCCAGTAGCAGAGCGCACCGATCAGGTAGACGAGGAGAGCGGCGATCTCCGAGGTGAGCCCGATCTCTCCTTTGGACGCGGAGACGAAGTAAGAGATGGCGACGAGGCCGGCGACAGCGATCGTGGCCGCGATGAAGATCCACGCGGTTCCGGCCAGGTCGGCGAGCAGCGCCGCCGCGCATCCAGCAAGTCCGACGAGCGCCAGGGTCCTGGCGCCGGCGAACAGCTCGCGATCGGCCTGCTTGTGCGCGTATTCGCGTTGAAGGCCGACGAGAATGCCGATGACGAGGGCGAGTCCGAACCGTGCGATCGTTGCTGTCGTGTCCATCATGGCGTCACTCCACCGTCCTCCCGCGATACGTCCGATTCTCCGCCTTGGTGGCAGAGCTTAGGGAACACGGGCGCCGACCGCCAACCAGCAATTGACCGTGGTCTTGCCATCAGCGATTTGTCATCCGAGTGCGATTCACCGAACGCACAGCGCGTGTTCACACGACACCCAAGGGAGGAGACCAGCCTGGCCTCAGAAGGCTTGACTACCCAGTCGACCTTCGAGAGGAGTGATCGAGATGGACGAGAGGAAGATGCGACGGATTGCCCCCGAGGTCTGCAGCTACGTCGATGACGAGCACCAATCTCTGTCGGTGGAGGTCACGCTTCCAGGGGTGGAGAAGGCAGACATCGAAGCGAAGATCCGCGAGGACGGGATGACGCTTCAAGCGCCGCGCGGCGAGATCCTCTATTCGACGACGCTCACCTTCTGCTGTCCGGTCAGCGCGGAGGAGGCGGCCGCGACCTACGAGAACGGCCTGTTGAAGATCGAGATTCCGTTCAAGGATCCGATGGAAGGCGCGGTCAACCTGTCGATTGACTAGGCGCGAAGACAGATTCGTTCCGGCAAGGGCGGTCGGCGTTGCGCCTTCGAAGCCTCCGCCCGAACCGGGCATCGTGAGGTGATCCGGATGGACGTGCGAGCAAAGGAGATCCTGGATTTCGCGGTCTCGAAGGAGATTGCAGCCGAGGAATTCTACCTCCATTGGGCCGAGCGGTGCGATGACGAGAAGTTGGAGAAGCTTCTGAGGGAGCTTGCGGCGGAGGAGCGCGGTCACATCGAGAAGCTCTCCAGGATTGCGCCGAGCGCGCTCGTTGGGGAAGGGACAGCCCCCGCCGAATACGGCTTGCTGGAGGAACTGCAAGACCCTCCCAGCGATCGGCGAAAGATGACGCTCCTCGATGCGCTGAGCCTGGCGATCCGCCGGGAGGAGAAATCGATCAGGCTGTACGAGCGGATGCGCGGAGCCTCAGCGAGTGAGGAAGCGCTGTTCGAGGCGCTTGTCCAGGAAGAGCGTCGCCACAAGCATCGGCTGGGACTCGAGTACCGGCTGCTCAAGTCCAGAGAGGAGCGCGATCCTCCCGTGGAATAGCTGCTTCGCGGCGGGATCCGGCGGCATTCGCCCGGATCCGAGCGCTCGTCACGAAGAACGCCGGAAGGCGGCGTGCGACAGCGCAGCACCGCCGGCGACGAGCGTGCCGCCGAGCAGGATCTCCCACCGGAGGCCGGTTCCGAGCACGACGGTCCCGATGGCGGCCGAGAGGACCGGGATCAGGTTGGCGAGCGCGCCGAGTGCGGGGACGTTCCCGTCTCGGACGGCGACCGCCCAGAACCAATACGCCAAGGAGTTCGGCAGAAGGGCCATGCACCCCACGGCGATCGCGCTGGCCAGATCCCACCGCACGTCTTGCCAGCCGTCGGCTCCGACCGCGGCGAGGATCACACCGCCTGTCAGGAGATAGAGCCCGATCGCTCCGGCGGGGTTTCGCTCCGGGTGCTTGTGCGCGAGCACCGAGTAGAGCCCCCACAGGATCGCCGCGAGGAAGCCGAGACCGATGGCGAGTGGCGGCGGCCAGAGGGCGGTTCCCAGACGATGCAGCCCGCCGGACGAGAGACTGGCGGCCAGAGCGACCCCGGAGAGCGCAACCACGATCCCGGTTGCCAGCATCGAACCCCGCGCTCGCTGCTTCAGGATGAGAATCGAGAAGATCAGGATCGAGGTCGGCCACAGGTAGTTGGCGAGTCCGGCGACGAGCGCCTCTTCCCGTGAGCCTGCGATCCCGACGGACATGTACAGAAGGACCATGTAGCCGACGAAGAGGGGGGCGCAGCAGATCACGTGCTTGCGAGACAGCCGCCCGATCCATCCGACTCCGCGCATCCGGATCGACGTCAGCGCGAGGAGGAAGAGCCCACCGAGCGCCAGGATGACCGCACTCGCCTGGAAGATGCCGAACCCCTCAACGGCGAGTCGAGCCCCCGGCACGGACGCCGACCAGAGGAGAATCGCAGTGATGCCAAGAGCTGTTGCAGCGAAGCTTCTCCGACGCATGGATCCCTCCAGGAGTCGGATTGTACGCGGGACCGACGCTCAGCGGATAGGAGGTCGTGCGGGGTCGTCGGGATGCACTACTTCGCGATTCGACGTCGCAGGATGGCGCTGCAAAGGAACCCGATGGCGAGGCCGACTCCGACACCAGCGCCAACACGCCCAAGGGCGGCACCGATGCCCACGCCGAGAGCGAGTCCCACGCAGAGAGGAAGGAGCCACAAGTAATAGGCGAGGTTGCTCCCGGGTTCTTGATTGCTTGGCATCTGCGTTGGATCCTCCATCGCCTGTCTCCGGGTGATTACCGAGCCGCGACCTCGTAATCCACGTGCGCGTCGATGTATGCGTCAAGCTCCTCGTGCCACGCATCCGGGTCGAACGTCTTCGGGAGCGTCTCCTCGGCGAAGAGCAGATCGAGCAGGTATCTCGGGCGACGCTCGCCGACGAACATTGCCTTGATGCACGACACACAGTAGACCACGATGTCCTCGACAGGCATCTCGGCTGCCTTGATCTTCATCTGTCGGACGACGTCTTCACGGGGAAGTTCTCCGTGGAAGACGTCTCCGCAGCAGGTGCTCTTCCGCCGCGTCTTGGCGGGCTCGACGATCTCGATATCCATCTTGGTAGCCAGCGTGCGGACCGCGTCGTGGATCCGATCCTGATCGCGCGTCGGGCACGCATCGATGATCGTCATCCGCTGCGAGTCGTAGTTCGGGAACGCGAACCCGTCACTCTCTGTCAGGACTTCCCACAGAGAGATCGTCGAAGGGGTCTCGTAGTCCAGCCGGTATCGCTTGTCGCATCCGGGGCAGACGTTGATGACGCGTGTCTCCGCGGGGACCTCCGGTGTATGCCGGCAGCACGTGAGGAGCATCTCCATCTCCCCGAAGCGTGAGACGAGGAATCTGTGCGCCGCTTCTGCGAGCTGAGGCTTGTAGAGGAGGAGGGCGCAGCCTGGCGCGAAGATGTGGTTCATGCCTCGATCCTACGTTGTGCCGTGGGGCGCGGCAACCGGTTTCCCGACAAGCAATTCGTGCCGACGGGATCGGCGTGCCACATCGGCTGATGTTGGCTTTCCGCGATGCCCCGTGTAGGCTCATGCTCTCAAACGGGCTGGATATGAGCTCGAGGGCGAAGAAGGGGGTTCGGATGGGTGAAGGGATGCTGAGGGATGGTGTCGGTCCGGGTGAGTCTCTGAGCGTTGAACGGGCCGTCGCGTTCGACTACCTGCGATCGTTCGGCGTGCTGTTGGTCCTCCTGCACCACGCGGTCCTTGCCTACGTGACGTTCGGGTTCCTGAATCCGTACGACTTCATGCAGACGTTCAGCCCGGTCGTCGACGCGGCGAAGTGGGTCGGCTTCGATCGGATCGCACTCCTGAACGACACGTTCTTCATGCCGCTCTTGTTCTTTGTTTCCGGCCTCTTCGTCTGGAAGAGCCTCCAGAGCAAGGGCGTGCTCCGGTTCCTGACCGGCCGGTTCCTGCGGCTAGGGATCCCGTTTGTCTTCGGGCTGTTGGTGATCATCCCGGCCGCCTTCTACCCGACCGTGCTGGAGAACCACTTGGTCTACCAGGTGCCGCTCAAGGGCTTCGGCGCGTTCTGGCTCGACTACGTCAAAGGCGGGCTCAACCCGCCCGGCCCGCTCTGGTTCGTGTGGTTGCTCCTCGCCTTCGACGTTCTCGCAGTGCTCTGGTACGGCTTCCTACGAGCGACCGGTCTGAAGTCGTCCCGGACGAGCAGCCCGATTCTCGACAACCCGCTTGTCTTCGCCGGGGTACTGATCGGTCTGTCCTTTGCTGCGTACCTGCCGATGCGGATCGCGTTCGGCCCCGGGCAGTGGGGCGGTCCCGGCCCGTTCCGGTTGGAGGTCGTCCGTGCCTTCTGGTACCTGCTCTACTTCGGAATGGGCGTCGCCGTCGGCGCGCGTGGTCTGAGCAAGGGCGCCTTCCGTTCCGACGGACCGTTCGCCAAGACCTGGTGGGCCTGGTTGCTTGCCGGCGCCGGTTCGTACGGAATCCTCACGTGGATCTTCTCGTCGCAGGAGCTTTCCTCGAAAGTCGGCGTGTACATCTTCCTCATCGAGGCGGCGCTGGTCGTCCTCGCGTTGACGGCCCTCTTCCTCAGGATCTTCCGGAAGCCGATTCGCGTGCTCGACAACCTGAGCCGATGTAGCTATGGGATGTACCTGCTCCACTACCTGGTGATCATCTGGCTCCAGTACGCCGTCTTGCGGACGAGCCTGACCGTCGGATGGAAGTTCGCGATCGTCTACGTCGGAGGCGTCGCGCTCTGCTGGGCCGCGACGGCTGCGTTCCGCCGAGTTCCGCTCGTCCGGCGAGTCATCTAGAGCATAGGGGCAGTCAGTCGTCGGCACGGAGCTAGACACTGTGTCCTCGGAACTCCTGACCCCTTGCCGAGCCTTTCCCGGATCGCGACCGCGTAGTGGCTTCGTATATTTCTTATGGCAATGAGTGGACATACTCCAATCATTGCCATAGAATAGCTCCGCGTTGGAGTTTTTTTCCGCCGTACATTGGAGATTGCCCAATGAATGCACAACAAAACGTCGCACGTTCACGAATCGGCATCGAATTCATGCGGGCGCTTGCATCTGGAGGAGAACGCATCTTCACGACGAATCGCGCTCGCGAGCTAGCGCCACAGGTCGGCCTAAGTGAATCGTACGTCGTGGAGGCGCTTCACCACCTCCGGAAGAGCGGTTGGCTCGTATCACTTCGTCGAGGCCTTTATGCCATCTCGCCAACGGTCCCCGGAATCACGCCGGCCCACGAGTTCGAGATTGCTGCGGCGTTGGTCTCCCCCGCGGCAATCAGCCACTGGTCGGCAATGCATCGCCACGGGATGACCGATCAGATTCCCAGGCGAGTCTTCGTCCTAACCACGACCGCTGCAGCGCCACCACGAGTTCGACGGACGATCGCGACGGACAAGCAAGCGGGATACAAGGTCGGCGGTACGACCTACCAGTTCATCCAGGTCAAGCCGGATCGCTTCTTCGGAACTGGCAAGCTCTGGATCGGCGAATCGCGCATTCCTATCACCGATCCCGAACGCACACTCCTCGACGGCCTCGCTCGCCCGAAGTACTGCGGCGACTTCGCAGAAGTGCTTCACGCCTTCGAAACGTGGAGCAGCCGGCTCCGACTCGAACGCATCATCGAGTATGCAGGGAAGCTCGGAACGGCAGTGGCGAAGCGCCTTGGCTGGGTGCTCGAGGCGCTGGATGTGGATTCCGACTGCCTGCAGCCCCTCGCGGATCTTCCGATCAACGGCTATCGGAAGCTCGATTCGTCTGGCCCGGCTAGCGGGCCACGAAATCGCCGTTGGATGCTCCAAGAGAATCTGCCCGGGCGGATCCAGTCATGAGGCCGCTCTACCTTCGACTACAGGAGGCAAGGCGCCGGCTCAATGCCCCATGGGAGATCATCGAACGCGACTATCTCCTCTCGTGGATTCTCGCCGCGATGGGGTGCAGTGAGGCGTTGGGATATGCTCTCGCATTCAAGGGCGGGACGGCTCTCAAGAAGTGTTTCTTCGGCGACTACCGTTTCTCGGAAGACTTGGACTTCTCGGCGCTCCACGAGGCCCCGTGGGGTGATTCCATGGAAGAAGCGATGCGAGCCTGCTGCCGCTCGGCGGCCGAGATGCTCGATGAATACGCGCCTGCGGAGATCGTATGCGACCGCTACACCGAAGCGCAGCCACATCCGGGAGGGCAGGAAGCGTTTACGATTCGGTGTCGCTTCCCATGGCAACGCGAGCCGCGCACGCGAATCAAGGTCGAGATCACGTTCGACGAGCCGATTCTCAGACCACTGCAGCGAAGGAGTATCCTGCACGACCACGAGGAGCCACTCGACGCCGAGGTGCAGGCCTACGCGCTAGAGGAGATCGTCGCGGAGAAGCTGCGGGCGATTCTCCAGCACATCGAGATACTTGAGCAACGTGGATGGAGCCGCTCGCGAGCACGCGACTACTACGATCTCTGGCGGATCACGGATGAGTACTTCGACGAACTCGATCTGGCGGGGTTCGCGGCCTTCCTTCGCGAGAAGTGCGCCGTGCGAAACGTCGACTTCAACGGGCCAGACTCCTTCTTCGCGGAGCCGATGATGTCGTACGTGTCGAGAACTTGGGAGCAGTGGCTGGGGCAACTCGTCCCTGATCTTCCCAGTTACGATACGGTCATCCAAGAACTGCGCCCGAGGATCGATGAGCTGCTGACGCCTGGCGGGTTGCGACGGTCACGAGATTGGCGAACCCGAAGCGAGCAGGGTGCAGGTTGACGCGTCTGGATGCCCAAGGCTGGTGTTTCCGGTGTGATGAGTACTGTGTCCTCGGAATTTCGCTGTGGAGTCGAGTGGACTGGCAGGTGTGCCCGTTATGAGCAGGCGGCGCTGATAGGGAGGAGAGATGCGTGAGTGGTGGCGTGCCAACCGGATTGCGTGCGTGTCCGTCTTGATCGCAGCGTGTGCGCTTGGCCTCGGTGTCTTCGAAGGGTACCAACAGCGGAAGCATGCTCGGCTTTCCGTTCAGCCCTATCTTGAGATGCGATTCAGTGCCTATCCGAATGTGCAAGTTCCTGGGATCGGTCTATACGTCTACAATGGCGGATTGGGGCCCGCCTGGATCACGGACGTGACTGTCTACCTTGACGGTTCTGTAGTATCGTTCAGTCGGCTCGTCGAGTCGCTCGCGAACGAGTGGATTGCCAACGTGACTGAGACTGGACGAGAGGGAATGGAGTCGCAGAAGGACTTTCGAGTCAGCCAATCGAACCTAGATGAGATGGAGAAATGCGCCATTCTTCAAGGTGAGTTCGTGCTGATGTTCGAGATTCGCGAAGAGGACTGGACCTCTTCGAGGGGCGAATTCCTCAAGGAGTTCTTTGCGCGAACCGCAGTGGATCTGTCCTATGAATCCGTGTATGGAGAATCCTTTCAGCTGAGCCAAGGGGCAGAGCAAGAAGGACGCTAGTGCGCGAGGGCCAGACCTTGATTCCCGGATTCCGCGGGTCAGCAGTGAGAATCGATCGTGGAGCTGCAACGGCACAACACGCAACCATCGGACTTCAGCATCCTACTCCATACATCCGTGGCTTGACGCTAGGGCATCGTGGTTCAAGTAGCAGAGCTACCGGCAGAGCGACACGGCCGACCGAGCCATCATCCGCGAGTGGACGCCTCCGGGGCCCTCTTGGCCGATGGCGGAACGACCCGCACCGGATCTCATCCCAGCATGCACCAGGCGAGCTGGCTCTGACTAGGCCGGTAGCGACCGTCGCGGAGCTGCCCCGCCTGCAGCGCCCGAACGATCTCGCGGATGCGCGACCTCTTGCCATACATCAGCAGGTAGATGCGAAGGAGCATCTCCTCAAGGCTCACGCGTTACCCCCTATCAGATCGATTCGCGGGCCGTCGTGAACGCGTCGCACAAACGAGGTGCCGTCTTCCAGTGCCTTCGCATACTCCTGGGATCGGTAGAGGGTTGGGCTGATCTCGCGCCGGATCGCACGATGTGCTTCTGCTAGCAGTGGACTGATCTCGCGAAGAGATATGTCGCCGACGATCATCAGATCGACGTCGCTGTCAGATCGTTCCGTGCCTTGAGCCAGACTACCGTAGACGTAGGCGATTTCGATCTTGGCAGCAAGCGGCTCGAGTGCCTCTCGAAGTATGTGAGCTAAGCCCAGCGTCTTGCGCACGATGGACCTCACCTCGTTGTAGATCGGGCAATCTGGGTTCAAGTGATAGATGATCTGGTTGCCGACGTTCTTTGCTGTCAGAAGGCCGGCGTTCCGAAGTGAGTGGAGTTCCCTGAGCAGATGTCGGCTGTTCACGCCAGTTCTTCTTTCCAGCTCGCGAAGGTGCAGACCCTCGTGACTCTCCGTCAGCTCGTGCAGGACGCTTCGTCTTGTTCTTGGGAACAACGCTTCCGCGAGACTGGTCGTAGACATTCTGTCGGCGATTGTAGACATATTGTCTTCGCAGTCAAGCGCTCGCCGTGCATAGGCCAGATCACCTGCTGAGGCTCGATCGGCTTGCGCAGCCGTCGATGGAGTGCCAGGAAGCCTACGCGGATCTCTGAAGGAAGAGAAGCCCCTTCTTGTCCAGAGCGACATGCCAAGGACCGGAGGCGAGTGTGAAGGCAGAGCGGATGGCAGGCTTGTTCTTCGGCATGTCGGCGATCAACACGTGGCCGCTGGCGTTCACATGAGTGGCCACCTGCTCGAGGAGCGCCGCGCGCGCTGACTCCGAGAGGATGTGCAGCACGCGGTCGATGATGATGACGTCGAAGGTCCCTTCGATCTCGTACTCCGCGAGATCGGCGACGATCCCGCGAACGTCGAGTCCTTTCTGCTGGGCCTCCTCGAGCATCTGACGGATTCCCGTGGGCGAGTGGTCAACCCCGAGAACATGGTGGCCATGTTTCGCGGCGAGGAGTGCGTCGCGCCCTTGGCCACACCCGAGATCGAGGATATCTGCTCCCGGCCTCTCGTAGTCGTCGAAGAAACGCACGAACTCGGGGAACGGCTCTCCGCAGAGGTGGTCCGTCTCCTGGTATCCACGTTCGTAGTCATAGGGTGGAGCCATTCCAACCTCCTGGTGCGTGAACTCCAAGCTGCTTCTACCCGAATGATACCGGCCGAGCTTGCGTCTATGCGCTGACCTTGACAAGAGACACGGTGTCTCGTACAGTATTCGAGACGCGGCGTCTCTTACGCGTCAAGGAGAGCGATGGAAGTGGCAACAGCAAGCAAGAAGGTTGTCCTGGTGACGGGAGCGTCATCGGGCATCGGGAAAGCGACGGCGGAGAGGCTCCTGAGAGATGGCTATGTCGTCTACGGCGCCGCACGACGCGCGGAGCGGATGGAGAACCTCAAGAAGCTGGGGGGTATCCCGCTCAAGATGGATGTCACAGTGGAGGAGGATCTCCTCGCAGGGCTTCGGCAGATCGAGGAGGCGCACGGCGGCGTTGACATCCTGGTCAACAACGCCGGATTCGCGACATACGGCGCTGTTGAAGACACCTCGATGGAAGACGCACGCTATCAGTTCGACGTCAACGTCTTCGGGCTGGCGCGGATCACGCAGCTCGTCTTGCCGCACATGCGTGAACAAGGCTTGGGCAAGGTCGTCAACATCACGTCGATGGGGGGCAGGATCTACACGCCCTTCGGGGCTTGGTATCACGCGACGAAGCACGCCCTCGAAGGCTGGTCGGACTGCCTGCGGTACGAGGTCGCGCCCTTTGGCATCGACGTCATCATTATCGAGCCTGGAGGCATTGAAACCGAGTTCGGCGACGTCATGCTCGAACCGATGCTCAAGCGCTCGAAAGGTGGTGCCTACCACGAGCGAATCCAACGTATGGCCGAGATGACTCGGCGCACGTACGAGCGTGGGAGCGCCGGATCTCCGCCCTCGCTGATCGCCAACGTCATCTCGAAGGCATTGCAGGCTCGTCGCCCGCGCACGCGCTACGTCGCCGGCTACATGGCTCGACCCATGCTCTTCATCCGAAAGTGGTTCGGAGACCGCGTCTTCGATTGGGTACTCAAGCGGTTCATGGGGTAAGGACGAACGGCGAGGACTTCGTCCGCAAGAAGGGAGGGATGCAAGGAATGGCATCAACGGTTTACTGGCAGAGGATCGAGAATGGAACTGACATCGGGACGATCCAGGAGGTCTCGAAGACGCTGCTGGCGACGCTCATCGAGAGGGAGAACGTCGCTCTCGCAGAGCGAATTCCGCTGAAGGTCCACTTCGGCGAGGCGGGGAACGTGACGTACGTGAGGTCGGAGACCTACGATGGCGTCATCGACCTCCTCGAGGAGAGGGGCGTCGAACCCTGCTTCATGGAGACGAGCGTTCTCTACGGCGGCAAGCGCTACCGGAGCGACGTGCACGAGCAGACGGCCCGGGAGCATGGATTCACTCGGCTTCCCATCATGTTCGCCGACGGGGAAGCGGGCGAACACTTCACCGAAGTCGAGATCAACAAGAAGCACTTCAAGACATTCAAGGTGGGAGGGGCGTTCAGCGACTACGACCAGGTGCTCGTGCTCGCCCACTTCAAGGGGCACATGATGGCCGGCTTCGGCGGGGCGATTAAGCAGCTCGGGATGGGGTGCGCCGCCAAGGGCGGGAAGCTCGCGATGCACCGTGGCGTGAAGCCTCAGATCAGCAACCGGAAGTGCAAGCGATGCAAGCTCTGCCAAACCCGGTGCCACGAGGATGCACTCGTCATCGAGGAGAAGCGATCGTACATTGACCATGACAAGTGCGTGGGGTGCGGTGCCTGCATGGCGACCTGTCCTCACAAGGCGATCTCGGTCATGTCGGCTCGGGGCGTGGTGAGCATGCTTGCGGGGATGGGGAACTCGTTCGGCGAGCGGCTCGCCGAAGGCGCCTATGCGGCGCAGCTCGGGAAGCGAAACCTCTACATGAACTTCGCCATGAACATCACCCGTGGCTGCGACTGCGAGGGACGGAAGATGAGGCCTGTCATGGACGACTTCGGGATCTTCGCGTCGACCGATCCGGTTGCCATCGACAAGGCGTGCTGTGACATGGCGGCGGAGCGGGGACGAAGGTTCCGAGGTCAGCGAACGATCGCGTATGCGGAACGCATCGGCATGGGTTCTCAGGACTACACATTGCAGGAGATCCAGGTACTTCAGCCTGCATAGCCCTTTGAGAGCGTGCCCGAATCGGGGAAGATGACGCGATCGAGAAACGAGGGACGATGGCCTGGCAGCGTGCGAGAAGCGACGAACAGAAGGCAGAGCGCATCCGCGAGCTGACGAATGCCGCCGCCCGGCTGTACGAGTCAACGCCGCTGGCGGGGATCACCATCGCGATGATCGCCCGCGAAGCCGGCTGGACGCGCTCCAACGTCTACAAGTACTTCTCGACGAAAGAGGAGGTCTATCTCGAACTCCTGAAGGAAGACCTTCGAGCTTGGTGCTGTGACATCGTCGAGGCGATCCGCTCGAAGGCCGATTGGACCGCGGAAGCGCTTGCGGCGATCTGGTCCGAGAAGAGCATTCAAGAGGAGCGGATGATCGAGCTGCTCTCCGTCCTCTTCCCGATCCTGGAGCGAAACTCCTCGGTCGAACGGCTGACCGCTTTCAAGATCGAGCTGATGTCGGACCTCGGACAGCTGGGCGAGGCGCTGGCAGGCGCGTTGCCGTTCCGCGACGGGCAGGCGGTCGCCGATTTCCTCCAGGCGAGTTCATCGCTCCTGATCGGGATGGCTCCGGTCTGGAGCCCGACGGAGAAGCAGCAGGCCGCCATCGACGCATCCGGCTACCCGATGGATCCCGATCACCTGAAGGAGGTCTTCCGGGACGCCATTGAGGCATTGCTGAGGGAGTTCACGGAGACTTAGAACCACCAGAGGAGACACCTCGGTGTCGTTCGTGCTCGCCATGGCTGTGGAGTGGGCGCGAGCCGTCCCTCGTTCTTGCTGGAAGGAGCGAAGACAGAGATGAATGCATTCCGACGGAGTCTTGTGGTGCTCTTGCTCTTGCTGATCCCGGCCGTGTCGGGTTCAGCGCTCACGAACAGAATTGCCGTCCTCCTGGATGGCGGACGGGGCGATCTGTCGTTCAACGATATGGGATACAAGGGGGCAAGCGAGGCGGCGGACCGCTTCGGGCTGGAGCTCGTGACCGTTCAGAGCGTGTCGGCTTCCGACAATCTGCCGAACCTTCGGAATCTCGCTCGCACGGGGGAATTCGATCTGATCATCAGCTTCGGATCGCTCCTTGCGGATGCGATCTCGCAGGCTGCTGACGAGTACCCCGATCAGCGCTTTGTGACCGTGGGAGGGTATGTACCCGATCGACCGAATGTGATGGCGATCGTCTTCCGCGACAACGAGGTGTCCGCTCTGATCGGCGCCCTGGCGGCGATGACGGCTTCGCACTACGGCATCTCCCATGTGGGGATCGTGCTCGGCATGACGATGCCCGTGCTCCACAACTTCGAAGCCGGCTATCGTTTCGGGGTTGCGTGGGGGCAGACACGCTTCCTCGAAGCCACGGGCACAAGGAGCGACGTGGAGGTTCTCTACACCTACGCCGGGACGTTCCGAGACATCGCCATCGGTAAGGCTGCCGCCGAAGCGATGCTCGCGATGGGAGCCGGCTCGGTCTTCAACGTTGCCGGTGCGCTCGGCCTCGGGATTCACGAGGCGATCACGGAGCATCATGAATCGGTTGGAACATCCACGGGACCTCCCTACTACTTCGGCGTGGATGCGAATCAGGATTACCTGGGTGGCGGCCATTACGGGTTGGCGAGTGCGATGAAGCGGATCGACAGAGCGACCCTCCTGGCTGTCGAGGGGGTGGTCAACGGCACATTCGAGGGAGGAATCCGGAGCCTCGGCCTGGCCGAAAGCGCGCTCGGGATCAGCGGGCTGGACGACCTTGTGGAGTTCATCGGCTTCGGCATGAGTGCAGGCGCCATCTCGGAGGACTCCTTCTACGAGACGCTGTCGAACTGGGCGGGGAATCGGGCGACGGTCCCTGCCTGGATCTGGGAAGCCATCGTCGAACTCGAAGCGGGCATCGTCGAAGAAACGATCGTTGTCTCCACGGCGCAGAGCCTCGATGAGATCGAGGCACTTCGAGTTCAGGACGACTCCGCGAGTCCGTAGCTGCGTTGCTGGAGGGCAGGAATGGAGAGCGCGTGAGCCCAAGACGACACCGACTTCAGGACCTCTGGCATCCCCCACGCGCTCTGCGCGATCGGCCGGATGAGCGGCGCGTCACGTTCCTCGAGCTCTTCTATGACCTGGTCTTCGTCGTCCTGATTGCCCGCGTGGCCCACGGACTCTCCGCGCACATGGGGCTTGTCGGCCTCGGCGAGTTCGCGCTCCTGTTCTTGATCGTCTGGTGGGCGTGGCTGAATGGGAGTCTCTATCACGAGAATCATGGCTCCGACGACTTCCGCGCCAGGGTTCTGACCTTCCTGCAGATGTTCGCCGTCGTCGCGATGGCCATCTTCGCGCACGATCCACTGCATCACTCCTTCGTCGGGTTCGCCCTTTCGTACGCGGCGTATCAGCTCATCCTGACGTATCTCTGGTGGCGGACCGGTGTGCACGATCCAGACCATCGTCCGCTCTCCAGGCCCTACTCGAGCGCGATGCTTGCCTGTGCGATCCTGTTCGCTGTCTCGGTCTTCGTGCCCGAGGCATGGAGGCTGTGGTGTTGGGGAGCAGGAATCTCGATCTCCTTCCTCCTGCCCGTCCTCATCATGTCGCTTCACCGCACGCGCGAGGAGGTGAGAGCGCAGGTCGAGCTTTCTTCGGAAGTCACGCCCTCGCTCGCAGAGCGGCTGGGACTGTTCACCATCATCGTCCTCGGCGAAGTGATCGCCGGCGTCATCAGTGGCGTGGCAGGGCACCATCATCTCAGCTGGGGCCTCTTCGGCGTGGCTGCAGCTGGAACGATGATCGCCGTCGGCCTCTGGTGGATCTACTTCGACACCGCTGCTGGGCTGACTCCCAAGCGAGGGCCGCAGGGGATCATCGGCTGGTTCTACTTCCACCTGTTCCTCACGATGGGGATTGCCGGTACGGGTGCCTCTGTCTCCCATGCCGCATTGCACGCCGGGGAGCACCTAAGCGCAGATGCTCGATGGATTCTCGTCGGTATGGTGGCGCTGACGCTTCTTGCGATTGGCGGGTTGGTCCGCATCGTCCGGCACTCGACCGACATTCGACGGATCCACTACATCGCTGGAGGGACGATGCTTCTCGGCGCCCTTCCTGCATTGGCTCTAGGCTTCACCAGACTTGAGGCGCTCCCGCTGCTAGGCCTACTCGCCCTGGTCGTGATGGCCCCGATCGGGTTCGCGATTCTGTGGTGGGTGCGGCAATCTCGAGAGGGCGAATCGTAGCCGCTCGCCCCGTCAATCTACTCGCCTTTGGACGAGATGATGGCCGCGACGGCCAGGCCGACGCCGATACCTGCGAGGAGACATCCCACGAAGTAGAGTGGGGACATCCGAAGGAAGAAGAAGCCCACGCCGAGTCCGATCATCGTCCCGCCGCCGATGGCCAACCCTGCTCGATCGTCCCACTTCATCGTCTGTTCCTCCCTCTTCCCTACGTGAGTCTGATCTCCGAGCGCTAGTCCGTCTGCCCATCCTCAACAGCGATGACGACTTTGCCACGCGCATGGCCAGCGCAGAGATGATCCATCGCTGCAGGCACCTCTTCCAGTGGGTACGTCCGATCGATCGCCGACGTCAGTCGGCCAGACTCGAGCAGCTCCGCCAAGTAGTCCAGATCCCCCTTCTTCGGCACCGAGAGGTAGCGGACAAGCCTCTGCCGGACGAAGGGGGCCAGCAGCATTGGCTTGATCAGGCGGATCAGCAGCCGGAGCCCCGCAGCGCCGGAGCCGCTGTTCAAGACCAAGGTCCCTCTTGGCACGAGAGCACGCCGAACCTCCTTGAGCGATCGATTCTCGACATTGTCGAGGATCAGATCGTATCGCCGGTCGCTGTTCGTGAAGTCCTCGGTCGTGTAGTCGACCACATGATCTGCTCCGATCGATCGAACCATCTCGACGTTTCGTGTGCTGCAGACGCCGGTGACTTCGGCCCCGAGGACCTTGGCAATCTGAACGGCCAAGCTGCCGACGCCTCCCGACGCCCCGTTGATCAGGACCTTCTGCTCCGGCTCGAGTCTGCCAGCTTCGCGAAGACCGTGAAGCGCTGCGAGCCCGGACGTCGGAACGGCTGCCGCCTGTTCGAAGCTGACGCCGGCTGGCTTTCCAACGAGCTTCGAGGCCTGCGCGCAGACGAACTCCGCGCAGGCGCCGAAGACGCCCTCGCAGCTACCGAAGACCTCATCTCCTGCCGCGAAGTCGGAGACACCCGTTCCGATTGCCTCGACGCGGCCGGCGATATCGAACCCTGGGATCCCGGGCTTCGGCCGGAGGAGGCCGGTCATCATCCGCATCAGGAACGGCTTGCCTTGAACGAGGAAGCAGTCGCCGCGGTGCACCGATGCTGCGGCCACTCGAACGAGGACTTCTCCTTCCTTCGGAACCGGTTTGTCGATCTCTCGGAGCGTCAGAACAGTTCCTGGCGCTCCGTATCTATCCTGGACGATCGCTCTCATGGGTCACTCCTTGTGAGACTGCGCGCGAATGCCCGCGCGCGATCAAGGTCCTCGGGGTTCGGCCGCCCTCTGTTGAGGCCCTTGGTGTAGCGGAGGAAGCTGTTCGTGTTCCAGCCGGCGCAACCGAACTCACCCACGATGGTGAATCCCTTGGACAACAGCTTCTCGCGTATGGCGTCGTGGTTCTTCTTGATGAATGTCGGCGTTACCAGGAACTTCGGCGCACCGAACGTCGAGAAGATGAACGCGCGAGCTCCCGTCGATTGCGAAAGCCGATCGACGAGGTCGAGCACGTTCTGGTGATGCTTGGCGCCGTAGATCCCGGAACCGAAGCCGATCAGGTCTCCCGGGCGGGCGTCATCGGGTCCGACATCCTTCGGCGCGACGATCCTGGCGTTGAGTACCTCAGCGATCGCATGAGCGATCTTCTCGGTGTTCTTGTGGTGGTACGAGACGAGCGCGATCCGAGCCTCCCTCGCGGGTTCTGCGGTCACGAGATACCTCCTCCTTCAGACTCGGTGGTTAGGACAAACTTCCCTGCATATCCGCCGCGTTCGATCAGATCGTGAGCGCGTCGTGCTTCGGTCAGCGGAATCCGCTCGGCGATCACCGGTCGCAGCTTCCCCTCGGACAGGAGATCGAGCAACTCCGGGAGGGCTCTCTGCGTGTGTTCACTCTCGTCCGAGGCGAAGAGGGCCTTTCGGCCATCGGGGATCAATCGAAGAAGGAGCATTGTCAGGATGCTGTAGGGGATGATCCGGATTCCGTAGGTCTTGGTCGCCGCGACACCGTACCAGACCAGCCGCCCGCCCTTCCGGAGGGATCGGTACGAGCGGAGCAGCTGTCGGAATCCGCCGATGTGATCGAATGCGGCATCGGTGCCGCCCCCGGTGATCTCGCGGACGCGAGCGACGACGTTCTCGGATCGGTAGTCGATCGGTGTGCCGCCCAAGGACTCGACGATTGTGTGGTTGTGCTTCGATGCCGTGCCGACCATCTCGAGATTGGCCAGTCGCCCGAGCTCGAGGATGGCGGATCCGACCCCGCCGGCCGCTCCTTGAACCAGGATCCGCTCGCCGTTCTCGATCACGGCTGTCTCGTACATGACGCGATGTGCGGTCAGGTAGTTGGCAATCAGGCAGACGACCTCCGCCGGGTCGAGCTGTGGCGAGACGGGAACCAGCCCCTCGGAGGGGACGCAGACGTACTCCGCGTAGCCCCCGTTTCCGAACCCAAGCAAGGCTGCAACGCGCTGCCCCGGCTCGAGATCGGCGACTCCCTCGCCGAGCTTGTCGACCACCCCGACGATGTCGACGCCCGGCGTGAACGGGGGCTTCGGCGGCAGCAGACGAGAGCTGCGGACCATGACGTCGTAGGCGGAGACGCCGGCAGCGAGAACCTTCACGCGGACCTGACCGGCCGTTGGCTCGGGGAGCTCCTCTTCGATGACCTGGAGAACCTCCGGACCTCCCGCCTTCGTCACGATGATGCGTCGATGCTTCATATGTCTTGAATCGTTACGTGTCTTCTCGCGACTGGCTCATGCCGAAGAGCGCCGCAACGAGAAGGCCGAACCCGATTCCGATCATCAGGGAAGCGAGGAACCAGAAGATAGACCGATGAAAGAAGATGAACCCCACGCCCAGACCGATCATTGTTGTGCCGCCAATGATCAATGCGCCTCGATCGAGTCCCTTTTCACCCTTTCCCATACACATCACGCTCCTTGTGGGATCAGCTTGACGAGCATCCTACCCGATGGCTCCCGCGGTCGTGTAGGCACTTGACGCATCTTCTGGATTATTGCTAAAATGCGCAATGAACCAAGGAGGTCATCTTGCGCGAAAGCACGGCGCTGACGCTCATTGGCAAGGCTCTCTCTCATCCACTTCGAGAGCGGATGCTTCGGCTCCTCGCGGATGGGGAGCGATGCGGCTGCGAGTTCGCCCCGGAACTGGGCGTCGATCCCTCGGTCGTCTCGCGTTCGTTCGCCCTGCTCGAACGGGCCGGTCTCGTTCAGTCCCGGAGGGAGGGCGTCCGCGTCATGTGGTCGCTCGCAGATCCGGAGCTCCTTGACGTGCTGGAACGCCTTGCGACGCTGACAGGGGAAAGGGTGGCCTAGCGTGAAACGAGAACTGCGGATCTTCGCGATCATCGCCAGCGTCTTCCTGTTCGCCTTCTTCGTGCCCTTCTCGAGCGAGACGGTGCGGAACGCGATCATGGAGGCCTTCTTCATGCTCCAGGAGTATGCGCGCGAGCACGTGCTCCTCTGCCTCGTGCCCGCCTTCTTCATTGCGGGCGCGATCGCCGTCTTCGTCTCGCAGGCGAGCGTCATCAAGTACCTGGGCGGCAAGGCGAAACGGGTCGTCGCCTACGGCGTGGGGGCCGTCTCCGGTGCGATCCTGGCCGTCTGCTCCTGCACGATCCTTCCGCTTTTCGCGGGGATCTACAAGCGAGGGGCGGGTCTCGGTCCGGCCATTGCCTTCCTCTACTCAGGC
The DNA here is from genome assembly GCA_028278555.1 of Candidatus Bipolaricaulota bacterium. Classification (GTDB taxonomy): domain Bacteria; phylum Bipolaricaulota; class Bipolaricaulia; order UBA7950; family UBA9294; genus JANQEA01. The sequence goes on along the minus strand of JANQEA010000064.1, from coordinate 101,243 downwards.
CCCGCGATCAACATCCTCGCAATCATCCTGACAGGGCGGATTCTTGGGCTGCAGTTCGGACTCGCCCGCGCGATCGGCGCCGTGGTCTTTGCCGTGGTCATCGGCGCAACGATGCAGTTCCTCTTCCGGAGAGAGGAAGCTGAGAAGCAAGAGGCAGCCGCGACGGCGCCGCTTCCCGAGAATGGGAAGCCGATCTGGAAGACGGCGATCCCAGTCGCTCTGATGATCTTGATCCTTGTCTTCGCCAACTGGGGCAAGCCGGGCGTGATCTCGGTGGACACGGTGAGTGGAGCGACGATCGTGGCAACCCGAGCCGGGGAGACATCGGAAGCGCTCCTCGTGAAACTCCCGGGTGCCGATGAGATTACAACCCTCCCGAAGAGCGAGATAGCATCGCTTGAGTACGCCCCATCACCCTACACGTCGATCTACCGGGTTCGCTTCTTCATTGCCGGAGCACTTCTCCTGGCGCTGGCTGGCTTGATGGTCCGCTGGTACTCGAGGAAAGAGGCGATGGAGTGGGGCGGCTCTGCGTGGTCCTACGCGAAGATGATCCTTCCCTATCTGTTTGGAGGCGTGCTGATCGCTGGCTTCTTGCTCGGGCGGCCTGGGCACACTGCGCTCATCCCTCCGGAGTGGATCGCCAACGCCGTCGGAGGCAACAGCTGGCTTTCCAACTTCGCAGCCAGCCTCGCGGGAGCGCTCATGTACTTCGCGACGCTGACCGAGCTTCCGATTCTTCAAGGGTTGATGGGCTCAGGAATGGGCGATGGTCCGGCGCTAGCACTTCTTTTGGCCGGTCCAGCGCTTTCCCTTCCCAACATGTTGGTGATTCGCAAGATCCTCGGAACGAAGAAGACGCTGGCCTACGTCGCACTCGTCGTCATCGCGGCGACGCTGACCGGGAAGGTCTTCGGACTCATCGTTGGCTAGAGAAAGGGAGGTCAAGTTGAAGATCGAGATTCTGGGAACCGGGTGCCCGAAGTGTGAAGAGCTTGCGGCAAACGCGCAGCAGGCCGTGACTGAGCTGGGGCTCGAAGCGGAGATCGTGAAGGTGAAGGACATCGTCGAGATCGCCGAGCGGGGCGTGATGATGACGCCGGCGCTTGCGGTAGATGGTGAGATCGTGCTTGTCGGCAAGCTTGCGACTCCGGAAGAGCTGAAGGCGATTCTGACGACGTGACGGGAGGAAGGCGATGAGACTCCTCAAGCGCTCCGCAACGATCGCCTTGCTGCTCTTTGTCGGGGCAACGGTGGGCCTGCTGATCGCCCAGGAGGTCGCTCCGACAGACTCCGTGCCAGGTGCAGAAGATACGGTCGCAAAGACGGCCATGGCTTCGGAGGCCGACGCGCCTGTGGAGAGCCCCGACGGCACAGCGACTGAGGATGCTCCGCTTGCGTCAGATCCGGAGGCTGGGGGCGTTGAGGTCGATGCCTCTGCGCAAGGGCCACTCTGTGTCGTTGACGCGATCTATTTCCACAACACCCGGAGATGCCGCACCTGCAGGAACATCGAGGACGCGGCAAAGGCCGCCATAGAGACGGCGTTCGCAGACGAGGTCGCGGCAGGTCGTCTGCGATGGACGACGATCGACATGGAGAAGCAGCAACACTACGTCGTGCGGTACGACTTGGCGAAGCCGACGCTGGTTCTCGTCCGAACCGTGGACGGTGAGGAGGCCGCCTGGGTGGCGCTCGACGAGGCGTGGAGCCTGATCCGACGTGAGCCGCGGTTTGCTGCCTACGTTGAGAGCGAGACACGGACCTTCCTGGAGGCATGCCGATGAGCGGACTGGCGATGGCTGCTGCATCGGCGCTCTGGTTCGGGATCCTGACCTCGGTGAGTCCGTGTCCGCTGGCGACCAACATCACGGCCATCTCCTTTGTCGGGAGGCGCACGGGTTCGCCCGTCGGCGTTCTGCTGTCGGGGCTGCTATACACCCTGGGCCGCGCCCTCGTGTATGTCGTGATTGCGGTGCTCCTGGTGAAGAGCCTGCTGTCGGCGCCGACGGTCTCATTGGCCCTTCAGATGTGGATGAACAAGCTTCTCGGGCCCATCCTGATCCTCGTCGGGATGGTGATGCTTGGACTCATCCGGGTGCGATTCCGCGGGCGAGGGATGAGCGAGCGGCTGCAGCGGCGCGTCGAGCGGCTGGGGCTCGCGGGCGCGTTGGCGCTGGGCATCCTGTTCGCCCTCTCCTTCTGCCCGGTTTCGGCGGCGCTCTTCTTCGGGAGTCTCCTTCCACTGGCCATGAAGCATCAGTCGGGCGTACTCCTGCCGCTCCTCTACGGGATCGGCACGGCGGTGCCCGTGGTCGTCTTCGCAATCGTGCTGGCCTTTGGCGCGCGGTGGCTGGGGAAGCTGTTCGAGCGTGTGACGCAGGTCGAACGATGGATGCGCGTCATCACTGGCGCCGTCTTCGTCGGCGTCGGAATCTACATGTCGCTGGTCTACGTGTACCGGGTGATCTAGGGGGACGTGAAGAAGCTGCTGACCGAGAACATCGATTGCTGTCCTAGGTGGAAGCGCCTCGGCAGACGGTGTCCGCGGGCCCGCAACACCTGAGCGCATGCAGTAGACTCCTCGCACCCCCGAAGGTAGGAGCTTTCATGCAACGAAGACTCGGTCGTAGCGGCTTTGAGGTCAGTCCGTTGGGTCTTGGAACGGCACGAATCGCAGGCTTGGGATACTCCCGAGACGGTGATGAGGGTGGGAAGACGACGCCAGAAGGAGTTGCCGAGGCAAAGCGAGCGATCCGGATTGCGCTCGATCGAGGGATCAACTTCTTCGACACCGCCGATGTGTACGGGGCGGGCCGGGCTGAGCGAATCTTGGGGGAGGCATTTCGGGGTATCCGGAATCGGGTGGTCATCGCGACCAAGTTTGGCGAGATGTTCGATGAGGAAACAGGAACGGCTCTGGAGGACGTCCGCCTCACGCCCGGCTACGTCGAGGACGCCTGCGATCGGAGCCTCCGCCGCCTGCAGACGGATGTGATCGACATCTACATCCTCCACATCCGCGATGTGCCGCTCGACGAGGCCGTGGGGATTCGCGACGCGCTCGAAGACCTCGTGGCCAAGGGGAAGATCCGCTTCTACGGTTGGAGCACCAACGATGTCGAGCGTGCGAGGCTTTTCGCGGAGGGGCCGCACTGCACGGCGATCGAGCACCGGCTGAACGTCTTCATGGATGCCCCCGAGATCCTGTCGCTCTGCGACGAGTTCGATCTGGGGAGCATCGGCAAGATCCCGTTGCTGACCGGAGTTCTGACGGGACGCTGGACGCCGGATACGGTTCTCCCCGAAGACGATCGCCGGAGTGACTGGTTCGGCGATGAGGGCTTCTTGAAAGCTCTCGAGCGTGCCGACTCGCTTCGCCCGGCCCTGACAAGAGACGGCCGCAGCTACGTCCAGGGGGCGATCGGGTGGATCTGGCGGAGGCACCCGCGGGCGGTCCCGATCCCCGGCTTCCGAACGGTGGAGCAGGTGGAGGGACTCGTGGAGGCGATCAGCCGCGGTCCGTTGGCTCCGGAGGACTTCGACGCCGTGAACGAGATGATGAAGTAGCAACGCTAGTCGGATTGCGAGATCACACGCACGATCGAACAGGAAGGGTGAGATAGCCTGTGTATCGAAGACTCCTGCATCTTGGCCTGAGCGGAATCTGTCTGGTCCTCCTGTGCGGTCTTGGCACAGCTGGCAAGCAGACCGGCAATGTCGCCCTCTGGACCGAGCGCGAGGTCGCGATCCCGTACGGCGAGGTCACGCTCCACGGCGTTCTCACGCTGCCGACCTCCGAAGGTCCGTATCCTGCGATCGCGCTGATCGCCGGAGCGGCGGATGCGGAAGGGCGCGACGGCGCCTTGGCAGCGGTTCACGCGATGCATGCGCGAAGGTTCGCGGTTCGCGGGTTCGCGTGTCTCCGTTACGACCCACCCGGGATCGGGCGCTCAGAGGGGGAGCGGGGATTCGATTCGCTGGCGGCACGCGCCGAGGAGACGCTTGCCGTGGCGGCATTCCTGCGCGGCTGCTCGGAGATCGATCCGGGGCGGGTCGGGCTGTGGGGCGCCAGTCAGGGCGGATGGGTGATTGCGATGGCCGCCGCCGAAGCACCGAAGAGTGTCGCCTTCCTGATCATGGTTTCCGGGACGACGGTCTCAGTCGCCGAGCAACAGGTCTATGGTGTGGAGATGCAATCCCGTGCCTTCGGAGTCTCAGGCGAGGATCTCGTCAAGGCCGTCCTCGTCTCTCGACTCCTCATCGACTGGCAAATCCCTTAAGCGTTATCCCCTTGACTTACTAGCCACATAGCTGTATACTAGATCCATAGGAGGTTAATCATGGATCTGTTCGAGCTGCAGAAACGGTTCTCGACTCAGCGAAAAGCAGAGGCGTTCCTGAAGCGTATGCGCTGGCCGAATGGTGTGGAATGCCCGATCTGTGGCGCGAAACGGCCGTACTGGATCTCGACAGTGCGTCTGTGGGCCTGTCGAGCGTGCAGTCATCGTTTTTCCGTGACCTCCCAAACGATCTTCCACCGCAGTAGAACACCTCTTCAGAAGTGGTTTACCGCCATATGGCTCATCTGCAACAGCAAGAAGGGGATCAGTGCCAAACAGCTTGAGCGATCCCTTGGAGTCACATACAAAACCGCGTGGCGAATGGCGATGCAGATCCGCAAGGCGATGCGTCCAGGGTACGGGTTTGAGGATCGTCTCTGTGGGATCGTCGAGGTGGACGACGCCTACATCGGTGGGAAGACGTCGGGCGGCAAGCGTGGGCGCGGTGCTCCCAACAAAGACATCGTCGTCGGCATGAAACAGCGAGGCGGATCGATGGCTGCGGTTGTCGTGCCGAATCTCAAAGCCGAGACGCTCGCAGAGGTCCTTGACGACTGGGTTGCACTGCTCGTCACCGACGAACTGAAGAGCTACAAGACGGCTGCTCAGGGCTACCGACATGAGACGATCTGCCACACGCAGACGTTCGTCAACGGCAACGTCCACACCATGGGGGTCGAGAGCTTTTGGAGTCTGTTCAAGCGGGCGATCATCGGGACCTACCACCGGGTCAGTTCGAAGTACCTACAAGCCTACCTCAACGAGTTCGCTTTCCGATACAACCATCGGCACGATCCTGACATCTTCGAGGCTGTGGTAGCGAGGTGCGCAGGCTAGGTTGGGTCGCTGCCTTCTCGAACCTGATTCCGCGATCGCCCAAGTATGGCTCGTGGTGCTTGTTCTCGCCGTTCCAGATCTCGAGCGGGATCTCCTCGAACGCCGTGCACACCCGGAAGCCTCTCACGTGCTTGCAGTACGTGCAGACCGGGCTGTACTTCGGGGTATCGAACTCGCGATCGTCGATCATCATATCGCTCAAGACCTGCTCCTTGTACTGCTGATCCCTGCTCAGTCTACCCAATGCCGGTCTGCAAGCGTAGAGCCTCCTTCTTGTTGTCTCTCCCGAGATGCAAGGAGGGAACGATGAGCAGACCAGGCGATGCCGAGTGGGAAGCTAACATGGAAATCCCAGATTGTCAGAAAGTCGGGTATTGGGCTATCCGTTTGCAGGGAGCACTGGCTCCAGTTCTTGAGGAAGCAGCAGGCATCGCAGATCTACTCTCGCGCGAGGCAGCAGTCTGTGCTATGTCCAGATGTTCCGTTCCTCTAGGGCACACAGGAAGAACGATTCGAGCGATTCGCCTGCTGTTGCAGGGACTTCCTGATGAAGCGATTCACTACCCCGAGAGCATCGAATCTGCCCCTATGCTCCCGGCGCAAGCATTGCAGCTATGTGATGGAAGCTTTCTCCCTTCCTGACCGCAATTCCGCGTTCCTCTAGGATTGCCACGGCATCCTCAATGTCCTCTAGTGTCCATCCGTGCACATCAGCGTCTTCGTAGCTGAAGGCTCTGGCGTTGCCTGGATACTTCTGTCGGTACATGCGGAGTTCACTTTCTACCCATGTGAGAATGTCTTGTCGGGCGCTCATAGCTGCCTCCTACAACATCGGCTATTGCCCCCATTATGCGGATGTGTGCAGAGGAAGCGAAGCCCTGATCTTGTAAGTTGACGGTATAAGGCCTAATCCCTTTCCCGATCTTCGAGGCGGAGAACGAATCGGATCTATCTCAGCTCGGGAGCGGCCCGTGGGCCGAGCTCGCGGAGATCGTCTACGGGAAGGAGGCACGAAACCCGGAGGAGGAGCTGGCCAGGGTGATCGCGATCCTCGAAGCGATCGACGCGGAGCCGTGGGCGGAGGCTCTCTACCTCGGCGATCTCTATCTCCCGAGCTTGCGGAGGATTCCTCCTGGTCAGCTTGCATCGACTGCGGAGGCTGCCGCGGCGTCACTGCTGGCCAGCCCGCGGGAGTACTTCGAGCGGGTACTCTGCCCAACCTTGGCGCTGTTCGGGGAAGACGACCTGAACGTTCCGGTTGCGCGGAGCGTGGAGCTCCTGAAGGAGTACTTCGCGACGGCCGAGAACGCTGATCTCAGCATCATCGTCTTCCCGGAGGCCGGGCACTCGCTGAATGACTTCATGCCTGCCTATTGGGAGGCGATCGACGCTTGGTTCGAGACGCTCCGCGCACTCTGGGAGTGCAGAGGCGACTGACGCGCCGTCGCGCATGCTACGAGCTCACTCTCCTGCAACAGGCCGCTTCGCGTTCGCCCGGATCGCCGCAGCGAACCAATCGGCGAGTCCGTCGCGGACGCTGTCGTAGTGGGCTCGGAATCTGGGATCAGTGACGTAAGACTCCGCGAGCTGGGCGTGCATCTCCCGCGAACATGGGTAGAAGGTTTGACTGATTTGGAGGCGTGAGTCTTCTGCGATCCGAATCGCTTCTTGGTCGGTTGGGTCGAGCCCTCGCTCGAAAGCATCGAGGAGGCGGCTCAGGAGTTCAGCGCTCTCCTCTTGGATGCGACGCCAATCCTCCTTGGTGAAGAGGGCCGTCCGCTTGGTTGCCTCCTGGTATGCATCCGAGTTCCCCCAGCGAGCCTTGACTTCGTCCTCGTACTGCTTCGCGTTGAACTTCCCAAACACTGACAAGAGCTTCTCTGGCTCCATTCGGACACCTTCCTTCATCAGCCGGAGTGTGCTATCGATTCCGTCGATCATCGCCTTGATATGAGCCATTCGCTGACGCAGCAGATCCTGCTGGGCTCGGAGTGCCGCTTCTCGGCTGGCAGACGGGTTCTCGAGAAGATCCCGAATGGCTTCCAATCCAAAACCGAGCTCCCGATAGAAGAGAACATGCTGGAGGCGTTCGACATCGTCCTGGGTGTACAAGCGGTACCCAGCGTTGCTCCGCTCGGATGCGACCACGAGACCAATCTCGTCGTAGTGGCGGAGGGTCCGCAGACTGATGCCAGCAAGCTCCGCGATTTCTCCGATTCGATGCATGCTCTTCCACCTCGTGGCCCAAGGATAAACCCTCACGTAGCGGGAGGGTCAAGGTGGGCCAACGTGGCCAGAGATCGCCTCCAGTGGGTAGGGAATCGGTGATCTCACCGAAGTCGGGGGGAATCTACTGTTCAGCCGTGCCAGCCACGTTGTTGCCCGAACGGGGCGACTTGGCCTAGCCTGAGACCAGCCTCTTTCGCTCCCAGAGGTGAAAGCGGGGAGATCCCGATTACCACTCAGAGAGTCGTCCGCAGCTATCTGGTCATCGCCGGCTTGTACACGCTGTCCGCCTCGCTGATCTGGGGAGTGAACACGCTCTTTCTCCTCGATGCAGGTCTCTCTATCCTTGAGGTCTTCGTGGCGAACGCGGTCTTCGCCGCGGGCATGGCGCTCTTCGAGATCCCGACGGGGATCCTCGCCGATGCGCGGGGACGGAGGATCTCGTTTCTCGCGAGCACGATCGTCGTGCTCCTCGGAACGGTCGGCTACGTCGCAGGCGGCATTTGGAGCCTCGGCTTTCCGTGGTTCGCCGGAATGTCGATCCTGCTCGGGCTCGGCTACACGTTCTACTCCGGGGCGGTCGAGGCATGGCTGGTCGATGCGCTCGCCGCGACGGGGTTCTCCGGGAGCCTCGACAGCGTCTTCTCCAAGGGCCAGATCGTCAGCGGTGCGGCGATGTTGGTCGGGACGGTCGGAGGTGGAGCGATCGGCGGCCTCGATCTTGCGTTCCCCTACATTCTGCGTGCCGTGCTGCTCGGAGCCCTCTTCGGATACGCCCTGCTGACGATGCGCGAGGTTGGCTTCAGTCCGAGAGGAGTCACGCTCCGTTCCCTTCCAAGGGACATGGGCGCGATTGCCCGTGACAGCATTGCGTACGGCTGGCGACGGCGGAGGGTCCGACTGCTCATGCTCTGCTCCTTCGTGCAGATGGGATTCATGATGTGGGCGTTCTACGCGTGGCAGCCCTATCTGCTCGAGCTTCTGGGCCTGGATCTGGTTTGGGTCGCCGGCGTCGTCGCCGCGCTCGTCGCACTTTCGACCATCGCAGGAAACGCGCTCGTCCTCTGGGTCGGTAGGTGGTGCACGCGTCGTACGACGATTCTCCTGGCGGGCGCCGTGGTCGGTACGCTCGCGGCGGTCGGCATCGGGCTCGCAAACAGCTTCGGTGCCGCGTTGGCACTCCTCCTGCTCTTGACGCTCAGCGTCGGTGCCATGGGGCCGGTCAAGCAGGCGTTCCTCCACAAACTTGTGCCGTCGGAGCAACGCGCGACCGTGATCTCCTTCGATTCGATGGTCGGTAACGGCGGAAGCGTTATCGGGCAGACGGCGCTCGGTGCCATCGCTCAGTCGGTGTCTCTGGGTGCCGGATACGTCATCGGCGGTGTCTCGACGGTGCTTATCTGGCCATTGCTCGTCGTCCTCCGACGGATCGGTGAGAACGAGGATTGGATCGAGGGGAGAGCTGGAGTGAGCAAGCCGTGTTCCAGACCTGACGCGCCGTTTGAGTCATGAAGTGTCCCGGCCAACCGGGCGACAAGCCCGCCTGCTTGTCCGCTTTCGTGTGTCTGCTTGAGGTGCGGGCATCTTCATCCTAGGGACCTGCCAAGTTGCACCGCGCTGAGACATTGGTCACGTCCGGGACAGCCATTCCCTCTTCTGCTTGGCTCGTCTCGCAACAGAATTAATGAGACTCCTGCAGCAATGAATGGTTCAAAGGGAGGGGGGCTGTGGCTGTATCTCGACGCGAGCTTCGGATGATCTTGAGTCTGACGCTCATCCTCGTTGTCCTGCTAGCGCTGCTCGGATCTCTGCTGTCGCTCTTCTCTCGACAAGCGTATGTAGCGGAGCGAGACCACAGCATCCAGCTGGAGGCGGAGGATGTGCGTCGCACGACGACGGCGATCGACACGTACTTCCAGCACTACGTGAAGGACCTGAAGCTGCTGACGGCGCTGCCTGAGGTGATTGAGTACATCGCCGGGAGTCTGTCCAATCGGGAGACTGCACGGACCGTGGAGGAACACTTCGCGAACATCCTGGGCAGCCGCCCGGAGTACTATCAGGTCCGAATCATCCACTCCTCCGGGTGGGAGGTCGTCCGCGTCGATCAGAAGAAAGACGCAGCGATCGAAGTCGTGGCCGAGCAACAGCTTCAGGACAAGAGCGGTCGCTACTACTTCGTCGAGGCGATGGCTGCGGATGTGGGGAGCGTCTACAGTTCGCCGCTCGATCTGAATGTAGAGAAGGGGGTTGTCGAGGTTCCCTACGTTCCTGTGTTCAGAGTTGCCTCGCCTGTCGCCGACTCATCCGGGCAGAAGATCGGAATCGTGATTCTCAATGTCTATGCGTACGAGCTCTTTCACCTCCTAAGCCCGACGATGTTCTTGCAAACCGAGGCGGGATACCGGTTTCGTAGGAGCCCCGATGGGTCGACCGACCTCGAGGAATCGACGCAGCCCCTGGTGGACGGAGTCGGGGCTCTGTCGGTTGGAGGGAACCCGGATGTGCTGCTGCTCTATGAGAGTGTCGAGCCGATCCCCGGTTGCTGGTTGGGCGTCGTGAAAGAGATCGATGTCAGGCCGATGAGAGGCGCCTATCTGCAAAGGACGGCGGGGATGATCGGAACGCTACTCGTCGGCGCCCTCCTCGTGTTCGCCGCCACGGCGATCCACTATCGGCGAGCGCGAAAGATCACGCGCGTGCAGTCGGCAATGGTCGATTCGCTGACGACTCTTGCGACGGAACGCGATCAGGAGAGTGGGTTGCATCTCGAACGCGTTCAGCGGTACTCGGCGTACTTGGGACATGAACTCGCTAAGCATCCTGACTTCCGTGCCGTTCTGACGAGGAGTTTCATCGAGGACCTCGTCCTTGCCGGCCCGCTTCACGATATCGGCAAGGTCGCGATCCCCGACTCCGTTCTCTTGAAGGCTGGCAGCCTGGACGAGGCGGAATGGGAGGTCATGAAACAGCATTCGCGGATCGGTGCCGAGATTCTTCAAGCGGACATCGAGAGACACAACCTCCAGGATCGCTATCTGAGCATCGCGAAGAACATCTGCGCACATCACCATGAGCGATTCGATGGGACCGGCTACCCCGACGGATTGAAGGGGGACGACATCCCACTCGAAGCGCGGATCTTCGCGGTGGCGGACGCGTACGATGCCATCCGCTCCAAACGACCCTACAAGCCTGCGATGTCGCACGAGGAGGCTGTAAGGCGAATTCATGAGGGGTCCGGCAGTCATTTCGATCCGAGAGTCGTGGCTGCCTTCCACAAGTGCCGCCAGGAATTCGAGCGTATTGGCAGTCAACTGGCCGACACGGTCTAGCGGCTGTTCCATGGCCCGCTACGACTGGCAAGGAACCAAAGCCCGAGGCATCGGTCCACCGTTCGACGGACACCTGTTCGGCTGAGTTCCGTGTAGCGCTACGGTGAAATGGCTTTCTTGTCCGGCCAGCAGATGTGCACTCGGCGTATCTTCTCACATGGAGAGCCATGGATGAACCGGGAAGCAACGCGACAGAGGAGCGGTATCGTCTGCCGTTTCTAGCGTCGGTTGTCCTCAGGCTGAGCACAGCCCGGCTGCGAATCAGAGTTCTTGTGGTGGCGGTGTCATCCCTCATCTATGCTGGCGCGTTCATCACCCTGTTCCCATTGATCGGTCGAGCCGGAATCGGCTTGGCTGTTCTCCCGGTAATCGTCTCGGCGGTCTCGTTTGGCCTCTTGCCGGGGATTGCAGCTGCCAGCCTTTCCATCGCGGTGAATCTGCTCATGTTCCTGGCGGCCGGCGATTCTGCTCCTCTCGATTCTCTGGGGCGCAACTTCTGGATGTCCCATCTCGTCTTCCTTCTGGTTGGCTCAGCTGCTGGGATGATGCGAGATCTCTGGCACCGCCTCGCCGCTGAGTTGGACGCCAGGCACAGGGTTGAGAAGGAGCTGGAGTTCATGGCTCGCCACGATCCCCTGACGGGGACGCTCAATCGCTATGCGTTGGACGAGATTCTGCATCGCGAGCTGGCCAGAGCCGAAAGGTTTCGACGCTCGATCGGCTTCCTGATGATCGACATCAACCGGTTCAAAGAAGTGAATGACCGCTTTGGGCATCAGATGGGCGACCGGGTTCTGGAAGCGATTGCGATGATCCTCCTACAGCAGACGCGAGAGACCGACTATGTGTTTCGGTACGGCGGAGACGAGTTTCTCGTGATCCTCCCGGAAACCGATGGCAAGGCAGCCCTTGTCGAGGAGCGCATCCAGTCCGAGGTGCGTCGGAGGAATGAGATCAACCCGCTGCTCGAGTTCCCGGTGACCCTCGCCATAGGAGCCATTCACAGGGAAACCGGTGCGACAGGGTCTCCCGACGAGCTGCTCGCCGAGCTCGATCGGCGGATGTACGCGAAGAAGAACTCGGCCGCCTAGTGGAGGCTCTCAGCGGATACCGAGAGGCATGAGAGCATTTCGTTTCGGCAGCTTGCTGTGTGTCCAATGGTCCCGAAACGTCGCGCCCCAGAGTTGTCCTCCAACCTCGATGATCGGCGTCCTTCATAGACGGAAAGGCGGCTGGCTGCTCCCTGTGTGTGATCTTGTTGGTCAAAGCCGTTGGTTGGAATAACCTGATTACCATGATGAGTCGAACCGATTGCCTGAAACATGAAGACCGTAGACGGCCGCTGACGCTCGCCGCTGTTCTGGTGCTGGGAGCTCTCGCCCTCTTTTCGATGTCTGGTTGCCAAGGGACTCCCGATGAGTCGACTGGCCCTGCTGGCACAGCACCCGAGACCGTCGCTCATGAGGAAGTGGAAGAGCCTGTGGAGGAGGCTCCATCCCAGACTGCCGAGCCCGCAGACTCCGCGTCTGAGGGAGCCATGTCTGACGCCCCGACGGAATCGGTGGCCGATGGATCTGCCGTCGCCTTCCCCGATCGAGCACTCGAAGCGGCGATTCGCGATGCGATCGGGAAACCGGCGGGAAACATCCAGGATGTCGACTTGCTGGGGCTGACAGAGCTCGATGCCAACGGTCGCGGCATCGTCAGCCTCGATGGGATCGAAGCCTGCGTTAATCTCGCGAAGCTCTGGCTGTATGAGAATGGGATCATTGATATCAGCCCTCTGGCGAGCTTGATTAACCTGGAATCGCTCGGTTTGGGCAGCAATCAGATCAGCGACATCGGACCACTCTCGGGTTTGACCGATCTCACAGGGCTTGATCTGGAAGGGAATCAGATCACCGATGTCGGAGCTCTGTCGGACCTGGGCAAGCTCGAATATCTTGCGATTGGCAACAACCCGATCAGCGATATAGGCCCGCTGTCAGGGTTGACGTCGCTTGTGCAGCTCTGGCTGTATGAAAGCGAGGTCTCGGACATCGGAGCACTCTCGAGTTTGACCAGTCTGGAGATGCTTGCCCTGGGAGGGAACCGAATCGCCGATCTGAGTGCGATGTCGGACTTGATCCATCTCAAGACGATCGATCTGACGTCCAATCGAATCGTCGACATCAGCCCATTGTCGGACCTGATCCATCTCGAATCGCTCGGGTTGGATCACAACCAGATTGTCGACATCAGTGCGGCGGCAGGCCTGACCAGCCTCAGGGGACTCTGGCTGAGCGACAACGAGATCACTGACATCAGTCCGCTGGCTGGCCTGACGGGGCTCGTATACCTTTCGCTGGGCGACAATCAGATCGTCGGCATTGGCCCGCTTTCCGGCCTGACGAATCTCGAGGAACTGGATTTGAAGAGGAACCAGATCGTCGATATCGCCGCGCTGTCGGGGCTGATTAGTCTAAGATCGCTTGGACTGAGCAACAACGAGATCGTCGATATTGCGGCGCTCGCCGACAACGCCGGAATCGGAAGTGGGGACGACATCGACCTAGGCCACAATCCTCTGCTCGCCGAATCTGGCTCTCCCAACATGGTGGCGATCACGGTCATGCGGCGACGAGGGGCGAGTGTCACATATCACGAAGACTGCGAGACGTGCGGAACGGGCGATGATCGCGATCATGGCAGCTGAGCTCCCAACGGGAACCAACGACCGCAGTTTGGACCCTGGGGGCCGTGAGAGCCGCGGGATGGATGGCTCCTCTGCAGCTCGTAGCTCGATTTAGTTAGTCCTCCGGATCGAAGCTGCTCGCTCCAGAACGATCTCTCTGACAGAAATCACAGGGAGAGGGGTTCCCGGCTGGAACCGAATCGTCCCTTTGCTTGTCTCGAAGCCCGACAGTTCTTCCAGATGAGCTGCCAGTAGATCAGGGTCCATCGGATAGAAGGCGCAGTGCTTCTTGCTGGCTCCGTACGAGCCGAGAGGCTTCCCGTCCAAGCAGAAGGCGGGGATCCCGTAGCTGATGCACTCCTCGAGTTCCGGCAACGAGTCTCGGATCACGGATCGAAGCTGCTCAAGCGCGTCTCGTTGGTCCTCTGGGAGACGCCCGAGATAGTCCGCGATGCGCTGCTCATCTGGGGGCATGGCCCGAGTATAGGCGACGATCTGTCCGCGACTGTGAGGTCAAGTACTGCGAACCATCGTGAATGCATCTCCTCGATCGGCATGCTCTTGGAAGCCGATTGTCCGATACAGATGGATTGCGACGTTGTCCTTGGAGACGCTGAGACTGATCTGCGGAATGGAGTGTTCGGATGCATGGTCGAACAGCCACATGATCAGCTGCCGGCCGATTCCTTGACGGCGATGATCGCGATGGACCGCGAGGGCGAGAATCGGCGTTGCCTCGTCGATGTATCCCATCACGGAATCGGCATCCGTCCAGAATCGATACCACGCGGCGCCAACGGGAACTGAGTCAATTGTGGCGATGACCGCCGTATCCCCTTCTCGTTCGCCCCACCCTGCAAGTTGCTTCTGGACATCTGGGTATGCGAGTCCTTCCTCAAAGGAGGGCTTGTTCGCACTCGGACGCCAGAAGACGCCCTCGTAGAGCATCTCGCGGAGGAACGGAAGGTCGGAGGGTTGGGATCCTCGCAGGTGGGCGTTCATACGCTTCTCTTGCTGGGCTGCGTGTTCATTGCTCGGGTAGGACCTCGCAAGACTGCTGGCTTTGCGCGCTTCAAATCCAGGCAGCGCGGTAACGAGATCTTGGAGTAGGGCATCAAGATCCGCATGGCGGTCCTACTGTTCAGATCTCTTCTCAGCAACGATCTGAATCAGGTTCCCGCACGTATCGTCGAAGACGGCCACGAACGCGGGTCCGACGTCGGTTGGAGGCTGCACAAAACGGACGCCTTGAGCGGCGAGACGTGCATGCTCGGCAGCGACATCGTCGACCGCGAACGAAGCGGCAGGGATGTCATCCTTGACGAGCGCCTCTTTGAACTGCTTCGCGGCTGGATGGCGATCGGGTTCCAGCAGCAACTCGGGACCATCCGGCTCCGATGGCGAGACGACGGTGAGCCAAAGATCCTCGCCAAGAGGGATCTCGGTCTTCTTCTCGAACCCGAGCGTCTCGGTGTAGAAACGAAACGCCTTGTGCTGATCATCGACGAAGACGCTGGTGATGTAGATCCTCATCATTGGCTCTCCTTGCAGATCTCCGATGTAACAGGCTGCGAAGGTTCCGCCTCGTCGCGCGAGGCCCTCTGGAGCGTCTCAGCCCCGGCACGGCGGTCCCTCTCTAGGCCTGTGATCGGGCTGCGCTCACATGCCCCACAGGTGAGCGGTATTCACGTCGACGCCCTGAAGCTTGAGGTAGTAGAAGAGCTGGGACTTGTGAGCGGTCAGATGCTCGATCGATTCCGCAATCCATTGACCGAGTGGCTGTTCTCGTGGATCCCATGGCGCCGTCATCATCCGAGATTCGAGTTCCTCGTCGGTGAGTCCGTCAAGGAGTCGGAACGTCAGTTCCTTGTCTGCTGCCAGCTTCTCCCGAGCGGCGGCGACGGATTCCACGGCATCGAACTTCTCCGCTGGCGGAAGCATGTCCTCCGGCGACATGGTCTCGAATGCCTCAGGCGGCACGCCCCAATCCCCCGTGACGAATCCCTTGCACGTCGCGCCGCAGGCGCTTCCGATGTGGTCCAGCAGCTGCGCCGTCGTCAGCCAATTCGATCCGGTCTCGGGCTTCCAGCTGAGTCGGTCCTCGGATACCAGATCGATCAACCCTTCTGCCGCGCGGTAGGTCCCCTCTGCATAGGACTTCAAGCTGTCTTTCCACTTCATCGGCATTCCTCCTTTGCACCGTGCTCATACTGTCCGATTCCTCGATGGTCCCGCTGTGCTCCTTATACGTCTGAAGCTGATCTTATCCCAGGATCTTCCTCGCCTTGTCGAGGCTGTCGGCGGTGAGGATGACCGTGTTCGGTTCGACGGCTGGGTAGATGGAGTCGAGGTTGACGCCGGCTGCCGCCAGGCGCTCGAGCAGTTTCTCTAGCTCGCCTGGGCGGTTCGGGAGGTCGAGTAGCCATGCCTCCATTTCCTCGAAGGCGAGACCGAGCTCTCTCAGAACGGCCCGAGCTTTTCCCTCATCGTCAACCACGAGAGAGACTCGGCGACCTCCCGGCATGCCGACGATGCCCTCGATGTTGACCTCTGCCTCTCCAAAGGCTGCGGCTGTTCGCGCAAGCGTTCCGGGTTGATTCGGCAAGGTGAACCTGAACTCCTTCATCGCTTCCACCTCCAGGGGGGATGCTCAAGAAGCGCGTTGGACCATCCGGTGCAGCAGGAGCGTGAGCCACGGACTCGGCTGCTTCTTGTCGGCAAACGACCAGCCCTTCCAAGGAAGATACATGGAACGGGCTATCAGCCGGCCCTTCTCATCGGCTTGCGCCGAGAGTTCTTCCAGCATCTCCTGGAACCGTAGATCTGCAAGGGCGGCCGGGAATCGAGAGAGGACTTCGGCTACATGCATGATGTCGTACCAGAGAAGCGGATACTTCGGCTTTCGAAAGTCAGTGCCGATTCCGAACATGAAGTACCGGACCTTCCCACGGTCGGCCCAGTGCGACAGAAGCGTCTCGATCCCTCGCTCCGATGCTTCGGCCGCATCGCTGCCTCCGACGAGTGATAGCGCCTTGAGCGCATGAACGTTGGCGATCGGACAGGGATCCTCGCGCTTTCCGGGTCCCTTGAATCGGCCGAATCGTTCCGCTGCAGCACAATGCCATCCGTTGTCGTCCGCCCTGTCTGCTAGCACTTCAATTGCACGTTCGACGATGAGTTCGCTCCCGTAGCCGAAGGTCAAGAGCGGATAGAGGAGCGCGGAGGCGTCGCAGGCCATCCATGCCCACTCGTCCTCGCCGCTTCCGCCGAACGGCTTCGGAACGTTGACGAGTGTCTCGAAGAAGCCTTCGTCGGAGATGCGGGAGGATATCGCTTCCCAGATCTGCTGGATGCCGGGGTCGTCACGACTCAAGCCGAAGTCGGCGAGGACCGACATCGTAACCAGAGGGTGGGAGGCGTCGTTGTGCCGCTTCAAGGGCTTGGTCCCCCAGGTCAGGGCGTGCTCGATCAGCGAAACGATCTCCGGGGAATCGAGCATCGCTGCCCGCGCATCCTTCACAGCGGAGTCGGAGGATCCGAGAGCCTTCAGATCGACCAGCGCTCTGTACCTCGTCCAGGGAGCGCCTTCCTCGAGGATCCACTCCGTCGCGCGATCCGTTGTCGTCAGCAGTCTGTCAAGGCTAGGCGAAGTCATGCGGTGTCCTCCCTCGGGCATGCTTTGGAGACAGACTACGAGACGTGGTGCAGCATGTGAAGGCGGGGGTCGGTCTGGCTCTGCCCGGGGAGGCTACGGCTCGAGATCGCGTCTCAGCACAACCCGGCTTGACGACGGTGTCCGCGTCACGACGAAGCCGCACGACTCGAACAGCGATTGAAATGCGACGTGCACATCACCGCTCGATCGGCGCTTGGTGCCTGAGAGCGGGAAGCCCTCGATCGCTCGCGACCACACTCTTCGGCGAGCGCACTGCCGCCTCGCTTGACAAGGAAGGCTCCGATAGCTAGCATTGTTTGTCATGGCTAACATCTGCAAGAAGCCATCTCAAGTGACCCAGGAATCCTCCAGCCTCGAGGACTACCTCGAGGCGATCCTCGTCCTTTCCGGTAGCGTTGGAACAGCGGTTCGTGTCACTGACTTGAGCGATCAACTTGGCGTAAGCAAGCCGAGTGTCTCGGTTGCGGTGAAGAAGCTTGCGGATGCAGGACTCGTCTCGCACGAGCGGTACGGCGACATCAAGCTGACGGCTTCAGGACGGAAGCGCGCGAAGGATGTGGTGGGTCGTCACGATCTTCTGTTCCGATTTCTAGCCGAGATCCTCGGCGTCGAGGAGGCGACGGCGGAGCAAGATGCCTGTCGTTTGGAACATGGCCTGAGTTCCGAGACGGTTGACTGTCTGACACGGTTCGTCGAGTTTCTCGCGGGCGGTCAGCCGGACGGGGACGTTTGGCGTCGGGAGTTCGAAGCGTATCTTGCGGAGGGGAAGCCTCGTGCGGATCTGGTCGGCGGGTGATGCCCCTCTTCTCGGTTGCAGTTCGGACCTCCAACAAGCGGGTCGGAGGATGAGATGAACGAGAGAACACTGCGAGACGTGAAGCCGAAGGAGTCGGCGCGGATCGTGAAGGTCGGCGGCTCGGGAACGATCCGGCGCCGGCTGATGGACATGGGGCTGGTCACCGGCTGCGAGGTCACGGTCCAGCGTGTGGCGCCGCTCGGCGATCCGATCGAAATCCGACTCAAGGGCTATCACCTGACGCTCCGCAAGGAAGAGGCGTCAAGCATCCTCGTCGAGCCGATCGAGGTGCCTGCGTGATGCCCCTTGGCTTGGCCCAGCCTGGCGAGTGCATCGAGATCCTCAAGATCCGGGGCGGCCACGGGTTTCGACGCCGTCTGGCGGAGATGGGGCTGACCTCCGGAAGCCGCGTCCGCGTTATCAGCAACGGGCGTCCGGGCCCTGTCGTGCTTGAGATCAAAGGATCGCGGCTCGCGATCGGTCACGGTGCGACCCACAAGATCCACGTCAGACACTGCAGCGGTGCGGCGATGCCGGCCTAGCGGAGGATCCTATGGACAGGAAGATCACGGTCGCGCTAGCCGGAAATCCGAACACGGGGAAGACGACGGTCTTCAACAACCTGACCGGCGCGCGCCAACACGTCGGCAACTGGCCGGGCGTCACCGTCGAGAAGCGGGAAGGGAATCGGGAGCACAAAGGGACTTCGATTCACGTCGTCGACCTTCCCGGCGTCTACAGCCTCACGGCCTACTCGTTGGACGAGCTGATCGCCCGCCGATTCATCCTCGAGGAGAAGCCGGATCTGGTGGCGAACGTCGTCGACGCGTCGAACCTCGAGCGGAATCTCTATCTGACAACGCAGCTCCTCGAGATGGGGATCCCGGTGGTCCTCGTACTCAACATGATGGACATGGCCCGCTCCCGCGGTTACCAGATCGATCCGGAGAAGCTCTCGTCGCTTCTCGGCGTTCCTGTCGTGCCCTGCGTCGCATCGCGCAGCGAGGGGACGGCGGAGGTCCTCGACGCGATTGTCGCTGCTGCCGAAGCGCACCGGCCCGGCGTCTCGTTGAACTACGGCCGCGAGATCGAACACGCGGTCGGATCGCTCGAGGAGCTTCTTCGTGATCGACCGTTGCCGCACAGGGCGACGCCGCGGTGGACGGCGATCAAGCTTCTTGAGGACGACGAGGACATGATCGAGGGCCACGAGGAGATCACCGGCGATGCCGCCGTCTCGGAGGCGCGCGAGAAGAGCCTCGCGCATCTGAAGAGCGTCTACGGCGAAGAGGCGGAGACCGTCATTGCCGATGCGCGCTATGGCTTCATCAGCGGGCTGATGAAGGACGTCGTTCGCAAGCCCTCGATTGAGCGGGTGACTGCTTCAGACCAGATTGACAAGATCGTGCTCAACCGTTGGCTCGGGATTCCACTCTTTCTGGCTGTGCTCTACGGGCTGTTCCAGGTCGCCTTCACGCTGTCGGTCCCGTTCATGGACTGGATCGACGCGGGCTTCGGCTGGCTCGCCGATCAGGCGGGCGGGGTCGAAGGATGGTTCGGCGCGCTCCTGCGCGATGGGATCATCGGGGGGCTCGGATCCGTCCTCGTCTTCGTTCCCGTCATCTTCCTCCTCTACATCGCGCTGTCGATCCTTGAGGACTGCGGCTACATGGCGCGGGCCGCGTTCGTGATGGATCGGCTGATGCACAAGATCGGGCTTCACGGCCGCTCGTTCGTGCCGATGATGCTCGGCTTCGGCTGTAACGTTCCGGCGATTATGGCGACGCGGACGATCGAGAATCCGAAGGACCGCCTCGTGACGATTCTCGTCAACCCCCTGATGTCGTGCGGCGCAAGGCTCCCCGTCTACGCGTTGCTCGCCGGCGCCTTCTTCACGGCGCACCAGGGGCTCGTCGTCTTCTCGATGTATGCGATCGGGATCATTCTCGCGATTCTCCTCGCGTGGGTCTTCCGCAAGCGGTTGGTGCGCGGCGAGAGCGGGCACTTCGTGATGGAGCTCCCGCCCTACCGAATGCCGACGATCAAGGGTGTGGCGGTCCACACATGGGAACGGGGGCGGTCCTTCTTGACGCGGGCGGGAACGATCATCTTTGGCATCGTCCTCGTCATCTGGGCACTCGACTACACCGGCGCGCTCGAGCCGATCGGACGCGCGGTCGCCCCGATCTTCGGACCGGCCGGGTTCGGGCAGTGGCAGTCGGCGGTCACCCTCGTCTTCGGGATCCTGGCGAAAGAAGTCGTGGTCGGGACGTTCGGAACGCTCCTGGCGACGGGCGAAGCGGGGATTGGTGCGGCGCTCGGGTCCCAGCTCGGATGGACGCCGTTGATCGCCTACGCATTCATGGTGATGACGCTGATCTACGTCCCCTGCATGGCGACGATCGCCGTGACGCGCCGCGAAACCGGTTCGTGGAAGTGGACGTTCTTCATGATCGGCTACACGCTCATTCTCGGCTGGCTGCTGGCGACGCTGATCTACCAGATCGGCCGGCTGTTCGTGGGATAAGCAGGAGGGATCGACATGCTGCGCCGGATTCTCGAGGAGCTTCGAACCGCGACCGAGCCGGTCAATCTGACCGAGCTCTCGCGGAAACTCGACGTCGATCACTCGGCCCTCGACGGGATGCTCCTCCAGCTCGTGCGGCAAGGGAAGCTCCGTGAGATCACAGCCGAGGGCTCGGAATGCGTTCACTGCGGAGGGTGCGCTGCTGGGCGGGCCTCGACTGCGGAGGGGAAGGTGTATGCGGTGGTGGATCAGGGCTCCGCATCCTCGGCGATGGAATGAAGAGAAGAGCGTATTGGGATGCTCGCGATCTGGAGCTTCTGCAGGCATTCAATGCCGGTGCGATTGCGGACACGAAGGGATGCGGCTATCTGCACCCCGGCGACATTGCCCATCACATCTTCAACGGGAACAAGTACTACAACCCGCCTGACCTGCTCTCGATCTGGGAGGACGAACATGGCGTCGCGGCGTGGGTACTGGCTCAGCCACGACACAGGAGCTTCGATGCACAGATCCGTCCGAATCTCCGAGGAAGCGAGTTCGCACGCGATATCTATGAGTACGCGGAGAGACGGACGATCGAGCTGATGCGCGAACACAAGATTGAAGGCGACGAGATCGAGTTCGAAGCCTGGCAATGCGATCGCGCGACCGGGAAGCTCCTTGAGGAGCTGGGGTGGGAGCCAGTCGCCGACGCGCTGTGGACGGTCAATCGGATCGGCCTCAAGGATGCGCCTGTCTCGCCGATCCCCTCGGGGTACGCAATCCGCGCGGTCCGGGGCACGGAAGAGTCGGCAGCCGTAGCGGAGGCTCACCTGTCTGCCTTCCCCAGCGCCAACTGGACGCCCGAGCTCTATCGCTACGTCATGGAATCGCCTGGCTATGCGCCGGAGCGGGAGCTCGTTGTCGAAGCCTCTGATGGCACGCTCGCCGCGTTCACGATGATCTGGCACGATCCGATCAACCGGACAGGCCTCTTCGAGCCGGTCGGAACGCACGCGGAGCATCGCCGCCGGGGGCTTGCCAAGGCGCTCCTCGCCTTCGCCATGGGGAGGATGGCCGAGGCGGGCATGGAGCACGCGATTGTCGTCAACTCGCCCTCCAACGAAGCTGCTCAGTCGCTCTATCGTTCGTGCGGATTCAAACCCTGGAGGCTGATCGACGACTACACCAAGCCGATCCTGCAGTAGCCTACAGACACCGCAGGCAGAACTGCCCGGATCGGGGTCGGCGCCATGTGATGACGATCCGGCTGCGCGTCAGGCGAGTGGCAGCAATCGCCTCGCCTCTTCCGTCTTGTCGACAGTGACGATGAGCTGTCCCCGGGTGGAGGTTGGATAGACAGACTCAACGTTGATCAGGTGGTTCTCCAGCTCCCGCCGGATACTGGCCAGCTCACCGGGGATGTCGGCGAGTCTGATGATGAGGGCTTCCTTCTCCTCGAAGCGGACCCTCAGACAATCGAGGACGGACCTGGTCCTGTCAGCGTCGTCGGTGACGATGCGATTGGTTCCGCTACGGTAGGTAACCATCCCCGCAATCGCGAGGATGTTGATTCCTTCTCCCGCCAAGGCTTCAGCCACCTTGACGAGTGCTCCGGGCTTGTCTCGGACACGAAGCCAAAACTCGATCATAACAATCACCTCACCGATCCATCACACGTCCGCTGCCAAACCGGAAGTGCAGCAAGTGAATGTGAGTGAAGGAGGCAGCCTTGGTCGGGAAGCAGGCTGCGCGCGTGGTTGGCCGGAGGAGATCGGTCAAGATCCCTGCGAAGGACACGTGATCGGTCGCCTGGTAGTCTGCAGCGAAGAGGGGAAGGCGCTTCGGGACCTGGTGAACTGCATGTAGAGTATGTTTGCTGGCTACCAGCATCTTACGTGTCGCGAGGCTGAGAGCTATCCTGCACTGATTCCTCGGATCCTCCCATTCCATCTTGCATTTTCGCGATGATCTCCTCGGGCTGCAGTGCTTGCGCGTAGCTTCCCTTCTCTCTTGGACCAAATCCTCGCTCTGTTACTGAGCCGATGTCGGGTGTGCGGCAGCAGTTGGCCGCAGGGCGAGTGCATATGAGAGAGAGAAAGTATAAGTCATACAATACTTCACATGATCTTCAGAATACAGTACTATGAGGCTTAGGCCGTCAAGATGTGGTGGTGGTCGTAGGAGAGAAGCGCAGTGCAACACTGGTTCCCCAGCGCTGACATGGTGCGTGTGTGAACTGGCTTACGCGTACACACGCTTGGCGCCATCTGCAACAGGCCAGGAGGTTGAATCATGCCGGACATTGACATCACGGACCTAAGACCTGAGCTCCCGATCCGAGAGGTAGAAGCAGGTGGGCTTGGCAAGGACGGGTGGGTCATCGTGAAGCAGAAGGACGGGAAGGCAACTGCCCGTATCGAGGGAGGCCAGGGAAACCTGTGGCTCGGGGGGAACGGCACAGACGGAGACGTGATTCTGTTTCGCACCGAAGGGGATGGAAAGACGTTGGACCAAGCGGTAATTCGCTTGAACGGTCAGGACGGGAACATCAAGGCGGGCGGCATGGGCTGCGATGGAGATCTGCTTCTGTTCCCTTCCTCAGCGACCGCAATCAACGACGGCTCCCAGGCTACGATTCACCTGGATAGCCAGGACGGGAACATCAAGGCGGGTGGCCAGGGCTGCGATGGAGACTTGATGCTCTTCCGCAAAGAAGCAGCCGGCAAGACACATGGGGACGCCTCGATCCACCTGGATGGTCAGGACGGGAACATCAAGGCGGGAGGGAATGGTGCGGATGGAGACTTGATGCTCTTCCGCAAAGAAGCAGCCGGCAAGACACATGTGGACGCCTCGATTCGCCTGGATGGTCAGGATGGGAACATCTGGGCGGGCGGCAAGGGCTGCGACGGTGACATTGTGCTGTTTCCCGCCTCCGCGACGAAGATCAACGACGCAACTCAGGCGTCCATCCATCTGAATGCGGGCTCAGGAGACATCAAACTGAGGGGATCCGACTGCGCGGAGAACTTCGATGTCGGCGAGAATGAGCCCGTCGAACCGGGCACAGTTCTGGTTGTGGGCAACGAAGGCGAGCTTCGTCAAAGCAGCGTTCCCTACGATCATCGAGTCGCTGGCGTCGTGTCAGGTGGTGGGGACTACGTGCCAGGGATTTTGCTTGGCAATGGCCCGTCGAAAAGACAGCGTGCCGCGGTTGCGTTGGTTGGGAAGACGTTCTGTAAGGTATGCGCTCAGGACGGGGCGATCCAGATTGGTGATCTCCTGACGACATCCTCGATGGCAGGACATGCCATGAAGGCCAAGGATCCAGCGCGGGCCTTCGGCGCAGTAATTGGGAAAGCACTTGGGGCCCTAGAAGAAGGAACGGGATCGATCCCGATTCTCGTCGCATTGCAGTGAACGCTACCCGGCGGCAGTTTGCTGATTGGCCCCACAACACAGACTCGTGGCGCCGCGTATCGGGATTAGCACTCTCGGGACGGAGGGTTGGTTGGAATGACTTCAGTGAAGGCTGCGCTCCAATGCATCGGGGTGAATACGAGTGGAACCGTCTCAATCCTAAGGCAGTTGTTTGGGTTTGCAAGAGGAAGGGTGCCCGGGGATCCGGAACCGGCGGTTGTCTCTCAGGTTTCCATACGGGAGCAATTGAGAGCACTTGATGGCGATCACTTCCACTTAAACGTGATACGGGTCGGCGCGGACCTCTTCACAAATCCGGATGATTTCGACAAGATCGACTACGCCATTTACCGAACGCGGATTATCTATCGAGCCGCGGACTTGGGCTTAGGGCGTGTGCTGCACTACAACATCAACGAGGCGGACGCTGACGGTTATGAAGATATCGGTAGTGCCGCTGAGGCCGATGAGATGATTCACCATTGGTCTGTCGACAACAACGGTCTTGACGCATTCATCGTGGACAACATCTCGGCTGGCTTCATCGGCAAGGCAGGGTGCATCGATGGACCTTGCGATAAGGATGACAAGGACCCTCCTGGGATCCTTGGAGGAGCTGCTGATGCATCTTGGGAGAAACTTGCACGTACGTTCCCGCACGAGATCGGGCACTACCTCGGCCTGAAACACAACCATGGAGGAGATACTTGCCCGACGTCGGATTCAGGAAATCGGCGTCTGATGGCCCAGACGAAATGCCCCCAGGATGCAGGTATTCCATTGAGAGAAGCTGTCACACTCACCAGCGGAGAGCGTTCGACGATCCGCAGTCATTGCTTAGTGCAAGATGGATGCTAGGACTAGCGAGGTGGCAACATGAGAGACCAGTCGCATAGACCCTCCTTCAGAGCCGATCTGGAGGATGGGGCGCTCGTCGAGCTGGCGCGAAGCGCTCGCGTTGAGAGCGATGTCATTGATGCCCTCAGAGAGCTATCAAGAAGGCGGAGCCCGGAGAGACTTGGTGTTGCGAGGGGTATCCTTGCGGATGCGAAGCGGAGTCGAAGACTTCGTGCGACTGCTGCAGTCGAGCTGGGAACGGAGGCATTACCGGAGAATCAGCGACTGCTGATCAAGGCGATGGTGAGTGAAGACAGCACAGTCTCAATCCGCGCATTACAGTCTCTCGGCCGGATCGGAGACAAAGGAGCACTGTCGAAGCTCGAAGCGCTGGAGATACCTGCCGCGCCGAACGCGCGACAGGCGATCTCGTTCGCAAAGTCCCTCATTTCCTATAGATTGCGCCTAGATACGCACTTGCTTCGTCCTCCTGCAGCCAATCGCTACGTTGCGGTCTCTGACTCAGGAACGTTCGCAATCATGTCGCCGAAGCGTGGTGAAGTTGACAAAGCCATTCGAGACACTGCGCTCTCCCTACCAGCCGTGCTGTTAGCAAAGACGGGAGCTACGAAGCTGCAGTGCGGGCGAATGGAGTACGTACTAGCGATTGCAGAGGCATTTCGAACGCTGCGGGCCACGGCGACGATTTGCGAGAAGAGTGCGCTACCCTGTGTCTTGCTGCGCAAGGATCTTGCCCTTGATAGGTACGTGCTCGATACGTACGTTTTCACTCAGCCTGCTATCGGAGGAGACGGCGTGCGCTTACTTGGCGTTCGACCCAAAGGAGACATCGTCTACGGTGGCACCGGATCAATCGCTGATGGACAAGCATCGTTCACCCTGCGATCTGTGAAGACGCGGCTCGCTCCCGCCATCGATGTTGAAGGAAGCTACGATCTGAGGGCACGGAGCTGGAGGTTTGGGAGGGCTCGGGTCGGCCAAACGGTGTCAGCAGGGAAATCTTCCGCCAAAAGGCTCGGAGACCGACACGAAGTCACGAGCGGCGATTCGTAGGCCTGTCGAAATATAGCGCAGCATTCCTAGTCTGCTTCCGCCGGTTATGCTTAGAAGCGATGCCGAAGTCGGCGTATATCTGCGCTGACGAGAAGGATGTTGGCAACAGGATCATTGCACAGCAGAGGCCGTGGGAAGAATGGCACGTAAGAGCTTGGAGACTGAACGCAGAACGCGTCTGCCTCCGGGGGCAGTCGTCTCGGTTTCGGATCATGCGAGCATCGCTCTGAGGCACGGAAGAGAGAGGTCCTCTCCTACGAGCTCCCACGAGAACACTCCCAGGTGAGTGGCAACAATCGCCTCGCCTCTTCCGTCTTGTCCACAGTGACGACGAGCTGTCCACCGGTGGAGGTTGGATAGACGGACTCCACGTTGATCAAGTGGTTCTCCAGGTCCCGCAGGATGCTGGCCAGCTCACCGGGGATGTCGGCGAGCCTGATGACGAGGGCTTCCTTCTCCTCGAAGCGGATCCTCAGACAATCAAGCACGGACCTGGCCCTGTCAGCGGCGTCGGTGACGATGCGATTGGTTCCGCTACGGTAGGCAACCCTCCCCGCAATCGCGAGGATGTTGATTCCTTCCCCCGGCAAGGCTTCAGTCACCTTGCCGAGCGCTCCGGGCTTGTCTCGCACTCGAAACCGAAACTCGATCATAACAATCACCTCACCGATCCATCATACACCCGACGACAGTCAAGAAGCGGATTTTCCTGTGCTAGGATGAGGCAGTCCTGGGCATGAGCAGTTTGCGCAGACCGGCCAGAGGAGCAGCAATGATCAGCGCAAGGGCGCGTAGCTGATGGCACGGATCTCGCAGCGAAAGGAGCTCTGCGATTGGAAGCGTGGGGACTGTCTGAGCCGCAACGCGGGCTGTGTAGCGGTGGTATGTGCACTTGTGCTCGGCGTGGTGCCTTGCACGCGGTAGCAGCTTGATTCGGGATGCTAGAATGCGCATGAGATGAGGCGCTACATCAGACGACCTCAACCAGCAGAGGGCCTGCGCTTATCCTCGTACATCCTCTCGTCGACAATGGCCAGCGCTTCTTCAAAGGCTGTGCCGTTGTCCGGGTGCCACCAAACGCTGCCGACCGACACGGAGACCTCGAGATCGCCTGATCGGCCGAGCACGTCGTTGTCGCAAATGGCGGCGCGAACCCGCTCGGCGACCGCTTCGATCTCTGCATCCGGTTCGGTCAGGATCACCAGAAACTCATCCCCGCCGTATCGAACGATGATGTCGGACTCCCGCAGCGTTGCCGAAAGCGTCGCTGCGATCTCCCGGAGCACGGAGTCACCCGTCTCATGGCCAAACTGATCGTTGATCTGCTTGAAACGATCGACATCGATCATCAGGAGACCGAGGGGATGGGTGTAGCGCCTCGCGCGAGCGATCTCGGCCGAGATGAGATCGTTGAAGTAGTGGCGGTTGTAGACGCCCGTGAGTGCATCATGGATCGCCTGTGTCTTCAGCCGATCGCGCTCGGAGCGGCTTTCCAGGTCCTGGCAACATTGGCAATCCAGCAGAGCGATCCGAGCCAGGAGTTCGCGGTTCGATATCGGGCGCGCAATGTAGTCCACCGCTCCGGTCTCCAGGCCGTCCGCTCGGGTTTCGGAGTCCGTGCGAAGGGACGAGAGCAAGACGATGCGTGTGCGAGCATAGCGCTCGTCCTCCTTGAGGCGCTTGCTGAGGATCATCCCATTGGCGTCGGGGAGTACCACATCGAGCAGCAGGATGTCCGGGATCTCCTCGGCCATCAGCGCCTCGCATTCGGCGCCCGAAGCGGCCTTCAGGACCTCATATCCGGCGCGGCATAGCAGGGCCTCCGTCGCATCCAACAACAGCGGATCGTCGTCTACGATCAGCACCTTGGTCGCATCAGCCATGTTCCGATTATCGTCAGGATCCTGCGGTAGTGAAGAGAGGATTGGTTCAGGGCTGTCGCAGCGCTAGAATCCCGACATGGCAACCGCTGTACCGACCATCACGCAGGCAATGCTGCGCTTCATCAGCGGCGGGGCCGCTCATGCGGACCTCGCGCTGCGCTACATGAAGCGCATGCTGGCGCACGAGCGCCAAGAGGCGTTCAAGCTGGCAGAGGAAGCCCTTGATGAAGGGTTGACCATCCGGGATCTGTATCTTGACGTGCTGCAGCCCGTTCAGTATGAGATCGGTTGGCTCTGGCAGACCGGCAAGATCTCCGTCGGACACGAGCACTACTGCACGAATGCCACGCAATTGCTAATGGCCAGTCTGTATCCTCGTCTCTTCAGGGCGACACAGAAGGATCTGCGGATGGTCGCCGCATGCGCGGAGGGCGAGCTGCACGAGCTTGGCGTTCGAATGCTGGCCGACTTCTTCGAGATGGAAGGTTGGGATACGGACTTCCTCGGGG
The DNA here is from genome assembly GCA_028278555.1 of Candidatus Bipolaricaulota bacterium. Taxonomy (GTDB): domain Bacteria; phylum Bipolaricaulota; class Bipolaricaulia; order UBA7950; family UBA9294; genus JANQEA01. Next base: position 73,121 of record JANQEA010000064.1, on the reverse strand, counting down.
CGAACACGCCACGTGACGGCATCGTCAGGATGATCGAGGAGACCGGCGCGGAAGCCTTGGCGATCGGCGTTTCCATGCACTACCACCTGAGCGAAGTGGAGAGAGTGATCGAAGCCGTTCGGAAAGCCTTCCGAGGTGACGAACCCATCATCCTTGTGGGCGGATATCCGTTCAGGACCGTCGACAATCTGTGGGAGAACGTCGGAGCGGACGCATCAGCGCCCGATGCGGCGTCCGCCGTTGAAGCGGCGGAGGCTCTTGTCACGAGGCAAACCGAAGCCAAGGGCGGTGCGTATAAGCATGGGCAGTGAACTCGCGCGAGTCTCTGAGGACACGCTCAAGAGCTTCGATGAAGTCTGTGCGAAGGCTGAGGCGGCCGTGGTGGCAGAGTGTCTGGCTGCCGACAGCCCGGAGGAGAAGATGGGGCCCGAAGCCGAGGGGATGCTCCGGAATGGTATGCAGTTCGTGACCAAGATGCTCCGCGCGTCGATGCAGTTCGGGGCCGGAGGAATCTTGGCCGACCAGGTTCAGTGGGGGAAGACGCGGCTGCCAGAGTACGGTGCGGGTGTCGAGATGGTCCGTAGAAACCTCGAGCGCTACGCGGAAGCGCTCCGAACGCATATGCCGGCTGAGATGTTTGAGGAGCTGGAACCGTATCTGACGCAGCTCATCTCGGGCGATTGGAGCGAGTAGCAGGTGGCCCCGGACGTCGAGCGCGAACCGCAGGCCGATGAGCAGGTCGACTACCTCGAAGAACTCAGTCGGCTCAACAACGAGCTTGTCAACGCCCAGCGCCAACTCGCGAAGAAGAACGCAGAGCTCGAGGCACTGAGCAAGCTGAAGGACCAGTTCCTCGGGATGGCTACGCACGACCTCCGGCGGCCTGTGAGTGCGATCATCGCCTACGCCGGACTTCTTCAGGATGCAGGGGACGGCCCGCATTCCACAGAGCAGAAGGAGTTCATCGAGCGGATCCTCGACGCTGCGACGTTCATGAGCAAGCTCGTCGACGACTTCCTGAGCGTGGCGATGATCGAGTCCGGGCGGCTGAAGCTCGGCCGCGACTGGACCGACCTGCCCACTCTCATTGGGCGCGTGCTCCCCCTGGCTAAGCTTCAGGGAGACGCCAAGGATGTCGCCATCACCGCCGAGCAGGATCCTCGGATTCCTCCCCTGTTTCTCGACAGTGGGAAGGTAGAGCAAGTCTTGGCGAATCTGCTGGGGAATGCGGTCGAGCATTCCCACGCTGGGTCGCAAGTAGATCTACTCTCAAGGCTCGAAGCCGACAGGGTGGTTGTGGAGGTCGTGGACGAGGGCGTGGGCATACCCGAGGATCTGCTCGCCACCGTCTTCGATCCTGTCAAAGAACGAAGGACTGTGAAGACGGGTGGAGAGCTGAGTACAGGACTCGGTCTCGTGATCTCGCGCAAGGTTGTCGAAGCACATGGAGGGAGGATCGAGGCTGAGAGCCAAGTCGATCAGGGGAGCACGTTCCGCGTCTTCCTCCCCCTTCCTTCTGATGGAGATCCTTCGGCCTAGGACGCTTCGAAGGGCTCGCCCAGCGGAAGATCGATGTGGAAGCGCGTTTCCATGCCATGGTCGCTCTGCACAGTGAGCCGGCCTCCGTGTTCCTGGGCGATCCCTCGCGAGACGAACAGACCAAGGCCCGAATTCGTGCTCCTGGACTTCGTGGAGAAAAACGGATCGAAGAGCCGCTCCAGGTTCTCCGGGTGAATTCCCTCCCCCGAATCGGCGATCGTCAACCGGAGCCATGCCGTTTCCGAGTCTTCGAGAGCCTCTGCTCGGACGCGGATTCGTCTGGCCGGATCATGGCTGGGATATCGCGCATTGAGCGCATCACGCGCATTGACCAACAGGTTGACGATGATCTGTTGGATACGGCCTGGCTGGCAGCTGACCCGCGGAAGATCCTCGGGAATGTCGACATCGATCTCGATCTGGTCATGGCGGAAGACGGTACGCACGAGGGCGAGCGCATCCTCGACAATCCGCCCGATGTCAGTGGCCTGACTCTGAATCCCGTCAGTGCGCGCGTAGGAAAGAAGGCTCTTCACGATCTGGGCGATGCGCCTTCCCTCGTGCAGGATGCCGTCGATGTACTCCTTGGCCTTCTTCGCCGGTGGTTCCTTCCGGAGGAGTTCAGCGTAGCCCATCATCCCCATGAGAGGATTGTTGATCTCGTGGGCCGTCCCACTTGCGAGAGTTCCGATGGCCTCAAGTCGCTGATTCTGATGGAGTATCGCCTCGAGTTCGCTCATCTGGTTCTCGAGCTGTCGACGGGCACGGATATCTTGGAATACGACCACGACGCCTGTGATTTCCTCACCGTCCAGGATGGGAGCCGCTGAGTCCGCAATGGCGATCCGCTGCCCACTGCGGCTGACCAACGAGGAGGCCGTGTCCAGGAAGATCCTCTCTTTGGTCGTGAGCACCTGCTGGCAGGGGGATGGCTTCCGTTCGCCTGTGACCTCGTCGACAACGATCAACACATCCTCGCACAGCCGCCCCACGGCGTCCTTGGCCGGCCAGCCGGTGAGTTCCTCCGCGACCGGGTTCATGAACAGAATGCGCCCGGAGCTGTCTGTCGCCAGCACCGCGTCCCCAACGCTGCAGAGGGTTCGGTGGAGCCATGTCCGCTCGGACTTCAGTTCAGCCTCGGCCTGCCGAATGCGCATCAGGCTCTCAACGCGGGCCAGAAGCTCTCGGTTGGGGATAGGACGAGCGATGTAGCCATCGGCTCCGCCTTCAAGTCCAACGGCTTGGCTGTCCGATTTGATCCGAAGGGAAGACAGAAGCACGACGAAGCTCCCACTATGCCGCGGAGTGTTCTTGATCTCTTGGCATAACGCGACGCCGTCCCCATCGGGCAGTACGACATCCAGAAGGATGAGCTCGAAGGCGTCCTCGCTGAGCCGCTCGCGGCACTCCTCGGCTGATGAGGCGGTGATGACCTCGTATCCGCCTCCCATGAGGACGCGTCGCGTTGCATCGAGAACTGCGCTATCGTCATCGACGAGGAGGACTCGCTCTGCGTTGCCCATAGGACAAGTATGGCACAACCCACAGCTTTTCCGAAAACACTGCAGCGCTGAGCCTGCGGGCCGCACAAGCCCGAGACTCATGCGCCACTGTTTGAGATCAGTGAACGGACCTTCTCCTGGCGGTCTTCGTCGGCACCCCGGACGACACGAGCGTCTACAGCCCAACCGAGGAGCAGGAGTCCGTTGTGGGTCGCCGCAAAGTCCTCCCCGCATCCCAATTTTCGAGCTTGCCCATCTCGGGAATCGGGCCAGGAGCGGCTTCCGTGCCCCGGTGCTCCGCGGAGCGGCTTGCATGCGGAGCCTCTTGGTTCTTGGATGCTAGAATACGCATGAGATGAGGCGCTACATCAGACGGCTTCAACCGGCAGGGAGGCGGCGCGTGGTCGGCGGGAAGGCCACGGGGCTCTCGGCCCTGCTCTCCTTGGATCTTCAGGTTCCCCGAACCTACGTTGTCTCTGCCAAGGCGCGACATGACTACGGCTTGCGACGCAAGCGGAGCCGCCTCCTCTCGAAACTCAAGCGCGAACTGAGCCTGATTGACCTGCCCAGCAGCTATGGAGTCGCTGTTCGCTCTTCGGCTGCAGGGGAGGATGGTGCGCACGCGAGTTTGGCGGGTCAGTACGAGTCTCGCCTCTACGTGCGAGGGATCGATCAGATCGTTGCGGCGATCCGATCCGTCTGGACCTCAGGCGGTGGTGCTTCGTCCGAAGGGATGGAGGTTCTGCTTCAGGAGATGGTGCAGCCTGTTGCCTCCGGTGCATCGTTCAGCCGGAATCCGGTGACGGGAGCCGATGAGGTCATCGTGGAGGGCGTGAAAGGTACGTCGGTTTCCCTGCTCCAGGGGGGCGAGACGCCCAGACGTTGGACGATCCGTGGCAGTGTGCCTGCATCGGATTGGGGGCCTCTGCCGACCTCGATTCTCAAGGTGATCGCTGAGAAGACTCGGCGCGTGGCGAAGGAGCTCCGCTATCCGGCGGATCTGGAATGGGCGTTCGACGGGAAGACGCTGTGGTGGCTCCAGGTTCGACCGATCACATCCCTGCGAGGGTTGCCGGTCTACTCGAACAGGATCTCGCGCGAGTACCTTCCGGGACTCGTCAAGCCGCTGGTCTGGTCGATCAACGTTCCGATGATCAACGGGGCATGGGTGGATCTGTTCGAGCGAGTCGTCGGGCCGCTTGCGATCGATCCTCTGACGTTGGCCAGGCAGTTCCACTATCGCGCCTACTTCAACATGAGCGGAATGGGCGAGCTCTTCAGGAAGCTTGGTCTGCCCGGAGACGCCTTGGAGCAAGTGTTCGGGCTTGTGGCCGCCAGCGGACGCTCACCGCTCGGCTTTCGCTGGAAGATGCTCCGTCACCTCCCCCGGGTCGTCCGCCTGCTCGTCAGCGTCTCGCTCTTCCATCTTCATCTGGCGCGGTGGGAAGTGGCGATGACGGAGCGGCTTGAGCACGCTGCCCAGGAGCTCGATTCCATCCACGAACTCTCCGAGGCGATCGGCTGGGTCGATGCCTTCCTTCCTGTCATGCGGGAGGCCTCGCAGACGCGGATTCTGAGCCTGCTCCTCCACCTGATCGCCGGGCAGATGCGGCACCGAGCGCCGGGCCGACGTGGGCTGGATCTGAAACCGGAGCAGGAACTGACGGACTCGAGAATCGAGGCCTACGATCCGTCGGCCGCCCTGCGGAAACTGGCGAAGGTGGTCGCGGCGGTCCCGGCCGAAGAGCGTGCAGCGATCAACTCCGTCCCCCTCGATGCCCTCCTCGAACGCCCGCCGTGGGGATGGGTCAAGGGCGAGCTGGGTCTCTTCCTGGAGCACTTCGGCCACCTCAGCGAGAGCGGGAACGACTTCTCCGCCCCCTCCTGGAGCGAGCAGCCACTCGCCCTACTTCGACTTGCTGCGAGCAGCGGGCCGAATGGTCTGGCGCCAGGGTCCGACCCCAGGGGGAGGGATGGCAGGGCAAGTCGGTCCGATCGACGGGTCGCCCTCCGAAGGCTTGATCGCGAACGCGTCGGCGCGATGACGTCTCGGGGCTTCCATTTGCTGAGGCGATGGGCGCTTCGATGCGGCGGGCTCCTCGTAGCCTCCGGCGCGCTACGAGAGCCGGGAGATGTCTTCCTTCTCTCTCTCGATGAGCTGCGAGCGGTTGCTGAACGCGGTGCCAACCGGGGCGGCATTCAAGGAGTTGCAGCCGAGCGTCGGAGAGTCATGCGTGACGCGGAGTCTCGAACGCTCCCGGAAACGATTCTCGGCGGGTCAGCTCCTGAGGAGCGCCCCGACTTCGCGGCTGGGGAGACTCATCTGAACGGCATCGGAACATCTCGGGGAACGTACGAAGGACGGGCGTGTGCGATCCGATCGATGGAGGCGTTTGGAGACTTCGAAGCGGGCGATGTCCTGGTCGTCCCGTTCTCGGACATCGCATGGACGCCACTGTTTGCGCGGGCCGGTGCCATCGTTGCAGAGGCAGGCGGGCTGCTCTCCCATAGCTCGATCGTCGCGAGAGAAGCCGGCATCCCAGCCGTCGTCTCGGTGCCGAACGCCTGTGATCTGCTTGACGGGAAGATCGTTGCCGTGGACGGGTTGCTGGGAAGAGTCAGCGTTCTCTCCGGCGAGGATTGAACCGGCTGAGGATCTGGCGAACAGGCGCCTTCAGTCCTGGAGGAAGCCCCCGATACCCCATCAGCGCAACTTCGTCGGCGAACGATCGAAGCCCGCCTGCTCGCCGAATGCGTGAGTACTGCCTGATCTCGTCGCGCATGGCCAGAACCCGGACCACGAAGAGGCCGAGCCCGTAGTAGACGAACGCGAGATCGTGGAACCGGAAGTAGAGCCAGCCACAGGCGAGCAGCATCGGCGCGAAGCGCCCGGCATAGGCGCGGGCGGGTGTCAGGATGCCAAGGAGCTGGGCGACTGGGTAGATGATCAGAGGCGCGGGCCAATCGATGATCAGCAGGCTTCCGATGACCGGCGACTGGCCTCGTCCACCGCGGAAGCGGTGGAAGACGGGCCAGATGTGGCCGACCACGGCGAAGCCGGAGGCAATGAGGAAGTAGGGCGCTTCCGGGTAGGCGAGCTTGAACGCAAGGGTCGGGATAGCCGCCTTGGCCATGTCAAGCAGGCTTGTGAGGCATCCGTAGCGGTCGCCCAGCTGAAGGCGCACCGCGGTCGCACTGACGGCGTTCGACCGAAGAACGTGTTCCGTCCCGCGGACGGACAGCTCTGTCTCCTTCAGCCGTTCGCCTCCGCCGAACACCCGCATGATGAGGAGGGCGAACGGAATCGAACCTGCTGCGTATCCGCTGAGAGCGGCAAGAAGGGCAGGGAGGATGTTCATTGCGCGACTCCGGTGGGCATGCTCGGAGTATAGTGGAGGACGCAGCATCGGCTGCGTTTCACCCGCAGGAGGTCGGGCAGAACCATGAAGACCCGAGCAGTCGCCTGCAGTCTGTGTTGCGTTCTCCTTCTGTCGGTCATGCTGGTTGGCTCTGAGGGCAGTCCGGCCGAGATCGGCCCCTACACGTTCGAGACGTTCGAGGCCGATCTCCAGGACGAGGATCGAGATCGCTCGATGGGGCTACTCGTCTTCTTGCCCGAGCGTGAGGGCGAGCCGTCCGCATCACCCCTTGTGGTCTTCAACCATGGGTTCCTGTTGTCGTCTCTGGGATACCTGTCCTATGGACGGCATCTGGCCAGTCACGGGTTCGTTGTGGCCATGCCGTCGTTTCCGACCTCCTTCTTGCGCGTCCATCATGTGCGGTTGGCTGAGGATGTACGTTTCGTGATCGATTCCTTGCTCGAGGCGACGGCTGACGAAGCCCATCCGCTCTTCGGCCGAATCGACCCGGAGAGGATCGGAGGAGCCGGCCACTCCCTGGGAGGAAAGCTGAGCCTGTTCGAGGCAGTCACCGACGATCGCGTCAGAGCGATTGCCGTGCTGGATCCCGTGGACGAGGGGAATCCGATCTGGAACAACCCGAAGCTCTATCCAAGTGTTGCGCCCGAACTGATGCCCGAACTCGAGATCCCGCTGATGTTCATTGGCGCAGAGCTGGGAAAGGTCCTTGTCACCTTCAGCCCCTGCGCACCGGAGGACGAGAACTACGAGCGCTTCTTCGAGGCGGCCAACGCGCCCGCGATCGAGATCACCCTGTTGGATGTCGGACATGGCCAGTTCGTCGACGAGGAAGCTGCGGACGCGGACGACCCCTGTGCACGCGGCGATGTCCCGAGCGAGTGGGTCCGATCCACATCGGTCGCCTACCTCACGGCGTTCTTCCTAGGGCACCTTGCTGAGTCGCCTGAGGCGTTGGTCTGGCTCGACGAGCGGTTGGCGCAGGATGTTGCCGACGGCCGAATCCTGGTGCGAGAGAAGTAGGAGCTGACGAGAACCGAGAATAGGAGGCGCCAAGGATGCTGAAGCAAGGAGACAATGCACCGAGCTTCGAGCTCATCTCTGACACGGGAGATGCGGTACGACTCGACGATTTCGTTGGGAAGCGGGTGATCGTCTACTTCTATCCGAAAGCGGATACGCCCGGCTGTACGAAACAGGCCTGCGCGATTCAGGACATCGGACCGCAGATCGAGGATGCCGGCGTCACGGTGATCGGAATCTCGCCCGATCCGCCGGAGAAGCTGGCAAAGTTCCGGGCCAAGCACGGACTAGGCTTCCTCCTCGCAAGCGATCCGGAGCACAAGGTCGCGGAGGCCTACGGTGCGTGGGGAGAGAAGTCGATGTACGGGAAGACCTACGAGGGCATCCTTCGCTCGCACGCCGCCATTGACGAAGAGGGAAAGATCGTCGCGATCAAGAACAAGGTCAAGCCGCTGGAGACGGCGGCGCTGTGGGAGATCTGGAAGGAGAGCTAGTCCTGGCGGGGCCCAAGGAGGTTGAGACGTGGGATCCATGACGCGGGCCGAGCGGACGGCGATTCTGGCGATGCCTGCTGTTCTCGTCGTTGGGGCAACGATTGGATGGATGGGCAGCTTCGGGGGAGGGACGATCCTCGGGCTCCCTGCGTTTGGGGCGCTCTACGCGCTGGCCTTCCTGATCCAGTGGATCGTCTTCGTTCCCTCGTACCTGCTGCGGAGCGAGCGATTCTTCGACATCACCGGGAGTCTGACGTACATCTCTGTGACGGCGCTTGCCGTTGCGCTACGCCCGTCGGTGGATGCTCGAGCGCTCCTCCTCCTCGGGCTCATCGTGATCTGGGCGGTCAGGCTCGGAACGTTCCTTCTCCGTCGTGTCCTCCGCGCAGGCAAGGATGAGCGGTTCGAGCAGATCAAGCGGTCCTTCCCTCGTCTCTTGCTCACGTGGACGCTGCAAGGCCTCTGGGTGTCGCTCACCCTGGCGGCAGCGCTGGCGGCGATCACGGCGTGGGTGCAACAGCCCCTCCGGATCCCGGCGATTGTGGGCCTGGCGCTCTGGCTGGTTGGGTTTGGTTGCGAGGTCCTGGCCGATGCGCAGAAGGCGGCCTTCCGCAGAGACCCTGCGAACGCCGGCGAGTTCATTCGAACCGGTCTTTGGAAGTGGTCGCGCCACCCCAACTACTTCGGCGAGATCCTCCTCTGGATTGGCATCGCTGTCATCGCGGCGCCCGTTCTGCGCGGCTGGCAGTGGGGTACGCTGATCTCGCCTGTGTTTGTGACGCTCCTCCTCACGCGGGTCAGCGGCATCCCGATGCTGGAGAGGCGCGCCGACGAGAAGTGGGGAGGCCGGGAGGACTACGAGACGTACAAGCGAACGGCCTCGATCCTGATCCCACGGCCGCCGCGGAAGCCGAACACGTAGAAGGGAGGACCAGGCATGAACCATCCCAAGCCAAGGGTCATCTTCAGTCGGTGTCTCGGGTTCGAGCACTGTCGCTACAACGGGAACATCATCCAGGAGGATGCGGTCGAGCATCTCAAGCCCTACGTCGAGATCGAGACCGTCTGCCCTGAGGTTGAGATCGACCTTGGCGTGCCGCGCGATCCGATTCGACTGGTCGGGGATCCGTCGGATCCACGGCTTGTCCAACCCACGACCGGACTGGATGTCACGGACCGGATGCGCGATTACGCAGACGATCGGCTTGGCCAACTCGCTGCGCCGGACGGTTTCGTGCTCAAGTTCGGGTCCCCGTCCTGCGGCCCCCGCGAGGTCAAGTGCTACGTGAACGAGAAGAAGGGCGCTGCGTCGACCAAGACGCACGGGATGTTCGGCGGCGCCGTGATCGAGCGATTCCCGAATGCCGCGGTCGAGGACGAAGGGCGTCTCAAGAACTTCGATATCCGGCAGCATTTCCTGACCCGCCTCTTCACTCAGGCGCGCTTCCGCGGTCTTCGACAGGCCGCGTCGATGGCACGTCTCGTCGGTTTCCACGCGCAACACAAGCTGCTCTTGATGGCCTACAACCAGACACGGATGCGCGCACTCGGCCGCATCGTCGCGAATCCGGACAAGCAGCCGTTGGATCATCTGCTTGGGCTGTACGCGGAAGGACTCCGAGTGGCGCTGGCCAAGGCGCCGCGCCGTGTATCTGCCATCAACGTGCTCATGCACGCGCTGGGGTACGTCTCCGACGAGCTCTCGTCCGCTGAGAAGGCGTTCTTCCTGGACAGCCTCGAGCAGTATCGAAATGGCCACGTCCCGCTCTCCGTCCCGACAAGCCTCATGCGATCGTGGATCATCCGTTTCGATGTCGACTACCTCGCGGACCAGGCCTACTTCGAACCCTATCCGCAGGACCTCGTCGAGGTTCTCGATTCCGGCAAGGGGAGAAGACTCTAGCGGAGGGCAGCCTAGCTCCTGTTCCCAGGCATCGGTAGGCGGATGGGTCCCCGAGGCTAGAAGCCCCGCCTTTGCCCCTTCCAAGGTGGCGAGGTGTCTCTCTTGAACTCCTCCACGCTCGGCCCTGCCAAGCGGCGTAGGCGCCACAGCCCGTACAGATAGCTTGCCGCGAGAAGGAGCACGAGGGATGGCCATCCAAGCAGGAGATTGACTGTGCTGAGTGCAAGCGTTGCCCCGCGCTGGAACAGCACAAGCTGGACGAGAAGGCGACCTGAGAAGAACAGGAACCAGAGAAGCGTGACCTCGCTGTAGGCGGGTCGAACGCGAGGGTGCCAGTACCAAGAGAGCGGCCATCGTCGAGCGATGAAGCTGGTCCACGCGACGAGAGGGCGGCGAAGAACTACGCTGATGAGGCAGGCCAGGGCGGTCGCCGCGCCGCTGAGCATGCCGGGCAGAAAGTACCCCTCGGCACGATTCAGCGCTATGGCCAGCAACGCAGCCACCGTGACGGCGCCGAGCCCTCCCAGCGCATAGCGAGGCGACTTTCCCCGAACCAAGCGCATCAGCGCGAGGACGAGTGAAAGACCCGCCGATGCTGCTATGGCCGGCCAGACGCCGACGAGGAGGTTGATTAGCACAAAGGCGAGTGGGGGCAGAACGGCATCTCCCCAGGTGCGCTGGCCGGCGACGACTTGGCGAAACTCCTCGACCAGCTCGCGCAGTCTGCTGTGCTCGGGCTTCAAGTCGACGGCCTCGCGTGCTTGCCGAGGAAGAAGAGCTGCCAGTCGCCCTTGCTCGTCCGCAGGGCATCGAGCAGATACAGGCAGATGGCCAGGCTTCCGAGGACCATGACGGCGGCGATCCAGAGCAGCGATCGCAAACGGTACCCCTCTCTGAAGACGATCCAGGCGGCGAAAAGGAGGAACGCGATATAGAGGTCTACCAGCGCGATGCGTCCCCAAGGCATACGGAGCAGCTGCCGACCTTCGCCGGCGAACTGCCCGCACGTGAAGCCATAGACCAAAGCCCCGGCCATCGCCAGGGCACCGAGCATTGCTAAGATCGCTGCCACTCTCATGAAGACCTCCTCACCCAGCTTCTGCATGCTACACCAACGCCACTCACCTCACCCTCGAGGATTGGGGGCCGTATCAATGGCCACGTCGTAGCGGGTTTCGTCGGTCTTCTCCACAGTGTCGGCTGGAGCGGTAGAATCGAGACATGCGAGGGAAGAAGCTTCGGACAAGCGAGTGGTTCCCCTGGATCCTTGTGTACGTCTTCGTCGTGGCCGCCCCCGTGCTCGTCATGTTGATCGGACCCCGGCCGGAGGGGAGGCCCTTTCTGCGCGACTTCTCCGTCGCGATGGCGTTCTGTGCCATGAGCATTGTTGGCCTTCAGTTCGTTCTCACGGCTCGCATTCCATCCCTCAAGCGCCCGTTCGGCAGCGACGTCGTCTACTACTTCCACCATCGAATCAGCGTCGTCGCGGCGGGCTTGGTGCTCCTGCATCTGATCGTCCTTGCGGTTGACGATGCCAGCACATGGAGCCTGCTCGCATTCTGGTCAGCACCTGTGCGCGCCCGCTTTGCATTCGCATCGCTCTTGTGCCTGCTTGCCCTCGTGCTCGTCTCGGTCTTCCGCAAGAAGCTGCGGGTGGAGTACATCACCTGGCGGATCACCCACGGGCTGCTGGCGATGGGCGCGGTCGCGTTTGCGATGACGCACATGCAGCTCGTGGGGATCTACCTCTCTCTGCCCTGGAAGCGCGTTCTTTGGGCTGCCTACGCCGCGGTGTGGATCGGAGCGCTGGCGTACGCGCGCGTGATTCGGCCGATCGCGATGAAGCTTCGTCCCTACGAAATCGCGAGCATCACCGAAGAACGGGGCAGCGCGTGGAGCCTCCGCCTGGCGCCGCTCGGTCACGCCGGGGCGCGCTTCGCTCCTGGGCAGTTCGCATGGATCACGGTCGGGCGGTCACCGTTTGCCGATCTCGAGCATCCATTCTCATATTCGAGCAGCGCGGCCGATCCCGGATCGCCGGTGTTCACGATCAAGGCAACCGGCGACTTCACAAACCGGATCGCAGACCTGGACGTCGGCATACGTGTCTACGTGGATGGTCCGTTCGGTGCGTTCTCCCTGGATCGACGGCCCGCTGCCGAGGAGTTCGTCTTCATTGCCGGTGGTATCGGCATCACGCCGATGATGAGCATGCTTCGAACGATGCGGGATCGGCGCGACACGAGGCGCTGCACTCTGATCTACGCCGCACGATCGCTCGAAGAGATGACGTTTCGTGAGGAGCTGGAGGGGATTGGCGAGGATCTGAATCTCCGGTTGCATCTCGTTCCGACGGTCGCTGACGACGAATGGAAGGGACCGCACGGACGAATCGGGCCTGAGATCCTGTCGGAAATCCTGCCCCCAAGCTGCAAGGAGGGCGCGTGCGAGATCTACCTTTGCGGACCTCCACCGATGATGGACGCCATCGAGGCGCTGCTTGTTCGGCTGGGCGTTCCGGTCCAGCAGATTCATACCGAGAGATTCAATCTCGCCTAGAGCCATGAGACATCGACTCGCAACCTATCTGGTGCTGGGGACCGCGGTACTCGTCGTGGCGCTGTCGCTGCTGTTCGCATGGATCGCTCAGACCTAGACGTCTTGGAGGCAGTGAGTCCGAGCGCAGGCGGCGTTGGTTGCTGTGCAGTGATCCCCGTCCTGACGGCGCGAGCCGATCCTACAAGCACGAAATGCCAGCCTACTTCAGCGCATCGCTGACTGCGGCACTCATGGACGCAGGGAAGGCCACGATCAAGGTCCGCTTGACTGCCAAGAGTGTATCTGTCGTCCAAGGCGCTATCTGGATGACCGTGAGGAGTGCTCCCACAACAACCAGCGAGAAGAAGTAGATGGCCAGCACGCGTTTCGTGTACTCGAAGGCGTGCCCTTTGAATGCGAAGCGGTAGAAGTTGAAGTAGACGAACAGTGCAATGAAGAGAAGGGAGATCGCACTCAGGATGAGCACGTTCCCAAGTGGGAGTGTCTCGCCCAGCCGCCAGGTCTCTTCCGTGAAGGCTACGGGCACTGCCAGAATTGCGGCCCCGATGATCACCTGCATCAGATCACGCGGGCGGAACTCAACCATGAGCGGCTTCAGGGCGTAGTCGAGCACTTTCCCTGCGTTGTCGAGAATCGGCACAACTCGGTGGAGATACCCGCCGACGCGCTCGACCCGTGGTTCCCTGCGAGGCTCACTCATGGCGCAATGATAGCGAGGATGCGGCGAGCGATGAAGGGGACAAGCTGCATCGTGGCGTTCTGCCGACGATGAAAGCGAAGCAGCCGATTGGACCGTCTGCCGATCTTATTGTAGACTGATTCCGAAAAGGGAAGATATCGTGCATAGGAGGCTCCGCTGAACGCCGACACCGAAGCGAGACTGAAAGACCTTGAGAAGGCATGTCGCAAGGCGGGCGCCCGAGTCACCCATCAGCGGCGCGAAGTCCTCCGGGTCGTCGTGGAGTCGTCCGAGCACCCGGACGCGCATTCGGTACTGCAGCGCGTTCGCGAACGGATGCCGACGATCTCGTTCGACACGGTCTACCGGACCCTTTCGTTCTTGGAAGAGCACGACCTGATCAGTCGGGTCCACGCGACGGGAGAGCGGGTGCGGTTCGACGGGAATCACAGGCCACACCATCACTTCATCTGTACGAGCTGCGGGAGGATCATCGACTTCGAGAGCGAGGAAGTCGATGAGATGACGCTCCCCGACGGAGCCACGAAGCACGGAACTGCCGCGTCCCGACAGCTCCAGGTCTACGGGATCTGCCGAGACTGCGAGGGATAGAAGGAGGATCGCGATGGCAGACAAGGCACAGAACAAGGGGAATGCGCAACAGCTGACGACGGCGGCGGGCATCCCGGTCGACGACAACCAGACCTCCCTGACGGCGGGAGCGCGCGGACCGATGCTCCTCCAGGATCATCATCTGCTGGAGAAGCTCGCGCACTTCAATCGGGAGCGAATCCCGGAGCGCGTCGTACATGCGAAGGCAGCCGGAGCGTTCGGAACGTTCACGGTGGCCCACGACATCACGCAGTACACCAAGGCGAAGGTCTTCTCCGAGATTGGCAAGCAGACGGAGGTTCTCGGTCGCTTCTCGACGGTCGCCGGAGAGAAGGGATCGGCGGACACGGTGCGTGACGTTCGCGGGTTCGCCCTCAAGTTCTATACCGAGGAGGGCAACTGGGACATGGTCGGGAACAACACGCCGACCTTCTTCATCCGCGACGCGATCAAGTTCCCCGACTTCATCCACACGCAGAAGAGAGATCCGCAGACAAACTACAAGGACGACACGCCGCAATGGGACTTCTGGTCGCAGGTCCCCGAAGCGCTTCATCAGGTGACGATCCTCTACTCGGATCGAGGGATTCCCGCCGGGATCCCGTACATGAACGGCTACGGGAGCCATACGTACAGCTTCATCAACTCGGTGGATGAGCGCTTCTGGGTCAAGTTCCATTTCAAGACGCAGCAGGGAATCAAGAACATGATGCAGGATGAGGCCGATTGCCTGGCCGGTTCTGACCCTGACTACCACACGCGGCAGCTGTTCGAGCTGATCGAACAGGCCGAGTACCCGAAGTGGACGCTCTACGTCCAGGTGATGCCGGAGGTCGAGGCGGAGACCTATCGATGGAACCCGTTCGACCTGACCAAGGTCTGGCCGCACGCCGACTACCCGCTGATCGAGGTCGGTGTGCTCGAGCTGAACAGAAATCCGGCGAACTACTTCGCCGATGTCGAGCAGGCCGCTTTCTCGCCGGCGAACGTCCCGCCGGGGATCTCGTTCTCGCCGTGCAAGATGCTCCAGGCACGCCTGTTCGCCTACGCCGATGCGCATCGGTATCGCCTCGGCGTCAATTTCGAGCGGCTCCCAGTGAACGCGCCGAAGGCGACGACGCCGAACAACTACCAACGCGATGGCCACATGCGGTTCGATGACAACGGCGGCGCTTCGCCGAACTACGAGCCGAACACGTTCGGTGGTCCGAAGGCGAATCCCGCGTACAAGGAGCCGCCGCTCAAGATCTCCGGAGACGCTGCACGCTACGAGCAGGAGCGGGGCGTGGACGACGACTACGCCCAGCCCGGAAACTTGTACAGGCTTCTGCCGGCCGATGAGCAGGGGCGGTTGATCGAGAACATCGTCGGCTCTCTCAAGAACGTCTCGAAGGATCTCCAGGAGAAGATGGTCGAGCACTTCCGGCGGATCGACGCCGACTACGGCGACGGCATCGCCAGAGGGCTCGGGATGAGCTAGTGGGCAGGAGGGCGGTCACGCCGGATGATCGCTCACTGAATGTACCGATCTACGCCGGAGGAGGAAGGCATGACACGCTCCAGACGAGTTCTCATGATCGCCGGCGGGACCGCCTCGGCCGGCATTGGGATCGTCGGCGCCTTCGTGCCGATCCTTCCGACGACGCCGTTCCTGTTACTGGCCGCGTACCTCTACGCTCGAAGCTCGGACCGCCTGTACGGATGGCTCCTCGGCAATCGTCTGATCGGTGACTACCTTCGGAGGTACTACGAACGCCGCTGCATGAGTGGCCGACACAAGCTCGTGACGCTCGGGCTTCTCTGGGGTGTGCTCGCCTTATCGAGTGCGCTGGCCGTCGATGCGTGGTGGGCGCGCAGTGTTCTCGGAGGCATCGGGATCGCCGTAACAGCCCACATCCTGATGCTCCCGAGAGAGAGGGGCGTCACGAGCTAGCCCTCTTCACGGGCGGCGAGCCATCTTCTGAAGCTCCGAGTCCGTGGGCCTGAATGTAGAACGGACTCGTTCGCCCCACATCGTGATCTGTGACTCATCGCGAGATGCTTCCGTCGACGTTCGCTCTAGATTTCCTCTTCGATCCTGACATCATCACACCAGAGGACGCCGGCGCCGTCGACCAAGAACGTGAGAAAGACCTTCGCCTCGCCGGCTGCAACTGCGAGTATCTCCTCTTGGTAGACCCAGTCTGGCGAGGAACTCGACAGCTTCCCGATGATATCCGATCGTATGTTCGTCGTGCCGGACGAGTTCATCGTCGTTCGTCGCACCTCCAGAGAGACGCCTTTGCCCTTCACTGAGTACGCAATGCGATACGTCTTCCCTGTCTCCACTAAGACACGCTGACTGCGGAACACCTTTGTCGATGTACCGCGAGAACTCGTGACGCGCAGGGACTGATTCCCCTCGACGCGGTCACTCGAATCAACGGAGATCCGATACGAGTCATCGGACGCTGGGTTTGGAGCAAATGCCCAGTTCACTGGGAATCCATCCGCCAACAGCTCGAACCCGCCATTCAGTCCAGCTGTGCGATCGGAAACGACCTGCTCGTTGGCACCACAGGAGGCCAAGACCAAAGCGACAAGAACAAGACAAGGAACGCAAACGGCGGAGCGCTTGGCAAGCCTTCTTGTGTATCTTCCCATTGGACCTCCTACCCCGAGATTCTGCAATCGACACGGCAAATGCAACTACTCCATTGTGTCGCATCCAGCCGGGGCATCGTGTGCATGGACGCAGTCAAGAGCTTCCCCCAGTCGCAGATCAAGTGCTTCATGTGGGCGCCAATCCCGAGGAGCCTCACAGAGTTCTCGTTCAGTAGACGATCTGGCGGTGCTCGTCGACGATCGTCAGCAGCCCACTCGTCGTCTGTAGCAAGCCAGCTGTTACTGGGCTCCCTGTGATGATGCGAGCCTCCGGTAGGCCGAACAGCAATGCCGGCCTACGTGTTGCCGGATCGGGGCGTGAGACCAAGGCGGCTTGCGCTGCTTGCCGGCAATACTGCCAGACTGTCATGCAGCATTCGGCACCCCCTGCCGAATGACGGAAGACATCCGGAAATGGGTATCGAGACGACACCGCCAAATCTTGCTCCAAAGCACCAAACATCACTAGACTGAGGCGCAGAGACAACAGGCATCGTAGTAGCCAGGGGGGCGGCAATCTCACGTTGCTGCCAGCGACCAAGCATTGAGGAGGTGGTCCCAAGCATGGGACACAAACACATCAGAGCTACTCTCGTCCTAACGATCACGGCACTTGTCTGCTCGCTCATCGGGTGGGCTGCGTTCGCAGCCGACGGCGAGCTCGTCGTCGTTCAAGGTGCGGAACCGACAGGACTTGACCCCACAGTTCATCGTGAGAACCCGACCTACAACGTGACGATGAACATCTTCGACTCGCTACTGCAGAGGAATGCAGACGGATCGATCATCCCCGCCCTGGCGGAATCCTTCGAGACGCTCGAGGATGAGAATGCGTGGATCTTCTACCTTCGCCCGGGCGTAACCTTCCACAACGGGGAGGCGCTGACAGCGGATGCCGTCGTAGCCACGGTCAATCGGATCTTCGATCCGGCACTCAACTCGACCCGAGCGACTGACTTGGGCTGGATTGAGGCCGTCGAAGTGATCGACGAGCTCACCGTCAAGATCATTGCCAACAAGACGTTCGCATTGGCCGAACACTACTTCAGTGAGCTTCAGATCATCCCGCCGCTGCACGTCGCCGAGGTGGGCACGGACTTCGATGCCGCTCCGATTGGGACCGGTCCGTTCAAGTTCGTACGCTGGGACCGCGGAAATCAGATTGTCTTGGAGCGGAATGACGACTACTGGCAGGGGCCGGCCCAGGTGGAAAGCGTTGTGTTCCGATTCATATCGTCGCCGGCGAGCCGTGTCACCACCCTTCTCGGGGGGGATGCCGATCTCATCGCCGATCCTCCGCTTTCCGCGATGGATCAGATCGAAAACAACCCGGGCACACGGCTTGGTATCGCGACCGGCACTCGTGTGATGTTCGTGGGCCTCGACACGCGACAAGACAGTCCGCTTCAAGATGTGCGCGTGCGCTTGGCGCTGAACTTCGCGATCGACAAGCAGGCAATCATCGAGAATCTCCTCTACGGACTCGCCGAGGAGACTGTCGCGATGACCACATCCACCGATCTGGGGTTCAATCCGGCTCTCGATCCTTACCCCTACGACCCGGCACGGGCCCGTCAGCTGCTTGCCGACGCGGGATATCCAAATGGGTTTGAGATCTCGATGGATAGTCTCAACGGGCGCTACATCAACGACAAAGAAGTCGCGGAGGCGCTCGCGGGATTCCTCGGCCAGGTCGGCGTCACCGTCAACATCAACGTCCTGGAGTTCGGTGCCTTCAATGGCGCCATCTTCAGCCATACGTCTTCACCGATGTACTTCGCTGGCTGGGGGAATGCGCCCTTTGATGCATCGTATGTGTATGACTTCATCATTCGATCGACCGGCTTGCTGTGGACGATCGACGATCCGGTCATCGATGCTCTGATCAATGCGGGCAACTCGACGATCAACCAAGCGGATCGTATCGCGATCTACCACAAGACCGCCGAGCTCATCCTGGAGGCGGCGCCGATCATCGATCTGTACAAACAGCCCGTGCTCTACGGTTTCAGCTCGCGTCTAACGTGGACACCACGTTCAGATGAGTTCCTGTGGATGTACGACGCAGTACTTGAGTAGCAGTCTTCGGTCCGCGGCGGTTGCCCGCCGCGGGCCTTTCTTCAGTTCGGCGCCCTCCCGGGAGCCGATTCTGTCCTCATGGTTCGCCGAAAGGATGATGCAATGAGTCTGTCAGCCCCACTCCATCTGACCACTGAGGAGCGTCATACTCTGGGGAGGGTTGCGCTTGGAGAGGTCGCGCCCGATCTTGTCGTCCGCGGGGGGCAGGTCGTCAACGTGTTCACACGAGATGTGAGCCGAAACGACATCTGGATCTGGCGGAACTGGATCGCTCGGATCACAACGGATGCGTGTGCGTTCGAGACCTCCGTCGTCGACGCGACCGGAAAGGTCCTTGTCCCTGGGTTGATTGACGGGCATATCCATGTGGAAAGCAGCCTGTTGGATCCCATCGCGTACTCCAGACTGGCTGTGCAATGCGGCGTTACGTCCATTGTCACTGACTACCATGAAGTGGGCGTGATCTCTGGAGCGTCCGGCCTTCGTGCGATGATGGATGCATCTGTCTATTCACCGATGAAGACCTTCTTCATGATACCGATGCGTCTTCCCTTCCTTCCCGAGATTCAGCGAACACTGAGCACGATGTCTCCGGATGAAGCTGAGACTTTCCTGTCCAACGTCCAGACGGTCGGTCTTTCGGAGGTCATCGGCGACACGATTCTCAAGATGCTCAGGTCGGGGACCCCAGACGATCTTCGGCTGATCACCGAGGCGGTGATGCGCGGCCAGCATCCGGAGGGGCACCTCTTCTACAACCGAGGAGCGGATCTCGACGCTTGCATTGCGGTCGGAATCGGATCCGACCACGAGCTACGTCAGCCGGACGAGGTGGAAGAGAAGATACGCAAGGGCGTGTTTGTGATGCTGCGAAGCGGCACACTGGCCACGGAAGTGGAAACGCTTGTTGGCACGATCGCTGAGAGGAACCTGCCGACGGAGAGAGTTGGTATGGTCACCGACGATATCATGGCGAGTGACATGCGGCCCGACCAATACATGCTGCACAAGGTGCGTGTAGCGATCGACCGCGGGATTTCGCCGATCGATGCCATCCGAATGGTGACCTACAACATTGCCTCCCACTACCGCATCGATGATCTCGTGGGCTCTCTCAAGCCGGGTTCATGCGCGGATATTGCCATACTCGATTCCCTTGACTCTCTTGAGCTCGACCGGGTGATCTGCTCAGGGCGTGTCGTGGACGATGAATTCCTGTCCGAACCGAGCCCGGTCACCTACCCCGAGGAGCTGCTGCACACCATCGAACGAGACGCAATCGAGCTTCCAGACCTTGTCGAGCGTCTTCGCGTGCCGGGCACGACAGGAACCGTGAAGGCGATCGAGTTGAACGAGACCAATCGATTCACTGAACTCGTCGACTGCCAAGTCACGCTTCAAGATGGGCGGATCGTTGTCGAGGAGACCGAGGGCCTTTGCTACCTGTTGTGTGCGAATCGTCGTCACAACGATGCCATCGGGCTGGGCTTCCTCAAGGGCTATGGGCTGAGAGAGGGAGCACTGGCTGTGAGCATGGCTCACGACCATCACAACATCGTGGCCCTCGGACGAACGTTGGATGATCTCGTGATGGCGGCCAACCGGGTAATCGAAAGCCAAGGCGGTCTGGTCCATACGCGCGACGGAAAGATCGAGTGTGAAGTCCCACTGCCCCTCGTCGGACTCATGGCCACCGCGCCGTTCACCGAGACTGTCGCAGGACTTGACCTTCTGCACGAGAAGCTGCGTGCAGGTGGAGCACAGTGGCGTTCGCCGGTCTTCTTCGTCTTCTGGCTTGGCATGGAGGTCGCTCCACGGTATCGAATCACGGACGAAGGCGTCATAGACACCACGACGTGTGAAGTGATCGAAGTCATGGGCGGCTAGCTGGACCGGGTCGATCCGGCTCGCGAAGGTCTTGACGATGCGTCACCGAGGAGGGATTCGACGATGACGATCTGCATCAGAGGCGGCCTTGTTGTCACGATGGACGCCGAGCACCGCGTTTTTGCGGAGGGGGCGGTCGTCCTGGAGGATGATCGGATTGCGTACGTCGGACCGGCCGACGGCGCCCCGGCGGCCGGGATCGATCGGACGATCGACGCGAAGGGGAAGATCGTCCTGCCCGGGCTGATCAATTCGCACGTCCATCTCTCCCAGCACCTAGGCCGCGGGATTGGTGACGATGTCAGTCTGCTCACATGGCTGCACGAAAGAATCTGGCCGTATGAGTCATCGATGACCTATGAGGACAGCTACGTCAGTTCGCTGCTCTGTGGCATCGAGCTCGTTCGTACAGGCGTGACCTGCTTCGCTGAGGCCGGTGGACAGCATGTCGCGGCTATGGCTGAAGCGATGGAGGAACTTGGCTTGCGCGGCATCCTCGCCCGCTCAATCATGGACGAAGGCGAGGGGCCGGCCTCAATGATCGAGCCGACGGACCAGTGCATTGCACGGCAGCAGGATCTCATCGATCGCTTCCACGGAAGTGCTGAGGGTCGACTCCGTGTCTGGCCTGCGTGTCGGACAATCTTCAATTGCTCAGATGCTCTGTACCTTCAGACCAAGGAACTGGCGGACCGAGCCGGTGTTGGGATCCACGCACACGTCGCTGAAATCCCGGATGAGGTTGAATTCTCGCGTCAAACGCGTGGAGACACCACGGTCGCACACCTCGAGAGCCTGGGTGTTCTCGCGGAGAACTTCTTGTCTGTGCACACGGTCTGGCTTACGGAGGCGGAGCTTGACATTCTTGCGACCCGCGGCGTGCCCGTGTCACACAATCCGGCAGCCGCCATGCGCGTGCTTGGATTCGCAGACATTCCGGGCATGCTCGAGCGGGGAGTCCTTGTGGCACTCGGGACTGATGGTGCCCCGTCGAACAATCGGATGAATCTGATCAGCGAGATGTATCTCGCTGGCCTGATCCACAAGGGGCGCAAGCTGGATCCCCAAGTTGTCCCAGCCGAGGCCGTACTCGCCATGGTCACCCGCGACGCGGCGAAGGCGTTGCTCTGGGAGGATGAAATCGGCTCTCTGGACGTGGGCACTCGTGCGGACATCACGATCGTGAATCCGCGGACGGCCGGAATGCTCCCTTTGCATGACCCCGTTGCGAACCTCGTCTATGCGATGGACACCACCAACATCTCGACAGTCATCGTCGATGGCCGGATTCTTCTTGAGGACGACACCGTCCAAACGGTGGATGAAGAAGCCGTGCTGGCCGAGGCGCAAGCGCGTGCCGCAGAACTCGTCCAGCGAGCAGGGATTCGGCTTCCCGACCGCTTCAGATCGCTCTAGGCACTGGTGCGGGGAAGCGTGGAAACTGCCTTCACAAGAGCTGGATAGGCCTCCCATGCCTCGACCATGAGATCGATGGATACGCGATCCATCGGCGTGTGTGCGAATCTGGCCTCACAAGGCGAGAAGCCGAGAATGGGAATGCCGCGTTCTGTGAAGATCCCGCAGTCGGTCGTGAACGTCCACGGCTGGACAGGAACGTCGCGTTTCCAGTGAGCGCTGAGTGCTCTCTGTGCGGTGACCACAAACGGGTGATCTGGGTCGATCCAGTACGGCGGCTGAGCATACTCAAGCTGGTAGCTCCTGCCGGTGTAGGTTGTCAGGTCGAATGGCGGAATCCGCGCTTCGTCTCCATCTGACATGATGGAGGCCAACCGTTCCAGGATCTCGTTGGGCGTTTCGCCAGGGATGGAACGCCAGTCGATACTCAACTCGAAGGCCTGCGGAGTCACGTTGTCATCGAGGAGATTCGTTGCCCCTCGCGTGGGCACAGCGTGGGAGCTTCCCATCACACCCTGTTCCATCGGGAGGTCGGCGAGTTGAAGTAGGAATGCGGCCGCTCGATAGAGCGCGACCTGTTCACGCCGCGCAACACTCGCGTGGACGCTTTCCCCAGGGAATCGCATCCTCACAAGCGTCCGACCACGGTTGCCGTTGCTCAGGCCATTCCCCGTTCCTTCTCCCATGAACGCGTAGTCAGGATGTAGCCGATCGAGCAAGACTCTCGAACCGAGTCCGGCCACTTCCTCTACGACCACTTGGGCCACATGCAGGTCACCGTGCCTCAGATTGTGACCGGCGATTGTGGTGGGTAGATGCACTTGTGTGGCAATCGCCCCCTTGGTGTCGCTGGCGCCACGGCCGTGGATCCACCCATCGGCGGATTCGCCGCCGAATGGGTCGTAGTCCCATCGAGAGAGATCGCCTGCCGAGACCTGATCCATGTGGGCAGTGAACATGATGGAAGGGCATGCTGGATCCGTCGCTCGAATGGTCCCGATGACATTGCCGGCTTCATCTCGGCGAATTTCGTCGTATCCGAGCTCTTCCATCTCGGTGACGATCCGATCGGCCAGAGGGCCCTCTTCGCCTGTCGGGCTCGGGATCCGAATGAGTTCCTGGCAGAAACTCAGCATTCGGTCTGCGGGGGTGGAGATTGGCATCATGGCGGTCCTTTCGGCTTGTCTAGAGCTTCAGTCTGGGATCGAGGTAGTCGCGAAGAAAGTCTCCGATCAGATTGGCGCAGAGCACGATGACGACCAGGAAGATGCCTGGGAAGACAACGAGCCACCATGCAGAGAAGAAGTAGGTCTGCGCATTGCTGAGAATGCCGCCGAGTGTTGGCGTCGGAGGTGGTATCCCCAGCCCCAAGAAGCTCAGCGTGGCCTCAGCGATGATCATTTGCCCCAGCGTCAGTGTGATCGTGACCAGAACCAGACCTACAACTTGGGGCCAGACGTGGACGAAGAGCAGGCGCCATTGCGAACACCCAATGGCACGTGCTGCCTCCACGTGATCCATCTCGCGGACGCGTAGGACCTCTGCTCGGACAAGCCTGGCGAACGTCACCCAGCCTGTGAGACCCAGCACGAAGATGATGTTCATGAAGCTCGGCCCAATGGCTGCGACAATCGCGATTGCGAGCACAACGAAGGGCAATGCGAGCAGTGCGTCGGCAATCCTCATCACCACGTGATCGAGCAGTCCGCCGATGAATCCGGCCAACAGCCCAAGCAGGGTTCCGACGCCGCAAGCGACAGCGACAGCTAGGACTCCCACGTACAGCGAGAGCCGAGTCGCTTGAAGCAGTCGCGCCAGAAGGTCGCGTCCAAGGGGGTCTGTGCCCAGCAAGCGAGGGAACTCGCCTTCCTTGTGGGAAAGCGTTGGCGGTTCGAGGTGGAGGGAAAGATCCAGCCGACTCGCGTCGATGGGATAAAGATCCGCCAGAGCTGCTGCCAGAAGAATGACCAGCAGCAGCACATGAGCCGCGGCCACTCTCTTCTGCCGCCATACCATGTGCGCGTAGCGACGGAAGCCACGCCTTGAATCCGAGGATCTGTTCGCGTTCCGCTGCTGTCGCGATCCCATTACCAGAACCTGACTTTCGGATCGGCGATTGTGTAGGCCATGTCCAGAAGGATGTTGATGCCGATGATCAGACACGCAACGAAGAACGTCGTTGCAGTGACCAGGGGGTAGTCCCTCTCATACGCGGCGTGCGCCAACAGCTGGCCCAAGCCGGGCCACCCGAAGATCGACTCGACGACAACCGAGCCGCCGAGAACGAAGCGCAACTGGAGGCCTAGCTGAGTGATGATCGGGATGGACGCATTTCGGAGTGCGTGCTTGACGATGACCGCCTTCTCCGAAAGCCCCTTGGCACGTGCAGCTGTCAAGTACATCTGTGGCAAGACCTCGATCATGCTCGTACGAGTTACCCGGGTGATGCCGGCAATCAGAAAGAGAGCGATCGTCAAGACAGGTAGGATGAGGTGCCGAGCGGTGCCGTACCCCGAAGGGGGGAGTATCGGCCAGAAGACGCCGAGCAGGAGAATCAGAATCAACGCGATCCAGAACACGGGGATCGACTGCCCGATGAGGCTGATGGAGACTGCGAGACCATCTAGCACCTTGCCTCGATTCACCGCGGCGAGAACGCCGAGCGGTACTCCGATCAGAGCTGCCAGCAGCAGAGAACTGAACGCCAGGAGCATCGTCGCGGGGAATCGCATTAGGACTTGCTCTGTCGCGGGCATGCGGGTCTGAATCGAGCGTCCGAAATCCAGCCTGAGCACTTGTCTGAGAAACTTGACGTACTGCTCGACGAGGGGACGATCGAATCCAAAGGCCTCGCGCATGGCGGCAACGTCTTCGGCCGACGCGGTTGGCGGAAGCATCAACCGAATCGGATCGCCGGATAGGTTCAGCACGACGAATACGATGGTCACGACGATGAGTACAGTGAGAAGCCCCTGGAACACCCGGCTGAGTATGTACGAGAGCACGTGCTCTTCTCCTCCTCATCTGGTCCTCGAGCCGCAATCCATGGTACCTTTGGTCTGGCAGTCTGACAATAGCTGGCTCGTTCTGCTAGACCCGACAGGTACACTCAGCAGACTGAGATGAGGTACAACAGGCAGATGTGACGCCGTTGAGGGGGCGCTCTGCATGAAGGTGCTCTCGCCCTCGTGCTATCGAATGGAGACGCATCCCAAGGGGCGATAGAGAAGGAGGAACCCTTGCCGACAAGACCGGAGAGCATTGACACCCTTCTTGTCAACGTTCGGATTGTCGATGTGTTCCGCATGCGCACGTTTCCGGGATGGGTTGCGATTCTCGATGGCCGGTTCCAATACGTTGAGGAGGGGAATCCTGCGAAGGGGATTGCCGCGGATAGAACCATCGATTGCAGCAACGCGTTTCTTGTTCCTGGCCTCATCGACACGCACATGCACATCGAGTCCAGCCATATGCTCCCTCGGATGTTTGCCGAGGCTGTCGTTCCCCAAGGAACCACGTGTGTCCTGGCAGATCCGCATGAGATCGCAAATCTGGCCGGGGAGTCGGGCGTGGATTGGCTGATCAGAGCTTCGGACAATCTCCCACTTACTGTCTACTTCGCCGCGCCATCGGTTGTGCCGATTGTCTCTCGGGATCTGGAGACCCCGAATGCAGAGCTGAACACGCAAGTGATTGAGCGGATCTGCGCACACCCTCGAGTTCTCTCGATTGGAGAGATCCACGATTACAACGGCGTCGCCGCAGGCGAGCCACGCTTGATGGCGCTGGGCGATGTTTCGTTGCGTTCAGGCCTGAAGATCGAGGGACACATCCCCGAACTCATGGGGTGCGACCTTTCACGCTATGTGTCGTTGGGGGTGACTTCGGATCACACGCTGTTCTCACCCGAGCAGTTGCTGGAAGAGGTCAGCAAGGGTGTCTACGTCATGCTGCAGCGCAAGGCACTGACTCCGGAGATCGTCTCGGTGATCGCAGACCTTCCTGACCGATCGCGCATTCTCCTTGTAACAGACGACGTGTCGCCGGCGGAGCTGCTCGACGGGCATCTCTTGTCGGTCGTATCACTCGCGATCTCGCTGGGTCTCTCGCCGATCGAGGCACTAGCATCCGCGACGTGTCGGGCAGCTACTTACTTAGGACTCCACAGGCAAGGAGCGATCGCTCCAGGTCGGAGAGCTGATTGCTGGACCACAAGGAGCATCGACGACCCCACGCCCGTGTCTGTTTTCGTAGAAGGCGCGCTTGTCGCGCGTGAGGGGAAAGGCAGAGAGGACAGCTTTGTGGAGGCCGCTGTCGGCCCCACTCGGTTGGCTGCTCCTCCTGTTCCGGGACCGCTCAGCGACGATGACATGCGCCTTGCTTCAGAGATCGCCGGGGAGGCGACCATCTCCGCTCGCGCCGTCGAATTGCTCAATCGCGAGAACAGTCTCACTGGATTGACAGAAGTTCGGATCGCGGTGCGTGATGGACATCCTGTCCTGGAGATCGGAGATGACCTGTGCATCATCGGCGTCTTCTCGCGCGCGGATCCGACATCCAGATCGATTGCCATGTTGAAGGGGTTCGGTCTGACTCAAGGGGGTGTGGCAAGCAGCGTGGCGCACGACACACACAATCTGATCGTCGTCGGCCGAGACGCGCAATCCATGGTCACTGCAGCACGCGAGGTGCATCGCCTCGGCGGCGGGATCGCATTCGCCACAGGAGAGAGCATCGATTCGGCTCTTCCTCTTCCGATTGCCGGTCTTCTGTCGGATGCCGGTCTTCAGGCGGTCGTCCGCGACGCGCAAGCGGTCGATGCATCGTTGAAGTCGCATGGCGTCAGCCATCGCGAGCCCCTTCTGCTGCTGACTCTGCTGGCGCTCAGTGTGAGCCCGCACTACAAGGTGACGGATCGCGGCATTGTCGACGTGAAGCAGAGGAGAATACTCGCTCCGCTTCTTCCCTAGCAGCGCCATGGCAGGAACAGAGCGTGAGAGAACGCTTTCCAACGGCAGTTTGGAGCCTATGGCGTTCGGAGTTAGGCAGCTCTGATCGCGTCGAAAACCTCGGCTGAGGGATGGGCAAAGTCTGGGGCATATCGCTCGTCGTGGTAGCACATGTCGCAACAGTCTCCGCCGTTCATCAGCGTCTTGGTCCTCGTCAGGCAGAAGTTGGCGTTGAGCTTGCGGAACATGGTGAAATCAGGGTAGCAGGCGACGACTTCCATGAGCTCGCTGTCGCCGTATTTGGCTAGCGCCTTCTGGATCACGCATGTCGTGACCTTGTTCCGGTATTCGTGCTCGGACACGATGGCGGCGATCCAATCCATACCTTCGCCTCGCAGATTGCCCTTCGCCTGTCCGACTCGGAGCTCCTCGATGGTCGCGGGTGCATTCGGATGATCGGGTCCCTGCATGTAAGCCCAGTCCAGGCAACGCTTCATCAGCTCGATGCCTCGTGCCTTGCCGAGTGCGTCGACCAGCGCCTTCAACTGAAGATACTGCGGGATGTACAGCGCACGGATGAACGCGGCCTTCGGGAGCTCGATGGTCTCCTCGCTGATCCAGGCCTGCTCCTCGACGCCGAGCAGAACTCGCTGCACATCGTACTGCGCCGCGAAGAGGTCCAGATGCTCTTCCGCAGAGGGGAACTCCTGGATGACCTCCTTGAAGATGGCGGGGCAGGCCGGTGAGCTCGCGTCCGCAACGAAGCCACGAATCCTGCTCGGCAGCTCGGGAGCCGCTTGCTCCAAGATCTGCGGCTCTCGCGATCCAAGAAATCGGAGGAAGAGATCGAGCGGACGGATGAGACGGCTCGCGGTCTCCGGGAATCGAGCACGATGGGGCGAGCCTTCCACATAAGCCTTGTAGGACAGAATCTCCATGGAGCGCCTCCTCGGCAATCGTTGAGCATCAAGCCACACCTGTTTCGATTTGTGCCGCGGTACGGATCTGGATGTGGATTCTACCGTGCTGAGTTGGAGCGGGACAGGGAGGACAGTGTGAAGCCTGGGGGATTGAATGTGGGACGCGCTCGCCAGCCGACTTCTGGTGGAGGGTGAACAGAGGCTACGTCCAGCGAAGAACTAGACCAACGATGGTGCAGACGAGAGCGAGATTCATCGAGGCGACAAACGAGTAGTACCAGGGGCCCGTCCTGCCCGTCTCCTCCCGAGTGATGGCGCGGTACTGCCCTACGTGCTTGATGATCATGATGCGAAGGAGGAAGAAGTTGATCCTGATTCCCCGCTTCTGAAGACTCGACACAATCATGATGGTTGAGACGATTCCCCAGCCCACCCCCGCCAGGGCAATTGCCAACAATGCTGTACTTGCGGTCACTAGTCCTCCCATCCTACGAACGGCAATCTGCGATTCGATGAACACTTGTGTTGAGGAGAGTCTGCTCCCTGCCCGTCTCCGAAACGTCTCGCTCACAGCCGACGATTGGTAGAGACAAGAGGCTCTCGAGACCTCAGGGGGTCGGCAGTCCAAAGCCTGGGGACTGAATGTAGAACTCAATTGTGTGTTGGTTCTGTGTGTTGGTTCGTGGTGACCAATGCTTGCTCGCCACGCAGGGTACACTGGACCGAAGCGGGGTTTCACCCGCAAGGAGATGATCATGAGAAACGCTTCGTCAGCCGCCTACGAACGGCCGGTCACGCCCATAGAACGTCTGTTCACGCGATCGCCATTCTCCGTGGTCACGATGGTGGCTCGTATCCAAGGGCTCGTCACCGAGAGCATGCTCAGGGACGCGCTGGACAAGGTCTGCCTACGACACGTGAATCTGCGTGTTCGCATCGTGGATGATGAGCATGGCAATCCGTACTTCACAGCGGACGGGGCTGGAGAGATCCCTATGCATGAAGTCCCTTGGGAATCCGAGGACCAGTGGATTCACGTGATGGATGAGACCTCGCGAGTGCCCCTTGCCTTCGACGAGCGTCCGCCGATCCGCTTCTTCCTCCTTCAGGGACCCGATCGCACGGACCTCGTGATCGTGAGTCACCACATCATCTGCGACGGAATGTCGCTTGCCTTCCTTGCGAAGGATCTGATGGCCCATCTCGGGGATCCGAGTCTGGAGCCGGAGGCGTTGCCAGACCCGGTTCAGATCGGTCTCGATTCCCTTCCCGAGGATGTGCATCTGAATCTGGCTACGCGTGCCATCTTGCGCAGGATGAATCGGAAGTGGGACCAGCAGAGGGTGCTGTTCGACCACCAGGACTACCTCGATCTCACAGCCACCTACTGGAGCGAGCTTCGCCACATGACGCTCCCCATTCTCTTCTCGGAGGCGGAGACGGACGAACTCGTTGCACGATGCAAGTCTGAAGACGTATCCGTGAATACGGCGTTGACGGCAGCGTTTGCCAAGGCGCAGATGGACGAAAATGGCGGGAAGCTTCCCCATCCCAGGATTGGTATCGCGACGAGTCTGCGCGGCCGCCTTCGTGTACCCGTTGGGGAAGCCATGGGGTTCTATGCGAGTTCCGTCACGTTCAAAGCGAAGTGGCGTCGCCGAGAGGACTTCTGGTCGAATGCGCGGCGTCTGCAGCGCAGAATGCAGAAGCTGATCCAAGGGAAGGGTTCCTTCAAGGACCCGACTTCGTGGTGCTACTTGGATCCGACGTTCCTCGAGGCGACGAGCTTCAAGAAGCTGGGCGGGCTCGTGCCACCCGATGCGCCGAGCCACGAGAAGCTCTCTGCATTTGCCAGGCAGGATGATGCAGTGAAACGGATTCTCAAGCTCGGGAAGATGGACTCGCTGGACAAGCCATTCATGGGAACCTGGGTCACGAACCTCACGCGGCTCGATTTCCCGAGGCGCTACGGGGAACTCGAACTGGATCGCCTGATCCTGCATCCGGGCGCGGCCTATCCGCTCAGCCAGGTCGTGCTGGTCATCGGTGCCGTCACCTGCGCAGGCAAGCTGAGTCTGGTCATGGAGTTCGCGGACGATGGGCAACGGCCGGCGATGATGAGGGGAGTTCAGGACATCGCGGTCGAGCTACTGCTTGGCTCTCGAGTTCAGTAGCCGGTCTGATGCGGCTGAGGTATCGCCGACCGGTCAGGCCTGCAGCTTCCGAATCTTCTCGACGATCGGCCGGATCCTGCCCTTGTCCATGAAATCGAAGCCGCGCATCTCTTGTTTGGCGGCCTTGCGATCGGGGTTGAAGAGGCCTGCGATGATCAGCATGGTCCGGTCGAAGGCATTGAGTTCACTTGGGTCTTGTCGGCCGCGCAGCGCCATATGGGTCACATGCGACATGAATGAGGCCGGCAGCGAATTCGCCATCCAACGATCGAGCTTCGGACCGGCCCCGGCACCGGATACGCTGAAGAAGACGGTCGGGCGTGCCAGGATATCGTCCAGGTTCCGTTTCACCCATCGTCGGAACATCGGCTTGTAGTAGACGACCGGGCTGCCGAGCACGAGGAAGTCGAACTCTGCGAGTTCGACACGGGCCTCGTCGACATTGAAGACAGGCAACGAAGTGGCCTCGGCAATCCACTGGGCGTACTGCTCTGTGCTACCGTATCTGCTTGAGAAGAGTACCGCGCCTTTCATCTCCTACCCCCTGCCTGCGGTTTCTAGCTCTCACCAACCCACACGAGCCATCCTCTTGAGACATCTTGCTGGAATCGGAGTGGACTGCCAAGTCCCATAAGAAGGTGAGGGTCTGAGGATTCGTGGCGAGCTTCAGCCCTCTTGATCGCACCTGAATCCGTGGAATCGGGTGACGTTGGCGGATTGCGCTCGAACGGTTACTCTGGAGAGAGACCATGGGTAGAGGGGGGCAAGATGTCCAAGATGACGGAAGAACAGGTCTATGCGTTGGCGAAGAAGCGCGTGCAGGCAAGGAAGGACTTCACGGTCCACCTGATTGTGTACTTGGGTGTGAATGCACTGCTGGTCTGCTTGTGGCTCTTCGTGACGGGGAGAGGGTTCCCGTGGTTCGTATTCCCGCTGGGAGGATGGGGCGTCGGACTGATCGCGCACTTCTTCTTCTCCAGAAACGTGAGCAGAGACACCGGTGAGATTCGATCGGCTGAAGTCGAGAAGGAAGCAGAGAAGATCCGCAGAGAGCAGTAATCGCGGCGGAGAGAGGAGAGGGAAGTGTCAACGGAGTACGTGATCACGGTTAACCAGGAGGCGTGCCAGAAATGCGGCCTCTGCGTAGAGTCCTGCATCCACGCGAAGCTGGTGCAACCGGACGGAAACGCAGCACCCCAGGTCGTCGAGGGCATGGACTGCATCGCGTGCGGGCACTGCGTGGCGATCTGCCCGACCGGCGCCCTTACGCACTCCGCGTTCGCCTCCGGATCCGTTCGTCCGTTCAACGCCGATCTCCTTCCGACGGCGGATCAGATGATGGAGGCCTTGCGCGCGAGACGGAGCTACCGGAAGTTCAAGGACGAGCAGGTTCCGCGCGAGACACTAGAGCAAGTGATCGAAGCGGCGAGGCTGGCACCCAGTGCTCACAACTCTCAGACCACATCCTTCATCGTGGTCGAGGACCCGGAGATGCTGAAGCGCGTCGTCGACCTGACGATCGATTTCCTGGATGGCATGGCGAAGTTCTTCCGCCACCCGATCAAAGGCCGGATCGCGAAGATGATGGGTGGCGATCAGGTCAAAGGTGTTATGCCGATGATCCCCGTCTTCGAGGGCGTCGTGGAGTTGGCCAAGAGCGGCGCCGACCTGCCAATGCTCCTCGATGCCCCGGCGTGGATCGTCTTCTACAGTGCGAAGAACGCGGGCTACGGCGCGGTCAACGCAACTTGCGCGATGCAGAACGCGATGCTGATGGCTGATCGGCTCGGCCTTGGAACCTTCTTCACCGGCTTCGCACTTGCGCCTACACAGCGTGGCTTCCGGCTGCACGACCTTCTTGGGCTCGACCACGAGCAACAGATCCACGGCGCGCTTGCCGTCGGCGTGCCGAAGCTCGAATACAAGAAGTGGCCGTCGAGGAAACCGGCGGATGTTCGCTGGATCTGAGAAGCCATCTACAGATGGTCTTCGTCGTGAGAGAACCAGATCTGCACGTGCGGATGCATCGCATGAAAGGATCGAATCATCGTTGCTGAGCGCTGGACTTCCTGTTTCCCGCGTGCTCCATCGATCGTGCTGACGAGAATCTCATCCTTCATCGCCCATCTGGTCAGTTCGGCGTCGCCGACAATGAGGACCGGCGTCGGAGATGTGCTGATCAGGTGGGCGAGATGATCGCGGGTATGTCCTGGTGTCGATATCGCCCCGAACGTCGCGTCGCCGAAGACATCGACCACGTGGAAGAATGGCGCCATGGCCTTTCCCGTGCTCATGTCAAGCAGATGAATCGACGACTTCTCTGCGAAGTGATTGCTGGACAGCAGCCTGGATATGAGCGTGCGTTCGCGCTTCCCGTAGTAGATGCGGCTCTGAGAGGGAACCGAGGGGAGTCCCGCTGTGTGGTCGGAATGCAAGTGGGTGAGAAAGACGTGAGCAGGGTTGATGTCGTGCCTTTCGAGATGCGATCCGAGGGGAAGATCGCCGTCGCTCTGGATGCACCGGACCTTCGTCAAGGTGTAGTAGACCCGCATCGTGAAGGATAGATTCCCGTTGGGCGGGCGCTCGTGGAATGTCCGATCGAACCCCGTGTCGATCAGGATGTCACCGTGTGTCGGGTGCCTGAAATGGAACGCCATGACTGCGTAGTCGTAGCGTTCCGTGGGATCTCGATGTGGAGGGAAGCTGTCTGGCTGTGCGTTGTTCCTCAGCACACCTGAGATGTACGCCGTATTCATCGCAGTCCACGGCATTGGCTGGCATCACCAAACACTGCATCCCAGCCTTGATAGGACTTTCCTTTCGGCGCCTGATAGACTTCCATCTCTTCACTCCTTCTCGTCCTTCTCGCGCCGCACTGCCACGCGAGAACGCCCCTAGACTGCCAACATAGCTTCTTGGGCATGCCGAAACGAGAGAAACCGCCAGCAGGAAGTTGGCGGCTCCACTCGATTCCGGTCCGTGGAGTCTGGGGGATTGAACTCAAAACGGGTTCGTTGGCTGTTCCGTGGTGATGGCGCCTGTATCGCATCGACGGGACTCGTCTCCCTGCCCGGGTAACGACGGACCCGAGGCATGTTGGCCTCTGTCTGGTGCGGATCAGCAGAAGGTCGGTAGTATGTGGCATGCATGAATGCCGAAGCGGGATCGAAGATGCTGCTGCACTGACGCTTGCGAAGCTTCGAAACCTGGGTCACCGGATCACAGCTCCACGTGTTGCGGTGGTGGAAGCACTGGCAGGTTCGCCGGGGCACCAGTCGGCTGAAGAGATCCTCACAAGTGTGAACGAGCTCCACCCATCGATCGGTCGTGCATCTGTCTTTCGCACACTTCAGCTGCTTCTGCGCGTGGGGATACTCCTCTCGTCCTCCCGTGCAGAAAACAGGACGACGTACTTCCTCTCCCCTTCGGGGCGACACCACCACTTGGTCTGTACCGAGTGCGGCCGCACGATTTCGTTCGACGAATGCGTGGCAGAGAGCCTAGAGGAATCCCTTGCAGAGCGTCATGGTTTCTGCGTTTCCGGCCACCAACTGGAGGTCTTCGGCCAGTGCGGCGACTGCAAGTAGCTTCGTCCTTGACTACCGAGAATGCGCGGCTATTCTCTTGAGACAACGTATCAAGTAGGGAGGATACCATGCACACCTCGAGGATCGCCTTCACATGGCTTGTCGCCCTGACCATAGCTGCTGGATTCGCCGGCGCAGCGTTCGGACTCAACGTCGTTGCAACGACGACCATTGTCGCCGATGTTGTCCGCGCGGTCGCTGGAGAAGACGTAGATGTCATTACACTCCTTCCAGCGAATGCGGATCCACACGCCTTTCAACCGACGCCCAACGACGCGGTGGTCCTTTCAGAAGCCGATGTAGTGTTTCTCTCTGGAGCGGATCTCGAAGCAGATCTTGCCGACATCCTTGCTACGACCAATGGCTTGATCGTTGACCTCTCGACACGGGTCGCTCTGCGTGAAAGCGCGAGTCTCGAGCATCATCACGAGGGAGAGGCAAGCGACCATGAAGACACCGACCACCACGAGCACGAAGACGAGGATTCCGAACACGGGGACGCGGACCATGAGCACGAAGATGAGGAGCACGAACACGAGGAGCACAGCCATGGGGTGTATGATCCCCATGTCTGGTTCGATCCAACGAACGTGATGATCTGGACGTCCGCAATCGAGCGGACGCTGGCCGATCTCGATCCAGAGAATGCATCAGACTACGCAAGCCGTGCTGCCACATATCGACGTGCACTGGCAGACCTCGACCTTTGGATCTGGGATCAAGTGGGCCGGATCCCCAACGAGCGTCGGAACCTTGTGACCGACCACCTTTCGTTTGGCTATTTCGCTGCTCGCTACGGCTTGCGGCAAGTTGGCACGATCTTCCCTGGCACCAGCACGCTGTCTGAACCGTCCGCTCGAGAGCTTGCCGAGCTGATCGACACGATCAGAGAGCTGGGCGTCCCCGCGATCTTCGTCGGCACGACGGTGAACCCTGCCCTTGCCGAGACGGTCGCGGCAGACACGGGCACGGTGATGGTTGTGCTCTACACGGGAGCGCTCAGCGAAGCGACGGGACCAGCAGCGACATACATCGAGTTCATGCGATTCAACACCGAAGCGATTGTCGAAGGCTTGCTTCGGTAGGAGTGTGCGCGAAGGGAAGCGTAGCCTATAGGGCTTCGGCAGTTCCCCGAATGTCCGCAGGAGCTTGGTTGCCTACTCGGGTTGTGGAGCCTGAGATCTGAGCGCAGAACGCGTTCGTTCGTCGATTCCTGATGGGGGATTTGGCGATTGCGGCGCGATCAGAGGCTCGATCTGAAGAAGTCAGAAGCCATCTGGGCTGTCGCGTTGTGCACTTCCCGGCGAGTAACGCCTTCGGGATCGCCAAAGAAGCGCCGGGCGAACAGCTTGGCCCACCAGGTTCCTTCCGTCAAGAAGGTGTAGTGCGTCGCGCCTGGCTGTATCTCAAGCATGCAGTCCGGCAGCAGTTCCGCCAGCGGTTGCGCGGTCTGCGATGGAACGCTCTGATCATCGTCCTCACCAACAACCATGGCCACGGGTATCGTCACAGCCCTCGCGCTCTCTACGGTGATCAGAGGTCCTCCCACGGGTGCGATGGCGAAGGCTGCCTTGATCCGGGTGTCACGGAAATCACCATTCGCTTGCAGTGTGGCGGCAGCATTCAGTTCCCCCTGTAGGTAGGTCGCCAGGTCGTCGGTGATGCCGCGCGCCTCCGGCGGCAATTGACAGAGTGGATCCAACGGATTTGCAGAGCAGAATGGTATCCAGCGGCCGACATCCAGTCGGACTCCCGCGGCCGCGAGTGCGGTGTAGCCTCCCAACGAGAACCCTGCAGCGCCAATCCGTGTCGCGTCAATACGCTCCCCGATGACCGGATCGGCGAGTAGTTCGTCGACGAGTACATGAAGATCCATCGGCCGCTCCGGCCAGCGAACAAAG
The DNA here is from genome assembly GCA_028278555.1 of Candidatus Bipolaricaulota bacterium. Lineage (GTDB taxonomy): Bacteria > Bipolaricaulota > Bipolaricaulia > UBA7950 > UBA9294 > JANQEA01. The sequence continues at coordinate 37,877 of JANQEA010000064.1, read as the reverse complement.
CCTTCCAAGAGCAGTTTCCGTTCCCTACTCGTGTTCCCATGGTGATCGACCGCCGCGACCACGAAACCTTCGCTCGCCAACCGAACGCATAGCCATGCGATACTCGCTGCAGAGCCGCCGGTACCGTGGGATACGACAATCAGAGGGAGCTTGTCTTCCTCGGTACTCCAACAGGCATCGACCTCATATTGTCCCGTGTTGAAGATGGCGATACGTTGGCGTCTTGGTCTGCACGCACTGCACGCGGGGTACCAGATCGTGGTCCTGAGAGGACGAGGTCCTTCGTCCGTCCAGCTCTGTCGGTCCAGATCCACGAAGTCTCGGTAGGTAACTCCAACTAGGGCGGTCGCTGTTGCGTCGTTCGATGTCCTGCAGGAGCCCATGAGCACCGCGAGCCCCGCGCAGAGCACCAGCGTCAGTGCCCGTTGGATCTTCATGCACTTCTACCTCTCTCTGATCGGCTTCGATGAAGTGTAGCACAGTCTTTGCCATGAGAGTGGCGAAAGCCTCTGCCCCCTATCAGGCCCGAATACGCAGTCGGGTTCGAGAGGTGAGCAATGTCTGCAGGAAGGTGCGTCCGGGACGAAACGGCGCGCCGAGATCTTGCTGGAGACAGCGAGCGTGGAGCTTGGGAAATCGAACGCAGACCGCGGTCGAACGTTGCAGCGTGGCGACAAGTGTTACGGATTTCCCTCCGTAACCTTCTCCTGCTCGATCCGAAGCAGATTCCCGTCAGGGTCTCTGAACTCGAACCCTTTGGCTCCCCAACTCGCTGTCTCCAAGCCGGATTCAAGCTTGATCCCTGTTGCCTGAACCTCTTCGCAAACAGACTCCACGTCTTTCACTCGTAGGTACAAGTACCCGGTGCCGGCCTTCGTCCACGTATTGGCGTAGGGAGCTGGCTCGTCCAGGATCAAGTGAATCTCTACTCCATCGCGCATCAGCACCGCGTAGTTCGTCCGCTCGCCTGCGTGTGTCCCTTGGTGTCGATAGGTCGTTACTAGTCCGAGAGCTTTCGCGTACCAGGTGCATGCCGCCTCGATATCCCGAACAGGCAGCACGGGGATCGTACGGCTGAACTGCTTCATGACCAGACCTCCGAAGGCGATATTACCGCGAACGATCGGGGAGAAGGCAGCAAGTCTGAACTGCGACCTCCGGGCGGAGTGACCGTGATCTACGCCCAGACGAGAAGCGCAACACCCGCTGCGAGCGCCGGGAAGTAGGCCCACGGGCTCCATCGCAGGATTCGACGCCCGGACCAGGCCTCGAAGAGTGGCTGGAGCTCCATAATGAGGATGAGCTTCCCGGCGTCCACGATCGACTCAGCCACGCCTGCCGAAAGCGGCGAGGGCAGGAGCCCCCTCGCGAGCAGGAGCGACGAGGCGAGCATGAGACCCATCATCCCCGCCACACCCAGGAAGGCTGAGACTCCGAGCCCGTTGCGATGCTCCGGCTCTCTCCATCGCGAGATCCTGGGATGCCAGTACGCCGGATGGAAGAGCAAGCCGCCCGCCAGGTGATTGACGATTGCAATCAAGTAGCCGCCGCGTGCGGCGCGAAGGCGGACGGGTCCGTAGAACGGGAGTGCCCCGAGATAGGCGAAACCGAGCCGCACTAAGGCGAGAAGACCCAGCGCGAGGAACCAGTCCATAGGATCGTTTCCCCCTAGCCAGATGGCCGAAGCCGCAGGGAGTAGATTGAGTACCAGGTGCCAGAGGAGGGTTGTGTACCCATTGCCAGGCGCGGTATCCGTAAGGGCTGCATGTTCGCGGCCGCGGGGTTCCAGAGCTCTCACAAGGGAGCCCATCCAGAGATCGAATCCGTACGCGAACACTTTGAATGAGACGAAGCTGAGGCGGACAGCGCGAACCAGGCCAAGCTTGCGGATCAACTCGATCGGAGAGACGGCTCTAAGGCCGCGGTCGGCGAAGAGGTTCCAAGAGGCGGTGTTGTCGTCGCGAACCGATGCGGCAACGGTGGTGAGCCGTTCCCGCCGGAAGGCCTCCAACGCCCGCTGGACAAGCTGCTTTGCCAAACCGCGGCCCCGGGCGTCTCTGCCGAGGAAGATCCAGTCAATGAGTCCTGTCTCCCCCGACCGCTTGAGGAGCACACCGCCCAGGCATCGGCCATCCTCGAACGCGCCGTAGGCCCACTTCGGCTTTGGCAGGATGAGAGCGAACACGGGATGGAATGATCGTCGGCCAATCCGCCGCAGTTCACGTGCTTCCTCTTCGGTCCGAATCTCTCGAATCTCTACGGCCACGTCTCCTCCCGAATCGGTTCCGATTCGGGGACATGGTATCGAGGGATCCGCCAAATCGAAACCGAGTGCACATTGTGGCGTGGCGATCTGCGACCCGATGGAGTGCGTATCGCAGCGCCTGCCTCTGCAACATCATCATCGGAGGGGAGTGCAGCTAGAATGGCTCGAGACGAACAGACGGATTCCACCATCGTGCTCCACTTGGGAAGCGCGGCTTCGTGCTGACGCAACACACCGAAGCGACGGTCCACCTGTCGAGTCGACGAACCCGAATGCGAAAGGAAGTGCAATGAAGATCCAGTACCTCGAAATCGTGACGTCGGAAGTTGACGCGGTCTGTGAGACATACTCTGTGGTGCATGGCGTTGAGTTCGGCAAGAGCGACCCTAGTTTGGGCGGGGCTCGTACTGCAATGCTGGCAAGCGGAGGGATGCTGGGCGTCCGGGCACCGCTACGCGACACGGAGGAGCCTGTCGTTCGCCACTACGTTCTTGTCGACGATATTCAGGCGGCTGTTGACGCGGCAGCGAAGTCTGGCGCAGAAGTGGCACTGCCACCCATGGAATTGCCTGGTCACGGAACCTGCGCGATCGTCATTCAGGGCGGTATTGAGGCAGGGTTCTGGCAACTGTGACGCCGCATTGTCGAGGAAGGGGAACACATGCGAAAGATCGGGCTCGTCGGTGGCCTGAGTTAGGTCTCAACAGCAGAGTACTACCGGCTCATCAACGAGGAAGTCCGCGAACGTCTTGGAGGCCACCATTCCGCGAATATGCTTCTTGAGAACCTGAATGAGCAGGAGTTCCTCCATCTGGCGGAAATTGACCCGTCGGAGCAGCGGTGTCAGAGCATGATAGTCCATGCTGTCGATGTCTTGCGCTCGGGAGGAGCCGAGGTGATCGCGTTATGCGCCAATGGTATCCATCGGTTCGAACCGGCCATCAGGCGAGCCACAGGGGTCTCCATCGTCCACATCGCAGACGCGACGGCTAGGTGCGTCTCCGCGAGCAAGCTCACCCGCGTTGGTTTGCTCGGTGTGATGAAGACGATGGAGGGTTCTTTCTATCGGGAGCGGCTACAGCAAGACGGCATTGATGTCGTGATCCCCAATCAGCCCGATAGAACGGAAATCGATGAGAAGATCATGACGGAGCTGGTCTTCGGGATAGTGAGAGAGGAAACTCAGACGCTCTTCAAGGAGATCATGAGGCGACTTCAGAAGAAGGGTGCTGAAGGAATCATCCTTGGATGTACAGAGATCCCTCTCTTGTTGAACGCTAAGACCTTTCAGGCTATGCAGCTCTTCTCCACAACTGCGATTCACTGTGAAGCTGTTATTGATGCATCACTCGCGTGAAGAGGAAGCTTCTGGCGTGCAGCGACGGAGGAAGCGACGCTAGCGCGCAACTGGGAATTGCGCGCAAGGTGCTCAATAGCAAGGCAGGACATCGGTTTGGAGCCTGGGGGACTGAATGTAGAACGCGCTCGTTGGCTGTTGCCTGGTGACGGGTGCCATGCTCTCCTGATCTGCAGCTTGCGAAGTTGCTTACTCAGTCAGTGATGGTGTAGCTTCCAGGCTCTCGGGCTGGGGCGAATCCAGGTCTTCACCGAGATGCTTCGAAGGTTCTCGAACGCAGCCGTCGGCGCGGTTTCCCAAACCCCTGGACCACACATCACGGAGCACAAGAAGGTGAGACAAGATCCAAGGTTCTGGATACGCTGCACAGCAAGGAGGCGTTGAGACGTGAGTTGGGCAGAAAGGGTCAATGCAGCGATCGACTACATCGAAGACAACCTGATAGGGGAGATCGATGTCACCGAGGCGGCGAAGAAGGCCCTTTGCTCCCGATATCACTTCCAGAGGATGTTCCTCGCCATTACAGGGTTCACGCCGGCGGAGTATGTACGGCGACGCAGGCTCACGGCAGCGGCTCGAGAGCTCTCTGCGGGCAGCGAACGAGTGATCGATGTCGCGATCAAGTATGGCTACGACTCGCCGAACGCCTTCACACGAGCATTCCGTTCCTTGCACGGAGTCACCCCAACCGAGGCGCGGCTGACGGAAGCGATGCTGACCGCATATCCGCGCGCAACCATCCAGATTGTTCACACAGGAGGCAGCAGAATGGAGTACAGAATCGTTCGAAGACCGGCATTCAAGGCCGCAGGGCAAGCCAGGGACTTCTCAAGGGACACGGAACAGAACATGACTGACATTGGGTCGTGGTGCGTCGAGTTCCGGTCATCACCTGGTATGAGTGATCTGCTCAAGCTTGGAGGTGGTAGTCCTGGCCCAGTCACCGGGGGCGAGACGTTGGGCATCTGTTTCCAGAGGCCAGGAGCAGATATCTGGTCCTACGCGATAGCCGTTGAGCCGACCGAGCGAGAAGTGCCAGACCCGAACGAGGCACTGGACATCCCGGCTGCAACGTGGGCTGTCTTCGAGACCACATTGGACGGTATCCCGGAGTGCTGGAAGCACGTGTTCGGGGAGTGGTTTCCATCTACAGGATACGAGCATGCGGAGGCGCCAGACCTGGAGGTCTACTTCGCGGGCGAGATGCGAGGCGACTCGAGATGCGAGATCTGGGTGCCCGTGGTAGATGTGAACGGGCAGTAGCACAGCCCTGATTCACTGACCGAGAGGGTCGACCTGCCATGTGGCAGGTCGACCTGCATCTGTAGGTATGAGTTCAAAGGTGTGGCCACGTTCTCAGACAGAGTGCAGTGTAGAGACTACCTGGGAACAGCGGTTTGGAGCCTGGGGACTGAATGTAGAACTCGGTCGTTGGTCGTTGTGTGCTGACGGGTATCGCTTTGGGACAGACACGACGGTGTGGATGCTGAAATCAACTCCGCGTTTCGTGCTTCCTCCGCGACCCGTGTCTGCGCACGGAACAGTGGGCACCCCTGGAAGCTAGAGCAGGCTCTGTTACCCAATCACACCGACCGCGAAGAGGATGCCGAATACGATGACGAGGATTCCGGCAACCTGATAGAAGCTGTGAACACGCACACCCCAGAGAATCTTCGACCTGGCAACGAGCAATCTGCAAATGATGAACTGACTCTTCTGAGTCGCGGAAACGAGCATGAACAAGCCGACAGCAGCAATCAAGCATCCCCAGAGAACGTGCATGATGGCCCTCCCGGGAGTGAGTATACGAGAATGGCCAAGGGAAGAGAGGTTTGGAGCCTGGGGGACTGAATGTAGAACGCGTTCGTTGGCTGTCTTGTGGTGATCGATGTCCCTTGCATGAGGTTACGCCGTGCGGAAGGCCAATTCGGATCTAACAGCAGCGGCTTTCCGCGAGCTCTGGAGGCAGGTTCGGAATCGACGACCCAGGCTTGGCACTCCGCACGGGCTGGATTCCGGGGCGAGGTCATTTGGCGGCGTGTAGGGCTCGTATCCGCTTCCACTCCACAAGTCACGGCCTCGCCTTGTAGTCCCCGAAGATGTAGAAGGGAGCCCAGCAGAATGGATTGCTCCACGCATCGTGTTCAACGAAGTTGAGTTGCGCGTTGCGAAGGGCCGTCGAGGCTGGGAGACCTTCCGCGTAGCTGGAGAGGAAGTTGTGGAGCAAGAGGAGAGTAGGCCCTGCAAGAGCCTCCCAAAGAGTACACGCAAGCGCCGAAACGCCTCTCTGGAAGAGCGAAGCAGCGAAGCCTTGTATCTCAAGCGAACTCCAATGAGTGAGTGGATCCATCCTGCCGGCCAGACATGCACCGAGGACGAATAGCTGGCATGAATCGAGTCGAAACCGGTGATCCCAATTGAGGATGTCCCTGGCGGTCAGGCGGTCCGTCTCCTGGCCGGGGGAGGGAGAACTCGAATGCAGATGGAGACAAGAGTCCAGCGGATCGGGTACGCAGTAGTCTCCGTGGCCGAAGAAGAACACTACGCTGGACCGTGCCGCGTGTTTGAGTAGATTCTCGCGTGTGGCCGTTGATTCCGCTAGATGCACGGAGGGCTCCATTCCGAGAGCCATTCGAAGGCTCTCAACATGATGGGAAACCCCCGGGAGAGAAAGGTGCTCGATATTGTGGTTCGGGTTGCTCACAAACAAGGATCCTTTGTCCGCCAGTAGAGGCGCTGTGCTGCGCCTCTTGGCCGAGGAACGGCAGTGGACGAATGCGCTTGAGCTTGGACAGACTGCAATCTCTAACCCCAGGCCGCTTCCCACGGGTTCGATGACGTAGGCGGCCGCACATCCAGGCCTTGCTACTCTCAGGCCTGACCATGGGACATGGTATAGCTGGGCTTCAGGCACAACGACGAGACGCACTATTCCGAGATCATCCAGTCGTCCAAGTAGGTCAGGAGGGAGTAGAACGCTTCCGAGCGTCTCCAGGGCTGCGTCGATGTCCTCTCGGGTTCTAGTGAGAGCCTCCTGCATGGCCGATTCGCGATTGCCTCTAGAAGCCACGGGCGAAAGCTCTCTGAGTCGCCCGAGTTGCCTTCGAAGTCTCCCTATCTGGCTGTTCAGCTCGTGCAGGCCTCGCGCGATTGGCTGTTCCGGAATCCTAGCTGGAGCCTCGACGATGTGCTGCGGGCACCCTGAGACCAAGAGGCGTATGTAGCACTCCTCCGAGCGGGGCTCCCAACTGAACTGGAGAATAGCAGTGTTTGGCGGTAGCTCCGCCCCGACAGCGATCGGAGCCACAGGCTTCGCCGTCGTGCGCGCTCCAGGATCTGGCCTCGAGGAGATCGTTTGCCCTTCGTGTCGTCGTTCGGTTTGCGCATTGATGCGAGCGCTCGGGCGGACAGACGATAGCGCCGCTCTCTGCGCTAAGTCGAGGAGTACACGGCACTTGCTGGCCTCTGAGAAACGGAACGCGTCCAACAGTGGTGCAGTGGAGGTAGGATCCTCCTCGTAGAGGCTCAGCGATGCGTGCAAGCCGCGGTTGAGGACATCCCTGAATTCCATCTGGAATCGCTGTTTGTGTCGAGATGACTCAAGGTTCTCCCGTTGCCATTCCGCGAGTGCAAGGGACTTCAGGTAGCTCTTGGATGCTGCAGGGGTCCGGTCGAGAGCCTCCTCAATACGACCCCTATTGGCGCAGGCTTGTCGTAGCTCGTCCCTGCAGTTGAGAGCTTCGAGAATCTCGCATGCCTGCGTCACCAGATCCAACGCAGTTGTCAGGGCAGCGGATCGCCCTCCTTTCACCCTTTGCGCTTCGGGAGAATCGGCCTTCTCCAACCAGGCAGCTCCCAGATTCGCCAGCGCGCTTCCCATTGCCTTGGCATTCCCGACACTCTCGGCGACGTCACGGGCTTGAGTGAGCCAATGGATCGCCTCATCGCAGTGATCAAGATCCAGCAGGTAGGCTCCCAGATTCGTAAGAACTGCAACCTGCCCTGGGATGTCGCCCCTATCCCGCAAGATGGCAAGTTCGCGCTCGCAACCGCCGATTGCCTCCTGACTTCTGTGCAGTCGGAAACTCGCTTCGGCAAGTGCGCCGAGGGTCTTGGGCAGAAACGGATGCATCTGATCATCCCCAATGATCGCCAGGGCTTCCTCAAGCACAGGTACGGCGAGTTCGGGATCTCTCAAGTAGAGGTAGAGCTCCCCAGAGCCCACTAGCGCGCGGACAAGTCCATCCTGATCTCCTACTGTGCGAAACAGGGCGACTGCTCTCTCAATCTCAGGTTGTGCCCTTGCCAGGAGGCGTTCCTCCATGAGAAGATTCGCGTTGAGCAGGCGAAAGGGCGCTTCTCCACGCACGTCGCCTGGAATCGCTACTCGCGCGAATTCCGCCATCAACACTGCCCGCGCTTCGCTATGCTGGCCCCTTCGCCCCAGCGCTCCAGCAAGGGCTATACAAGCATGAGGGCGGCTCTCCGAAAGCTCTTCTCTCCGGGTAGCTTCAGACAGCAGCTTGATGACTTCAAGAGAGGAATCATCCTGCTCGCCAGCATCCCATGACTGTGCGGCCTCCACAAGATCATGGTGAGTGGCTGTCAGTGGGTCAAGACCTAGTGTAATACGCTCTATCTCCTTCACGCTGATGCCGTGGTCAAGATCGCCCTTGCTGACCCTCTGAGCAAGCGTGTAGATGGTAGCCCACGCCGAAAGCAGAGTATGCTCGTCCTCTCGAAGTCTGCCGAGCACTGCTTGGGATCCGCTCTTCCTGTAGATCTCGAGGGCCGATCCAATGCGGCTCCAATACGTTGTCTCCTCAGGGGTAGTCGCCTGACACACCTTCTCTGAGAGTGATGACTCTGCTGCCTTCGAGAGAAGCCGCGGATGGTTTCGCACGATGTTTGTCAGATCCTTCTCCGAACATGACGATGCGAATAGGCGGAGTGATTCCGGGTAGTAGCGAGCGCTGAGCATCTGCTCGAGCTGCCTGAGCAAGGCACTGTACGATGAGTCGCCCGTTTTGGATGCCTCAGCGATTCGACTGGACGTTTCCTCCAGCAACTGTGGAGTGACGAGCTCCGACGTAAGATACAGTGGCACGCCACCCAGCATCGCGGAGACCAGATCGTCCAGTACTTCCGTTGCTGGCTTCTCCAGCAGCTCCTTGGAGACATCCTGCAGCCGCTTGGCTGTGCTGATCCAAGAGGATGTTGCCTCACGAAAGGCGGCATCAACCCCAATCTCCCGAGACCGTTCCAAAACGCGTGCCTTGAAGGCGATCACTCTCGCCATCTCAGGCATTCCTGCGCTCTCGGCGTACTTGCCAGCGTTCTTCACTGCGGCAAGGACATCCTCGGAGAGCAGCTCGGGATTAGACGCAACCTTCCTCTTCGCGACCACCCAATCGTCGGCACTCAAGAAGTCTAGTGCCTCGCCAGCCGCTGGCGAGCCAGCGAGTGCAAGTTGAATGCTGGCTTCGCGCAACTTGACCAAGAGATCCCGCAGATGCAGAAGTCCCTGATGTGTCTCACTTCTCGCGAGAGTAGTCTGAGGGGGCAGGCGCGATTCCACAAGAGGCAACAGAAGGGAGTCTTGAAGCTGGAAGGGAATCGACACGCCGCCCTTGAGAAGGCTCAGCAGCTTGTCCACACGTTCCTGGGGTGACATCGCATCGAGAGAACACCTGAGTTTGAAGAGTTGCTTCCGTTCATCGTTCGTGAAGGGTTGACCCTCGCCAGGACTCCAGTGGTTTCCTCTTCTGGTCATGTCCTCAGTTTACGGCAAGTGATGTGGCGGTGATTGTTGCACGATCAGTGCTTTGAACCGATGCCATGGTTCGGCGCGAAGACCCAGAACGGGCCGGCTCAATTGGCCCGTCTGGTTGTGTTCCAGTGGCTTCTCTCTTCGGATCAGTGGCGTGCCTGTTCTCCTTCAGGCCGTTGCTTGCCCTCAACGCTGGATCACGTAGTAGTGTCACGATTCATCGTCGCCGCCGGTAGAAGGAAATCGCGGTTGCGGATGCAACCAAATGGCTCACTCGGAGCGATCAAGGCGAATCCGGGTTATTCGCTTGAATGCTCGACAAAGGAAGCGGAAACACCTTGCAGGCAAAGGTCGTTTCGCGGTGTCTGGCGGTCCGCCAGTGAGCAAAGTTCCCAGGTACCTGAACGCGAAGCCCTGCAATTCTCCTGAGTCAATCTGCGGGCGCTTCGGCGGGGGAGGCGTAACGGGATCGCCCTTGTCTGGTCCGTTGTTCTTCACAGATTGAGGCACTCTATCACCACCCGGCTTCCGTGCTTCACAACAGGGCGACAAACGCGGCAAACAACGCTGCCAATCCAAGGATGAAGGAAGCGGTCGAGTAATCAAGCCACCGTTCTAGCCTCGCAATCTCCGCCGCGTTCGACGTGAACGCAGCCCACATCTGATGAAACATCCGAAACTTCGTCTCGTCGGGTGTCCATGTCATGAGCTGCTCCGCACTGGAGAAAGAGGGCGCCCCGTACACGCGGCGCGGGCGGTGGCCGAGAGCGCTGCACACTGCCGATGCGAGCAGGAATGCTGCAGCCACTACCGAAAGCGAACGAGCCACTCCCAGAAGCTGCTCGAGTAGCGGTCCGAAGAACATGATCAGAATGGTGAGAATGATTCCATCCGCGGCCAAGAGCGAGACATGCTTGCCGTGAAGCGAGCTCAAGCTACGAAGCTGAGTCTCCAAGAGACGTCTTGCCTCATCGACACTCAGATCGAGGCTGGGTAGCTCGACTCCGCTCACAATCCTCTTGCCATTACGCATACCTCTTTCGGAGTCTAGCCGCGCAGCCCGTACCAGGCAAACCCGTCAATCGCGCTTGTCGCGCGATGGAAGTGCGTATCTGGATGGCTTCCATCCTGTGATTCGGCTCAAGTCACCGGCAGACTTGGCTACCTAGCCTTCACCGAAGAGCCTGGCCACAGACTCACTGTCGGAGTCCATCGGATCCGCGTCCGGGGAGTAGGAGAACCATGAGAACATCGGTTTGAGAAGAGCGGCCTCGTCGTTGCCGAGGCAGAGGTGTCGCTTGGATTGCTTACGGGAACGTCAATATGGAGCCTAGGGGACTCGAACCCCTGACCTCTTGCATGCCATGCAAGCGCTCTCCCAGCTGAGCTAAGGCCCCGATTGGTGGATCATTCTCGCTGATCGCTCGAACCTCTTCAACTGCTCTCCACGCCCAGAATCAGATCGACGGCGGCCGCCAGATCTGAGACGACGGCATCCGGCGTAGCGGACGCCTTCCCGTCCTTTCCGGCGAAGCCGGTCTCGACGAGGATCGTCGAGCAGCCGGCTCGCTGGCCGGCAAGGATGTCGGTCGTCGAATCGCCGACGACGACCGACTTGTCCAGTTCGATCCCCAACTCGTCTCGCGCCTCCTCGAGCATCGCGATCCCCGGCTTCCGGCCCGGGCAATCCACGCGGTATGCGGCGTCGGTCGCCCGGTCGTGATGCGGGCAGTAGAAGATCGCGTCGACGTAGGCGCCTTCCTCGGCGAGAAGATCCCCCATCCGCTCGTGGATCTCGGCGAGGTCGTCTTCGGTCAGGTAGCCCATGGCGATGCCGCCCTGGTTGGTGATCACTGCGATCGGCCAGCCGGCCCGATTCAGTCGTGCGATCGCCGCGGCCGAACCTTCGATCAGAACGAGGTCTTCCGGGCGATTGACGAACGCGGTCTGCGCGCTGATCACGCCGTCGCGATCGAGGAGGACCGCCCCACCCGACTGAACGAAGGGACGCTCCTGTGCCATGGCTACTTCACCACGAAGCTGACCATCTTGTTCGGGATGGCGATCGCCTTGACGATCTCCTTCCCTTCGAGGTTCAGCTGGATCCGTTCATGGGCGAGAGCCGCCTCTTTCAGCGCGTCGGGGTCCTCGGCGATGTCGGCCGCTACGGTGACGCGGGCGCGCAGCTTCCCGTTCACTTGCACCGGGATCTCGACCGTCTCCTGCTCGAGGGCGGACTCGTCGTAGCTCGGCCAGGCCTGCTCGAGAATCGGATCCTCGTGGCCGGTCCGGCGCCAGAGTTCTTCACAGACGAATGGCGTGAACGGCGACAGAAGGAGGATCAGCCCGTCGATCGCCTCGCGGAGGAGAGCCGGATCGGGTTCTCCAGCAGCGTACGGAACGAGGTCGTTGACCAGCTCCATGATCGCGGCGACGGCGGTGTTGAAGCTGAACCGATCCTCGATGTCCTCGGTCACCTTCTTGACGGTCCGGTGGTAGCGGCGCCAAACGCCGCGACCGGCTTCATCGAGTGCGGGCAGGTCGATGGCGGCGCCGATCTCGGCCAGCCGGTCGATGTGCCCGACGACGAGGAGCCAGACGCGATTGAGAAAACGGAACGATCCGCGGATCCCCTCGTCCGACCAGTCGATGTCGCGATCCGGCGGCCCCATGAACATCGTGTAGAGGCGCTCGGTGTCGGCGCCGTAGGTCTCGATGATCTCGGTCGGATCGACGACGTTCCGCTTCGACTTCGACATCTTGAAGCTCGACGTTTCGAGAGGCTTCCCGCATCTCGGACAGGCCGGCGCGCCCTTCACCTCGTCGGGTGTGAGCCAGCCGTGTTCAGGGCAGTTGTAGGCTTCGTGACAGACCATCCCCTGGGTGAACAGCCGAGCGAACGGCTCTGTGAAGCCGACGTGGCCGATGTCGTGAAGCGCCTTGACGACGAATCGGGCGTAGAGGAGATGAAGGATCGCGTGTTCGACGCCGCCGACGTACTGATCGACCGGAAGCCAGTGATCGACATCCGCCTTCACGAAGGCGTGTTCGTCGTCCTGGGCATTGATGTACCGAAGGAAGTACCAGGCCGAATCGACGAACGTGTCCATCGTGTCGGTGTCGCGGCGTGCCGGTCCGCCGCACGACGGGCATGTCGTCTTGGCGAAACCGGGGATGTCGGCGAGCCCCATCTTCCCGATGAACTCGGTCTCCGGGAGGAGGACGGGAAGCTGATCGTCGGGGACCGGGATCTCTCCGCACGCTTCGCAATGGATGATCGGGATCGGTGCCCCCCAGTAGCGCTGGCGGGAGATCAGCCAGTCGTGGAGCCGGAAATTGATCGCCCCCTTACCTGTCCCTTGCTCCTCGAGCCAGCGGGTGACGGCGGCCTTCGCCTCGCTCCCCGGCGTGCCGGAGAACTCGGCCGAGTGGATCATCGTCCCGTAGTCGGCGTGGAAGAGGACATCGCGATACGGCGGGCAGTACGACAGGATCTCCATGACGCTCCGCGCTGACGCGATCTTCGGCTCGAGGAGGCGACAGCGATTGAGGATCTCCGATTCGGCCTCCATCCCGTCCCACTCGATCGCCGCATCCTGGAAGACGAACAGCCAGCGGGCGCCGACGACGTCGATCCAAGCGCCCGGCTGGAGATGCGTCTGCGCGATCTCGGTATAGCGATCGACGGCATCGAGCGGGACCGCGACGTCGAGCCCGGCGTCGATCGACTCGAACGGGATCCCGGCATCGCGGAGCGCCGCCTCGAATTCGCCTCCGACGGTCCCCGCCATCACGAACGACTTGACCCTCCCGTCGGCGCGCTCAATGACCGGGAGGATCGGCAGGCCGAACTTGAGGGCGAACTCGAAGTCTCGCTCGTCGTGCGCCGGAACGGCCATGATCGCACCCGTCCCGTAGGTCATCAGGACGTAGTCGGCGATCCAAACCGGGATCCGAGCGCCGTTGACCGGGTTGATCGCGTAGCCGCCGGTGAAGACGCCGGTCTTCTCCCGTTCGGCCGACATTCGGTCGATCTCGGTCTCGCGCTCGGCCTGCTTCCGGTAGGCGACGACGGCGTCGCGTTGCTCGTCGGTCGTCAGCCCCTCGACGAGCGGGTGCTCTGGCGCGAGGACCATGAACGTCGCGCCCCAGAGGGTGTCCGGCCGCGTGGTGAAGACGGGGATTGGATCGCCGCCCTCGGTGGTGAAGACGACTTCGGCCCCCTCGCTCCTCCCGATCCAGTTCTCCTGCATCTTGACGACGTTCTCCGGCCAATCCTCGAGTGTGTCGAGATCGTCGAGGAGGCGATCGGCGTAATTGGTGATCTTGAAGAACCACTGCTCGAGTTCCTTCTTCTCCGGCGGAGTGCCGCAACGTTCACACGCACCGGCGACGATCTGCTCGTTGGCAAGAACGGTGTCGCAGGTTGGACAGTAGTTGACGGCCGCCTTCTTCTTGTAGGCGAGGCCGTGCTTGTACAACTCGAGGAAGAGCCACTGTGTCCAGCGGTAGTAGCCGGGGAGGCAAGTCGAGACCTCGCGATCCCAATCGAATTGCACGCCCCACGCGCGGAACTGCTCCTTCATCTGCGCTATATTCCCTTGCGTGTAGGTCCAGGGATGGGTCTCGTTCTCGATCGCCGCGTTCTCGGCCGGGAGGCCGAACGCGTCCCACCCCATCGGGTTGAGGACCTTCAAGCCGCGCATGATCTTCACGCGGGCGACGAGGTCTCCGATGATGTAGTTGCGGCCATGGCCGACGTGTAGGTAGCCCGAGGGATAGGGGAACATGTTCAGGTAGTAGAACGTGTTCTCGCGGGTCGTGGTGTCGACCCGGAAGAAACCGCGCTCTGCCCAGAAATCGCGCCATCGAGCTTCGATCGCAGCGAAATCGTACGCCTCGAGCCTCTCCTTGTTGGTCATGGTACCGATCCTCTGTTGTAGATTGAACGGATCATAGCCGATGAGTGCGCGAGCGGAAACCCGCTGGGTTTCCGAAGGCGCGCGGCGCCTAGGTTCGTAGACCTCGTAGGCGGTCGTCGACGTCGGCGCGGAGGGCGTCGAGCGTCGCCTGTGTCGCCGCCTCCAAGTAGACGCGGACGAGCGGCTCGGTCCCGGATGGCCGGGCGTGGAGATAGTTGTCGGTGTTGCCGGAGACATCCTCGATCCTCAGCTCGGCATACTTGCCCGGGATTCCGCCGGCGAAGACGACCGGGAGTCCAGCAAGGCGGCCGGTGCTCTTGGCCGTGTCGAGGAACGAGTCGATGAACGGGGCCTTGTGCTCGGCGGGGATGGTCAGATTGAGCGGGACGGTGATCGTCCCGCCGTAGAGCTTCTGCGTCTCCGCCCAGATCTCGCTCAGGGACATCCCGAAGTGTGCGACCATGTCGAGGACGAGAAGGTCGGCCCAGATCCCGTCCTTGTCCGGGACGTGTCCCTTCGTCGTCATTCCGGACGCCTGTTCCCCGCCGATCAGCAGGCGGCAGAGCCAGTCGGCCGGCGGATCGTCGAGGAGCGTGTAGTCGCGATCCATCTGCGGCACCTGGATGATGTACTTGAGGCCGGTGAGGACGGTGAACGAGTTGCTGCTGATCATCTCCGCGGGATCGCCGCAGATGACTTGGTAGCCCGAATCCCGGCGATGCATCGGCAGGGCGCCTGGGGACGGCCGGTACGCTTCGTTGTCCGGAATATCGGCGGCGATCCGATCGATGATGTGCGTGGTCACGTAGGTCGAAGCGACGCATCCCTTCAGGCGGCGCTCGACGCCGAGGTAGCGCGTCAGCATCGCGAAAACGTAGTTCGGCTCGATGTACAGGCCGCCCCGATCGACGATCCCGTATCGGTCAGCGTCTGTATCGAGTCCGACGCCGAGGACCGCCCCGGTCTCGGCAACGGCGTCCTTCAACCCCTGGATATGCGGCTCCTCCGGGTTGGCGGAGTGGAGTCCGCCAAGGCGAGGGTCGCGCTCGCCGTGGATCACCCGGTAGGGGACGCCGATCTCGTCGAGCACGGTCTGCAGGTAGCCGCGGCCTGTCCCGTGCATCTCATCGATGACGATCAGCTTGTCGGCGAAGTAGTCGCGGATCCGATCGTGGTCGAGCGGAATCCGGCAGTCGGTCTCCCCGCTGTCGAGCAGCCAGCGGCAATAGGCCTCGCGGGGATCGAACTCGGTCAACCGGGTTCGATCTTCGTCGGTCGGCTCTCGCAGAGACGCCGAGCGCTCGCCGCGGCGGTACGCCGTCGCGCGCGTACCGATGAAGTCGGTCGCACGTGGCGGGGAGATCGATCCGTCGCGGAGCGAGAACTTGATTCCGTGCCAGTCGATCGGATTGTGGCTCGCGGTACAGTTGATGATCCCGGCCGATTCCTCTCCCAAGACCCTGCCGGCGTAGAAGGCGAGCGCCGGAGTCGGCGTGTCGCGAGACGTCAGATGGACAGCGAGGCCGTTTCGAAGGACGACGTCGGCGCACCAGCGCGCCGCGATGTCGGCGTGCTCACGGCTGTCGTAGCCGATGACGACGACCTTCCCCTCAAGCGATTCTTCTTCGATGAGGTAGTCGCAGATCGCCTGCGCGATGTCCCGAGCGACCGGTTCGGTGTACTCGATCCCCCAGCGGCCGCGGAAGCCGGAGGTCCCGAACTTAACGGCGTCGACGACGCTTCGATCCGCCACGTCGGTCTCGCTTTCTGGCGCGGGATTTCAGGTTGATCCGCTCGACGTTCTCCGGGAGATTCAGATCGTCGCGCTGGAGGAGCTTCCGGAGAAGGTCGAACGGGATCGACGTCTCGATCCAGATGGCGTCGATCTCCACGACACCATTCTTCACCGGAAGACGGGCGATCGCACGCTCGAGCGCCTGCTTGTAGCTGGCGATCATCTCCTCGCTCTCGGCCTTCCGCTCCGTCGATGTCCCTTGATCCGTTGTCATTCGCCCTCCGCGAAACTGCTCCGTCCGGTGCTCGAATCCACGAGGCGAGCGACCGCGTTGCTCGGAAGTACAGATCTGATTTGACTTGCGGATGATACCACAGAGCTCGCGAACCTGTAAAGGGATCGCCTGACCGGCGCGTCCGATTCGTCGTGAAGGTGCGTTGTGGACGGAGAAACGGATATGCTACAATGCACTTCCAGTCTGAGGGGGACCGTGTGAAGAAACCCATTTTCGGGGTTGTTTGTTTTCTCAGCCTGTTGGGTCTGTTCATCTTGGCGGCATTCGCCGCCCTTCCGGAGGGGCTCGATCGCTTGGATCCGGCACTCCGGATGCTCGTCGTCGACGTCGTCCAACCCGAGGGGTCGCCGGTATCGGTGCAATCGTACTTCGACGCGAACCGCTACGAAGTGACCGTGGCTCCTGAGTCCGGCGAGACCCGGATTGGCGTGTTGGCGAAGATCGCGGGGGGAGTCTCCGCGCGCAACTACGCCGGGCTTCCCGTCCTGGGGAACACCGGGAGCATCCTCAGCCTCGACGTGACGCCGCTCGAGCTGGTTCGCCTACTCGAGGAGGACGACCTGATCTACGTCGAGCCGGCCTGGCGGGCGGAGCCGCATCTTGACGTTAGCGTGCCGGCGATCGGGGCCGCTGAGGTGCACGGATCGAGTCCGGCGATCCTCGGCGAAGGGGTGATCGTTGCTGCGGTCGACACGGGAGTCGACTACACGCACCTCGATTTCCGCTATGACGCGAACGGCGACGGATTCGAGGAGTCGTCGCGGCTCGTGGCAATCTGGGATCAAACGTTCGGCGTCTTCGGCGTCCGCTACACGCAGGAAGAGATCGAGGCCGACTTGGCTGACGGCCACGGCTCGGATGCGGGGACGGTGCGGCAATCGGACCGGGACGGACACGGGACGCACGTGCTGGGGATCGCGGCTGGAGATGGCTCGTCGTCCGGATACGGATTCGTCGGCGTGGCGCCGAAGGCATCTCTGATGATGGTCAAGACGACGTTCTTCACGTCGGACATCCTGCGCGGTGTCGAGTGGGTCTTCGAGACGGCCGATTCCCTCGGTTTTCCTGCGGTCGTCAACCTGAGCCTCGGCGGCCACGAGGGTCCGCACGATGGGACGAGCCTGTTCGAGCAGGGGCTCGACGAACTGCTGGATGTTCCGGGGCGGGCGATCGTCGTTTCCGCCGGGAACGAGGGGGATTTCGCGATTCACGCTTCGGCGACCCTGGCCGGCAGCTCGAAGTCGTACGATATCGTCGCGAACGAAACGCAGGTCGAAATGAGCATCTGGTACCCCGGCGAGTCCAGGTTCACGGTCACGATCACACCGCCCGGCGAGCAGGGGATCGCCGTCCCGTGGGGAACCGAGACGGGTGTCGTCGCCACGTCGGCGGGGATGGTCCGCGTCGACAACGCGTGGGTCGGTCCGAATCCGAACAACGGGGACAACGAGGCGTTCGTCCGGCTCTATGGATTGACCGACCTGACCGGCTGGCGGATCACGATCAGCGACGCCGGCGGCGGGGGGACGTTCGATGCGTGGGTGACCAGCGCTACTGCGACGCTGATCGGCGGCGATTCGGACTCGACCGTCGACGAACCGGGAAACGCAGATCACGTGATCACGGTCGGGGCGTACACCACGAAGGTGACATGGCCTTCGGAGAATGGCAACCAGGACTACTCGTCCGAGTACACGGTCGGGACGCTGGCGTCGTTCTCCAGCCGCGGGCCGACGCGAGACGGTCGGTTGAAGCCGGAGCTTGCCGCACCGGGCGTGTGGATCTGCGCGGCCCTCTCCGCCGACGCGGGATGGCAGTCGGTGTTCGTCCATCCGGACGGCGTTCACACGATGGAGTTGGGAACGAGCATGGCGGCGCCTCATGTCTCCGGCGCGATCGCATTGATGCTCTCGGTCAATCCGGACCTGACGGCATCGGAGATTCGAAACATCCTGACCTCGACGGCCGTCCAGGACGGCCGAACCGGCTCAGTGCCGAACCCGTCGTGGGGCTGGGGGAAGCTCGATGTTGCCGCCGCGGTGCAGGAAGTGATCGAGTCGGGCCCCGAGCCGCCGCCGGAGACGGAGATCCCGGTGATCCTTCTCGCGACGAACCCGGTGAGCGGGATCGCTCAGTTCGTCTTCTCGACGCCGAGTGGCACGACGACGGCGACGCTACGGATCTATGACGTCGCTGGATCGCTGGTCTACGCGACGGCCGTCGAACCGGGCGGTGGGAACGTCTCCTGGAGCCTTCGAACCGATCGGGGTGAGACCCTCGCATCGGGTCTCTATCTGTATGTCTTGGTGACCGACCGCGGGGTCTCCAAGGTCGGGAAGCTGGTGATCGCGCGATGAGAACATGGGTCCATGCGCTGATCGTCTGTGCCATCGTAGCGGCCGTCACGCTGCCGAGCGGCGGCGTCGAAGGGGTCGGGACACTCTTCTCGCTTGGGTCGTCCGGGAGAGCCCTCGGGATGGGCGGCGCGTTCGGCGCGCTGGCCGACGACGAAGGGTGCGTCCTGTACAACCCCGCGGCCCTCGGTTGGCAGAAGGAGTTCGGTCTGACCTCGCTTCTCGCGAGTGGGTTCGGCGGCGTCGTTCACGGGGTCGTCGGATTTGCGATGCCGTACTTCGGCGTCAATCTGTTCCTGCTCGACTCGGGCGCGATCCCGACGGACGCCGGGTCGTTCCGCTACGCGAGCCAGGGGTTCGTCGCTTCGCTCGGTGTGCCGATCGGGCCTGTCGGCCTCGGCGTTCGCGGGCGGCTCCTCCGCGTCTCTGCTCCGACCGCCGGGAGCGGCTGGGCCGTCGATCCGGCGATTGTGGTTGCGCTCGACTCGATTCGGGTTGCGATGATGTTCGAGGGGGCGTTCTCGGAGTCGGTCGTCTACGAAGGCGGCGCCGACGAGGCATGGAGTCCATCGCTCCGTCTCGGCGCAGCGGTGACGCTCTCTCCGAGCCCGGACGTCCTCTGGAGCCTGTCGTTCGAGGCGGCGGAGCTCTTCTCAACGTCGCCGACTCTTGCAGCGGGTCTGGAGGCGTGGATCGGGGGCCTCGGCGCGCGTGCCGGATTCGACGGCCGTGGGCCGACGTTCGGCTTGTCCGTCCGGTTCGTCAGCCTCCAGCTCGACTGGGCGTACGCGATGCGAAGCGACCTCGGTGACAGCCATCGGGTCTCGTTTACGTACCGGTTCTAGAAGAGGGGGAACTCGATCGTGGGCCTGACCGCCAAGGCATATCTGTCTGCCATCCTTGTCTCTTTCATCCTCCTCTCCATCGCCATGGGCGGCGTGGCGCAGGAGGACGAGTCGTATTCCGTGCAGCTCGACGGTCGGAAGACGTGGTCGCTCCAGTGGGGGTTCGGCGACGCGCTCGGTCTCGCTGCGTCCGGACTGTCCGCCGGCCAACTCTCCCTCGACCAGACGTTGGCGGTCGACATCAGCGGAGAAGCGCTGTCGATCCTCACGGTCGAAGCGCACTTCAACGATCAGCAAGCGGACAGCCTGCAGTCGCTGGCGATCTACCTCGACACGGATCGCCTCGACGGGGTGCTCGGAGATTTCGTCGCCGCCGGAATCGGAGGGCTTGCCGCCTTCGGAAAGAAGATGCGAGGACTGCAGCTGGAGTACACGCTCGGCGGTGCTGTGTTGACCGGTGTTGCCTCGAAGCTCGAGGGGATCTCGGAGACGAAAACCTACGTCGGGCAGAAGGCGCACGAGGAGATCACGTATTCGAAGTACTCGCCCGACGATCCTTCGCGGTTGAGTTCCTACGAGCGAGGCATCGACGGACTCCATGCTTATCCGCTGACCGTCTACTACGTCGAGGAGTTCAGCGAGGTCGACCTCGTTTTCGCATCGACGAACGGGCTCCAGGGAACACTGAACGAGTACGGTCTCAGTTATCTGGTTGAGTTCCTGGGCGAGGGCGGGAGCTTCTCGCTCGATTCGTGGGAATTCCTGATTCTCGAGGTGGAAGAGAATCAGGACCAGGTCCTTCTCCTCAGCGAGGATGTCGACGATCTCGTGCGCGACCGCCTGGAGGAAGCGATCGACCTCTACAACGAGGAGAACGATCTGTCCGGAGACGACAAGAAGGAATACCCGTTCAGCCGCGACACGGGCTATGAGATCGAATTCCTCGAGCGAGTCGCAGCGGACGTGCAAATCGCCGTCGATTCCGAAATCCATCCGATCCTCGATGCCGTCCGGAACCGGTACTACGACCTCGGACGCGAGGGCGTGGTCGTCGATTCGGTCGTCGTCGAGGTCAGCGAAGACGGCGAAACGTTTGACCCGATCACGGATCCGGCATACGCCGACTACGCGGTGGAAGTCTTCTCGGAGGAGGGCATCCTCGATATCGACTTCCCCGAGGCCTTCTTCTCCGACGAGAGCGCGATCCGGGTGAGCTTCGACTACACCGTCACCGGCGGCATCTTCATGCTCGGGCTGTCGATCATCCCGGAGAGCGATCGGGTGAGCGTGAACGACGAGCCGCTGGTCCGCGACACCGACTACCTGATCGACTACGAGATCGGGATGCTCGCCTTGCTGATCGAAGTCCAGGAGACGGACGTGATCCGCATCGACTACGAGCGGTTCAGCGGCGGGATCTTCGGCGGTGGGGCCGACTACGCGACCTACTTCTACGGCCTGACGCTCGACTGGCCGGTCTCCGAGGCTCTGACGATCCAGGCGAGTCTCTTGCAGTCGGCCGAAGATCCGGGGTCGGTCACGGACCCGGAGAGCGTCAAGACGATGCCGAACCGACACACCGTCGCCGGTCTCTCCGGGCGCGTGTCGCTCGACGACTTCAGCGCCGACTTCCTGATTGCCTACAGCAACGACCGATTCCCGTACGACGACAATGCGAGGATCAACCGGCCGAACGAAATCGCGGCGATCGCGTCCGACGAGGAGTACGTCTTCTTCGGACACCGGAGTGGCTTGGCGGTGAAACGGGGCAACGAATGGCTGACGTACGGAACGCAACACGGACTTGCCGGCACGTCGATCCGTGCGATCGCTGTGGAGGAGGAAATCCTGTTCATCGGGACGAACTCCGGGCTGACGGTCGTCTCGCTCGACGGGATTTCCCCGCTCGATCGGATCGGGAACTGGACGAACTACTACGCGAGTGAAGAGGCAGGGCTGCCGAGCGCTTCGATCACGGCGCTGTGGATCGACAACGAGGACCTTTGGGTCGGCACGGAAGCCGGACTCGTTGGCGTCCACACCGAGGAGCTCGACCAACCGGAGGCGTGGTCCCGGTTCGATGACGCTCCGTTCGAGACCGTGACCGCCCTTGTCGGTGACGGGGAATCGCTGTATGTCGGAACGGTGGACGGCCTCTACCTCCAGGATCCACTGACCGGTACTTGGGATCGGCTGCCGGGGAGCGAGGGGACCGAGATTCACGACCTGGCGGTGTCCGGCGGGACGCTCTACGTCGCTTCGAGCCGCGGACTCCGGAGCTACCGGGACGGAATCGGAACCGGCTGGCTCGTTCTCGGAGAGGAGGTCTCTGCGGTCGAGGTCGTCGACGGAATGGTCTTCTACGGGACCGAGGCAGGATTGATCGATGCTTCGAACCCCGATCCGATGCTCGCAGACTCGAGTGTGACTGCCCTCGCGCAGCACGGAGGGACGCTCTGGATCGGGTCCGAAGCGAACGCGAACTACGAATTGACGATCTGGTCGCTCGCGGAGGATCTCGAAGCCTTCGGGTCGAGCGAAACGGGGATCGACGGACGCGATCCATTCGGTTTCGTCGATGCGAACCCCGAGGAACACACGACGGAGGGTTTCGTCGAGCGCGCATCGTTCCGACACGCCGGGGACGATTTCACCCTCTCCGGCCGGTTCGAGAACGTATCTCCGACGTACCGGTCGATCGGGAGCACCGGGCGAAGCGATCTCACCGGCTGGGATCTCGCCGGAACGTGGGAGCTTGGAAGCGAGGCGAACGTGTCCGCCTCGCACACGTACGACATCGTCGGACGTCTGGGCGGAGACCCGGCGATCACCACGTCGAACGATCTGTCGCTGGAGTGGACGTTCGGTCCGTCGCTGACGGCGGCCGCGCATCGGGAGACATCGAATCGCGACAGTGACGTCGAGGGTCCGGAATCGACGGAGACCTCGTATCGTTTTGCGCTTCGCGACCGGGTCTTCGCTGAGCGCCTGGAGATTGGCCTCTCGTGGAGCGACGTCTACACCTGGAGCGTCCAGATGGTCGAACCGAGGCGGGATTCCCGTCTCTCCCTGAGCGTAAGTGGGGCGATCCTCCCTTCATGGTCGGCGCAGTTGGAGTGGGGGCGTCCGATCCGGGTGAGCGAGGGTGAGTGGAGCGGGTCCGAGCGACTGACGTTCGGTACCGCTTGGGCCGGCGCGGACGCGTTGGCCGACTACGAGATCGACTACACCCTCGACTGGAGTCGCTCCATTCCGGGCGGGACGAGCCGCCGTGACCACGAGATCGAGCTCGACGTGGACGTGGTCCCGTTCGAGGTGTCCGGTTGGGCGATCACCCCTGGTGCACGGATCGGCGCGTCGAGCGATGAATCGGATGTCGACATCAACGCCCGATTGACCGGTCGCGGGCGCCGAGGGGATCTGTCGATCCAGGGATCCCTTCGGACCGGCTGGGCCGGACTCGGGAGCCCGGTCGTGCGGGAGAGCGACAAGCTGACGTTGAGCGCATCGTACTCCGGGATCAAGGAGCTCCGGCCGTCGCTCTCGTACTCGATCGATCGTCAGGTGGCGGTCTACGAAACCCAGCGCCAAGCGACGATCGGCCATTCGCTGACCGGTCGAGTGGCGTGGACCCCCGACACGATTCATCGCGACGAGCTGTCCTTCTCGCTGACGAACAAGGGGAGCTCCGGGGATCGATCGACAACGGCGAGGTTCGAGAACTCGTATCGGATGGATCTGCGAGCGTGGATGGGCGCCTGGTGGATCGACTCAGACGGCGGAAGTGCCTATCCGGCGCTCGATCTGCGGGTCGATACCGACATCTACTATCGCTCAGGCGATGAGCATCCCGACGTGGATGCGACGACGACTGCACGTCTCAACGCCGCGCTCTCACCGACGTGGAGTGGGTCGTTCGGCCTCTCGTATCTCGGGGGGACCAGCTCGACAGGCGACTATTACCACAGCCTGCTGCTCGATCTGACCGTTGCGATCGATTTCTAGCCGCCGCCGATCGGCGGGAGGATCGCCACGGTGTCTCCGTCATGCAGCCGGGTGTTCGGACCGTCGAGGAAGACGATGTTCCGGCCGTTCAGGAGAACGTGAAGGTAGCCCTTTTCGATCCCGTCGCGAAGCTTCTCGACGAACGGGGGATCCTCGGACTCGAGTTCACGCCAGAGCGTGTCGATCGTCGTGCCTTCACGCGTCGCTCGTTCTTCGACCGGGGACGGCCGAAGCTCACGGAGGCCGCCGAAAACCTTGACGGTTACCCGAATTGTCCCAGAGCCCTCTTCTGATCGCTCGTTGGCGTTCATCGGAGGGAGTGATACTCGCTTCGCAGCCGATCTGCAACCGACGCAGAGACAAGCGGGCTGTCGAGCAGGGCATTGGTCGCGATTTCGCGGAGCGGTATAATCCGGCCCATATCCCGTCTTCTGTAGGTGGATTGCCGATGGACAAGCCGAAGGTGCTCGTTTGCAGTGCGTGGCCGTACGCGTCCGGCGTGCCCCATCTGGGGAACCTCGTCAGCTCGCTTCTGTCGGGCGACGTCTTCACGCGGTACTACCGGCTTCGTGGTACGGACGTCCTGTACGTCTCGGGCTCTGATGCGCACGGAACCCGCGTCGAGTACGAGGCGCAGCAGGAGGGGATCACCCCAGCGGCGCTCGCCGAGCGGAATCACCGGCGGATCGTCGAGATCCTCGAGGGGTTCGGGATTGAGTTCGACAACTACACGACGACCGAGAACGAGACCCACAAGCGCTTCGTCCGCGACATCTATCTCCAGATGGAAGCGAACGGCTACATCTGCACGAAGGTCGAGCAGCGCGCGTACTGTCGCGCGTGCGAGAAGTTCCTCGCCGATCGGTTCATCACCGGGACCTGTCCGAAATGCGGATCGCCTGACGCGCTCGGGAACCAATGCGACAACTGCGGGAGCATCCTCGAGCCGGAGGAGCTGATCGAGCCGCGCTGCAACTTCTGCAGCGGCGGTGAGGTCGAGTTCCGTGAGACGAAGCATTGGTACCTCGATCTGGCGAAGCTCTCCGATCCGCTCGAGGCCTACGTCGCGTCGCGCGGCTTCCAAGGGAACGTCCATCGATACACGCAGCAGATGATCGATGAGGGACTTCGTCCCCGCGCGATGACGCGCGACATCGACTGGGGGATCCCCGCCCCGTTCGAAGGAGCTGAAGGGAAGGTCTTCTACGTCTGGGGCGAGGCGGCACTCGGCTACGTCTCCGCGGTGATCGAGCACTTCGTCGGCGACGAGCGATGGAAGGACTTCTGGTTCGGCGACGACGTACATCAGATCTACACGCTCGGCAAGGACAACATCGCGTTCCACACGCTGATCTTTCCCGGGCAGCTGATCGCGTCGGAGCAGGGGTATCACCTCCCCGACCAGATCGCGGCGACGGAGTACCTGAACTGGATCGGCGGCGGCAGCTTCTCGAAGAGTCGCGGTGTCGGGCTGTACGGCGACGACGCGCTCGAGGTGATGGACGGGGAGCTGTGGCGGTTCTACATGCTCTACAACCGGCCCGAAGGACGGGATACGAACTTCTCGTGGGAGGAGCTGGAGAAGGCGGTCAACGGTGTCTTGATCTCGAACATTGCCAACCTGATGAATCGCGTCCTGTCGTTCGTCCAGACGCAGTACGATCGGGTCGTCCCGGACGTGACGCCCGACGCGGAGATCGCCGATCGCCTGCGGGAGGGGATCGGCTTGTACGAGCGGGCGGTCGACGAGGCGCTCCTCGGCCAGGCGCTCCGCGCCGTCTGCGACCTGGCGGTCTTCGGGAACGAGTACTTCCAGAGGAAGAAGCCTTGGGAGACGTCGGACGGCGCTGCGGTCGCTGGTGCGATCGAGCTCGTCAAGGGGATGGCGATTCTCCTTCTTCCGTACACGCCCAAGTTCGCGGCGGAGATCCTTGCGACTCTCGGGTTTGGGGATCCGACCTGGGACGATCTCGGTGTGGCTCTCCGCGGTCGGTCCATCGGGTCGGATCGGGTGCTGCTGGAGCGGATCGACGTCGATGAGATCCGGGAACACGTCGAGAATGGCCAAGCTGAAGAAGGGAATGGCGAGGATGAGGAACCGACCGAGACAACGAAGGGGACGGTCCCGTACTCCGACTTCGAGAAGCTCGATCTTCGGGTTGGCGTGATCCGATCGGCGGAGGACGTCCCCGGCGCGGATAGGCTCCTTCACCTGTCGGTCGATTTCGGGGCTGAGACGCGCCAGTGCGTTGCCGGGATCAAGGGGAGCTACACGGCCGACGCTCTCGTCGGCAAATCCGTCGTTGCGTTGCTCAACCTGGAGCCGCGAACGATTCGGGGGCTTCGTTCGGAGTGCATGCTCCTCGCCGCACAGGGTGACGGACTGGCGATCGTCGGACCGGATCGTCCGCTCGAACCGGGAAGCCCGGTCTCCTAGCGCCGTTGAAATGCTCCAGACCGACTGCTAGAATCTCGCGTAGATGGGAGTGTTGAATCGATGTATGCAGTGATTGAGACAGGCGGAAAGCAATATCGGGTGGAAGAGGGGACGGTGCTCGAGCACGAGCGTCTCGACGGCGTCGAGGTCGGCCAGACGGTCGAGTTCGACAAGGTCCTTCTCTTGGTCGAGGACGGGAAGGTGCGCGTTGGCACGCCGTACCTCGACAAGGTCGTGGTGAAGGGCGAAGTCCGTCAGGACGATCGCGGACCGAAGATCATCGTCTACAAGTACAAGAGCAAGAAGGGATATCGCCGGAAGTCTGGTCATCGCCAACCGTTCATGGCGACGGCGATCACGGCGATCGAAAGGTAGCGACAGCGTGGGAGATGCAATCATCCATCGCGACGATCGCGGCAGGATCGTCGGCCTGACCCTCCGGGACATCGGCGCGGAGACGATCGCCGGGACGAGCGCCGGTCACTTCGTGCAGGCGGTTGCGGCCTCCCTGTCGGAGTACCTGCATGTGCCGGTCACCGGCGGAGAGTTGGATGGGGAGTTGACGATCGACCGGAGCGACACGCATCTCGATCGTGAGATCGACGCGGTCCTCGAGACGCTTGTGATCGGACTCCGGATGTTGGAGCGAGAGTATCCTTCCGACCTTGTCGTGCAGGACGCGAAAGTCGGGATTGAAGTCTGATAAGGAGAGAAGATGGCCCATAAGACGAGCACCGGATCGACGCAGAACGTTCATGACAGCCCGGGGAAGCGGCTGGGCGTGAAGCGCTACGGTGGGGAATGGGTGAACGCAGGGACGATCATCATTCGGCAGCGTGGGACGGTCTTCATGCCCGGGAAGAACGTCGGCCTCGGCCGCGACTTCACGATCTTCGCCACGGCCCCTGGCTACGTCCACTTCGAGGATCGGGGCAAGAAGTACGTCAACGTCCTTCCCTCCCGTGGGGCTTGATCGGCCACGGATCATCCTGACGCACGAGCATGTTTATCGATGAGGCGACCATCCGCGTCCGAGGTGGGTGCGGTGGAAGTGGGATGATTCATTTCCTCTCCAATCGCCACAATCCCCGCGGTGGGCCGGACGGTGGGACCGGCGGTCCGGGCGGGGCGGTGGTTCTTCGCGCGTCGCCGAGCGTTTCGACCCTGTATTCGTTTCGGCACAGACCGCTCTTCGTTGCTGAGGACGGGGTCAACGGAGCGAGAAACACACGTCACGGTGCCCGTGGGGAGGATCGGATCGTTCTCGTACCGGTCGGGACGCTCGTTCGGGATCCGGTCTCCGGCGAGACGATCTCCGATCTGGCACATCCGGGAGATGAGATCGTCGTTGCCCAAGGCGGAGAAGGCGGGCGGGGGAACAGCAGTTTCGTCACGTCGACCAGGCAGGCGCCGCGGATCTGCGAGCGCGGTCTCCCCGGCGAATCGAGGACGCTCCGGCTCGAGCTGAAGCTGATCGCCGATGTCGGGATCATCGGGTACCCGAACGTTGGGAAGTCGAGCTTGATCTCCGCGGTCTCGGGGAAGAAGGCGAAGGTCGCCGACTACCCGTTCACGACGATCACGCCGAATCTGGGCGTCGTCGATGTCGATGGTCGTCGTCAGTTCGTCGCGGTCGACATCCCCGGCCTGATCGAGGGCGCCCATGAGGGGAAGGGGCTCGGCGACCGATTCCTTCGGCACGTCGAGCGGACGCGCCTGTTCATCCACATGATCGATTTCGCCGTGCTTGACGGACGGGATCCTGTCGAGGACTTCGAGCGGATTAACGAGGAGCTGGCTGCGTTCAATCCGATGCTCGCCGAACGACCTCAGATCGTCGTCGGAAACAAGATCGATCTGATCGGCGAGGAGGATGTGGCGGCGATCCTCGCTCGGTTCGAAACGAAGGGAATCAAGGTCAACCCGATCTCGGTTGCGACGCGATCCGGTCTGCAGGAGCTGATTCTCCGGACGCATCGAATGCTCGAAGGGTTGAAGGCGGATGGCGATAACGGAGTCGCGCTCTCGATTCGCAGAAAGGTCTATCGTTTCCAGGGAGAGACCGGCTTCTCCGTCGATCGCGACGAGGAGGGGTTTGTCGTTTCCGGAGCGGAGGTCGAGAATCTGGTGAAGAAACTCGTCCTCGACAGCCGTGACGCGATGGAGTACCTGAGCGACCGACTGGAGAAGATGGGCGTGATGAAGGAGCTGCGAAAGCGCGGTTTCGCAGAAGGGGCTGCAGTGCGGATCGGGGAGGCGGAGTTTGAACTTGACGGGTAGGGTGGGACTCTTCGGAGGGACGTTCAATCCGCTTCACAAAGCGCATCTGCGCGTCGCTCGCGTGGCACTGGAGCAGTGCGGGCTGAAGAGCGTGGTGTTCATCCCGAACGGGATCCCTCCTCACAAGGGGCCGGTCGAGGGGATCAGCGCCGAGGATCGGTACCGAATGGTTCTCGCCGCGATCGAGGATGAGGCAGGGTTCGAGATCTCCCGGATCGAGCTCGATCGGGAGGGGCCGTCGTACACCATTGACACAATTCGGGCTTTGAAGGATGATTACGCCGAAGGGGTCTGCTTCATCGTCGGGGCGGATCGCCTTCTAGACATCTCCACGTGGAGGGAACCGGAGGCACTTCTTCGAAGTGTGCCGTTTGTCATCGCACCACGTGAGGGACTGTCGGGGGATGCGTTCGATCTCTCGCCGTTCGATGTGGCGCGGATCCACTCTCTCGAGATGGAGGAAGTCGATCTCTCGTCTTCCTGGCTGCGAGAGAAGGTGGCTCGAGGCGAGCCGATCGGCGAGTGGGCTCCGCCCGGTGTGGCGGCCTACATCGAGGAGAATGGACTGTATCGGAACCGGGAGTTGACCGGAGTCCGTAGCATAGAGCGATAGGAGGTTAGGATCGAAAGCAGACGAATG
Organism: Candidatus Bipolaricaulota bacterium; assembly: GCA_028278555.1. Lineage (GTDB taxonomy): Bacteria > Bipolaricaulota > Bipolaricaulia > UBA7950 > UBA9294 > JANQEA01. The sequence continues at coordinate 8,971 of JANQEA010000064.1, read as the reverse complement.
AGAGTCAACGAGCGGATCCGCGTGCCGGAAGTCCGCGTCGTTGACGACACCGGGGAGAACCTGGGCGTGATGCCGACAGAGCAAGCGCGAACGCTTGCCAGCGAGAAGGGACTCGATCTGGTCGAGGTGGCGCCGCAGGCGAATCCTCCCGTGTGCAAGATCGTGGACTACGGGAAGTACCACTATCAGCAGGAGAAGCGTGAGCGTAAGGGGAAACACCGCTCGAAGCTGAAGGAAGTGAAGTTCACGATCAAGATCGGCGAGCACGACTTCCAGACGAAACTGAAGCGGGCTCGCAGCTTTCTTGAGAAGGGCGACATCGTGCGGGTCAGCATCTTCTTCCGAGGACGCGAGATCGTCCACGCATCGCGCGGACGCGATCTGCTGAAGCGTGTTGAGGAGGAAGTGAGCGATCTCGCTCGAGTGGAAGGTCGCCCGACGGCTCGAGGGAAGATCCTGCAGATGATGCTGGTCCCCACTCAGCAGAACTGAGCTACGCAGCGTAGGAGGGGAAGACGTGCCGAAACAGAAGACGCATTCCGCGGCGAAGAAGCGCTTCAAGCGTTCGAAGAACGGGAAGCTGTTCCACCACATGTCGAACTACTTCCACAAGAACGTGAAGAAGCGGTCCAAGGCGGTCCGCCAGGCGCGTCGCGGAAAAGAACTGACCGGGGGGCAGGAGAAGACGATCACGAGGATGATCGGGAAATAGCCCCGGTTGACAAGGAGATCGGTCATGCCACGAGCACGTGGAGGGAACAAACGGAAAGAGAGCCGGAAGAAGATCATGGCTCTCGCCAAGGGCTACAAGGGCAAGCGCGGAACGTCGCACCGTATCGCCAAGCAGGCCGTGATGAAGGCGCTGCGGAACAGCTACGTCGATCGGCGTCGCCGCAAGCGGGATTTTCGTCGGCTGTGGATCACCCGAATCAGTGCCGCCGCCAAGCTGAATGACATTTCGTACTCGGCGTTCATCGGGGGTCTAGAGCGGAAGGGGATCGCGCTCAATCGGAAGGTCCTTGCGGACATCGCCGTGAAGGATGCTCCGACGTTCGCCGCGCTGGCGGAGATGGCGAAAGAGGAATCGGTCAAGGGATAGGGTGTGATCACCGGACGATCCGGGGGCCGGCGAACCGCTGCGTCTCTCGATCGGCGGCTACGGGCACGTGCACGTCGTGGATTACTGCGGTGCCGTCCCGTGAGAAGACATGATCGTCTGCCCACCGATCCCTAACGACTCCTCCTTCGCCCGACGCGACAGGACGGGAATGTGGAACCTCAGAGCCGTCTGAGGGGCGAGATCGAAGGTCCGGCCGAATTGCGGTTGCGGCTGTCGAGGATCCGCCTGACGGGCTATCACGGAGTCCATCCCGAGGAACGCGAGCACGGAAACCGTTTCGAGATCGACATCGACATTGAGTCTCTGGCTGTTGACGGGATCGAAACGGACGAACTCACCGATACGATCGACTACCAAGCGATCGCCGACCTTGTGCGCGAGATCAACGACCGGCGGACATTCAACCTCATCGAGTCATTCGCCGGCGCGATCGCAAGCGGACTGCTTGCGAGGTTCGAGACGATCTCCGCGGTGACGGTCCGCGTTGCGAAGCTCGCGCCTCCCGGCCTGGGCGATGTCGATCGCGCGATCGCCGAAGTGAGGCGACGGAGACGATGAGCGAGATGACGATCTTCCTCTGTCTCGGATCGAACCTGGGAGATCGGCACGAAGTGCTTGCAGAGGGGATCGCGGAGCTCGAGCGGAGCGGCGTGACGATCGAGGCGCGCTCGTCGGTCTACGAGACGGAGCCGGTCGGCGTGGAGGACCAGCCGTGGTATCTCAACCAGGTCGTCCGCGGCACGACGCGCCTCACGCCGGACGAGCTCCTGAAAACATGCAAGCGAGTCGAGGGTCTTTTCGGTCGGGAGCCCACCGGTGTGCGCTTCGGACCGAGAACCCTCGACATCGACATCCTCCTCTACGGCGACCGAGTGCTCACGGACGATCGACTGACGATTCCGCATCCGAGGATGCACGAGCGACGGTTCGTCCTCGTCCCGCTGGTGGAGATTGCACCCCGGCTCGCCGATCCCCGCAATGGAATGGACTACACGCAGATGCTGGAACGACTCGATGAGGGAAAGAAGGTGACGAGATCACTGCCGAAAAACGAATCCTGATTTCGGTCGATGGGGCCGACCAGGATGAGAAGCGAACCCGTGTCGCCCTGATCGAGGGGGACCGGTTGATGGAGATCTACTACGGGCACCCCTCGCAGGAGAAGCTGGTCGGGAACATCTATCGCGGTCGTGTGGAGGACGTCCTCCCGGGCCTGGGGTCTGCGTTCGTCGACATCGGCGAGCGGCGGAGCCTATTTCTGTCGCGGAACGAGCTGAACGATCGGCTCCTCGACGCCGCGGGCGTGAAACCCTGGCAGAGCGACGTCCCGATCACCAAGATCCTCCGGCAGGGGCAGATGCTGACGCTCCAGGTTCGTCGCGAAGGGATCGGCAACAAGAACCCGCAGGGGACGACGAAGATCAGCCTCCCCGGCAGATTCTGGGTCTATCTCCCGAACGAGGAGCGTCTCGGCGTCTCGCGGCGGATCGAGAACGTCCGCGATCAGCGCCGGATCCGGAAGATCGCGCGTGCGCTCCGCCGACCGCACGAGGGGATGATCGCGAGGACGGCGTCGAAGTGGGCCTCCGACGAGGATCTCGAACGGGACTTCCGCCTGCTGGTCGAAACCTGGGACAGCGTGAAATCGGCCGCCGACAAGGCCTCGAAGTCGCGCCTGCTGTACAAGGGGATGGGACTGATCCAGACGGTCCTCCGCGATCGTCTCGATCCGGACACGGAATCGGTGATCGTCGATTCGCCGTTCTTCCGCGAGAAGATCCACTCGTTCCTCGACTACATGCAGATGGCGAAGTACAAGGAACGGATCCGGACGCACGAGGGGAAGCAGGCGCTGTTCGACAAGTATCGGGTCGAGGAGCAGATCCAGCAGAGCCTGTCCCGCCGCGTTCCGCTTGCCGGTGGAGGCTCGCTGGTCATCGACGAGACGGAAGCGCTGATCGCGATCGACGTCAACACTGGCGGGGACGTACGGCACCGGAATCAGCATGCGGCGATCCTGAACACGAACCTGGAGGCCGCGACGGAGATCGCCCGTCAGCTGAGGCTCCGACAGATCAGCGGGATCATCATCGTCGACTTCGTCGACATGGAGAACCCGAAGGACGTGAACCGGGTGATCGAAAAAGTGAAAGCCGAGCTGCGAAACGATCGCGTGTCGGCCGACTTCGTCGACATGACGGCGCTTGGATTGGTCGAGATCACGCGGAAGCGGCAGGGAGAGAGCCTCGCCGACATGCTGGAGAACGCGAAGTTTGACGCGTGACGCAGCCCAAAGGGCTGCGTCACGTAGGAGCTTCGTTCGATACGCGAAACTCCTGGATGGATAGCGTGCCAGAGTTGGTTGCAGGCATCTCCCATTCCGTCGAGACTCTTGGTACAATGGGACGCAGGTAGTACGGGCGATTAGCTCAGTTGGGAGAGCGTTCGGGTCACATCCGAAAGGTCACAGGTTCGAGCCCTGTATCGCCCAAAGGGAAAGGCGGCAGCATTTGCTGTCGCCTTTCCCTTTGGAGTTGTCGACGGGCGAGAAGCTGTGTTCCGAGGACAGGAGTTTGGCGCGAAGCGCCAAACTCCCAAGCTACCCGGGCAAAGCCCGGGTAGGCGCCCTGTTATCGCCTGCCTGATTGGTGCGAGGTACCAATCAGGTGGCAGTTTCGCCCTTGGGTCGAAACATGCCGTGGGTGACGTAGCACGCATCTTGTGTTCCAGCGGAAGCTGAAGGGCAAGGAGTTCCGCTGTTCGGGGAACGACCGCGTCGGCGAACGTTGTCGCCCTTCCACTTGGGGTGGGCGTGAAACGTCTCTAGCCTTCGGCCGCCTCCCGGATCGCTGCGGCCGCGGCGATCGGATCCGGCTGTCCGAAGATCGCCGACCCGGCGATGATGATCTCTGCGCCGGCGTCGACGACCGACCGGACGTTTCCGGCGTGGATCCCGCCGTCGACGGCAATCTCGATCGGGCGATCGCCGATTTGCTCGTGGATGGCTCGGATCCGCTCGATCGCGTCCGGAAGGAACGCCTGACCGCCGAACCCGGGCTCGACGCTCATCACCAAGACGAGCGAGACGGCGTCGAGGTAGGGCTCGATCCGCTCGAGCGGTGTCCCCGGGCGGAGGGTGATGCCGGCGCGTGCCGATGCCGTCTCGATCGCTTCGAGAACGGCCGTCGGCTCGTCGTCCGACTCGACGTGAAAGATGATCGAATCGTCGCTGCGGACGTCGAATTGCGGGGTGTACTCGAGCGGATGATCGATCATCAAATGAATGTCGAACGGGCGGTCGAGACGGCGCCGGAGCGCGTTGACGACCGACGGTCCGAACGTCAAGTTGGGGACGAAGTGTCCGTCCATGACGTCCCAATGGAAACGATCGGCGACCGACTCGACCGTCCGCGCACTCTCGTGAAGACAGGCGAAGTCGGCGGAGAGCAGAGACGGCGAGAGTTTCATCGTCTCCGTCCCCCGAGGGAGAGGAGCATCACCAGCTGGAGGGCGGCCATCGCGGCGGCGGCGACATAGGTGAGGGCCGCTGCGAACAGGACTTCCTTGACGGCGGTGAGCTCCGATTCGTTGACGATCGCGGCCTCACGGAGCGCGCCGACGGCGCGCCGGCTGGCGTCGAACTCGACCGGGAGCGTGACCAGCGTGAACAAGACCGCGGCCGAGAAGGCGACGATTCCAGCGGTGACGAGCGGTGGATATCGCATGAAGAGCCCGATCAAGAACAACGGCAGGGCGAGCTGCGATCCGAAGTTGGCGACCGGGACGATCGCCGTCCGCAGCGAGAGGGGGCCGTACGCCTTGGCGTGCTGGATCGCGTGCCCCGCTTCGTGTGCCGCGACCCCGATGGCCGCGATCGACGAGGAGTCGGGCGCGGAGAGGCGGAGGACCTTTCGACGCGGATCGTAGTGGTCGGAGAGACGCCGATTCGTCGACTCGACCGTGACGTCGTCGATTCCGGCGGCTGTGAGGAGTCGGGATGCGGCGGCTCGCGCCGTGAACGCGCCGGTCGACTCGAGACGCGCGTGCCGTGCGTAGGTCGAGCGGATCTTCCATTGGGCATAGGCGGCGAACGCGATCGCCGGGATCAGGATCAAGAAGCTCGGACCGAAGAAGAGCGGGAATCCCCACACCATGCTAGAACTCTGCCTTTGAATGGTTTCGGCCAAGTATACGGTGCCGGAGAAAGCCCAACAAGCGCGGGCCGAACACGAGAAGAGCGAGTGCGACCGCCGCGCCGAGCAGGTCGGCGATCCAGTCGAGGGCGCTGGCGGTGCGTGTGGCGACGAACAGCTGATGGAGCTCGTCTGTGCCGGCATAGAACGCGGTGAGGAGGAAGGCCGGAAGTGCCTTTCGATTCAGCGCCTTCCATGCGAGGACGAAGAAGAGCGCAAACTCCGCCGCGTGGACGCACTTGTCGAAGTGTGGGAATGGGGGCTCTCCCACGGCGACGGGCGTGTGCGAGAGGGCGAAGATCGCCCCGGCGTAGACGATGAGGACTCCCCACCAGATTCGACGTTTCATCGTGATCGAAGCGAGAGAGAGCCGATAAGCCGGATCCTGTCGTGGGGAGACATCCATCTATGCGGCCTACCCGAAGGCATCGAGCGGGTCACTCTCAAGCGCCTTTCTACTTGGCCTTGCTCCAGCCAGGGTTTGCCGAGCCGGCACGGTCGCCCGAGCCGCTGGTGGTCTCTTACACCACCGTTTCACCCTTACCTGATCGGGCTTCTCGGAAGCCCGCCATCGGCGGTCTGTTCTCTGTGGCACTTTCCCGAGGTCGCCCCCGCTGAGGTTTCCTCAGTGGCCTGCCCTGTGGAGTCCGGACTTTCCTCATCCGTCATTGGCCTCAGCCAATGACGCACGCGTCTCCCTGGCCCTCTCTCGTCGGTGAGTATACCGAATCGCTTCGAAGCTGCGTCAAGGAACCGGATGAGGGTCAGTCGTCGGAGTCGTACTCGTCGACATAGAGGATCCGGTTGCAGTGCTCACAGGTGACGATCCCCATTCCGCCGCGAACCCGCTCGATCGTACTCCCGCTCAGTTTCAGCTTGCAGCCGGCGCATGTCCCGTTCTGGATCGAAGCGATCGGTTCCGAAGAGGACCCCCGAAGGGTCTCGTATTGCTGGACGAGGTACGAGGGGATCCGTTCGCGGAGCGCGGCCCGTTCGTCGGTTAAACCGGCGGCCTGCGCTTGGAGCTCGCTGATCCGGGTCGCGATCTCGCCGATCTGCGATCGAAGCTGTTCCGTCTTCTCATCGCAATCGGCGATGGCGCGCTCCAGCCCCTGCTTGGTCTCTTCGATCGTGTCCATCAGGGTGAGCGCTTCGTCCTCCATGGTGGAGATCCGCCCTCGTTCGAGCACGATCTTCGCGCGGAGATCCTCCATCTCCTTGAAGCTGATGATCCCCTTGTCGAGGCGCTCCTGATACTGGCGAATGTTGACGTCGAGTTCGTCGACCTCGAGGTTCTTCATCCGGCTCTCGTGTTCGAGCTGAGAGAGCCGTTCGCGCAGCTGGTCGACGGCCGCCGCTTCCTTGGCGATCCGCCCCTCGGTCTGTTTCTGCTGGGCGCGAAGCCGATCGATCTGGATCGAGAACTCGTGGAGCTGCCCGTCAGTCGCTTGGAGTTCGAGAAGCTGTGTGATTTCGGCCAGCACGGTTCCCCCACGCGGAATCGCGGTTTGCATCGACTATACGGCCCGGCATCAACCGCTTCAAGTCAGATCAGATCGGGAGGTTCCGTCCGGCAGCGATCAGAAGTCAGCCGAGCGGCATCCCAGGGAGACCCATCCCCTGGGCGAGCGGCCCGAGCTTCTGCTGCGCCGCCTCCTTGGCGTTCGATTGAGCTTCTTGCACGGCCGCGATGACGAGATCGATCAGCATCTCGATGTCGTCCGGATCGACGACCTCGCGCTCGATCTTCAGGTTCGTCAGATCGCCCTGGCCGGTGACCGTGGCGGTGACCATGCCGCCACCGGCGGTCGCTTCGACCTTCATCTCGGCGATCTCCGCCTGTGCGCGCTCGATCTCTTCCTGGAGTCGCTTGGCCTGCTTCATCAGATTGCCGAATCCACCCGTCCCCTTCACAGTTCCTCCTTCACGACCTTCCCGTCGAAGACCTCGCAGACCAGACGAGCCTTCTCTTGAAGCACCTCGTGGGGGAGCGGCTTCCGCTCGACGCCCTCGTCGATCTCCACCTCGACGTGGACGCCGTCTCCGAAGTGTCGGCGGACCACGCCGGCGAGGTACTGCACGTTCTCTCGCTTCTCGATGCTGTCCTTATGGAACGAGTGCTCGGGATGGAACGAGATGACCAATCTCGATCCGGCGAGGCACGGGCGACCTTCGATCAGGAACGCCGCAATGGCGATCCGATCCTGCTCGATTTCACGGAGGAGCGCGCTCCACGTCGCATCGAAGCCCTCGGGAGGTGGCGGTTCCGGTCTCGGGACCTCCTCCTGAGCCTCGACGGCCGGCGTGGCGGGGGTGCCCGATGCGGTAGACGGAGGGGGCCTCGACTCCGCCTCCGGCGCGCCCTGCTCTTCCGACGGCTCGGAAGCGGCGGCCTCCGGCGGACTGAACATGTCGGACGCCGGCTCGCTATCGGCTGCTTGCGTCTCGGCTTCGTCTACCGGGCGGGCCTCGGGTGCGGCGGCCGATGGCGGGAGCGTCGCGAGCAGATCGAGAAGTCCGATCTCGAGCCGGATCCTCCGGTCGAGCGATCGGAATAGCTCTCCCTTGATGGCGAGGAGCTGCCGGGCGATTTCGATGTCGACATCGACAGATGGAGAACCGTCGGCGAGCCGATCGCGGAGAATGTGCACGACATCGGTCAGGAAGATCTCGAGATCCTTCCCGCGATCGACGAGACCGTCGATTGTCTGGATCACCGAGGCCTGATCGCGCGCGCGGAGCGCATCGATGAACGCCTCCTGGTTCGACCGATCGACGAGTCCGAGCATGTCGAGAACGGCCTCGGCGGAGATCGCATCTCCTTGATAGCTCATCGCCTGTTCGAGCATGACGAGCGCGTCGCGCATCCCGCCGTTGGCGCGCTGCGCGAGGATCGCGAGAGCCTCGGGATCGACGCTGACTCCTTCCGACTCGGCGACGCGAGCCAGATGCTCCTCGATCTGCTGCGGGGGGATTCGTCGGAACTCGAACGCCTGGCAGCGGGAGACGATCGTTCGTGGGACCTTGTACGGCTCGGTCGTCGCGAACATGAAGATCGCATGCGGCGGCGGCTCCTCCAGCGTCTTCAAGAGGGCGTTGAACGCCTCGTTCGTCAGCATGTGAACTTCGTCGATGATGTAGACCTTCCGCTTCAGGTCGGTCGGCGCGAAGCTCACTTCCTCACGAAGTCGTCGGATGTGGTCGATCCCTCGATTCGACGCGCCGTCGATCTCGACGATGTCGAGGGAACGGCCGGCGAGGATCGTCGTGCAGTTGGCACACTCGTTGCACGGCTCTCCGTCCTCCGCACGAAGGCAGTTGACGGAGCGCGAAAGGATTCGAGCGATCGTTGTCTTGCCGATCCCTCGTTCGCCGGCGAACAGGTAGGCGTGGGCCGGGGTGCCGGCGGAGACGGCATTCCGGAGCGTTCGGACGATCTCTTCTTGACCGACGACGTCCGCGAACCGTTGCGGCCGCCACCGACGATAGATGGAGAGATTCTCAGGCTCTTTGTTCACGACGTTCTCACTCCCTGGTCGGGGAGACTGGATTTGAACCAGCGACTTCCTGCTCCCAAAGCAGGCGCGCTACCAGGCTGCGCCACTCCCCGCGACGGCGTGGCCATTATAGGAACCCCCGAGAAGCCGATCAATCGTGA
>JANQEA010000012.1 GCA_028278555.1 Candidatus Bipolaricaulota bacterium | reverse complement strand
GTCACTTTGCTGCTCGGCTGGATGAGCTTCAACAAGCTGCCGATCACCCGGCTGCCGAGCGTCGACCTTCCCATCGTGCAGGTGATCGTCACCCAGTTCGGCGCCTCGCCCGTCGAGCTCGAGGGGCAGGTTACCAAGCCGATCGAGGACACCGTCTCGGCGATCTCCGGGGTTCAGAGCATCCAGTCCAACATCACGGACGGCATCTCGGTCACCACCATCACCTTTAATCTCGACGCCAATCCGGACCGGGCGCTGAACGACGTCAAGGACGCGATCACGCGCGTGCGCGCCAGCCTGCCGAGCGGCATCGAAGAGCCCTTGGTCCAACGCCAGGAGGTGGCGGGCCTGCCGATCGTCATCTATGCGGCGATCGCGCCCGGCAAGACCCCCGAGCAATTATCCTGGTTCGTGGATGACGTCGTCAAACGCGCGCTGCAGGGGTTGCGCGGCGTCGGACGCGTCGAACGGATCGGCGGGGTCGAGCGCGAGATCCTGGTCTCGCTCGATCCCGATCGCCTGCAGGCGGTCGGCCTGACCGCGGCCGACATCAGCGAACGGCTTCTCAAGAACAATGTGGATCTTGCTGGCGGCCGCGCCGAGATTGGTGGTCGCGATCAATCGATCCGCACCATCGCCGGGGCAACGACGCTGGAGGCGCTGGCCAATACCAGCTTCAGCCTGCTCGCCGGCGGCGAAGTGCGGCTCAGCGATCTCGGGGTCGTTACCGATACCATCGCCGATCCCCGCACGTTTGCCCGGCTCGACGGCGATCCGGTGGTCGCGTTCGGCGTGCTGCGCGCCAAGGGTTCGAGCGACGTGGTCGTCGCGGAGCTGGTCGCCGAAAAGGTCGAGAAGATCCGCGAGGAACACCCCGATGTCGAAATCAAGCTGATCGACTCGTCGGTCGAGTTCACCGTTGGCAATTACGACAACGCGATCTCGACACTGTTCGAAGGCGCGGCGCTCGCGGTCATCGTCGTGTTCCTGTTCCTGCGCGATTTGAGGGCGACGATCATCGCCGCCCTTGCCTTGCCGCTCTCGATCTTTCCCGCCTTCTGGGCGATGGACCTGCTCGGGTTCTCGCTCAATCTCGTGAGCCTGCTC
>JANQEA010000087.1 GCA_028278555.1 Candidatus Bipolaricaulota bacterium | reverse complement strand
AATCAGGTCCCAAGGGTCCGGCTGTTCGCCGGTTAAAAGGGTACGCGAGCTGGGTTCAGACCGTCGTGAGACAGGTCGGTCTCTATCCACCGTGGGCGTGGGAGACTTGAGAGGGACTGTCCCTAGTACGAGAGGACCGGGACAGCGGAACCGATGGTGTACCAGTTGTCACGCCAGTGGCATCGCTGGGTAGCCAAGTTTCGTCTGGATAAGCGCTGAAGGCATCTAAGCACGAAGCCGTCCTCAAGACGAGGTCTCCTTATAGGCCCCTTCGAGACTAGGAGGTTGATAGGCCGCAGGTGTAAGCGCAGCAATGCGTTCAGCCGAGCGGTACTAATAGGCCGAAGTCTTATGTGGCACACACCCTGTTCACTTGTCAGGAGCAAGTGGGACTGATATAGAGATCCAGGTGGCACATGGCGGAGGGGAAACACCCGTTCCCATCCCGAACACGGCAGTTAAGCCCTCCAGCGCCGATGGTACTAGTCCGGCGACGGACTGGGAGAGTAGGACGCCGCCTGGTTTTTCTTTTGCTCCCGAGCTTCGAAGCACGCACACTCCATTCACGCCAATGAAACAACGAGCGCTGCACCTCCCAACCGATGCCGGCGATCGAGTGACGGTTCTCGGGATCATCTGGAACGTCATCCTGTTTGCGCTGAAGCTGGTGGTCGGACTGCTGACCGGATCGGCCGGACTGGTTGCCGATGGCATCCACTCGGCATCGGACATGGCGACCGATCTCGCTGTCCTCGGCGGGATGCACCTCGGTCGTCGCGAAGCCGATGAACGTCATCCGTACGGCCACGGCCGGTTCGAATCGCTTGCCGGCGGTGTTGTCGCCGGGGCGCTCGTTCTTGTTGGCGCGTTCCTCGCATGGGAGGCAATCTCCAATCTGCGCGCAGGCGTGGAGAGCTTCCCGGGAATCCCGGTTGTCGGCGTTGCGATTGTGTCGATGCTGGTCAAGGAGTGGCTGTACCGGAGGACGATTCGCGTTGCGCGCGACGTCGACTCGGCCGCGCTTCATGCCAACGCCTGGCACCATCGTTCGGATGCGCTCTCTTCCGTCGCGGTTCTGCTCGGTGGGATCGGAGGTCTGATCGGATGGGGGCAGGCCGACCATCTCGCGGGCCTCGTCGTCGGGCTGATGGTCGTCGTTGCCGGCGGTCGGACGCTATTCTCCGTGCTCCACGAGCTGACGGAGGGCGGGCTCGGGAACGAGGAAGTCGAACGGATCCGTTCAGCGACTGAATCTGTCCCCGGCACGCGAGGTTTGCATCATCTCCGAACGCGTCGTGTCGGTCGACAGACGTTTGTCGAACTCCACGTGCTCGTCGATCCCCAGCTTTCGATCGTCGAAGGGCATCAGATTGCGACCGGCGTCGAGGACGCGATCCACAATGCATGCAGCCACCCGGTGAAGGTGATGGTGCACGTCGAGCCAAATGTCGAGCGGGCCGAGCGACATTCGCCGAAGGATCCGTTAGGTTAGTCGGCCGACGGTCGCTACCGGTACGGGACCGATTAGTCGTGCCGGATCCTCGGATCGACCCGAAGCAGTGCGAGGTCGGCGATGACATTCGCTGCGAGGAGCAGCACGCTGTAAACCAGCAGCCCCGCGGTGATCACACGTTGATTCTGCTGCTTCAGCGCGTCCAGGAGTACCTGCCCGAACGTCGGCATGCCGAGCACTCGGGATGTCAAGATCGACCCGGTCAGCAGCGACGGGATCATGACGCCGGTCAGGCTGATCAGTGGGTTGAGTGCATTGGGAAGCGCATGCCTGAGGAGGATGCGTGTTTCCGTTAGGCCTTTTCCTCGAGCACTCAGCAGATACAGCTCGTTCCGAGTATCCAGGAGAGAAGCGCGGAGGTGACGCACGACGGCCGCGAGCATCGGCGCCCCCACGAGGATCCAAGCGGGGATCAGATGGAGGATGTGGCTACCCACCTTGTACCACGTGAGAGGCTCGCTGCGGAGCGTGTACGAGACGATGCCCCAGATGCCCGGACCGGCGATGTTCGGGTTGATGAACCTGTAGATGATCCAGAACAGAACCCAACCCCAGATGTACTGGGGGAATGAGAAAGCGGCGTATGAGACGACGGCGATGGTGTGGTCGATCCATCGCCGGTGGAAGACGACGGAGAGGATCGCCAGTGGAAGACCGACGATCCATGCCCAGATCGCCGACGACACCACGATTACCACCGTCCATCCGAGGCCGTTCGCCGGGTGGAAGAGGTAGTCCCACGGCACCCCGAGGTCTCCGTATCGAATCAATCCGCCGAACCAGATGAAGAACTGGGCGACCCAGGATCGGTCGATCCCCGCCGCTGCGCGCAGGGCTTCTCTGGCTTCGAACGCCTCGCTGCGCGACATCCCCTGCAGCGCAAATTGCACGATCGAGGATGTGTAGTAGTCCCCGGGCAGAAGGCTGACGATCCCGAACGACACGAACCCGACGAAGAACAAGACGATGAACATGCCGACGAGTCGCCAGGCGAGGAAGCGCGCCACGTCAGAGAACCTCCCGGCCGAACGACGGCGGATTGGTGCACACGCGTCGTCTCCGTCGCGTCGAAGCACCGAGCGGTCGATCGGCAGTCCCGCCTCGGAGAGGTCTGCCGTTGCTCCCAAGGACGAACGGAAGAGCTGTATGACTCATGAGATCCTTTCCTGTGCCGGGGAAATGGCGGACCGATGTGACTCAGTCTCGCGAGCGGCTACGGAGGCGTTCGAGGTTCCGGATCAGATCTGCGATCGTCGCATCGTTGATCGTATAGAACTTCATCCCTTCCTGCCTGCGCTCTCTCAAGATGCCGCAGGCGACCAACAGCCGCAGGTGTCTGGACACCGCCGACTGACTGACGGGCATTCGATCGACGATCTGTTGGGCGTACAGCTCGCCGTCGATGAGCAGCGCGAGAATCGCGAGGCGCGTCTCGTCGGCCAGGCCTCGAAGTGGGGGGAAGATCCTCTCGGTCGGCAGCGCGGACTGGTTGTCGCTGCCGGCCGATGGCCTGCAGTTGTACGTCACGGCCAGGACGGTCCCGTCCCCGTGGACGTCGCTGATCGAAGCATACGGACCGCAGTGGCACGATGGGATGAAGATCATTCGCTTGACACGATCTGTCGGAGGTACTTGCTCTGCGGGATAGTCACCACGCCCGGTCAATGCCGTGAAGATCTCCTCCGCGCTTCCGAAGAAGGTCTGCCCGGCGTAGTGGTCGATGCTTCGCTGCTCGATCTCGCGACAGCGTGGCATCTCCGCGGCCATGTGTCGATCCCAGAACCGAGTGGCGAGAAAGACGATCTCTGCCCTCATCTCCTCCGGTTGCATGAGGAGAGGGGCAAGCCGCGTCCTCGCATTCGATGGGATGAGGTCCCGTTCGGCGAGTTCGGAGAGGAGTGCATCGAGAGCGGGGCCGTCTTCGACGATGCTTTCAGGGACGTCCGATTCAATCTCGGCAGCCAGTTTTCGCAGGGAGGCGACGGATGCCGCGAGGACTAGCGCATCGTCGATCTCGCCGAGCCAGCGGATCATGGCAGGCATCGTGTCGAGGTCCGGAAGTGAGGTGCTCATCGCACGAAGAAGGAAGATGGTCGCGAACGGATTGAAGAGAAGCTCCAAGTCCGCTCGGAGATCGGGCGACATGCCAGCCCGTGTTGTGTAGATCCATGGATCAAATCCCTCGTAGTCCTCAGCAATCGCGACGAACGACATTCCCAGTGTGACGGTGTGAACAAAGGAGCGCCGGAAATCGACCGCGATGCACTTGTCCGCAGGTGTCATGTCGTCTCCCTTCCCTCGCGCAGTTCCGGCGGCTGGTTGCCGAGACACCGCGGCCATCAGTATGATATGATGCTAGAATCATAAACGGGTGACATACTCCTGTCAAACCTCTCCTGGGGGGTTGCCATGGATCGTGCGGCAAGCCACGGATCGCATGGTTCGATCGAAGTGTCGAGGAGGCCTGATGGAGTATCGTGCTGCGGGGCTCACGGAACGAGCCGAGTTCTTCGAGGCGATTGTCGAGCAGCTCGGCGCGGATGCCGACGAAGCGCTACGGTTTCTCGGAATGAGCCTCGAAGAGTTACGCGAAGCGTACATGGCAGTCGGCGAGGTGCGGTCCGTTCTCGTTGAGGGCCGGCCGGTCGGCAATCTCTGGCTCGAACTGCGGGACCGCACACTTCACGTCCACGGATTCATCCTTGAGCCCGCGTCGCGAGGGCAAGGATTCGGTACGCGGATCGTCGATGACCTACGACGTGAGTTCGAGATGCGAGCCGAGGCGATTGAAGTCGGCGTTCAGGCGAGCAATACGGACGCTCTTCGCTTCTACGAGCGTGTCGGGTTCCACCTCATCGAAGGTGAGACTGCGCGCGGGTTCTTGATCCTGCGAATGCTCATTCGAAGGAGCGGAAGAGGTGCTACAGGCTGAGAGCGCCGCGCTCGAGGTAGAGAAGTCGCTCTTTCAGTGGAAGGCCGCCGCCGAAGCCGACAAGGTGCCCATCCTTCCCGATCACCCGGTGGCATGGGATGACGATCGGAACCGGATTGGCGCCGACCGCCTGGCCGACCGCGCGGAGCGCCCGGGGCTTCCCGAGACCGGCAGCGATGTCCGCGTAGGCGACCGTCTCGCCGTACGGGATCTCGCGGAGCGCCTCCCAGACGCTGCACTGGAACGGCGTCCCACGCAGGTCAAGCGGGATCGAGAACGAGCGCAGCTCGCCGCGGAGATAAGCGTGGATCTCGTCGAGAGCCCGTTCGTGTTGCTGATCGTCGGGGACGATCCGAGCGTTCAGATGGCGTTCCAGATCCTCGAGCGGTGTCGGGTGAAGATCGAGCCACCGGACGCCGGACGCCGAGGACAGAACGCGAAAGACCCATCCTTCCCAGCTGACGGTACTGGCGTAGAGCTTCTCCGGGAGGCGTTTCGGTCGTCGGGGCACTGCCTGTCTCCTTGAGGGATTCTGTACGGAGAGTAGTGACGGATTCCCGCTTTGTCAATCGGTGCGCTGGTGGGAATAGGTGACTACGGCTCTTCGAACCGGAAGACCTGATACGTCGAGATCGTCGGATACGGCTCCTCGCGCCAGCGATCGGGGGAGAAACCGGCCTTCTCGCTCAGATGCGAGAGGAAGTCAGCCGGATCGGGGAACGTCTCCCAGATCTCGGGAAGGTAGGTTGCCGTCACGTTGTCGAGCGTGAGGAGCACCCCGTCGACGCCCGGCCTGAGGTTCGCGATCAGCTCCTCGGGATCGGCGAACGTGAGCGGCTCGGGCGTGCTCAGGACGGAGATCGCGATCCGGATGTTGTCGAGTTCGACTTCCGAGACGGGGGCGAACCGATCGTCTTCGCACGCGGCGAGGATCGTGTTTCGCAGGACGTTTCGGGCCAGCGGCTCGTGTGCCTCGAACTCATCGACCATGCATCCGCGAAGCTCGCCACGGGCGATGAGTGTGACGAACGCGATGCCGGGGCGGAGGTGCCGGGACGTGAGAGACGACTCATCGAACTCGATCATCCCGCCGCCGGCCGCCGTCGCGGCGAGCTGTGCTCTCGCCAACTGGAGAAGCTCGGCCTGCTCGGACGGACTCAGTTCCTCCGAACGGGGCTGGATGAAGAAGATCCAGATCACGAAGATCGCGATCGCGCCGAGGAGGAAACGCCAGCTCGAACTCCGCTTGGGAAGGTTCATGTCGGCCGACCATACGCCAGCCCTGCCGGCCGGTCAACTACGCAACTCCCTGTCGCCAACGGAACCGGCCACGTATACTCTGCATCCTCCCGCACTTCGCGCGGAAGGCCGTTGTACGTCTTCGTTCTGTCGCACTGCGTGCGGGAGACGTTACGAAGCGGCGACCCAAGCCGTTTCGTTCTGAGTGAGGAGGGATTCATGGGGACACGATTGGTGGAGCGGTTCTGCGCAATGGTTCGGATCGACAGCGAGTCGGGGAACGAGGCTCCTTTTATTGAGGCCACGAAGTCGCAGCTCGAGGACGAGCTCGGGGCGACGTGTACCATCGACGGCCACGGGAACCTGATCGCGAAGGTCCCGGCGAAGGGCGCGGACAGCGCTCCGCCGATCTTCCTTGCGGCACATGCCGACACGGTGAAACCGGGGATCGGGATCGAGCCGATCGTCGAGGGCGGCGTGATCCGGTCGAAAGGTGAGACGATTCTCGGGGCAGACGACAAGGCTGGCCTCGCCGCGATCGTCGAAGCCGTCCTCGACGCCGAGACGCGGCCGCCGGTCGAGATCGTCGTTACCCTGGGAGAGGAGGTCGGCCTGCTCGGCGCCAAGAATCTCGACCTCTCACTTCTCGACGCGAAACAGGGGTTCATCATCGATTCGGACGCGCTCAACGAAGTGATCATCGGCGGACCGACGCACGCGTCGATCAATATCGAGATCATCGGTCGGGCGGCACATGCCGCGATGCCGGAGGATGGGATCTCGGCGATCCGCGTCGCCGCGCACGCGATCACGCGTTTCCAGGAAGGAAAGCTCGATGAGGAGACCGTTGCCAATGTCGGGACGATCCAAGGCGGGATGATCCGAAACGGGGTCCCCGAGCGGGTGAAGATCCAGGCCGAATGTCGGAGCCTCGATCACGAGAAGTGCATTGCGCAGGCCGAGGCGATGAAGAGCGCGTTCGAGCAGGCGGCGAATGACGTTGGGGCTTCGGCCAACGTTGATGTGAACATCGAGTTCACTGCGAGCAGGGTCTCCGAGGACTCCCAGCCGGTCCGTTGGGCGAAGCAGGCGATCGAGGCCGCCGGGCTCGAGCCGGAGACGCGCGTCATCCTCGGCGGCACGGATGCGCTCGTCTTGACCGGACGTGGCCTTGACGCGGCCGTCCTCGGGTTCGGCGGGAAGGACGCGCACTCGACCGACGAGCATATCGCCGTCGCTGACCTCGGGAAGGTTGTCAAGATCCTCCGCCATCTGCTCGAGATCGCTGCAAGAGGCTGAGTGCAGAAGGCCGGAACGGGGAGGACTTGCGCGGTTGACCGCCCCTTCGGGCCGAAGTAGAATCAACCCGAGTTTGTGACTGCTTGCAGTCGCAAACTCGGACGGACTCGGAGAGTCCGCATTCCTCGGTAGCTCAATTGGCAGAGCGCTCGGCTGTTAACCGAATGGTTGTAGGTTCGAGTCCTACCCGAGGAGCCAGCGGAGAACATTCCATTCCCGAAAATCTTCGGTCTCTAGTCAGGGGAGCATCCACAAGGTGGGGGCGATGGACTCCATTGGAGGATGTCGCCGCAGATGCAGGCTCCGATTACAGCGATCAGTTCATAGGGCATGCCCGGCACTCCCAGGAGTAGGGTCTCGATCCCGGATTGCGAGCAAGTGCCGAGAACGTACGGGCGATACGCCTCCAGCAGCAACGCGAGGCTCTCGTCCACCCCGGGGCAGCCACCGAAGTCGCCGCGGGTCGATTGATTGAGCCTCGCCAGACACTCTTGACATCGATCGACAACTCCGGAGGAGAGAGGCGAAAGACCGATCCACCCCAGGCCAAGGATGTCATTCGCAATGGAGGTGAACTCGGCGACGAACTGCCCCGCGATCTCTGGACACTCGATGATCACCACGTTGTCCATGTCGAGGGCATTGGCCGGGCCAACCCAATCGTATGAGCCGGTGATCACCGTTTCCCGGTCGATGATGACGAACCTGTGCTGCACCGCCGCGTCTTCCGATACAACAGCCAGATGGACGCCTTCATCCACAAGCGGCGAGAGTTCCTGTCTCGCGTCCCATTCTGCAGGGCCTTCATCGACGAGCACGTAGACATCAACTCCGCGCTGGTGCGCTCGGAGGACAGCGGATATCAGATCGAGATCTGTGCATGCGTACAACGCGATGAGGAGCTGATCCGCAGCCGCATCAATCTCCGCGATCAAACGCTGCCCGATAGCATCCCGGCCATGCTGCGAGAGGAAGACCGCCTCGACGTCACACTGAGCAGCACATGCGACACACAACAGGACAATGAATGCTGTGGCCAGTCCGAACCGTGTCCTCACTTCTCACGCCCCTGTGTTGAATGTGTTCGATACGCTTCTCAGAGCCAGTGTAGGTTCCCCCGGCGTCACGCCGCAAGAGCAGATCCGAGCTGCAGATGCTCGGACGCATTGGCTATCGAGGTGCCGCCGGCACCAGACGCTTTCCTCCAATCTGCTGTAGCCAGGGGAAGCGGTCACGGGCAGTCAGCGAACGGGGCCCTCTTCGAAAGGGTTCGATCCGTCTGCGCACTGGCCCCTACCTGGTCCGAGCACTGCGTGATAGACTCAGCGCATGCAGATGGATGGCGGTGCGCAGGGGATCGATCTATCTGTCCCGATGCTGGGGAAGGCGGCAATCCGATCGCCGTTGAAGCGCTCGACGATCAAGGGAGATCGGATCTACAACTTCATCGGCGACGACGAGTGCATCCTGTTCGACGCGTTGGTCACACGTGAGGGTCTCGATGACTCGTCGCGATCTCGCGTTGCGTTCGAGCGGGCAGGGCCACGAGAGCTCCTCTTCTTCGAACCGGGCGACGTGCGCGCTGGGATCGTGACCTGCGGCGGGCTCTGCCCCGGGATGAACAACGCGATCCGCGCGGCGACGCTGGAGCTGCTCAATCACTACCGGGTACGAGAGGTTCTCGGGTTTCGGTATGGTTTCGCGGGCCTGAACCCGGATCACGGGTACTTACCACTTCCGCTCACGGTCGAATCGGTCGAGGGGATCCATCACGATGGCGGATCGATCCTCGGTTCCTCCCGAGGACCGCAGCCGCCGGCGATCGTCCTCGATACGCTCGAGCGCGAAGGGATCGACCTCTTGCTCGTCATCGGCGGCGACGGGAGCATGCGCGGTGCGCATGCGATCTACGAAGAGGCGACACGAAGAGGAGCGCCGATCGCGATCGTTGGCATCCCGAAGAGCATCGACAACGACGTGCCGTTGGTCGATAAGACGTTCGGATATGAGACGGCCTTCTCGATCGCCGTCGAGTCGATCCGCGCGGCGCACACCGAAGCCTGTGCTTATCGCAACGGGGTCGGTCTCGTCCGGCTGATGGGAAGGCATTCGGGGTTCATCGCATCGAGCGCCGCCATTGCGGCGGCCGATGCCGACTTCGTGCTCGTTGCCGAAGTTCCGCTCCTCCTCGACGGTCCGTGCGGGTTCCTCGAATCTCTCGCCGACCGTCTCACATCGAACGGTCAGGTCGTCGTCGTCGTAGCGGAAGGCGCGGGACAGGACCTCTTGCGCACGGCTGATTCGCCGACCGAGCTGGACGCATCCGGAAACGTGCGGCTCCTCGATATCGGAGGCCGTTTGAAGCAGCGGATCGAGGACGAACTTTGCGCCCGCGGAATCGAGCACACGGTGAAGTACATCGATCCGAGTTATCTGATCCGAAGCGCACCGGCGAATCCGAGCGACTCGGTCTACTCGTCGGATCTGGCGCGGAACGCGGTCCATGCGGGAATGGTCGGCCGGACCGGCATCCTCGTCGGGTCGTGGAACGGCGAGTACACGCACGTGCCCCTTCGCGAAGTGATCGCGCGTCGAAAGGATGTCGATCTGGAGGGCGACCTGTGGCACGCGGTCCTCGAGAGCACAGGCCAGCCAGCGCTCTGGGGAGAGGCTTCCTTCCGATGACGAACGGTTGGGACGAGCGACCGAAGCGGATCCACGTCAATGATCGAATGCAGCGCGGCTACTCTTACGAGCTGATCGAGTCGGCCGGGGTGCGCTTCGACCCGGCATTTCGCCCCGAGCTGACGCCGAAGGAGATGCTGGCGCTCGGCGTCTTCGGCGGGAAGTACATGACCGATTGTCGGGGCGAGTTCCCCCCCGATTGGTTTGCGGCCGCGAAGCTCTCGCTGGAGCGGAGTGATCCCGCCTTGAACTTCTTCGGGGTCTCCGCATCGAAGCCGCTCGCCTATTGGCGGGAGAAGGGCTGGATCTACGACGAGGATCCACGCGGTTGGTTCCAGTGGTACTGCCGCTACTACCTCGGCCGGCGATGCCCGGATGACGCGCGCCAGATCAAGCGGTGGAAGGCGATGGTCCGCCATGTTGCGCAGATTCGGAATCACTGCAGTCCTGGCGATCTCGATTGTCGCCCACGGCAGCGGCAGGCGCTCCTTCACTGGGCGTACGACAGCCGCGAACTCTGAGCATTCCAAGGGGCCACGTCTCGCTGCGTCTCTGGCTGAAGACGATGCGCGGCTTGATTCGGATTATCCGCCGACACTCACCGCGAGTTCCGGCAGGAGGATGATCGCCATGTAGCCGACCGCATAGACGCCCGTCAACGCCGTGCCGGCTGCTGGCGAGAGGCTGCGGACCGGAAACGGGCGGACATAGAACGAGACGATCTTGATCAGATCACCAAGGAGCATCAGCGTAGCGAACCAGAACAACCAGAAGTCGACCTCCGCCCCGCGGAGCAGGGCAGCAAGGAGAAGCCCATGCGCCAGCGCATTCAGAAGGACGAAGATCATCGAGATGACTTCGCGCTGTCGCCATCGATCCCAGGTGGCGATGATCAGTCCGAGCGAGAGCACGCCAAGGATGGCCATCCGGGCGAGCGTCACCGCATCCCGGACGATCGGTGTGGCTGCTCGACCGATCGACGTTGCGAAGGCTGCGTAGGCGAACCCGAACGCGGCGAGCTTGATCAGGGTCTCGACGTTGGAAAGGGGTGGCCACCGCTGAATGTGCCATCGGGAGGCACCGGTGTTTCGGTCCTTCGATCGGTGTGCTGTCATGCCCCACTCTAGTCTGCGCCATCTTCTGGAGCAAGAGTTGACGTGCGATACGAATCGGCCGTCGAGCGCGTTCGTCGTCTGACCGTCACGCCGCACCTGAAAGATCCGAGGCCTGGAGGCGGCTTCGACCATACGGTATCGTATCGCGGAAGAGAAGGAGGAATCCGTGATCGATACATTGACCGAAGCGCTCGATTTCGCGATTGCCAAGGAGAAGGAAGCCGAGGCGTTCTACACGGAGTGGGCCGGCAAGGCGAAGAACTCCGCGGTGCAGAAGCTCTTCACCGAACTGGCGGCGACAGAGCGCGGACACGCAGAGACACTCGAGCGCGTTGTGCCGGAAGAGCTGATCGCCGAGGACGCCGGCGACCGGACAGACCTCAATCTCTCTGAGCTTCTGGTCGACGTCGAAGCGCGTGAGGGGATGTCGGTTCAAGAAGCGATGATCGTCGCGATGAAGCGCGAGGAGGGCGCGGAAGCGCTCTATGACCGGTTGGCCGGCCTTGGCGGCGCTGCCGGAGCGCTGTTCAAGCGTCTTGCGGTTGAGGAGAGCGAGCACAAACGTCGGCTCGAGGCCGAGTACGACGAGCACATCCTGACTGAGAACTAGCACACTTCAGAACCCGAGGGCATGAGACGAGCGGAGAGCCGAAGAGGCTCCCCGCTCGTCTTTGCGATTCGCGGATTGTTTGTCCTGACTATGCAAGAATCGCCGCGAGGTCCTCCTCCGGAGTGGAGATCGGCGCCAAGCCGAAGTTCTCGACGAGGACGTTCAGCACCGCCGGCGTCACGAACGCCGGGAGTGAAGGTCCGAGTCGAATGTTCCGGATCCCGAGGTGGAGGAGCGTCAGCAGGATGCCGACTGCCTTCTGCTCGTACCACGAGAGGATGAGCGACAGGGGGAGCGAATTGACGTCGGTCCCGAACGCGTCGGCGAGGGCGACCGCAATCCGAATGGCGGAGTAGGCGTCGTTGCACTGTCCGATGTCGAGAAGCCGCGGAATCCCGTCGATGCTCCCGAAGTCGAGCTTGTTGAACCGGTACTTCCCGCAGGCGAGCGTCAGGATGACGCAATCCTCGGGAACGGCCTGCGCGAGATCGGTGTAGTAGTTGCGCCCGGGCTTCGCGCCGTCGCATCCGCCGATCAGGAAGAAGTGCCGGATGGTTCCGCTCTTGACGGCCTCGATCACCTTGTCGGCGACGCCGAGGACCGCGTCACGAGCGAATCCGACGAGGATCGTCTTCTCCGGTCCGTCGGCTGCGAAGCCGTCTGCCCGGAGGGCCGCGTCGATCACCGGAGCGAAGTCGCCGTCGGCGATGTGCCGGACGCCCGGCCAGGCGACGAGCCCCGAGGTGAAGATCCGGTCGGTGTAGCCGTCGCGCGGTTTCTGGATGCAGTTGGTCGTCATCAGGATCGCGCCGGGGAAAGCGTCGAACTCCTTCTGCTGATCCTGCCACGCGCCGCCGTAGTTGCCGGCCAGATGCGCGTATTTCTTGAGCTTCGGATACCCGTGTGCCGGGAGCATCTCGCCGTGCGTGTAGACGTTGATCCCCATCCCGTCGGTCTGCTTCAGCAGCTCCTCGAGGTCCTGCAGGTCGTGTCCGGAAACAAGGATCGCCTTCCCGGCGAGCGGCTCGATGCGAACCGGCGTCGGCTCGGGCGAGCCGTAGGCGCTCGTGTTCGCTGTGTCGAGAAGCTCCATGACGCGAAGGTTGACCTCACCGCAGCGGAGGGCCATCGCGGTCAGCCGGTCGATGTCGGTTGGCTCGGAGGCGAGGAAGTCGAGCGCTTCGTGGAAGAACGCCCAGACGGCCTCGTCCTGCTGTCCGAGAATCAGCGCGTGATCGGCATAGGCAGCGGCTCCCTTCAATCCGTAGATGAGGAGCTCATGGAGACCGACGGCGTCATCCCCGAGTCTCACTTTTCGCGTATCGATCGAGATCTCTGCATGCTGGGCGAGCCGGTCCTCCATCGTCGATCCCGGCTGCCACGTTGCCGGTCCGCTCAGCGTTTCGGGCTCCCGTCCGGCATCACGAGCCGCCCGTTCGTAGAGAGCGCGTGCGGTGTCGCGGGCTTCGGCGGCCTTCGTCACCAGGGCGTCGAGCCGCTCGGGATCGAAGTTGACGTTTGTCACGGTGGTGAAGAGCGCCTCGATCGTGAAGCGATCGACGTTCGGATCCGACGCCCCGAGTTGCCTCGCCCGATGCGCGTACGTCCCGATCCCCTTCGTCGTGTGCAGCAGTAGATCTTGAAGTGCCGCGCACGTCGGGTCCTTGCCACAGACACCGAACTCTGTGCAGCCGATTCCATCCTTCGTCTGTTCACACTGATAGCAGTACACGCTACCTCCTTCTCTCGTGAGCTATGTCGCTTAGGGACGTCGAGCGGAGATGATCGAGGGCCTCGCTTCGCAGTCGCTCGACGAGATCGCCGAGGATGCAGGCCATCTGGCGGCAGACCGGCTCTGCGAACAGACAGCCGTCGGTCCGGAAAGGCCCTTCGAGCGCTTCGTAGACGTCGAGGAGGCGGACCTCGGATGCCGGCTTCGCGAGGGTATAGCCACCGCTCGGTCCTCGCTTCGACAGGAGCAGACCGGACCTGACGAGCTGCTGAAGCACCTTAGAGAGGTGAGCCTCCGAGGCACGTAGCGTTTCCGCGACGAGCGCGGTCGACGTCGGTTGCTCTCGGCTCGCGACGACAGCCATCGTGTGCAACGCGAGGGCGGTCGCCTCCGACATCCGGATCAGATCGGCCATCCGTGGGACCCTCCATTCGGGAATTATGGAATAATAATACCTGAATTATCGCGGTGTGCAACTCCGAGAAAACCGTGCTTTGAAGAACAGAGGAACGCCTACTGGTAGTGAACCCGCCGCTTGGCGATCTGCATCTGCAGGAGCGTGACGACGAAGATAATCGCGAACAAGATCATTGATGCGGCTGCCGCGCGTCCGAGGTGTTGTGTGCCGAAGAACCCCTGTCGCATGATGTAGTAGACGAGCGTCTCGGCGGCTTTCAGTGGCCCAGGACCGTTGAACAGGACATAGACCTCGGTGAAGATCTTGAACGACCCGATCATCGAGATGATCAGGAGGAAGAAGATCTGAGGCGTTAGCAGCGGCACGGTGATCTTCCGCCAGGCCTGGAACCCGGACGCGCCGTCGATCCGCGCTGCCTCATAGTACATCTGATCGATTCCCTGCATCCCGGCAAGGAGGATGATCGCCTGATATCCGACGTATCGCCAGACATTGAGAATGATTACCGCCGGCTTGGCGTATGCTGGATCGTTCAGCCAGGCGATCCGGTTCATCCCGAAGAGGCTGAGGAAGTAGTTGAGGAGTCCGTAGCTCTCGTGGTACATCAACCGCCAGACCATGATCACCGCGACCATCGGGGTGATGTACGAGAGGAAGAAGGACGTTCGCGCGAACGCCCGGAACCGAAGCGACTTGTTCAGGAGACTCGCCACGAGCAGCGCGAGGGAAATCGTGACCGGCACGCTGATCCCGACGATGTAGACCGTATTCCAGAGGGCCCGCCAGAAGTACTTGTCCCCGAAGATGTATCGGAAATGGTCAAGGCCGATGTACTGGCCAGGGTAGTTTGGGATATCGACCTTGAACAGACTCAACCGGAAGGCGGAGAAGAACGGGTAGAAGGTGAAGACTCCGAGAATGATCAGGGCCGGGGCGAGGTAGATGTACGCCCAAGCGGAGTCCTTCCAGAACGTCGGGCTGCGCCACTCCAGCGGAATCAGCTGCCACCAGAGAGCCACGAGCTTGTTGAGCCAGGTAGCCAGCAGCTTCTTAGACCTGTTCATATTCTGACGAAGGTCGGGCGTGGGGCCGCGCTGCGGCCCCACGAGCCCAACCGGGACTTCCTTCCTATTCGAGGAGCGACTCGATCTCGCTCACGGCCACCGCGAGGGCATCCTCGAGCGTCTCGGCGCCGAGGAGGATCTCCTCGCACATTGTGCTCAGCACGTCGCGCATGTCACCGTAGTTCGGGTGCGTGATCTGCGAGACGCCGAGCGGCATCATGATGGACGAAGCGACCGCTTCAGGGTGTGTCGCCAGATGGTCAAGCCACGTCTGGCTCTGCAGTCCGCCGAGCGTGACCGGCAGGTAGCCGGAGCGCGCCGCCCAGTAGCCGGTGTTCTCCGCCTCGAGGAGGAACTTGAGGAACAGGAGTCCGGCGGCGAACTCCTCGGCCGGCACGTCCTTGAAGAGCCCGATGTTCGTCCCCTGGATGAACGACGCGGCCTTCTCTCCGACAGGCAGCTCCGCGGTCTTCACCGTCAACCCGGCGCCCTCAGCGGCCTTGTTCCAGTAGTACCAGCCGGCCGATGTATCGATCGCCATCGCGACGTACCCGATATTTGAGTTCAGGTACTCGCTGGTGATCCACGCGTACGGCGCGAGACTGGCATAGAACTCAAGCGCCTCGAGTCCGGCCTCGTTGTCGAGCGTTACCTCGGTCCAATCCTCGTTCAGGATCGTTCCGTTGTTCTGCGCGAGGAGGGCGAGGAACTGCTCCGGGTTGGAGGCCGGGCGGAGGCCCGTCCCGTAGCGGTCGATCTGGCCGTCGCCGTCCTCATCGACCGTGTTCGCGACGCAGAGGTCATAGAACTCTTGCCATGTCGTCGGCGGGACGGGAACGTAGTCCTCGATGTAGTAGAGGACCATGATCGACTTGTTGAACGGGACCGTCAGCAGGTTTTCGTAGAGAAGCCCTGGGACGATGTCGGCGATCTCCTCCGCGGTGAAGAACGGTTCGAGTGGGACGAGCGCGTCGGCGACCGCGGGGATCCAGTTCTCGTAGAAGATCGTCATCGTCGGGACTTCGCCGGCGACGACCGCTCCGTTGATCGTTGTTTGCAGAGCGCTGTAGCTTCCCTGATAGACCCACTCGACGGTGATGTGCGGGTAGCGCTCCTGGAAGCGGGCCGCCAGCTCGAGGAGCGTGTCATTGTGGCGCTCGCTGAACCGATGCCAGAACTCGATGGTGACCGGCTCTGTCGCTGTCGCCGCGAATCCGACGAACAACAACGCGAGGAGCCCGAGAGCGATCCATGTGTTGCGTAGCTTCATCGTTCACAACCTCCTTGGTTTCAATTGGCCGTTGAACATGCAGACTAGCTGTACCCCACCGGGTGTCCCATCACCTCCTTGTGTCTGTTGATCCGTCATTTAATCCCCGTCCTTGCGACCCCTTGGATGAACTGCTTCTGCGTGAACAGGAAGAGCGCGAGAATTGGTATGATCGCCATCACTGATGCGGCCATCAGCTTCTCGTAGGCTGTGCCGACCTCACTCGAAAAGAGCTGGAGTCCAACTGGAACCGTCCGCATTGTTGCAGTCTTCGTCATAATCAGGACCCACTGGAACGAGTTCCAGCTTCCCATGAACTTGAGGAGGGCGACGGTGAAGATCGCCGGTTTTGACAGCGGGACCATGATGGTGAACAGGAACCGGAACCTGCCGCAGCCATCGATTCTCGCGGCATCCCGAAGCTCGTCGGGAACACTCCGGAAGAACTGTCGGAGCAAGAAGATTCCGAAGACGGAGACGAGCCACGGGATGATCAGCGCCTGATACTGATCATACCACCCGAGCCGCTGGATCGTGACGTAGTTCGGGAGCAGGAGCATCTGCCCGGGGATCATCATCGTCCCGAGCAGGATCGCGAAGACCGGCCCTTTCCCGAAGAACCTCATCTTGGCGAACGCGTACGCGGCGAGGATCGTCGTGAAGACCTCGCCGATCGTCGTCGTGATCGCCATGAAGAAGGAGTTGAAGAAGTACCAGCCGAACGGGGCGGCGTTCCACGCCTCGATGTAGTTCTGCCATCGGAACGAGACTGGGATCCACTGCGGCGGGATTCGGAGCGCCTCGGCCTCCGTCTTGAAGGATGTCGTCAGCATCCAGAAGAAAGGGAGGAGCATGACTGCACAACCGGCGGCGAGAAGCACGTAGAGCATCAAACGGTAGGCTCGCTGCCTTGCGACGTACTGCTCGCCTGTGCGGACTGCCTCCAATGCAACCCCCTGGGCCCCTTCTAGCCGAGAAGCGGGCATTCAGTATACAACCCGGCTCTGGCGATGACAAAAGGAGCCATTGCTGAGCTGAAGACCATTGAAGTACTGATGGAAACAGGAGAAGCGTCCGCCGCTGAAGTCACTCGTCGCTACAGCTTTCCAGCAGAACCGCGCAGATCCGATTCAGGCTCAATCGCCGAGTGCGCGAACGAGCAACAAGGCAAGACCGACTATGCCTGCTGCGGCAGCCAGAACCGCCCACACGGGGATCGAGGTGCCTGCAGCAGCCTCTTCCGGCTGAGAGAACGCATCGAGGATCACGCCGGTTGTTGTGACGGACCCATCCGGAAAGAGTTCGGCGACGGAGACCGTCTCGACGCGGATCCAATCGGCCGTCGTGCTGACACGCGTGTAGAAGAAGTGCCCCTCGACGGAGACGTCGGATCCCTGGATGTGCTCCGGCTTCGTCTTGCGCGGTGTCGCCCCTCCGCCGCCGACGACGAGATACGTGACGCCCTCCCGCCGGATGTGCTCGTAGTGGTGGGAGTGACCGTTGAAGACGATGTCGACCTCCGTCTCGACGAAGATCGGATGATAGATCTGGTCAAGGAACGTCCCCGAGCTGTGGTAGGCGTCGGACGAGAAGACGGGGTGGTGGAAGATGACGAACTTGTGTGGCTCGGGGCCGGAGAGATGTTCCCTCGCCCAGTCCTGCTGTGCGGTGTAGTCCGTCGCCTTCTTGACGTTCGAGTCGAGGCCGACGACCACGACGTCGCCCCAATGGAGCGCCCACCAGCGCTCGTCGTACTTCCCCGCGCCGAGTGGGAGATCGAATGCAGCGTAGTACGAGCGGTGGTTCTTCTCGTGGTTGCCGAGGACCGGGATGAACGGTGCGCGCAACAGCATCTCCTCGAACGAGTCAAACCAGTGGTCCCAGTAGTGGCTCGACGGGCTCTCGACGATGTCACCGGCATGAAGAACGAAGTCGAACGGTGTCGGATCGGATGCGATCGCATCGCCGACCAGCTCGAGCCGATTCACGCCTTCCGATTGCCACTGCGTGTCCGCGAGAACGGCGAACGAGATCGACTCCCCGGCTTCCGGCGCGGTAGAGAAGAAACCGGCAGGGCTGGCGGTCTCCGTTTCGCCTTCACCGACGACGACGCGGTACGCGTAGTCGGTCGCCGGTTCGAGATCGACAAGTGTCACATGGCATGTGTCGCCGGCATCCTCTCCGGGTGCCGGTACGAGGATCAGTTCGGTTAACGTCCCGGTTGCTTCGAACGCGGAACGGAGGTCGTACTCGACACGGGCTGCGACCGGTTCCTCGCATTCCCAACTGATCGTGACTCCATCTGCGCAGGGCGCACCGGAGTACGGTCCGTGGACGAAGGGAGACCCGAGCGCCGCGATCCCGATCAGTCCAACGAAGAAGACGGCGGCGATCCACTTGGCGTGATGCATCTTTCGATTCCTCCTGAGATGAGGGTAGTGCGTATTGCATCTCAGATCCAGCGCCCAAGCGGGTTTCTATCGTCCCGGGTTGTCCGGCGATTCGGCCTCACTCTAGGTCCGACGCGCGACCTTGCGGGGAAACCTGACGACGGAGAACCAGAAGTCCTCGATGGCGCGAACGACCTTCAGGAATTGCGCCAGCTCGATCGGCTTCGTGATGAAGCAGTTGGCATGCAGATCGTAGCTTCGTATCACATCCTCCTCGGCCGGAGAGGACGTCAGAACGACGACTGGGATGTGGCGAAGGGATTCGTCCTGCTTGATCTCCGCCAGAACCTCTCGGCCATCCTTTTTCGGAAGGTTGAGGTCGAGGAGGATCAGGTCCGGCTCAGGCGCGCAGCTGTACTCTCCTTGGCGGCGGAGGAACCGGATTGCCTCGAACCCGTCGAGGACCCACGAGACGTTGTTGCTCACCTTGGCCTCCGCCAAGGCTTCGGCAGCGAGACGCGCGTCCCCTTCGTTGTCCTCGACGAGCAGGATCTCAATCGGCGCGAGATGGCGAACTCTCATCGTATTCCGAGTCCTCCACCGTGGCATGGGTGGTTCGCCGCGCCGGTGCTTCCGATCCGGGGCCGACGGACGAGGGTGAACGGCTCTACCAGCAAGTTGTTGAGGTCTATCGTCCCGCGTTCATTCGATTCGATGGCCTGATCGATCAGGCCATCTGCGATGATTCGGCAGAGCCGCCCGCCCTCGCTTCGGAGGTGTGTCCTCTCCGTCGACCCAAGCGGTCTGTTCGCGACCCGTCTCGACCGATCGTTCATCCCGCTGCCTCCCCATCGAGGAGGAATCCCCGTTCCCAGAACAGTGCTTCGCATGCTTCGACGACCTGTGGATCGAATTTGGCGCCCTTCTTGCTTCCGATCTCCTCCAGTGCACGATCGAGCCCCAACGCCGGACGGTACGGGCGATGCGAGGCCATCGCCTCGACGACGTCGGCGACGGCCATGATCCGTGCCTCGAGGCAGATTCCCTCATTCGATAGCCCTCGCGGATACCCGGAGCCGTCGAGCCGCTCGTGGTGTTGGTAGACCACCTCGGCGATCGGCCATGGGAATTCGATCGAACCGAGGATTCGGAACGCGTTCTCCGCGTGGGCTTGGATGATCTCGAACTCCGTGTCGGTCAGCCTCCCCGGCTTGGCAAGGATCTCGGCCGGAATCCCAAGCTTCCCGATGTCGTGAACGAGGCTCGCGACGCGGACGCCTTCGATGGTCTCGTCAGAAAGGCCGAGTGTCTCCGCGATGCCGACTGCGAGCCTTGCGACGCGTTGCTGATGGCCCGCCGTGTACGGATCGCGAGTCTCAACGGCTGCGGCCACGGTCCGAACGATCCCGTCGAATGCATCTCGGAGTTGTCCGGCCTGTGCGCGCGATTCGTGCACGAGCTGAGCGTTCCGAAGCGCGATCGCGGCGACGTTTGCCAGACCACCGAGCAAGGCGAGGTCTTCCTCTCGGTATCCGTTGAGCGTACGGCTCTGCACCTGCAGTACGCCGATGACCTCACCCTGCGACAGCATCGGCGCGAGCAGCGCGGATTGGACGGAGCCCTCCCACTCTTCGCGAGACTCGGGATGCCCCTCTTCGATGCATCCGTCGTCGTGGATCTTGTAGTGTGTTCGGGTTCTCGACATCGCTTCGATCCAGTCGGGGATGTACATCCCTCTCTTCGATCGGATGACCTGGCTCTGCGTGCCGCATCCCTCCTCCTCCAACGGGATCGGTGGGAAGTCCGATGCATCGTGTTCGGTCTCCTGGGTCACCACGAAGCCGGCTCGGATCTCGCGCGCCTCAGCGTTATACAGCGAGACGATGAACCCGTCTGCGGTCAGAAGTGCGCGGATGCGATCGTAGAGAACGCGATACACCTTCTCGGGCTCCGTCGCTGTCCCCAACGCCAGGGCAAGCTCGTTGATCGCCGTCTGACGATCGAGAAGACTCTCCGTTTTCGCGCGGGCGGCCTTCCGTTCGCTGATGTCGGTCAGCAGAGCCAGGCCGGCCGTTCTGCCATCCCACTCAATGCGGCCGGTGGAAACGTCGGCCCATCGAGGCGTCTGATCGGCTGCCTGGATGCGAAACTCATATCGGTGCGGTGGATCCTCGCCGCGCATCCTTCGCCGATGACGATCGAGCACCATCTCCCGATCCTTCGGGCAGACGAAGTCGGCAAACGGTTGGCCGATGATCTCCGCGAGGGGCTTCCCGAACAGCTCCTCCGTCTTCGGATTCGCCTGGAGGATCTTCTCATCCTGCACGACGAGCACGGCTTCGTTGGCCTGCGAGAACAGATTTCGGTATCGCTCTTCACTCGCCCGGATCGACTCCTCCGCCAGCGATCGCTCGACCGCGTAGCGGATCGTCCGAGCGAGCAATTCCTCATCGAATCCGCCCTTGGGAAGGTAGTCCTGTGCCCCGCGTTGGATCGCTTGAAGTGCAAGGTCTTCATCGTTGAGACCGGTGAGGACGATGACCGGTGCTCCGTTGCAGCAAGCTGTGACCCGGTCGAGCGTCTCCAACCCTTGCGAGTCCGGCAAGCCGAGATCGAGGAGGATGGCGTCATGGGGTCCTTCCCCGAGGGCTTCGAGTGCATGACCCAGCCGATCGACCGTGAGCAAGCGGAATGGGCCTCGGGCTCCATTGCCGAGGTATGTTTGAATCAGCCGAGCATCTCCGGGGTTGTCCTCGACGAGGAGGATCTCGAGCAGTGACTGCGTCGGTCCCATGATGTCCACTTCCCAGCGCCTCTGCGCTCAGCTCGGCGAGCCTACGCTTTCACCCCGATCGCCCGTAGGCCGGTCGGTCACCTGATCGAAGAACCCGGAGAGCGTTCCGTTCAATTCCGTCTGCATCAGCCGCTTGGGGATGTACGCATCTGCCCCGGCTGCTGCGGCGTCGTTCCGGTACGCGTCGAGTTCGTGGACCGACAGGATGACGACGCGGGTCTCCGGCCGGACCTTCTTGATCGCTCGGGTTGCCTCGATCCCGTTCATGCCAGGGAGCGCGATGTCCATGATCACCACGTCCGGCTCCGTCTCGGCGGCGAGAGCCACCGCCGTTTCGGCGTCCGCCGCCTCGTGAATCCGAACTTCCGAGAACCAGTCTCGCAAGTTCGACTGAAGGAGACCGCGAAGGACAGCGTGGTCATCGACGATCAGAACGGTTCGGCCTTCCATCCCCACTCCCTTCTGTGCTGCCAATCCGGAGGATAGCCGGGTGTCGGGCCACCGTCTGTAGGGGAATCTTGACGTCTGCGGTCGGGAAGGCTTGACTACTCGGGCGGGATGACGCCGTGCTGGACGGCAAAACGGACGAGACTCGCCAAGTCGGAGATCCCGAGTTTGCGCATCAGGCGGCTTCGATATGTGTCGATCGTCTTCGGCGAGAGGAAGAGCGATCGCCCGATCTCGGCGCTCGACTTCCCCTCGGCGACAAGCTGGAGGATCTCCCGTTCGCGCGGACTGAGCCGGTCGAGCGGCGTTTCGACCTCATCGCGTGTCTCCGGATGGAGAAACCCTTGGACGATTTCATCGGAGACTTTGTGGCTCAGGTATCGCCGTCCGCTGCTCACCTCGCGGACCGCTGCCAACACCTCTGTAGCGGCCGATTCCTTGAGCAGGTACCCATTCGCTCCGGCCTTCAGAGCGCGAAAGATGTGCTCCTTGGTCGAGTACATCGAGAGGATGATGATCCGTATCGACGGATCGAGGTCGCGGATCCGCTCGGCGGCCTCGATCCCGTTCAGCTCGGGCATCGCGACGTCGAGAATGACGATGTCAGGGTGGAGTGTCCGCGCCTTGCGGACCGCATCTCGACCGTTCCCGGATTCCCCGGCGATTTCGATGTCCGGCTGCGCTTCGAGGAGGAGTCGGAGGCCGTCGCGAACCACGGCGTGGTCATCGGCGAGGAGCACGCGGACGGTCATCTCGGAACCTCGACCGAGACCCGTGTGCCCCGCCTCGATGAGTTGATGGCGAGAGTCCCGCCGAGGACTTCGACCCGTTCGCGCATGTTCAGCAGGCCCCAACCGATCGGCGTACCCTGCTCGCCGACCCGGCTGGGGTCGAATCCGACCCCATCGTCCTCGACCTGCAGCCGCACGGACGCGCTGGTGGCGTCCAGCCGTACGGACACCGAGCGGGCCTGCGCGTGCTTGACGATGTTCATCAGGGCCTCCTGGGTGATCCGGAAGAGGGCCATCTCCGCCGGAGCCGGCAGGCGCGGTGCGGGTTCCTCGCCGGAGACTTCGATCGTCAATCCCGTCTGCTCGGCAGCGCGCTCTGCATGCCACCCGATCGCCGCGAAGAGGCCGAAGTCGTCGAGGACCGGAGGACGAAGATCGAACGTCAGATCGCGGATATGCACGGCGGTCTCCTCGATCAGCTGGGCGCATTCGCCGAGCTTCCGGCCGATCTCCGGCGCTGAGTCGCGAAGCGACGTACCGATCGATTCTGCGTTGATCGAGAGAGCCGTCAGGTTCTGGCTGACCTGATCGTGCAGTTCGCGGGCGATCCTCCTCCGCTCCTCTTCTTGCGTTTCGGCGAGCCGAGCGCCGAGTGCGCGGAGCTGTTCGGCCGAGCGTTTCAGCTCATCCTCGGCGAGGCGGCGCGTTGTGACGTCCTCGATGATGACGACAAGCAGCATGGTCTTCCCGTCGTCGGAACAGGCCCCCGACGTGGTGACGCGTCCCCAGATCGTCGTGCCGTCCTTTCGAATGAAGCGCATCTCCAGTTGGTAGTCGGCCGTCTCTCCGCTCAGCAGGGCGTCGAAGCACTTTCGTTCGTGCGCAACGTCTTCGGGATAGGCGATCTCCCAGATGCCGATCCGATCGAGCTCGACCCGCGTGTAGCCGAGCATCTCGGCGTAGGCTGCGTTCGCCTCCAGCCGCCTTTCCACTGGACGCTCGGTGGAGATTCTTCCGATGGCCATTCCGACGGCGGCATTCTCGAATACACTGCGGAACTTCTCTTCGGAATTCTCGAGCTCGCGGAGCGCGCGCCGGCGCTCGGTGACATCCTCGATCGTCCCCTCGTAGTAGAGGATCTTCCCGTCGTCATCACGGACAACACGGGCGTTCTCCCTGACATAGATCGTCTGCCCATCCCTCCGCTTCCAAGCCGATTCCCGTCCGGTGAGGCTGCCGGCCTGCTCGATCAGCGCTTTGAACTGCTCTCGAGGCGTCTCGGGTTCGTATCCCTCTCCCTCCAGATTCCGTTCCGCAAGCTGTTCGAACGACTCGTAGCCGAGCATGCGGATGAGCGCCGGATTTGCTGTGAGGATCCGGCCGTCCGGCGTCGTCTGGTAGATGCCGAGCACAGCGTCCTCGAACAACGACCGGTAACGGATCTCGCTCTCTCGGAGTGCCTGCTCCGCGAGCACCCGTTCCGTGACATCGAGGCAGACCCCCACCCAACGGAGTGGTCGTCCTTCTCGGTCGAGGATTGGCGCCGCTTGGTCGATCCAGTATCTCCAGTCTCCGGTCTTCGTCCGGATCCGATACTCCTCGTGGATCAAACGTGTGTGTGTCCGGTGGAACTCGATCGCTTTCTTCAAATCCGGCCTGTCTTCCGGATGAATCAGGGCGGCCCACGAGACGATGTCATGGTTGATCTCGCCGGATTCGAAGCCGAGCGCTTCGTCGATGTCGCCGAACCAGAGAAGCTCATCGGTTCGAACATCCCATTCGTAGATCAGATCGGTCGCCACACTTGCAGCGGTCTCAAATCGTTGCTCGATTCGCTTTCGCGCGGTCAGATCGCGGCAGCTGCCGTAGATCAGCCCGTTGGGGAGGACGACGGCATTCAAGTCGACGGGCACGATTCGCCCGTCCTTCCGGCAAAGCTCCAGTTCGGTGTAGAGGCGACCGGTCTCGAGGAGCTGTCCGAACAGGGACATCTTGGGATTCGCGCTGCCTCCTGCTGCCACATCGTTGATCGACATCTGAAGGAGCTCGTCTTCGGAGTACCCGAGGAGGGCACATGCTGCCTTGTTCGCGAAGGTGTAGCGGCCGTCTCGGTCGATCACGAAGATCGCGTCGGCCGAACTCTCCGTAATTGTGCTGTACTTCTCCTCGGACGCGCGGAGTTCCTCCTCGGCCCGCATCCGTTCGGTGACGTTCTCGAAGGAGATCGCCAGCCGGTTGCCCGGCAACCGAAACGCGCGAACGTTGAATGCGCCACTCAACCGCTCGTCTTCGTAGTACAGGTCTTCGGTGCTGAGCATCTTGCCGGTCCGCATCACCTCGAGGTATGCGTCCGTGAGCCCGCGCGCTCGCGCCTCCGTCCAGATCTCATCGAATTCCTTGCCTATCCACTCTTGCAGGTCGATGCCCGTTTGCGTCGACGCCGCCGGATTCGCTTGCAGGAGGACGAGACGATCCGGCGGCTCGTACTGATAGATGGAAAGGCCGGCCGGGATCGTGCGGACGATGTCATCCGAGGTCCGGAGCGTCCGCTCGAGTTCTTCCTGTGCCTCGATGCGTTCGGTGATGTCACGAGCGATTCCCTGAACGCCGATGACTCTCCGATTCCGCCGGATCGGCGTAACGCTGACCTCGATCGGAATCATGGAGCCGTTCTTGTGTCGAGCCTCGATCTCGACAAGCTGGTACTCGTCCCCCGCGACGGCCTTGGCGAATGCCTTGGCCGCACGCGGAACCTCTCTCATGTGGATGAACGCAGAGAGTCCAAGGCCCGTCGCTTCCTCCGGTTCGTACCCGAGAACTGCCTTCACCGAAGGCGATACGAAGCTCAAGTTGCCGTCGAGACCGAGCTGCCAGATGATCTCCCGGCTCGACTCGGCGATGATACGCCACCGTTCCTCGCTTTCGCGGAGTGCGTCCGCGGCCTGCTTGCGCTCGGTGATGTCCTCCATGTACCCATCGATTCGAACGATTTCTCCGAGTTCATCCACCGTCGGAAGCGCGTGATCGCGGATCCACTTCTCCGTGCCGCCCTTCGCTCGAATCCGATACTCGACGTCAAGCTCTCCGGCCTCTGCGCGATGTCGCCGAATGGCCTCCCATAGATGCTCACGATCGTCCGGATGTACCAGGGTCTCGAAGAGCTTCGGGTTGGAGAGGAACTCCTCTGCCTC
This sequence comes from Candidatus Bipolaricaulota bacterium, assembly GCA_028278555.1. GTDB lineage: Bacteria > Bipolaricaulota > Bipolaricaulia > UBA7950 > UBA9294 > JANQEA01. Next base: position 28,154 of record JANQEA010000087.1, on the reverse strand, counting down.
GTAGCCAGTGAGGTCTCGGTTCTTCCCCGAGATGAAGGTTGTCGTCGATTGCTCATCCGGCAGCGCGGAATAGACGACAACAGGGATACTGTTCGTTACAACGCGCAGCTTGCCTGCACTTTCTCGTATTGTCTTCTCCGCTTCGACGCGTTCGGTGATGTCCTCGTGATTTCCGATCATGAGAATGGCTTCGCTGTTTGCGTTGCGCTCAACGACACGCGCACGAGCTCGGATCCAGCGGTAGTTGCCGTCGGCAGTCCGCAATCGGAACTGGTTCTCATAGTCATCTAGCTTGGTCTTCAGGTACTCAGTTGCCGTAGCCAGAGCGGCGTCGCGATCCTCTGGATGGATCAGGTCAAGCCAGTGGTCGAAGTCGGCCGGAAACGCGTTCGGCTCGTACCCGAGCATCGTGTAGTAGCGCGGACTGAACGTCATCTCGTCTGTCTCGAAGTTCCACATCCAGATGCCGTCCGTCGTCGCCTCGAGTGTCTGCCGCAACTGGGTTTCGCTCTCGCGGAGTGCTTCCTCCGCGTACCTCCGCTCCGTGATGTCCTCCCCCGAGCTGAGGGTGCCCGTTGGGCGTCCTGCCTCGTCGACCAAGAGCGCGTTGTGCCACGCGATGATCCTCTCTTCGCCGGAGACCGTCACGACGGGGTTCTCGTAGTATTCGACCGCCTTGATCTCTCCCGCCATCAATCGATCGAACACCGTGCGAACACGATCACGGTCGCGAGCCGGGACGAATGACGCAAACCAGTCGGAACCGATGATTCCCGCCTCCGGTCGGCCGAGGATCTCGCTTCCCTTCTGGTTGATCATCGTAACGATTCCATTGCGGTCGATGGCCACAAACATGACCCCAGCGATGTCCAGATAGCGTTCGACTCTGTTCCTCTCCTCGACGAGGACGGCCTCTGTACGCTTCCGAGCCTCGATATCGACGGCCATCGATCGGCTCTCGATGACGGTGCCGGATGCATCGCGCAAGGCATTCACCGTGAGGCTGATCCAAATCGAGGAGCCGTCGGCTCTGTGCATTTGAAGCTCCTCGTCGTGGATCGCCTCGCCTGCACGGAATCGGTCAAGCAGAGCCTCGGCTCGATCTCTCCCCCATGCCCCCTCGCGGTAGAGATGCAGGACCGGCATGCCGATCAACTGATCGGCCGAGTACCCGAGCATCTCGCTGGCACGCCGGTTGCAGCGTTTGATGATTCCGTCGGTACCGACGGAGAAGTAGGCGTTCGGCGCATTGTCGTAGAGATCTTGATACTCCGCTTCGGAACCCTGTAACGCTTGCTCCATTCGTTTGCGGCTCGTGATGTCCTCGCCGGTTGCGACGAGGTAGACGATCCGGCCTCCAGCGCCTCGGATCGCGCTGATCGTGGCACGGAGCCAGAACTCCTGACCGTCCTTTCGGACGTTGACCTTCTCGATCTGATAGCTGTCCCTCTTCCCGGCGAGCAGCTCCTCATACAAGGGCAGCTCGGTCTCGAGGTACTCCGGCTTCGTGAAATCGCGAAAGGAGAGCTGCTGAAGTTCGGCTTGGCTGTAGCCAAACAGTCGTTCGAGCGCCTCGTTACACAGTACGACCTCGCCTTCGATGCTGGTCAGCGCGATGGCGAGATCCGATCCTTCGAAGACCAATCGGAATCTCTCTTGGCTCTCCTTCAGTTCCCGTTCGGCGCGTTTTCTCGCTGTGATGTCCCGGGCAATAAGGGCGATCCCATCGATGTCGCCCGATTGCTCGCTTCGTATTGGCTCAACGCGCGATTCGAAGTAGATGGTCTCGCCTTCTGGCGTTGCGTAGCTCGTCTCGTATGTTCCGGGCTGCCCTTTGTCGATCGCGCCTCGCAGTACGCTCTCTGCATTGGTGCGATCGGACTCCGAAGCAAGATCGGGAAGGTAGGCACCAAGAATGTCCTCCGATGTCAGCCCGGGCGCCGCCCGGTTCGCAAACCGGATCTTGAGATCCCGGTCGAGCATCAGGATGTAGTCGGGGCTGGCGTCGACGAGTGCCCTGGATTCCGCTTCAGCGGTGCGCAGGGCGATCTCAGCTTGGTGACGATCGGATTGGTCGTCGTAGGTGACTTGGATGGCCGGCTCTCCATCGATTTCGACCAGGGACGGATACGCAACGACATGTCCGACCGATCCGTCCTTGCGGAGGAAGCGGAATTCGAAGCGCTGCGGAACCTCCTCACCTGCCAGGAGCCGAGTTAGCGTCACCGAAACTCCGTCTCGATCCTCCGGATGGACGATGTTGCGCATTTCCTCGGCGGAGAACCGATGAAGCTCCTCGACCGAGTAGCCGCTCATGCGGGCGGTGGCCTCATTGGTGAAGAGAACGCCATCTCGATTGAGGATCACGAGGCCCTGAATCGAATGGTCGACGAGTGACCGATAGGCTGCGGTCAGAGCACGTAGTTCGGCGACATCGTTGATCAGGCAGTGTGTTCGCACGAAGCGTCCGTCGGCATCGTACTCGGCGGTCCCATTGAAGACCGAGGGGGCGCGTCCCCCATCCTTTCGAATCAGATGGAACTCCGCATTCTCCACGTGCCCTTCTTGCTTGAATTGCGCAAAGCGTTCTTTGAAGAGTGCTTGGGAATCGGGTGTCAGGAAATCACCGAACCAAGAGCCGATGACCTCATCGCGTCGGTAGCCTGTGAGGCCGAGGTAGTGTTCGTTTGCGGCGAGCACTTCCCCGTTCGGGCCGAGAGACAGATAGGGAAGAGGGAGCATCGCAGACGGCAGGCCGAACTCTCCGTGTTCGAAAGGATGCTGCGAACCGCGTGCCGATCTTTCTTCGGTCATTTCCCGATACCCGCCTCCAGTATGGAGCATTCCGCGTCGGAGTCAATGGACACCCTTGAACGAGTGCCCGCGCTCTGATCTTCGGAGGGCGCATCCCCCCAGACGCGATCAAGATCTCCCCACAGACGGAGGCGACCCGAAGGAATACGATCCTCTCATGACAGAACCAAGCTAGAGCTTCCAAGGTCTAGGCGGGAGTCACCGAGGAGCGATGATGGTGCTGTCGGGGAGGGATCTACGATGAAGAGATGGGCTCTATCGTTCATCTTGGTGGCACTCATTCCAGCGGCCTGTCTGGCTATGGATGACGTGGCGATTCAACTGAAGTGGTACCACAGCACGCAGTTCGCCGGCGTCTACGCTGCAGCCGAGAACGGTCTCTTCGCCGAGCAAGGAATCGAGGTCAGCATCTTCGAGGGGACGAAGGAGCTCGATGAAGTCGAGTTTCTCCTGTCGGGTGGCGCTGACTTCGCGATCGTCTCGGGAAGTGAGGTGCTCCGACGACGCTCGGAAGAGGGAGCGCCGATCGTGGCGATCGCGGTCGTCTACCAGATCAGTCCGAGCGTTTACTTCTCGAAGGTGGGGAAGGGGATCGTGACGCCGCCCGATATGGCTGGCCGAACCGTCCTCGTCTACGGCGGAGACGAGATTCTCCCCGCGTTGCTCGCACAGTTCGGGCTGACCGTCGACGATGTCGTGCCCGTCAGTCCACGGGGGATCTCCATGGACGCGTTCTACAACGACGAAGTCGATGTCTGGACGGGATACCTGACCGATCAGGTCCTCGCTGCGCGCGACGCGGGCTACGAGCTGAACGTCCTCTTTCCGAGCGATTACGGGATTCATGTCTATGCGGACACGGTCATCGCGACCGAGAGGATGATCGAGGAGAATCCGGACTTGGTCGAGCGGTTCCTCCGCGCGCTTCTCGCGGGTTGGGAATGGGTTGTGGCCCATCCCGAGCAGGCCGGCGAGCAGGCACTCCTCTACGACGACGGGCTCGCCCTGCAGCACCAGATCGACCAGATGGTTGCGAGTATCCCCTTGATCGTCACCAGCTACGGACGAATTGGGACAATGTCCGAGGCGACCTGGCAAGGAATGCACGATATGCTGGTTGCCCAGGGGCTGATGGAGGCGACGGACGTCGCTTCCGCGTACACGACCCAGTTCCTGGAGGCCATCTACGATGGCGAGTAGAGGGGAGAGGTCTTCCGCGCCAGTCAAGCTGTGGCTCACGGTCGTCGTCCTCGCACTCGCTCTTCTCGTGTTCGGCGCTGGGAACGTATCGGCGCTCGACGAAGTGACCGTCCAGCTCAAGTGGATTCACCAGGCGCAGTTCGCCGGCTTCTACGTCGCCAAGACCCAAGGTTTCTACTCGGAAGAGGGGATCGACGTGACGTTCCTGTCGGGAGGACTCGGCATCGACCTCGTCCAGGTTCTAGTGGACGGGAGCGCGGACTTCAGCGTCATCGGAGCGGACAAGGTGCTCATCCACCGTAGCCTCGGCGTCCCGATTGTCGCCATCGCGACGACCTATCGAGTGAATCCGTTTGTCCTGGTTGCGTTTGCTGATTCGGGGATCGCCTCGCCGTACGACTTCGTTGGTCGGACCGTCGCCACGACGGGTGGGTATGATGTCGTCCAATTCCAGGCGATGCTGAAGAACCTCGGCGTCGACCCGGCGTCCGTCGACGCGGTCCCCTACACGTACGACGATACACCGTTCCTAGAAGGCGAGATCGATGTGACGGTCTCCTTCTCCGCAGGCTCGCTTCTCTATCTGAAGGAGAGCATCGGTGATCGGGCGATCAACATCATCTCGCCGGATGACTACGGGGTCCACTTCTACTCGGATACGATCATCGTTCACGAGGCGACGCTTGCATACGACCCGGATCTGATCCTTCGCTTCCTCCGGGCGACCCTTCGAGGTCACCGTTTTGCGCTGCTCGATCCGCACGCTGCCGTCGACGCGGCGATGCACTACGCCGAGATCCAGGATCGAGCGCTCCAAGCGGAAATGCTCGAGGCGAGCATCCCGCTGATTCACACAGGGCAGGATGAGATCGGCTGGATGCGTCCGTCCGTCTGGCAAGGGATGTACGACATCCTGTACGAGCAGGGATTCCTCCCCAACCCGCTTGCTGTGTCCGATGCGTTTTCGCTGGTCTTCCTCGAGACGATCTACGGGGAGATGGAGTAGGTTGTGAGATTCTGGGTTCGACTGACCTTGCTCTTCGTCGTCTTGGGGTTGGGCCCCTTGCTCGTCCTCGGTTACTTCTCGTATCGAAGCAGCCAGCAGGTCCTCCTTGACGAAGCGCGATCGCATGCCTCTTCTATCAGTGTCCTGAAGGAGGACGCGCTGCTCGAATGGATGGAGGGGAACACAGCCCTTCTTGAGAGCATCACCCTGCAGCCGCATGTCGTCGAGCTGACCGGCCGGCTGATTGAGTCTCCGCGTGGGACCGCGGTGTGGACGGCAACGCACGAGGATCTCCTCGCCGATCATCTCAAACCGAACCTGATCGGCGGGATCGAGGATCTCGCGATCATGCACCCGGAGTCCGGTCAGATCCTGGTTGCCACGGATCGGCGGTTTGAGGGACGATTTCGCGAGTCGGAGCGTTACTTCCTGGGAGGGCGAGAGTCCCTCTTCATCGATCGGGTTGCCTATCAGGTCTCTGTGGAGAGTCTCGCACTCCACATCAGCGGGCCGATTCGCACGGTCGAGGGAACGCTCGTCGGCGTGCTCAGCGCTCAGATCGATCTCGAGGAGATGGGGCGGATCGTCCGCCTGACCAGCGGTTCTCACGAGACACAGGACATCTACTTAATCAACGATTCCGCGCTGTTCGTCACCGAGCCGCTCTTCGGGCAGGGGTATGCGCTCCGCCGGATGCTCCATACCGAGGGAGCGGCTGCCGCACTCCGGGGTGAGACCGGAGTCGCTGAATACGTGGACTACCGCGATGTGCGGGTTGTCGGTGCCTACCGATGGATCGACAAGCTGGCGATGGGCCTTCTCGTTGAAACCGACTGGTCCGAGGTGACCGCGCCGGTTCAAGCCCTCGGAAGGACGATCATTGTTGGGGAGATCCTCGTCGGTGCAGCCGTCTTGCTGATCGCCGTCCTCTTCGCGCGAGGGGTCGTCCGCCCGATCCGAAGGCTGAAGGCGGGGACAGAGGCCATCGGTCGTGGCGATCTGACTCACCGCATTCGCGTACGAGGCAGACACGAGATCGCGGATCTCGGGCGATCCTTCAACCGAATGACCGAGAACCTCCAGGAGGTCACCGCTTCGCGGGACGAATTGGACCGGGAAGTCAAAGCCCGCTCGGCGGCCGAGGAGCGTCTGAAGAAGACCGTCGCAGCGCTGGAGCAGAGCGAGTCCCAATTCCGGCAACTCTCGGAGGCCTCGCCGGTCGGCGTCTTCATGTTCCAGGACATGACGTTGAAGTACGTGAATCCTGCGATCGAGAGGATCTTCGGCTACGCGGCGGTGGAGCTGATCGGAAAGCTCGGCCCGATGGACCTGACCGATCGCACGCAACACGAAGAAACAGCCGAATACATCGGGAAGTGCTTTGCTCAGGTTCCCGATCTGCCACCGATGGCCTTCCGAGGGGTTCGGAAGGACGGCAGCCTCGTCTACTGCGAGGCGATGGGGCGTCCGGTCGACTACGAAGGGAGGCCTGCGCTCCTCGGAACCATTGTCGATGTCACATCCCGTCGAGAGGCGGAGGCTGCACTGCGCGAGAGCGAGCGTTCGCTGAATCGTGCCCAGGAGATCGCGCACATAGGGAGCTGGGAGTGGCACGTCGTCGAGGATGTGGTCAACTGGTCGGAGGAGATCTATCGGATCTTCGACTGTGCGAAGGAGGAGTTGCCGAACTCCTTCGAGGGATTCGCTCAATTCATCCATCCGGAGGATCGAGAGGCTGTCCAGGGTGCGATCGACCGAGCGTTGAGGGGCGAAGCCGAGTATCGGATCGATCATCGGATCCTGCTGAAGGATGGTACGGTGAAGGTGCTTCACGCTCAGGCGGATTTCGAGTTCGACGTCGATGGGAGACCCGTCCGGATCGTCGGGACCGCTCAGGACATCACTGCGCGTGTCGAGGCGGACGCGAGGCTTCGCGAGCAATGGGAGAACACCAAAACCATCCTCGACGGCATTCCTCACGTGATCTATGTTGCCGACCCGCAAACGCACGAGGTCCTCTTCGTCAACGACCACTTCAGGAAGCTGCTGGGGCGGGATCCGGTCGGGAAGATCTGCTACAAGGCGTTCCAGGGTTTCGAGGAGCCGTGCGACTTCTGTACCAACGATCGGATTCTCGAGACGGGCGAACCCTACGACTGGGAGTACTTCAACCCAATGCTCGAGCGACAGTTCCTCATCAGCGACCGCATCATCCGATGGTCCGATCGGGCCCAGGCGCGGCTCGAGCTCGCTATGGACATCACCGAGCTCCTGCAGCTCCAAAAAGAAAACCGGAAGCTGTCCGGATACTTCAGGAGCCTGCTTGAGAGCGACCAAGTGGCCATTGCGATCCAAGATGGCCGAGGGGACATCATCGAGTGGAACCGAGGCTCTGAGATCCTCACCGGATTCTCGCGAGAAGACGTGGTCGGCCGGGCGGAAGCATGGCTGGCACATCGCAGCGAGGTGCTCCCCGAGGAGGCGAAAGCTGCGAATGAGCGATTCCGGGCGTTGGAGGCAGACCCCGACCGGTCGATCGCTTTCGAGGCCACACTTGCGCACAAGGATGGGTCGTTGCGGACGGCGATCTGCAACTCAGGAGCATTGGTGGATACGAGCGGCGGCTTCATGGGCACCATCACGATCTACCGTGACATCACGGCTCGTATGGAGGCCGAGCAAGAACTCGCGCGTGCCAAAGCCGTCACCGATTCGATCATCGAGGGCATCCCAGGCATCTTCTATCAGATCGATTCCGACGTTCGCTTGGTCCGTTGGAACCGGAACTTGGAAGAGGTCTCCGGCTACGGGGAAGACGAAGTGGCCGAGATGAGCCCGCTCGACTTCTTCGATGAGGAGAATGGGCAGCTCATCGCCGACGCGATCGGCCGCGTCTTCTCCGAAGGCTACGCCGATGTGTCCGCCCGGTTGAAGACGAGTTCCGGAGATCTGATTCCCTATTTCTTCACGGGGATCACGATGGTGATCGACGAGGTTCCCTACCTCATTGGCATGGGAACGGACATCTCCGAGCTGAAAGCGATCGAGGCGCAGCTGCGGCAGAGCATGGCCGAGCTCGAGCGCTCGAACAAGGAGCTTGAGCAGTTCGCGTACGTCGCGTCTCATGATTTGCAGGAACCGCTGCGGATGGTCGCGAGCTATACGCAGCTGCTCGAGAAGCGATACAAGAACGCGCTCGACGAGGATGCGCGCGACTTCATCGGCTACGCTGTCGGCGGTGCGAATCGGATGCAGCGTCTGATCAACGACCTGCTTGCGTATTCTCGCGTCCAGACGCGCGGCAAACCGTTCGAACGCGTCGATTTGAGTTCCGTCCTCGGGCAGGCGAGGGGAAACCTGGCCGCTGCGGTCGACGAGGCGGCGGCCGTGGTGACCAACGGCGAACTCCCCTCGCTGATGGCCGACGAAGGCCAACTCGTCTCCGTCTTCCAGAATCTGATCGGAAACGCAATCAAATTCCGTGGAGACGAGCCTCCACGGGTTCACGTCTCAGCGGCGGATGCAGGTCTGGTATGGGAGATCTCCGTGAGGGACAACGGAATCGGCATCAATCCAGAGTTTCATGATAGAATCTTCGTGATCTTCCAACGGCTGCACGGTCGGGACGAGTACGAAGGGACGGGAATCGGTCTCGCGTTGTGCAAGCGGATCGTTGAGCGGCATGGAGGTAGGATCTGGGTGGAGTCGACGCCGGGCGAGGGTACGACATTCCACTTCACCCTATCCAAGAGGCCGAAGGAGGCAGAATGAGTACATCCGGACCGGTACGACCGATCGAGATTCTCCTCGTCGAAGATAACGAAGGAGATGCGCGTCTTGCGCAGGAGGCGCTCCAGGATGCGAAGGTGTCGAACAACCTCTTCTGGGTGAAGGACGGTGTCGAGGCGCTCGAGTATCTGCGCGGGGAGGGAGAGTACAAGGGGAAGGTTCGTCCGGATGTCATCCTTCTCGACCTGAATCTCCCGCGGAAAGACGGCCGAGAGGTCCTCGCCGAGATCAAGCAGGACGAGGATCTCCGGCGGATCCCTGTTGTCATCCTAACGGTCTCGGAGGCCGAGGAGGATATCGTTAGGACCTACGACCTTCACGCCAACTGCTACATCCGGAAGCCGATCGATCTCGATCAGTTTATGACTGTCGTCAAGGCGATCGAGGACTTCTGGCTGACGATCGTCAAGCTTCCTCCCAATGGTCACGTCCACTAGGATCCTGCTGGTCGAAGACAATCCGGGCGATGTCCGGCTCGTTCAAGAGACTCTCGGAGCAGGGGACGAGACCTACACGGTCGAGCATGTTACGCGAGTCGATGAGTCTGTCGACTTGCTGGATGCAGGCAACATCGATCTCATCCTTCTCGATCTCAGCCTGCCCGACAGCGCAGGGCTCGAGAGTTTCGATCGGCTACGGGCCCAGTCCCCTGATGTGCCGATTGTGATCCTGACCGGAGCGGATGACCTGGAGGTCGCACGGGAGGCGGTCCGGAAAGGAGCGCAGGACTACCTGATCAAAGGGAAGCTCGAAGGAAACCTGCTTCTTCATGCGGTGCACTACGCGGCAGAGCGACATGCACTTCATCAGGAACTCGAGGAACTGTCGCTGCGCGATCCTCTGACGGGGCTGTACAACCGCCGCGGGTTCTGGCTCCTTGCCGAGCAGAGCCTCCGATTGGCGAAGCGAAATGCGCGCGAATCGGTTCTTCTTCTCGCTGATGTCGACAATCTCAAGACGATCAACGATACGCATGGACATGGGATCGGGGATCAAGCGCTCTGTGCAGTCGCCCGCGCGTTCGCCCGGGCGATGCGCGACTCAGACATCGTTGCGCGGCTCGCCGGCGACGAGTTCATCGCGTTGGCGGTCGAAGCGCATCCGCCGGGTATCCTCTCCCTCATCCGCCGCCTGCGGACCTGCTTGTGCGAGGAACGGGCGATGGTCGAGGGGGCGGAGGAACTGTCCATCTCCATCGGAAGCGCTCCGTTCGATCCGAAAGCCGCCCCGACGCTCGAAGACCTGATGGAACGAGCCGACGGGGCGATGTACGTCGAGAAGCGGGAAAGGAACCACACCGAGCAGCGGCCAGACGCCGACGTGAATTCGGAGAACCAAACGACTGATGAGTGACGGACCACGGAGGATCCTGCTCGTCGAAGACAACCCCGGCGACGTTCGCCTCGTACGCGAATACATCGCATCATCCGAAGGAACTTCGGTCGAACTCGTTGTCGCAAGGTCGCTTGCCGAGGCCTGCAGGACGGTCTCCGAGTCCGACTGGCATGCGATCCTGCTCGACCTCGATCTGCCCGATAGCCGCGGGATCGCCACATTCCGAGCTGTCTATCAGTCCGCCCCGGAGATTCCGATCGTTGTTCTCACCGGAGGGGAGAACAACGATTCGGCTCTCGAAGCGATCCACAAAGGAGCGCAGGACTATCTACCGAAGGGCATCCTTTCGGCCGAGCTTCTGGCGCGGACGATCCGCTATGCGGTCGAACGGGCGCGGACACGATCGGAGCTGGATGAAGAGCGGAGCCGGTTGTTCAGCGTTCTCGGCTCACTTCCGATGTTCGTCTATCTCCAGGCTCCGGATTTCACAATCCCCTTCGCCAACAGGACGTTCCACGAATTGTTCGGCGAGACGGAAGGGCGTCTCTGCTATGAGGTCTTCCATGACTACGACGAGCCGTGCTCCGAGTGTCCACCGATGCGAGTCCAGGAGTCGGGCGTGCCTGAGATCTGGGAGTGGACGAGCCCGAAAGGCCGCACCTACGTGCTTTATGATCAGGTCTTCCCCAGCGCGAGTGATACACCGCTGACCCTGGAAGTCGGGCTCGATATCACCGAGCAGAGGAGGGCACAAGAGGAACTCGCGCAGAGCGAAGCCCGCTTCCGCCGACTGGCCGAGAACGCGCCGGACATCATCTACCGGTATCGGATCACACCGAAGCCAAGGTTCGAGTATCTTAGCCCGGCTGTCACGGGAGTGTCGGGGTATACGCCAGAGGAGTTCTACGCCGATCCGCTTCTCGGCATGAAGATCGTCCACCCGGATGATCGCCATCACATCGAGGGAGTGATGCGCGGCCGGGTGAACAGCAGGAGAACGCTCGATGTTCGGTGGGTCCACCGAGATGGGGATGTCCGATGGATCGAGGATCATCATGTGCCGGTCTTCGACGAGTCCGGGAGGCTGATCGCGATCGAGGGCGTGGCCCGAGATATCACGGAGTGGAAGCAAGCGCAGGAGGCTCTCGCCGACAGCGAGGAACGGTATCGTCTGCTGTTCGAGCATGCGGGGATCGGGATCGGCTACTACACGCCGGAAGGGACCCTGATCGACTTCAACCGCGTCGCGGCGGCCCACATGGGGGGGCTCCCTGCTGACTTCGCCGGGGAGTCGATCCTCGACCTGTTCGGAGAGGAGAACGGCCTTGAGTACCTCCAGCGGGTGGTCGACGTTGCACGAACTGGGCGAACGGTGACGTTCGAGGACTTCGCTGAGCTTCCGACCGGACCGAAGTGGTTCCTTTCGACGTACTCACGCGTCGAGGGGAGCGATGGGAAAGTCGTGGGCGTCCAGGTCTTCTCCGAGGAGATTACCGATCGGAAAAGAGCTGAAGCAGAACGGGAAGATAGCGAGACGCGCTATCGATCCCTCTTTGAGGCCTCCGTCCTTGGCATCTACCGAACGACGCCCGATGGGAGAATCCTTGTGGCGAATCCGGCCCTTCTCCGGATGCTTGGCCACGACTCCTTCGAGGAGCTGGCGCAGCGAAACCTGGAGGAAGAGGGATACGAACCGGAAATCCCTCGGGAGGAGTTCAAGGCGCTGATCGAGCGGGAGGGCAGTCTCGTCGGCCGTGAATCGGCCTGGAAGCGAAGGGACGGACGGACGATTTACGTTCGGGAGAATGCTCGCGCCATTCGCGACGAAGCAGGGAACGTTCTCTACTACGAGGGGACGGTCGAAGACATCACGGAGCGGAAGACGGCCGAGCGAGAGGCGGAAACGCTTCGCACTCAGCTCGACCTGACCCAATTCTCGATCGATTCGACCGACGCGGTCATCCTCTGGGTCCGACCCGACGGGCATCTGACGTACGTCAACGAGGCGGCTTGCCGGATGCTCGAGTACACGAGGGAGGAGCTGCTGACCAAGGCGGTCTGGGATCTCGACCCGGCATACGCGAAGGCGGATCGTCCGGCGAAGTGGACGGCGCTGAAGCGTGTCGGGAGTGAGATCAGAGAACGGAACTTCCGGACGAAGAGCGGGGAGCGTTTCCCGGTCGAGATCACCGCGCAGTACCTGGAGTTTCGCGGAATGGAGCTTGAATTCGCTGTTGCGTTCGACATCTCGGAACGGAAGCGTCTCGAGTCGCAGCTCCGTCAGAGCCAGCGTCTTGAGTCGATCGGGACGCTCGCAAGCGGCGTCGCGCACGAGATCAACAATCCGCTGACCGGGATCATCAACTACGCACAGCTGATCAGCGATCGGATCGAGGACGAGAAGCTGAAGAAGTTCGCGGATGGGATCCGGGAAGAAGGGGATCGCGTTGCGAAGATCGTCCGCAACCTGCTCTCGTTCTCTCGCCGCGAGATCGAACATCACAGCCCGGCGCGGCTGGCCGACATCGTAGAGGCTTCGTTGTCTCTCTACCGAGCGCTCCTCCGGCGCAACCGGATCGAGGTCGTGGTCGATATGCCGGAGGATCTGCCGAAGATCCACTGCCGAAGCCAGGAGATCCAACAGGTCGTGATCAACCTGATCACCAACGCGAGGGATTCGCTGAATCTCCGGTTCCCTGGAGGGGATGAGGAGAAGCGGATTGCGATTCGCGTGCAGGTTCTCGAGGAAGATGAGCGGCGTTGGGTTCGGCTGACGGTCGAGGATCGGGGCCGGGGAATCGAACCGGCCGCGATCGGACGCGTCTTCGATCCGTTCTTCACCACGAAGCCGCGCGATCAGGGGACCGGGCTTGGGCTGTCGATCAGTTACGGCCTTGTCCGGGATCATGGCGGGCGGATGAGCGTCGAGAGCATTCCGAACGATGTGACGCGGTTCTTTGTCGACCTCCCGATTCCGGCGGAGTGAGGGCGGACGGCCCGTGCACCTCGCTTCTCGAAACCCCGATGGACAAGACCTATACTGCGGTCTGATGGGTAAGGCCGCCTCAAGCGGCACGTCATGGAGGTGCGATGCGCGATCCGCTGCAGAAGGTGCTTGACTTCGCCATGGCCAGGGCACGAGAGGCCGAGGTGCTGTTCAAGGAATGGGCTCCGCAGGTCGAGGATCGAGAGACACAAGCGTTCCTCTCCGAGCTGGCGGCGACCGAGCGTGGCCGGACGGAGATGCTCAGTCGGATGGCTCCTGCGGAGATCGCGCGCGCGACAACCGAGGTCTCCGGTCTCGGCGATCTGCTGATCGACATCAAGGCGGGGCGACTGACGACGCTGGCGAAGGCGATCGATTTGGTGATCCGGCGGAAGAGTGTCACGGCGGCGCTCTACGATCGGGTCGGGGCGCTCGACGGCGAGGCCGGCCCGTTCTTCCGAGCGATGGCGAACGAAGATCGAACGGCGGTCGCTGCGCTTAAGGCCTTCTCAGAGCGTCTTGCAGCGGATGCACGGAACGATGGCTAGGCGGGAGGCAACGATGGGTCGGATCGCCAGGGATCACGCGGGCCTTCGCCTGTTCACCGAGTTGCTGGACATCCCGGCTCCGTCTGGGCACGAGGAACGGATGGCGGGACATCTTGTCGATCGTTTGCGGGACCTCGGATACGCGCCGGACGTCGATTCGGCGGGGAACGTTTCTGTCCGATTGGAGGGGCGTTCAGCCGACCGGCCGCTCGTCTGCCTCGCTGCGCATATCGACGAGATCGGCCTTGTCGTCACGGCGATCGAGCCGAACGGAGCCCTCCGCGTCGAACGGCTCGGCGGCATGCTCCCGTGGAAGCTCGGTGAGACGGCGGTCGAGATTCTCGGGGATCGTCGATCGATTCATGGCGTCACATCGGCGGGGTCGGGGCACTCCCGCTCCGAGGCGTCGGAATGCCCCGGGTGGGATGGCGTTTGCGTTGTGACGGGGTGTTCTCCCGAGCGTCTCGGCGAATCGGGGATCCGGGTCGGCACGCCGCTCGTCCCGGCCCGCGACGTTCGCGGACCGTTCGAACTCGGCGACCCAGACGATCCGTGGGTTTCCGCCTGGACGTTCGACAACCGGCTGTCGGTCGCCTGCCTTCTTCGGGTACTCGAGCGGTTCGCGGAGGAGGATATCGTACCCCGATCGCCGACGATTGTCGCGTTCACCGTGGAAGAGGAGATCGGCTGTCTCGGCGCGAAGATCCTCGCCCAACGGGAGCGTCCGGACGTTTTCGTCGCGATCGACGGGAGCCCGCTCGTCCCGGAGTGCCCGGTCGAGCTCGACGGCCGGCCGGCGATTCGGAGTCGGGATCGGGTCGCTGTCTACGACCAGGCCCTTCTGCGCGAGATCTGCCGGATTTCGGCCGAGGCGGGAGTTGAGCTCCAGTCGGTCGTCTATTCGGGGGCGGCGAGCGACGCCAGTCTCGTCTATTCGATCGGAGCCTCCCCGCGCGTCGCCTGCCTCGGATACGTTCGTGCGAGCAGTCACGGATTCGAAGCGACCCCGCTGCGTACGTTCGATTCCGTGCAGACCGTGGTCGAAGCGCTTCTAGCGAATCTGTAGACCGCGCATCTGTCCATCCCCAGAACGCCCCAACTGTCGTCATGCCGAGAGCGGCATCCCGGGCATCCCGGCGGCGCGAACGTCTCATCTCCGCCCGACGCCCGCCCTCCGGTAGGTCTCGCCGATCCCCTACGGTAGACAGTGCGCTGTCGAGCAACCACGACGCCTCCTTGACTCCGGAGGGAGGGTAGCGAAACGAGAGCCGTTGCCCTCCCTCCTTCTCCGTTGGGACGACGAAGACTCACTCACTCCGTTACACTCCCGAGGGTGGACGATGAGGGCATTCTGGATCTGCGTAGTCGCGATGGGAACGATCCTGCTCGGCTCCTGCGTCCCTTCGCCGTCGGTCGAGTTCCAGGATTCCCGCCTGGCGGCAGCCGTCCGTGAGGCGCTCGAACTCGGTGAACGATCCGTCCGGCACAAGGATCTGGAGCGTCTGACCGTGCTGACTGCTGTCGGTCGGGAGATCGCCCGTCTGGACGGACTCGAAGCGTGCTCGAATCTGGTCCACCTCGATCTCGGCGAGAATCGCATCTCGGATCTGTCGCCGCTCTCCGGACTCCGACGGCTGGAGACGCTCATCCTACGGAGCAACCGCGTGACCGATGTTTCTCCTCTGGCGGGATTGACGAGCCTCCGGAAGCTCGATCTCGACTTCAACTTCGTCACCGACGCTACGCCGCTTGCCGGCTTGGTCGAGCTACGTTGGCTCGGCCTCTGGAACAGCGGGATCACGGACATCGCGCCCTTGGTGAGTCTGACCAAGCTGACCGAGCTTGGCCTGAGCGGGAATCCGATCGAGGACTTCTCTCCCCTCGCCGGACTGAAGAAGCTTCGCTGGCTCGGCCTCCCGAACACCGGGATCGAGAATCTCGCTCCGCTCGCGGAGCTGACGAATCTCGTCAAGCTGAGCCTTGGGGGGAACCGGATCGTCGACCTCACGCCGCTGGCGTCGTTGAGACACCTCGAAGGCCTCGGCCTCGACTCGAACGAAATCGTCGACGTCACGCCGCTCGCCGGTCTGGTTGGCCTGAAGCGGCTCAGCCTGTGGGGGAATCGGGTCAAGGAGATCGGATCGCTCGCTCGGTTGACGAGCCTCGAAGAACTCTGGCTCGATCGGAATCCCCTCTCCGACATCGGTGTGCTTGCGGGACTCACCGAACTGCGAATCCTCGGCCTCTCCGGCACGAAGGTAGACGACCTCGCGGCACTGCTTGAGAACGCGGGACTGGGCGAGGGCGACGAGATCGATCTTCAGAACATCGAAACGAGCCCCGAGATCGAGGCCGCTGTCTATCGACTCCGGCAGCGAGGGGCCACCGTCCTGACCGATCCGTAGGCCCGTCGACCGCCCTACGTCATGCCGTCCATCGAGCCAGGGACGTAGGCGTTGTGGAAGATGAAGAGCTGCGCGGGGTCGAAGTCGGTGAAGATCAGCTTGTAACAATTCGTGATGATGTAGACCCAGATCATGATGTTTGGCATCGGGTCGCTCATGCTCGCGATGTCGTAGTGGAAGTCCTTGTCGGCCCACCACTCCTTGCGCAGCTTCCGTTCGCCGGACCAGTCTTTGAAGCTGTCCATGTAGCTCTCCAGCAGCCAGACGAAGTCGGCGAACTGCATCTTCGTGCGGACGCCGGGCTTGGCAGTGGGCAGCTTCTCGACATCCTGACCGTCCACAAGGCGCAACCACGCCTCGATCATGTCGCAGCCGCCATGATAGGCCATCGTGATCGCCGGAGTGATCCGGCAGTTCCCATCGACGAGGAAGGGTCGTCCGGTCGCCTTGTCGATGACGAAGTCGAAGCCGCAGAGCCCATGGAAGTTGAGGTGGCTGATCAGCTTCGCCGCGGCCTCGGAGCATGCGGGATCGTCCATGCTCTCCCGTAGAACGGTGGTTCCCCCGTCGCGCGGATGGGTTCGCACGCCCTGGTACATCACCTCCCCGAGGACCTCCCCGTGGTTACACAGGTGCAGCGTGCACGTTGTGGGCCCTTCGATCATCTGCTGGAGCATCGGGAGGTTGTCCTCGTCGAGGCTGTTGACGCGTACGACCTCGAAGTACTCCTTCTCGAGTTTCACCCGGTCGTTGACGAGGCGTAGGCCGGCCGCGCCCGATGTCTGCCGCATCTTGACCACGATCGGAAGGTCGATCGAGGCGATCAGCTCCTTGGCCTCCTCTGTCGAGCGAGGGACATGGATGGCCGGCGTGTCGATTCCGACCTCCTTGGCGAGATCCGCGAGCTGCGCCTTGCAGTGGAGCCGCAGAAGTGTCTCGGTGTCGAGTATCGCCGTCTTGGTTGCTGCGAAGATCCGATCCCGATAACGGCTCATCAGGATGATCTCCTCGTAGGACGGGAAATAGTAGTCGTACTTGCCGGTTTCGATCTCCCGCAGAAGACGCTTCGCATACTCCTGCGGCTTGTGCCGCATGTTGGGAAGCCGAACGCGCTTGGTGACGTACTTCGAGTAGGCGGCGTAGGCCAAGTAGTGCCCCTCGGCCGCGTAGACTTCGTGCCCCAACTGACCGAACCGGCGAATCGTGTGGAGCGCTGCTGGCTCGAATAGTCCGGTGACGAGTACCTTCATCGGTCAACTCCTCGGTCGTGTGAACGTCCGTCGGACTCTTCTCCGACGCCCCCTCCTGCAGGTGACTCCAGCCCCTGGGGAATCCTACCGGGAGAGCGCGTGATCCGCCAACCACAAGGGGAGGGCGTTGTGCCCATCGATGGGCGCCGAAAAGAAAAAGGAGGAGCGCTTGCGCTCCCCCTCCTCTGCCTGGGAGTACCGGTGATCGTGGAAGACTACCGGCTTGTCACCTGCTGAAGCGTCTCGGCGAACTCGCGCTCCACATCGCGAGGCTCGATCCCATATCGAATCCCCTCTTCGATCACGCGGCGCATCGACGTACGTACGCGCGATCGGCGGAGCGCCAGATTCCGTGTCCGCCGGAGTGCCGCATAGCGGAGGCGTTCCTCATGCGTCCGCCGCATCATCTCCTTGGCTAGGTAGATGGTATACATGCTGTCCAACCTCGCTTTCGCTCTGTCCTGTCATGAACTCGTCGTACCCTTCGTTGTCGGCCTCGGCGCCACACGCGGAGGGCGCCACCACCCCACCGATGTCGTTGCTCATCGCTTCCTCCAGTGAGTGCGTCTTCGGATGCCGTTCGGTTCGATCCGACGGTGTCGGTGTTGTCTGGCGGATCCGAGGCATAGCGACGCGGCCTGCGGACTCGCATCCGATGCCGGACGAACCGATTCAGTGTTACGATGTGGACTTCCGCTTCAGAGAGCGGCTCGTTGATAGGCCTTCAGGACAGCCCCACCGCACGGCTCTCGCCGTACGCGCCGATGGTTGTGCTGTTGCTTCAGGTCGATGGAGACTGGACGCTGCGTCGGACTACTCGCTTCGCCCCTGGAGGGACGAAACGCCGACAGGCTCGAACAGGTTCTTCATGGTTCGTACCTCCACAAGTTCCTTGAGATCTTCGAAAGACGAGCCTCGACCGCGAGAGTCGAGGCACAACCGAGCCGTCAGTATACCCGATCGGCGAGCGTGTGCAAGGCTCTCGGGAGAGGAGAGTTCTGGCGGCGGCTTATTCCGATTCTGTTTCGGCGTTTTCGTCGTCGTCCCTGAAGAGGTCGTCCAGCAGGTCGGTGAGCGACTCGACGGGGTTGGCCTTCGCCTCGTTGGGAGGCGAGTCCCCGAGTTCGGGGAGCGTGTCGAGGAGATCGTCGAGAAGGCCGCCGGCTGCGTCCTCGATCATCCGCCGTGCGGCGACCGTCGCCTGCTCCTGCAGAACCGCGTAGTCCGCGTCGAGCGGAATCCCTTCGAGCCCGCCGAGCCCTTCGACCCGGAGACCGAGCTGCTCGATCGTCGACTCGAGCTCGCGCTTTCCTAGCATCAGAAGCCCTTCCCGCGCGATCTCGAGCAACGGGGCCTCCCACTCAAGGGCTGGTGCGTCCGCCGTCCCTCCGATCATCGCACCGAAGACGATCGGCAAGTCTTCGGCGTATCGGTTGATTCCATCGACAACACGATCGGAGGTCGCGGGGGGCAGACCGAACAAAGGACGCTCAGAATCTCCCTGGATGCGGAACTCCTCGAGCAGGAACGATACGTCGCCCGACGATGTCTCCCCTTCCTGACGGAGCCGACCGCGAACCGATGCCTTCCCCGATTCGATCGTCACCGGGAGCGTCGTCGCATAGAACCGGGCCAGACGGGGGAGATCGAGCCGCATGACGGAGAACTCGTAGGAACGCCCGGATGCGTCGAAGTGTGCCGACAGCTCGAACCCCGACTCCGGATCGTCGCCCCACTGGCCGTGGAAGCGGATGAGGATCGGTCCTTCCCTCAAGTCCGCGGGGTAGGCGAGGTTCGACAGCTCGACCTCGAAGAGCGTGATCGGCGGAAGCGGGCCGGCGCTCTCCGGCTCGAGTTCGTCTCGAAGCGTGATGAGCACGCGGCCGATTTCGATCCGCTCGATGGTGAACGGCGGACGGAAGGCGGCAAACGATCGCCCGCCGCGGTACGGAGCGAGCGGATCGCCTCGTGGTGCGAGCGGGCGGACGTCTTCGAGATACTCGACGAACCGGCGGAGGAGCCCGAGCCAGTCGACACGCTTGGCGTGATCAGCGGCCCACGCCAGATACCCTTCCACGTTCCAACCGGCCCCTTCGGGTGGCGCGTTGTCGAGGTTCAATGTCCCATCGGCTTCGCGTTTCACGTGGACCGATGCGTCGGCGACCACGATCCTGTTGAAGACGACCCGCTTCGAGAGGAGCGGGACCATCCCGGCATCGAGCATCAGCCGCGGCACCTCGAGAAGGTTCTCGTCTGGAGCGTTCGGATCCTGGATTGTCAATTGCTCGAGGGTGAGTCCGCCGGTGAACAGGTTGAACGAGCTGTCCGAGGCGGCGACCTCACTTCCGACGACCCACGACGCGGTCGACGTGGCGGCGGTCCCGGCGAAGAACGGGACGATGAGTGCGGCGAGGAGATAGCAGACAGCGTAGACGATCGGGAGTCCGATCAGCATCTCCCGCCGGACATATCGGAAGGGTCCCCTGGGGGGAGGTTTGGAGACGTACTTCGCTTCACCGCCGGCGAGGAAGCGGCGCGCGAGTCGGATCCCACGTTTCCCTCGTAGATAGCCGGAGACGCGCCAGCCGGCGATCCTCTCGGCAAGAGATGCGCGATACCGGATCGCGACGAACCGAACGAGGAAGAAGACGGGGATCGCGATTCCGAGCGCGATGACGAGGCTGCCGAAGAGCAGGTACCGCGTGTAGCCGATCGGCGCGAGAATCGGGAGGTGGAAGAGCCACCGCCAGAAGGCATCGAGGCCGCGGCTCGAGTCGAGGCACCACTTGCCGACGGCGAAGGCGCCCGGCGCGACAGCCAACGAGAGCAACTTGAAGAGTCCCATCGAGATCAGGAACGATCGGAACGAACAACGGACAAAGAGCGCGAGCGTCGATGGGATGATCACATGGAGACCCATCGGCGGGAGTCCGGCGAAGATCCCGAGCACGAAGCCGAACGCGATCTGATTCGGCGAAAGGTTCGACTTGAGGATCTTCAGGATCTTCTTCACCCACGCAAGCGGCGTCGGCAAGAGCATCGTCTCCCCCTCTCCGTTCGGTCCATCATGGGAGCGGCAGTCCGCTGGGTCAAGCCTGCTGTGAAGAGGGAAGATCGCGTCCTTGATCGAATCGGTCGTCATTGGTTAGGCTGCAGGCAATGGAAGGGCGGGAAGTTCGAGGAGAGAGGATGGGCCCGATCGGTCGACTGATGGCTCGCTTCGGACGATGTCCGGAGTGCGGCGATCGGCTCGTCGACGAACTCGACGGCGATCTGGTCTCCTCATGGGATTTCCACCACAGGAAGTGGGCTGCACGGATGACCGGGGGGCTGAACCGACCGAATGTCCACAATGTGTCGATGCCGGCCTGCAAGCGGTGCGATCGATGCAAGCGTTGGTACCTCGGAAGGTGGGCCTATCGAAGGGACGGATAGGCTCCTCGGGCCGTCTTCACAGTCGGAGCCCTTCCCGCTACACTCTCCGCCACTGCACAAACCAAGAGGGGGTGCGTGATGAAGAAGATGGGGATTTTCGGGGTGATCGTTCTTGTCATCGCGATCGGGCTTCAAGGGTGGGGCCTATCGATCTGCGAGTATCGATCCCCGAAGACGGCGTTGACCGACGCTCGCTTGACGTTCGGGTACCGGTACTACGACGACGCGAACACGGTCGGTGTCGATGTGAACTCCGGACGGCTGGCGTTCGATTACGATCAGCTGTTCGATTCGCCGAACTACGGCTTCTCGCTGACCGGCGCGGTCGAGCTGACGCTCGACGAGTTCCTGCCGACCGCATGGCTCGGACAGGGAGCGGCGACGTTCCGCTACTACCCGATCGAGGAGTCGCTATTGTTCGCGTTCGGCGGTCTCGAATCGTCGATGGCGACAGGCCAGCCGCGGCCCGGTGTCGATGTCCGTGTGGGAGTCGGGATCGGCCGGTTCAGTGACGTGACGCCTTTGGCGAAGGCGATCACGATCGAGGAAGAGCTCCTCGCGCTCGGCGCATTCGTCGATCCGCTCGCCGACAACGTTCTGCTGGGGATCGCCGGCGCCATCGGGCGCCAAGTCGAATACGAGGAGCTGAAGGATCTCGTTGCCGACATCGAGTCGCTGATCGAGGGTGTGACCGCCGTCGAGTTGGACGCGCGAGCGCTCCTGACGATCGAGGAGGTCATCCTGGCGGTTGGAGACGATCGCCGGTGCGGTTGGGCGCTCCAGGCGGGCATCGGCTACGAGCTGATCGATCCGTACGGCGGGGCCCAGAATATCGTCGTCGGCGGATCGGCCGACGCGGCCTTCGCGTTCGGCCCGAGCGACCAGCTCCTCTTCCACGCGAGCTACGCTGGCCCGTTCGACATCATGAACGAGAACACGCTGAACGCGACGCTCAGCTATGAGTATGCGCTCACCGAGGAGAGCACGCTGATCGCCGACTACACCCTGCAGCGGGTGAAACCGGCCGGTCTCGTTGCAACATCGAGCCACTCCGCCGGCCTGTCGATCGGATTCGATATCGCCGGGATCGACGTGTTGGTGCAGGCATCGTTCACGCGAGAGACTGGCGATCCGGCCTGGTCGACCGACGTGTCGATCACAGCCGCGATGGATCTTCTCTAGGGCATTTCGAAACACGGTCGTGCCGCCTCCTGTGGACGTCGGAGGCGGCACGTCTATTCGGACACGGAGGCGAGACGGGCGAACGTAGGGTGGACGGTGCAAAGCCGGATGTCCGGAGGTGGACTGCGCGATGATCGACTGGAACGCCGATCGGTGGAAACCGCTCTTCTTCACGCTGTGGGGCGGGCAGGCGCTGTCGCTTCTCGGGAGCCGACTCGTTCAGTTCGCCCTGGTCTGGTGGCTGACGAAGACGACCGGCTCGGCGACCGTTCTCGCGTTGGCCGGGATGATGGCCTACATCCCGACCGTCTTCCTCGGTCCGTTTGCCGGGACGCTCGTCGATCGGTGGAATCGGCGGCGCGTGCTGCTCTTCGCCGATACGTCGATCGCCCTCGCGACCGGAATCCTCGCGGCTCTCTTCGCGACCGGGAATGCGTTCGTTCCGCTTGTCTACGGTCTGCTGTTCGTCCGTGCGGTCGGCGGAGCGTTTCACTGGCCGGCGATGCAAGCGGCGACGACTCTGATGGTCCCGAAGGAGCATCTGACACGGATCGCCGGGCTGAATCAAACGCTGCAGGGATTGGCGCTCGTCCTCTCTCCCCCGCTCGGGGCTCTCTTACTCGAACTCCTGAACGTTCAAGGAGTGCTTGCGATCGACGTAGCGACCTGGGCGGTCGCCGTGGTCCCGCTGCTGTTCATCCGGATTCCGGAGCCGAGCGGGGAATCCGCCGACGCGGCCCCGATCTCGGTGCTCGGCGGACTCCGCGAGGGACTCGAATTCGTCGTTCGCTGGCGGGGCGTCGCGCTTCTGATCGTCGCGTTGGCGCTGATGAACTTCGTCGTGAACCCGGCGTTCGTCCTCCTGCCGCTTTACGTCACGCGGGTCCTCGATGGTGAGGCGATCCACCTCGGGGGGCTTCAGGCGGCGTTCGGGATCGGATTCGTGCTTGGCGGCCTCCTCCTCTCGGCGTGGGGCGGGTTCCGGCGACGTATCGTGACGGCGCTGCTGGCGATCGCCCTGATGGGGGTCGGGATCGTCGTGATGGGGATCGCACCGCACGGGTGGCTCTACTTGGTCGGTGGCGCCCTGTTCGTCGTCGGGTTGATGGAACCGATCGCGACGGGCTCGATTGTCGGGACGCTCCAAGCGTCGATTCCGGAGGGGATGCAGGGGCGCGCCTTCGCCCTTCTCGGGAGCGCGAGCCAGGCCGTTGTGCCGCTCGGGCTCGCCCTCGCCGGGCCGCTCAGCGATCGCTTCGGAATTCAGCTGTGGTTCATCATCGGCGGGATTGCCTACCTGTTCGTCGGCTTCGGCTCGTTCCTCTCGCCTTCGATCCTTCGAATCGAGGCCGACGGCGAGCGATTCAAGCGAGAGACGTGCGGAGAGTCGGAAGCGGCCATGTAGTCGAGCGGATCTCCCGATCTACAGCTTCCCCGCTTCCTTCAGCGAGAGGAAGCCGTCGACGGTGACGATCAGATGATCGAGGACCCGAATCCCGAGGATCTCACCGGCCCTGGCGACCCGGCGGGTGAGCGCCAGATCTTCGGGGCTCGCCTCCAGCGTCCCCGATGGATGGTTGTGCGCAACGAGGACTGCTGCCGCCCGGTCGGCAATCGGATCGGCGAAGACCTCGCGCGGATGAACCTGGTTCGTGTCGAGCAGGCCGACCGTTACGATCCGTGATTCGATCACCTCGTGTGCTCCGTTCAGCGAAATGCAGGCGAAGTGCTCCTGCTTCTTCCCCCGGATCGATTGGAGATAGGGGAGCGCATCTGCCGCATCACGGATGACGTGACGCCCCTTTGCGATGTGCCTTCGGGCGAGCTCCAGCGCCGCGGCGATCTGGCACCCCTTCGCCTCCCCGACCCCCGGGATTGCGCGAAGGTCGTCGAGCGTGGCCCGATCGAGCCGACCGCCGAGGGAACGAAGGATCTGCGATGCGAGGTCGAGGACGCTCGTCTTTCTCGTTCCGCTTCCGAGAAGGATCGCGAGGAGTTCGATGTCCGACAACGACGCTGCGCCTCGGTGCGCCAGCTTCTCCCGAGGGCGCTCCGGGCTCGGTAGATCCTGGACGCGATGTCTCCGCTTGGGATCCCAGCGGTGAAGCGGCTCTCCGATGCGAGAAGGACTCAACGATCATCACCCAGCGGCTAGTATATGATATTGTCGTCATGCGTCAAGCAAGCGACGGGATCCTGCTCTTCTCGGGATTCCTAGTCGTCCAGCCGCACCGAGGAAACCGTGGAGCTACGGACTCGGTGAGGTGGCAATCCGGCGGCCGAAGAAGAGGGTGACGTGGGTGACCACGCCGAACGTCTCGTCCACCGGAAAGAGCGGCTCGCCGAACGGGCGGCTTTCCAGGATCGCGATCCGCAGATGCTGTCCGAAGACGATCTGATCCGCGATGCAGAGAGACAGATCGGCGGCGAGATTCAGCCCGAGAAGGAGATTCCCTTCACTTGACCCTCCATCTGCCCGGAACAGCAAAGCGAGCGGTTGAGCGGCGAAGCTGACGTGCCACATGGGGCTGTCGATGAGGAGTGCGCGCAATCCGAGATCCAGCTCGACCGCCGACAGGTCCTCGGCGGGCGCGGCGGCGGCATGGAGCGCGGCGTCGATGGCGAGCATCGGCTCGAACGGCCAAGCGAGTTCGAATCCTAGATGCGGGATCCAGTGATCGATCGGCACGCGGAGGGACAGGCGGAGCAGGCGCCCGCCTGTGAAGGAGAGATCTCCGTACACCCCGAACGTCGTCATCCATGCCCCGTTCCCTTCGATCGGGTCCGGGCCGAAGTCCAGCCTCAAGCCGAGTTCATCGACGGACACCCCGTATGCGGGGACAACCAGAATGGCGACAAGACAGACGAACAGGATGGCTCGCATGGATCCTCTCTTTCGATTCGATGGCTGTGCTTTCGGAAGCTAAACGAGAACGGACCGAGAACGCCGGGCGGCAGCGGTGAATCCGGGTGCGTCGCGTGCGTCACCACCGGGACGAATGTCCGCTCCGAACGGATCGTGCAGAACGGCGTCTGACGCTGGTCCACGCTAGCCTTGAACAACCGGGTGCTTGCTAGCCGCTGGTTCAAGAACGAAGGACCGACGATGCTAGCGAAGAAGACGTATGCTCAGGCCGAAACGCCGACCGAGAGTCGCCGACTCCGTTCAGCTACACGTCTCCGCCTCCACAGAGGCGGCGCCATCCACCGTTCCCGTTCGTTGCCAGCGCAAGGTCGTGAACCACAGGGAGGTAGGGCGATGCGACGTGCGTGCGTGCTCGGTGCAGTCATCGTGGCGGGGTTGGCACTGATTGGATCGGCCCAGGCGATAACCGGACACTGGAGGATCGATCTGGAGATCGATCCGTTGTCCGCATCGTTCGTCGATGCATTCGGATATTCGACTGAATTGCTCGTGAAATACACGATTGGGGATTGGACGTTCAGCTCTCTCAGTCGGCTCGACGAGACGACGTGGGCCGACCAGGACTTCTCGGCCGTCGGTCGGCTCGGAGGATTCACGATCGCGTCGGCGCTTGGCTTCGATCCGGACGTTCCGGAATTCGAGAAGTGGACGACGACGACGACCGTGGAGCTGATGGGCGTCACGTTCAGTGGGACCTTCTCACTCTACGACGAGGACGCCTTCTTCACGCTCAACGCGCGAGGTACGGCCGGCGATGTCGGGATCTCCGCGACGATCCGTTTCGGTGACGACGATGATCCCGGGGAGTGCGATCTCGACTACGACAGTCTGCAGATTGGAGTCGACTTCCCGTTCTGCTGCGCCGAGGTCGATGCGACGGCCTATTTCGACTGCGATGGATTCGAGCGGATCGTCTTCGAACTGGACAACTTCCTCCTCCCGGAGTTCCCATGGGTGACGATCGATATTGAAATCGAGTTCACGGTGCAGTCGAAGTCGCTGACGGTCACCCCGGACTTCGACTTCTCCTTCATCTGCGTGGAGTTCTACATCGGCGTCGAGACGGTCGACCCGCTGACGTTCGAGACGGTTCATATCGACGGGTTCAAGTTCGAGTGCGATGTCGGGAACGTTCAGTTCACCGCGATCTCCTTCTGGGGCGCCGGCGAGTTCGTCTCCAAACCGGGGATCCTCGGCGACTACTGGGAGATGTACATGATCGAGAACGATGAGGACGCATGCTGCGGTCCGTTCGACTTCGAAGCGGCGGTCTTCTTCGACGAGAACAGCGCCTATCTGTTCGATGTCGCCGAGTTCACGTTCGAGATGTCAATCGAGTTCACGCCGAGCCTGGAGTTCAGCATGGGGACCGATTTCGTCCTCGGCACGGGGATCGAACAGCTGACGTTCGGCTTCCTCGTTACCTGGTAGTCAACGCGCATCTCCCCGCCGGATCCCGCATGCACGCACCGGGATCCGGCGGAGAGGTTCTTCTCCAATCGCCTAACCACTCCAACTGCAGGAGAAGCGGCTTTCGAAACCGCTGTAGCCCCCTCTCGGATGAACAGGCAGGGCAGAGCCAGTCTTCGTGTCGTCGCCCTGTGTCCTGTTGCTGACCCGATCGGAGAAGCGATCGTCAGATCGCTTCTCCGCCGTGAATCGCGTCAGCGATTCACGAACACCTTCCCCTTGCCGACGAATGTGTTCGTCCCGTCCGTCGCGCGGATCACATAGATGTAGGCGCCGTTGGCGACCGGGCGGCAGGGTGCGCCGGCCGTCCCGTCCCAGACGATCTCGTTGACGTCCGGCTGTTCGCTCGACCAGATCAGAGTGCCGGCCAGATCGTAGATGTCGACGGACATTGCGCTTGCCACGCCCGATCCGACGTAACCGAACGTGCAATCGATCTCGAACGGGTTCGGACTGGCGTAGAACGACTCCACGACGAGCACGCTTGCGATCACCGTGATCGTGTCGCTCGACGTATCCGCCGGATCGGTCGGGTCGCTGTAGGTCGCGGTCAGTGTTTCTCCCGGCGCCAGATCAAGATCGATCGCCTCGGTGAGGAAGACGCCTTCTGGAGCGAACGTCTGCGCATCGTACCAGAGCGTTAGGTCATAGGTTTCCCCGTCGATCTCCACTGCGTTCGCCAGCAGCGGTGCGCCGACATGAGAAGGATCGATCACCTTGACGTAGACCATGTCGATGTCGGTGTAGTTCGCCACGTCGTTCCCGTCGGCGTCGACGAACATCGTCGTCGATGCTTGAGTCGGAGGCGTTCCCCCGCCGCCGATCCCGACCTTGATCGAGACCATCGCGTTGTCGGAGTGGTTGGACGGATCCTGGTAGAACGCGACGATCGTGTCGCCCGGAACGACGTCGAGGGTCGGTACGCACTCGTAGACGTGGACCAGGTCGATGCAGATGACCGAGACGAAGTCGCCGGTCGCGACGCCGGTCTCCAACAGATCGACCGCCGCCCAGAAGCCGCTTCGCGGGTTGAGGACATAGAGCTTCGGCTCGCCGTGGAAGACGGTGTTCGGGGCCTCGGCTGGCGTGTCGTTGAAGATGTTCGTGTCGCCGAGCAGCAGGTTCACCGGATGTTCGCCCCGAGGGTCGAGTTCGCACTCGAACTCGCGGAGGGCTTGCGGGCCGAACGGGACGTTCTGTCCGCCATCCCAGTAGCCATCGATCCGTTCGCGGCGGTACGGGTCTTCGTCTTGGTCCGGGTCGACGACCTCGATGAACACGCAGTCGGAGTTGACGTAACTAGAGACGCGGTTCCCGTTCCGGTCGAGCCAGTACATCTGCGTCGTCGTTCCGTCGAACACCTGCGTATCGGCAATCGACATCAGGTCGAACGAGACGTCATTCGCGACGCGTGCTCCGGGTTCGATCGCCTTCGGGGCGGCCAGCTCTCGGTATGGGCCGAAGTAGTTGCTGATCCACGGCGGGAAGCTCGTGTGGATGTTCAGATCACCGAGCCCGAGCAGCCCCCATCGAACATCGTTGTAGAACGGGAATGGGTTGTTCCTCGGGACCCCGTAGTAGACATCGTTGTAGCGAGCGTAGACGTCATCTTCGTTGAAGACCTCGAGTTTCCAGTTGTCGAGCTGGAGCTGGAAGCCGCCCATCCCTTCGACCAGACCGACGCCGAGCGCATCCCAGACCGGCCAGAGCTGGTAGCCGGAGAACGTGAAGAAGACCGGCGAGTTGGAGCTCGTCTCGTCGAGGATGATCCACTCGGAGTCGTCCTCGCCGTGCGGGTCGCAGATGTG
>JANQEA010000061.1 GCA_028278555.1 Candidatus Bipolaricaulota bacterium | reverse complement strand
TTCCGTCCGCCCGTCGGCGGTCAGATGCTGGATCAGCGGGCGGATATTGACGTCGCGATTGAGAAACAGCCGGTCGGCGCGCTTGTCGACGATGTCGCTGGCGTGAACGTCGAGCAGTTCGCAGGCGGTCGGATTGCACACGTGGATGAGGCCGCGGCTGTTGGCGATGATGATGCCGTCGGTCGCGGTCTCGATCAGCGAGTTGGCGCGTTGGCCCTGCTCGGCGGCACTGCGCTCGGCGCGGCGCAGATCGGTGATGTCCGACAGCGTGAGGATGGCGCCGGTGATCCGCTTCTCGATCCGGTGCGCCGACACCTGCATCAGGTAGAGCCGGTTGTGGATCTGGATTTCACCGGCATGCGCGGTCCCGGTCCTGAGGGCCTGATCAAGCGCCGAACGCGCGGCCGGAGAGGAGTCGAACGCGGCGACGTCGGTCAGGTGCAATTGCTCGGACGCCGTCGGCAATTGCAGGATGCGCGTTGCCGGATCGTTGCTGCGCACGATGCGGAAGATCGGATCGATCAGGACGATCCCTTCCGCCGAGTTCGCCATGATGCCTTCGAGCTCGCTATTGGCTTCGGCAAGGTCATTGGTCTTGACCGAAAGCTCGTCATTGACGGTGGTGAGCTCCTCATTGGTGGCCTGCAGCTCTTCGTTGGAGGTTTCCATTTCCTCGTTCGATGCCTGCAGCTCTTCGTTCGTCGCCTGCAATTCCTCGTTCGCCGACTGCAACTCCTCGTTCGAGGTCTCGAGCTCCTCGACGACGGTCTGAAGGTTCTCCTTGGTCGCCTTCAGCTCCTGCTCCAGCGTGCTGATCTGCTGCGCAGTTGAATCGTCGAGCTTGTCGATGGCGACGCTTGTGGGGAGCGACGGCGTGCTCTGCTCTTCGAAACTGACGAGGAAGAGATTCTCCTCGGCACGCGCGCGCTCGATCGGATGCACCGCAAGGCGCAGGGAACGGCCATTCTCGCGGCGGTCATGTCCGGACCCGTATTGCGAGCCGCGATCCCGCTGCGCCCGATGCAACAGCACGCGCAGCTCGGCGCGCAGATTCGAATCGACGATGTTGAGCAGGTTGAGATCGACCTTGCCGCTGGTGCTGCCCAAGCGC
>JANQEA010000058.1 GCA_028278555.1 Candidatus Bipolaricaulota bacterium | reverse complement strand
GCGCCCCCGAGCAGCACGCCGAATGGAACCACACACAGCGGGACCATCGTCAGGCTGTCGAGCAGGGCGATGGGAAGGAGCACGAACAGCAGGAGCTGGCTCACGACGTCTCCCCACCCGAGATGGATGATCGTATCAGTTGTCGCCCTGAGCTGGCTGAACCCGGGATCCTTCGTCGGTCTGGTGATCTCCTCGATCCCGGGCAGCCGCGCCGTGCTCGTCACCGTGAACGACGTGGTGCGGAGAGGTTGCCGAGCGGTCGAAGGCAGCGGTATCGAGAACCGCTCCACGATTGCCGCGGTCAACCCCGTCTTCGACCCGCAATGGTGGTAAGCAAGCCCGACGGAAGCCCCCGCCCGCGCGGCGACGCCCGTCATCTCGAGCCTGCCGTCATGGGCGATCGACTCGGCCTGCGCGGCTTCCATTGGTTTCTCCGCCGTGGTCCCGGAGACCTGCATCGACCTGATTGAATAGAATTCAATTCAAGACGAAGGCCGGAGTCGGGTCGGCTGACGAGGCGGGTGGCTTGACCGGTCTGGGAATCCTTGTGATCCTGTTACCGACCGACTAATCGGTCGGTAACGTAGACCCTCGAAATCCGTTGAGGAGGAGCCGTGTACGAGACCATCAAGACCTCCGTCGAGGACGGGATCTTCTTCCTGACGCTCGACCGCCCAGAGGCGTTGAACACCATCGTCCCGCCGATGCCCGACGAGTTCCGGGCCGCCATCGAGGAGGCCACCCGCGACAGCGACGTCAAGGTCATCGTCGTTCGCGGCAACGGCCGGGCCTTCTGCGCCGGCTACAACTTCGACGGCGGCTTCCACCACTGGGACGAGTGGATCGCCACCGACGGCAAGTGGGACCCGGGCAAGGAGTTCACCTGGTCCACCAGCGAGATCGCTGCGCCGACCCAGCAGTTCTTCTCGATGTGGCGCACGTCCAAGCCCGTGATTGCCCAGATCCACGGCTGGTGCGTCGGCGGCGGATCCGACAACGCCTTGTCGGCGGACATCGTCATCGCCTCCGACGACGCGATCATCGG
>JANQEA010000048.1 GCA_028278555.1 Candidatus Bipolaricaulota bacterium | reverse complement strand
CTGGTAGCCGGAGAACGTGAAGAAGACCGGCGAGTTGGAGCTCGTCTCGTCGAGGATGATCCACTCGGAGTCGTCCTCGCCGTGCGGGTCGCAGATGTGGACCACGACCTGCTCCGGACAGCACGGGTCGGTGTTCGCGTTCGCGTCGATCACCTGGACATAGACCGGGTCGCGACCGATCCAGTAGAGATCCACCTCGGCCCGATTCGCGTCGGTGAAGCTGGTGATCGAGTGCTGTCGCTCCTCGATGTACGCCGTCGCGATCTTGAAGTCGTCGAAGTCGTTCGGGTCGAGGTAGTAGGCGACCAGTACGTCGCGGACGCGAAGGCTATTGAACCCGAGATCGTCGAGGATCGAGTTGAGGTTCAGCTGGAAGACGCCGGTGTCGGTTCCGGTCTCCTGGGCGTAGAAGGAGACCGGCGTGATCCCCCCGAGATGCGTCGTGTCGAAGTTGTTGACGTTGTCGTCGCCGAGGGCCGGGTACTCGATGTAGTAGCGACCGTCGACCGCGCCTTGTCCTCCGATATCCCAAATCGCGTTGGCGTCAGCGTTGTAGATGTTGTACCAGCGGATCGGTTCTTCGCCGATGTCCGCGTCGTCCTTCGTGTCGCCGACAACGCCGCCGGTCCGCTTCAGCATGCAGAAGTTGGTCGGGCTCCTTCCCCCTTCGCCGGTCTGCGGGTTGCCGTCGACCGGATTCCACGAACCGGGATTGACGATGATGAACACCGGGACGTACTCGACCTCGTTGCAGTTGAGGTTCTCATCCGGGTCGACGACGGTGATCGTCGCCGCGCCGTTCGCGTCGTTGTAGATCTCCATATCCCAGGCGATCGTCGCCTCGACGTCGATGATCTTCATCATCGCGATGGCGACGTCGGTTGCATCGTTCGGATCCTGGTACATCCCGATCAGCGTGTCCATGTTCTCGAACCGACCGATCAGGTACTCGTTTTGGGTCAGCGCGACGCCATTCGGGCCGACCGCATCGACGACAACTGTGTGATCCATCCTGCCCGGGTTCCAGTTCGGGTCCGTCCCCCAGCTTGGCACTCCACCGGCCCATCCGCGATCGTCCGCGTAGGCCTGTACGCCAGGGTTGTTAATCGGAACGTACATGTAGTGCCCCCACTGGAAATCGTCGGTGTCGCCGTTCACGTCCGGTACGTCAACGACATGTGTGGCGTAGTGCTTCTGGGCGTGCTCGTATCTGTATCGCGTTCCCACTTGAAACGCGCGTTTGGATACGAAAACACCCGTGTCGGCGCCCGTCTCCTCCAGGTAGTCCTCGTCACCGATGTTCATCGCATCGAAGTCGGCATCCGCGTCCCAGACGATGTATGCGCCAGTCTTCGGATCCAGGATCTTGAGATCCGGAGACATCTTGTCGCGCACGTCGCAGTCTGCGTTCTCGTCGTTGTCGATGACGACGATCCAGATCTCGTCGCCTTCCTGAATGTCCGTCACACGGTTCTGTCCGTTCTTGTCGGACGAGAAGTACATCTGCGCATCGGATGCGAGAACGATTCCCCCAGCAACAAGCGGAATCGCCAGAAGCGCTGCAATCCCGATCGCGATTCGTCGATTCATCCCAACCTCCCGAGACGCGTTGTGTTCAGATCTTGCAGGAGAGGATAGAGAGGCCCGCAGGCGGAGTCAACGGTGAACCGTTCAGCCTGACGACATCGCAAACACCCGAGGCAATCGGCCGTGGAGCGATCTCCCAAGCAGCCGGGGTCCGGGCTGGCGGGCCCGAACCCCGGAACGAAGGAGGTTGCGTGCTGCGTGTGGCGAGTTCTGCGAGCATGCCTGCGATGACTCCTGCAACCTACGGCGCGTGTCTAGGAATCCGATGAACTGCTTGTGGACCTCAGGTGTGGCGTTGCCACCCTGCGCGGCAGAGGCACACGAACTCCAAGGTCAGTTCTCTCCAAAGGTTCGCGCTCCTCGGACCGGTCCGAAACGATCCGGAATGTGAGCCTCGTGTGACCTACGAGTGGATCCTTCGTGTACGGCAACGGGAACGGTCGACGAGCGTCTGCATCGGATGATCCGATGACGCATGTCCGTGTGTCGAAGCCCAGGCGTCCGGGACACGCGATCGCCCCGAGGGTAGCCTCCATCGCGAGGGGGTACCCATGTGTCCTCCTTGGATGGCGGCCACCGCAGCTCCGCGAGCACTTCCTTCCGGTGGCCGCCCCACTTCTTGTCGAGGATTGCTGAGCTACCCTTGCGTCCCTAGCAGTGATCTCGCGGTCTACTCGTTCGCGTTGAGGGTGGCCTCGATGTACTCCTCGACGAGTTGCTCCTGCAGGGGCAGCGGCATCGCGCCATCTCGAAGGAGGACGTTGTGGAAGTCGCTCAGATCGAACGCATCTCCCAGGGCGTCCATTGCACGCTGCCGTAGCTCGAGGATCTTGAGCAGCCCGATCGTGTACGCCGACCCTTGTCCCGGATATCCGACGTAACGTGGCATCAGCCCGATCATCGAATCCCGCGAGTATCCGAGCACTTCAGCGAAGTAGGCAGCCCCTTCGGTGTCCGTCCAGTTGAAGTGGTGCACGCCCGCCTCGACCACGAGCCGGGCGGCGCGCATCAGCTCAAGCCTGAGCCGCTCGAGGTTGCCGAGCGGATTGCCCTCGTAGATTCCGAGTTCGTGTGCGAGGCCCTCTGCGTACAATGCCCACCCTTCACCGTGCGCGGTCGGCATCTCGATCCGCCGGAAGAGAGGCAGATCGAGCTCATGCATCAGCGCGAGTTGGAAGTGGTGCCCAGGGATCGCCTCATGGTGAAAGACGACGGGCATCCCATAACGGCCCAGCGGGCTGCCGCTTGTCTGGGCATAGAAGATGCCGGGCCGCGAGCCGTCGAATGCCGGCTCCATGTAGTAGTTCACGCCCCCATACGGCGCCCGGCGAACCTCGAGCGGCGCGTCCGGAACGAGGTCGAACACCGGAGCGATCGCCAACTCGATCTCGGCTTGGATGCGTGCGAACTCCTCGAGCCACGGGAGGCTCGTGTCCGGCACTGCGTCCGCGTAGGCGCGATCCCAGAGAACGTTGAGCGGCCAGTCGCGCGAGTAGCCCATCTCGGCGAAGACGTCCCGCATCTCGCTCTGGATTCGTTTGACTTCGGCGAGGCCGATCTCGTAGATCTCGTCGGCCGACAGATCGAGGGTTGTGTGATGAGCCATCGCGAACGCCAGGTACTCAGCCCCGCCTGGCATCGATGTCGCGCCGCCGACTTCCGGTGCCGATTCCTGGAGCGCCGTCAGCATCGCCAAGAGGTTCCAGATCGCCGGGATGTAGCTCGTCTCTAGCTGTTCGACTGCGCGGTCGGTGTAGGCGCTTCGTTCCTCGTCGGTCATCCACTCACAATCGCGGAAGCGACGCTTGATCGTCTGATACAGCTCGACACCGTACGGGGAGATGCCCGAGACATCCTGAGGCGCGATGAACCAGATGCCAAGCCAGCCTCTCATCTGCTCGATCGAGGTGGCGATCATGAACTGCGGCGGGACGATCCCCGCATCTCTGCGGAGTTCCAGCTCGTCGATCAGCAGCCCGACTTTCCAGTCGACCTGCGACAGCCTCGAGAGATAGTCCTCGACGTCGGCGTGCGTGTTCAGCGGGTGCATCTCCGACAGAAGATCCATCAGCTGCCAGTCGGTCGAGAATGCGGTAAACGACGTGACGAGGTAGTCGTACAGCCTGAACTCATGCTGGAGCAACAGATCCTCGATGAACCACTCGTAGATATCGAAGGAGAGGCGGTCATCTCGATCCAAGGCCTCGCGGTCGTAGGTGTGCAGCCGCTCAAGGATCCCGGATACCAGGGAAGCAGTCTTATGGGCATAGGCTGTCGAGATGTCGGTCAATCGGTCGTTGCGAACACCGAGCATCTCAGCCAGACCGAGAAGCGTCACTCGCTCCGGATTGCGGAGCAGGATCTCGCGGTACGAGACGTCGAAGAACTCCGAGAGTGAAAGGCCGTCCAGGTTCGAGAGGATCGATTCGACGGATGGCGTCTCGTTTGTGCCCTGAATGGCGAAGGGCATGCAGAGACTCATGAGGCAGACGATGGCCAGCAGGTGCGGAAGACGCTTTCCGAACACGGGATCCCTCCTGACTGCGGATTGCGAGGAGTGTATTCGAAGGTTGCGCGCCTCGCGACGGTAGATGGCACAACGATGATTGGCCGATTCCGCCACACCCAACTTGCAAGGCGGTCGGCGAAGGCCGACCGCCCCGCATTCGCGTGGGCTGCCTTGATGCCTCGGACTAGTGCATGGCGTCGACGAGTGCCACACCGGTCCCGGCGACGATCACGACGAACAGGTCGTCCAGGTTGGCGTCGGCGAGGATCGACGTGACCTCCGCCAGATCGCCCTGCGAGACCTCAAAGGCGATGAAGCTCGGATCTCCGAGGACCGACGGATCGACCGGGTGAACGTGCCAGCTTCGCAAGCGGACCAAGCCGATCCGATTCCTCACCTGAGAAGAGAGTTGGATCTGGAGGATCTGCGATTCCGCGGCGAGGAACCCGGTCTCCTCCGACCAGCTTCCGAGCGTGATCTCGCAGAGATTGTTCGACTCATCGAGCTCGTCCACAGCGTCGTTGGGGTCGACTTCGATCGTGAACGTGAACGGATGCGTGAACCCGTCGCTCGCCTCCCACTCCTCGCGATTGAGCATCCAGCTGTTCTCGAGGTAGAGGGTCGACTGGCCGGAGTACGTCACCGTCTCGGTGACCACGTTTGGGAAGAGTGGGTTCGTTGCGACCTGCGGTCCTGACCCCTGGACAGGCGGCGGGGCGTTCTTCTTCGGCGAGCCGATCCCCTTGACGTGCCTCCACCGGACCTCGACGCCTCCGTGGTACGGCTCGCGCGGTTGCCCGAGGTTGCGGAGCTCGACGAACAAGGTCACCTTGACGCTCGTCGCGGAGACGGTATCGACGTGGGTCCGCGTGTAGACCGGCTGGAAGTCCGGCTTGTCGTGGGCGTCGGGATGTCCATCGCCGTCGGAGTCCGGTTCAGTCGACTCGGCCGTCTCGGTCCGCCAGCCGGCGACGAAGCAGTTCCCTTCCTTCAGATAGAACTCGTCGGTCTTCCCCCAATCATCGTTCTGACGCCAGAGCCGTTCGAGGAAGACGTCGGACTGGTCGAGCTTCGGTTCGAACCATGTCGAGTTCACGCCGTCGTTTCCGTTGATGAAGTACTCCGTGTTGTCTACGTGGGCGGAGTCGAGAAGGAGCGGTCCGGCGCCCTGCCCGATCTCGACGGTGCTCGACGGGATCGGACGGATCGCGTAGAGGTGATACTTGACCACAGCGGAGTCCTTCGTGTGATCGCCGAGGCGCAGGTACCGATTCGTGCCGACGTACACGTTCTGGTAGCCACTCACAGCGGAGTTGTCATCGAGCGACTGATTCGCTTGGATGACCAATCGCCGGCTGCCGTTGGTCTGGTCGTAGCCGACGACGACCCCGTAGTGATCGGCCACCTTGTACGTGCCGTCATCGTTCTGGCTTCCGTCCCAACGGAACAGGTAGACCATCGGACGGCCGTTCCAGATCTCGTTGCGAACGATCTCGAACAGCTCCTCGTAGGTCCCCGTCCGTCCGGTGTCGGGCATCTCGAAGCCGGAATCGGTAATCCGGTAGCGGAAGACCTCGAACCGCGCGACATCCGCACGCGTGCCCAGGTGCTCGTTCATGTACTCCTCGAGGCCTGATCGGAACTTGCTTGGCAGGACCCACGAAACGGAGCAGTTCGTGTCGCGATTCATGTAGTGAAACGCCCCCAGGTCCACGATCGCCTGTTGAGGCAGTCCGTCGGCCTCGAGTTCCCAGTCGTTGATCAGGTTGGGGAAGCCGCGCTTGTCCCACCATGCACAGATCGACGCGCCGGCGACCGGCCCGCATCCGGACGGGAACCAGCAGCTTCCGCCGACCTGCATCTCGGCCTGGTAGTAGCGGGGCACGCCCGAGATCAGTGCCTTCATCGGTGTCTTGCCGAGCGTGAGAGCCGAAAGGGAAAGAACCAACAGAAGAAGCGTCAGGATGATGTACGTTCGTCGCATGAGGAGCCTCCTTTGTTGATAGCCACGGCTCATCTACTGACATGAGCGTGGAGGGTTTCGCGCGACGCAAGGTCGACGGCGGTCACCGGTCCGGGATACCATCCGCGGCCGGGGGGTGGCGACGATCGATCGCATCGACGAGATCCTGAAGCGACACTGGGGCTACGAGATCCTTCGCCCTCTGCAGCGCGAGGCGATCGGCGCCGTCATCGGCGGGCGCGACTCCGTCGTCGTTCTGCCGACCGGCGGGGGGAAGTCCCTCTGCTTTCAGGCCCCGGCGGTGCGGATGGACGGGATGGCGGTCGTCGTCAGCCCGCTGATCTCGTTGATGAAGGACCAGGTCGACGGACTCGTCGAGTGCGGCGTTGCCGCGGAGTGCCTGAACAGCAGCCAGCCGACATCGGTCCAGGAAGACGTCGTCCGCCGCGTTCAGCAGGGAGCCGTCGACGTTCTCTACGTCTCCCCCGAGCGCCTGATGATGGAGGGCTTTCTCCGGCTGCTGAAGGCGCGTCCGCCCGCCTTCCTCGCGATCGACGAAGCACACTGCGTCAGCATGTGGGGGCACGACTTCCGTCCCGAATACCGCCAGCTCGGGCGGTTGCGCGATCTCTTCCCCGGGGTTGCGCTTCACGCCTACACCGCCACCGCGACCGAGCATGTGCGCCGAGACATCGTCGAGCAGCTCCATCTCGTCGCTCCGGAGATCCTCGTCGGCTCGTTCGACCGGCCGAACCTGATCTACAGCGTCGAACGGCGGATCGACCTCGAGCGCCAGGTCCGCGACGTCCTCGACCGGCATCGGGACGAATCGGCGATCGTCTATTGCATCCGGCGGGCCGACGTCGACGCGCTTGCCGCCCAACTTCGCGGGGCCGGCTACCGCGCTGCGGCCTATCACGCCGGTCTTCCTGATGCCGAGCGGAAGCGGGCGCAGGAGGCGTTCATCGCCGAGGAGATCGACACGATCGTTGCGACGGTCGCCTTCGGGATGGGCATCGACAAATCGAACGTCCGAGCAGTGATCCACGCTGGTCTGCCGAAGTCGCTTGAGCACTACCAGCAGGAGAGCGGGCGCGCCGGCCGCGACGGGCTCGATGCCGAGTGCGTCCTGCTGCACGCCGCCGGCGACTACGGCGTCTGGAAGTACATCATCGAGCAGTCCGAGTCCGAGGAGGCGCGCGAGATCGGTCTGAAGAAGCTCGGCGATATGTCCGCCTATGCGAAC
Source organism: Candidatus Bipolaricaulota bacterium (assembly GCA_028278555.1). Classification (GTDB taxonomy): domain Bacteria; phylum Bipolaricaulota; class Bipolaricaulia; order UBA7950; family UBA9294; genus JANQEA01. The sequence goes on along the minus strand of JANQEA010000048.1, from coordinate 68,632 downwards.
GGCGTCATCTGCCGACATCGAGCGATCCTCCGGTACTTCGGGCAGGACCTCGAGTCCGAGAACTGCAAGGCGTGCGATGTCTGCTTCGGCGATCTCGAGTTCGCAGACGACGCGCTCGTCACCGCCCAGAAGATCCTCTCCTGCGTCTACCGGCTCGACGAGCGGTACGGTGGTGACGTCACGGCCGGTGTGCTGACCGGTTCTCGTGAGCAACGGATCGTCGATGCCGGCCATGACGAGCTCTCGACCTACGGACTCCTCGGCGCTCAATCGAAGCGGCTCGTCCGCGATTGGATCGAGCAGCTCGTCGGTCAGGGGTACCTCGAGAAGCGGGGCGAGTACAACGTGCTCGGTCTCACTCCGCGTGGATGGGAGGCTCTCCGTGGGCACGAGACGCCGAGGCTGCTCAAGCCGGCCGAGCGCCCGACGCGTCGTGCCGTGGCAGGCGACTCGTGGGCCGGGGTCGATCGCGGCCTGTTCGACGCACTGCGGGTTCTTCGACGAGAGGTCGCGCGCGAGCGGCACGTTCCCGCCTACATCGTCTTCGGCGACGCCGCTCTCCGTGACATGGCGCGAAGAAGACCGACGTCGATCGAGGGCTTCCTCGAGGTCAGCGGTGTCGGTCAGGCCAAGGCGCGGCAATACGGAGATCGGTTCGTCGCCACGATCGCCGAGTACTGTCGAAGCCGGGCTCTCGAACAGGACGTCGATCCGAGCGTCCGTCCCGTGCCGAAGCCGAAGCCGAAGCGCCGACGGCGGAAGACGCTCGACTTGAAGACGGGCCTCGCGCGGGAGCGGTTCGAGCGGGGCGAGTCGCCCGCCTCCGTTGCCGAGGGGCTCGGCGTTAGCGAGACCGCCGCGCTGAAGATCCTCCTCGACTGGATTGACGCGACACAGCGGACCGACCCGGAGCCCTGGGTCTCACGCGACACCTACGAGCGGATCGCCTCCGTCGCGCGACGTGTTGGAACGGCACGGCCGATGGCGATCCTTCGTGAGCTCGACGGCGCTGTTACCCATGACGAGATCCGAATCGCCCTTGCGATCCTGGAGAACGCGGAGTAGCCAGCGCACCCTCGAATCCGAGGAGTTAACGCGTGCCCAGTCTAGGTCAGGATCTGAGACAGGAAGAGCTTCGTCCGCTCGTGCTGCGGGTTGTGGAAGAACTCTTCCGGCGTGTTCTCCTCGATCAGCTGGCCGAAGTCGAAGAAGATGATCCGGTCGGCGACCTCGCGGGCGAAGCCCATCTCGTGGGTGACGACGATCATCGTCATCCCGGAGTGGGCGAGCTCTTTCATCACGTCGAGGACTTCTTTGATCATCTCCGGATCGAGGGCCGAGGTCGGCTCGTCGAAGAGCATGATCTGCGGGTTCATCGCCAGCGCGCGGGCGATCACCACCCGCTGCTGTTGGCCGCCGGAGAGCTGACCGGGGAACTTGTCGGCCTGCTCCGGGATCCCGACCCGCTCGAGGAGCTGCATCGCCACTGCATCGGCCTCCGCCCGCTTCATCTTCAGGACCCAGACCGGTGCGAGGGTGATGTTCTGCCGGACGGTCAGGTGGGGGAAGAGGTTGAACTGCTGGAAGACCATCCCGACATCCCGTCGGATCGTCTCGATGTTCCGAAGGTCGTTCGTCAGCTCGACACCGTCGACGATGATCTGTCCCCGCTGGTGCTCCTCCAGCCGGTTGATCGTCCGGATGAACGTCGACTTCCCCGAGCCGGACGGGCCGCAGATGACGACGACCTCGCCCTTCTGGACCGTCAGGCTGATCCCGCGCAACACGTGGAAGTCGCCGAACCACTTGTGGACATCGCGGCAGATGATGATCCCCTCGTCGGGCTTCACGGACACTCAGTTCCTCCTAGCGTTTAGCGTTCTCCGACGCCGAGCCGCTTCTCGATCCGGCGGCTGATCGCCGACATCGAGTAGCACAGAATCCAGAATACAACACCGATGAAGACGTACAACTCGAAGATCGTCCCGCGCCACTCGAGGTTGCTGAGGACGCTCCGCGAGATGTTGAGAAGCTCCAGAATCGCGATGAACCCGAAGAGCGTCGTATCCTTGAACAGGGCGATGAACTGCCCGACGATCGCCGGGATTACCGCCCGGAGTGCCTGCGGCAGAATGATCAGGATCGTCGTCAGCGCCCCGTTCAGCCCGACCGCGTAGGCCGCCTCGTACTGCCCTTTCGGGATCGCCTGCAGCCCGCCGCGAACGTTCTCCGCCATGTAGGCCGACGAGAAGATCGTGATCGTGATCATCGCGCGGATGACCAGATCCGGCCGGATGTTGTCCGGCAGCAACAGCTGCAACATGATGCTCGCCATGAACAGCAGGCTGATCAGCGGAACGCCGCGGATCAGCTCGATGTAGGCGGTGCAGACGAGGCGAATCGCCGGGAGCTTGCTTCGCCGACCGAGTGCGAGAAGAACGCCGAGCGGAAGTGAGAGGCCGATCCCGACGACGGCGCCGAGGAGATTCAGCAGGAACCCCCATTGGTTCCTCGCCTTGATCACCGGGAGCGGCCCGCCGACTCCGTTCAGCAACACGAGGCCGATCGGGAACGAGAGGATCCACACAGCGATCTCGATCCGCTTGATCCATCGGCGCGATCTGCCTCCCGTCGCAAACTGCGCCAGCCGTCCGAGCCCGAATCCGCCGCCGACCGACGCGGCAGCCCCGAGGAGCCACCCCCTCGTGGCGAGCGGGAACGGAAGAATGGCAAGGACGATCGCCGCGATCGCTCCGACAAGGGCGATCCGCCGGATCAGCCCACCGTGCAGTCCGCCGCTGAACCCCGAAAGCAGACCGATCGCGTAGAGTGTCGCCCAGACCCGCCAGAGCTGATCGATTGGGTAGGTGCCGACGACGAGGAGCTTCAGGTTGGCCGGGATCACCTCCCACCGCGCTTCGACGATCGCCCAGCGACCGAGCCCGTAGACGAGGGTGACGATCAGCGCAGCGGATGCGAGCGTCAGGATCGCGTTGAACCAGCTGCTGAACAGATTCTGCCGGAGCCAGCGGACGACAGGGATCCGCTCGGTCGGCGGCGGCAGCTGTGCGTTGGATGCAGGTTCGTAGCTTCTCATCATCGTTCCACCAACTTGATCCGCCGGTTGTACCAGTTCATCAGGAGCGACGTCAGCAGGCTCATCGACAGGTAGCTTCCCATGATCAACAGAATCATCTCGACCGCGCGGCCGGTCTGATTGAAGATCGTCGTGCCGACGTTCAGCAGGTCGTAGTAGCCGATCAGGATCGCCAGGCTCGAGTTCTTCGTCAGGTTCAGGTACTGGCTCGTCAGCGGCGGGATGATCACCCGTAGCGCCTGCGGGAGGACGACGAGCCTCAGAACCAGGCCCCTCTTCAGGCCGAGCGCCTTGGCCGCTTCGTTCTGCCCCTTCCCGACGGCCTGGATTCCGGCGCGGACGATCTCGGCGATGAACGCCCCGGTGTAGGTCGCGAGGCCGATCACGAGCGCCGAGAACGAAGTGGAAAGCCACATGCCGCCTTCGAAGTTGAACTTCTTCAACACCGGAATGTCGAGAGCGAGGGGGCTCCCCGGCGTCAGGAACCAGCCGGCAATCACCACGATGAGGAGTGCTCCCGCGCCCCAGAGGAGCGGGAAGCCCGGACGATCGGCCCGCTTCAGCTGGGCCTTTCGGAAGAGGTATGCCCCGATCGCCAGGACGAATCCGCCGAGGATGAACCATCCCCACGTGCCGAACGACTCGGTCGGCGTCGGCCACGGCATGTAGAGCCCACGCCGGCTCAGGTAGATCGAGCCGGGAAGGCGGATTGCGCTCTTGACCAAGGGGAGCGCAGTCAGCATGACCGCGAAGTACCAGAAGAAGAGCTGGACGAGAAGCGGGATGTTCCGGACCGTCTCCACGTAGAGCGTGGCCAGCTTTCGGACGAGCCAATTGCCCGACAACCGAGCGATCCCGACCACCGTTCCGATGATCGTCGCCAGGACGATTCCGATCACCGCGACGCGGATCGTGTTCACGACTCCCACCAGATACGCGTAGCCGTTGACGTCGGTCGGCTCGTAGGCGATCCCCTCCGAGATCGGGAAGCCGGCGGTATCGCGTAGAAACTGGAAGCCGATGTTCAATCCCGATCGATCGAGGTTCGTCGTCAGGTTGTTCATCAGCCACCAGATGGCGGCGGCGATCCCGATGAGAAACAGAACCTGACTGACGACGCGTAGGACGCGAACGTCGCGCCAGAAGGCGATCGAACGTGGCGATCCGGCCCTCTTTCTCACGTGGTCAACCTCCTCGGGGCGATCCGAAAGAGAGTACAGCCTGCCTTGGACAGGCGCAGCCTGGAGCCCGAATTGGCGAACGAGAGAACAGCCCGTACGGGTACAGGCTGTTCTCTCTTGCGCTTCATGTCATCCAACGGAGCACGCCGAGTCCACCCCAGATGAGAGAACGGCCCATATCGAATGGGCCGTTCTCTCCCGCGCTGCTTGCAGCGCGAGAAGCAGTCTGTCTTATCGCCAAGCCGGGCAGTAGATCAGACCGCCCTGGAGATACAGATCGTTCAGCGAGCCGGCGCGCGGAATGTCGAGCCCGTCCGGGCCGAGATGCCGCTCGTAGATCTCGCCGTAGTTGCCGACCGCGGCGATTACCTGAACCGCCCAGTACTCGGAGAGGCCGAGCTTCGCGCCCATCCCGCCTTCCAAGCCGAGGAACCGGCGGACCTCCGGGTTGTCGCTCGAGAAGGTCGCCACGTTCGCCTGGGTGATTCCGTGCTCCTCGGCAAAGAACGTCGCAAAGACGACCCACTTGACGATGTCGAACCACTCGTCGTCTCCGTGGCGCACCAACGGGCCGAGGGGCTCCTTCGAAATCGTGTCCGGAAGGATCGTGTGATCTCCCGGAACGGTTGCCGTCGTCCTGAGCGAAGCGAGCTGCGACTTGTCGCTCGTGTAGCAGTCGCACGCACCCGCGTCGTACGCGCCGAACGCCGCCTCCGTCTCGGCGAAGACCTGGGTGTTCAGCGTCAGCCCGTTCAGCCGGAACGCATCGGCGAGGTTCCCCTCCGTTGTCGTCCCCGACGTCACGCAGACCGTCGCTCCGTCGAGATCCTTGATCGACTTGATGTTGTCCGCTTTCCGGACGATGAATCCCTGACCGTCGTAGAAGGTCGTCGGACAGAAGTCGAGGCCGAGGTCCTTCGAGTCGCGCGTCAGCGTCCAGGTCGTGTTCCGGATCAACACGTCGACCTGGCCGGTCTGCAGCGCCGTGAACCGCTCGCCGGCCGTCAGCGGAACGAATTCGACACCGACGCCGAGCGCCGCGGCGATTGCCTTGCCGTAGTCGACGTCGAATCCGGTGAACTGGCCGGTGGTGGCGTCGAGGAACCCGAATCCCGGCAGCGAGCCGTGGACACCGACGATCAGCTCGCCGCGTGCGAGAACCGTCTCGAGCGTCGTTTGTCCGGCGACGAAGAGCGGGATCGCAAGGGCGAGCAGGACTGCCATGACTAGTACACGTTTCACTCCAACCTCCTTGGACCTTCCGTGGTTCTTGGGCGTGTTCTGCGCACTCCGAAACGAAAGCCGACATCTCCGTGCGCCCACTCCCCAAGCCATGTCGACGGTTCAACCTACGTCAATGGGCGGTGCCGGTCAAGCATCCTGGCCCGAACTGCTCTGCCGGCTCTTCACCCACCCTTGGCACACACCCGCTTCGCACCGTGCACATACCGGGCCGCGACCCTCGGGCGTGCACGAAACGGACTGATGTTCCACGACTCCGAGATGCGAGGAGGAAGAAGATGAGACGAGCGAAACTGGGCACGCTGGCTGTCGTGATCCTGCAGATCGCGGTGGCCGTGACGGTCGGCGGTCAGGCAATCGGAACCCACCCCGATTTCGACCTGACCGCCGCCGAAGAAGAGGCCTACTGGTATTCGCGGTACAACCTCGGGCATCTGACGATGCGATCCGGGATGGGTGAGACGTTCATGCTCGATCCGGCGATGGTCGAGATGATGATCGCGACCGCCGATGCCGATCCGGACGACGGCGACACCGTGTTGCCGCCGGTCAATCCGGCGCTCCTCCGAACGGTCTTCGCCGGCGGCGATCCGTACTGGATCCAGGCCGCCGATCCGGCCGACTTCGCGACGTTGCGGTGGGATCCTGAATCGTTCGACACGCGGATCACCGGGTCGGCCCTCGGCTGGACCCTCGTCAAGGAGCTCGAGTGGGCGAAGCAGTTCCACATCGATGCGCACTTCGGCACGCCGGAGGACGATTTCGGTGCCCAGTGGCGATTCATGGGACTCGTGCTGACCGCGATGGCGAAGGAGCAGGCGCTCGCATGGATGGAGTTCCACGACGCCGGCGAGATGGTGATGGTCGACGATGCCGATCCGTTCGTCATGCTGATGGCGATCTCGAATCTGGCCCACGTTCTTGGCGCCGAGGCGATGCCGCGGAGCGCGACCAACCGGTATCGAGATCCGGAGGGTGCTGCGATGTTCCGCGGCGTCGCCGACGAGCAGTTCGATCGCGTCATCGGGATGGAGACCGAGGGGATGTCGGTTAAGGAGATGTCGACGGCAATCCAGGGGCTCGTCTGGTATGCGGCGGTGACCGAGAGCGACGCGCGTCAGTCGCTCGCGCTCGAGCGGATCGGCGAGCTTGGGGTGCTCCTCCGGGACGCCCCGGCTGAGCGTGCTGCCGAGATTGGCTACGCCCTCCGCGGCTTGATCGAGGTCCACCGCGCGACCGGTTCGATCGCATCCCTCAACGCATCGCTCGACTTCTTCGAAGCGCTGGCGCTCGACTACGACGAGGCGTTCGGCCTGTTCGCGTCGCAGGCGACGTACACGATCGACGACGTTGCCGCGATCGTCGGCGGCCTGAACGCGATGCGCCTCTACGGTGACGCCGATGGTCGCCTCGTCGAAGAGATCCTGACCGGCTTCTTCGAGTCGGCGGTCAACCTGAGCGGGCTCCAGCAGTCGGTCCCGCCGGTCGCCTCGGGGAAGGGCGCGTTCGAGCAGGGCGATCCGGAGATCTTCTACGGCTATCCGGGGCTCCCGCTTCCGGGTGAGGTCGGGGAGTTCGGCGTCGCACCCGTCTTCGCATCCTCGGTAACGTTCGACTTCGAGGCCGGCGAATGGGCAGAGATCGATACGTGGTTCGACACCGCAGGCGCGATGCACGCCGCGAACGAGTTCATCTGGCTGCACTCCGACGAGGTGAGCGGATTCCCCGTCGTCGAGCCGATCGTGATGGCCGTCGCCAAGCCGGCCGAGCCGATCGATGACGCAGTCTGTCCTGTCGGTCTCGGCATCGGGGTGCTCTTCCTCCTTGCTGCTCTGGCGGTCGGGCTCTTCGGAGGTTTCAGGATCGGCAGCTGCAACTAGAACGCCATCGCTCTTGCGCTGATTTCACGGCAGGCCGTTCGCCCGGAAGGCGAGCGGTCTGCTTTCGCCGGGCAGAGCATGCCAGCATGTCGATACGTCACCGGCGCGATGCTTCGGCAATGCCGGGACCCGCAGGAACCGAATGCGCTTGTGCAGTGCCATCGACTCCCGAGCTAGTTCGCGAGGACCGAAACGAGGAGGACGCCGGAGACGACGAGCGCGCCGCCGATGATGATCCGCCGGGTGATCCGCTCCTTCAGGACGATCACGCCGAGAATCACCGCGAAGAGGAGCGTCAGACTGATCAGTGGTGACAAAGCGCTCGCGTTCGCCCGCTGCAAAGCCAGCAGCCAGAAGATCCAGCCGACGAACATCCCGAGGATCGAGGATCCGAACGTCACCCAGAGGTCCTTCCGGCCGAACCGCAATCGTCCCGCACGAAGCCGCGGAAGAGCGAGGACGGTCCAGCCGATGGCCGCGCTCCCCGTGAAGAGGATCTGATACGCGATCGGGCTCATCCCGCCGCTCAGGCAGAGCTTCGCCAGGACCGTGCTCGAGTAACCCCACGCTGCGCCGGCAGCGAGCGCCGCGATCGCCCCGAGCAGGCTGCGGCCGTGCTTGTCATTCTTCCCGCGACGCGCGAGGAAGTACGTGCCGCCGAGGACGAGCGCTCCAGCGCCGAGCGTGACGAGTCTCGCTGGCTCGCCGAGGAAGACGATCGAGCTGACCACGCCCCAGAACGGGTTCGTGTTGGCGAGGATGTTTGCCTCATGCATCGAGACCTTGGAGAGCGCGTAGTAGTAGGAGGCCGTGCCGAAGACGGCATTCAGCAGCCCGGCGCCCACGCCGATCAGCACCAAGCGAGGAGATCCGAACGTGAAGCCATCGATCAGCCAGGCGAACAGGAGGATGAACGGAAGGGCCATCCAAGGTCGGAGGAACCCGAAGCCGATCCAATCCATCCGATCGACACCAACCTTCATCAGGAGCCACGTCAGCCCCCAACAGAACGTTGCGCAGACAGCGAGTCCGATCGCCAGGCCATCCATCTCCGGTCTCTCCTCGTGGGAATCCAGGTTTGGGGCGAGATCTTACTGAAATCGCAGGTACGTGGCCCACGCCTGTCTTGGAAGGAAACCCCGGATTGGGGATCTTTGCAGCGGGATGAGGGATCGGGTCTGGCCAACTCCGATTCGTGCTGCCGGCACAGCGTACCTCTTTGTCCTTTCCCACCCTCGTTTGCTAGCATCAGCCCAACGCTCTGACTCGGGAGGGCCGATGAGAATTGCCGTTGCACTTGCCCTGCTGTTCGCTTTCACCTCGGTGCCGGGTGCCGCTTGTACCGGCGTCGTCATCGCGCGGGACGGTCACGTTGTTGTCGGAGGGAACGAAGATTGGTTCCGCAATGACTCGTATTTGTGGGCCGAGCCGGCTGCCGGGCGCCTCCACGGCGTTGTCTACTTCGGCTATGAGATCCGGGGCGAATTCGGCAACAGCGAGCCCTATTGGTACGAGTTCCAGGGGATCAACAGCGCCGGCCTTTTCTTCGACAGCTTCTCCGCACCGTGCGCGGGACTGAGCGACGAAGAGCAATTCAAACCACGCATGACCCGGCGGATGGAGCAGCTGATCATGCGTTGGTGCTCCACCGTCGAAGAGGCGGTCCGGATGATCACGCAATACGATCGCGCCTTCATGACGTGCATGCAGTACCTGCTCGTCGATCGGACCGGAGCGGCCGCTGTCGTCGAGAACGGCGCAGTCGTCTGGATGGAGGGCGACACGTTTGCCCTCACCAACTTCTACCTCTCGGACCGCACCCACGGCCACTGGCCATGCTGGCGATACGACATCGCGACGCAGATGCTTGCCGCGAAGAGCGAGCCGACCGTCGAGTGGGTCGCTGCCATCCTCAACGCAGCCCACACACCGGCCACGCGGTACACCATTGTCTGCGATCTGACCACGACCATCGCGAACGCCTATTACGTCGGTGACTTCCACCGCCCCATCTCCATAGACCTCGCACTACTCTGGGCCGAAGGCAGCGAGCGCATCGCGCTATCCAGTCTTCGATAGCTCTCCAAGCGTGAAAAACGAGAGCTTGAAGCCCTCGTTTCTCACCCCTGCCAGGTATCGACGATCCGCCTGGCAGGAAATCGATCCTCGCAACGCTCTGGGCTGAAGGAAGCGATCGCGTGGCGCTATCTACGCTTCGGTAGCCCGAATCGGCGCACGCATCCGTCGCCAGTTTCGCGGAGCGCGAAACTGGCCCGCGCTGGAACGGAGAGCTGCCCAGCGCAAAGCCGGCACGCAGACGTCACGCCGTCTCCTGTTTGTCGCAGCACGTCCTGCGTTGGGCTCAGGGGGATCTGCTCTCAGTCCTCCGCGCCGAGGAAATGGCCGAAGACAACGGTGTCGGCGTAGCTTCCGTCCTCGAACTTCATGTCGCGGAGCCCTCGACCCTCCTCGATGAAGCCGTGCTTCCGGTAGAGCGCGAGGACGGGCGTAGTTGTCGAGAAAGCGAGCGCGAAGATCTTCTCGAGTCGCTCGGAGGCGTGGGCCCAATCGAGGACCGCCTCGAGCAGCGCGTCGGCGACACCGAGGCGTCGGTACGCGGCGTCGACCCAGAGCGAGTGGAGCTCCGCACCGTGCATCGTTCGTCGAAAGCAGCCACCCTCGATGCGGACCGTACCGAGTACGAGGCCATCACGGGCGACGACGAGGTAGATCGATCCATCGTCCTCGAGGTACTGCTCGACCGACTTGGCGTAGTCCTCGACGGTCGCCGTCAGCTCATCCTCCTGCGCCAGCGTCCAGGGTCCCTCACAGACCACCGCGCGCTTTAGCTCGGCGAGCCGCTCCGCGTCGTCCGCCTCGGCCGAGCGGATGACGGCGATGCTGTTGTCGTTCAGCCTGACCTCTCTCGGTTCGATCTGTGCCACAGATGCGCACCTCCAAGCCGACCCAGAAGACCACGAAGCGGTTGAGAGATTGACCGGATGGCTGCGAGCCGTGCTGCTGGATCGTGGCTGATCCTACAACATCTTGGATGCCTCCGCATCCTTCAGTAGACTTGGCTAGAATCGGCGGGAGGGAGGTGGCATTCTGTCTGGAGGCATCTACTTGGTTGGCAAGGAGGGCCAGCTGGTCGAGATGAGCGAGCAGCCGTACGACTCCGAGAACATCCTGCAGGAGCTGCTTGCGCAGTACCCAAACCTTCTCGCCGGCGACCAGATGGATAGCGACGATCCACGCCGTTGGCTTCTTGTCACTCGGGAGATGGGCCTTCCTAGCGACGAGTCACAGGGTGGGCGCTGGTCAGTCGACCACCTCTTCCTCGATCAAGAAGGCATCCCCACACTTGTCGAGGTGAAGCGAAGCTCGGACACAAGGCTGCGTCGCGAGGTGGTCGGACAGCTCCTGGAGTACGCCGCCAACGCTGTTGTGTACTGGCCTTTGGAGAGGATCCTCGGCGCGTTTGAGGCCGAGTGTGAGAGCCTGGGGGAGGATCCGGGCGATGCGATCTTGGGGCTCTTGGATGGCGAGGCCGATGTCGATGCGTACTGGGAGAGAGTTCGCACGAACCTCACGGCGGGACGGATTCGGCTCGTCTTCGTCGCCGACGTCATCCCACGAGAGCTGCGACGGATCGTCGAGTTCCTCAATAAGCAGATGAGTCCAGCCGACGTGTTCGCCGTCGAGGTCAAGCAGTTTGCCGGCGGGGATTCTCAGGCTCTGGTGCCTCGACTGATCGGGGCCACAGAGAGGAAGCACCCCCCTGCGACTTCGGGTCCAAGGAAGACGTGGACCGAGGAGACGTTCTTCGAGAATCTGGCGAGTCATCACAGCGCCGACATCGTCCAGACTGTGAAAAGTCTCCTGGATGGATTGCGGAGCAATGGGGACATCAAGATCTCCTGGGGCTCGGGACGCACATACGGTTCATTCATCCCATGGGTCGGGGACAACAGCCATTGGATGGGGCTTTTCCGCGTGATGGCCAATAAGGCGCGTATCGAGACCTACTTCGGCCACATGAGAAAGCGCGATGCATTCGCCTCTGCCGAGAAACGGAAGGAGCTGCTGGACATGTATAACTCCATTCCTGGAGTCAGCCTGCCAGAGGAGAGCATCGACAGGCACCTGAGATTCTCGATTCGTGTTCTCTCCGATGACGCAGCGCTCACGGCCTTCCTCGAACTGAACGACTGGGTAGCCAAGGAGTTCTTGAAGACATGACCAACGACTTCTTCAAGGCGCCGGTCCTGAACTCACCTTATGAATGCCCAGCTCGGCATTGGGAACTTGACGCCCAGGGTCAGCCTACACAGGAGATCAAGGACTTCAGGCGTCGAGCTTCGTTTATCACTCCGATTCCCAAACCGCGAAAGCGCAAGGGCAAATCCACGCAGCAGCAGCTGGTCTTCGATGAAGGGAAGGGACTATCGACGCAAGAGCAACTGTATGACCCGACCTCCATTATCAACCAGGTCCGTGACTACGTGAGCCGTTGGCGGGAGATACCGAACCCAGCTGACTGGCACGTGACTCCCGAGACGGCTCGACTTCTCCAGCACTGGAGACACCATCGTTTCAGCGACATCCGTCCGTTCTTCTGTCAGATCGAGGCCATCGAGACGTCAATCTGGCTGACCGAAGTCTTGCCACGCTTGGGGCAGCGCGAGAAGGGCATCCTCGAACACATCATGAACGCGAACAACGACGCCAATCCTGAGTTACTCCGAGTGGCGTTGAAGATGGCGACCGGCGCCGGCAAGACAACAGTCATGGCGATGATCATCGCTTGGCAGACGATCAACGCTGTCCGCCGACCAACAAGCAGCCGATTCACACGTGGATTCCTCGTTGTGACGCCGGGAATCACAATTCGCGATCGCCTTCGTGTCCTCCAGCCAAATGATCCAGATAGCTATTACGAGAGTCGCGAGCTGGTTCCTCGTGACATGCTGCCAGACCTTCAACGCGCCAAGATCGTCATCACCAACTACCACGCATTCATGCTTCGCGAGCGCATGGAGATCTCCAAGGGCGGCCGAGCACTCCTCCAGGGACGGCGAGGCGAAGCACCCAAGACACTGGAAAACGCGGGCCAGATGCTCCAGCGGGTTATGCCGGATCTCATGGGGATGAAGAACATCCTCGTACTCAATGACGAAGCGCACCACTGCTATCGCGAGAAGCCTGGCGAGTCAGATGAAGAGGCTCTCAAGGGCGATGACCGCAAAGAAGCCGAGAGGCACGCCGAAGCCGCGCGGGTCTGGATCACAGGTCTGGAGACAGTCGCTAAGAAGATCGGCATCTCTCGAGTCATCGACCTTTCGGCAACGCCCTTCTTCCTTAGTGGATCAGGCTACGCGGAAGGAACGCTCTTCCCATGGTCGATGAGTGACTTTTCGCTCATGGACGCCATCGAGTGCGGTATTGTCAAGCTCCCTCGCGTGCCTGTGGCGGACAACATCCCGGGCGAGGAGATGCCGAGGTTCCGTAACCTATGGGAGCACATCCGATCCAAGATGCCCAAGAAGGGCCGCGGCAAGGCGAAGAACCTCGATCCTCAGAGCCTACCAGTCCCGCTGCAAACGGCCCTCGACGCCCTCTATGGACACTACGAGAAGACCTACAGACTGTGGGAAGAGGCCGGCATCCGTGTGCCTCCCTGCTTCATCATCGTCTGCAACAACACATCGACAAGCAAGCTGGTGTACGACTTCATCTCCGGCTACGAGCAGGAGTACGAGGATGGCTCCAGTCAGCTCATCAATGGACGCTTCGAGCTGTTTCGCAACTTCGATGAGCACGGCAATCCGATTGCCCGACCTCGAACGCTTCTGATCGATAGTTCGCAACTTGAATCCGGCGATGCGCTTGATAAGAACTTCCGAGCCATGGCATCTGACGAGATCGATCGCTTCCGCCGCGAGAAGATCGCTAGGGGCGAGGGGATCAAGAATGCCGAGTCCATGACCGACCAAGACCTGCTTCGAGAGGTGATGAATACGGTCGGCAAGGAAGACCGCCTAGGAGAATCCGTGCGCTGCGTTGTCTCCGTATCCATGCTCAGCGAAGGATGGGACGCCAATACCGTGACACACGTTCTCGGAGTCCGCGCGTTTGGCACCCAACTTCTGTGCGAGCAGGTCATCGGCCGCGCGCTGCGGCGCCAGTCCTACGAACTGAATGACGACAACCTGTTCAATGTCGAGTACGCCGATGTCCTGGGCATTCCGTTCGACTTCACCGCCAAACCTGTGGTTGCACCTCCTCAGCCTCCGCGCGAAACCGTCATGGTTCGAGCCGTTAGCCCAGAACGAGATGCACTGGAGATTCGATTCCCTCGTGTCGCCGGCTACCGAATCGAACTGCCCGAAGAGCAGCTCACAGCGCAGTTCAATGCCGAATCGATCCTCGAACTCACACCTGATCTTGTGGGGCCATCGATCACACACAACTCCGGCATCATTGGAGAGGGCGTGGACCTCAATCTCATACACACGAAAGATCTGCGGAAGTCGACCCTGCTCTATCACCTGACCCAACGATTGCTCATCACCAAGTGGCGAGATGAGGGCGATGAGCCGAAGTACCACCTGTTCGGCCAGCTCAAGCGGATCGCTCGGGAATGGCTGGAGACTCAACTGGTCTGCAAGGGAGACACGTACCCGGCCCAGCTCATGTACCAGGAGCTGGCCGACATGGCCTGCAACAAGATCACGGCAGCCATCACGCGCTCCATGAGGGAAGAGCATCCGATCAAGGCCGTCCTTGACCCCTACAACCCAACGGGATCAACGAAGCACGTACGCTTCAATACCTCGCGCCAGCATCGGTGGGAGACTGATTCCAGGAGATGCCACATCAATTGGGTTGTCCTCGACAGCGACTGGGAAGCTGAGTTCTGCCGAATCGCCGAGAGCCATCCCAAGGTGATCGCCTACGCCAAGAACCACAACCTGGGACTCGAAGTCCCGTACAAGTACGGCTCGGCGCCTCGTATCTACATTCCCGACTTCATCGTGCTCGTCGATGACGGCCATGACGATCCACTACACCTGATTGTCGAGGTCAAGGGGTATCGCCGTGAGGACGCCAAAGAGAAGAAGTCGACAATGGAGACCTACTGGATACCCGGCGTCAACAATGCCAAGAGCTTCGGGCGCTGGGCATTTGCAGAACTGATCGATGTCTACCTGATGGAGTCCGACCTAGAAGCGAAGATCAGAAGTGAGTTTGATGAACTGATTGGCACATTGACCGAGCAAGGCAGGGGAGATTGATGGCGAAGCGAAAGAAGGAACCGAAGAAGGTCGAAGCATTCACCCACGACGACGCGTCGCGCAAGAACATCCCTACTGCCGAGTTCGAGTCCGTGATGCGCAAGGAAGACAAGTCGCCGATTCAGATCGCTTACGACCGCCGCAATCGGGACCTCGATCCACAACTCGTCTGGCGCGGCAAAGATGAACAGGACTGGTCCGATCTTGTCGTCCAAGCGCCTCCTCTCTACATTCAGGAGAAGGTCCATCCCAAGGTCCTAATTGACGATCTTCGGCGTCGGACGGAGGAGCAGGCAAAGGAGGGTGTCCCGCAGCAGATCGATCTCTTCGCTGACTTCAATGGCCTGCCGGATGAGGGTGCCAAGACCGAGTTCTACCAGCACGATGCCAACTGGACGAATCGGATGATCCTTGGCGACAGCCTTCAGGTCATGGCCTCTCTCGCCGAGCGTGAGGGGTTGCGGGGCAAGGTCCAATGCATCTACATCGATCCACCGTACGGCATCAAGTTCAACTCCAACTTCCAGTGGTCGACAACGAGCCGAGATGTGAAGGATGGCAAGGCTGATCACATCACTCGAGAGCCGGAGCAGGTGAAGGCCTTTCGCGATACCTGGCAAGACGGAATCCACTCGTACTTGACCTACCTGCGAGATCGGCTGTTGGTCGCGAGAGATCTGCTTGCTGAATCGGGCTCGATCTTTGTGCAGATCGGGACCGAGAATGTCCATCGCGTGAGAGCACTCATGGATGAAGTGTTCGGAGAGTCCAACCTGATCAGCGAGATTGGCTTCTCCAAGACGACAGGGCGTGGTCTAGCGCTCCTCCCGCGATCCTTTGACTACTTGCTCTGGTACGCGAAGAGCAAGGAGTCAGTCAAGTATCGCGCACCTCTCAACGAAAAACGTCTTGGTGGAGAAGGAGTGTCCACCTACCAATTCATCAGGAGGGCTGCGGCTCCTCCGCGTCGTATGACAGGAGAGGAGACAAGGAATCCAGACGCCATTGATCCGCAAGCTCTCGTCTTCCGACTGAGTGATCTACGCTCGCAGAGCGGCAGCGCTTCAACAGACTTCGGGTTCCTCTTCGAGGGTGTCGAGCACTACCCAGGGAAGGGCTTCTGGAAGAGCTCACAAGAGGGCTTTACTCGTCTCATGAAGGCTGATCGGTTGCAGCGATCTGGAACGTCGCTGGCGTATCGCAGGTACATCACAGACTACCCGGCTTTCGCGATCTCTGACTTCTGGGAGGACACGGGGACCGGGAGCTTCACAGACGAGAAGGTCTACGTTGTGCAGACTGGGACCAAGACCATTCAGCGATGCTTACTCATGGCAACGGATCCGGGGGACTTGGTTCTTGATCCGACATGCGGCTCCGGTACTACAGCAACTGTCGCCGAGCAGTGGGGAAGACGGTGGATTACGATTGACACATCTCGTGTGGCATTGGCACTTGCACGTACGCGGGTGATGGCCGCGCGGTATCCCTTTTACTTTCTTGCCGACAGCGCCGAGGGAAGAGCCAAGGAAGCTGAGCTAACGCAAACCGAACCGGCTGCTGCCCTAACACAGGGAGATCTCCGGCAAGGATTCGTCTATGAGCGCGTGCCTCACATCATGCTCAGGGACATCGTCAGCAACGCTGAGATCGATGCAATCTGGGAGGAATTCCAAGAGAGGCTCGAACCTCTCCGCAAGCAGCTCAACGAGGTCCTTGCCAAGAGTTGGGAGGAGTGGGAAATCCCGCGTGACGTAGACGAATCCTGGCCTGAGGAAGCTCAAGGAGCCCACGTCAGATGGTGGGAGCTTCGCATCAAACGCCAACAGGAAATTGATGCCTCAATCGCTGCCAAGGCGGACTACGAGTATCTCTACGACAAGCCGTACGAGGACAAGAAGAAGGTTCGTGTTGCCGGACCGTTTACTGTCGAGAGTCTCTCTCCCCACCGCGTGCTTGGCGTGGATGAGAACGATGAGCTGATCGATCCGCTCGAGGCGCCGACCATCGACGCTGAGGATGAAGCAGGCTTCGTCGAGATGATCCTCGAGAACCTCAGAATCGCCGGCGTCCAGCAGGCACACAAGGAAGACAAGATCGACTTCAGCTCGCTCGCTCCCTGGCCTGGCAAGTACATCTGCGCGGAAGGCCGCTACGTCGAGGGCAGCGAGGAGACTGGAATCAGCAAACGAGCCGCCATCTTCATTGGCCCCGAGTTCGGCACCGTCAGCCGCCCCGATCTCGTCGCAGCTGCACGCGAAGCTGGCGATGCCGACTTCGACGTCCTAATCGCCTGCGCCTTCAGCTACGATGCCCACTCGTCAGAGTTCAGCAGCCTCGGTCGCATCCCAGTGCTCAAGGCACGCATGAACGCCGATCTCCACATGGCGGAGGATCTCAAGAAGACTTCGAAGGGCAATCTCTTTGTCATTTTCGGTGAGCCTGACATCGAGATTCTCGATGCTGGAGATGAAGGCGAAGAGGGTCAGATCCGCGTCAAGGTCAACGGTGTCGACGTGTTCCATCCCAACACCGGCGAGGTGCGAAGCGACGGGGCCGAAGGTATTGCCTGCTGGTTCATTGACACCGACTACAACGAGGAGAGCTTCTTCGTCCGCCACGCCTACTTCCTCGGTGCCAATGACCCGTACAAGTCGCTCAAGACGACACTCAAGGCCGAGATCAACGAGGAGGCTTGGGAGACCTTGCACAGCGACACCTCTCGCCCATTCGACAAGCCCGAGTCCGGGCGCATCGCCGTGAAGGTCATCAACCACCTCGGCGACGAAGTCATGAAGGTCTTCCGGGTGGACTGATGGAATTCCGGATCGCCAGTTCCTTTACGGATAGCCTCGCTCGACTCACTGCCAAGGAGCAGAAGGCTGCCAAGACGACAGCCTTTGATCTTCAGATGAACCCAGCCAATCCCGGGTTGCAGTTCCATCGTGTCGAACACGCCAAGGACGACTGCTTCTGGTCAGTCCGAGTCAGTGCTGATCTTCGGTTGATTGTTCACAAGACGGGGAAGAGCCTGCTCCTCTGCTATGTCGATCATCATGACAAGGCCTACGACTGGGCACAGCGAAGAAGGCTCGAGACGCATCCGCGCACCGGAGCTGCACAGCTCGTTGAGATCCGCGAGACAGTCAAGGACGTGTTCATCCCACGCTATGTGGAGGCAGTGGCTGTCGCGGAGCCCAAACCGGCCCTGCTCGCAGCTGTCCCTGAAGAGGAGCTTCTCGGTTACGGTGTGCCTCCCTCCTGGCTCGCAGACGTGTTTGAAGCGACCGAGGACACGATCCTTGATGTGGCAGAGCACTTGCCCGAAGAAGCCGCCGAAGCAATTCTCGATCTTGCTGTCGGCGCCAAGCCCCAGGTTGCGGCTGTAACTGAAGCAGATGTCGATCCGTTTGAGCATCCCGATGCCCAACGTCGATTCCGTGTGTTGACTGACGTCGAGGAGTTGGAGCAGGCGCTCGACTACCCCTGGGAGAAGTGGTCCGTCTTCCTGCATCCCGCCCAGCGTCAGTGGGTCGAGCGCGACTACAGCGGACCAGCACGGGTGTCCGGCTCTGCCGGTACCGGCAAGACGATCGTGGCACTCCATCGAGCTGTTCATCTCGCGAAACAGCACGAAGATGCACGCGTCCTGATCACAACGTTCTCTGAGTCACTTGCCAACGCACTGCGAACCAAGCTCCGCTGTCTCATCGGAAGCAAGCCACGCTTGGGAGAACGCATCGACGTGTACTCGATGAACGCGCTAGGCGCACGCCTCCACGAACTCAACATCGAAAAGCCGAAGGTTGCCACGAGCAGAGACGTGAAGGCTGCGATCTCAGCAGCATCAAAGGCTGCTGAGGCGCACCGATTCAGCCTGCGATTCCTACTGGCGGAATGGGAGCAGGTCGTCAATGCGTGGCAGCTTGCAGCGTGGGAGGAGTACCGCGATGTTCTTCGACTCGGCCGCAAGACCCGGCTCCCTGAGACACATCGCAAGGTGCTCTGGTCAATCTTCGAGGATGTGCGGGGAGCGCTCGCCAAGCAGGGGCTCGTGACCCAATCGCAAGTCTATCACCGACTAGGCGAGGAGCTGGCAACACACAAGCACCCGCCCTTCGACTTCGTCGTGGTCGACGAAGCGCAAGACATCACCGTCTCCCAGCTCCGATTCTTGGCCGCCATCGGTAGAGATCGCCCGAACGCGCTCTTCTTCGCGGGTGACCTTGGGCAACGGATCTTCCAGCAGCCTTTCTCCTGGAAGGCCCTCGGAGTTGATATCCGGGGACGGTCCCGGACGCTCCGAGTGAACTACCGAACGTCACACCAGATAAGAGCTCAAGCCGATCGCCTGCTCGATCCTGAGATTGCGGATGTCGATGGCAACATCGAAAGCCGAAGGGGAACTGTCTCTGTATTCAATGGCCCTGCGCCTGAGATCAGTATTGCGAGTTCAGAAGAAACAGAGAGAAAGCACGTTCAGCAGTGGATTAGCGAGCGAATCGAGGAAGGCCTGGCTCCTCACGAGATCGGCATCTTCGTCCGTGGTGCTGATCAGCTCGGGAGAGCCGAGGTCGCAGCCAAGGCCGCAGACCTGCCGTACAAGATCCTCGACGAGCACATCGAGACTACTCATGGCTACGCATCCATCAGCACCATGCATTTCGCCAAAGGCTTGGAGTTCCGGGCCGTCATAGTCATGGCATGCGACGACGAAGTGATCCCATCCCAAGAACGAATCGAAACCGTTGCCGACGACACCGACTTGGAGGAGGTCTATAACACCGAGCGCCATCTTCTCTACGTCGCCATCACCCGAGCCCGCGACAACCTTCTAATCTCTAGTGTGGCACCTGGCTCGGAGTTTCTGGCAGACGTAGTTGGATCCGAGTGTTCAGGCCGCGGGGGAGATGGCTAAGATGCGGCTACTTAGGAGAGTCCATCTCACACACGACTATGTGCAGGGCACGAAGTCGGCTGTTGGGGAATCCGCGACGCCAGCACAAATCGGCGCAGCCGATGCGTGCCCCGTCGAGACATTCCGAGAGCTTTTCGAGCACGTAGCACGAATTGCGATCCTGAACAAGGACTTCGTCTTCTACTTCCGGGGACAGGCTGTGGACTTCAAGAACCAGGCCGGAAGATCGACGCTGTACCCGACTATCTACCGTGGCTCCCACGTAGGTGGGGCCGAGCTGGCCAGCCGATTCACCCTATTGCGTACGGCAGCGGAAACCATCTGCAGGCTGATACAGAGGAGCCAGTTGGAGGGGAAGGATGACATTCGGAAGCGGCTCGTTCAGTGGAGTCTTCTGCAGCACTATGAGATCTGTGGAACTCCCCTTCTCGATCTTACATCATCACTGCGCGTGGCGTGCTCTTTTGCTCTTGAGAACCCCGATCCACCCGAGGCAACTGTGTATGTATGCGGGCTGCCCTATCCCTCCGGGCGGATATCAATCAACTCCGAGCATGATACAGTCAACGTGCGGCTCCTTGGCATTTGTCCGCCAGCTGCTCTTCGGCCGCTCTTGCAGGAAGGCCACGTTGTGGGCACCTACGATGTCGAGGCAGACTTCGCCAAGAAGGATGAGCTGGACTTTGCCAACAGACTTGTGGCCAAGTTCCGGATCCCGGCAAGTGCTGCATTTCGGAAGGAGGCCGCGGCCATTGCGCGCGCTACGCTGTATCCCGACAACGATCCGCTTCTCCCAATCTCAGACGATGTGCGGGGAGCACTCGAGACTGGGCAACTACCTGAGGAGTGGCAGGTTGACAGAGGACCTGAGGAGATCCGTGCGACGGTGCTTGGCTACTTCCTTGAGACGTGGACGAGATTAGAGCAGCTGGTCGTCGGGGCTGCACGGCTGGCGGGGAAGGACACTCGATCCCTGTCGCGTGCCATCGAGGCACTTGACGGAATGGGTTTGGCAGATGACGGAATCCAGCAGCTCGGCCCACTGGCACGCATAAGAAACAAGGCTGTTCACAGGCCAGAAGAGGTTGATGTCGTGACGCTGAGAAACGCCCGAGAGGAGGTTCTGGGATTGATCGACTGGGCCGAACAGCTGTACGCGACAGTCAGCGCTGAGTTCGGTACAGCTCTGCAGTAGGCCCTAGCGACATCTACGATCTGCCTGAGGCTCCAGACGGTCGCGAGGAATGCAACGACTGCAGGAAACTCGGGAGCTTGCTCGTGCTAGCCCCTCGCAGTTCACAGAAGCGAACTGCTGACTGTGCGCTTGGCAAGGAAGCTCTAGGGCCTCGGCCTAGAACGTCGCCCAGTTCTCCCATGTGTCTTGGTCTTCGATTGCCTCCTCTATGTCATCATCGAGCCCCGCGAAGAAGTCGAATCCACACAGCGCCTCGATCACATTGATGGATACCAGGAAGTCCTCAATCTCCCCATGCTTGATGCGCTGGTGCGGGAAGAGGAAGGCCAGGACCTTGGAGGGGGACAGCTCGTCAACCACGATCTTGAAGAACATGGGAGGGACGAGAATGTCGCTGTCGTCTCCGATGCCTTCTAGCTCGCCGGCACCAAGGACGCAGCCCGCGATCACCCAGAGCTCCATTTCCCTGCTCCCAACCCACTCATCCTGGAGCTTTCTCTCGAGCTGCCACCAGAGGCCCCCTGATCGATTGAGCTTCCAGTGCTGTGGGGCGACGTTCGTCATGTAGTTGACTTCGCAGACCGTCTTTGCGTCATCGAGGTCATTGGCGGGGTCATCGAACGGGTAGACGGCGTAGCCTCCATCCCGATCACGATCTCCGCCTGCGATGGCGTACGGAGCCAGATGGCCTCTGTCGTAGCCACGCTGGGACCACCAGCCATCGTAGTCCGAATCAAGGGCTTCTCCGAGGATGTCCGGATCCGCGTGGAATTTCTTGTACTCGCCATCCCGCTCGGGAGCCTTCAGGTAGTCTGGTATGACGTGGTAGGCAACCCACTCAGGAACGCGCGCCTGTGTGTTGTAGCAGATCACGTACGCGTTTCGGACTGAGATCGTCTGATGCGCTGGATCCGCAAGGACGGGCAATCCTCCGAGCACGTGCTCGGCAATGAGTTCTTCGTGTGTTCCCACGGGTGCTTGTTGGCACGCGACCGAGCAGTCGGTCTCGCAACATGCATCGAAGGGCAAGAAGCAGAGCGCACTCCCGACGACTGCCAGCATCATGGCGATCCTGATCCCCATGTGGCTTCTCATTGCCATCACCCTTCCCCACCCTACTGACAGGGCCTAGCTAGGACTAGAGAGAAGTGTCAGGGCAGAGAGGAGACTAGAAGATAAAGAGAGATCTTGATGGAGGTTCTCTTGGTCTGAGAAGTCAGCCGCCGATGATCTCCGGCACCTGGTGCAAGAAGCACTGGAACTCGATGTTCCGGCCTTCCGGGTCCTTGCCGAAGAAGTTGTAGATGCGGTACTTGGTATTCTCCTTTGGTTCTGTCGTTGCAATGTCTGACAGCTTGGCGTACATCGCGTCGACTTCCTCCCGAGTGTCGTAGAAAAAGGTGAGGAGCGCGTCGAGGTCGGACGTGTCCTGCTTGTGGAACCCGACGAGCAGGTTGCCGTGGCGCAGAATCGTGATGTCCTGCTGCTCAAGCCAGACGGTCATCCCGACCCGGTCGAGATAGAACGACTTCACCGCTTCGAACTGCGCGGTCCTCAGAAAGACGATCCCTCCTGCCATGCGCGCAGTGTACTCGATCTGGCCGAGGCCAGGGCCGAGAGCTGGTACCCGCGACGAGAGAGGCCTTCCCGATCGTTCCCAAATCGGGTATGATCATTCCCGTTATGGGAAGGAATGACGAAGCGACGTCCCCGGGCTTGGCGGGGGCCCTCTTCTCACCCGTTCAGCAGCGTGTCTTGGGCCTTCTGTTTGGTCAGCCCGGGAGGCGCTTCCAGAGCGCCGAACTGATCCGCCTTGCCGGAAGTGGCACGGGGGCAGTGCACCGCCAGCTCCAGCGCCTTGCGGCGGCGGGATGGGTAACGGCGACACGCGTGGGCAACCAGAAACACTACCAGGCAAACGTTGACTGCCCAGCGTTCGAAGAACTGCAAGGTTTGATTGCCAAGACGGTCGGGCTGATCGAACCGCTTCGTCGTGCTCTGGATCCGCTGGCGGAGGGGATCCAGGCAGCCTTTGTCTACGGGTCGATCGCCAAGGGGACAGACACTGCTGAGAGCGACATCGACCTGCTGGTTGTCTCAGACGACATCGGATATCCGGAGGTCTTCGCGGCACTCCAGAAGGTCGAAGCCCAGCTCGGGCGTACCGTCAATCCAAACGTGATAACGAGGCGCGAATGGCAGGAGCGGAGCCGACAGCGGGACTCCTTCGCGGCGCGCATCGCGGTACAGCCTCGCCTGTTCATGATCGGGACGGAAGATGACATCTCCTGAACTCGACCGACTAGCGAAGATCGGTGCGTTGAAGCGTGAGCCGTCGGCTAGGCGCGAATACGACGGGCTCGTTCGCTCGGGCAGAACTCGCCTACGGGATGCTGGTCGCGCCGATCTCGCGCTGGAGAGCCGCTTCGATCTGGCATACAACGCGGCCCATGCTCTTGCGTTGGCGGCCCTGCGTCGGCTTGGGTATCGATCGGACAATCGCTTCCTCGTCTTCCAAGCGCTTCCCCACACCGCGAACCTCGATGCGGCTGCCTGGCGTCTCCTCAGTAAGTGCCACGAACGGAGGAACCTCGCGGAGTATGAAGGCATCGTAGATTTGGACGAACGCTTGGTGGTCGATCTGCTTCACGTGGCGGAGACTCTGCTTGCTGCTGTCTCCGGGTTGCCACCTCCGCCAGAGTAGTCTGAGGCGGAGCCGACTTACGTCTCTGTCACCAACGCCAAAACCCTATCCTGTCTCCACTTCAGCCTCACAGCCTCGGAGTTTGATGAGATCACCATGAAGACGAGATCGCGACGCAGATCGATCCGGCGGGTGCTTACGGCTTCTGTCGTGGCAGCCGTCTTGGGAATTCTTGGATGGCAGCTGGGCGGCTCGATGAATGCGTCGTCCGGGGAGGGAGAGATGAGCGGACCTACAACTTCACAGGAAGGGCATCGCGAAGCGATCTTCGCCGGGGGATGCTTCTGGTGCATCGAGGCGGCGTTCGAGCTGATGCCCGGCGTGGTCGAGGCGATCTCCGGTTACACCGGGGGGACGGTCGAGGACCCGACCTACGATCAGGTGATCACCGGGACGACCGGGCACTACGAGGCGGTGCTCGTGTTGTACGACCCGGAGCGAATCACCTACGGAGAGCTCCTCGAGCAGTTCTGGCGGAGCATCGACCCGACGGACGAGGGCGGTCAGTTCTACGACCGTGGCAGCCAGTACAACACAGCGGTCTTCTACCTGGACGAGGAACAGCAGGCACTCGCTGAGGCGTCGAAAGAGGCGCTCGAGGAGTCGGGCGTCTTCGACGAGCCGATCGTCACCCGGATCCTCCCGGCGCAGACCTTCTACCCTGCCGAGGGATATCACCAGAACTACTACGAGAAGTACCTAGCGCAGTACAAAGCCTACACAACCGCATCCGGCCGGGACGCCTACCTCGAAGAGACCTGGGAAGGGCACGACGATGTCTCGTTGACGGACTCGACTGGGGACTCCGACGAAGACTGAAACTGCGTCCGATCAGAACTCCATCACGAGGGAAACGAGCGGGATGGCGACCGCTCCGCCGACCATTCCGAAGAATCCGCCCCAGACCCCGCCGGCGAGGACGGCCATCGCAGCTGGAGGAATGGGGGGATCGCCCCAGTAGCCTTCGGGAACCTCCAGCAAGTGGTAGGCGATCACGAAGTTGAGCGAGAACGTGACGCCGCCGATGACTGCACCGCCCACGAATCCCAAACCGGCCCCCTCGACGACGGCGAAGAGTGGTGAGGGCTGATGCTGGAGAACGACGTCGGCGATCCATCGTCCGACGATCGCACCCGCGGCCGCTCCGGCGGCGGCCACCGGAACCGTCAGAAGAAGCGTGTTCGACAGCGGCGTATCGATCGCATCGGCACTGAACGCGAGGCCGATCGAGGTCCCCGCGAGGAGTCCCGCCGCCGCGCCGCCGATCGTTATCCCGACGTGGAGGGCCTCGGCGTGTTCGTCGACCGGCTCGCCGAGGACAGTCAGCACCGGGAGCGCGATCATCAGCAGGACGCATCCAAGGGCACCGGGCCGCTTCATGGTGTTCTACGATGACGCGGGTAGCTGCTCTCGTCAAGTCGTCGGCGCTGCCAAGCCCATGCGATCTTTCGCCCTCTGCGGCTACTTCAGGTAGAGGAGCTCCATCATCCGGCCCAACATGTCTTCTCGTACAGATAAGGGATTCGCGAGTTCGGCGTTCCCGACGGTATTCCAGTGCGCGAATTGGAACGTCGGCTTGACGAGGTAGATCATCTCCAGCTGCTTCGCAACGGCTTGCTGATATTGCACGTAGTGCTGGAACGCGGTGTCCAGATCGAGCGTGACCGCGCCTGCGGCGAGGTGCGCGTCGATTGCCTTGTCTGCTGCGGTCGGAGCTGCGCAGGCTGAGAATCGTTGCACGTGGAGCTCCCCGCAGGAGGAGTAGACGTTGCGTCCGAAGTGTGGGTCATCGGACCCTGTGAGCCCGAAGATGAACGCATCGCCTGTCGCCGCAGCAAGGTGGTCTCTCAGCGTGTCGAATTCGACGACCTTCAGGGTCGTATAGATCCCCGCATTCTGCCAAGCATCCTGGATGATCAACCCGTATCCGATCCGGGTGGAATTCGAGATCACCTCGATCGTGATTTCCAGCGGGAGGCCGCCGGGGAGTTCGAGCCAGCCGTCCCCGTCCGTGTCGATCAAGCCGAGGGTCCCCAGCATGGTCGCTGCCGTAGCTGGTGTGAATCCGTAGGTGACGGCATTCGCTCCCGTGACTGCCCCCGCGAAATGGCTCCGACCAGCGTAGAACGGCGACGGCGTGGATACCGGACTCCACAGTGGTAGTGCCCATCCCCCATGCACGTTTGCGATCATCGTGGGCTTGTCGATGAGCCTGGCCAGTGCTTCGCGGAAGTCCCGATTCCGATACAGGTTCCGCTTCTGCGTGTCGGTCCCCTTTGCCAATCCGATGTCTTGGTTGAGCATCAGGAGGGTGGTCCCGTAGGTTGGGAGCATGGTGCTCATTACGGTGAAATCTTTCGCTTGAGCCTCTGCTTGGAGGATTGGGATGTCCTGTGGTCGAGGTTCGTAGAAGTGGACCTCGTCATTTCGGAACACGAGCAGTCTGCGGTCTTCGTGCGGAACGATCCGAGCGCGGATACGGTCGATGTAGGGCAACTGCGTGCCCGCAAGATCATAGGTCCAGTAGTGAGGGTTCCGTTCGAAGAGGATGTACATTCCGGGGACGTACTCGCTGACCATCCACGGGCCGCAGACGACAATCTCGGAAGGATCGGTGCTGGTATCCCATGCTTGCCCCAGTCCATCAGCTTGGATAGCTCCCGCAAGGGCGTGCTGGGGCATGATCTCGAAGCTAAGCCCGGCCAGGAGTGGGCGGAAGAACGACGGTAACGTGAAGGAAACGGTGTGCGTGTCGAGCTTCCGGCAGACGGGATAGCTGCCGCCGGGTTGCTCCAGCTCGGATCGCGCGCGCGAGTTCAGGATGACATCATTGTAGGTGAACACCACGTCATCTGCCGTGATCGGCTGTCCATCCGACCACTGGAGTCCGGAACGCAGATGGAAGGTGATCGTCAGACTGTCGGCGGATATCTCCCAACTCTTCGCCAACCACGGCACGGGGGCTCCGGTGGCCGGATCGAGTTCGATCAGCCCGCCGTACATATGGCTTGTGCACCATCGAGAATGATAGTCGTTGCCCGACGCGTGCGGATTCCATCCTTTTGGATCTCCAGGGGCGAACACGTGGGCAGTTCCACCCGGCACTCCGAGATTCAAGTCTTCGTATACAGTGCCGACGATTCCGAGCGGGATGACCCGAGCATCGGGCGGCGGAAACGCGATTGCCGTGGATGCTGTGACTACCACCAGTGCCTGGCATACACCCCAGATCGCGATGGCTCTCGAAAACCTCGATCTCCTCATACCGACCTCCTTGCGGACCCGAATTACCGGGAAGCGCGTCTGATCTAATCATCTGCTGGCTTTCCTAATAGAAAACCTGCGCCAAGCCCAGAATAGCGTTGGAGTGATTGCTCGTCTATTCAGCTTCGCAGCTCTGGAGTGCTTCTCGCTTGGTTGAGATGAACTCCTCACTACATGCATCCGGATGCACCAGCAGCTTCCTCAAAGGGTGTGGTGCTATCGCAAGACTCGTGTAGGATCGAGCGATGGCCAAGACGATCGGATATCGGCTGTTTCGCCTCGGACGGATCCCAGCTCGCTGGCACGATGAGCTCAACTCGGAAGGAATCCGGATCCTCGACGAGGGAATCCGGCAGACGATCACGTATCGGAACTACCATGCGCCGGGGCGCTACTTCGCGTGGCGGCGGTCGATGGGAAGTGGCGCGATCGTCGTGACGGAGAAACAATTCCTGGTCTTCTACTACCGCTGGCCTGTCTTGGACATCGGGCGTGACGATCCGCGGATCGTACAGCTCGACGTGTCATCCCCCGCACCGGACATGCTTGTCCTCTCGTTCGAGGCGTCCGACTTCGATTCTCGCAGACGGGGGAGCGTCACGATCCGGCTTCGGTCCGCCGAGGTGCCGAGCATCCTTCAAGCCCTGGGGCCGCGCGGATAGCCGAACCGGATCATCTCCGCCCCCACATTCACGCACTCCACTGCATCCACTCACGATTCGCACATGTGCAAGAGAGAGGCTGGGCCTTTCGCCGAGGCGATGGATCTTGTGGGCCGGCTCACGCGATGGCTGCGGAGCGAAAGGAGACTCATGGACAGACGAACGACGATCCGCGCAGGGCTCCTGCTGATCGCGGCGGCCGCTGCGTTGCTCGGGATCGTACTGCTGGGCAGCGCGCCCTAGGGCGCTGGTGTCAAGACGCCAGCCAGGCGATCAGTCCCGCGACGAGCGAAAGGAAGAGAAGCTTCCCCGTGGTGGCGATCCCGCTCGGCCTCCGATTCACCTCGTGGAAGGCGCGAACATCTCGAATGATCGTCGGGAGCGCCAGGACGTCCCGAAGGCTGAACCGCTCCCGAAGGCCGATGGCGACCCAGAGCTTGTCGGCGTCGGACCCCGACGGCCAGGCGACAACGTAGTACGTCCCGTCCTCGGGCAGATTGACTGCCTCGTCGAGGAGGATCCACGAGTCGGTGCCGGTGAACGGCTCGCGGAAGAAGCGGGGCTCGCCGAGTCGGGCGCTCTCGAAGGGGACACCGCCGACATCAGGTGGGATCTCGAATGGCAGGTCGATCGCCGGGAGCCCGGGACCGAGCACGGCGAGATTCGGCCGATAGTCGGCGAGGCGATCGAGCACCGGAATTCCGAGGGACAGGTCGAGCCGGGTTCCGGCGTCGGCATCGAACGCGAGCCAGAGGGCGGGCACCTCGTCCGACAGCTCGACGTAGGCGACCTGACTGACATCGATGTCGGTCATCCAGAGGGCCTCGTCGAACGTCGGGAACGAGCCGCCGGTCGTGACGGGCACGTGGGCGAGCGCCGTCGCCGTGAGGCAGCCAACTAGGAGCAGACCTAGGATGAGAGATCTTCGGACGATGGTCATGGCTCACCTCCTCCGAGGAGTGTGGGATCGTGGCCGTCCCGTGGCAAGCGCTGGCTATTCGGCCAGGCCGCGTTTCCGGGCGTAGCTGCGGCGCGCCTTGGCGCGGTTGCCGCACGTGGCCATATCGCACCAGCGGCGGTTCCGGCCGCGACTTGTGTCGAGGAAGAGACGTTCGCAGTCCTTGCCCTTGCATTCGCGGACCCACTGGAGCCGGTCGGATGCGAGAAGGTCGGCGGCCCGGTAGACGATCGGCCAGAGCATGACGTCGAGCGCGATCTCACTCCCGCGCGAACTCCAGCGGAAGCGTCCTTCGTGCCGCTTCAGGCGCCGTCGGCAGAGGGCGATCGAGAGTTCTTCGTTCAGCGTGGCGATGTCGCGCAAGTCGGGGTCCGTCGTGGCGGCCTCGGCGGAGAAGACTCGGTAGAGGGTCTGGCGCAGATCGAGCGCGCGGGCGAAGACGGCCTCCGCCTCCGCCCGCTGCTCGAGGCTCTCGTCTCTCACATGCCGGAGCGCCGGAGGGCACAGGAGTCCGGCGTCCATTGCCCAGTCCGCTAGCAGCTCGTAGCCGCTGATCGGGTCGACCTCCTGGAATCTCTGCTCCGCGAGGTCGTTGATGAAGTCGAGCGCAACGTGTCCTCCGATGGTCGCCGCCGATCCGTCCTCTGTCGTGTGCCCGTGCGGCTCCATCGTGCCCCCTCATTCGGGACTGGCAGTGAGATATCGTCGATTCTAACCTTCTTAGGCTGTTTGTCAAGCGTGAATCCGCCGCGTACGATCCGCGACCGCGAAGCGGCTGAAGCGTAGATCGGCAGGTTATCGCCCAATCTAAACCGCCAAACACGGCCATGCCTCGCCGTCGCCGGCGCGAGCCATCGATTCAGACATAAGCAGCTAAATAGGTTAGACCCGTCTCGGCGAGCGCCCAGAACACAAGGAGGTTGAATGGTCTCACCGGTGCGCAACCTGATCTCGCGGACCCGCGCCATCTACTCGGAGTTCCCGCGACCCTTCTGGATTCTCGCGTTCAGCACGTACGTCGATATGTTCGGGCGGAGCTCGGTCCAGCTCTTCTTGATCCTCTTCTTCACGCGACGGTTCGGCATCGAGCTGAGCGAGGCGGGCGTGCTCCTCCTCCTGTTCACGATGTCGGCGATGGTCGGCCGGACGCTCGGCGGCGCGCTGGCCGATCGGCTCGGTCGCCGGAGGATGATCGTCTTCGGGATCGCAGCGAGTGCGCTTTCGTCGCTCGTGATTCCGCTCATCCTGTCGCTTTCGATGATGTATCCGGTGATCGTCGTCTCGGGATTGGTCGCGTCGATCGGCGGACCGGCACGCTTCGCGGCGCTCGCCGACCTTCTTCCACCCGAGCAACGGAAGGAGGGGTTCAGCATCATGCGGGTCGCTGTGAATCTCGCTTGGATCACCGGGCCGATGCTCGGCGGGTTCCTGTTCGACATCGCTCCGGTCTCCGTCTTCGCATTCGATGCGTTCACGAGCTTGATCGTCGTCGGACTCGTCCTTCGCGGTGTGCCGGAGACGGCGACGCACCTGACGATTCCGGCGAGCGACCGGCCGTCGATTGGTGCGACGTTCGCCGGCTACGCCGCCGTGCTCCGTCACGGGAGATACATCCTCTTCCTCGTTCCGCTGTTCCTCATGTCGCTCGCCTATCGGCAGAGCTTCGGCACGCTGTCGGTCTTCCTGCGCGACGTTCACGCCGCCCCGGCGTGGCATCTCGGCGTGCTGTTCAGCTTCGATGGATTCCTCGTCGTCCTCCTCCAGCTGTGGATCATCCGAAGGACGCGCGACGTCGCGCCGCGCTGGATCCTCTTTTCCGGGGCGGCGCTCTACGCAGCCGGCTTCGGCCTGTTCGGGCTGGTGAGCGGGCTCGCATTCTTCCTCGCGGCGAAGGGGCTGATCGTCCTCGGGGAGATGCTCTACGAACCGGTGGTGACGGCGGAATCGTTCGCGTATGCACCGGAAGCGATGCGTGGTCGCTACGCCGCGCTTCGCGGCCTGGCGAACTCGGCCGCCATTTCGATCGCCCCGATTCTCGGAGGGTTGGTGATGGAGAATGCCTCTCCATGCCTTGTCTGGTACCTGGCCGGAGGCCTCGCACTCCTTGCCGGGGGGATCTATCTCGTTCTTCCGAAGGCGAAGGACACTAGCTAGGCGTTGGACGCTCCAGGCAGGGCAGCGCTTTCCTTGCGCGCACGGCGAACGTATGATGCAGCCGCATGTCCGGCGGCTGCCGCCGGGAAGGGATGGTGCAACGATGAGGAGATCACGCGGGCTCGTTTTGATTCTCTTGATGATGGGTTCTCTGGCCACGGTGACGACTTCCGCGGCTCCGATACGAGGGTTCGGATTCGGCGGAGCGATGGGGCTGGCCTTCTTCCCCGACATGACGGGGATCAACACGTTCATGTCGGAGAACGGGCTCCCCTCGATGGGGGAATTCCTGATCGGTGTGGGTGGCGGTGGACGAGGCGGCGTTATTGGCGGAACGACCTTCGGCGGTGTCGGCTGGGGGGGCTTCGCCATCTCGGAGGCCGACGGGCGAAGCGCCGAGTTTGCATTCGGCGGAGGCGGCTTCGACATGGGGCGAGCGATCGGCGGCGACGAGAGCTCCGTCCTGACGCTCGGCGTGGTCCTCGGTGGCGGGGCGAACGTGCTGACTCTCTTGGTGCCGCCGGTTGCCGGAGATGGCATCGTTCCGAGCGGGGTCGTCGTCGAGCCGACCTATCGCGAGTTGGTACGCGCGATCGGATTCGTTCAGCCGTACGTCAGCATGGCGGCGCAGATCTTCCCGTGGATGGGGTTCGAGGTCCGGTTCGGCTACCTGCTGCCGGTCTTCGGCATCGACTTCGACGATCAGCCGGGAATCCCGGCGCCGAGCCTCGATCTTTCCGGCCCGACGGTCTCGTTCGGGATCACGTTCGGCGGAATCGCGTCGAGCGAGAAGCGTGACCGCGAAGCGGAGCGCGATACAACGCGAAAGCGCGAGCTGATCATGCGGACCCAGGCCGGCTCGTTCTCGGTCAAGGGTGTTGAGGAAGTCGTGATCGAGAACGTCATCGGCGATATCCGAATCGAGTCGTATCGGGCCGAGATCGAGGGGACCGGAATGGGGCCGAGGGTCGAGTGGGAGGCCGTCCTGACGTCACGCGAGAAGGACATCGAAGGATTCCAAGTCGAAGCGAGCGTCTCCGGGTTGAGTGCGCTGCTGATGACCACTGGGAGAGGACAAGTCGACTATGTCCTTCGGGTTCCTGCCGGCTACGATCTCCGAGTGGAGAACGGCGCCGGCACGGTCACACTCGACGGTCACGAGGCGCAGACGATCATCCTCGAGATGGGCGTCGGAGAGGTGGTCGTGGAGGGCGTGCAAGCCCTCGCGCTGATTGTCGCTGTGGGGTTCGGGAGTGCTGATCTCTCGCGGGTTGATGCTGCGAAGCTGATCGCGGAAGTGGGTGTTGGTGACATCGCCTTAAGCCTTGACTTGGGCGTGTCGGCAACCCTGACGGCGAAGGCGAAACTCGGAGACGTCTCGATCGATCGATTCCCCGGAATGATTGGCGGCGTTCGCGGCTTCCTCGGCCAGACGGGAGACGTTACGCTCGGCGAGGGCGACCGGGACATCGAGTTGACGGTCGGCGTGGGGCAGATCGATGTTGAGGTGCGAGAGCCGTAGGTCGCGCTCGTAGGTACTGTGACGATCGTTCGCTCAGAATGACGGACCGGAGGGAGTCGTCACTCCCTCCGGCCTCACTTCATGCCAGTTCCTCGAGGCGTTCCTCCACGCCGGTCAGCTCGCTCTTGAGTTGATCGCGGTAGGCTTCCAACGCCTCGCGCCGTTCGGCGCGCGATGGGAAGCGACGGGTCATCCCGCAGCATCCGCCGGCCGCGTGATGGAAGTGAAGAGAATCGGCGCCTCCGCAACATCCGCTTGCGTCGTGTCTTGTGTGCATTGTGTCACCTCCTTCGTTCGATCTGTCGTCGACGGACAACCTAGAATTCGTAATTGCGTAAGAACTTAATCGGTTTGACAAAAAAACTAAGCCTCCTTCCCTCGCAACGACTCCAGCTCCGCCTCGATCCGTTGAAGCTCACCGAGTAGCAGATCGCGGCGATGCCGAAGCCGCTGGGTCTCCGAGGGATGATCCGCCAGGGGCTGCGACCGATGATGGGGACAGGAGCAGACGGAGACGAGCATCCCGCAGCAATCGCTGAGCGCGTGGGCGTCGACCTCGTACGGAACGAAGTACCCTTCGCGGCGCGCCTGCACCAGCCCCGCATGGCGGAGCACCTTCAGGTGTTGAGAAACTGCCGGAGAACTGAGTTGGAGCCTCTCGGCGATGGTCTTGACCGGAAGCGACCCATGGGTCTTGAGGAGCGTGAGGATGCGCATTCGATTCGGGACGCCAAGCGCTCGGAAGACTTCGGCTGCTCGAACCTGGTCCATCCCTCGCCCTCCCTTTGATTAAGCAAATGCTTAATAACGTATGCGGAGGCAGATGTCAAGGATGTGAGACTGCGAACGTCCGGCCCGAAGCGACTGCCTAGCCCAGCTTCAGCGGAGCAGGGAGCGTGCGATGACGAGCCCTACTTGGGTTCCTCACGATCGAGGTACTCGATGATCGCCTCGACGACGAGGTAGTTGAGCGAGCGGTCGCGCTTCTCACCCAGGGTGCGCAGGCGTTCGACAACCCGTTGGTTCTGCGCTTTCTCGGGGATGTAGACTGAGATCATCGGTGTCGTTCGTGTTCTTCGCGGCATATTGACCCCCTATGTCCAATTATCATGATCTCCTGGGGAGCGTCAATGGGAAACGATATGAACTTCAGCGTGAAGAAGGTTGGCGGAACAGCCCGAATCTACTTCGGCAGGGAGAGCGCGATGACGACGATGAACCCGATGAAGGCACCCGTTGCCAGAGCAATCCCGATCGTCCAGGCGCGACGACTCAGGAACATGTCACCTCCCAACCCTCAGCCTGACCTCAGTACAGGCCGAACGATCTTATCGCAGCCATTCACGCTTTCCAAGCAAGTCGCGTTCGAGTTGCTTGGATCAAAGGGAGCATCGACTGGAAATCGGCGTCGGCCATTGCCGATGATCTCGATGTGGCAGAGGTCGGTTCGGCTGCTTGCCGAGGCGTGAGAGGAGCGAATGATGCACGGATTGTGGGGTGTGGCCGCCGCCGCACTGCTGGCGTGGATCGGGCTGTTGGTCGGCCGGGGGTTCTTCTGGCGCGTCTCTCCTTTGCTTGTGCGCCAGGCGGCGGGTGCCGAAACGTCTTCTCCTCCGGTGGCGGCGATCGTTCCGGCGCGCAACGAAGCTGCGATCCTCCCAGAGACGCTTCCGGCGGTTCTCGCCCAGGAGTACACGGGATCGTTCCGTGTTTGTCTGGTCGACGATCGGAGCGAGGATGGGACGGCGACCGCAGCGCGCGCAGTAGCGGACCGGCTCGCCGAAGGAAAGCGGCTGCGTGTTGTCTCGGGTGCCCCACTCCCGACGGGTTGGTCCGGAAAGGTCTGGGCGATGCAGCAGGGCTCGGACTCGCCGGACGCGGAGGATGCGGAGTATCTCTGGCTGACCGACGCCGACATCGCCCACGAGCCGTGGGTGCTCCGTGCGCTGGTCGAGACAGCCGAAAGCGAGCGGCTCGATCTCGTCTCGACGATGGCGACGCTTCGCGTCGATTCGGCGTGGGACCGTCTCCTCGTGCCGGCGTTCGTCTACTTCTTCGCGAAGCTGTTTCCGTTCCATTTCGTCGGCAATCCGAGTTGTCGGACCGCCGGGGCAGCCGGGGGCTGCATCCTCGTCCGCCGGGAAGCGCTCGAACGCGCCGGAGGCTTCGAGGCGATCCGCTCGGCGCTGATCGACGACTGCGCCCTCGGTCGGCTGATCAAACGCGCCGGTGGTCGGCTCTGGCTCGGGTTCTCGGCCGGCGTGACCAGCGTTCGAGGGTACGGAACGCTGGCGAGTGTCTGGCGGATGGTCGCTCGCTCGGCCTACACACAGCTCGGCTATTCGCCGCTCAAGCTCCTCGGTACGGTCCTCGGAATGCTCTTCCTCTATGCGCTCCCGCCGATCGCGTGCATCGGAGGGGCGATTACCGCGGGGCTCGGTCTGCCGACGGCGCTGCCGCTCGCCCTCCTCGGCGGTGCGACGTGGGCGCTGATGGCGGCGAGCTTCGTGCCAATCCTCAAGCACCACGGCGTCGGTCGGTCGACCGCGCTGCTCCTTCCGCTGGCCGGCGTTCTGTATACCGCGATGACCCTCTCCTCGGCGTGGCAGCACGTCCGAGGACGAGGCGGCGCGTGGAAGGGACGGACATACTGAGGCTGGCTACGGGAGCATCGTCCACGCCCGTCGGATCGCGAGCGCGTTGTAGAGCGGCCACGCGCCCATCACTTGCGGATCCGCGGCCATCTCTATTGCGGTGTCGAGCAGGTCGTGGTACAGGTCCTCGCGGCCGAGCGGGCCGGCGTAGTGCTCGGCGTAGTTGACGTAGCTTTCGAGGTACGCCGGATCGATCTCGATCGAGCGCTCGTAGTGGTCGACCGCATCGTGTCGCGACCTGGAGATCACGAAGTAGGCCTGAGCGATCAGCGCTGCCATCGATCGATGCGGAGCGCCTCCGAGATGGGTCTCGTCGAGCTCGATCGCACGCTCGTAGCTGGCGAGGACGTCGAGGACGCCGCCGAGGATCGCGGTGATCTGATGGTAGTTCAGCCAGACGCCGAGCGTGTTGCCGTACCAGAAGATCGCTTCGACGTCCGACGCCGAACGGAGGGCGGCCCGGAACCCGTCGTTCGCCTCGACCTCGCTGAAGAGCGGATCGAGGCGGAGGCTCGCCAGCGCGTAGTCCTTCCCCGCGCCGTAGGCCTCTTCCTTCTCTTCCGGTTCCGTCAGGTAAGCCTCGCCGAGTTCGAAGTAGGCCTGTGCGAGCCGGTTGAGCGTATGGGACAGAGCAGCGAAGTCCTCGCTGGGGATCCGTGGGAGCGCCTCTTCCCACAAGGCGATGGCCGTTTCAAGCCGCGTTCGATAGGCGTCGAAGTCGAACGGCCTGTTCCAGCGGTCGAACGCCGCGTCCGCTGCGGCGATCAGGGCGGCGGCCTGTGCCGGCTCCTGCGCGACTACGGATGATCCGCCGAGTCCGACGGACAAGAGAAGACAGACGGCAGCGACTCGCTTCATCGATGTGGCACCTCCGCGATCTGGCTTCCTATGAGGATATTGGAATCCGGGCGACGCGTGTCACCGACATCCGATCGCTGGGAGTGCGCGCTACGACGTGATCGAAGATCGGAGCGGATGCATTCCGGCCTACGAGGGCGGGCTTGCCGAACGCCGCGGCGGGCGTCTACCCGATTGGCGCCTTGGACACCGCTTCGATCCGCTGGTTGATCTCGATGACGTTGCCGTCCGGGTCGCGAAAATGGGCGGTTCGTACGTCCCAGTCCTCATGCGTCCGCGGAGCGAAGATGAAGCGGACGCCCTTGCGTTCCAGCTCCTTGTGGGCCGCATCGACATCGTCGACGGCGAAGACGAGCGTGACGTGCCCGCGTCCCTCACTTTTCGGCTCGGGGATGCCGAGGGCGTCGGCCATCCTCGCTCGTTGGAACAGGGCGAGCCGGACGCCGGGTGCCTCGAACTCGGCGTATTCGGAGTCGGTGTCGCCGCGGAGGAGCGTCAATCCCAGAACGTCGCGGTAGAAACGGAAGGTGCCTCGGTAGTTCTCGACCAGGAGCCGCACATAGTTGAATCGGAACTCCATTCTTACCACCTCCGCGCTAGCCTCTACGGGGGAGGCGGTCGTTTCGTGTGGCGGACGTGGGGATTCGGTGACGTCGGTTGATGGTTGCCGACCGATTGTCGACACTGATCAAGCAACTCGATGACAGGGGAATCGGAGGACAATCGTGAGTCGAGCAGCATCCTGCAGATTGGCGATGGCGGTGATCGTTGTGGTCTACCTTAGCGTCTCCGGTGGAGCGTGCACGGTCTTCTCGTATGCCGGCGGCGGGGTACTCCTCTTTGGCAACAATGAGGACTACGACCGACTCGAACCGCACATCTGGTTCCTCGCGCCGCGCGGGCCGTACCACGGCGTTCTCTGCCTCGGCTTCGACGAGCGGTCACTACAGGGCGGGATGAACTCTGCCGGGCTCTGCTACGATGCGACCGGCTCATGTGCGATCAGTCTGAACTGGCACAAGGAGAAGCCAGCCGCACTGCCTGGCTGGCTCTCTCAAGTTCTCCAGCGATGCGCGACGGTCGACGAGGTCGAGGCGTACGTCCGCCAGTACGACTTCAGCTCGAGCGGGATGGCGCAGTACCTCTGGTTCGACCGGAACGGCGACTCTCTGATCGTCACCTCGGGCGCCGACGGGGAGATCGCCTTTCTGAGACAGCAGGATGGCTATCGTGTGATCACCAACTTCAACGTGACCGATCGATCGGTCGGTTTCTATCCATGTTGGCGATACGAGACGGCGGAACTGATGCTCCGGCGGATCGAGGCGGGAACGAGCACTCCGTCGGTCCGCACCTTCCGATCGATCCTCAACGGCGTCCACATTCCCGGATACACGGCCTACTCCAACATCTTCGATCCGACAACGCTGACAGCGTACCTCTACCGCGATCACGACTATCTCGACGTGCGGGTCGTCGATTTGCTGGACGTGCTCGCCGAGGGCGCACCGGCCGAGATGACGCTCGACGCGTACTTCGACGCGACAGCGTCCGACTGACCCCAGAAGCCGCTGGGCGATCTACCTAAGAAGGTCCTCGCAGATGCAGTCGACGATCGCGATGGCGAGCTCGAGTTCCAGGCCGGGAACGCCGAGAAGAACGGTCTCGATCGCCGCCCGTGAGCAGTAATAGACGTAGTACGGAATGTAGGTCTCCAGCCGGAAGGCGAGATACGTGTCGACCCCTGTGCACTCCGCGAAGTCCTCGCGCGTCGAGTCGTTGATCTTGGCGAGACATTCCAGACACGGATCTCCGGGAGCCGTCGCTGCCGGGATGATCACCTCGAACCAACCGAGCCCAAGGAGGTCATTCGCGATGTGCTCGAACTCGTCGACGAAGCGTAGCGCGACCTCTTCGCAGTTGATGACGACGACGTTCTCGAAGTTGTCCTCGCCGGCCCAGTCGTAGGATCCGGTGATCACCTTCTGCTGGTCAATGACGACGAACTTGTGATGGAGGAGCCCGGGTCTCTGTTCGACGGCCGTGGCGATCCCCGCGGTTTCGAGTTTCGACCGTTCGAGCGCCGTGTCGGACCCTCCCTGAGCCTGGTCGAGCAGGACGTAGACGTCGACTCCGCGCTGGTGAGCGCGGATCACCGCGTCTCCGAGCGCGTCACTGCTGAACGAGTACATCGCGATCAAGATCTGCTCTCCGGCGGCGTCGATCTCACGAATGATTGCTTGCTCGATCGTCTGATCGACCGGCGGCGAGGTGAAGAGGACTTCGACACTGCAGGGTGCGCCGGCCACAGCACCCGACACCATCAGCGCGGCGATCGCGGCAACTGCGATTTTTCGGATCATGGGAGCCTCCTGCTCGTCGTGATAGTTCACGATAGCAGTATAAGCGAAGTTGAGCCAATTGGGGATAGAGAGATCGATGTCGGCTGGACGTTGCCCGTCACGCTGCGCGGTGCTACGCTGGATGACATGGAGAATCGACTCCCCCCCGGGCAGCGGTGGATCGACGCGCCAATCGTCTATGACATCGCGCACGTCCCGCCGATCAACGTAGAGGATGCCCGTCTCCTCCTCGCCGGGGCAGTCGCTCGGGAACGATCGCTGCGTTGGGCGGAACTGGCTGGCCTCCCGACATTTTCGGTGATGCGAGACTTCCACTGTGTCACCCGCTGGAGCGTGAAGGACGTTATCTGGGAAGGGATCGCGACACGGACCCTCGTCGATCTGGTCGAGCCGACACCGGATGCATCGTGGATCCTCGCCGTCGGCCGAGATGGCTACACGACAGGCGTTCCGTACGATCACTTCATCGCTGAAGGGAGTCTGGTCGCGACGCGGATGAACGGCGAGTCGCTCCTTCCGGAGCACGGGCACCCGCTCCGGCTGGTGATTCCTTCACTCTACGCGTGGAAGTACGCGAAGTACCTTGCGGAGATCCGATTTCTCACCGAGCGGCCACGAGGCTTCTGGGAAGAACGTGGCTACCACGACGTCGGCGATCCATGGAGGGAGGAACGCTTCCGCGGGGTCTGATTCGATCGACGAGTCCTACGAGACGGCGCCGAGGCCGAGCAGAACGAGGACTGCCAGGCCGACGGCGACCAGCGCAAGGATGACGATCCAGCTCATGACCGCTCCTTTCCTGCGTCGCTCGCGATCCGTCTAGTCCCAGTCGCCCGAGGCGATCTGGAATCTGAAGACGATCGGGTTGTGATCCGAGATCTTCTTGGTGAAGCCGAGATCTCCGAACGCGTCCTCGACCGGCTCGGCGAACGGATTCCAGACGGCGGCCAGCCCGGAGACGAGATCGATCACGCGGAGTCCGAAGACGTAGTCGACCTCGACACGTTGCGTGAACAGGAGACCATCGTACGGGAGGCTCGGCGTCAGGCTCGCGTCGGTGGCGAGGCAGTCGCCGCTGTAGGTTGGGTTGAGGAAGCGGCAGTCGGTCGGCGTGCAGCTCAGGATCTCCGAGCAGTCGGCGAAGTTCATGCTCCCAACGACAAGGTACTCCGTCTCCCCGGTTGTCTGCCCGTCGATCTCGATCCAGCCGGCGATCGCCGCAAGCTCTTCCGCGCGCTTCGCTTGATCGTCCGCTCCTGCCCCCTCGTGCAGATGGACGGAGATCAAGACGAAGTCGAATCCCGTCTTGATGTGGCGAAGCGGGAACGCATACGGGACGCGGTCGTAGACTGGGTTCGCGCTGACGTCCTCGGCGAGGTAGGCTCCCGCGCCGTTGATCGGCTCGATCAGCGTCGGATCGTAGAAGACGACGAACCATTCGGTCCACGGCTCGTTGCTGTGGTTGAGGAGCCGTTTCCCCGTGTCTTCCTCGGAGAGAACGTAGTCGTATCCCCACACGAGCGTCATCTCATCGAAGAACGCCGCCACCGTCGTGTCCGGCTCGTACGGATTCCCGTTGGGGAACGTGCCGTCGTATGGAGGCGCCACGATTCCCTGGATGAGCACGATGTCGTAGTTGGCCAGGATCTGCGCCAACACGCGCGTCTCCTTCTCGGCGTAGTGACCGAGTTCGTTGATGTCGAAGCTGCATACAGTGATTGACTCGAGCGCGACGGCCCCCACGGACGTCGCGAACAGAATGAGTAGGCCGATGAATATCGTTCGTCTCATTCCCCCTCCTTCCCGGTGACGAGATCCTATCAACAACCGGATGCGCGGCCAAGTGGGATACGCGACACTCGGGAAGGAGGTTCGGCTCCTCGCGGCCCCGTCTACCAGCTGGCTCGGAAGCTCACCTGGAGCTGTACGTCATCGAGGAAGGTGACATCGAGGGCAAACCCGACGGAAAGGCGAGGTCCGATCCCGGCTGCCACCTGAATGAAGCTTCCGATCCAGCCAAAGATCCCGTACGCGTCCCGTTCCCCGGCGATGAAGAAGCTGTATGCGTCGAAGGCGAATGCGCCGCCGCAACAGCTGTCTCCGTCGATCGAGACGCCGAACATCTCGTTCGGCAGGTACTCGACGTCGCCGTCCTGGACGCTGTACCAACAGGAGGACCCATACCACGAATACGAGATCGCTCCGGTCCGTGTGAAACGCCACGTGTACGGGTTGTAGAGCGCGCTCTCGCAGGCGGTCAGCGACGGGTCATCGAGCTCCCACGTTCGATCGAAGATCTCACCGGCCTTGAACGTCACGCCGTTGACCTCGTACGTCAGCGTGAGGGCATTCAGCTCGATGCCGGTGACTTGATAGTCGCCGTCGAACACAAGGTCGAAGTAGGGTCTGACGCAGATCGCATCTCCGAGGGTCAGATCGAGGTCGGCGCAGATCGACTTCCCCTCCGGCTCGAAGCAGATCGCGAGCGCAGCAAGGTCGAACCAGCCGGCTCCGAGATCGATGTCGAAGACGTGGAAGCAGGCTGAATCGAATCCTTCCGCGCAGCTGAAGTCGACGATCGTGGTCACGGTCAGGCAGGTGAATGGGAAGACGGCGAGAACCTGGACCCCCGTCAGTCCGGGGCTGCAATCCTCGGTGAGGAACCACCCGATCTCGGCATAGTAGAGCCCAGGGCAGACCTCCCATCCGTCGTAGGGATAGAGGGCGAAGGCCGGTCCCCAGAGATAGGCGTACCAGAGGTTCGGGAGGATGCCGCCGTAGTCGAGTTCGACCCCGATTGTGCATTCTCCGAGACGGCCGATTCCTCCGACGAGGCCGCCAACCGCGATGTCGCCACCATTTCGCCCGAGGTTGAACATCCCGTAGAACTCGACTCCCGCGAGCGTCACGTCGACGACGGTATCGAACGCCTTGAACTCGGACGTTGCGGGGTCGAAGACGAGAATACTCTTCGCCGTGAACGCGCCGAGACCTCCACTCGCTGTGAACCAGATCTTGTCGAGCCCGTCTTCATCGAGGGTCGCGTTCGATCCGAAGGTCCATCCGCACGTAGCGTAGTCGACTTCGAGGAACGACCACATGTCGTCCAGCACAACACTTGCCGGCGTTCCCTCGACGCCGAAACAGAGCGTCGCCTCGTAGCTCCCCGAGAAGCTCCCGGCGTGTGCTGCGACGCCGAGACCGGCCACGATCATGCCAACCACCAACACCCGTCTCATACCAGCTCCTTCCGACGACCGGGATCGTTTCGCGCGAACCGATCGTCTGCCATGCACCCTTCCGTCGCGGGAGAGCCCCGTTCGTGAACGAACGGGAAGAGACGAGCGTTTTGCCCCTGTCCCTCTTCCGCGAAGGTCCCAGGGCCAAGCGAAGGCGGGTATTCTGGCTTTCTCGCCGGTTCTGTCTGGCGAGACCACAGTTGCGCGACAGCGCCGGACTTCGCCCGTACGGGCGTCACCGGTCTTCCCCCATTGCGTCCCGGGCTTCCGGGCCGTTGAGACACCTCCGCTTCGCCGACTGCTGCCCCATCCTAGCCCTCAAAGTGCGAGCGGTCAACAGAGCGCTGTTTCGGCTATGCTATCGATCGGAGCCGAATCAGAAGCGGTTGCGTGTCGTTCCCGCAGGATCGAAAGGAGTTTCGGATGAGGAAGATGTGGATGGGACTCGGCGTGGTGCTCATGGTTGTCGCTCTTCAAGTCGCGTGCTTCGGTCAGGAGTCGGCGGCAGAGGTCGGCGCCTCCACCGCGGTCGGACTGGCCGAGACGTACGTCGAGGGGCTGATCCGGACGATGGTCGTCCTCGCGGCGACGGCGCCGGTGAAGGCCGGTTTCTGGGATGGGATGTTCCATCTGCTCCAGACGTTCCAGGAGGCGAGCCTTCCGATGGCGACGTGGTTCCTCAACACGGATGGTTCGTATTCCACCGTCGACAAGGGGCCGGCGAGCGCGAACCTATCGGATCGGGCGTACTTCCCGGTCGTGATGTCGGGCCAGATCGCCACCGGGTACTTCGTCGTCAGCCGCTCGACCGGGAAGGCGTCGATGGTGACCGCGGTCCCGGTCAGCTCGGACGGTCAGGTCGTCGGTGCGCTCGGCGTGTCGCTCTTCCTCGAGTCGTTCAGCTTGGCGATTGCCGAGGACCTCTCGCTTCCCGCCGGGTTCGTCTTCTACGCCGCGACGCCGGACGGGGAGATCGCACTCCACTCCGATCCGGCACTGATCCAGGCCGACGTGTCCGAAGCCGGCGTGATCGCCGGGGAGACGGCAACGAAGGCCTCGGTGCTGTTCGGCTGGACATTCGGCGTCGGTCCGGCCGAGTAGCCGACCGACGCGGGTTACTCGACGAACGTATCTCGGAACGCGCGGGCGGCCGGCGACCGGAAGAGGTCGCCCGCATGGAGTGGGAACGGGCTGCTTAGCCGATCGGAGTTCGCAAACAGCAGGAACGTCAGACCGCGCTCGGGGATCTTGACGATCAGCGTCGAGGTGCAGTCCCAGTAGCCGTAGTGCCAGATGTACCGGATGCCTTTCCGATCCTGAACGAACCAACCGTATCCGTATGGAAGCGCTCGCCCTCGGTTCGAGACGAACGGCGTCCAGGCAAGGTCGAGCGCTGCCTCGGAGAGGAGTTCATGACGATCGAGCGCCGCGTCGAACGTCGCGTAATCGAGAACCGATGAGATCAGCCCGGCGGCCGAGCCGAAGTATGTCGGGTAGCTCCCAATGACGTTCCCATAGCCGCGGACGAGCCAGTACGGCGTCGCGAGGGCATCCCACGCCGCCTGGAATCGCGGGTCCCCTTCCCCGAGGTCGTAGTCGTCGACCTCAGGAGCGATCGGCGACGGCATCGTCGCACGGAGGTCGAGCGGATCGAGGATCCGTTCGGTCAGCAGCTCGCGGAACGCCTTCCCCTTGGCAGTCCCCATGACCGAATCGATCAGTCCGAAGCAGTCGCCGCAGTAGCGATAACGCGCCCCGGGCGTCCCCTGTGACGTGTGAGAGAGGAGGTGCTTGACGCGGATCGTCCCACGGTGATCGCGATGGATGCCGTACTCGGATACGGGCGCCTCGAGATCGACAAGGCCTTCCTCGACGAGTTGGAGGAGGACGGTCGCGGCGAACGGCTTGGTCAGGGAAGCGAGATGGTACGTTGTCCTCGGCGTCGCTGGCGTTCCGGACGCGATGTCGGCACAGCCGAATCCTCGTGCCCAGAGCAGGCGCTGATCCCTCACAATTGCGGCCGAGAATCCCGGGATCGCCAAGCGCTTCCGGAGGCGATCGAGCTTCAGCTCGAGCTGCCCGATCCGCTTCGCATCGGCGTCGGACACCGCCTCTGCGAGGGTGACGATCTCCGATCCGACGAGGGCGAAGGTCGGCTGGAAACTGGTCGTCGGACCGCAACAAGGAATCTCCGCACGCGAAACGGAATCGGTCAGTCCGGGGAAGAGGCCGACGACGGCGATCGCAGCGACGCAAAGGAGTGAAAGCAGCGTGGACATCCTGAGGCACCTCCGCGGCCATTCTGACGAACAGAAAGGGCACAGGCAACCGCCGATGGAACACCTGCGGTGACTTGGCAGCCGCCGGTGAACTCTCTAGGATGGCTCCACACGATCGCGTGGAAGGGGGAAAGATGAGGAGGATGAGGGTGATCCGGGTGGTGGTGCTCGTTGCGGCGCTGACGGCGATGCTGATTGTTCCAGCACTGGAAGCGAGCGCCGGGAATCGGTTCGAGTTCGGCGTTGGGATTCCGATCTCGACGTCGTTCGGCTTCTCGTCGTTCAGCTTCGCGCTCGATCTCTACGCACGGATTCTCGGCGCGATGCTCATCTGGGAGACAGCGTTTCAGACCTATCCGACGTTCGATGCGCTCTACATACGGAACACGATCGCGACGGCCTCGGCGTTCTTCTTGAGCCTTGGGCACGTCACCAGCATTCTACCGTCGTTCGGGTCGACGTACCTGACGGCCGGAGTTGGGGTGACGTTCGGTCGACTGATCGTCGCGAGGCTCGGAGCGAATCTGGCGGTGTCGATCGGTGGAGGAATGCTCTTCCCGTTCCTCGAGTTCCGATTCCAGTTCGGTTTCGACCCGTAGGACGAGGTCGGGTGGATGAGTCGCTCGATGTGAATCGAGAGGAGGTGAGAGTTCGTTGAATCCTTCATTGTGGATCGGCGTCGGGGTGATGCTGGTCCTGTTGATCGCCCTGGCACTCGCTCTCCCCGTGCAGCCGCCGACGGGGACGCCGATCGAGCTGGCGACGCCCGAGACGGCCACTCCTGATGTGGCGACCGTCACCGAACCGGCCATGCAACCGGAACCGGAGGTCGAGGAAACGCCCCCGGCCGAGG
Source organism: Candidatus Bipolaricaulota bacterium (assembly GCA_028278555.1). GTDB lineage: Bacteria > Bipolaricaulota > Bipolaricaulia > UBA7950 > UBA9294 > JANQEA01. The sequence continues at coordinate 24,311 of JANQEA010000048.1, read as the reverse complement.
AGCCGGTCGCCGTTCCGGAGGTCCCAGCGGAGCCGCCGGCGGTGATCCCGGAGGCGATCGATGGGATCGTCTTCCCCGGCGAGTACGCGCATTGGACCGACGCCGGTGGGTTCGAGGTGCACTGGACGAACGATCTCAACTACCTCCGAGTCGGCCTGGTCAGCCCGGGAGCCGGGTACGTCGCGATCGGATTCGACCCGGAATATCGGATGAGAGGGGCGAACTTCATTCTCGGTGCGGTTGAGGACGGGCGACTCGTGATGCGTGACGACTACGGGGACGGATCGGTCAGCCACACTGCAGACACGTTCCTCGGGGGGACGAACGACATCCTCGAGGGGGCCGGCCGAGAGGTTGATGGACGGACGACGATCGAATTCGTCATCCCTCTGGAGACGCGTGACGCGATGGACAAGACACTCGTTCCCGGAGAGACCTACAAGATCCTCGTCGCCTACCACGAGACGAGCGACCTGTTCACTGCCAGACACAGTCGGCGTGGCTCGGGGATGATCCGCCTCGACGATCGATAGGAGGGGACGGCCACGAGCTGCGACGCCGGTGGTGTCGGATTGACGTTGCGGACGAACGAGGGAGAGGAGGGATGAGATGAACAGCACGTGGTTGATCATCCTCGGTGTCTTGGCCGCGGGACTTGCGGTCTTCTTGCTGCTTCCGACCGTACTGCCCGAGAGGGCGCCGGATGTCGAGGATCCGGCAGTCATGGACATCGAGCCGGAGGTCGTCGCCGAAGCGGAGGATGCGGCGCCAGAGACTGCCGAACCGGAACCGGAAGATGAAGCGACCGAAACGGAGCAGGAAACGGCGGAGACGGCGGAAGACGTCACGCCCGAAGAGGTGACTGCCCGAGTGACCGGCTATTCGATCGACGGCGTGATCGGAGCGACCGAGTACGCCCACCATTCGGAGGTCGCCGGCGTCGAGATCCATTGGTCGAATGACGCGACGTATCTCCGCATGGGGCTGGTCGCTCCGGGGACCGGGTATGTCTCGATCGGGTTCGATCCCGTCCGAAGGATGGAGGGGGCGAACTACGTGATCGGGTACGTTCAGGATGGGAAGGGGTACTTCCGCGACGACTTCGGAACCGAGCCGACGGCGCACATGGCCGACGTCGACCGCGGCGGGCAGGACAACATCATCTCCTCGGCCGGAGCGGAATGGGCCGATCAGACGATCCTCGAGTTCATCATCCCGCTCGATTCGGGCGACGAGATGGACAAGCCTCTCGTTCCCGGAAACACATACACGGTCCTTCTTGCCTATCACGATCTGCAGGACGGATTTGTGGCACGTCACAGCCGGCGCGGGAGCGGTGAGATCCAACTCGACACCGTCCCGTAGGCTGACGAACAGCGAGGTTTGATGTATCGAGCGTTCTGCGGAGCGATCGTTCGGCGGGGATCGGTGCCGTGAGCCGGATCTCGCGGCACCGGGATCTCCCTCTCGGCGGGCTGAGCCTCGCAGCCGGCCTGTTCGGGATTCCGGCGATCGTCTTGACCGGAGAGTTGCTGGTCGTCAGCGGGATTCTTGCCCTGATCGCGATCGTCGCCGGACTGCTCGTCATCCGATCGAAGGTGCCATCGATTCGTGCCCTGTCGATCGCCGGGTTCGTCCTCGGCGTTTTGACTCTCTGGTACGTGATCACCGGGCTGGCGGTCGGCTGGTCGATCGCGACAAGCGTCGAATCGCTCTTCTAGTCGCCGGAGTCGCGTTCGCCTGCGACCGGATTCGCCTGATTGAGGACCGGCGGCTCCGGTTCTACAATCTCCGAGAAGTCGGGCGCCGCATGTCCGACGGATGCTTCGATTCGAGGGGGAGAGCTACCATGGCCAATGCATCTCATGCCGCAGCTGTCGTCGCCCGGCGTCGCGCGACTCAATGGATCATCCTCAGCGTCGTGATCGTCACCTTGGCGCTCGGTTGGTGGATTCCGTGGTTCGGCTTCTCGGTCCCGCTCGTCATGATCACCGGCATGGTCGGCTCGTTCTTCCGCGGGCGCTACGTCTGTGGGAACCTCTGTCCTCGAGGAGCTTTCTATGACCGGTTGATGGCGCCGATCAGCCGACGTCGTGCCGTCCCGAAGTGGATTCGTTCGCCGGGATTCCGTTGGACGATCTTCACGCTGCTGATGGGGTTCATGGTCTATCGGGTTCTCCTCAATCCGACCGATCCTCTCCACTGGGGGCGCGTCTTCTGGACGATGTGCCTGGTAACGACGGCGATCGGCATCCCCCTCGCGATTCTGATCCACCCGCGCACGTGGTGCTCGTTCTGCCCGATCGGCACGGTCCAGGGAGCGATTGGCGGAGGGAAGCGACGACTGACGATCGAGGCAGAAAGCTGCCGCGCCTGTCGTCTGTGCGAGCGCCGCTGCCCGATGGGGCTGACGATTGCCGAGCACGCTGCTGCCGGGGAGCTTCCGCATTGGGACTGCCTTCGATGCTCCGAGTGCGTCGCAGTCTGTCCGACCGGCGCGCTCCGCTGGCCGACCTGATCGGAAGCGGTCCGTCAGTCCTGGGAGCGGGGCGTCCTGAGTGGATTCAGCCGGGAGAGGAGCGAGCGCTTCTTCGGCTCTGAGAGGTAGGCTTCCGGGTTCTCGTCGAACGCGACCTTGCATCCTGGGGCACAGAAGTAGTAGGTCACTCCACCGTAGTCCGACGTCGTCGCCGGAGCCTTCTCGTCGACGGTCATCTTGCAGACAGGATCGATCGCCATCGTTTGACCTCCATGGATTCCGGTCGTCATCCGCTTGTCGGTGCGGGGTACTCCCCGACGCATGGATGCTCTTCCCCCAGGGGACCCTCACAGACGGGATAGCCTTTCTCGTTCCACTCGCGGATTCCGCCCTGCATGTCGTAGACCTTTGTGAAACCCATCGTCGTCATCAGATCGAACGCCTGCCCGGTCCGGTTCGCCGTTCGGCAGTAGATCAGATAGATCCGATCGCGATCGAGCTTGTCGAGTTCATTCGCGAAATCCGGATTGCGGAAGTCGAGATTCACTGCGCCCGGGAGATGGCCGGCTTCGACCTCTTCCGGCGTTCGAATGTCGAGCAAGACGAATTCGGGTTCTCCGAGGAGGGCGGCGATCACCGCCGCCGCCTCTTCCACGCTGATCGGACCGTAGGGCGGGAAACCTGCGGCCTCCCCGCTGCCGAGTCCGAGCGCCGGGCCGCTCAGGCATCCGCTCGCGATCAACGCGGAGAGCGCGGTCAAGCCGCCGATCGATGCGATTCTCGTCAATCTGGGCATCCTCCAGCCTCCAATGTCTTATGGTTGATCGGGAGTCTCGGCGTCGATTGTGAAGCGAATGCCGATGGGCGATGGGGGTGATGTGAATCCGGTATGGCGCGGGAGTCCTCACCGCTTCGCACTACGGCAGGTGCCGCAAGAAACCCGAGTACGTCGGCAGGATCAGGAGGTCGCCGCTGACCCGTCCGATCGGATCGTCGAATTGCGACGTGTCGATGATCACCGGTTGGAGGGTCATCCGGCCCTGGAAGCCTCCCCGGTCGATGCCACGCCATTCGGCCGCGATGTGGACGGCCGGGAGCTCAGCCAGCGGGAGGATTTCCCAGCCCCTGATCTGCCGGATGAACGTGATCAGCGGGAGAGAGAGTCCGGCTTCACCGATGAAGTCGGTGAAGAGCTCGCCCCGCGCCGTGGCCTGGCCGAAACTTCCGAAGACGGCCCGCACGAGGGTCTCCTCGGTCTCGAATGCCCAGAACATGTTGAGGCCGCCGCCGACGGAGAACGGATCCGAGAGGTCCAGCGTATAGGCGAAGGCCGCACCCAAGCTCGATGGCGCGGAATCGACGAGCACCGTTACCTCGACGTGACTCGAAGCGCCCACGAGGATCTCTGCCCCGATCGACAAGGAAAGTCCCCACGCCCGGCGGCCGTCGACGGCCTCGAGTGTCGGGTTCAGATGGAACCCCATCGAGATCGACTCGAGCTCCACGGCGGTGGCGGCAGGGACGGCGAGAAGTAGAGCCGCTGACGCAACGAGCAGTATCCTCTTCATGGTTCCCCCTCATTCTCATCGGGCCGCCTTCGCGGCGTTCGTCGAATCCTCGTCATTCTAGCGGTCTTCGTCTGGAATCCAATCCTTTCCCCGTCGGGCAGCGTTCGGACGGGGCTCGGGGAGTTCGCACGAGACGAGCACCGTATTCCCGGAGATTCCGAGAATCTCGACCGCGGCGTGGCGGTCGATCGATCGTCCGTCGGCGCTGCGGGCCGACCAGATCTCCCCATCGAGAGTGACTTGCCCGGCCGGACGCAGCGGGGTCCTCACCCGGGCCGTCTGCCCGATCAGACGCGCTGTCCCGACGTGTGGCCGGCGGCGGAGCACCTTCCGAAGAAAGAGGACGTAGAACAGGGCCGAAGCGAGAAGCTTGCCAAGTGGGAGTCCGATCAGCAGCCAGACGGGAAGCTCGACGAGCGACGCGGCGATCGCCAGGGCGGTGATGAGGAGGGCGAGCTCCGCGCCTTCGCGCATGACGTATGCACGCGTCCCACCGGACGTACGCTCGGCTCGCCGCTGGAGGAGTCTCATCGGGTTGCCTGCCCTTCACCGCCTCAGCTGAAAGATTGCACGCGGCTAGTCTCCGAACTTCGGTCCGTCGATGTTGCCGTCGTTACTGAATCCCCGCGCCTCCCAGAATCCGCGGTAGGTCGGATCGTCCGACAGCTCGATTCGGACGATCCACTTGATCCATTTGTAGCCCCACTTGTCCTCGGCGACCAGTTCGAACGGGAAGCCGTTCTTCGGCGGAAGGACGATCCCGTTGATCCGGTCCGCGATGATCAGATTCCGCTCCAGGATGTAGTCGAGCGGGAGCGATGTCGTGTAGCCGTCCGCGGCGTGGAAGATGACGGTGTTGGCGGCGGCGAGAGGAACTGCCTGTGCGAACAGACTGGCGAGCGGAATCCCTTCCCAGAGGGCCTTCACAGACCAGCCCTCGACGCAGTGGATCGTTACGAGCTTCGCCAGATGATCCATCTCGAGCAGTTCCTGGTACCGCCAAGACGTCGGCTGCTCGACGAGCCCATCGAGAACCAACGAGTAGGTTGCTGCGTCGATGTACTGGACGCCCTTGATCGAGTTCTCCCGAAAATCGTCGACCGAGCCGAGTGGATGTCCCTGGTACTCGCGAATCTCGACCTCTTCGACGGGCACGCCCTGGGCCAGCGACGAGAGCGGGACCATGGATTCACCGGAATCGAACTGGGCGATTTGAGCTTCCTGGCCGACGATGAAAACCGGGATGGCGATTGCAGTGGCGATTACCATCAAGCTGAGTCCGATCCAAAGCAAACGAACACCGTGTGTCCGGGATTCCTTCATCGTTGTTCTCTCCTTCGCCCTCCCCCGAGCACTGAACCGAAGATAGTCGGCTTGCGTGAACCGGAGATGGACACGATGTAGATCACCGGTGAAGGCGAGGTTGATCTGCGTGTGGCTGGTGTGGTGTAATGTTCGGAGCCGGACGGTGCGCGTGGCGGCGGCCGGCGGATTTTGCATGCAGGAGGGGGAGAATGTCGGGCCTTGAGGTTGTTGTCGGACTCGCGATTGTCGCGATGATCGCGTTCGGCATCTGGTGGAGCGCCAAGCGACGGAAGGAACTCACGGCGTGGGCGACGCGCGAGGGGTTGGCTCTCCGTCCGGGGCGAGATCACGGCTTCGACGAGCGGTATCCAGCCTTCGACTGCCTCCGGCGGGGGCACAGCCGGTGCGCGCTGAACGTGATGGACGGCGATTGGAACGGGCGTCCGCTGGAAGCTTTCGACTACCGGTACGTCATCGGTTCGGGGAAGCACCGGCAGACGCACCACTTCTCGGCGATCATTCTCACGAGCGATCTTCGGTTGAAGCCGCTTCGGATCCGCCCGGAGCACATTTTCGACAAAGTGACCGAGTTCTTCGGTCTCGACGACATCGATTTCGAGTCGGCCGAGTTCAGCCGGGAGTTCCACGTCAAGGCTCCGGACAAGAAATGGGCGTACGATGTTCTCCATCAGCGGACGATCGAGTTCCTCCTCACGCATCCGCAGTTCTCGATCGAGTTCGATGAGCGATCGGTCATCGCGTGGCGGAATCGGCGGTTCGATGTCGAAACGTTTGAGTCGGCGATCGCCGCTGTCGAGGGGATTCTCGATCGGCTCCCCGAGTACGTTGTCCGCCAGCAACAACGAGGAAAGGAATCGGGATGACCACGGTCTACGTTGTCTTGGGAATTGTCGCGTTCGTCCTCCTGTATGGGGTCGGGACGTACAACAAGCTGATTCGGCTCCGTCAGCACGTCGGCGAGAGCTGGGCGGCGATCGACACGGAGCTGAAGCGCCGCTACGACCTGATTCCAAATCTCGTCGAAACGGTCAAGGGATACGCATTGCACGAACGCGAAACGCTTCAGGCAGTGGTCGACGCTCGTGCAAACGCCGTCGCCTCGACTGGCACGCCGGCTGAACAGGCCCGCGACGAGAACGTCCTCGTCGGCGCACTCCGTCAGCTGTTCGCCGTTGTCGAGTCCTACCCGGATCTGAAGGCGAATCAGAGCTTCGTCGGATTGCAGAGAGAGTTGACCGTTACCGAAGACCGGATCCAGGCGGCGCGCCGCTTCTACAACGCCAACGTCCGCGATCTGAATACGCGGATCGAGGTCTTCCCCTCGAACCTGATCGCGTCGATGTTCGGCTTCCGAGCGGAGGTTTTCTTCGAGATCGACGACGCGGAGCGGGCCGTCCCTCAGGTCAGCTTCTCCGACAAGGACACGGCGGGATAGCGCCGAATGCGTGAGACGGAACCCGTGTGAGAGCCTGGCTTCGAGCACGTCGACGCGCCCGCATCCGGAGGCGGCCGTTCCCGGCCGCCTGGGAGGACATCCTCCGGCGGAACGCGCCGTTCTTCCGGAGACTCTCCAAAGAGGATCGGGCGGAGCTGAGGGAGCATATCCGGGTCTTCCTCGTCGAGAAGCGATTCGAAGGGGCAGCGGGCCTCCGGATCACGGACGAGATTCGGGTGACGATTGCCGCCTACGCATGCCTCCTCCTCTTGCATCGGCCGACTGACTACTACCCTGGGCTGTACACGATCATCGTCTACCCCGGTGCCTACGTCGCCGAGCGGGTCGTCCGAGAGGGTTATGGGATCGTCACCGAGCGGGCCGAGACGCGACTCGGTGAGTCGTCACCGCGCGGCGCGGTCGTCCTCTCGTGGGACGCGGTGGCGGCGGCCTCCGACGTGGGGGATTGCCGGAACGTCGTCCTGCATGAGTTCGCCCATCAGCTCGATGCCGAGGACGGCTCGGTCGAGGGCGCGCCTGCCCTCGATGATCGGTCGCGATACGTCGCGTGGGCGCGGATTCTCGGAGAGGAGTACGAGCGCCTTCGGCGCGACACGGCGCTCGGACGGAGGACGCTCCTCGATCGGTACGGTGCGACAAGCCCGGCCGAATTCTTCGCCGTCGCGACCGAGTGCTTCTTCACCCGCCCGGAACTGCTGAGGGCCCGGCATCCCGAACTGTACGGCGAGCTGAGGGACTACTACCGACAGGATCCGAGCGCAACAAGCCGCTAATCAGAGCTCGGGTGCGTCGCGTCCTGCTCTCTCTTCTCGGAGGAACGCATCGAGTCCTTCACGTGTCGGGAGCGACGGCTGCGCGCCACGGATCGTCGTTGCGAGGGCTCCGGCTGCGATCGCGACCGGGATCGCCTCTTCGAGCGATCGGCCGGGAAGCGCCCAGGCGAGCGCACCGTTGAACGCATCCCCGGCGGCGGTCGTGTCGATGGCGTCGACGTGCGGTGCGGGGAACCTCCGAGGTGATCGACCCGAGGTGTGCCACTCGGCGCCGTCTGCCCCGAGCGTGACGACGACATCCGTGACCCCGCTGTCGAGAAGGTGCTGGGCGGCGGTTCCCGCCTCTCGGCTTCGAGCGATGATCGTTAGCTCGTGCGCGTTCGGCGTCAGGATGTCGATTTTCAACAGCGGCAGGCTCGAGAGATCCTGAGCCGGGGCCGGATCGAGGATGACCAACGGCCGGGGCGCCGGCAGCTCGCGGAGGAGGAAGTCGACCGTCTCGAGCGGGATCTCCAGCTGAAGCAAGAGCACATCGGCTTCGGAGATCCGATCGAGATGGCGCTCGACGTACTTCGTGTCGACAGAGCCGTTCGCCCCGGCGGCGAGGACAATCGCGTTCTCGCCGGCAGCGTCGACCCAGATGCTTGCGAGCCCCGAAGCCGTGCCGTCTTCGATCTCGACGTGGCCGGCGTCGACGCCTGAACCCCGAATCGCGTCGAGGAGCCGAACACCGAACGGATCGTCACCGACCTTCCCGTAGAGGCTGACGTCGGCGCCGAGGCGTGCTGCGGCGACCGCCTGGTTCGCCCCCTTCCCGCCGGGGTGGAACGCAACGTCTAGACCCTGAACCGTCTCGCCCGGCGTGGGCATCCGCGGGACCTCCACGACGAGGTCCATGTTGACGCTGCCGACGACCGCGATCGACGGGCGGTCATGCCCCGTGCTCACGGCGAGGACGAGCGGACGGCGGCGTAGAGGACCTCGAGGAACCGCTCCCGGGACGCTTCGAGGACGGCGTCGGCGTTCGGCTCTCGTCCGGTGACGCGGAGATGATCGACGACGGTTGCACCGCGCGTCAGCTCGCTCTTCGTCTCGATGTCGACACGGAGGCGCTTGACGACGGTGGCGACGTCCGGATCGAGGGCGACCGCCATCGCGATCGGATCGGGGAGATCGAAACCGTCCTGCTTCAGGTACTCGATCCCGAACTGCCGGAGCGCCTTCTGGATGTCGACGCAATACGCGCCGAGGTCGGAGACGGCATGCAGTTCGGCCGCCTCTTCGGCGGTGAATGTCGCGTACTTGTGCGAGATGTCCCACCCAACCATCTCGATCGGGAGGCCGGATTCGAAGACGATCTTCGCCGCGTCCGGATCGACCCAGATGTTGTATTCGGCCGCCGGGATGATGTTCCCATACCCATAGCCGATCCCCCCCATGATCACGCACCGCTCGACCCTTGAGGCGAGCGTCGGATCGCGGAGGAGGGCCGTGGCGACGTTGGTCAACGGTCCGAGGGTGACCAGGGTGATCTCGTCGGCGAACCGAGCGGTGACGTCGAGAAGGGCGTCGACCGCGTGTCCCTCGGCCGGCTCGCGTCCGGTCAGGTCGAGGCCGATGTCCCCGAGGCCGTCCTCGCCATGACAGAACTGAGCCGTCTCCAGCGGCCGGAGCATCGGCTTGTCGAGGCCGGCGTAGACGGGGACGGACTTCTCACAACGCTCGATCGTGTAGAGCGCATTCTGCACTCCGTACTCGAGCGGGACGTTGCCAGCGACCACTGTGATCGCCTCGACCTCGACGTCCGGATGGTTGAGCGCCATGACGAGGGCGACAGCGTCGTCCGAGGCGGTGTCGGTATCGATCAGGAAACGGCGCAACGGGACCTCCTTCGTGAATCGTTCCCAGGTGTCTTGTCGGACGATACTTCGACGGGCCGGCGCGCGCCAATCGGTCCGTTGACAGGTCGATCGATCGGCGGGATGATGAACTCATGAGCGATCGAAGATGGCGGTACTGCAAGGCACTCATCGTCGGACTTCTTCTCGTGTGGATCGCTGCCGGCTGCTCTCCTCGCGGAACCGAATACACTTATGGTGAGGCGGTCGTCGACGCGATCGACATCTTGATCCTCGAATCGTTCCCGGTGCAGATCCGTGCCGTCCTCCGCGGGTTCGTCCCGGATCCGTGTACGGAGGTCGTCTCGGTGACTGCGGAGTTCGAGGGGAACGTCTTCACGCTCAGCGTCGGGACGCGGCGACCGACGGATGCGATCTGCATCCAGGTGCTGACGTCCTACGAGGTCATGGCGAGCCTCGACGTGCTCGGCCTCCCCGCTGGGACGTACACCGTTGTCGCGGGGGAGGCGAGCGCAACCTTCGAGCTTGCCGTCGACAACACACCGCAGGACGGGCCGTAGTCCGGGGAGGATGCCGATGCCGAGCGACGGATATCGACTCGTGGCCGATCCCGCCCTGAACCCTTCGCCAACCCTGCCGGCGCTGATCTGGGCCGAGGGGATCGCTCCTCCGGTTCCGACCGAGACGACGCCCGAGGTGCTCCGAGCGCTGCTCGAACGCGTGCAATCGGTCGGTGAGGAATTCGTTCCATCGACGACCCGGCAGCGCGTCCGTGGGATGCTCCGGTTCGGGAAGTACAAACCGGCCGGGCGGAGCAAGCCGGCGAGCGAGTTCCTCCTTCGAGCGGCCCTCTCCGACGCCTTCCCGCTCGTCAACGGGCCGGTCGACGTCAACAACATCGTCAGCCTCGAGTCCGGACTCCCAGGATCGATCTTCGATGCCGAACTCTCCGGGAGGGAGTTGCGGGTTCGTCGGGGCGAACCCGGCGAGTCGTACGTCTTCAACACGTCCGGTCAGTCGATCGATCTCGAGGATCTCCTCCTCGTCAGTCGATCGACCGGGAGCGGGTGGATCCCCTGCGGCAACCCGGTAAAGGACTCGATGGAGACGAAGATCCGCCTGGAGACGCGAGACGTGCTCGCCATCCTCTACGCGCCGACCGACGAGCCGATCGCTTCGGTCGAAACGTGGGCCGCTCGGTACGCTGAACTCCTCGATCGTCAGTGCAGCGCTTCGTCCGTCGGATACCGGCTCGGCTTCGACTGATCGACCTGCGACCGTTCCGCGAACAGATCCGTCGACAACACTTCGACGCTTCCGCGCGTCGTAGGGTGTGTGACAAGCTCGTTACAACATCCAAAGACGCTAGATTCTCGGTGATTCGCCTGGCCCCTCGGGATACCATCCCAGGGATCGATTGGGGAGGAAGGGTGGTCGAATGGAGCGTTGGAGAGCGCGATTCTTCACGATATGGACCGGCCAAACACTGTCGGCGGTCGGGTCGGTGGCGGCGCAGTTCGCGCTCGTCTGGTGGGTGACCGAAAAGACGGGATCGGCGACCGTCCTCGCCACGGCGTCGCTTGTCGCGATGGCCCCTTCGATCCTGTTGAGGCCGTTCGTCGGCGTGCTCGTCGATCGGTGGAGCCGGAAGCTCGTGCTGATGATCGCTGACACGTTCATCGCGCTGGTCTCTGTCTGGCTTGCCTATCTCTTCTGGACCGGGGCGATGGAGGTCTGGCACGTCTACGTCGTCATGCTGGCGCGGTCGTTCGGCAGTGCGTTCCACCACACCGCGATGAGCGCGTCGATGACGCTGATCGTCCCGAGGGAACACTACGCGCGCGTCGAGGGGCTGAATCAGATCATCGACGGTGGTCTCGGAGTCCTCGGCCCGATGCTCGGGGCGTTCCTGTTGCTCATCCTTCCGCTTCACGGAATCATGATGATCGATTTCGTCACCGCTGCCTTCGCGGTGCTGCCGCTCTTCCTGTTCGCGATCCCGCAGCCGGAACCGCTTGACGGGGAGGCTCCGGAGAAGCCGAGGTTCTGGGACGAGTTCCGTGCCGGGCTCCGCTACACTGTCGCCTGGCGCGGCCTCATCGCCATGATCGGTCTGTGTATCGTGCTCAATTTCGCACTGTCGCCCGCCTTCTCCCTGACCCCGATTCTCGTTCTCAAGGGGTTCGGCGGAGACGAGGTGATGCTCGGCTCATTCAACTCGGCGATGGGCCTCGGGACCGTCCTTGGCGGGCTGATCCTGAGCATCTGGGGCGGTGCGCGGAGGAAGATCTACGCGCTCCTGGGGGCCGTCATCGGCATGGGCGGATCCCTCTTCCTGATCGCGTTCGCGCCGTCCAACATGTTCTACCTGGGGATCGCCGGGTTCTTCCTCAGCGGGGGCCTGATGGCAATCGGGAACGGAAACCTCCGCGCCGTCTTCCGCGGTGTCGTGCATCCTTCGATGCAGGGCCGCGTCGGATCGCTGATGGGAAGCCTCGCCATGGCGATGAACCCGGTCGGGCTCCTGATCGCCGGCCCGGTCGCGGATGCGATCGGCGTTCGGGCCTGGTTCGCGATCGCCGGCTCATTCTTGCTTGTCGGAGGGGTGTCCGGCTTCTTGATGCGGCCGCTTCGGAACATCGAAGCCGAAGCCGAGGAGAGACGCGCAGCGCACGCAGGACCGGAGAACGCCGCGGCACCGGAGCCGGAGGCCACAGTGACCGGCTAGAACGTCTCCCAGTACACGCGTTCCGGATCGTACTGGGTTCGTGCTTCGACCTCGCCGGCGGGGACGCCGACCGGAATGAGCGCGAAGAAGAAGAGTTCTTCGGGGATCTCAACCACGGCTCGGATCTGCGCTTGCAGCTCCTCAGGCATCCCGCACCACGTCGCACCGAGGCCGAGGTTGGCTAGGGCGAGGAGCAGGTTCTCCGTCGCTGCGCCCATGTCCTGATCGAACCAGCGGTAGTCGGTCTTCTTCCCGAACGGAAGGATGACCGCTCCGGCCTTGTCGCCGAATTTCGCGTAGGGGTGCGCTGCACAGACGGCCTTCACCCGCTCCGGTTCGGTTGCGACAAGGAAACGCCACGGTCGGCTGTTCCTCGCCGACGGAGCGGCCATTGCCGCCTTCAGGGCGACTTCGAGCTTCTCACGATCGACCGGCTCTCCGGTGAATGCTCGGACGGATCGGCGTTTGGCGATGAACTGCAGAACTGGGTCGCTCATGGGGTTGCCTCCTTCGGTTCGTTGTGGATGGCGGATCACCGCACCGGGTGACTCTAGTCGATGCGGTCGTCCGCTGCGAGCCGCCGGCCCTCAAGAACCGGTCGAAATCCCCTTGACATCCCGAGAACCGGGGCTATACTTCGCCGGATTCACGGAGGAAGTCCAGGCTTACGCAAGTCCGGAGGCCCCTTCGGATGGGAGTTTGACGATGGCGAAGTCACTGAGAGCGTGGTGGCGGAATGTGGAGCGATGGTACTGGGCCGTCGGGCTCGCCAACCTCGTGTTGGGGACGTCCTCGGTCCTGATTCCGCTGAGCGTCGCCCAGCTCTACGGTCGGTCGGTCGGCGCCGTCGGCCTGCTCGCCAGCCTCGTCAGCCTCGTCGGCGTCGCGGGGAGCCTCGTCTGGGGAAGGCTCTCCGACGTCGCCGCACGGAGGAAGCCGTTCGTCATCCTCAGCTACACCGTCGTCGGGCTCTGCTTCGTTGCGATCGCGTTCACGTCGGCCTTCCGAGAGCTCGCTGTCCTGAACATGCTGTTCAACTTCTTCTGGATGGCGAATGCCTCGGTGACGGTCTTGATCGTGATCGAGAACCGCGAGCAATCGACCTGGGAGAAGAAGATCGGGCAGTTGAACCAGATCGGGGCGATCGGATGGGTCGTCGGGCTCGGCCTCGGAAGCCTCTGGATGGCTGCGCTGTCGCGATCCGCCGGGGAGGCGCTGACGATCCGCTCGCTCTTCTTGATGATCGGGCTGGGAAGCCTCGCAGCGGCGTTCCTTGCAATTCGCTACATTCCACGGACGATCCCGAAGTTCACCCGGCGCAAGTTCCGCGGCGTCATCCTGGCGATGGGGAACTTCATCGCAGAGCGGGCGCGGTTCGCTCCGCTCCATCTGTATCACCGGCTGAACCCGAGAAGGATCGCCCGGTTGCTTGTGCATCCTGAAGGCTTCCGGCCGGGGACGCGACGCTTCCTCTTCGCGACGCTGATCGCGTTCATGGCCCTCGGCTTCTTCGGAATTCCGCTGCCACTCCTCCTCGCCGAGCGTTTCGGCTTCTCGGCCTCGTTCGTCTTCCTCTTCTTCGTGATTCAGCACGCAGCGATTGTCCTCGCGTACCCGCTCGCCGCACGGCGGATCCGCAAGTCGGGGAATCGATATGTCCAGATGTCCGCGTTGGCGACGCGGCTCGCCCTGTTCGGCGGAGCGGCGGTCTATCTGGCCGTTTCGAGCGCGGTACCGCCGATGGTCTGGCTCGTTGTGGCGTTTGTCGTCTACGGTGTGACGTGGTCGTACTTCCAGCTGTCGGGGATTGCTCTGACGTCACGGCTGGCGCGCGAGGAGAACCGCGGTGCCGCCCTCGGCCTGTACAACGCGCTCGCCGGGTTCGGCTGGATCCTCGCCGGTCTGGGAAGCAGCTTCGTTGCTGAGCGGGCCGGGTACACCGCCTCGTTCGCGATCGCTGCCGGGCTGCTCGCTATCAGTCTGGCGGTCCTCCGCTTCGTCCCCAACCCGGCAGCGGTCGGAGAAACAATGACGGTGACCGAATCTCAGCCCCGCAAGCGACCTGTGCGAGTCCGGCCGGCTCGCGTCTGGGCGTTCCACCGTCGCTGAGCGGGAGCGGCCGGGTTCGTTCCCTCTTGACATTCACCCCGTCGGTCGTTCGGACCGATGTTGGCAGGTACAATCCGCGGTCGGGGTGATCCGGTGTTCGTCTATCGAGAAGTCAGAGATCTTCAGGCTGTGACCGAGCTGGCGAAGTCGGCGTTCGTCATCCGGAGGGGAGACCACACGGCCGCGACCGAGTGGATCGAGCGGTCGGTCGAGCAGGGGCGAAAACTGTACGGCGTCTACGATGGGCCGACCCTGGTGTCGGTCTACATGCTCTACGACTACCGGATGCGCTTTCGGAGTTCGGTCGTGCCGATGGGGGGGATTGGGCTTCTCTGCTCGCGGCTCGACGCGCGGGGGAAGGGCGCCGTCCGGTTCATGCTTGCGCGAAGCCTCGAGACGATGCGGGAAGCGGGGCACGTCGTCTCGGTCCTCAATCCGTTCGATCAGTCGTTCTACGGGAAGTACGGCTGGGAGATGTTCGCACGGCTGCAACGGATCGAGCTTGCTCCGGGGCTGATCCGGGTGCCCGACGACCCGGGGATCGAGCACAAGGTGGTCGACCTGCCCTATCCGGATTCGGCCTCTTGCGACTACTACAACGAGTACGCGCAGCGACACCACACGCTAGTCCAGCGGGGGGATGCCGAGTGGGAACAGCGTCTGCGGATCTTCTCGAACCAGTCGAACACAGCAACGCGCGGCGTGGTTCGCGTCTCGCGGGAGGGCAAAGCCGCCGGGCTGATCGGCTATGACCTCTCCGGAAAGCCCGACGACTGGCATCCGACATTTACGGCGAACCTCTTCCTCTACGACGACGGTGCGGCGAAGCGAGCGCTCCTTCGCTACCTGAAGGGGCTCTCTCATCAGGTGAAGACGATCCGGGTCGAGGTGCCGACCGATGAGGATCTCTGGCCGTACCTCTCCGATCGACCGGTGAAGCGGGAGATCCACGATCAATTCATGATCCGAGTCGTGTCGATCGAGGCGCTCGATGGGCTCAAGGTCGACGCGGACGACGTCTCGCTCGCTGTCGACATCGAGGACAAGCTGGCGCCGTGGAACGGAGGAATCTGGCGGCTGACGGTCGACGCCGGCGTACTCCGTGTCGAGCGGGCGGATCGGACCGACCTTCGCTGCGGGATCGGAGCGCTGTCGAGCATCCTCTCCGGGTTCACCGACTGCGAAGAAGCGATCGCTGCCGGACTCGTCGAGGCGCTCCCGAGCTACGCCGGCCAGGATCTTCCGAGGACGACACCGTTCCTCGCCGATTACTTCTAGGTGAGTTCACGTCGCTTGGCTCGAGTCGCGCGGGAATCTCGGCGCTGCCAATGAGAACGGGCTCTGCGCACAGAGCCCGTTTGGAAGAGTGATGGTCCTATCGCGTGACGTGGACCGAGCCGAGCGGACAGGAGCCGAGTCCGGCGAAGACGGTCGAACCCTTCACTCCGAGCGGCGAGGTGGCGATTCCGCCGAGCGCCGCCGGGGCGATCGCGACCGCGACGATCAGAGACAGAATCAACATCCACTTGATTCGTCGGGATTTGAGATGTCGCATGTCAACCTCCTGAGTTTGGATGGTGGCCACGATCTACGTACAACGGGGCGCGAAACGGGTTTCGTCTAGCTATACTCGGCACGGCAATCAGGAGGCCAACGTGGACGAACGACGCGCCGCCCGCTACGGGCGGATCTACGAGCAGCTTTGTGGACTGATCGATGGGAAGTCGCCCGATCTGATCGCGGCGATGTCGACGATCTGTGCCGTCCTCCACGCCAAGATGTCGCATCACTTCTGGACCGGCTTCTATTTCGTCGACGGCGAGCGGCTTCGTGTCGGCCCGTATCAAGGACCGGTCGCCTGTCAGATCTTGGAGAGGCGTGGTGTCTGTCTCGAGGCGGTGCGGACGAAACGTCCGGTGATCGTCCCCGATGTGGAAAGCTTCCCCGGGCACGTCGCCTGCGATCCGCGTTCGAAAAGCGAGATCGTCATCCCCGTGTTGGACGGGGGCGAGGTCGTTGCTGTCTTCGACGTCGACTCGAGCGAGGTCGATCAGTTCGGCGAAGCGGACGTCGAGCCGTTGAAGAAGATCCTCACGCTGTTGTGTCCCTACCTATAAATCAACCGGCGTAGCGCTCGATCAGCCGGAGGAGGGCGTCGGCCCCGAAGTCGACCGCCGCCGCCGGAATCCGCTCATCAGCGGCGTGGATCGTCTCGAAGAAGTTGAAGTCCGCCGGCAGGTTCATCGGCGTGAAACCGTAGGTCTGGATCCCGAGTCGTGAGAAGAAGCGAGCGTCGGAACTCCCCGGAAGAAGGTACGGAATGGGGATCGCGTCCGGTTCTGCCCGGCGGAGAAGACCGCCGAGAAGGTCAAGGAGGCCGAAGTCGGGCTCAACGGCGCTCTCTTCGTACAGGCGGACATCAAACTCGACCTGGGCGCCGAGGACCGGCCGAAGCTCTGCGAGGAGATCCTCGAGGGCGAATCCGGGGAGGAGGCGGGCATCGAGACCGAGGACGATCTCGCTCGGGATCACGTTCGGCTTGTCGCCGCCGCGGACGAGAGTCGCGTTAACGGTGTTCCGGAAGAGCGGTTCGAGGTTTCGCCCCGTCTCCCCGAGACGCGAGAGAATCCGGTCGGTCCACGTGGGATTCAGCAGGCGGCGGAGGACGAAGCGCTTCGCCGGCGGCAGGGCGGTGGCCATCGACTCGATCATCGCGCGGACGATCGGCGTGATGTGGACCGGGAGTCGTCTGCGATTCAACCGCGTGAGGATGTGGCCGAGCGTCGCCATGGCGCCGTCGCGCATCGGACGCGCGCCGTGCCCGGCCGGTCCGGTGATCCTCGCCTCGAGCCAGCATGGCTGTTTTTCGCCGACCTGGATCAGATAGAAGGTCCTCCCGGCGACGCGGAGGGGGAAACCGCCGAACTCGCCGATCGCATAGCGGACGTTGACGAACGTTTCCGGATGCTCCTCGACGAGAAACCGCGCGCCGTGAACCCCTCCGGCCTCTTCGTCGGCGAGGACGGCGAGCAGGACGTCTCCGGCCGGGGTGACCCGATCGACTGCAGCGCGGAGGATCGCCCCGATCATCATCGCGAGACCGCCCTTCATGTCGAGCGCACCCCGCCCCCACACGTAGCCGTCGATCAGCTTGCCGGCGAACGGAGGGTGTGTCCACGACTGGTGCGCCGTCGTCACTACGTCGGCATGTCCGTACATCAGCAGCGGAGGTGCCGCACCGAGCCCGGGAAGCCGTGCGACCAGGTTCGGCCGGTCTTCCGAGGAACTCAGGACCGTCGTTTCGAGTCCGGCCGACTCGAGGAGCCCCGCGATGTATTCGATGCAGGGACGTTCGTTCCCCGGAGGATTCGTCGTGTCGTGCTGGATCAGTCGCTGAAGGATCTCGGCCGGGGAGATGCCGTTGGTTCGGTCCATGTCGCGATTATAGGCGGGCGGCGAGGGTCAATCGCTCTCCGCCTTCTTCTCCTTGCGGAGGCGCGCATACTCGTTTCGGACGAGGACTTCCTCCGGGCCGATCAGGGCCGAGAGGAGGCGGGCGAGGAGTGCGCGGATGACGAAGACGAGCGGATACGTCGCGATGAACAGGGCGAGCACGAGGCGCGACCGCGTCCCGATGAATAGAAGCCCGGGAATCAGGAAGAGGAGGTTCAACGGGAGGGTCTTTCTGAGCCAGATCCGCCTTCGGATCCGTTGCTCGGCCTGAGCGAGAATCGCTTCATTTCCGATGAGTTCCGGGCGGGACGAGGAGCCTCCCCGTCCTCCACGGATCCGATCGTGCTGATCCCGCTGCAGTTCCTTGAGAAACGAGACCCGCGTCTTCCGCTTCATTCGGGCTCAGCCGCTCGACCGAGTCCTAGGCGCGCGAGTGTCGGGTTCTCCGGCTGGCCGGTGCGGGGATTCCATCCGAGCTCGCCGTACGCTCCGGCGAGAAGGCGGTCGACGTCGGGAACGTTGCCGAGGGTTCCTCCTGCTTCGAGCGGGGACAAGAACGTGGGAGGCAGGGCATCGGAAGACGCGTCCACGCCGCGGTGGGCGTTGATCGTCCGCTTCAGGGTGAGAATCCGATGTCCGATGGTCATCAGATCGGCCGGTGCGAGATCCCATCCCGTGGCGGCTCCGAGCGCTTCCGCGATCCGTTCGGCCGGCGGATTCTGGAATTGGCAGAGGATCATCGCGTTGTACAGCGATCGCCAGGCCATCTGCCGTGCAGCGATGCGCCCTTTCCCTTCCGAGGCGTCGAACCGGTCGCCCGGGGCGATGCCGAGTTCCTCGAGCGCGACCTGTCCGGTGTCGACCGAGTACATGTCGCCCTGCATGTGGCAGGCGCCCCGCGGCGAAAGGGCGTACGTGACGGCCATCCCGCCGAATGCCCGCGGATCGTGCATCGGCATCTCGAGCCGCTTGACGGTTGCCGCGAGCTCGGGAACGCCGAAGTGGTCGGCCAGCGCGGCGCTGCCATCGGCGAGAAGATCGCCGATCCCCTCGCGGACGGCGATCTTTTCGATCAACCCGTGGAGAAGAACGGCGTCCCCGAAACGGAGGGTCAGCCCATCGGCCGTCGCACGGTTGAGGATCCCACGTTCGGCGAGCTCGCAGGCGAGAGCGATCGTGACACCGGTGGAGATCGTGTCGAGGCCGTGCCGGTTGCACAGATGTCCGGCCGCGATCACCGCCTCGAGGTCGTCGATCGCGAGGAGCGAACCGAGGGCCCCGAGCGTCTCGTACTCCGGTCCGTCGACTCGGTCGAGTCCGTAGACAGGCGCCCGCGTCTCTCGTCCGCAGGCGATCGGGCAGCGATGACAGGCCCGACCGCGAAGGAGGTACTCCTCGGTCATCCGGACGCCGGAAAGCCTGTCAGCTCCGTCCCATTCGCCGGTTCGGAAGTGGCGGAACGGCAGATCCCCGTACATCGTCGCCATGTCCACGTATCCGGCCGTTCCGGCCATCCGGATCGCCTGAGTGGCGATCTCCTCGCGGCTGTGCTCACGGACGGCGGCGGTGATCCGGGCGAATCCTTGGAGGTCGGCGATCGGGACCGTTTCGCGGCCGCGGACGGCGATCGCCTTCAGGTGCTTCGCCCCCATGACCGTTCCCATCCCGGTCCGCCCGGCCGCCCGACCATGATCGTTCATGACGGCTGCGTAGCGGACGAGATGCTCTCCGGCGCGGCCGATGCAGCCGACCCGGGTTTTGTCATCGCCGAGTTCTTGACGAATCGCTTCCTGCGTCTCGTACGTGTCGAGCCCCATGAGTGACTCGGCATCGCGCAACTCAACGTTGCCGTCGACGATCGACAGCCAGACCGGCTCGCTTGCCCGGCCGGTGACGACGATGCCGTCGTAGCCGGAGAATCGGAGCTCCGGTCCGAGGAAGCCGCCGGTGTTCGATTCCCCCCATATGCCCGTCAGCGGCGAGAGGGCGCAGAGGCTCAGCCGCCCGGCCGAGGGCATCTCCGTCCCGACGAGCGGGCCGGTCATCAGAACAAGCGGGTTCTCCGGTCCGAGCGGATCGATCTCGGAGAGCCGTGTTCGGGCGATCAGCGCCGCGGCCAGACCGCTGCCGCCGAGGAACGCTTCCGCTAGCTCGCCGTCGATCGGTTCCTCGTGCGCTGTCTCGGCACCGAGATCGACATACAGGATCCGCCCGGCATATCCGTGGAGGTTCGCCATCAGAACGAGACCGCGTTTCCGTCGTAGGCAGTCGTGAACAGGGCTCGCAACTCCTCCGAGGATGGGGAGCGAGGCGCGGTGATCATCTGTGTGTCGTTCTCGGCGTCGGATACAAGCTTGTCGAGCGCTCCATCGAACGCTTCGCGTGAGATTCCGGCTTCGGCGATGGAACCAGGGTTTCCAACGTTGGAAATCAGTCCGCGGACCGCGGCGGCGAGAGCACGCGTACCGGCCTCGCCCGGCTTGGCTGAGATCGCGAGGCGGGCGGCGAGGACAGCGGCGCGATCGGAGGTCTCGCGGGCGGCGAATTCGAGCGTGTACGGGAGGGCGAGCGCGACCGCTCGCCCGTGGGGAATCTCGAAGGTGGATCCGAGAGCATGCCCCATGGCGTGGGCGATCGAAGCCATCGCGTTGCCGAAGCCGAGCCCGGCGACCGTCGCCGCATGGTGCATCCGGGTCCGCGCCTCGAGGTCAGATCCATCCTCGACGGCGCGGAGGAGGTATTGGAGGATCTCTCCGGCTGCGTGAACGCAGAGTCCGTCGGTCATGTCGGTGTGCCACGTGCAGATGAATCCTTCGATCGCGTGGGTCAGCGCATCGAGGCCGGTGTCGGCTGTCAACCGGGGCGGCATCCCGGCGGCCATCGACGGATCGACGAGAGCGATGTCAGCCACGTTCTCGCGGTTGCCGAGGCCCATCTTCCGCTTCTCGACAGGATCGGTGAGGACGATCGCCCACGTCACGTCGGCGCCGGTCCCGCTCGTCGTCGGGACGGTGATCAGACGGGCGCGCTTCCGCAGACCGAGATCGATGAACGGGTTGATCTCCCCGGGCTGCAGATCGGGGCGCTCGTAGAGGACCCAGATCGCCTTGGCAGCATCGAGTGGAGATCCGCCGCCGATGCCGAGGATCCAGTCCGGCTCGAACGACCGCGCCGCGTCGGCGCCGGCGAGGACGGTCGGGACGTCCGGATCGGGTCGGACTCCGTCGAAGACCTCCCACGTCGCGCCGATCTTCCCGAGGCGATCGGCGATCGGCTCGATCAGTCCGAGCTCTCGGATCGTTCGATCGGTGACGATCAGCGCGCGGCGGATCGGGACGGAGAGGAGTTCGTCGAGCGCATCCTCACCGAAGACGATCTTGGGGGAGACGAAGGTCCACATGTCGGATCAGTTGCCCGGCCACATGGTCGGGACGTCGGCGCAACAAGAGACGATCTCCTTTGCCGCCTTCGGATAGCGCATGATCTTCATCAGATTCCCATCGAGCTTCAGCTTTCGCATCATCATCCCTTGAATCGGGTCGAGCTCTCCTTCGATCACCTTCCGCCAGACGCCGAACGGGGCGCTGATCCGGTACTCCGTCGGCCGCTCGTCCGGCGCGGCGAGGAGCGCCCCCCCGGTGCTCTTCCCATGGCGTAGACCGAGATAGAGATACGCGGTCTCGGCGAAGCCGTCATCCGGCTCGACGACGAAGACGAAATCCCCTTCCCAATCCTTGGCCGAGCTCTCGTACGACGGGCTTTCGTTGAGCAATCGCGAGAGCTCGACAATCCACTCGTTGGACGGGAATCGAAACGACATGTGACCTCCTCGACTCTTGAGTCTTCGGGGTGATAGCGGGAGACACCGCGTGGTCGCCCCGTCGCTCGGGGTGCGCGGCCGTTCCCGCGACGGAGCTACTCCTCGGCTTCGTCGAGCGCCTCGTCGATCTCCTCGGCTAGGTTCTCGATCTCATCGCACAGGTCGTCCAGCTCTTCCTGCAGTCGCGACAGGCGCTCGACCAGCGGACGGACCTTCTCGATCAGGTCCTTCTTGGAGATGAAAGCCATCTGCCCTCCTTCCTCGGTTCCGCGTGGATCGTTCTGATTCTATTCGAGCGGTTCTCGGAGACAACCGGGTATGATCCTGCCGGAGGAACGGATGCGCATTTCCCCGATGGAGCTTGCCGAACGGGCCGCGGCGCTGACCGCAGCGAGCTCACCCTGTCGGACTTGCCCGAACGCGTGCCGGGCTGAGCGGACTGCCGGCGAGTTCGGACGGTGTAGGCTCGGGGGTGGAGCGAGGGTCGCCGGTTACGGGCCGCACTTCGGAGAAGAACCGCCGCTCGTCGGCCGCTTCGGCTCGGGAACCGTCTTCCTTTCCGCCTGCAACCTCGCGTGCCTCTTCTGTCAGAATGCCCGGATCAGTCAGGACCGCGAGGGAACCGACGTCACCGATTCGGAGCTCGCGGGGATCTTCCTCCGGATTCAGGAGATGAGGTGTCACAATCTGAATCTGGTGACGCCGACGCCGCACACGGCAGCGATCGTCCGTGCGCTGAGGATCGCGCGCGATGCCGGCTTCTCGCTTCCGATCGTCTGGAACTGCGGCGGGTATGAATCCGCCGAGGTCCTCCGACATCTCGACGGGATCGTCGATCTGTACATGCCGGACCTCAAGTATGGGAACGATGCTGTGGCAAGAGAGCTCTCAGGAGTCGGGGACTACGTTGCGCGCTCGCAGGCTGCGCTCCTCGAGATGCACCGCCAGGTCGGCGATCTGATGATCGACGATGATGGAGTGGCACAGCGTGGACTCCTCGTCCGGCATCTCATCCTTCCGAAGGGGCTTGCCGGAACGGAGGAGGTGATGCGGTTCATCGTCGAAGAGATCTCGCGCGATACCTACGTCAACGTGATGGGCCAGTATCGCCCTTGCCATCGCGCATCTGAGATTCCTTCGCTGCGACGGCGAATCACGAAAGAAGAGCTCGACGACGCGCTGGAACGTGCGCGAAGCGTCGGGCTGCATCGACTCGCTCCGTTCTGAGTCGCTGGCGGTGGTACGGATCACGTTCGTACGTCCACCCTCTAGCCGACAGCAGGGCATCACGATCGTGTTGTTCTTCGCTTGACGATAGAACATTCAGCGGAGTAGAGTTGGGGGTTGGAGGAACACGGATGAAGGCTGCCGCGCGGCAAGGCGCGGCAGAACAAGTCTGTTTGGTGAGGGGAAGTCAATCAGCAACAGAAGACCCAAGTAGGAGGTGCTACGGTGAAACGGAGTTTCATGGTAGGGAGCGTCGTGGCGTTGCTCGTCGCGGCGCTGTTCACCCTGTCTGCCTTTGCGTCGGACGCGCAGATGTACTTCTCATCCGACAAGAACGGACAGAATCGGGTGACGAACATACAGGAAGGGGACGAGATCTGGATCGTCGTCATCGACAACGATGAGAACGACGACTGCGACATTCGGGACAAGATCTGGACCGACATCAAGCTCGGGGACCCGAAGACCGGCGCGTCGTTGATCTGGGAGATCGGCGCAGAGGGTGCTCTGGATGCCGACTACCTGGAGGAGACGGGTGCCGACACAGGCGTCTTCGTTTCGAAGCGGGCGTTCCAGATCGGATCGCGCGAGTCCTATGCCGCGGGGACGCCGGAGCTGCACACGCACGTCGTCGACGTACCGACGCTGGACGGTGCGAACTGGGCGACCGACGACTTCCGGTGGGGACACTTCCTCTACGCGGACGCCGCCGGGGATGCCGACACGTATGCTGACGATCGCGGTTGGTTCGTCGGTTCGGCTGCGAACATGCCGACGTTCACGGTGGGGTTCAATACCGGCGAGGTCCCGCATCCGCCGTCCGAGTGGTTCGTCGATCCGACGAACAACGGCGACTATCTGGTCGGCCGGTTCGAGAACATGGACACGCTGATCGGCGGATACGTCGACCCGAACGATGACACCGACATCGCGATCGCGATGCTGAAGATCATCGACGTCGAGGCGACGATTTCTTGGGATCAGGAGATCTACAAGGATGCGAACGGCGCGGCGACGATCACCGTCGTCGACCCGGACGAGAACCTCAACTGCAACGAGGTCGAGTACGTCCCGGTGTTCATCCTCGTCAACCCCGGCTCGTGGAATCCGATGAACGACAACAACACCAGCCCGACGAACTTCTGCATGCTGAAGGCGACGGGCGGTGTCCAGAGCGATAATGGCGGAGAGCCGTGGCATCTGCCGATTCGCTGGTACAACATCTACAACAGCGCGAACGCGGATCACCGCTACTACGTGGAGTACGATCCGGAGCTGTTCGATCCGACGAATCGATACACGCCGGTGTCGTTCTACGCGCAGGAGACCGGTGTTGATACGGGCGTCTTCCAGCTGAACCTGAACCGGATCGACGAGGATCTCGACTTCGATCAGCTGTTCGTCCGCGACGTATTGGTCGCCTACTACCTCGATCCGAACGACGAGGACGACTTCAAGTTGGCGACGGCGTACATCGAGGAGCGGCAGCACTCGATCACCAGCTTCACCGACG
>JANQEA010000041.1 GCA_028278555.1 Candidatus Bipolaricaulota bacterium | reverse complement strand
TGCCAGCGTCGCAAACGTCAGCAGGTAGTACGCCACCTTCCCACTGAACAGCTTCTTCATCCGCTCCTCGCCCTTCCGGTTGTATCCGCCCCACTTCATCGTGCTTCCTCCTTCGCAGAATGGAGCGAACCGCATCGAAGCAACGGTCCGCCTTTCTCCTGCCCTTGAGTGTTTGGATGCCTCATTGTATAGGAGAAACAGGCTGATCGGTCAAGTTTCTTGGAGGTTTCTTCCATCTTATTTCGAGAATAGGCTCCAACCTGACTCCTTCTCCTCCATCCTAACGTGTCCGATGCCTTGCGCCACTTCCCTGTGGCTGAGAAGCTCAAGCCCGACTTCCGACGTGTCGGATCGGCTCGCCCGACACCCGATTCGCACCCTCGGAATTCGGCTCGGAGCCAGTTCCCAAGCGGTTTGACTTCCCTACGGACCGGCGATACAGTTACGCCCAGATTCAGGACGAGGTGCTAGAGTTGAGAGACTACGAGATCGTGTATGTGATTCGTCCCGACCTGTCCGACGAGGACCGTTCGGCGAAGATCGAGCGGATCCATTCCCTGATCACCGAGAACAGCGGAGAGATCGGCAAGGTCGAGGACTGGGGAAAGCGTGTGTTGGCCTACGAGATCAGGCACAACACCGAAGGATACTACGGCCTGGCGGAGTTCCGTCTTCCGCCCGATTCGGTGCGTACGGTGGAGGATCGCCTCAACATCGACGAGGAGATTCTTCGCTATCAGATCATCTCCCGATCGTAGGGAGGACCCATGGCAGCGAGTCTGAACAAGGTGATTCTGATCGGCAATCTGACCGGCGATCCCGAGCTTCGGTATACGCCGAGCGGAACAGCGCGTACTCGATTCTCAATCGCGATCAACCGCCAATACAAAGACTCCACGGGACAGCTCCAGGAAGAAGTCACCTTCGTGCCGATCATCACGTGGGGCTCGCAAGCCGAGAACTGCGCCAACTACTTGAGCAAGGGAAGATCGGTCGCCGTCGACGGTCGGCTCAGGATCGACTCGTTCGAGAATGCCGAGGGCGAACGGCGGAAAGTCGTCGAGGTCGTCGCGTCGAGCGTTCAGTTCCTCGGAGGCCCCGCCCGATCGCAAGACCGCGAGCAACCGGGCTCCGTCGCATCTCCCTCCCCCGAACCTCAAGGACAAGCTCAAGCTGATGAGGAGGTCCCTTTCTAAGTCATGTTTCCCAAACGAAGACGAAAGTGCCGCGTCTGTGAGCGAAAAGCAACACTCGATTACAAGAAGCCGCAAGAACTCAAGCCGTTCATGAATCGCCTTGGGAAGATCCTCCCCAAGCGGGCGACGAGACTCTGCGCCAAGCACCAGCGCCAGCTGGCGCTCGAGATCAACCGCGCCCGGAAGCTCGCTCTGCTGCCGTACGTCGGAGAGCGCGAGCCGATGAAGATGCGCCGGTAGCGCGCTCTTCCCAGCCCTCCCTTCCGCATGGCGAAGATCGACAGAAGCGTGGGATGGCTGGCCGAGAAAGCCAGAGCCGGATCCTCTGCGGAACACCGCACAACGACCTCTTCGCAACAAGCGGTTCCCCTGGAAGATGCCTTTCCGGGGGCTGTTGCCGATCCGTCGGGAGTTCTGACGATCGACGACCATCCGCCTCTGTCACCGCTCGACATCGATCGTGCAGCGGTCACGGATGCGCTCCATGCTGAGCTTCGCCTTGTCTACGGGATCGGCGCCCGATTCGCGGCAGGGCTCCGGGAGGATGGTTACACCTCGATTCCCGCCCTGAACGATCATCCACGCTGGGGATCCGCTTCAAGCAATCTGCTGAAGCGCTGGGGAATCCCTCCCGATCCGACGGCCGTCTACCGGACCCTCGACCGCTGGCTGTCGAGTGCCGACCCGCTCCACCTCCGCGCGCTCGGGCTCCTTCCGATCGAGAGCCTCCTCTTCTTCGACTTGGAAACACTCGGACTCGGCGGTTCACCTGTCTTTCTCGCCGCGGTCGGCCGGTTCGTCGGCGACGAGTTCCGGATCCGACAGTACCTGGCACCGGCCCTGGGAGCGGAGGTTGCGCTTCTCGAACGGATGAAAGCCGAGATCCGAGACGCCTCGGCTCTCCTCTCCTACAATGGGAAGAGCTTCGACTGGACGGTCCTGCGGGAACGGCTCGCCTACTACGGACTACCGCTGCACGAGACTCCGATCCACGTCGATCTCCTCCACCATGCGCGTCGCGCGCTCGTCGGCCGTGTCCCGGACTGTCATCTGAGCACGATCGAGGAGCATGTGCTGGGCATCGGACGGTCGAACGATCTTCCGAGCGCCGAGGTTCCGATCCACTACACGGCCTATCTGGAGACCGGAGACGCCTCCTACCTTGTTCCGATCGTCAACCACAGCAAGCAGGATCTGATCAGCCTCGTCATCCTCCTCAAGTACCTGCTCCGGATGGCCGCCGATGCTTGATGGACTCGTCGGCGATCTCGAGCGGTCGGCTTGGTACCGGGGCCAGATCGCGCACACCGCGAACCGCCCCGGATCGACCGCGCAGCACGCAACCGCCACGATCTCCGCTCCCTTCCGTGACGAACTCGACCGACGCGGGATCGAACTCTACCGGCACCAGGCGGACGTCATCGAAGCATTCCGCAACGGTAAAGACGCGATCATCACCACGCCGACCGCGTCCGGGAAGACCCTCGCGTTCAACCTTCCGGTCCTCGCGGCACTCCACGACGACCCGAAGGCTTGTGCTCTCTACCTGTATCCGCTGAAGGCGCTCGCCAACGACCAGCTGCAGAAACTCGTCGCGTTGGAGGCTGCCTGCGATCTTCAACTCGCGCCGGCGACCTACGACGGGGATACCCCAACATCGAGCCGCGCCCGGATCAAGCGAACGTCACGAATCGTGCTGACGAATCCGCATGCGCTCCATCAGTATCTCCCGTGGCACCACCAATGGGCCAGGATTCTCTCCCATCTTCGAGCCGTGGTCATCGACGAAGCGCATCACTACCGCGGAGTCTACGGGAGCAACGTCGCCTTCCTTCTCCGCCGACTCTTCCGGATCGTCGATCACTACGGAGGGAAGCCGCAAGTCATCCTCTCGTCCGCGTCGATCGCGAACCCAGAGACGTTCGCCCGCGCGCTAATCGGCCGTGACGCAACGTCGATCAATGAGGATGGTTCGGGCCGCGGAGAGAAACGCGTCTGGTTCTGGGATCCTCTCGTCGATCCCACGCGCTCGGTGACGTCTCAGGTGGCCAGCCTCCTCTCGTTCCTCACCGGACGAGGGATCCAGACGATCTGCTTCACGCGAACCCGTGCCTCGGCGGAACTGATCGCGCAAAGCGCGTCCCAGGACGGAGCGCCGGAGATCGCTTCCTACCGCGCCGGGTATCTCCCGGAAGAGCGAAGATCGCTCGAGCATGGACTGAGGGACGGGACGATCCGCGGCGTCGTATCGACGACCGCGCTCGAAGCGGGGATCGATATCGGCGGTCTCGATGCGGCGATCCTCGTCGG
This sequence comes from Candidatus Bipolaricaulota bacterium, assembly GCA_028278555.1. Classification (GTDB taxonomy): domain Bacteria; phylum Bipolaricaulota; class Bipolaricaulia; order UBA7950; family UBA9294; genus JANQEA01. The sequence goes on along the minus strand of JANQEA010000041.1, from coordinate 43,619 downwards.
CTTCCCCGGAAGCCTCCTCTCCGCCTGGCAGCAGGCAGGGCGGGCGGGGCGGGGGACCGCGCCGTCGCTTCTCGTCTTCGTTCCGTTCGAGAACCCGCTCGATCGGTACTTTTTCTCGCATCCCGACGATTTCCTCGGTCGGACCCGAGAGCGACTCGTCGTTCCCCTCGGCCATCCACGCCAACAGGCGGGACACCTCGCCTGCGCCGCCGCCGAGCTCCCGCTCCCGGAGGCGGAACTGACACCCGAAGAGACGGAGCTCGCCGCCGGCCTATGCGCCCAGGGGCTCCTCGCATCGACGCCGAGAGGGTACGTCTATCGAGGCCTCCGCCGCGCCCACGAGATCGTCTCGCTCGACGATCTGAGCGGGGAGACGATCCGGATGGTCTGCGGCGACCGACTCCTCGAGACGATGGACCCGGTTCGGGCCCGGCGGGATGCGTTCCCCGGCGCCGTCTATCTACACCGTGGCGAGACCTACATCGTCGATCGCCTCGACCTCGACGAGGGGCTCGTCGTCGTTCGGAAAGACAAGCCCGACTACTACACGACCAGCCTCCGCGCCTCCGAGGTCGAGATCCTTGCACGCGAGGAGATCCAATCCCACGCACACCATGCGTTGGAGATCGGACGTGTGCGCGTCACCGAGTCGTTCCTCGGTTACAAGACGATCCACGCCGACCGGACCGTCGCGGTCCATCCGCTCGATCTCCCGCTGCACATCTTCGAGACTGACGCCCTTTGGATCGCCTTTCCCGAAGGGCTCACGGATCTGACACCCGAGCACCTTCTCGGCTCGCTTCATGGAGCCGAGCACGCGCTGATCGCCATGGCGCCAATCCTCGTCCTCTGCGACGCAACAGACCTCGGCGGCGTCTCCGCGCCTCTGCACCCGCAGATCGGTGCCCCGACAATCGTCCTATTCGACGACGCCAGCGAAGGATCCGGCCTCTCGTTCGCCCTCTTCGAGGCGTTCGATCGCCTCGCCGAACGCGCCCACACGCTCGTCCGAGACTGTCCTTGTACCCTGGGATGCCCCTCGTGCCTCTTGTCGCCCCGTTGCGGGAGCCAGAACGAGCCGCTCTACAAGCCGGGGGCGATCCGTATACTCGAACTCTTGGCCCGAAACCCGGAGACTCCGGAGGCCGTCCGATGAATCGAATCGTCGCCGCGATCTTTCACCCACCGATGGGCTCGACGGAGCCCGAAACGCTCGTCGATGCCGGACGGCGTGCGTCGACCGAGGACCTGATCGGTCTGCTGACCTCATCGGTTGATGAGATCCTCGTCGTCACACCCGAAGACAGTCTGAACTTAACGTTCGGACGGCATGACGCTCGTACGATCCGTCCACAGCCTAGTCGCCCGTTCCACTTCGGCGAGACCCTGAAGCGGTTGATCGCCGACCACAGCATCGACGCGCTCCTCTACTTCGGCAGCGGGGCCGGCGGCCTGCTGACCGGCGATGCGATCGAGAGGATGGTTGAGTTCACCGAGCGGCCAGAGCTCGGGGGTCTGTTCAACAACTTCTACTCATGTGATTTCGCCGCCATCGCATCGGCCCCGTCGCTCGTCGATCTCGATCTCCCGAAACGCGACAACGGCCTCGGTTTCACGCTCGCCGACGCGGGCATCCCGTGCTATGCTCTCCCCCGGTCGATCGAGACATCGTTCGACATCGACACGCCGACCGATCTGGTCCTCCTCCGCGCCTCGGATCGCGGCGGCCCCGAAATGCGCCGCTTCCTACAAGCGAGCAGCCTCGAGCATCCGACGCTCGACGGCATCTGCGAACGCCTGACCGACCGCTCGTCGCTCGTCCATCTCTCGGGACGGATCCACCCCGGGACCTGGGGGACCTTCGAGCAGCAGGTCGCCTGCAGGACCGCCGGCATTGTCGAAGGGCGGGGGTTGAAGGCCTACGGGGACGCGCGACCGCTCTTGCTGCAGCACGTCCTCCGAGAAGGTGGTCCGACCGCGTTCTTCGGGCGACTGGCCGGGACCGCCGATGCGGCGATCCTCGACTCCCGGCCGATTCTCGCGGTCGAGGGTCGGCTTCCGCCGGCGGCCGATCGGTTCGCCAGCGACCTCTTCCTTCTCGAGTCGATCGAGAACCCGCGCTGGCGTGCGTTCACCCAGGCGGCGGCCGAAGCCCCGATCCCGGTGCTGCTCGGTGGACACTCCCTCGTCAGCGGCGGGCTCCAACTCCTCGCAGAGGCCTGCTGGAAAGGGCGAGATCTTGCTCGTAGACTTCATCCCGAACCGTACACAGGAAGGGATATCCGAACATGACCGACCTCCATGCGCCACGCCTGATCGACGTCGACCCACAGACCGCTGCCCTGATCGCCGCCGAGGAACGTCGGCAGCGCGAGAAGATCATCCTGATTCCGTCGGAAAGCCTGACTCCCGCGCCGGTCCGCGAGGCGCTCGGATCGGTCTTCTCGAGTGTCTACGCCGAGGGCTACCCGCGGAAAGCGATGATGAAGACCCCGGCCGGCCGGCTGGGGGAGATCGACGCGCAGCTTGCCGGCTATCGCCGCTACGCCGATCGACGCTTCTACAAGGGGGCCGAATTCGCCGATCTCGTCGAATCGCTCGCCGGACGACGTGCCGCCGAGGCGTTCGCAACCGACGCCTTCCCTGCCGAACGGATCTACGCCAACGTGCAGCCCCTCTCCGGGGCCGCGGCCAACCTCTCCGTCTACGACACGTTCGTCCGGCCCGGCGAGACCGTCATGGGCATGGCGCTCACCGAGGGAGGCCACCTGACGCACGGCTCGGAGTTCAATGTCACCGGGAAGCGCTACAACATCGTCTCCTATGCGGTCGACCCGTCGACCGGGCGCCTGAACTACGATCAGATCCGACAGCTGGCGGAAGAGCATCGCCCGCGGTTGATCATCGGCGGGTTCACGTCGTACCCGTGGCAGCCCGATTGGGAGGCCTTCCGCGAGATCGCCGACGCGGTCGGGGCGATCCTCCTTGCCGATGTTGCACACACCGCCGGTCTGATCGTCGGCGGCGTCTACCCGAACCCGATCGGCATCGCCGACGTCATCACGTTTACGACGCACAAGACGCTCTGCGGGCCGCGCGGCGCGACGATCCTGTCGACCGACCCGGAGATCGCCGAGCAGATCGACGCGGCCGTCTTCCCCGGTCTTCAAGGAGGGCCGCACGTCAACAAGTTCGCCGCCCTCGCCGTTGCGTTCAAGGTGGCCCAGTCACCGGAGTTTCGCGATCTCCAGCGTCAAATCGTCGAGAACGCGGCGCACCTCGCCGACGCGCTCCGCAAGCAGGGGCTGACCCTCGCCTACGGCGGAACCGACACGCACCTTCTCCTCGTCGATCTCCGCGAGATCGCCAACGAAACCGGGTTCGTGATGATGGGCGAGATCGCGGCGAGGATCCTCGAACTCGTCGGCATCGTCTGCAACAAGAATACCCTCCCCGGCGATACGAGCGCCGCCGATGCGCACGGCATCCGCCTCGGAACCCCGTGGCCGACCCAACGGGGGATGGGCACCGAAGAGATGGAGATTCTCGCGGAGATCATCGCACGCGTCCTTCGGAGCATCCGGCCGTTCGAGTACATCGGCCTCACCGGCGAGCTCTCCCGCGGCAAGACGACCCTCTCGACCCTCGAAACGGCGAAGCGGGACGTCCGTGCGCTGGTCGGACGGATCGATCCGTCCGTCTCGACGAATGCCGAACGAAGCGGAGACGACTCGCGTTGGACGATCCTCCGACTCCACAGCGGGCGGGTCCGCGCGCTCCTCAACGAGGCGACGCCGGCCGATCTCCTCGCGCTGACGCCCGGTGAGCCTGTTCCGACGTTCCTGTTCGATGAGGGAGGCGCTCTGATCTCGGAGATCGTCGTCGGCCAGATCGGCGAGGAGGACTATCTCGTCCTCGCCCCGCGATCGAACGGCTCCTCCGTCACGACATGGTTGTCGGGCCTCGCCGACGGCTATGTCGTCTTCGATCCGGATGACGTTTTCCGGAAAGTGCAGGGGCCGGCCGTCGTCGAGGAGATCCCCGAAGAGGCAGTTCCGGAGTCGGCGCGCGTCTGGACGACGATCGCTGTCGGGGCGGAGGGAAACGGGACAACGATCGCCGATGCCTACGCCCGGTTCCCGGAGCAGTTCGCCAGCCACAAACCCTACTTCGTCGGCCAGTCTCGACTCAAGCTCCCAGCGGTCGCGGATCGCGCCCCATTTGCTTGGACCGAGGAGACCCCGGAGACACTCCGGACGACGCCGCTCCATGACGCACACGTCGACCTCGGCGCCCGGCTCGTTCCGTTCGCCGGATGGGAGATGCCGGTTTGGTATACGTCGGCCCTCGACGAGCATCGCGCCGTCCGACAGGCCGCCGGCCTGTTCGACCTCGGGCACATGGGCGTCTTCCAGGTCAGCGGCCCGCATGCCACCGAGTTCCTCAACGCGGTCACATCGAACTACGCCGCCTGGCTCGAGGATGGAGAATCTCAGTACGCGTATCTGCTCGACCCGGATGGACGGATGCTCGACGATATCATGGTCTATCGCCGCGCCGCCGATCGATACCTGGTCGTCGTCAACGCCGTCAACGAGACGAAGGACTGGGCCTGGCTAACCGGGATCCACGATGGACGCTATCCGATCGACCGCGAGATCCTATCCCGACGTCCGGCCCCCGGGGTGGAGATCCGTGACTTGAAGCGGGAGCGTGGCGTGATCGACATCGCCCTCCAAGGGCCGCTCAGCCGATCGATCCTCGAACGGATCCTCGGGCCAGCGGAGTGTCTCGCCGTCGGTGCACTCGAGCGAACCGCCTTCTGCGAACTGACCGTCGAAGGTCACCAGATGATCGTCGCGCGGACCGGCTACACCGGAGAACCGCTCGGCTACGAAATCTACGCCGGGGGCGCATCGGCGCGGTGGGTGTGGGATCGGCTCCTCGAGGTCGGCCGTCCGCTCGGCCTCCTCCCGTGCGGCCTCGCGGCACGGGACTCGACGCGGACCGAGGCCGGCTTCCCACTCTACGGACACGAATTCGCCGGCCCCCATAACATCGATGCGTTCGAGGCGGACTACGGTTCCTACGTCAAGTTGCACAAGCCGTTCTTCATCGGCCGAGACCCTTCCGTAACCGCCTATCGGAGCCGAAGCCGCGTCATCGTCCGGTTCGAGACGGAGACCGCAGCTCGGCGCGTGCAGGAGGGGGCTTCCGTTCTCGACCGGAATGGCGGACTGATCGGGCGGGTCACCAGTTGCGTCAGCCTCGGGGAGCGGCAGATCGGCCTCGCGCTGATCGAGCAGACGAGCCTCGAACCCGGTACCGCCATCGGCCTTCTCAATCCGCCAGCGGGGAACGCCGCAGAAAAGACGATGGCGGAGCTCCAGATCGGCGATCGCCTCCCGCCGCTCGTTCGAGCGACGGTCCTTCCTCGACTCCTCTCGCAAGAGATGGAGACGGACCCAGTGGAATTGGAATCGAGCGGAGACTAGAGCGTAGAACGCCGGTACGGCTCGCTAGTTCAGACGACGATCCTCCGGGATGACCGGGGATGTCTGAGTCAGCCACTTCAGCTCGTTCGGGAGGACCGATTCGAGCGCCTGCGAGTACTCTCGCCATCGGTCGCGCTCCTGGCAGAGCTCACGGATCACCTCGCGGAGGACCTCGGTCTCGACGTCCGACTGGACGACGATGCAGAGACCGGCCGACTCATTGTCGTTCGTCAGCTCGTCCTTCAGTCGATCGGCGGCCTGCTGAATCGGAAGCCCTTCCTGCTGGCGGAGCTCCTCGAGGCGGCGGAGGATGGAGACGGCCTCTCCCTTGAAGATCAAGCGGTTTCGCGCACCCCGCGTCAGATACCGATCGAGCGTATCGCCGAGAGCACTCACCCGCATGCGTACGGCACGCTTCGACAGGCCGAGGAATCGAGCAACATCGTCCAGCGTGACCATGCGGCCATTATACGCCATTCGTTCCGCCGTTTGTGTAATGCAGAAAACGTCCATCTCCGGGCCTGTTCAGGGTCTCGGAGCCGTTTCCGACTCCCTCAGACCCCGGGTCTTCGCACTTCACCTTTTCCGCTTCGAGGTCTATGATGGCCCCGCTGGGAAGAAGAAAGGGGGAAGGGATGCGCGAGGAGTTTCGGGACTTCGTGATGAAGGGGAACCTCCTGCAGCTGGCCGTCGCGTTCATCGTCGGCGCTGCGTTCGGAACGGTCGTCAAGTCGTTCATCGACGACATCATCATGCCGATCATCGGCAAGCTGATCGGAAACGTCGACTTCGCCAGCCTCTACATCAACCTGTCCGGGCAGACGTTCGAGTCGGCCGCGGCGGCGCGAGAAGCGGGGGCCGCGGCGATCTACTACGGTGCGTTCATCAACACGGTGATCACATTCCTGATCGTCGCGTTGGTGATGTTCCTACTGGTCCGCGCTGCGATGCGCATGCAGAAGCCGGCCGAAGAGGGCCCTCCGACGACGAAGGAGTGCCCGCGCTGCCGGACGACGATTCCGATCGAGGCGGCGCGCTGCCCGCACTGCACCTCGGAGATCGGCCCTCCGTAGCGCGAAGCGAACAGACACGCTGAAGATAGCCTGCAAAGGCGCTATCCGGCCTGGATTCCGTTGCCCGTGGAGTCCGAGCCGAGTATCGTCCCCGCATGGATCTCCTCCGACTCGCCGACAGGATCCCTGCGGGAGCCCGGCTCGTCCGGCTGCCGGCCGATCGCCCGGTCGTCTTCGTCGGAGACACCCATGGAGACCGAGAAGCGACCGAGCGAGTCTTTGCTCAGTTCGACCCCGCGGCGCACTCGATCGTCTTCCTCGGCGACGCGGTCGACCGAGGACCCGACTCGGACGGGAACCTGACGCTGATTCTGAGCGAGATGGCCGCCCATCCCGAGTCGGTCCACCTGCTGATGGGGAACCACGAGGCGTGGAGGATCGCGCCATTCTCCCCGGCTGACTTCTGGGAGTCCCTGGAGCCGGCCGATGCAGATCGACTCGGCGAAGCCCTCTGCCGCCTTCCGCTCGCCGCGTGGCATCCGAGCGGCCTCCTCGCCGTGCACGGCGCGATCCCGGATCTCCCATCGCTCGACGCGCTTGAGCAGATCGAACTCGGCTCGGAGGCGTGGCGCGCAATCACGTGGGGCGACTGGGAAGACTCGAGCGGAGGTGGCCTCCCCTCCGCCGGTTGGAGCCGACCAGCGTTCGATCGGTCCGCCTTCGACCGCCGGATGGAACGGCTCGGCGCGCGAATCCTCGTCCGGTCGCATCAGCCGACCGCGCCGACGTTCCTCTTCGACGACCGTTGCCTCACGCTGTTCACGTCGAGCGCCTACGGCGACGGGCGCCGTCGCGTTGCAGTCCTCCACGCAGGTCATCACTGCCAGACGGCCCGCGATCTCGATCTGATCAAGATCTGAACTCATCCCTTGCTCTCCCGAAGCTGAACCGCTACTCTCCGCGTCGATACATACGTTCGAGCGGCACGGCGCCGCCAATCCAGTCCGAAGGAGTCCGCACGCATGCCCGATCCAAGAATCGAGAAACTCGCGCAGGTCTTGGTCAACTACTCGATCGGCGTCAAGCCGGGGAACAAGGTGATGGTCCAGGGGACGCCGCTCGCCGCCCCTCTGACGAAGGCGGTCGTCTCCGAGATTCTCAAGGCGGGAGGACATCCCCACGTCATCACGCAGCTTCCGGAGACACAGCAGCTCATCCTCCGTCAAGGATCGGACGAGCAGATCCAGCACATCCCCGAGCCGATGAAGCTCGCCTTCGAAACCTACGATGCGTCGATTGCGCTGATGAGCTCGGTCAACACGAAGGCCCTGACGACGATCCCACCGGAGAAGATGGCCCTCGCCAGCCAGGCGCAGTCCGAGCTGTTCGGCATGATCATGAAACGAACGGCGGAGGGCTCGTTCCGCTGGGTCGGGACCCTCTATCCGACTCAGGCCTACGCCCAGGATGCGGAGATGGGACTCGACGAGTACGCCGACTTCGTCTACGGCGCGTGCCTTCCCGACTTCGACGATCCGATCGGCTACTGGAGGGGCGTCGAAGCGAAACAGCGAAAGATCGTCGAATGGCTCGATCGGAAGAACAGCCTCCGCGTCGAGGGACCGGACGTCGAGCTGGAGATGTCGATCGAGGGCCGAACATTCGTCAACTGTTTCGGCGAACGGAACATGCCCGACGGCGAGGTCTTCACCGGACCGGTCGAAGACTCGGTCGAGGGACACGTCCGGTTCTCCTATCCGACGACCTACCAGGGCCGGAAGCTCGAGGGGGTCCACCTCTGGTTCGAGAAGGGGAAGGTCGTCAAGGCGACCGCCGACAAGGGGGAGGACTTCCTCCTGAAGACGATCGACACCGACGAAGGGGCTCGGTTCGTCGGCGAGTTCGCCATCGGCACGAACAAAGGGATCACCAAGGCGACCGGGAACACGCTGTTCGATGAGAAGATCAACGGGAGCTTCCACATGGCGCTCGGCCGCGGGATGCCCGAGACCGGGAGCCAGAACGTGTCGGCGATCCATTGGGACATGGTCTGCGATCTCACCCAGGGCGGGAAGATCTGGGCCGACGGCGAGCTCTTCTACGAGAACGGCGACTTCGCCATCGACTTCTAGTCAGGCACAGGGAGTCCGCGCCCACCGCTTCGGTTGTGGGCCGGTCTCCCGGGCCGGTATCCTCTCCGGCGATCATGGATAAGGCGAACCTCCGCCCGTTGGTACTGGAGATCCTACGGAAGACCCCACAGACGCATCTGCACGCCATCGAGAGCGAGATCCGGAAACGAACGGACGATTACGCACGTCATGACGTGCTTGCCCTCCAGGAGATCGTCTGGGATCTCCTCGTCCAGGGGATCCTCGCTCCGGGGAAGAACTCGCTCAACCTACATCTTCCGTTCGTGCACGTCACCGCGTACGGTGCCACGTGCATCGAGGACGGTGCGGTCCTCGCACACGATCCGGATGGGTACATCGCCCGCCTCGAAGCGGACTGTGGTGAGTCCGTCGATCCGGTCCTGGTCGAGACAGCGCGTGAAGGACTCCTTGCCTTCCTCGCCGGCCGCTATCCTTCGGCGATCGTCATGCTCGGACGAGCCGCCGACGTCCTCCTCCATCGGCTGGCCGATGCGCTGATCCGGCACGGGAGGCAAACCGGGCGCGGTGTCCAGCGGCTGGAGGACGCCCGATCGAACCCCGAACGGCTCAGCACAGCCGTCGAGCGTGCGCTCGCATCGAGAAGGCTCCCCACACCACTTTTCGAAGGAGAGGCATCTCATCTCAGCGCGCTTCGGACATTGATCGATACGGCCCACCCCCGAAGCGGAGCAGCACGACTCCCTGCGGCCGACCGAGACACAGTACACGGCCATCTCCTCCTCTTCCCCGGTCAGTGCCGGTTCGTCTATCATCTGATCGCTCATCTCGAGGGGGAATCGTCCGGCTGACCTCCTCCGTCATCCTCGCAGGGGATGGAAAGGAGCCCGCATGTCCGTCGCGTTGTATGCGTCTATTGTCGCCGTCGTCGGAGGATTGGCGATCGGCTTCCAGTCGTTCTCCGCCGGGATCCTCGGCCAACGGGTCGGGGTGATGGAGTCCGTCTTCATCATCCACCTTGGCGGTCTCGTTCTCGCGGCGATCATCCTCGCCTTCATGCGCGGAGGGAATCTCGGCGCCTGGAGATCGGTCCCTTGGTACATCCTGATTGGCGGAGCGTACGGCGTAGTCATCCTCGCAACCTACAGTTTCGCGATCCCGCGGATCGGCCTGGCGACAACCGTTACGCTGGCAGTGGTCGCGCAGCTGATCCTGAGTGCGATCCTCGATCACTTCGGTTTCCTCGGCTCGGTTCAGCACGCCTTCGACCTCCGTCGCATCCTCGGAATGCTCGTCCTCTTCGCCGGGACGTGGCTGATCGTCCGCTAGGAACGCCGTGACACAGCCGACGGAGGACCGTTCCCCGCAGATCGGGACGCTGAACGAAAAGCCGCTGCACGCCGCCCTGAAACGTTGGGCTGCGCTCGATGGGGATCGCTTCGAGGTTCCGGTCGGCCGGTTCGTCGCCGACATCGTCCGCGGGAATCAGGTGATCGAGATACAAACCGGGTCGACCTCGGTCCTCAAACGAAAGCTGACTGTCCTCCTCGGACACTACCCCGTGAGACTCGTCCTCCCGGTCCCAGCTCGAAAGACGATCACGACACTCGACGAACATGGGGCCGAGATCCGATCGCGCCCCTCTCCGAAACGTGGCTCCCTGTTCGACACGTTCGACGAGCTGATGCACCTCCGCGCCCTCCTCGGCGACCCGAACTTCACGATCGATGTCGCCCTGATCCACATGGAAGAAGTCCGTCGCCCTCGCCGGCGTCCGAAGCGAAGACGGTGGAACAAGGACTGGGAGGTCGACGAGCGACGGCTGATCGAGGTGATCGACTCCGTCTCCCTCCACCGCCCGACCGACTACCTGGCGTTCGTCCCCCCGTCGCTCCCCGAGCCGTTCACCACGGCCGACCTCGCCGAAGCGATCGACCGTTCGCGGACGGTCGCCCGGAAGATCGCCTACGTCCTCCGCGAGATCGGCGTTCTCACCCCGTCCGGAAAGATGGGAAACGCGATCCTTTACGAGCGCAGCTTCGGGCGAGGACCGGAGTCCGGCCCGAATCTCTGAGGGAACCGATCCCCTCAAGTACTATCTCCCCGATGAGCGAAGAGAGGAAGCATCGACATCAGCCGCCGAAGTTCTCCGTCGGTGAAGAGATCGCCAACAGCATCACCCATGGCGTCGGGGCGATCCTCAGCCTCGTCGGGACAGCGATCCTCCTCTACCGCGCCATCCGAGGCGAAGGGACCGGCCTTCACATCGCCAGCTTCTCGATCTACGGCGCCAGTCTCTTCCTTCTCCATCTCTCGTCGACCCTCTACCACGCGCTCCATCATCCCGGTGCGAAGAAGGTTTTCTGGATCTTCGATCACTGTTCGATCTATCTCTTGATCGCCGGGACCTACACGCCGTTCCTCCTGCTGTCGCTCTGGGGGCGCTGGGGGGCGACGCTTCTGGTCACAATCTGGGGCCTGACGATCCTCGGAATCGTCTTCAAGAGCCTCTTCATCGGAAGGCTTCGGAAGACGTCCGTCGGACTGTACGTCGTCATGGGCTGGCTGATCGTCGTCGCGGCCCGCGAACTCTGGCTGAGGGTGCCTCACGAAGCGCTCATCTACGTCGCCGCGGGCGGCCTCCTCTACACCGTAGGAGTCGCCTTCTACGGATGGAAGCGGCTTCCCTACGGACACATGATCTGGCACCTTTTCGTCCTCGGCGGAAGCGCCTGCCACTACCTCGCGATTCTCTTCTACCTCGCGCCGTCGACGTAGGGGAGGAGGCGGAGCTTCACCCAGTCGTCGCCGTAGTAGCCGAAGTAGCTGTCGATCGTCTTGTTTCTCAAATCGAACAGCGAGACGACGCCTTCGATCGGGATCGTCCGTCCACCGGCTGGCTTCGTGCAGTCCTCCGGGTGGTACTTCTTGAAGTGGAAGCACTCCCGCTTCTCCTTGTACGGACACCGACCGTCCCCCGCGCACTTCGGCTCGAGGAAGTTGATCAGCCGCTTTGCCGCGTCGTAGGAGATCTTTCTCGGCGTCTTTCGCCGGGCCCGGCTTCCTTCATCGTACCACCGCTCACGGACCACGAGATGGTTCAGTTCGTCGTACCGCCATTGCGAATCGTCCGCGTATCGGTCATCCATCAGGTTGGTCAGCTTGTCCATCGCGGAGATCCGCATCTCCGGGCAGACGTAGTGGTTGCTCGTCAGAACGATCTTCCCCGGCTCCCCGCGCAGCGGTGCGAAGTAGGATCCGGACGGACATCGCCACTGTCGATGGGACGCGTCGATCCGTCCTTCCGAGCCAAACTGGTCCTTCACCTTCGGCCAGGCGAGTCTTGGCCGGACCCTCCGCTTCCAGAGCTTCTCGTTGAACCGGTCGATGTAGACCTTCGGATCTTCGAAATCCTCCCATCGGACCATGGCACCGTTCCGGTTCCACCGCGGCTCGACGGTCGGATGGGCGTCGAGGAACTCCTGATCGGGAAGGAAGTTGACCGGTCTCTTCAATTCCCGGCGAGCGTGATCGAGGTACGCAAGCCGATCCAGCTTCCGCCCGTCGGCGTCTCGCGGGGTCGCGCTCGCCTCGACGATCGCCGCGCGATCGGCGCTCTCCCCCCCACCACCGGCGGCGGCCATCGGGTAGAGCCACGTCACACCACGATCGGTATCGAGGATTCGATCGGCCGCCGCCTCGATCGTCACGGAGTGCTCGATGACGTCGCGTACGAGCAAGAGCGAATTCATCCCAAGGTAGTCCGGGGTGTTGTTGTCACCATGAACGACATCCACGCCGGCTACGACGCCGTGGACGTTCATCGCAGAGATGCTGCCGACGAAGCCTGGAGCGGTCATCGCCACCATCGGCAGCGGCTCACGGTCCGTATCGTCCGGGATCGGGCGGTAGATCACGTGGCAGGCGACATCCTGGAAGACGCCGCACGCCTTGAACATGAAGTCCCGAGCAAAGAGCGGTCCGTCTTCGGCAGCGTCGTTCAGGACAGCGAGCGCGTTGCAGCCCATCGGCAGGTCGAGCTTTCGGGCCTTCGCCCGGTTCTTCCCGAAAATCAGTTCACCGAGCTGCGCCTCGTAGAGGAGCGAGAAGAGGCGGTCGACCCCGACGTTCAGCGCCCACAGCTTGGGGAATGTGACGTCAGTCTCCGGGTTTGCCTCTTTGCACCCCTCGACCATACCCCGCATCTCCGCGATCCGCCGTCCGAGCGGCGTATCGGCGGGTTCGTCTTCCGGTAGGACCTCATTGACACGCCTGACCAGCATCTTGTAGAGCCGGGTCTCTCCCTCGCCAAGGTCCTCCGGCGCTTCGGCGGCGACCGGCAGCATCTCCCAGGCGTACCGCTCGATGTACCCCTCGGCCATCTCCCGAATCAACGGCTCGGCCATTTGGCCCAGCAGGTATCCCATCTCCTGCGCGGAGCCCTCGACGTAGTACGCCCGCTTCGGCACTTCTCCCTTGCTGAATGACGTTTCGTGCCGTGCGGCAATCCCGATACACTCGTTGTAGCGGAAGATGTCCTCGTCTCGTACCTCGAAATCATCTTGCGCGAACTCGCCTCTCAGGTGCGCAATTCGTGCTTCCGTGTCCATGCTCTGAAGATCCCGTGTCATGAGCCCTCCTGCCCTACAGGAATTCGGAGAGAATCAAACTAGAAGCATCATGCTCTCCTCACGAACGACATCCTAGCTCCAGCAAAGGATGTCGCCAAACCGAGCGGCTTCACCAAAACCCGCGGTCGTGGTAGCATCCGGTCGGGAGGTGGTCGGAGTGAAGGAGTTCTCCTTCCTGATCGGCAACTGCCCGGGCGCCATCGCCGAGATCGCGGAGGCCCTCGGGAACGAACACGTCGACATCGAGGGGATCGCCGGCCTGACCGTGCTCGAAGAGGGCGTCGTCAGTCTAGTGACCGACAACCCGGGAACGACGCGGAAGAAGCTCCGCGAGCTCGAGATCGACTTCGAGGAGCGCGAGGCGATCGAACTCGATCTTCCGAGCCATCCCGGCGAGCTGGCAACGCTCCTCGGGCGGCTGAAGGAAGAGCGCATCAACGTCCTCTCGATCTACGCCGGTGCGGAGAAGAACAAGCTCGTCTTCACCGTCGACAACCTCGATCACACCAAGGAGATCCTGCGGATCGTCTGACGGGTTTTGCCAGCAACATCTGATACGAATCGTCGACACCGAACATCATCTGCATGGCGGATGCTCCCCAAGCTCTCGATCCACGCGGATTCACGGATTCTTCACGCCAATCGCCTATCTTCGGGACATCCTGCGCGAAGGGGAGTGCTCACCCTTGATCACCCACCGTCGGATCCTTCATTGCGCGCTCGCGCTCCTGATCATCGTCAGTCTCATCGTCAGCGGAGAATCGGAAGGCTTTACCCCGTCCTGGGATCCTCCTTCCTACGACGTTTTCGTTTCTGAGTTGGATGGACTTCCGTTCGATTCGTTCGTCGAGGTGTCCTACCGGCTCTACCTGGAACGACACCCCCTCCTGATCTCCGCCTGGGACTTGGAAGAGGAACTCGACGTCCGCAGAGACCGCTTGGAGGACTACTCGCTTTCGTATCTCGAGGAGTCGAATCGCATCGAGATCTTCCTCCTCGATCGTCTGCGAAAGCTCGATCGATCAGAGCTCTCCGCCGCACAGCAGATGACGTTTGACGTCTATGAATGGATCCTCGACGATCTCGTCCGCGCTCATGCCTTCCCCTACCACAGCTATCTCGTGTCGCACAGCTACATCTCCAGCGTCGACTGGGCGACGTACGACCTTCTGAAGTTCATGCACCCTCTCCAATCGGCGGCCGACTGCCATGACTACATCACCCGCCTTCATCAGCTCGGCGAGCAGTTCCATCAGCTCCTTCTCTACCTCAACGAGCAGGCACAGGCCGGGATCGTCTTGCCCGCGGGGCTCCTGCTGCACGCGGTGACGAAGCTGGATGAGCTGATCAACGTCCCGATCTACTTGCATCCTCTCTACTTGACCTTCGAGAGGGGCGTCAACGCCATCTCGGCTCTGCCCGCAGAAGAGCGGGTGACCCTCTTGCAGCAGGCGCTCGTCGCGATCAACGACGTCGTCATCCCCGCCTATCTCAAGCTGTCCATCGTGCTGATCCGCCTCCAGGGGTATGCTCCTCTGGACTACGGTGTCGGACAGTACGCGAACGGCGAAGCCTTCTACGAATACGCCGTGCATTCCTACACGCAATCCGATCTGTCGGCGGAGGAGATCCACCAACTCGGGCAGGAGCAAACGGAGCGGATCGCAGGAGAGATCCGACAGGCTGCCGCCAATCTTGGATATCCCGAGGGCCTCTCCATGGGGCAGATCTACGAGCGCGTCGCCATCGAGAGCGGATTCCTCGACAGCGCAGCGCTGTTCGATGAACACGCCCACGTTCTCGATACAGCCATCGCGAACATCGATCAACTCCGATTGGTCTCCGACTTGCCATCGATACCCCTCGAAGTTGTCCCCTTGACGGAGGGGGCATTCTATCGTCTTCCGTCGCTCGATGGATCGCGCCCCGGCCAGCTCGGGGTCGCGGCCTCGTTCAAGGCCGCCAGGTTCACGATTCCCTCCACCACGTATCAGGCGTACGCGGGCCATCATCTGCCGATCGCAATCTCGTTCGAGCTTCCGATCCCGCTCGTCCGTCGGACGGCGACATTCTCCGGGTTCTCGATGGGGCTCGGACTCTACGTCGACCGACTCGCCTGGGAGTCTGGCTGGTACGCCGGCGATCCGTACGCGGACCTCGGACGACTTCAGGCAGAGATCACCGAAGCGGTGCGGCTCGTCGTGGATACCGGCCTGCACGTGCTCGGTTGGTCATTCGATGAGGCTGTCGCCTACTTCGAGCGATGGACCGGCAAGTCGCTTCTCTTCTCGCAGCACGAGATCCTCTCCCACGCCGTGAATCCAGCGCGGCTGATCTCCCCAACGCTCGGGTTTCTGAAGATCCTCGAGCTGCTCGAACGGTTCAGGGAAGCCGCGGGCGATGACTATGACCCTCTAGCGTTTCACGTCCTCCTCCTCGGACAGGGGCCGCTGCCGCTTCCGATCCTCGAACGATGGATCGAGTCCAACATCCGGGATCTCGCAGCAGAGGACTGATCCTGCCACAGCGAGGGATCACGCACGACGATCCATCTCGGCGAGCAGCTCCCAGACCAGTGCTTCGACCCTCTCGATCGTCGTCTCGGACACGTTGGCCACCGTGTCCGTCGGGCGGTGCCATTCGGAGAGCATGCCAGCCCGATTCTGGCTCTCGAAGGTGAGGACGCGGAGGCCATACTGCGCGCCGATCGCCCCTTCCGTGTAGGCCCCGGCCATCTCGATCGGGCGAGCGCCAATCTCCGGATGCTCCGCACAGACTGCTTCGACCAGCTGGAGGAGATCCGGATCGCTCTTCGTCGTCGCGAGGAACCGTTCCTCCCTCAGGTAGGTCGGATCGGCCTCCTTCGTTCCGGCCGTGTCGATCGGCAGCCAGGCCGCACCAGCGAGTTCGTGGGAATGCGCCTTCAGGAACGCGTCGGCCCCGTAGCAGCCAACTTCCTCGCATCCCGTCAGCAGGACCCAAACGGATGTGCGGCGGAGCGGTTCCGCCGCCAGCCGCTCGGCGAGATCGAGGACGATGCCGACGCCGCTTGCGTTGTCGTTCGCTCCTGCGGTGTACGGCGTGAAGTCAGCCTGCAGGGTGAGGACGAGGATCCCGACCGCCACGGCCAGCGGAGCGATCGCGGCGAACCGGAAGGACGACCACGGCAGAAAGATCCCGAGTGCGAAGAGGGCGATCAGCAACACCGCACATCCGAGGCCGATTGGGACGAGCTTCTCGAACAGCCGGACCCACCGATCGGTCGAGAAGACGAGCGGCGTCCGATGGGTGTCGAGATGTGCAACGAGGACGACCTGCTGATCGGCGGACTCCTCCGCCTCGATCCTCGCCCAGACGTTCTGGCTCGTTCCTTTCGGGAGGAGCCAGCGGAGCGGATTCGCCCGGAATCGCATCTCGACGAGCGTTGACATGAACGCGACGACCGAGAGCACGAGACCGACGATCGCCCCGAGTCGCCCGCCGAACAGGAAGAGGAACCCGCTGCCGATCACCGTCCCGAAGAAGAGGCTGAACGGCGCCCACGCCGACCGCGCACTCCGGAACGACTCCCGGACGGGTCGGAGGCCGATCCGTTCCAGCACGCCGAACGCGTAATCAGCTCCCGCCGCTTCGCCGGCCGTCGTCGACCCGCGAGGCCCGATCGTCTCGGCGAGATAGCGAACGTGCTCGAAAGCACTCACGAGGGATCTTTCGGCTCAGCCCCAAGCGCATCAAACGCGAACGCCCAGCGATCGGCGACCTCATCGAGGAGCTTGCTCTTCGGCTTGCCGAGCCCATGACCAGCGCGGACATCGACGCGGAGGAGGATCGGTCCCTCGCCCGCCTGCGCTCGCTGTAGCGCCGCGGTGAACTTGTGGCTGTGCGCCGGGAAGACGCGATCGTCGTGGTCGGCCGTCGCCACCAGCGTCGGCGGATAGACCGTCCCTTCCGTCACGTTGTGGACCGGCGAGTAGCCGCGAAGGATCTCGAACATCTCCGGATTCTCCGGAGACCCGTAGTCGGAGACCCAGTACTTGCCGACGGTGAATTCGTGGAACCGGAGCATGTCGAGTACGCCGACCGTCGGGAGACAGGCGCCGTACAGATCGGGGCGCTTCGTCATGCACGCGCCGACGAGCAGTCCGCCGTTGCTCCGCCCGTAGATTGCCAGCTTCTCCACCGAAGTCCACCCCGACTCGATCAGCCACTCCGCCGCGGCGATGAAGTCATCGAAGACGTTCGGGCGGTTCTCCCGCGCCCCGGCTTGGTGCCAATCCCGCCCGTACTCACCGCCACCGCGGATGCATGCGACCGCAAGCTGCCCGCCAAGATCGATCCACGACAGGTGGTCGATCTTGAAGTGCGGCGACATCGCGTGGTTGAATCCACCATACCCGTAGAGACAGGTCGGGGTCTCCGGTCCGACGGTTACATCGCGCCGCCGCGCGAGGAAGACCGGGAAGCGCGTCCCGTCCGGGCTCTCGACCACGCATCGCTCCGTCACGTACGCATCCGGCTCGTACGCGAGCGACGTCTTCCGGAACGGCAACGTCTCGCCTGTCTCGACGTCGTGCGACAGGACGACGTTCGGATGGACGAAGTCCGCGTAGGCGAACCGGACGGTCTTTCCGCATGCTCGCCCTTCGAGCACGTCGACGGACCCTTCGCCTGGGAGATCGACGTCGCGGAGCCGCTCCCCTGCTCGATCGTAGACAGTGACCCTGGTAACCGCGTCGTCGAGCGCCGAGACGACGAAACACCTTCCGACGTAGGCCGCCGTCTGAAGGACCGCGTCGGTCTTCGCCAAGACTTCCGTCCACTCGGTCGGCTCCGGTCGATCGAGATCGATCGCGACGATCCGCCCTTGCGGCGCTCCGTTCGTCGTCAGGAAGAAGAAGAGACGATCCTCGCTCCCGAGGAACTGATACGCCGCATCGAACTCAGTCAGCAGATCGACCACACATGGCTCCGGCGCTTCAAGGTCGACATAGCTGACCCGATTCTCGCGGTACGTCCCCCGCTGAATCGAGATGACGAGGTAGCGCCCATCGGCGGTGACCCGTCCGTTGAACAACCACATCGGCTCGTCGGGACGCTCGAACAGAACCGCGTCCTCTTCCTGCGGCGCTCCGAGCCGATGGAACCGGAGGCTCCGTTTCGTCGCAGGGGCTTTGAACGTTTCTCCCGGCGGCGGCGGCTCCATTCCGGAATAGAAGAAGCCGGACTCGTCCGGCCGCCAGCTCGGCATCGCAAACTTCACCCAGGTCAGTTCGTCGGGGAGGTGCTCGCCGGAGTCGACATCGAGGACACGCCACGTCTGCCAGTCGGAACCAGCCTCGGCCAGCCCGTACACCACGAGCCGTCCGGACGGGCTCGGCTCGAATCCGGAGATCGCAATCGTCGCATCGTCGGCCAGCGTTTCCGGATCGACGAGGAGGCGAGCCTCGTCGTCGCCAACGTCCGTCCAGTGAAGCGCCGGCTGTCTCGCGTCCGGTGATTGGAGCGTGAAGAAGAGCCGATCTCCGGCTTCCTTCGGAATCCCGACGACCTCGATGTCGGAGAGAGCATCGAGTCGCGTGCGAATCGCATCTCGGAACGGGATCGACGCCAACACCGATCGTGTCAGTCGATCCTGCGCTTCGGTCCACGCCCTCGTCTCGTCGGAATCGACGTCCTCCAGCCACCGGTACGGATCGGGAACGCGAACGCCGTGCAGGGTATCGACGTGATCGCCGCGCCTCGTCTCGGGCACTTCGTCCCTCGTAATTCGTCTCATCGCCCCTCCTTGCCGAGCGCAATCAGCGTATCCGCTCTGATCGGATCGCTCAATCGTCGCTTGAAGAAGGAGGTCGGGCACGATATCATGACTCTCTGATTAATCAGGACAATCAGAATTATCAGGAGGTCCGGATGACCGATCAGGGATGCTGCAATCAGGTCAAGGTTCAGGCGCTCGTCGGCGTCGACGAGAGAGGGCAGATGGTCCTCCCCAAAGAGGTCCGCGAGAAGGCTGGGATTCGCGGCGGGGAGAAGCTGGCTCTTACTACGATCGAGAACGACGGAAAGATCTGCTGCATCCTGCTGACGAAGGCGGACGAGCTCGTTCAGATCGTGCAGTCGACGCTCGGATCGGTCGCCCGGGACCTCATCCCGGACTCATCCACAGAAGGAGAGACATGAACGACGAAGCGATTCGACAGTCGGTACGCGAGCGGTATGGCGAACGGGCGAAGGCAGGGACCTCGTGCTGTGGCTCAGACCGATCTGCCTGTGGCACGGGGACCCCGGCGAGCCGCGCGATCGGGTATACGGAGGATCAGCTCGGATCGGTTCCGGAGGGAGCCGATCTCGGCCTCGGATGCGGGAATCCGACGGCGATCGCCTCGCTGCAGGAGGGCGAGACGGTCCTCGACCTCGGATCCGGCGCGGGGCTCGACTGCTTCCTCGCCGCCCAAGCCGTCGGGCTGACCGGCCGGGCCATCGGGGTCGACATGACGGCCGAGATGCTCGACCGAGCCCGGCAAAATGCGTCGAAGAACGGCATCGAGAACATCGAGTTCCGGCTCGGCGAGATCGAACATCTTCCAGTCGCCGATCGTTCGGTCGACGTCGTCATCTCCAACTGCGTCATCAACCTCTCGCCGGACAAGCCGCAGGTCTTCCGCGAGGCGTTCCGCGCGCTGAAGCCGGGCGGGAGGATGTACGTCTCGGACATCGTCCTGCTGAAGCCGCTCCCCGAGGCCGTCAGCTCCTCGATCGACGCCTACGTCGGCTGCGTCGCCGGCGCGACGATAAAGGATGACTACCTCGCGGCGATCGAGGCGGCCGGCTTCCGCGACGTCGAGATCCTCCAAGGTGGTGCCATCGAGATGGCGGAGCCGCAATCCGGAGAGGCGAGGATCTACGTCGACGGCGAGGAGGTCGAGCCCTCCGCGTTCGGCCTCGACGAGGAGGGCGTCCACGAATTGCGCGGAGCGATCACCAGCATCACGGTCGTAGCCAGGAAGCCCTGACGATGCCGCGTAGGACGAAACAGCCGCTGGACGCTCTGGTCTCGCAGGAAGAGATCCGTCCCCTGTACGATCGGCTCTCCTCGATGTACGACGTCTGGGGACGATTGGCAGAGTCGCGCGCACGCGCCCGAGCGATTGAGCTGGCCGCGATCAAGGACGGCCAGGCGATCCTCGAGGTCGCTGTCGGAACCGGCCTCGCGTTCTTCGAGCTGGTCCGTCGGAATCCCTCGGGGACGAACCGGGGGATCGACCTATCGCCCGGGATGCTCGCCCGTGCAACGAAGCGCATGGCAGCCGTCGGACATGACAACTACTCGCTCGCCCTCGGTGATGCGTTCGGGCTCGACATCAAGGACGACTCGATCGACACACTGGTCAACAACTACATGTTCGACCTGATCCCGTACGCCGATATGGGACGGATCCTCGCGGAGTTTCGACGTGTTCTGAAGCCGGGAGGCCGGCTCGTTCTCGTCAACATGACGAAGTCGGAGAGGCTCGGACCGCGGATCTACGCGAGGCTCTACCGGATGTCTCCCCGAACCCTCGGCGGCTGTCGTGGCATCGAGCTTGGGGATCGGCTCGAGCAGCATGGCTTCCGCGTGGAGATCCGTGAGGTCTACCAGCAGTTCCTCTTCCCCTCCGAGGTGATCCTCGCCACCGCCGAGCCGTGATCCGTGGTTCGTCGTCGGCTTGACAGCCGCTCGAACCGGCGATTCACTCCGATGAAGCGCCGCACAAGGGAGGAAGGATGAAGGGGCTGATCTGCTACTACTCAGGCTCGGGGAACACGAAGCTCGCCTGTGAGGCGATCGCGCGGAGGACGAACGAGATCGAGTTCGATCTGTTCGACATCGTCCGGGACGGGGAGCCGAACCTCGACGGTTTCGACATCGTCGGGTTCGCGACGTTCGCCGACTTCTTCGGCCCGCCGATGCGGATGAAGACGTTCCTCGAAAGCCTCCCGCCTCAGAACGATACGCCGGCCTTCCTCTTCAACACCTACGGCGCGTTCAGCGGCAAGACGCTCGGACTCCTCGATCGCTGGACCGGGAAGGCCAGATTCCGCGCCGTCGCCAGCCAGAGCCTCCACACGCCGGAGAACTATCCGCCGATGATCGTCCGCGGCAGAGGGTTCCCCGACGCGCCGAACGGGAAAGAACTCGCCGCCTTCGATCGATTCATCGCCAGTCTCGACGCGCTTGCGAAGGATCACCGCGCCGGCCGACCACTCCGGCGCCGACGCCCGCGACAGGGTCTCTTCCGGGTCCTCCCCGCCCTCCCGCGGACCCAGTCCCGTCGATCGATGGGCGCGAAGTCCGTCGACGCCGAGCTATGTATCGAGTGCGGCGTCTGCCGGACCGTCTGCCCATACGGAGCGATCGATCTCGCTCCGAAGCCGGTCTTCGATCAAGCGAAGTGCTACGGCTGCTGGGCCTGCTACAACCACTGCCCGACGAAGGCGATCTACACCAAGAAGCTGCGAGGCGTCGGTCATTACCCGAAGCCGAACGAGGCTCCAGTCGCAAAGCTCGGAGGTTGAGGCATCAGCCGGGCTAGGCCTCGAAGACCTTCGATCGGATCGTTAGCTCGGCAAGCCGATCCTCGTCGACCGTCACCCCGATCCCCGGACCGCCAGGGACCGTCATCGTCCCGTCCGGATTCAGCTCGAACGGAGGATCGACGAGGTCGCGTTCGTAGTAGCGCGCGCTCGCCGAGATGTCGCCGGGCAGGCGGAAGTTGGGGAGGCTCGCCAGGGCGACGTTGTGCGCCCGACCGATCCCGGTCTCGAGTAGCCCGCCGCACCAGACGGGCAGCCCGTGCTCCTGGCAGAGATCGTGGATCGCGATCGCAGCGCCGAGGCCGCCGACGCGCCCCGCCTTGATGTTGATGATCCGGCAGCTGCCGAGTTCGATCGCCGCCGCCGCGTGGTCCGGGGTGACGATCGACTCGTCGAGGCAAATCGGCGTCTCGATCTGCGCCTGCAGCTTGGCGTGGTCGAGGAGGTCGTCGTGGCCGAGCGGCTGCTCGACCATCATCAGATCGAACGCGTCGAGCCGTTGGAGGAGCTCGGCATCGTCGAGCGAGTAGGCAGAGTTCGCGTCGGCCATCAGCGGAAGCTCGGGAAACCGTTCGCGGACCGCCTCGACGACCCGGACGTCCCATCCCGGCTTGATCTTGATCTTCACCCGCCGATAGCCCTCATCGACGAATCCGCCGATCCGATCGAGCAATCCGTCGATCGTCTCCTGGATGCCAATGCTCACTCCGCTCGCGATCCGGTCCGACGACCCGCCGAGGACCCGTGCCAACGGCCGATCGGCCGCCCTCGCGAACGCATCCCAGACCGCCTCCTCCAGACCGGTCTTCGCCATGTTGTGCCCGCGGACTGGGGCGAACAGCCCGGGCAAGTCGGTCGGCGCGGCGATCTCCTGCCCAAGCAAGAGACGCACGAGGTACTCGGACTGCACGTGCCAGCACGTCTCCACCGTCTCGTACGAATACCACGGCCCGATCCCGGCCGCCGATTCTCCGTAGCCAGTGCAACCGTCGGCATCGACGCGAACGACGACCACCTGTTGTTCGACCTCGCGGCCGAAGCTCGTCTCGAACGGATGGACCAACGGGAGCCGTACGTGCCGCAGTTCGATCCGCTCGATCTTCATCCGATCCCCCTGACGGTCTGTTCCAACACGTAGTAGCTTCGCCGCGTTCCGTCCCGCTTCTCGCTGAGGAAGTCGGACACCGTGTATCCGGCCGCGAAGCAGGATTCGAAGAGGGCCCGCGTCTGGCTCCGCCAGCGACGGGCCGTCTCAATGTCGGCCACCTTGATCGCCCGAATGTGCCCGGGGATCTCGACGAGCACGGTCGATGCCTTAGGAGACCCGACCTCTTCAGATGGATGAGCAAAGCCGTCGGGGCCGATCGTCGCCTCGTTCAGGATCGCACCGCCGGCACGAAGGACCGCGGCGAGGCCGCGACGCGATCGATCGGGTGTCAGACGCTCTGCGACCCGCTCGCTTCGGATCCACCAATCGACCTGGAAGCGATCCGTGCTCAGACCGGCGTTCAGCCCGTCGGTCATCGGGCCGTACAGATCGCGCACGTATGTGTTACAGATCGCGCCGAGCTTCCCGATGTTCAGGGAGGCGTTCAGGCTCTCGAGCGGGTCGTAGGTCCAGGTGACAAGATCGAGCCCCTGACTGAGCGCGTGCTCGCGCTGAGCGAGCTTCAGCCGATACCCGACACCTTGACCGCGGCATTCTGCCAGCACGCCCATCATGTGCGAGCAGTGCTTCGGGCGCCGGACGTCGCCCTCACGAGCACCGAGGAATCCGAGGAGAAAGCCGACCATCCGGTTCGCGCCGTCGAATGCCCCCAGGACCAGTCCGCCGCTCTTCGCGATCGTGATCAGCAAATGGAGCGGGACAATGTCGGTCTTCTCCAGATCCCAGACTCGTTCCTGGAGCGACTCGCACTCGTGGAAATGCTCGATCGTCGTCAGTCTCTCGATTCGCACCCTGCCTCCGCCCATACGAGGAGGAAGTGTAGGGCGTCGACTGTTCATCGCAAGCACAACAACGAGTCCCCCTGACGCTGGGTTGACACGCCTCGGGGTATGACATATGGTCGTACCGGTGATAGGCATGAGTCGATCGAAAGTCGCAATCAGCATCGAGCGAGAGACCCTGGAGGAGCTGGACGAACTGGTCAAGAGCAAGGTCTTCCCAAATCGGAGCCAGGCGATCCAGGAAGCCGTCGAGGAGAAGCTGTCCCGACTAAAACAGACGCGATTGGCCGAGGAGTGCGCCAAACTCGATCGCAAAGCGGAGCAGGGGATGGCGGAAGAGGGCCTCTCCGCCGAGATGTCTCAATGGCCGGAATACTAAGGGGGGAGGTTCGCTGGGCGGACCTGAATCCCGTGCGCGGTCACGAACAGGCGGGCATCCGACCCATCGTCATCCTCAGTCATGACGTCTTCAACGAGCGATCCGGCACCGTCATCGCCATGGCGGTGACGAGTCAACCTCAGCGCGCCGGATTCCCCCTCAGCCTGGAACTCGAGGAGACCGATCTCCCGAAGTGTTCATGGGTCAAGATCAGCCAGATCCGGACACTCTCGGTCGATCGAATCGGTGACCTCATCGAACGGCTCTCCCCGGAGACGCTCAGCCGGCTGCTTGAGGGATTGGATGAGATTGTTGGGTAGCCCCGGAAGTGCCACCATCCTCTCGCTCAGTGGCTCCCCCATGTGGTGTTAGCTCACGAGCCAGTTCCAAGTGGCATGGACGCGCGCTGAACCGAGCTGGACATCACGTATGTGCCGAACTCACCCCGTACCCCCAAGGATGGCGCTATGATCCCCTGCCGCTGTCGCGGGGCAGATAGTCAACCTCGAGCGAGCGAGAGGACCTCTGGGCTTGCACTGATACCTGGTATTGGCAATCCTGTGAACAGGAAAATGT
Organism: Candidatus Bipolaricaulota bacterium; assembly: GCA_028278555.1. Taxonomy (GTDB): domain Bacteria; phylum Bipolaricaulota; class Bipolaricaulia; order UBA7950; family UBA9294; genus JANQEA01. The sequence continues at coordinate 18,890 of JANQEA010000041.1, read as the reverse complement.
AGTAGGAGGCTTTCGGTGAATTGGGATGCGGCGAACCATTCTGCATGGGCATCGGTCTTGGGGCTTGTCCATCTGGACATGTTCCCTATCGGGCAGAAACCTGAGTGGAATGGAGAATGCAGCGCTCTGGTCAGTGGCCCCCGAATGAGTTTCGCCTTGTGCTCAACAGCAGACTCAAGCCTCTTGACTGACGACCAACCTCTGTCGTGGACATGGTCATCGGATCTTCGCCACCTTCTGATCCTTGACACCAGTCGCCAGAAATGCAGAGTCCGTCGGTGGGACAGCCCAGGTGATGAAAGGGCGACACGCTTCCCGAACAGCCCTGTGGAAGCCCAGAGAGTATTGGATGGCCTGTATGCGTCAGCCCCTCCATCTCGAGAGGATTCCATCTGGCATGCTCTCACTGCGTTTCGGATTCTTCGTGAGATACTCGCCGGTGCCTCAGCCACTGATGTCGTGCGATCCTACAATGTACTCCTAGCGGGGGCGGAGTCCGTAGCAGATGCCAGCACACCAGAGCAGGATTGGCTCGCCTGTCAGACGATCGCTGAGGTCATCGCCCTTGTTGACGCTAAACACTTCTGTGGCACCGAAGTCGACGCAATTGATCCTGCTGCGCAAACACACAACATAGGGCAGGTCATTGCCAACTTGCTTGCGACTGACTTCCCCTGGAGGCTCAACCCGAAACTCTTACTTCGCCATGCCAGCGGGAGGCTCTATCAGGAAGCTCACATCACTCTTGAGAAGAACGGCCACCAATTGGTTCTCCCGGGATTGGCAACAGGAAGCGCTCACGGTGGCTCGCTACAGAAGGACGTTCGTTTCACACCAGCGAATCTTGCGCGCTTCCTTGCACAGTTGGCCTTTGATGGCTGCTATGGAGAGATTGCCAAGGATGGGAAGATCACCGTTCTTGATCCTGCTTGCGGCTCAGGTATCTTCCTTGTCGAATCCTTCCGTGAGTTGCAGGCGCGTGGGTTCAAGGGTGCTCTCAAGCTACATGGGATGGACATATCCCCAGTTTCCGTGGCTATTTCCCGATTCTGCCTGTCGAGACTCGCGCATGACGCGAGCGAATCCGGCATTGATCTTGACGTGGAGATAGCTGAGACAGATTCCCTCACAGCAGATTGGGGCGAACCAACTGTAGTCCTTACGAACCCGCCATTCGCGGGATGGGAATCCATGGCAGACAACGACCAAGAGATCCTTAGGGATGTACTCGGAGATCTGGCTTCCGGAAGGCAAGACAAATCCATCGGCTTCGCGTGGAAGGCTCTGCATGCACTCAGTGAGGGTGGGACCCTCGGCATAGTTCTCCCAGCTCCAGTTCTTGAGAGCCGGGCAGCATTGCGATGGCGTCAAGCGATTTCAAACATGGCCTTTCCACTCTTGGTCGGCAGCTTTAGAGGCTTCGACTACTTCAAGTACTCATTGGTCGAACCTGCTTTCTTGGTGCTCAAGCGGGGCGGACTTTGGGATACCGAAACGGTTCAGTTTGTACTTGCCAACAGAGGGACGGAAGACCTTGCTCTCAAGCAAGCCCGCCTTGGCAAGCCTCTCCCTTCTCCAGGCAATGCCTGGGATACCTTCAAGGCGCCGCGAGAGCTATTGACCGAAACAAGCTGGCAACCCCGGATGCGAGCAGAGTTCGAGTTCATCAAACTACTCGAAGACGCGGGGATGCCCGCCGTTCAGGAGCTATTCGATATCCACCAGGGAGCCAGAACAGGACGCAAGGCCGTATTCCTTGTCTCCACCGACGAGCTAGGCAAACTTCCAGAAAGCGAATCGAAGTACTTCCGACCAGCAGCAACGTCGCCAGCAATCCGGGATGGTCGCCTGCACGACGAATGGTACATCTTCTATCCGTATGACGAATCCGGCTTGACGCTGTCTACGCAGGAGGAACTCAAGAACGCTGTTCCCGAATACTACAAGACACGACTTCTCCCAGAGAAGGAAGCCCTCCGTAAACGCCGAGGGGTGAAAGCAGATGAATGGTGGGCATTGACGTGGGAGCGGAACTGGCAGAGAGGGATCACACCCAAACTAGTAACCAAGTACTACGGAAGAGCTGGCAGCTTCGCGCTTGACGACACCGGTGAGTCCGTTGTCGTGCAGGGATATGCATGGATGTGGAAAGGATCTCTTACAACCCCTACAGGATACGAGTCCTTCTGGCAGACTGACTTACCCTTAGCGTATCTGGCTTTGCTAAACAGCCAGCTCTTCGAGTACCTGCTTGGAAACTACTGCCCGCGCGTGAAAGGGGGACAGCTGAACTTGTCGAATCAGTTCGTGGCAGGTATCCCACTTCCAGACCTGTCAGATACCGACAAGATCCTGCAGGATCTTGTTCATGAGCTCGCGCTTGCCGGTGAGAAGATTCAGAAAGGCAAGCTTGAGGATTGGCGTCCTTTGGACCATCTTGCTGCATCCGCCTACGGACTCCCCGAGTCCTTGATGACCCGGATGCAGGTGAGTCCCTATTGGCAGTGACGAGTGAACAAGAGCAAACGAGCTGTTGAGGCACATCACGAGCGAACCTCCAAACTGGTTCAGGGAACTCTTGGACTGGAAGTGGCCCTACAACCGAGCATCAAGCACTGGGATCAAATCCGCCCTGGAACTGATGTCTTCTTTGAAATGAGGGCTAGAGACGTTCGCTTTCAGAGCGCCGCGACTAGGGCCAAGGGGAGAAGATGTCAGGTCATCCCGCTACTCAAAGCAGATGAGCGGGGTTTTCTTCTCTGGGCGGCCTTTCTTGAGATCTGGCGGAAGCGTCTCTCAAACGAATACATGCTGTTGGGTCTCCGCTGGGGATTCTTCTGGGGAACTCAGGTGAGGGAGGACAAGCTTCTCGTCTTGCGCGCTGACTGGGAGATTCCCGAGGACTTGCATGCCCAACCGCACTGGCACGCAAACCAGCACAGCTGCTTCGAGATCGACGCACCTGCGGAAATCGGCCCCACTTCAGCGGAGTTCGAAGGGCTACTGGAGCTAGCGCTGGAGGGTGTTCATCTTCCCATGGGAGGATGGTGGCATGAGGGTGCCGGCAGCGCGGGTTGGTGTCCTCCTGTCTCGGATATCGGAGATCTTGAACGGTGGAATGCAGCCCTTCTTGAGTGCGTGCTGCGTGAGGCCCCCGGTATCACACGTCAGTATGCCTCGTACGCTTCCACCTAGGTGCTAACGCCTCGAAAGACGCAAGCCCAATCCCAGCCGTGACCCTTGCCAGAATGGCGTCATTCTCTCGCAGCTTCGTTGCAACTGATCAAGCATCTCATCGCGGAACGCTTCGGGAGAGCCCAGGTAGTCCATGGCAGGGCTCATCAGGATGGTTCGTACCGCTCGACAACCCGCACATCAACCCAGAAGACGCGGCCGCGGTTCGCGGCGTAATCGTAGATTCGATAGAGGAGGTACTCGTCGCCGGGTGTGATCATCGGGCAGTGGGTGTACGCGTTCTCGCCGCGCGCGTTGATCGCATCACCCAGATGCCGAAGCGGCGTCCAGGTGTCGTCGTCCTTCCGGAAGCTGACGTACAGATCGCCCTTCCCCAGGTTCTCCGGACGCTCTGTGCACGCGATCACAAGATACCGTTCGTTCGGCGCGATGCACATGTCGCCGCCGGACGTCATCCCGGTGACGATCTCCTCCGGGCGACCGTACGCGTCGCCGTTCCATTCGGACCGACAGATGCTGACCTTCTCGTCCGTTCCCCGGGCCGTCAGGTAGAGCGTACCGCTCCGACCGATCGCCGGATAGCCGGATCGCTGAGGCTCTCCTCCGCAGAGCAGAAGCCGCGCGTCGCTCCACAGACCGTCCGTGCGCTCGGACCACCAGAGGTAGGATCGTTCCTGCGGTTCGGTCTCGCCGGGCAGCGGCCGCCATGAGCGCCAGAAGAGCCTCCGACCATCGACGGAAAGGCAGTGATCGCCGTCCATCACGTCGACGTTGAACGGAAGAGCTTCCGGTTCGGTCCAGATGCCATCCACAAGCTTCGAGCAAAGGATGTCGTGCACCCCGTCGGTTCCTTCGCGCTCGTAGCCGAAGAAGAACTCCGTCCCGTCGTGGCTGAAGACGGTTCCGAACGACATCCGCGTCGTATCGAAGATCTCCGGTGCAAACGCGGTCGGCGTCTCGCCGGGTGGTGTTTGCCCGAACCATGGTCCTCGAAGGATGGGGAAGTCGAGCGTCCAACGCTGAGGCATACCACTCCTCTCGGACTTCGCAGGATCTGAACCCGAGTCTATCGATGGACGTGTCGCGACCGTCTCAGCAACACGAACCCTCCATGAGCTTCTCGATCCGAAGGACAACGTTCCCGAGCGGGTCGGGGCAGATCACCTCGTTCTCGGTCGCCATCCAGTCGCCCGGGTCGAGACGCCGTTGCATCGCCGGAAGGAGCGGGAGGACGGACTGCAATGCGTAGAGGCAGAACGGCTGGGGAAGGTAGAGGCTGCTTCCGCGGAGGAGGGCCGTCCGGCCGACACACATCCCCTCGAGGCAACGCCCATCAATTCGTTCAACCCGAACCAAGAGATCGCCTGGGCGTCCTGCGGGGACCTCGGAAGCGGATGGGGTCTTGGTGGCTCCAAGCGGCCGCTGTTCCATCTGCCAGAGGACTCTCCCGTTTGGGTCGGGACACTGTGCGTGATGGACGCGCGTGATCCAGTCGCCGTTCGGATCGTCATCGGTCAGTCGCTCCTTCGCCGGGATCATCGGGAGGACGGACTGCAGCGCGAACAGGCAGATCGGACCGCCGCCCGGGAAGACCAGGCTTCCGTTCCGCACCAGGAAACCGGTCCCGGGAGCCATCGGCACCGGACCGGTGCAGGTACCTTCGACACGCTCGACCTCGATCCACAACTCGTGCATCTAGCCCTCCAGTCCAAGCTCCCGGAGCTTCTCCTCCATCGGGAGCCCGGTCACGGTATCCCATCCGCGGGCCGCGTAGTAGTCATCCAACATGGAACCGAGTTCGACGACCGACCCGGCCGATGGCGAGTCGGGCGGTCCGGCCGGCTCCTCGGTGAACCGGGGCGGTAGCCGATCGTCGGCCCGTCCGATCCCGAACCGCGCGTTGATCATCCGCTCGGTATTGACGATCCGCTCCCCGACACGCCGGACCTCTTCGCCGGCGAGGTTCCACCCCATTGCGGCGTTCAGCACGTCGGCCGTCTCGTCCCAGTCGAGGACCTCCATGTTGTTGTAGACGTTCTTGCAGATGCCGAGCGCATCGGCGACGGCCGCCCGCTCCTCGTATTCCTTTACCAGAAGTCCCTTTCCCTGCCAGGCGAGTCGATCGGCCGTCTCGGCAATCCCGTAGCGGCGTACGCCCTCCTCCCGATCGCCGGAGAACTCGAACCACGGCTCGGAGCGGAGGTGATCGGCTCCGCGGCTGGCAACTGCGTTGCCTAGCCCGTAGGCCTTCATCGCCCGAACGTCGGCCTGGAAGAGTTCGAGACCCTTGCTGTGCATCGCGAACTCTCCTCCGAACCCCAGTCGCTCGGCGGCGGCGCGGACCCCATCGGCGAGAACATCGCCGAACCCCTCGCGCCGGGCGATCCGCTCGATCAGCGACAAGACGGTCTCTCCGTTTCCGAACGAGAGATCGAGGCCGTCGGCCGTCGCCCGATCGAGGAGGTCGCGTCCCGCACACTCCATCGACCAAGCGATCACCTCCGACGTTGAGATCGCATCGAGGCCGAGGCGATTGCAGCGATCGATCGCGTAGAGCGCGAGCGGCAGATCTGCATTTCCCACCCGAACCGTGAACCCGGCGAGCGGCTCGTACTCCGGCCCCTCGAACCGGAGGTCGGGGAACCGCGGATCGTCGATCTCGAGATACCGGCTGCAGTGGACCGGGCAGGTCGCGCAGGACATCGACCGGACTTTGTAGCGCGCTTCGATCGTCTCGCCGGAGACCTGTCCAGCTTGCTCAAACGTGCCAGACTGGAAGTGGCGCGTCGGGAGCCCGCCGATCGCCTGGAGCTTGGCGATCAGCTGGGTGCTTCCGAGCCGCGATCGGATCTCGTACTCCGGATGCGCGAGGATCCGCTCGCGCAAGCACACACAGAGATCGGAGAACCGCGTCGGATCGGCGATCGAAGGTCGACCGGTCCCGCGGACGGCAATCGCCTTGAGGTTCTTCGCCGCCATCAGCCGGCCCATCCCAGTCCGCGCCGCGGCGCGGACGAAGTCGGCGAAGACACCAGAGAACGCGACCCCGCTCTCGGCTGCCGGGCCGATCGTGGCGACGCGCACGTTCGAGTCGCCAAGGAGCTCACGGATCGCTTCTGTCGACTCGACCGTATCGAGTCCCCACAGACGGCGCCCGTCGATCAGCTCGGTTCGATCGTCGGTGATCGACAACACGACGGGGTGTGACGCCTCTCCCGTAATCCGAATCTGATCGACTCCGGCGAAGCGTAGCTCTTGCCCGAAGAAGCCGCCCGCGTTCGAGTCACCGAGAATGCCGGTCTGCGGCGATCGCCCGCTGACGTTGAACCGGGCCGCGCTCGGCAGGCCGGTTCCGACGAGGATGCCGGGCGCGAAGAGGAGGGGTGCTTCCGGGGCAAGCGGATCGAGCATCGGGGAGAGCGCATCCATGAGGACAGCGATGTTCGCCCCGCGACCGCCGAGGAAGCGCTTGGCCATCGACTCGAAACCCGGTTCACGCGAGATGATTCCCGAACTCAGGTCGATGCGGCAGACGGAACCCATGGATCGAGTGTATCCGAGCACCGATCGGCATCCATCGACACTTCCGCTACGGCTCCGTCACCGGACGCCACGCGGGACTCGTGTCGGTCGACTCGTTCGTCGTCAACCGGACCACGTTGCTGCCGTCGACATTCATCACATAGATGTCTTCGTTCCCGCTCCGATCGGAAGCGAATGCGATCCTCGCACCGTCCGGCGACCACGTCGGCCACCAATCCTTCCCTTCGCTGTTTGTCAGCCGGCGTACGTTCCCGCCATCGGTGTCCATCACGTAGATCTCCTCGTTGCCGTCGCGCTCGGAGACAAACGCGATCGCGCGACCATCCGGAGACCACGCGGGGAAGAAATCGGCGGAGCTGTGGTCGGTCAACTGACGGAGATCGGACCCGTCCGCTCTCATCACATAGATCTCCCAGTTGGAGCTTCGATCCGAGGTGAACGCGATTCGCTCTCCGTCCGGCGACCAGGAGGGCAACCCATCGAAGGCGAAGGTGTCGTGCGTCAGCTGCGTCAGGGCTCCACTTTCGATGTCGATCACGTACAGCTCGGAGTCCCCGTCTCGGTTCGAGGAGAAGACGACCCGCTCGCCATCGGGCGACCATGCACACTCCCAGTCTCCCGCTGGAGTGGCAACGAGCGGTCGCCGATTCGTGCCGTCCGCGCTCATCAACCAGAGATCCCAATTGAATCTCTCTCTGTACATGAACACGATTTCCGCTCCGTCCGGAGACCAGGACGGGGAATCGTCGGACGCAGGCCCGTGAGTCAGCCGACGCTGGTCGCTCCCGTCTGCGTTCATCAAGTAGATCTCCTTGTTCCCGTCGCGATCCGAGACGAACGCGATCGTGCCCGCCAACGGCTCCTCCGCAACCCATCCAGAGGAGAAGGCGATCGCAAGCCCTGTGAAGACGAGGATCAGAACGAGGACGGACCAAGATGAAGACGAGATGCACCGGCGCAATGGCATGACATCCTCCGATTCGCTGTGATTCCGACGAGCGAAGTGTATCCGAGCCTCAAGCGCTCGCCCGGAGATCCGAAGCTAGCGCTCGGAAGGGACTTCGTCGGCAGCGCGCAGTTCGAGTTCGTAGACATGGATCGTCCACGCAAGATGCATCCCGGCCCGTTCGTAGAGTCGCATCGCGCCGGTCGGACTCTCGGAGTCGACACCGAGCTCGACGTTGCGGATCCCGCGATCATAGAACGCCCCAAATGCATGCAAGAGCATCGCCGTCGCGAGGCCGCGACGGCGCCAGGCCTGCCGGACGCCGAGCACGTCTACCAACCCGGTCTCTCGGTCCTCGCCGGAGAACGGGTAGCACTGACATGTACCGACGATCGCCTCGTGATCGTTATCGAGGGCAAGGAACCAGAGATCCGTGTCGAAGTCCTCGTCCTCGTGGATCCACTGCTTCCACTCCTCGAGCTCCTCCTCGAACGGCACCTCGACGTAGCCCCAGTGGTCCCGGAAGGCATCACAGATGAGTTCAACGACGGGACGGTCGTCCTCGCCCGGCACGAGTGTTCGGGCGACGATTCCATCCGGCCATTCCGCCGGCTGCGGAGGGCTCGTCATCTCGATCCGCATTCGCAGGAAGCTCCGTGCGTGAGTGAATCCAACGCTTCTCAGCCGTTCGATCAGCGCATCTTCCCCTTCGTACGCTCCCTGCGTGAGCACGACCGGTTGCCCAGGTGCGGCCTTCTTCGCTCCGGCGCGGGCCCTCTCGATGCACCAGTCGAGTAACCAACCCGCCACCCATCCGTCGGCGTCCGGTAACAGACGGAGTCGGCTGGAGGTCCGCGTGTGCGGCACCTGATCGTAGACCTCGCACCATCCGACGATCTCGCCTCTCTCGGACACCACAATCCGCGCGTCGGTCTCGAGATCGAAGTACGGCGCCTTCCATTCGATCCGGATCTCGTTTTCCGTCCGCAGCGCTGTCCCGACCGCATGCCGGGTGTGTGCTGCGTCGAGCGCGGCAAGCGCAGGCAGATCCTGGTCTGTAGGCGGACGGATCGCGTATCCGTCGGGAAGCTGCGTGTTCATCGGATCCTCTCTCTGCAACGGACCGACCGGGACGGACGATCGATGGGATGCGCGATTCTATGCAATACCCCGTGCACTGACCAGAGGCAGTTCTCGGACTCGTTTGTCGGTTTGCAGATTCGGCGTCGCTGGACTACGGTTGGGCCTCCGAGGAGGGGATGATGGCCGACTTCATTGAGCGTTTGCTCGAACCGAGAACACCGAAGGACGAGGAGGACCGGAAACCACGGCGACGGTGGATCCGAACAACGCCGTCCGTTTTCGGATGGATCGTGATCGGGATCGTCGTCGCGATCTACCTCGCGACCGGGATCCACTCGATCGGGCCCTCGGAAGAGGGACTGGTGAAGCGCTTCGGACGCTACGTACGGACGGAGGACCCCGGCCTCCACTACCGGATGCCGTCCCCGTTCGAGAGCGTCGTCGTCGTCAACGTGCTTCAGGTCCGGAACGAGGAGATCGGCTTCCGGACCCTGTCACCGGCGCCGAACCCGAGATACCAGACGATCGAGTCCGAAGCCCTGATGCTGACCGGCGACGGGAACATCGCACACGTCGAGATGGTCGTCCAGTACCGCGTGAAGGATTCGGCGCTCTTCGCGTTCCACCTGATCGACGCCTCGGCGATCGTGAAGCAGACAGCCGAGGCCGTCCTCCGCGAGCAGGTCGCCACCAAGACGCTCGACGAAACGCTGACCGAGCAGCGCGACACGATCGGCGTTGCGTCGCGACAAGCCCTCCAGAACCTGCTCGATACGTACGAGGTGGGGGTCCTGATCGCCAACGTGCAGCTCCAGGACGTGAACCCACCGAAGGAAGTCCTCGCCGCGTTCGACGACGTCAACAGCGCCCGCCAGGACAAGGAAAAGCTGATCAACGAAGCCGAGCGGTACGCGCTCGACATCGTCCCGCGCGCACGCGGCCAGGCGCAGGAGATCGGCAACCAGGCCGAGGCGTACAAGCAGACGCGGATCAAAGGGGCCGAGGGGGACGTCGCGCGCTTCCTCGAGGTCCTCGCTCGCTACGAAACGGGCGAAGAGGTGACCCGAGTCCGCCTCTACATCGAGGCGATGGAGGAGATCCTGCCCGGGATGGAGAAGACGATCATCTCCTCGGAGACGGAAGGGATCCTCAAGCTGCTCAACCTCGACAGCGAGGGAGGTGATCGCCGATGAAGCCCGCGATCATCTTCGGCGTTGTTGTCGTCGCGCTGATCATCGTCTTCAACCTGTTCACGTTCACCGTCGATGAGACCCGCAAGGCCGTCCTGCTCCAGTTCGGCGAGGTCGTCCGGGTCGTCGAGACCCCCGGCCTCAACCTGAAGATCCCGTTCGTCCAATCAGTCCGGTACTTGGAGGATCGGATTCTCAACTACGACATCCAGCCGCAGGAAGTCCTAACGTCGGACCAGAAGCGGATGGTCGTCGACAACTACGCCATCTGGCGGATCGACGATCCGCGGAAGTTCCTCGAGACGACCGGCGGACGCCTTGTCGGCGGCCAGACGAAGATCGACGAGATCGTCTACTCGGACCTGCGGAATATCCTCGCCAAGCACACGCTCGACGAGATCGTCTCCGAGAATCGGGCCGAGTACCTCCAGGAAGTGACCGAGCTAAGCCGGGCCAAGCTGCTCGAGGGGTTCGGCATCCTCCTGATCGACGTCAGGATCATCCGCGCCGACCTCCCGTCGGAGATCGAACAGGCCGTCTTCTCGCGGATGCGCTCGGACCGTGAGCGGATCGCCGCGCAGCTCCGCGCCGAGGGGGAGGAGCAGGCGAAGCAGATCCGCTCCAACGCCGACAAAGACGCCGAGATCATCCTCGCCGACGCCCGGAAGACAGCGGAGAAGGTCCGAGGCGAGGGCGACGCCGAGGCGCTCGAGACCTACGCCAATGCGTACAACCAGGATCCGGACTTCTACCGGTTCTGGCGGACACTCGAGTCCTACAAGGTCGCCTTGTCCGAGGGGACGTCGATCATCCTGTCGACCGATTCCGAGTACCTCGAATTCCTCGAGGGGATGCTGAAGGAGTAGCTGTAGCCGGCTGGGCCGGATCGCCTAGATACCGATCCCCAGCCCGCTCAGGTACTGGAGGAACTCGGCCGGCAGGTCCGGGTGATCGAGCGGAATCGATCCCGGAAAGGAGCCAGGGGCGCCGGTCAGATGGAATGTCCCGGATCCGCTGAGTTGGATCGTTCCGGGTCTCTCCGAGGGCGCGAGTCCGCCTTCGACGGTTCCGGAGAACTCGCCAACGAACGATCGCTCTTCGCCCCGGAAATCGACGATCGTGAGCTGCTCCCCGACAAGGACGTCGCCAATCTGGATCGGAATGAGGCCCTTCCACCGCGCGTGGAGGAGCCCTCGGATCTCGATCGGTTCGTCAGTCGCAGTGGCGCCTGCAGCCGCGTAGCCGATCCACCCCTCGCTGATCAGCGTGACGATGCCGCGAACGCCGAATCCGCAGAGCGTCCCCTCCGCGAAGAACGGGACGGCCTCACCGCCGACCAGGAGTTCACCGGTTAGCCGGAGCTCGCCGCCGATCGTCGCGTGGAAATCCAACCCGGAGAGCCATGCGACGAGTGTCCCCGAGCCGCTCACGTCCGCTGCCAGCGGGTCGTCGCACGCGGCCACGGCCGACAGGAAGACAACAAAGAAGACCGCGAGAGCAGCAGCGCGAGAGAGGTTCGATCGACTCATCGTCCGCCGACGATAGCGGATGTCGCTCGGAGACGCCAGCCAATCGCACCCTCCCGATCTACGTCACAAGGAGCAGAACACCGAGGATCAGCAACACGACGTAGACGACGGCCCGGAACTTGGCCTGATCGAGCACCCGATTCAGCCTTCGGCCGAGGATGAGCCCGAGGAGCATCGCTGGCACGCCGTACGCGGCCAAGCGGAGGACGTCCGCCGTCCAGAGACCGGCCGCGCCGTGGCCCGCGAGGGAGAACGCTCCCGTCGCCAAGGACAGGCCGTGCAGGGTCGCGCGGAAGGTCGGTGGATCCCAATCCCGGAGCGAGGCGTAGGCAATGATCGGCGGTCCGCCGATCCCGAACGCCGCGCCGAGGGATCCACTGAGGAAGCTCAATCCCAGATCCCAGCCCAGATTCGGACGGATCGGCAGGGGACGCCTCCACAGGAGACGGAAGAGCGCAAACAGGATGACGACGCACGCGAGGCCCTTGACGATCGGTTCCTGAGGCGCCTTGGCGAGCAGGAAGACGCCAAGCGGAATCCCGACGATGGACCCGACGATCAGCGAGCGAAGCGCCTTCCAATCCGCCTGCCGCCAATCGCGTCCCATAATGAGGATCGACATCCCCATCGCAAGGAGCACGAGCGTCGGCGTCGCCTCCTTCACGTCGATCAGGAATCCGAGGAGCGGCATCGCGACCATCCCCATCCCGAATCCTAGCGCCGACCGGACGGTCGACGCCAGGAAGAGGACTCCGAGGGCCGCAATCAGCGTTTGCACAGTCATCGTTCGCCTCCTGTCTCTCCGCTTGCCGAACTGGGAAGGCTCCCTCGAAGGAACTCGAAGACGGCCGCGATCCCCTTCGATCCCCAGCCGTTGATCCGCGCCATTCCGTAGACCGATTTCGCCGCATCGGTCATCGGAAGAGACGCGCCTCCCCTGGCTGCAGCCTCCGACGCCAGCCGGAGATCCTTCTCGATCCACCGGAGCGGGAAGCCAGGAGTATGCGTGCCCTCGCGGATCGCGGCGCGGAGCCTCGTGCGAAGTCCGGCCGGCAGCGCACCGCAATCCTCGAGTGCTTCGAACAGGGCTTCGCGTTCCAATCCGAGCGATTCGCCCAACACGATCGCTTCGGCGGTTCCGAGGAACGTCGTTCCGAGCAGCTGGTTGAAGACGAGCTTCAAGGCCGCCCCCTGTCCGGTCGTGCCGACGTGGAGGGTCTTCCGCCCGACCGCCTCGAACAGGGGGCTCATGTCTTCGAGGTCTTCCGGATCGCCCCCGACGAGAAAGAGAAGGTCGCCCGATTCGGCCGCTCCGGTGCTCCCGGAGACCGGGGCGTCGAGGAATCGGACGCCGTGCGAGCTCGCCGCGGCAGCCATTCGATGCGAGCAGGACGGATCGACGGTCGAGCTGTCGATCCAGAGCGTCTCTCGCTCCATGTGCGGAAGGAACCCGTCGTCGCCGGAGGCGAGCTCCTCGACCACGTCGGGGGTCGAGAGCATCGTCCAAACGATCTCCGCCTGTCTCGCCACGTCGGATGGTGAGTCGGCCCACTCCGCCCCCGCATCGAGCAGCGGCCGCGCCTTCTCCGCCGTTCGGTTCGTCACGACCAGACGATGGCCAGCATCGAGCAGCCGCCGCGCCATCCGACTCCCCATCAATCCCAATCCGATGAACCCGATCGTCTTCATCCCCACCTCCTCGGCACGGGCGCCACCGGCGCTCGCGCCTTCAAGTCCTGCTCCGCGGAATGCTCGTTCTAGCGTTCGATCCGAGCGACCCAGTTCAACGATCGATGGACGACCTCGCGATAGGTCGGGTTTGAGAACGGCTCCGCGGTGTGTCCCGGTTCGAGAACCACGGTCCGACAGGTCGTGCTCGGCCCGATCCAGGCGACCGGGCCGTCACTCGCCGGATGGTCCGTCTCGAACAGCGGGGTCGTCGTAGAGACAACCTCCAGACCTTTGTACGCCTCGTCCACCAGATCGAACGGCGCGAGCCCACGGCTGATCGGATGCTCTCCGACGGACCGGAGGGCCAACTCCACATCCAACGTCGAAACGGTCTTCGGTCGATCCGCCGTCTCGGCGTGGTGGTACCGAACACCGACAACCTCACGCGCCCACATGTCGGTTTCCATGAAGGAGGCCAGCCCGCTGTGGACAACGAGGATTCCCTTCCCCGCTTGCATGAACGCACGGAGATGACCGATCGCCGCTTCGGAAAGGCTTCTGAAAAAGCAGAAGAAGACCAGCGCGTCATACTCGCCGCACGCGTTCTCCGCGAGTGCCGCTTCGGCAGTCACGGCATGATCCCAGACAACGTCGTTCGCCTCCTCCAACAGAGTGTAGAAGCGAGTCGGGACAAGATGGAGTTGGTACTTCAGAACGTCCGACCCGGTGATCAGCAGAATCCGCTTCGAACTCGATGCACTCATATTGGCTCCTCGGTGACCGATTGATCAGCGGCCGGGGGGCGATCCCCCCCGGCCACCGGCTTCACTGATGCGACTGGTAGGTCTTGCTGACGATCTTCCAGCCGTCGTCGAACTTGTAGAGCAGCTGGTAGTCGGTGAACAGATGCTTCCCTCCCCGGTAGAGCTCGATCCGCGCCACGGCGGCCTCCCCTTCCACGTCGATCAGCGGAAGCTCGTACGTCAGCTCCCCTTCGAAGAACGCCGGATCGGACACGCGCCGCTCCTTTACCTTCGTGAGGAAGGTTCCGGGATCGACCTTCGCGATCTCCGTTCCCTGACGGACCAGCATCCGGAACTCCGGGTGAAAGCCCGCGTTCACCTTCTCGTCGTCCTGATCCCGATGGATCCCCTCGATGTACGCCCGTTCGATAACCTGACGGATGTCGTCGCGATCGCCCATGCCATCCACCTCCTGAAGTGATTTGTGCGCGCCGGGTCGACCTTCACCCCACGCATCGTCGCTCGCCCTCGGCGAGCAGCCGACAAGGATCTGCGAGTCGCAAACAAAAAAAGACAGCCGCATTCGCGATCTGTCTTCAGTCTGTTCGGGACTCGAAGTCCCTGGAAACGGTGGAAGTCTACTCGCCGGTCAACCGGCTTTCAAGGGAGCCGGGCTACGGCGTCGGGATCAGATGGGCGTGATAGACCTTGCTGACCAGACGCCATTCCCCCTGAACGCAGTAGAGTGAGACGTAGTCGGAGTAGACGTGGCTGTCGCCGCGATAGACATCGACGCGTGCGATGGCGGCGTGTCCGATCACGTCGATCAGCGGGAACTCGAACCGCGTCTCCGGGAAGACGGCCTTCGGATGGTTCGCCCGCATTTCGTCCAACCCATCCCACCGGAGAGACACCGGTTCGTTGGTCCTTCCGTCGAACTCGGGCACGAGCATGTGAAAGACGTCGTCGAACTCCCGGGAGAGCGCCGCGCGAGACTCCTTCATGTACATGTCGCGGACGTAGACATCCTCCAGCACGTGCTGCACACGTTCCTCATCCGACACTGCTTGTCGTTGTCGAAGGACCATCGGATCTCCCTCCTTCTTCCGCCTCGGAGACGGTCTCGCGTGTCGATCACCCTGGGTTCTTGGTCTTAGGAGCCGCCGTCTCGTCTCCGGGGGCTCGACGATACCGAAAGGACCACGAATCGGCCAGCGTGTCGTGGACGACAAGGCAGCCGCGCCGATTGCGGCTGCTTCGCGGTCGTTCGATAATCGCTCGCATGACCAGCAAGTCAAAGTACACGGTGAAGTGCCAGACCCGAAGCTGGATCCACACCCGACTGCGGCAACTCGCGCCCGATCGATGCCACCACCGGCGTCGTTGCACTGGAGGGCCCGATGCTTGAGTGGATCGGCCTCAGCAAGGCGGCCGGTTGGTGGATCGTCATCGCGTCGGCCGTGATGCTATTCGGCGCCATGGTCGCGGTTCCTTGGCTCGTCATCCGAATCCCCGCCGACTACTTCGCGCATCCACACCGCGCGGACTCCGAGTGGATCCGCAAACGACCGGTCTTCCGACTGATCTGGGTGATCGCGAAGAACATGCTCGGCGGCGCCTTCTTCATCCTGGGAGTTCTGATGTTGGTCCTCCCCGGACAGGGCCTTCTCACCCTTCTGATTGCCGTCGCTTTGCTCGACTTCCCGGGCAAGTTCCGGTTGCAGCGATGGGTCGTCACCCGCCGCGGGGTGATCGATTCGATCGACTGGATTCGGAAGCGAGCAGGGAAGGAACCGCTCGTCTTCAATCCGAAGTAGGATACCGCTCCGATTCCCGGCGACGTTTTACGTCGATCGGCGAACGTCTTCCTTGAGCCGGCGAACGTGTCCCCGACCGAGCGCCTTGACCTCGCATCCGAGCTCGAAGTAGCGACGAATCCGATCGTCGTCGAGGATCCCGAAGCAGTCGATCACAGCCAGGGGACCTCCCGCCCAAGAGACGACTTCATCCGGCTCGAGATCGGTGTACGCATCGTGCGGAACGGCGAGTATGACCGCATCGACCCCGGAGACGGCACGAGCTAGATCGCGCTCGACAGTCAGATTCCGCAGGTGGGTCTGATTCGTGAAGAACCGCGCCAGGGAACTCCCTTCTTCCATGTACGCGTCCTGGTTCTTGAACTCGTCCCAGTGCTCCACGTACGGATCGTGAACCCGAAGCTCTGCGCGCATCTCCGCGAGCTTGCGAACGACGACCTCTGAACCGCTGTAGCGGGTGTCGCCGACGTCCTGCCGGTAGCTCGCGCCGCAGACGAGGACCTTGGCGCCGGCGATGTGTCCGCCAAGCTCCCGGAGCGCCTCACGCGCGAGCTCCGCAACGTGGAGCCCGCGCGTGTCGTTGATGTCGATCGCCAGCGGGGTGATTCGAAAGACATTCTCGCCGTCGGCGAAGCCGAGCACACGTCGATATGCCCAGTAGCCGAGCCCGCCGTCCTTCGGAAGGCAGTACCCGCCGATACCAGGGCCTGGGAACATGATGTTGCTGTGCGTTGGGCGCATCCGGATCGCCCGGATGACCTTTACGAGGTCGACGCCATTTCTCTCGGCGAACAGACTCCACTCGTCGAGCAATGCGAGGATCGTCGCGCGGTATGTGTTCTCGACGATCTTGGTCGTCTCGGACTCGATCGGTCGGTCCATGACCGTCAGCGGGAACTCCTCCGTGTTGAGCACCTCGCGAAGGAATCGCTCGACCCGCTCGCGAGCGTAGTCGGTGCAGCCGGCGCAGACCCTCCAGAAGTTCCTGATCGACGAGACGTAGTGCCTTCCAGGCATAACACGCTCGAAGCTGTGTGCGAGGACCGGTTCGGAGGTGATCCCCCGTTTCGCAAACTCTTCCTTCATGATCGGATAGGCGACGAATTCCGTCGTTCCGGGGGCAACGGTCGTTTCGATCAGGACGAGGCAATCCGCCGGTACGTGTTCGCCGATCGTCCGCAGCGTCGCCTCCAGCGCCCTCATGTCGCACTCCCCGGATCGCATGTCCCCGAGCTCCGACTTGATGTAATCGCACTGCACGTCGACGACGACGCAATCGGCGAGGGAGAGACACTCGCTGACGTAGGTGGCTGTCAGCGTCTCCTTCTCCTTGACGCATCGCGCGATCAGCCGGTTGACTTCCGGATCCTCGCTCTTCACCGGTGACTCCCCTCGGTTGAGGACCGGAACCTTCCAGTAGCTGCGGCGGCTCGGCCGCTGACAGCCGATCACGAACTTCGCTGGTCGCCCGCTGTTGGAGTCCTCGGAGTCCGCGACGATCGCCGCCATGACGGCTCCCACGAAGCCAAGGCCCATGACGACCACGATCTCCTGTCCTCGCTCAAGGGCCGCTTCGGCCAATCCGCGGACTCTCGCGAACTCGGACGCGTGTGCCTCGGGCCCGGGGATGTCGAACTGCTCTCCCGTCGGGGCAATCGACTGCTCAGTCATTCGGTCTCCTCCCGAGCGTCCGGGTTCTCGCTCGCCCGCAACGCCGTTCCGTCGTGTCTCCTAGGAACCACGACATCGTAGCAGAGACTCTGCCGAACAGCAATCGCCCCGCCGCCCATCTTGTGCGATCCGATCCTGACAGATCGGCCTCAGCCGGCCTGCGAGATGGGTGTCTCGTTCGCCTCGACGATCGGTCTCCGCTCGAGATAGACCAGGCGGGAGAGACAGATCGCGAGCAGGAGCGCGAAGTGACAGAGGATCGACGGGAGGGCGCCCCGCGTCGCCGGCACGATCCACGACAGCGCGAGCGACGGGATTGTGAACGCCAGCGTTCCGCCGCAGAGAAGCGCAAGCTGCTGCTTTCTTCGGCCATCCGTGCATGCCATCGCGCCGTACGCCGAGAAGATGGCCATCCCCGCCAGACCGAGCCAGTAGTACCACGCGTAAACGAGGAAGCGGGGCATCACATGCGCGTAATGTGCGTAGACGGCGTTGCAGACCGACGCCGTGGCGAACGATCGATCGACGAGGATCCAACCGACGAGACCGGCCGACGCAGCGAGCATCCCGTACGCCGTCGCGTAGGACGTTCGAGACCGGGGACGACGGAGCTGCGCGACCAGCAGCAGCCCGAGAGCCGGAAGCCACGTGACGATGAGAAACGCCAATCGAGGAAGGAAGCCGGCGGTGGCCACGTCGGCGCAGATCGCGACCTCCGTGATCTGATAGCCGGCGAGGAACAACAGAATCGCACTCGTCGCGCCGATGACCCTTCGGCTCCTCGAGGACCTTCGAAGGCCTCCCAACGCCCAACCGGCAACGCAAATCTCAAACGCCGCCGTCGCTACGGCAAGAATCGGCGAGTATGCCATCCGGACCCTCCTCCCCATGTGTACGAATCGGCGGGACAGAGTAGCGAAGCGCCTACGACAAGTCCATGATCGTTCCGAGGACGTTCACCCTCAATCCGCCAGAAACCTTAGAACCTCATGTTTTGACATATCTTTCCATTCTCCGTAGAGTCCTTTCGGATCGCGCTTGTGACCCGCTCACAAAGGAGGCGCTATGAAGCTGGCATCGCAGGTTCTCGCTGCACCGCTGAGCGACAAGCGATTGCAGTTCTGGACCACCCGATCGAATCAATCCCTGTGGAGTTGCTGGGAGTACACCTTCCGCTATCGGGCATGGACTCCGGACACCGACCATTGGACGCCGTCCGATCCACCGTTCCAGACGGTCTGGGCGGCAGCCGCTCCACTCTCCGACGGTCGCCTCCAGGTCTGGGCTGCCGACACCAACGGTGACATCTGGAGCTGTTGGAAGTCGACCACCGCTTCGACCTCGCCGTGGTCCGCGTGGACGAAGAGTTGGACTCCCACTGCACCATCATTCAAGACGGCCAGGGTCGCCGCCGCACCGCTCTCCGACGGTCGCCTCCAGGTCTGGGCCGTCGACACCAACGGAGACATCTGGAGCTGTTGGAAGTCGACCACCGCTTCGAC
>JANQEA010000051.1 GCA_028278555.1 Candidatus Bipolaricaulota bacterium | reverse complement strand
TCGGGCTCCATCCGCCCCGTCGGAAACATCTCGATCAGCCGCGGGAAGACGTCGTGCTGTGGTTTGCCCGAGTACAGGTCGAGCTGGGGTTGGTCGTTGGCCGACATGCACGCTCGACGCCTAGGACCCACCCGGGAGATCGATGATACCCAGTTGCCCGAAGGCCGTGAGGTAGTCGCTGAGACCGGATTGCTTGACGATCTTCCCGTTCTTGCACGCACAGATCGTGACGTCCCTGATCTCGAAGGACTTCCCCGTCGCGGCCATGCCACGAAGCGGTCCCTTGTGCGTGCCTCGAATCGTCAACACCACGACGATCTGGTCTCCCGCGTCGATCAGCTCGTCGATCTCCTCTCGATAGTCGGGAAACGCGTTTCGCTGCTCGATGGCGAGCTTCTCGATCCCCTCGAGCCCCTCCCCCCAATCGGTCATCGGATAGTCGGCCTGGAAATCCTCGGCATAGAACTCGCCTATTCGACAGACATCCCCATCACACCAGACGACCTTGCATGCGGTTCTCACCAGTTTTTCGTTCGTCATCTCGTTCGTCATCCCGTTCTGTCTCTTCCGGTCGATCGAACTGCCGGTCCCCGGACGGGCTCACATTCTCGCACCCCGACGGTCCCGGATCAACGCCCGTGATCTGCGAATCCCGGGTCAGGCCCGCGATCGGAGCCCGGAGGGCCATCGCGAGGCGGCCGCCAGGATCGCGGCCAAGAGTCGATCGTCGCTCGGGGTTGCGAGCTGCCAGGATTGCGGCGTTGACGAACGGCACCGACCGGGTGGCTGGCTCCATGGCGGAGGTACAGTGGGCGGAACGATCCCGCCGGGATCCGCTTGGGAGAAGGTCAGATGTCTGAGCTGGAGATCCCCGATTCGGTAGAGCGGCTCGTCGAAAAGGGCCCCCATGCGCACCTCACGACTCTCAATGCGGACGGCAGCCCACAGGTTTCGGTCGTGTGGATCGGCATCGAAGCGGGTGAGTTCGTGATGGGACACATGGGCGTGTGGAAGAAGGTGAGGAACATCCGGCGCGATCCCCGCGTGTCGCTCTCTTTCCTGGGCGACGGACAGAACGAGATGGGGCTCGACGAGTACGTCGTCGTCTACGGTAACGCCCGCATCACGGAGGGCGGCGCGGCCGATCTCCTCCAGAGGCTCGCGCGGATCTACCTGGGCCCGGACGTCGTCTTCCCGCCCGCCCCCTACCGCGACGCGGCTGGCTACATCACGCGGATCCGACCCGCGCGCTTCGCCGGGGTCGGACCGTGGAATCCGAAGCGAAGCTGACGTGCGGGTTTGCGAGCCCGGCGCGTGCGGATCGTGAAACCGGGTCGGCGTCTCAGGACGCAGAATCGTTCGGAAGTACGACCACGTGGCCGAGCCCGCGTAGCGCAGCCGCTCGCTCGAGGGCTTCCGTGATCCTGTCGAGAGGGAAGGAGTGCACGTCGACACAGTCGAGATCGAGGCCTCCTGATCGTGCCATCGCCGCGAGCTTTCGAAACGCATCGCGGGGGTACATGAAGGCGCCGCGGATCTCGATGTCCCGAACCATCACGTCGCCGTAGGGCAATTCGAGCGGGACGTCCATCGAGCCCTGGATCACCAATCGACCGCCCCAGCGG
>JANQEA010000044.1 GCA_028278555.1 Candidatus Bipolaricaulota bacterium | reverse complement strand
AGTGGAAGCCCTGGAGCGGATGCTGGCCGGCGACAGACGCGCACTCGCGCGCCTGGTGAGCATGATCGAGACGGAGTCGGATGAGCTCGCCGAGGTGATGCGGCTCGTACAGCCGCACACGGGAAACGCCTACTGCCTGGGAGTGACCGGCCCCCCCGGAAGCGGCAAGAGCACCTTGGTGGACAAGCTGGCGCTGCTCCTGCGCAGCCGAGACCTGAGCGTGGGAGTCATCGCCCTCGATCCCACCAGCCCGTTCTCCGGCGGCGCCATTCTCGGGGATCGCATCCGTATGGATCGACACGCGCTGGATCCGGGCGTGTTCATTCGGAGCATGGCCACCAGAGGAAGCCTGGGGGGCCTGGCGAGGGCCGTTCGGGACACGATCAGGCTCTTCGATGCATCCGGAAAGGACTTCTGCATCGTCGAGACGGTGGGGGTGGGGCAGGTCGAGCTCGACATCGTGGACACCGCGGACACCGTCGTGGTCGTCTCGATGCCGGAGACCGGCGACTCCGTCCAGGTCATGAAGGCGGGAATCCTGGAGATCGCGGACGTCCTCGTCGTGAACAAGGCGGATCTTCCGGGATCGAAACGGCTCGTGATCGATCTCGAGCAGATGGCCCAGAACGACAGGAGACACCCTTGGTGGGACGTCCCCGTCGTGCCGACCGAAGCGAAGACGAACGTGGGGATCGAGGCGCTCCTCGAGAAGATCGAAGCGCATCGAGCGGCACTCGAGGAGAACGACCGCCTCGCGATTCGACGGCAGGAACGAAGGGCGAAGGAGCTGATGGAGGTCATCGAGCGGCTCATCCGAGATCGACTCATGAAGAGGGAGCATTCGGACGGCCGTCTCGGCGGAATCATACGAAAGGTCATCGAGTCGGAGCTCGACCCCCATTCCGCTGCCATGGAGATACTGACCGACAGAAGCCTCATCGACGGCCTGCTGTTCGGGACGAACGAGGATCCCTAGACGATCCAGGGGAGGAACGTGATGTTCGACAAAGAGAAGCTCGACCAGATCAGAAGGGCGAAGCAGGAGTGGGAGAAGACGTTCCTGCAGCCGGCCCTCGACCGAATCGGCTCGAAGAGGGAGATGGCGAGCCTTGGCATCGGCCACCTCGAATCTCC
Organism: Candidatus Bipolaricaulota bacterium; assembly: GCA_028278555.1. GTDB lineage: Bacteria > Bipolaricaulota > Bipolaricaulia > UBA7950 > UBA9294 > JANQEA01. The sequence continues at coordinate 40 of JANQEA010000044.1, read as the reverse complement.
CTTCAAGGAGGTCTACACACCTCTCGACCTGGAGGAGATC
>JANQEA010000025.1 GCA_028278555.1 Candidatus Bipolaricaulota bacterium | reverse complement strand
TCTATTCGCTTCCTGCCGGGCGCTACGAGCTCAGCCTGGCCGAAGGACCGGATCCGGCGATGTCGCTCGTCGTCGTGTCCGACCAGGGCACGGATGACGCCGCCCTCCGCGAGGGTGCGGAGTGGTGCGTGCGGCGGTACGCGGAACCCGCAGAGCCCATTCGGCCTGGGGAGGTGATTCCCGTCGGTGAGCACGTGAACCTGCAGCTCGACGCCTCAGGGCGCAAGTCGTTCTTTCTGGAGGTCGATGGAGGGGCGCGGCTGGGCCTCTACGCCCAGCACACCGCCGAGGAGTTCGATGTGAAGCTGATGGATGCGGAGGGAGCGACGGTCGGGCAAGAGGTCGAGCGCACCTGGGTCGCACAGCACGAGCACGACGACGAGGTCGGCTCGATCGCGATCGAGAGGGACGGCGACGTCGATCCCGAGAAGTTCAACGCCTGGCTTGGTGAACTGCTCCGTGAGCGGGGGGTGGACATCTTCCGAATGAAGGGCTTCCTCAGCCTCGCGGGTGAGTCGCGTCGCTTCGTCTTCCAGGGCGTTCACATGCTCTTCGACAGCCAGCCGGATCGTCCATGGGGAGACTCGCCCCGGCGAAGTCAGCTCGTGTTCATCGGCCGTAACCTCGATGAAGAGGTCATGCGGCAGGGATTCGAAGCATGTCTGATCTGAGCGCCGACAAGCCGATAGGTATCCTCCGCCGCGGCTGGTCTGCGGCGGTCGGCGACTACGCCATCGCCGGGGGGTGGGCTCACCGCGGTGAGGCGTTGGTGGTCGCTGACGCCGCGGGTGGCGTCTACGCGTTCGAGGGCAAGTCCGGTAAGACCGCCTGGGCGCGGCAGGAGACTCATGATGGCGGCGTACTCGCGATGGCGGTCCACCCAGACGGCAGGGCGCTCGCCACGGCGGGTCAGGACGGACGAGTACTGATCTGGCGTGTCGCCGAAGGTCAGGTGGAACAGGCCATCGACGTCGGCAGCGGCTGGGTGGAGAACGTAGCGTGGTCTCCGGACGGGCAATGGCTGGCGGCCTCCTGCTCCCGACAGGTCCGCGCGTATGGTATGGATGGTGGAGAAGTCTGGCGATCCGACGATCATCCCAGCACGGTCAGCGCCATCGCCTGGTCGAGCGCAGGGGAGCTGGCAACGGCCTGCTACGGTCGAGTGACGTTCTTCGGGGTGCCCACGGGAGAGGCTCGACAGAAGCTGGAATGGAAGGGCTCCTTGGTGTCGATGGTACTGAGCCCGGACGGGGACATCGTGGCCTGCGGAAGCCAGGACAACTCGGTGCACTTCTGGCGTCGCTCTACGGGGGAGGACTCGATGATGTCGGGATATCCTGCCAAGCCGTCGGCCCTGGCCTTCGATGACACGGGCACCCTTCTGGCTACCGGTGGCGGACAGACCGTGACCGTCTGGAGCTTCCAGGGAGATGGGCCGGAAGGCACGCGGCCCGGGGCTCTGGAAGTCCACGATCAACTCGTCACGACGCTCGCCTTCGCTTGCGGCGGGACCCGCTTGGCGTCCGGAAGCCGTGATTGCACGGTTGTTGTATGGTCGGTTGGGCGCGATGGGCAAGGCGACCCGATAGGCGGTGCGGCTCTGGCTGATGTGGTGGGCGACCTGTGCTGGAGACCCGATGGACGTGCGCTTGCTGCGCTCGACGCTCAGGGTGGCGTGACGGCTTGGCGAGTGAGCAACCGATGAGGCTCGACTTCTACTGAACGAGCGTCGGGCGTTTCGCAGCCAAGACCTGTGCAATCGCCGTCCTGCCTCCTGCGGGACGTGCGGGTTCGCGTCAGCACCCTGCATCTCACGCAACCATTGGCGATGGCGTCGATCGGCGGGCCATGGATCATCACTTCGCTTCGCCTGAGTTGCAGCGAATCGCGCTCACGGGCGTCGCCACGGTTCCGAGAAGCTCTGTTCGTTCGTGACCATCTCGTGCCCGTATTCCCGCTCGTTCCCGCGTATTCTCGCCTGGAATCGCGCAACGATTCGGATCTTCCACGCGTCCGGATGGAGCGCGTGAACCTCCCGAGGAGGCGGGCTGCGGCCACGCTCGCACGCCCTCGGTCGTCACCCAACCGCTGGCCAGCACACGAGCCGGTTCGCTCGCGATCGGCGAGATCGTCCCTCGGCCTCGCGACGGAACCACGGGGGTTCGAGGGGCACTGAGTCCGTAGCAGGGCATCGCCGCTGGTGGTGCACGTGCCGTCGCCGATGAATACACCTGAGCTGCACTACGCGCTCTTGAAGAGGTTCGTGTGATCATGAGGTCTTTCCGCCACGCTCTTGTCAGAGCAATCGCCGCGATCCTGCTGATCGTTGCACCGCTCAGCTCAGCCACAGCAGAAGCTCGATACTTCGTGATCGATCTGGGTACGCTCGGCGGTCCCCAGGGCTTTGCCCGGGACGTCAACGAAGACCAACAGGTCACCGGGAACGCTTCCGTCGAAGAGGGCAGCAACTTCCCTCTCCAGGCCTTCCGGTGGGAGGACGGCTCGATCACCAATCTCGGAACGTTGCCTGGGGCGGCAAACGACTTCAGCCGCGGCCTCGGCATCAATGATGCCGGAACGATCGTCGGCGAGAGTGGCAATGGGCCCTCCTTCGGTTTTCGAGCCGATGATGGCGTGCTCACACAGCTTCCCGGTCTCAATGCCGACGGTACTGGGGTGGCGAACGACATCAACAATGCCGAGCAGATCGTGGGGGCCTCGACGAATGCTGAAGGCAAGGTCCGTGCCTACCTGATCGAGGGAGATGCGATCCACGACCTGGGGACCCTGGAAGGGTCGGAGCTCTCCTCGGGACGCGCATTCGGCATCAACGCCAAGGGCCAGATCGTCGGCGTCTCCGGCCGCTCCACCGACTTCTCGCTGCCTCCGCAGGCCACGCTGTGGAAGCGACGGAGGGATGGAGACTTCACCCTCACGAATCTCGGGTCACTCGGTGACGGGAATCTGTTCAGCGAAGCCGCCGCCATTTCAGATCGGGGGATCGTGGTGGGACGGTCGGAGGTGCCGGAATCGCGCTTCAGA
>JANQEA010000038.1 GCA_028278555.1 Candidatus Bipolaricaulota bacterium | reverse complement strand
CATCCCGACGCTGACGCTCAAGCCGGAGTTCGCCGAGTGTTTCGACATCGGCGTGACCGCCGACAAGCTCAAGAACCTCACTGTGGTCTCGCGCAAGCTCGACGAGATGCTCAACCGCGCGCCCAACCGGCATGCGCCCTATGTCGGCGACAGCGCCTTTGCCACCAAGGCCGGCATTCATGCCTCGGCGATCGTCAAGGACCCCGCCACCTACGAGCATGTCGGGCCGGACGCGGTCGGCAATCGCCGCCGCGTTCTCGTATCGGACCAGGCGGGGCGCTCGAACCTCCTCGCCGAGCTCGATCGCATCGGCATCAAGGTCGACAGGGACGACGAGCGCATCGGCCGGCTTCTGGAAATCGTGAAGGAACGCGAGGCGATCGGTTATGCCTATGAATCCGCGCCGGCCTCGTTCGAGCTGTTGGCGCGCCGCGTCCTCGGCAAGGTGCCGGATTACTTCGAGGTGGAGAAGTTCGACGTCAATGTCGAGCACCGGATCAACGCCCTGGGCGCGCCGGTCACCGTCAGCCTTGCCGTCGTCAAGATAAGGGCCGGCGAACAATCGCTGATGTCGGCGGCCGAAGGAGACGGCCCGGTCCATGCGCTCGACCTCGCGCTGCGCAAGGACCTCGGCGAGTACCAGAAATACATCGAAGGGCTCGATTTGATCGATTATCGCGTGCGCATCCTCAATAGCGGCACCAAGGCGGTAACGCGCGTCCTCATCGAGAGCCGGGACGAGAACGAGGAGAGCTGGACCACGGTCGGGGTGTCGGCGAATATCATCAAGGCCTCGTTCCAGGCGCTGATGGATTCGATCATCTACAAGCTGGTCCGTTCCGGCGTGGAGATGGGCTGAACGGACTTTTTCGTACAAGATTATATGAAAAGGCAAAGAGTTATTAGAGCGCGAATGGTTCAATCCGAAGAATCGGCCGTTCTGGCGCCCCGGGAAGCGCTGGGATATAAGATCGGTCGATGCTCGAGCCCACAATGGAAGGTTGGGAAATGTTCAATGGTCATGGCGATGTTGCCAAGGCAAGCTTGCTGACCGAGGAGGAGCGCGAGCAAAGCGTCGTGATCACCGATCCGGCGCAGCCGGACAATCCGATCATCTTCGTCAGCGAGGAATTCGAGAAGCAGACCGGATACACGCC
>JANQEA010000031.1 GCA_028278555.1 Candidatus Bipolaricaulota bacterium | reverse complement strand
CCGGCGTAGAACTCGACCACATCAAGCACGCTCGCGATCACCGTGATCGTGTCGCTCGACGTGTCCGTCGGGTCGGTCGGATCCGTGTACTCCGCGGTGATGCTGTCTCCCGCGGCAGCACCCAGGTCCAGTCCGGCGGTCATGAACGTGTCACCGGCGACCAGCGTCAGATCGTAGGTGTCACCGTCGATCTCCACTGCGTTCGCCAACAGCGCCGCACCGGTGTGCGAAGGATCGATCACCTTCACGTACACCAGATCGGCATCCGTGTAGTTCGCCACGTCGTTCCCGTCGGCATCGACGAACATCGTCGTCGACTGCTGCGTCGGAGGTGTTCCCCCGCCGCCGATCCCGACCTTGATCGAGACTGCAGCGTTGTCGGAGTGGTTCGACGGATCCTGGTAGAACGCGACGATCGTGTCGCCCGGCATGACGCCGAGGGTCGGCACGCACTCGTACACGTCGATCAGGTCGATGCAGATGACCGACACGAAGTCTCCGGTCGCTACACCGGTCTCCAACAGATCGACCGCCGCCCAGTACCCGTTCCGTGGGTTGATCACGTAGAGCTTCGGCCACGTTCCCCACGTCTGGTTGTAGACGCCATTCTCTTCATTGAAGATCGTGACGCGACCGAGGTGCTCGTTGAACGGATGGGCACCTTCGCCCTCGGGTCCGCAGTCCCAACCGACGTTGTTGATCGGTCCGTACGGCCAGTTTTGGCCGCCATCCCAGAAGCCGTCGATCCGCTCGCGGCGATACTGGTCCTCGTCCTGATCCGGGTCGACGACTTCGATGAACACACAGTCGGAGTTCACGTAGCCGGAGACCCGGTTGCCCTGGCGATCGAGCCAGAACATGTTCGTCGTCGTTCCGTCCCAGACCTGCGTGTCGGCGATCGACATGACGTCGAACGATAGGTCGTTGTGCACCCGCCATCGCGTGATGAACGGCGGGAAGCTCGTCGTCGGATCGAGGTCACCCAGGGCCGGAAGGCCAAGGGTCTGGTCGTTCTGCGGAGCTCCCTGGACGACTTCCGCACCGTAGTAGACGTCGTTGTAGCGGGCCATCACCTCGTCTTCGTTGAAGACCTCAAGCTTCCAGTTGTCGAGCTGGAGCTGGAACCCGCCGTTCGACTCGACGATACCGACGCCGAGCGCATCCCAGACCGGCCAGAGCTGCATCCCGGCGAACGTGAAGAAGACCGGCGAGTTGGAGCTCGTCTCGTCGAGGATGATCCACTCGGCATCGTCCTCACCGTGCGGGTCGCACAGATGGACAACGACCTGCTCCGGACAGCACGGGTCGACGTTCGCGTTCGCGTCGATCACCTGGACGTAGACCGGGTCGCGACCGATCCAGTAGAGATCCTTGTCGGCCCGATTCGCGTCGGTGAAGCTGGTG
>JANQEA010000030.1 GCA_028278555.1 Candidatus Bipolaricaulota bacterium | reverse complement strand
ACTTCTCACCCACTCGTATCGGTAGGGAGGAGGAGCCGTGGCCGGCTCCTCCTCCATCGTTGCTTCAGTTAGCGGTTGACGAAGACTTTGCCCTTCCCGCGGAAGGAGTTCGTCCCGTCCGTCGCATAGATCACGTAGATGTACGCTCCGTTCGCCAACGACGCGCCAGTGCTGTCCGTTCCATCCCAGACAATCTCCGTCACGTCTGTCAGCTCCGCACTCCACACCAGCGCGCCAGCAAGATCGTAGATGTCAACCGACATCACGCCTGCGGTCCCCGTTCCGGTGTAGCCGAACGTGCACTCACCGTCGAACGGGTTCGGACCGGCGTAGAACTCGACCACATCAAGCACGCTCGCGATCACTGTGATCGTGTCGCTCGACGTGTCCGTCGGGTCGGTCGGATCCGTGTACTCCGCGGTGATGCTGTCTCCCGCGGCGACTCCCAGATCCAGTCCAGCGGTCATGAACGTGTCACCGGCGACCAGCGCCAGATCGTAGGTGTCACCATCGATCTCCACTGCGTTCGCCAACAGCGCCGCGCCGGTGTGCGAAGGATCGATCACCTTCACGTACACCAGATCGGCATCCGTGTAGTTCGCCACGTCGTTCCCGTCGGCATCGACGAACATCGTCGTCGATATGAGCGCTGGTGGCGGTGAGCCACCGCCGCCGATCCCGACCTTGATCGAGACCCACGCCGAGTCGGAGTGGTTCGACGGATCCTGGTAGACGGCCACAAGCGTATCGCCCGGCACCACGCCGAGGGTCGGCACACACTCATAGACGTGGACAAGGTCGATGCAGATGACCGACACGAAGTCGCCGGTCGCGACGCCGGTCTCCAGCAGGTCGATCGCCGCCCAGTAGCCGTTGTGCGGATTCAGAACATAGAGTTTCGGCTCTCCGCCCCTTTCATCGTCAGGCGGGTCAAAGATCGTGACGTACCCGAGCAGGTTGTTGAATGGGTGCTCGTCGCCCTCCGTGGGGCCGCAGTCCCAATACCTCTCATCAGTCGGCCCGAACGGGGTATTCTGCCCGTCCGAGTCGTTACGCCGATCCCAGTAGCCGCTGACCCGTTCGCGGCGATACTGGTCCTCGTCCTGATCCGGGTCGAGAACCTCGACGAAAACGCAGTCGGAGTTGACGTAGCCGGAGACGCGGTTCCCGTTGCGATCGAGGAACCACATGTTCGTCGTCGTTCCGTCGAACACCTGTGTATCGGCGATCGACATCAGATCGAACGAGAGATCGTTCGCCACACGGGGCCGGTCAATCCGCGGCGGGAGCGGGGTCGTGCGGAACGTCTTCCCGTCGCCGAGTCCGGCAAGGCCATCCTCATCGGTCTCGTAGTAGACGTCGTTGTAGCGGGCCATCACCTCGTCTTCGTTGAACGCTTCGAGCCGCCAGTTGTCCCACTGGATCTGGAAGCCTCCATCGTTGACCGAGTCGTACTTCAGGCCGATTCCGAGCGGATCCCACGCCGCGACCAGCTTCATCCCCCAGTTCAGGAAGAAGACGGGAGAGTTCGACGACGTCTCATCGAGAATGACGAACTCGCTGTCGTCCTCGCCGTGCGGGTCGCAGATGTGGACTACAACCTGCTCCGGACAGCACGGATCGACGTTCGCGTTCGCGTCGATCACCTGGACGTAGACCGGGTCGCGACCGATCCAGTAGAGATCCTTGTCGGCCCGATTCGCGTCGGTGAAGCTGGTG
>JANQEA010000018.1 GCA_028278555.1 Candidatus Bipolaricaulota bacterium | reverse complement strand
TCTTCGTTCAGCGCGGTTGATCGCGGCCCCAGTACGGCTGGATCGCCTTGGCCCTTCGCGATCGCGTCAACGAGCCGGTCGATCTCCCGGGTTAGCTCGCCAAGCCGTCGTTCAAGGCGATTGCGTTTGGCATCCGCCTGTGCCGCGAGTTGCTTTCGTTCCTCGTGGTACGTGCGCACATATTCGGCCATGACACGCGGCTGCCGCATTTCTGCTTTCAGGCCGACGAGAACAGCGCTCTCCACGGTCTCCAGATAGAAGGTCTTGGCATCGTCACATGTCCCACTCTCGGTCGCTGCGGAGCAACGGATGCGGATCCGTCCTGATCGGTCCTTCCCATTCGTTGACATCCCAGCGCCGCAGGCTCCGCACCGGAGCAAGCCCGACAGCAAGTGCCGAGGCCGACGCTGTTGGTTCGGATGGGTTCGGGCACGAGCTTTCTTGCGCGCCTGCGCGACCTCAAAGACGGCGGTGGGAATGATCGCGAGATCTGGCACGTCCGCAATCTGCCATTCCGCCTTTACGTTGGGACGCGAAAGCCGCCTGCCGCTATCCGGATCTTTGACCATCCGGACCTTGTTCCAGACAAGCCGGCCCGCATAGAGTTCCTTCTGCAGAATCCCGGTTCTACGCCGCGCGTTACCGTTGATCGTAGAGGCGTTCCACACGCGTCCACGCGGAGGCGGCACTCCTTGCTCATTTAAATCGTGCGCGATGTCGCGGGGTGTCCGGCCGGCGACGTACTCCTCGAATATGCGTCGGACAATCTGTGCTTCAGCCTCGACGATGATGCGCTTCCCCTTCTCACCTGGGACGGGCGCGTAACCGTAGGTGAGACCTCCGGCATTGAGGCCGTGGCCAACACGTCCCGCCTGACCCCTGTGAACTTTTTGCGCGTTGTCCTCGCGATAGAGCTGGCCGACAAGTCCACGAAGCCCGACCAACACGGTGTTGATCACACCCTCGTGGACGGCTCGAATCTCGATGCCGAGGAACGATAGCCGTTTGTGAATGCCGGCAAGATCCTCCATATCGCGCGTGAGACGACCGAGCGCCTCGACGACGATGACGTCGAAGGCACGATCTCTGGCTTTGTCCATCAGGCGCAGCAGACCGTCCCGTCCCATGATCGAGCCTCCAGAGCGTGCCCGATCGTCGTAGATCTCGACGACATTCATGCCTTCTCGGAGAGCATAGTTGCGGCAGAGTGTGACCTGATCATCGATTGAACGCTCGTTCTGAAGATCGGTCGAGAATCTTTC
>JANQEA010000056.1 GCA_028278555.1 Candidatus Bipolaricaulota bacterium | reverse complement strand
CACGATCTCTCCGACGAGGAGAAGGTCTGTCCGCACGACCCGTCGCACACGATGAAGGAGATCGGCCGGGAGACCTCGGACCAGCTCGAGTTCATCCCGGCACGGGTCGAGGTCGTGCGGAACGTGCGGCCCAAGTACGCGTGTCCGACCTGCAAGGAGGGCGTATCCGTCGCACCCCTGCCGCCGACGCCGGTCCCGAAGAGCATCGCGACGCCTTCTCTGCTGGCCCAGGTGGCGGCCTCGAAGTACGTCGATGGCCTTCCGCTCTACCGGCAGGAGAAGATCTTCGAGCGGCTGGGGCTCGATCTCTCGCGCGCGAAGCTCGGGCACTGGATGGTGAAGATGGGCGACCTGGTCGATCCGCTCGTGGATTGGATCCAGCGGGAGATCCGAGCCTACGACCTCGTCCAGTGCGACGAGACGCCTTTCCAGGTGTTGAAGGAGCCCGGGAGGACGGCGCAGAGCCAGTCCTACCTCTGGGCGCTTCGGGGCGGGCGTCAAGAGCATCCGCTCATCTACTACGAGTACGACCCGTCGCGAAGCGGCGAGGTGCCGAAGCGGCTGCTTCGCGGGTTCGAAGGGTTCCTGCAGACGGATGGCTACGAGGGCTACACGGCGATCGGGCGAGAGCCCAAGGTCGTGCACGTTGGTTGTTGGGCGCACGCGCGACGCAAGTTCGACGAGGCCCTTCGCGGACAGAAGTCGAAGAGCCAGAAGCGGTCGAAGAAGACTGCGCGGGAGAGCGTGGCGCGGCAGGCGATGGGGCAGATCCAGGCCCTGTATCGAATCGAAAAAAGGCTGAAGGACGCTTCAGCCGAAGAGCGTCACCGAGTCCGGCAGGCGAAGTCTCTTCCGTTGGTCGAGGCGCTTCGCGTGTGGCTCGACGACGCGATCGGTCGGGTCCCGCCGCAGAGCCTGACGGGGAAGGCGATGGCCTGCCTGGATCGTCAGTGGCCGAAGCTCATCCGCGTCTTCGAGGATGGTCGGATCCCGCTGGACACGAACCGGGTGGAGAACGTGATCCGGCCGTTCGTTCTCGGGCGGAAGAACTGGTTGTTCGCGGACACGACCGCCGGGGCCCGAGCCAGCGCCAACCTCTACGGACTGATCGAGACCGCGAAGGCGAACGGGATCGAGCCTTGGGCGTACCTTCGGCACGTGTTCGATGCGCTGCCCAGGGCGACTTCCCCAGACGAGATCGAGGCCCTGCTGCCGCAGAACGTCGAT
>JANQEA010000028.1 GCA_028278555.1 Candidatus Bipolaricaulota bacterium | reverse complement strand
TGCCCGCGGACACGACGCGCGCCACCCGCGCCCGCATTGCCGAGTTCTTCGACGGTGCACCGGTATCGGAGCGGTGGTGAGCGCACTCTCGTCACCTCTCTATTCCGGCGCCGAGAAGTCGAGGGAGCCTTGTCGAAACCGGCTAGTGGGAGTCGAGACGAGGCGTTGCCACTCATCCGCCCCCGCGTAGCGGGGGAGGATGAATTGATCCCGGTCTTGTTGGTTTCGCAGACTAGAGCGCGATGACTTCAGATTGAATCGATCTCGCTCTTTTTCTTCTCTGTTTGCCGCATGATCTTGTCCGAAAAGTCTGAAACTTTTCGGGATCATGCTTTGGTTGCGAAGTCTATTCGCCGGCCCCGGCGGCCTCCTGCGGTTGCTCGCCGCCTTCCGCCTTCTGCTTGGCTTCGATGTCCTCGCCGGTCTCTTGATCGACGATCTTCATCGACAATCGCACTTTGCCGCGCTCGTCAAAGCCGAGGAGCTTGACCTTCACCTTGTCGCCTTCCTTGACGATGTCGGTGACCTTCTGCACCCGACGAGGGGCGAGCTGGCTGATATGCACGAGCCCGTCGCGCGAGCCGAAGAAATTCACGAAGGCGCCGAAATCCATCACCTTGACGACCGTGCCCTCGTAGATCTGGCCGATCTCAGGCTCGGACGCGATCGACTTGATCCAATTGATCGCGGCGCGGATCGATTCCGACTTGGACGAAGCGACCTTGACCGTTCCGTCGTCGGAAATGTCGATCTTGGCGCCGGTCTTCTCGACGATCTCGCGGATCACCTTGCCGCCCGAGCCGATCACTTCGCGGATCTTGTCGTCCGGAATCGAGAACATCTCGATGCGCGGCGCGTGCTCGCCGAGCTGGGCGCGGTGGCGACCGATTGCTTTCGCCATCTCGCCGAGAATATGCAGCCGTCCATCCTTGGCCTGGTTGAGGGCGACCTGCATGATCTGCTCGGTGATCCCGGAAATCTTGATGTCCATCTGCAGCGAGGTCACGCCCCGCTCGGTTCCGGC
>JANQEA010000045.1 GCA_028278555.1 Candidatus Bipolaricaulota bacterium | reverse complement strand
GGCGACGCGAATGTGGGTGCGGCGCCTGGCAGCGGCGTGGGGAACATTCCGAACGCCACGCTGCGGGGCTTCCTGACTGTGACGCCCGGCATTCTCGATGGCAACGAGACGCTTGATCCCAGTGGACTGACCTGGACGTTCAATTCCGGTTCGGAGGCCTTCGACTACCTGTCGAGCGGTGAGACGTTGACGCTGGCCTACGAGGTCCAGACCGCCGACGACAGCGGCACGGCAAATGACATCGACACGCAGACCGTAACGATCACGATCACCGGGCAGAACGACGGCCCGCGGATCACGAGCGCGCAGCAGGACGAGACGCTGACGGAGGACAACACGACGGGGTCGACCTCGACCACGAACCTCAGCGCGTCGCGCACCATCACCTTCGAAGACCTTGACCTGTCGGACACGGGGCACTTCGTGGTGACGCCGGTCGCCGCGTCGGCGGCGGACGTGGTGAGCGGTCTCCCGGTCGATACGGGGGACCTGGCAGCGCAGCTGCGCGGCTATCTGACGTTCGGGCCGGTGATCAAGACTGCCGGGCTTGAGTTCGGCGACGTGACCTGGATCTTCGCGGCCGAGGAGCAGGATTTCGACTATCTGGCGGCGGGCGAGAAGGTCACGCTGACCTACGACGTGAAGATCAGCGACGGCGATGTGGAGACCACGACGCCGCAGCGGATCACGATCGAGATCACGGGTGCCAACGATGGGCCTGCGATCCAGGTTGTCGATATCGACGGAGTGATCACCGAGGGGTCGGTTCTTTCGGACAGCGGCTCGGTGACCTTCACGGACGTCGACCTGACGGACCGTCCGGTCGCCGCGGAGGCGACGAAGTCCGTGACGGCGCTGGCGCAGGACGGCGTCACGACGTTGGTTCTGACGGCGGGCCAGCGGACGGCGATCGAGGATGCGTTTACGATCACCAACGTTGCCGGCAACACGAACGACGGCACGGTGGAGTGGGATTACGCGATCACCGAGGCGGAGCTCGACTTCCTCGGCGAGGGCGAGACTGTGACGGCGGTGTTCACGATCACGGTCACGGATGACGAGGGCGCGACGGCGACGCAGGACGTGACAGTGGAGATCACGGGCGCGAACGACGGGCCGGCTATCACTGTCGAGGGATCGGACAGCGAGTCGCACACGTTTGCGGAGACGGACGCCAAGCTGACGACGTCGGGCAC
>JANQEA010000034.1 GCA_028278555.1 Candidatus Bipolaricaulota bacterium | reverse complement strand
GTCGATCACGATCGCCTCGCTGATCGAGGGCAGCGCCGAGTTCGGTGAGATCGTGTGAGGACCCGTCCCCGGAATCGCGAAGTCGATCGTGTCCGTCCCAGGGACGCCGGCCGCCGAGAAGAGCGCCTCGCGCAGGCTGCAGTGCGAGAGGTCGCAGATGGCGTCGTTCGTGTCGTCGGTGCTGTTGACGGTCCAGGTCTTTGCTCCGGGCGCGTAGACCACCACGGCGACGTTGCCCACCGTGAAGCCTCCGTCGCCATCGCTCGCCGTGTAGGTGAAGGTGTCCGTTCCCGTGAAGCCCATGTTCGGGGTGTAGGTCACCGTATCGGAAGGGGTGATGGCGACCGAGCCCGAGCTGCCCTGCGTCACGGCGCTGATGAAGAGCGGGGCTCCCTCGACGTCGAGGTCGTTGGCCAGGACGTCGATCTCGACGGCCGTCGACTCGATCGCGATGGCCGCGTCGTCCGTGACGACGGGGGCGTCGTTCACGGCGCTCACCGTCACGCGCACCAGGGCCGTGTCGGTGCCCGTGCTGGTGCTCAGGATCGAGTAGAGGAACCAGTCCTCGCCCGAGAAGTCCTGCGTCGGGGTGAAGGTGAGTGTGTCGTCCACCTCAAGCACGACGCTTCCGTAGAGGGGCGTGGTGAAGCCGGTCACGCTCAGCGTCTCTCCGCCGGCGGCAACGTCGTTGGGCAGGACGTCGATCACGATGGCCGTGTCTTCCGGCGTCGTATCGGTGTCGTCCACCGCATCGGGAAGGGCCGAGGCGGAGAGGGCGGTGAGACAGGGCGAGAACTCCGAAGTGTTCCCGTTCGGATCCGTCGCGGTGGCCGTGACGGAGTCCCCGGGCGTCACCGCGGCGGAGAGCGTCGCCGCGATCGCCGCGCTGCCGCCCGCATCGGTCGTGGCGGCGGTGGCACCCAGGAAGACGCGCCCCTCGCCGGAGCCGGAGGGGTCGCAGGAGGCACCGGAGAAGAACTCCACGTCGAAGAGGGTGGAGGGAGTGCTGTTGAGCATCGCCTCGATGTCGATGCTGCTCGCCCCGGCGCGGGCCGAGACGACGACGGGATGGTTCTGGACTCCGTTGCCTCCGGTGTCGGGGTCGAGGGGGTCGTTGGGGGTGACGGTGTCGTTTCCGGTGGAGGGTCGGAGGTTGATGCCGAGTCCGGT
>JANQEA010000009.1 GCA_028278555.1 Candidatus Bipolaricaulota bacterium | reverse complement strand
GGAGGTCGAAGCGTCATGACTTTCAGTTCCACGGGGTCGGGCCGGGATCGCGAAGAGAGGGCGGGCTTCATGCGGGCCAGCGCCAGGGCATAGAAGAGCAGCGTGTTGGCAGCCAGAGCCGCCAGCAACGCCAGAGCCGTTCCCTGTGGCGTCCGTATCCGAATCCCACTGTCCCTATCGCCGGGGCGCGCCATACGCGACTACTCCTTCTCCTCAGCGGCAAGGGCGATGTCCGTGACACCAGCCGAGCGTATTTCGTCCATCACGCGGACGATTCGCTCGATGGGCACGGTCCTGTCGGCGACGATGACGACCGCCAGGCCCGGCCGGTTTCGCAATTGGGTCTCGAGATGAGGGCGGATCGAGAACAGCCCGGTCTTCCGCCCGGCCAGGACGATTTCGCCGCTGCGATTGACCGCGATGGTGACACTCTCACGCGGCAGTGAATCGGCCGAACCTGCGCGGGGACGCTCGATCCCGATCCCCGTCTCAGCGACGAAACTGGTGGTTACGACGAAGAAGATCAACAGGATGAAGACCATGTCGATCAGCGGCGTCATCTGGATTTCCGCTCGCGTACTCCGAGATCGTCTGGAACGCACCGACTGGAACATAATCAGTCTCCCCTCGGTGCGGCGCCGTTGCGTGCGGCGTGGGCCAGGATGTCGATCTCGCTGCGGAGCAGACGCACCCGATCGCGCAGGATGTGATGGAAGAACAGCACGGGGACCGCCGTCCAGAGTCCGGCTTGCGTGGTCATCAGGGCCTGGCCGATCCCCCGGGCCAGCAGGCGCGGTTGACCCGTCCCGTGAATCTGGATGACGTCGAAACTGGCAAGCATGCCCAGCACCGTGCCCAGCAAGCCGAGCAGCGGGAGAATGGCCGCCAGCGCACCCAGTATCCAGAGGTTGTGCTCCAGACGTGTCGCCTGAGCCGCGGCGGCAAACTGTTCGGACCAGCCGGGGGACTCAGAGCCAACGGCGCTTCGTTCCATGGCGATCAGGTGACAACGCGTTCGCCACCAGGTGCGCAGCGCCAGGAACCACGCCAGGACCGAGCCGCCCGCAATGAAGAACATAACGGGACCGCCCCGGGCGAACAGATCAGTCAGCGGTTGTGCGACCATCGCGCTCTGGGCTCCTGTCCTCTGAGGTTGTCTCTTGCTGTTTGACGAGATTCGACAGTGTCGCGGCGAAACGTTCGGTGTCCCCGATGATGCTGTCCACCTTGCCCGAGAGAACGCTGTGGGCGAGCAGCCCTGGAATGGCGATCGCCAGTCCGGTCGCTGTGGTGATCAGCGCTTCGGAGATTCCGCCCGCCATCAGCCGGGGCTGGCCGCTGCCGACGACGGTGATGACATCGAAGGTCGCGATGATCCCCGTGACCGTGCCGAGTAGGCCCAGCATCGGCGCCAGCGACGATAGCAGCCGGATGGAGGGTAGGAAACGCTCGAGCTTGGGGAATTCGTGCAGAAGCGTCTCCTGGATCGCATCGTCAAGGGCTACGGGTGAACTGTGCCGGTGTGCCAAGCAGGTCTTGAGTGTCCGTGAGAGAACGCCTCCGGTCTTGTTGGCGAGCTGTTCGGCTTGTTCGAACTGTCCCTGACCGCAAAGGTCCAGCACACGTTCGCAGAACCGCAGCGAATGGCGACCTTCGCGCAGCAAGACGAACAGCCGGTCGCCGACGAGCAGGGCGAGCAACACCGCTACGAAGGCCAGCGGGATCATCACGATGCCCCCCGAACGCAACCGGTCGCTAAGCGTTCGATTCGAGAGGTTCGTGGTTGCTGTCATCTGGCCCGTGACATCGATCGGCGCCCAGATGGACGCGTCGCCAGTCCGGTTCGGGGCGACCGCCGCGATAATGGCGCGCCGCATGGCTGGGGATAGATCCTCATGCCATCGGAATCCAGCTTGCTCATAGGGGGCCGAGATGGCAATCGCCGTTTGCCCCGTGGTCGGGATATGGTAGGCGAACAGACTCTGCCCGACGCGCAACAGCCGAGCACGCTGCGGCTTGCCCTGCGCGTCAATGATGTCGGCCTCATACACGGCCTGCGTTCGTGCTTCGCGCAGGAACGACGAGATCAAAGATATCGTCGCGCTGACCGTTTCCTCGGGGGCATCGCTTCCTAGCAAGGTGTTCAGTTGCGACAGTTGTTGATCCTGTTCCGAACGACGTTCGGAGGTCGGCAACGTGCCGGAGAGTTGGTTTAGCTCGCGCTGTACATCCCGACAGATCGCTGCGATCTCAGCCCGCTCTTGTTGCCACTGCATCTGCTCAGTCCAGAGAGCTTCGCGTTGCTGTCGCAGCTGAGCCAACTCCCGTTGTTTCTCGGCGATGGCCAGCCGACGCTCGACCAACTCGTCTGCAAGGGCCCGGCACGTCGAACGCGCCTCGTTGAGTTGCTCCTCTCGAGCGGTTTCCTCTCGCTCAATACGTTCCGTCTCGTGCCGCACGTCTTCTCTGGTCTGCTCAATGGCTGTACGAATACGCTCCTCGAAATCGGTCGACTTCTCTGTCGCGCCGGCCGATCCGAGCAGGACCGTCACCAGCAGGCAGACGCCGACCGAGAGCGAGGCCCAGTATTGTTGGTGATTGGACCGCCGCGCCATCAGGGTGTCTTCCCTTCGGCAGGGGGCACGGTCACGGCGATTGGCAAAAGCACGAAGGCCGGGGCTTGACGCCGGTCGAGAATTTCGACAGCGCTGCGCACCTGGGCGGCCTGAGCCGGGTCCAGGATCGCTTGCCATGGGTCGGCGTCGAGTGTGGGCGTCCAGAGGGCGGTCTGTTGGCCATCCTCGGTTACATAGCCCAGCATCGACTGGCCCAGGCGGAAATAGCGAGCATACGGCGTGAGATTGCCCTCAACCGATGCCCTGTCACTGTAGGTTTCCGACGAACCGGCCAGCCGCAACTCTTCCTGGGTGTAGCTCCAGAGGCGTCCAAGCTGTCCGGCCGGTGAGGCGGCCGGTCTCGGTGCGGTCGCCGGTGGCCCAGACCAGCCCCTCGGCCTGACCGGCGGTGACCAGGGTGCCGGCGTAGGCCTGGTTTCTCCGGTCGGCCAGGGCGATGTCGTGATCGAGGGGATCGGTGTGCTTGGCGACCGGGAGCGACTCGCCGGTGAGGGCCGATTCGTCGCAATGGAGGTTGCGGACGCCGAAGAGGCGGAGATCCGCCGGGACGCGGTCGCCGGCCTGGAGGAGGACCACATCGCCGGGAACGAGCTCCGAGGAGGGCACGCGAAGCTTGCGTCCTCCGCGACGCACGACGGCCTGGGTGGTGACCATGCGGCTGAGGGCTTCGATGGCCTTCTCCGCCCGGCTCTCCTGGACGAAGCCGATGATGGCATTGACCAGGACCACGCCGAAGATGACGCCGGAATCGACCCATTCGGCCAGGGCCGCGGTGACGCCCACGGCGGCGAGTAGGATGTAGACCAGGGGCTGATGGAACTGGAGAAGAAAGCGTTTCCAGGCCGTCGTTCCGCCGCGACTCGAGACGACATTGGGACCGAAGCGTTTCAGCCGCTTCGCGACTTCTTCGGGAGAAAGGCCTCGACGCAGGTCGCTTTCGAGCAGGCGGGTCGCATCCGCCGTCTCCAGGTGATGCCAGCGGGCTTCTTCGGCAGAGGGGGCTTCCATGACTCCTTCAGGATGCCCGAACGGCGGAGGGCCCGCTCGACGCGAGTCGGCGCCCTGGGGAACCGATTCCGACGACTGGTGCACATCGTGGATCCAGAGAGGCGGGCCCCCTATGCGTTCTGGTCGGGAGGGATTCGTCCGGACGGAGCGGTCGCGGGAGGCCGGGCTCGGTCGGTCGGGTCACGTCGGCGCCTCAGGTGGCTCCGGCCCCCGGGGAGGATCTGGATCGACGATGTTGCTGGTCATTTCACGGCCGGCGGAAGGCTGTCGAGGCCGCGCCCCGGTCCGTGACTCCCCGGCGCGTCGACGGGCTCCTCCCCGCGACGCTCGTAGACCACGATCCGGGGTGGACGGATCCCCCGCCAGGCTTCGCCGAGCACGAAGCGGCTGCGTCCCTCGCGGCGGAGCGCGTAGCAGGCGATGGGCCGGTAGTCCTCGAGGAAACCCTCCGCCCACGCGAAGACGTAGCGGTCCGAGTTCGGCCACGGGCTCCAGGAGCTCCCGTGGTTCACGAAGACCGCGAAGCGCGGCTCGGCGCGCTCCACCTCCGCCGCCATCCGGCGCTGCATCTCGCTGGCGAAGGGCTGGGGCTCCATCAGCGGGTAGGTGTAGAGGTAGCCGCTCGCCGAGCGGCGCCGGGCGTAGAAGTAGATCTGGGGCTCCGAGCCGATCACGGCGATGGCGTCCTCCGGGTCGGCGCGCTCCCGCAGGAAGAGGCCGACCTCGCGGATCTCCGGAAAGAACTCCTGCTGGTAGACGGCGTGGGAGGTCTGATCCGCCGTGTAGGAGAAGAGCTCCGGGGCGCGCCGGAGGGCGCCGGCGCCGAGCATCGCGGCGAGGCCCGCGAGCAGCACGGCGGCGGCGGGGGCCCGCAGCCGCGGCGCGAGGAGCTCGGCTGCGCGCAGGAGCCCGACCCCGCAGAAGAGGCTCGCGGCGGGAAGCAGCAGCACGAAGTAGTGCGGGCGGAAGTAGAAGCCGGGCGTCACGGCGAGAGCGGAGAAGAGGCCGAAGGCGGCGAGGAAGGCGCGGCTCCTCCTCCGCTCCTCGCGGCGCGCCACCTCCCAGGCCCCGAGGACCGCGGCGAGCCACAGGGGCCAGCTGGAGAGGACGATCGAGCCGAAGCTCAGCCAGAGTGCGTAGATCGCCCCGCCGGGGCTCACGGCGCTCACGTACTCGCGCGCGTAGACGACGGTCCAGTGCCAGAAGGTGTCGAAGACGCCGCGCTGCAGCAGGTGGAGGCAGAGGAGCGCGTAGGGAAGCGCCGTGCCGAGGCCGAGGGTGAGTCCCCCCGAGACCAGGGGGCGCCAGCCCGCGCGCTCCGCCGCGACGCGTGCGAGCAGGGTGGCGAAGGCGAGCGCCACGAAGGCGATCCCGTGCTGCTTCATCAGGACGCCGGCTCCGAGCAGGACGCCTGCCGCGAAGAGCACGCCCGGTCGCCGCGCGTCGAGCCCCGCGAGCAGGAGGAGCAGCCCCGCCAGGGCCGGCACGACCACGAAGTGGGTCGCGTGGGCGAAGAATCCCAGGACCGTCGGCTCGAGGGAGAGCAGCGCATAGGCCGCGGCGGCGAGCGCCGCCTCCGCGGGCCCCAGCAGCCGGCGCCCCAGGGCGTAGACGAGGGCTGCGGCGGCCAGGTTCAGCGCAAGCAGCCCGGCGTGGACGGCCTCGGTGCTCTCGCCGCCCAGGGCCAGGATCGCGGCGTAGGCGTAGTATGTGCCCGGGAGCTTCATGTTGTAGGCGCTCTCGAAGGGCGCCTCCCCCTGGAGGATGAGCTGCGCCATGTAGGCGAACTCGCCCTCGTCGCGCTCGAAGGGCACATCGAGGCGGTGCAGCCGAACGCCGACGACCCCGAGGAGCGTCAGGGCGAGAGCGAGGTGGGCGGCCCGGGAGAGGCTCGAGAGCACGGGCTTCCGACTATAGGTCAGGCGGGGAGCCGGGCCGTGCGGGCCGTCCGGCCCGCGTCCCCCGCGTCCCAGCACGACGGCTCCGAAGCCCCGGCCGCGGAAGGGCGGTGCCCCGGAGGATCCCCACGCCCATCGTCCGGTGAAGCGCTACCAGCCCCGATCTCCACACGATTGCGCGGGCGGCCGCCTCGCGCTCGAGGATACGCTCCGCGGAGCATCGACGAACGCAGACCTCAGCCCGGATCGATCCTCTCTCGCACGCGAAGCGCGAGCCCGAGATTCTCGACGAAATCATGGCGGTTGTAGAGCTTGCGCTCAAGCAGCTGAAGCGTCTCGAGGTTTCGCGCCATCCAGGGTGCGGCGATGCCGGCCGAGACTGCTGCCGCATACATCCCGGGCTGTGGCGGTCGGCCCCACCAGCGAAGCACGCGCGCGATGTCGCGGGCCATCGGCTTCAGCCCCTCCTTGTGTGCGGGGCGGTCGCTCGGCATGTCCACCCGTGCCAGCACTCCGTCGGTGAGCCCGTAGCTGTGTACGACCCTGGTGTCGAAGGCGACGTAGTGGCGGTAGCAGATTCCGCCCGGGCGAACCGGAAGGGACGCATCGGGGCCCCCGCTCCCGCGCCACTCGGTGAGGAACGTGCGGATCTCGATTTCCGCGCCGCTTCCCCACGGTAGAGGCGAGACCATGGAGCGGTGCGTTCGATGGTGGGCGGCGTCGGCGATCTTGTCCACGAACCGCGGCCGCGTGTCGAGTGCGAAGGCGGGATGCCGATCCAGCTGCCGGGGCACGAACGCGAAGGACAGTGCCGCAGTCGCCAGGCCGGCGGTCACCGGTACCCAACGCGACCCCGCCCTTTCCGTCCATCGCTCGGCCAGCCCGCCCAGAGCGAGGAGCGATGCGGTCACGGGGAACGCGAGATACCGGAAGTGCCGTCCATCGCCCCCGATCTTCACCGTGTAGAGGAGCTGCGCGACCACCACCAGCGCGACGAAAACACGCGCACCAAGGCTCAGTGAGCGCACCCCTCCGAAGCGGGCGACGAGGGCCAGGACGATACCGCCGAGCGCCATCAGCTCGTAGAGATGATACGGCGCGAAGGTGTCATGGAAGTAGAGCAGACCCTGCCGGACGTCGACGATTTTCTCGAGGTAGAAGGTGATGGGAAAGAGTTCCGCGTAGTAGAAGATCCGGAACAGGAGCCAGCTACTGTTCACGAGCAACGTCAGCGAAAGCGCGAGCCAGGGAAAGCTGCCGGTCTTCCAGCGGTTCCAGACGAGCCAGCCGAGCAGCGCGACGGCCAGCTCGGGACGCACCAGGGGAAGGAAGGGAAGGAGAAAACCCGCGACTCGCCAGGTCGGTCCCACCACGCCGGCGACGAACACGGACGCCGACAGCAGGACCAGCTGCAAATCGGTGCCCGAGGTGAAGTAGCAGAGGACGGCGTAGTTGAGGCTCAGGAACGCCAGGGGGAGGTTGACGACGGGAGCGCCGGCCGGCGCCAGATCACGATTGATGCGCACCGCCAGCAGCCAGAAGAGCACGAAGCAAGCCAGGCCGACCGCCCTTACGATGATCCAGTAGCCGAGGCCGAGGCGTGTCTTTCGAGGTCCGGGAACCTCCCGTCGCCAATACGTGCAGAAGTAAGATGACGTGCTACGGTTCGCCCGATGATGAAGAAGCGAGATGGGCGCGCTCTCGATCACAAGACACTCGAGGAGATCCGCATCCGCGCCGTGCAGCGCGTTGAAGCGGGCGAGAGTCCCGAGGACGTGATTCGTGCGCTCGGGTTCGCTCGCACCGTCATCTACGACTGGCTGGCGAAGTACCGCGAAGGCGGAATCGACGCGCTTCGCGCGAAGCCGATCTCCGGACGCCCATCCAAGATGACAGGAAGACAGCTCGAATGGGTCTACAAGACGGTGACGGGCAAGAACCCACTTCAGCTTCGGTTCGAGCTCGCGTTGTGGACAAGATCGATGATCCGCGAACTGATTCGTGAGAAGTTCGGCGTCCACTTGAGCGAGGTGTCCGTGGGTCGGATGCTTCGCAAGCTCGGGCTCAGTCCGCAGAGGCCCCTCCGCCGAGCGTATGAGCGGGACCCCGAGTTCGTGGAATCATGGCGTAACAAGGATCTCCCCAAGATCCGGAGATTGGCCAAGAACGATGGCGCCACCCTCTTCTTCTCCGACGAGACAGGCATTCGTTCGGACTTCCATGCCGGCACGACCTGGGCGCCAAGGGGGCAGACCCCCGTCGTGCCTGCGACCGGCCCACGCTCCGGCATGAATCTCATCTCCGCGATCAGCCCGCGCGGGGAGTTCCGATTCATGACGGTGGAGGGGCGAATGAACTCGGAGAAGTTCATCGAGTTCCTCGAGCGCCTGGTCCACGATGCATCCCGCCCCGTCTTCCTGATCGTCGACCGCCATCCATCGCACCGCGCAAAGCAGGTGCGCGAGTTCGTGAAATCGACGGAGGGGCGCCTACGGCTCTTCTTCCTGCCTCCGTACGCACCGGATCTGAATCCCGACGAACACGTCCGGAATCACCTGAAGAACCACGGTGTCGGCAGGCGCGCGACTCGGAGTCTCGAGCATTTTCGCGAAATCGTCTCGGGCCACATGCGATCGCTTCAGCGGCTGTCTGACGTGGTCCGTGGGTTCTTCCGAGATCCGCAGCTTCGATACGTGCTCGAGTGAGTTCGTCGCCGCGGCAGG
Organism: Candidatus Bipolaricaulota bacterium; assembly: GCA_028278555.1. Lineage (GTDB taxonomy): Bacteria > Bipolaricaulota > Bipolaricaulia > UBA7950 > UBA9294 > JANQEA01. The sequence goes on along the minus strand of JANQEA010000009.1, from coordinate 11,007 downwards.
CACTACGTCAGGATACTTTCGTGCTACTCAGTATCGGACCTGACCGAAACGCAGCTTCTCCCTCCCATGCCCCGCCAAATGGTCGCGAAAGCCCGCACCCTCCGATGCGGCATGGCGGTGCTGTTGGCCCACCGCCAGGTCCTGCAGTGGTGCTTCGGGCGGGCCGCCCTCGCGCTCCGGGACCAACAGCGATCCACCAAGGCACCAGGACCAGACGCCTGTCGGGATGTACTAACGTCTGCGGCGTCGTCGACGATTCGAGGATCCCGGACTAGCCATGTTGTTCGTTGCGACTCGTACCCGAGGCAAGAGATCATGGAGCCACGATGACTGATTCGCGTGGAAATATCCGATCCGTGAAGGACTACCTACAGACAGAGGACGCACATCGGAGCTGGATTGCGCGTTATCGTGGGCCAGAGACCGATCCCTTCTATGCCATGGCGATCGACTACACCAGCAAGGTCATGGGGCTCAATGAAGGCGAAACCGTCTTCGACTTCGGGTGTGGTTCCGCGAAGCATTCGATTCGCTTCGCCGAACGCGGAATGCGGGTCCGAGCCTTCGACTTCTCTAGCTCAGCACTCGAACTCGCTAGAGCCGCGATCGAGGAACACGGGTTGTCAGATCGGATCGAAGCCCGAACCGCGGATCTGACCGACCTTCCCTTGGCCGATGGATCCGTTCGGGCCGGGTTCTGTTGGGGAGTCCTGATGCACATTCCCGAAGTAGAGAAGGCTATCTCAGAGCTGGGACGAGTTCTGGCCCCAGGTGGTGTTCTCGTCGTGAGCGAATCGAACAAGAGCTCGCTGGAGAGTGCTCTGATTCGAAGCGCCAAGTACCTGACGAAGAGGGGTGTACAGCCGCAGCGCGTGCCAGCTGGGTTCGAGTACTGGAGCACCGAAGCCACGGGCGCCCTCGTGACCCGCGAAACCGACATTGGCTGGCTGACGCGGGCCTTCGGCAGCCATGGCATGAAGCTCTACGATCGTCACTCCGGGCAGTTCACGGAGCTCTATACGAGGCTGCCCACGGCATGGTTGAGGAAGAGCGTCCATCTGCTGAATGAGATGTGGTTCCGGTTCATTCCCATTCCGCATCTTGCATTCGGCAACATCCTGTTCTTCGAGAAGACGGCCGATTGAGGCCTCTGGCAGCGCGTCGCGAGGTCACTTCGTGGCTTCGAAATGACGGCCATCCACGTCTGGTGAATGCCAGGCCGGAGCCTTGTTGATGGAAAAGAGGGGGAGGCTTCTCTTTCTGTCCAATAGAGGCTTGCTTCCCGTGAAGGATGGCCACACCCGAAGGAGCTTCAGCGTACTGAAGGGCCTTGCGGAGGAATGGCAGGTCCACTTCTTGTCGCTATATGAGACGCAAGAAGAGATTCGCGCGGAGAATCTCCAGGAGCTGGAGAGGATCTGTCATCGGGTCGAGTTCATAGCCGCGCCACCGAAGAGCTTCAGTTGTGGAGCGATTCTGCGACTGCTGCGGAGCCTGATCTCCAGAGAGGCATACACCGTCTGGAGACACTATTCGAAGCCGTTTCTCCAAAGGGCCGACGAGCTGATCTCATCGGGTGTGTTCGACCTGGTTCACTGTGACATCTTGCCGATCAGCTACACGGTCAAGGACGCAAGGAACATCTTCCGCAGCGTGACGGATCACGATGTCAGCTACCTGAAATCCATCAGTTTGGCGAAGAAGAGTAGGAATCCTCTCCTGAAGTCGTTTTTGTATTTTGAGTCCTGGAAAGTCAAGCGCTTGGAGAGAGAGATATTCAGACAAGTGGACCTCGGAATCGTTGTTTCCGAGTCGGATCGAGACGTCCTTCAAGAGCTCTGCCCAGAGGGCAGATTCCTGGTGGTGGAAAACGGAGTGGAGCTCGACCAGTTCGGCCGCTCGAACACACCGCAGATCGCGAACAGGCTTCTGTGGCTGGGCGGATTCGGCAATGCTTCGAACAGGCAAGCGATTCTGCACTTCTTGAAGAAGATCTATCCGTTGGTCAAGAAGGAGGTTCCGGAAGTATGCATAGATGTCGTTGGAGGCAATCTCACCGAGGAGCTGAAGAGGTTGTCTTTGGCGGATTCGAGTATCCACCTCGTTGGCTTCGTCGACGACCCGTTGCCCTATCTTCAGAGGTCGACGGTTTTCGTAGCGCCAATGTTGAGTGGCGGCGGAACCAAGTTGAAGGTACTCGAGGCGATGGCGGCAGGTAGGGCAATCGTCTGTACGAGCGTTGGGTGTGAAGGTATTGGCGGCGTCGACAGGAAGCACTACATCGTCAGTGATGACGTTGGTGGTTTCGCTGATGCGGTCATTGCCCTGCTGACGGATGAGGAATCGAGAGCCGCGATCGAGGCCAACGCAAGAGATCTCGCTTCCTCGAGGTACGATTTCGACCACATCTGTGGCAAACTGAACGCCTACTATTCCGACAATGCCTGTTGACGCCTAGCAGAGCTCTTCCTCGTCGCTCCTCGGGGAGCGCTCGAAGGCGCAGCTCGATGTCGTGTCCTTGAAAGAGCGTGCTTGCACTCTCCACGACCATCTCGTCAGGTCTTCGCTGGGACTGCAGCTGTTGCCATTCTGTTGAGGAGGGGATGAGAAGAAGAGTCGTCGTTGTTGGCGGAGGGCTCGCCGGATCGCTTCTCTGCAATGAGCTCGCCAGGAATCACGCGGTCACACTCCTCGAAAGGGGTCCGAAGAACTCGTTTCGGTATCCCAACGTCCATTTCGTCAACCGTGAGTTGGCTGCCATAGACACCTTCTGCTTCGGCGGTGGAGGGACGACCAACCTCTGGCACAACGGCCTGATCCCGATCAACCCCCAGGACGTCACGGGACGGGAATTCTCCGATGTCCTGGTGGAGGCCAGACCCTTCATCGATCAGGCAGCTGCGGCTCTCTTCTTTGCGGGCGAGTCCTTCACCGCTGAGTATGAAAGTCTCGCGGCGGAGGCCAACACGCCCTCTTCGGTATTCCCGTCCTTTCCAGATGGAATCGATTGCCTGGTCTATCCCAAGAAGTTCAGAAGCCTCACGATCGCTCGCGAAGTCGATGATGTCTATGACGTCGAGGGCATAGGCTTCGTTCTCGATGACAGAGAAGTCAAAGCCGTCGAGTTCTCGACCGGTGGACAGACCAGGACGATCGACGTCGATCTCGTCATCATCTCCGCCGGTGCAATGGGTACGCCGAAGATTCTGCAGAGAATCATCGCTGAAACGGGTGCTGCCTTCGATAGGGTAGGTGTCGGATTCATCGATCATCCGATGGGCTTCGTTGGCAAGGTCAAGTTCAAGAAGAATGTCTCGGAAACCGTAAGGCAACTATCTTCGTGCGACAGGGGAAGCTACATCAGCCGGAGCGCCGTTCGTCTCAAGAGCGAATGTGGTCGATACACCGCCTGCGTGTTCTTCAGACCGTCATTGACGATGGAGAACGATCTCTCCATCTACAAGTACAAGTCGCGCCTTGGAGCGAGTACCGGGCTCGCCAGGCTGAAGCACATCTTCTCGCGCAAGGTCCTCCATCCGGATATCGTGGCGGAGGTCTTTGGTCACTTGCTCGGCTTCAATATCCCCAGCCGAACCTACAACATCCTCTTCATCGGCGAACAGAAACGAGGAGACAATCGTGTCTTCTATGATGGGGATGATCTCAACGTCGATTGGCGCATCTCGGATGAGGAAATCTCCATCTACCGGAACATGTTGGAAGCGCTGAATGACATCCTGGTCGAGCTGGCTGACCAGATCGAAATCAAGACCGACATCACGGAAGATTGGCTCTGGTCCGCTGCGCACCACTCGTGCACCACGCCGATGGGGCATCGCGAACACGATCTGATCGACAAGAACCTCAAGCTCAGGTTCTGCGACAACGTCTATGTATGCGATGGCTCCGTCATCCAGGAACACTCCTATGCCAATACGGGTCTTGCCATCGGTCAGCTGGCTTTTCGCCTGGCGAAGCGGATCGCTGATGCCTAGTGACGGAACGGTGCTCGTCACCGGTGGTAGCGGCTTTCTCGGCCGGCACGTGGTCCAGGCACTGGTCGCTCGGGGGCTTCCCGTAAGAGCCCTGGTTCGGGAAACATCGAATGTCCAGTCACTGCGTCTGCCGGGTGTGAGTCTCGCGTTCGGCGACGTGTCCGACATCGAATCGCTGCGGCCTGCCTTCGAAGGGATCGACTACGTGATTCACGCAGCCGCCGACACCAGCGGCACGGAAGCCGGGGTGCGACGCGTAACGATCGGGGGGACGCGCAACATCGTCGAGCTCTGTTGTGCGGGTGATGTCAGGAAGCTCGTCTACATCAGTTCCTGCGCGGTGTACGGTGTGGCCGACTATGCGCCTGGGCAGATGGTCGATGAAGGCGCCTCCCTGGAGCGCTTCCCCGAGCGCCGCGGAATCTACTCGTGGGGCAAGCTCGAGGCAGAGAAGCTCGTCACCGCGTCGATGCTTCAAGGCAAGCTATGCGCTGTTTGTCTTCGTCCGGGGACAGTGTATGGCCGTGGAGGGGAGAGCTTCAGTCCCCTGATCGGGTTTGCCGTGGGCCCGCGCAGTCTATTCGTCATCGGCAACGGTGATCTTGTCTTGCCTCTGATCTATGTCGACAACCTGGTAGACGCGATCATTGCCGCCATGGAGAGCGAAAGAAGCAGCGGGCAGATATACAACGTCGTCGATTCTCAGCAGGTCGACAAGAGACGGTACATGGACGCTCTCGTTCGCAAGCTGAATCCACGTGCTCGCGTGTTCTACTTGCCCCTGAACCTGGTCTCGACGATGGTTTTCCTACAAGAGAGGCTGTCTGCACTGTTGAATCGCGAGCCTGTATTGACCCGGTATCGGCTGATGTCTTCGCAGAGACCTGTCCGTTATGATGCGTCGAAGATAGGCAAGCAGCTCGGGTGGCGGTCAGCCGTCAGTTTCGACGAGGCGGCGGCGCAGATCGTCGCGAGCGCCAGGCGTGAAGCGGGGCCGGCCAACTTGGTGGGTCTTCTCTCGGCGCTCTGATCCGATCCAGGTGATTTGGTGCACGAAGCCAGGTCGCGTCACAGTTCCATTCGATCGAGGCCAGCATCATGTGTGGCATCTTCGGCATCGTCGCTCCGAGGGTCGATCAGGCCTTCCTCGAGGAGTGCACCGCCACCCTTGCTCATCGGGGACCGGACGACGCCGGCTACCACCGCGACGATCACATCGGCCTGGGGCATCGTCGCCTGAGTATCATCGATTTGGAGGGCGGTCATCAGCCGATCTTCAATGAAGATCGGTCGAAATGCATCGTCTGCAACGGCGAGATCTACAACTTCCTCGAGCTGAGGGATGAGCTCGTCGAAAGAGGGCACCGATTCTCGACGCGAAGCGATTCCGAGGTGGCCCTGCATGCCTACGAGCAATGGGGTGAGGAATCCGTCGAGCGATTGCGGGGGATGTTCGCGCTGGCCATCTGGGATCTGCGGGAGAAAACGCTCTTCCTCGCGCGCGATAGGCTTGGTATCAAGCCTCTCTTCTTCGCCGAGGATTCAGGTCGCTTCCTGTTCGCATCCGAAATGAAGGCGATCCTTGAGGATCCCCGTTTCCCTCGGGAAGTCGATAATGCCGCCCTCGTCAGCTATTTCAACCTCTCCTACATCCCTTCCTGCCTCACGATCTACAAGAAGATCCGCAAGCTGCTTCCGGGTCACACCCTTCGTTATCGCGACGGGAAGGCAACCATCCGCAAGTACTGGGACCTGCAGATGGTACCGGACCACACGAAGAGCGAAGCCCAATTCGAACAGGGCTTCATGCATCTGCTCCACGAGGCGGTCGATCTCCGCCTGATCAGTGAAGTCCCTCTAGGGGCGTTCTTGAGTGGCGGGATCGACTCGAGCCTGATCGTCGCACTCATGAGTCAAGTCTCCGAGGTTCCGGCTAGCACCTTCTGCATGGGTTTCGGGGGGGATGCGGGCGGGCACCTGGATGAGAGGGAGTATGCGCGCCAGGTTTCTGCGCGCTACGCGACGAAGCACAAGGAGTTCACGGTTCAGCCGACAGCGGAGGGACTCGTCGAGAAGATCGTGGATTCCTTCGACGAGCCGTTTGCCGACGACGCGGCGATCCCATCCTACTACGTGTGCAAGATTGCCAGGGAGAATGTGACGGTGGCGCTCTCCGGCCTGGGCGGAGACGAGGTGTTCTCCGGCTACGAGAGACATCTCGGTTTCGTATTGAGCGGCCAGTACGGTCGGGTTCCGGCCCTCTTGCGTGAACGCCTGATACGACCGATGGTAGAGAGCCTGCCGGAACGGGCTGATGGCCACTATACGATCAATCACATGAAGCGGTTCGTTCGTTCCGCATCGTTGCCTGCCGATCTACGCTATTACGAATACATTTCCAGGATCAGTCCTCGCCTCAGGCGCTCGTTCTTCTCCGGAGCGGAGCGATTCGACTGCTACTTCGACGAGTGTCGTGACATCGTCCTCGGTCATTTCAATTCAGACAACGTTCAAGACGCGCAGGGTTCCCTCAATCGGGCGCTCTACTGCGACATCAAGAACTATCTACCCGAGGACATCCTGGCGGTAACCGATCGCCTGAGCATGCACCATGCCCTCGAGGTCAGGGTCCCGTTCCTGGACCACAAGTTCATGGAGTATTGTGCAACCATTCCCGCAGAAATGAAGCTTCGACGCTTCACGAAGAAGTACCTGTTGAGGAATGCGGCGAGGCGATATCTCCCCGCGGATGTCATTGCGCATCGCAAGCAGGGTTTCGTGGGGCCGATGACACGATGGCTGAAGAGGGACCTGAAGACCCACGTCCAGCAAGCACTTTCGGAAGGGAATCTCGAAAAGCACGGGTACTTGAACCCGGCCACGGTCCGAATCATCCTGGACGAACACTTTTCGGGCAGGGAGATCCATGACACGCTGATCTGGTCGATGGTGGTCTTTCAGACCTGGTTCAACCGGTACATCGCCAGGGAATAGGTCTGCTCGGTCGCATGGAGTTCGTATACTGGATATCGCTCTCGGGAGTTCTCTACGCGTACCTTCTCTTCTCACTGGTCATGCTGGCGATCACCCGGATCGTGGCGATCAATTGGAAGCGTCACGAATACACCCCTCCTCTCTCGATCATCGTTTCCGTCTATAACGAAGAAGATGTGATTCGGGAGAAGATCGAGAACGCGCTGGCCCTCCAATACGATCAAGATCTGCTGGAGATACTGGTGGTCTCTGACGGATCTACAGATCGAACGCACGCAGTCGTCGACAGCTTCGATGACCCCAGGGTGGCTCTGCGGGTCCAGCCCGGGAGAGTTGGCAAGACCGAATGCCTGAACCGAGTCGTCCCTGACGCTCGAGGCGAGATCGTCGTGTTCACTGACGCCAATTCCATGTTCCCAGCGCAGACGCTCTCGAAGATCACTCGGAACTTTGCAGACGAGGAGATCGGCCTGGTGACCGGCTGGACCAGTTATAGGGCTGTCGAGGCGGGAGGCGAGTCCGCGGGCCTCTATGCCCGGCTGGAGCGCATCACCAAGCAGGGAGAAAGCCTGGTCTCATCGTGTGTCGGAGCGGACGGTGCCATCTTTGCCATTCGGAAGGAACTCTATCGGCCTCTCGAGATCCATGACATCAATGACCTCGTGATACCGTTGAACGTTGTTGCTCTGGGCAAGCGGGCCATTCTCGACCCCGAAGTGTTCTGCATCGAGGAAGCCACTGAAGGGGTAGGGAAGGAATTTCGCCGTCAGGTGAGGATCACGAACCGCACCCTCGGGGCGTTGTGGCGCGGAAGACACCTGTTGGATGCAACGAAGTATGGCGCATTCTCCATACTGCTCCTTTCCCACAAGGTGATCCGTTTCTTCGTCCCGCTCTTCTTCATGGTCTGTCTGGTCTCCGGTCTCATCCTCGCATCCAGGCATGCGGTCTATGTCTTCCTCTTCAGTGCACAACTTGCTCTCATGGGTTCGGGGATCATCGGGATCTACAAGCGGACGGAAAACCGTCTGGTCAGTCTGTGTTCCTTCTTCCTCATGACCCTTGCCGCCCAGTCGATCGGCTGGATCCGGTTCCTGTCCGGAAGATCTGATTCTGTCTGGACCCCACAGCGATAGGGACACGTTGCTACCTCGGCCTCCAACAGAGTCGCCACTCTCCGACGACGATCACCGCGCGCTCGGCCCCCGCTGCTCTCGCTGCGAAGTCCCGCGCTTCCTGGTGCTCGGGGAGCGAGACGTTGGCGAGCACCCGCTTCATGATCTCGGAGAACCGCCTGTGGATCCATCACCCCGTAGATCGCGGACGCGACCGCGGCAGGCAGGAATCGCCACCCTCCGGCACGGCCGAACCGCACCTTCCCCGCTTCGATCTCGTAGCGGTCCCCGTCCATGAGCACCCGTATCGGAGGGCCGGAGCGCGCGTCTGAGCGCTGTCGCCGCCGGCGCGGGAGCACGGCCGACGTCCAGATTCCCTGCGACCCCGCGAACCGGGACCCGAGCCCGCGGCCCTACGGCTCCAGCTCGGTCCAGCCGATGGACGAGACGTGCTCCGGAAACTCTCGCTCATCGCAGCCGCCCTCGTGGTGATCCCGTTCGCGGTCATCCCCTGCTGGATCGCGGCGCACCGCGCCGATCTTCCGTACGTGGACGATGACGACCTCGCCCTTCCCCTCTCCGTGATCGATCCGGAAGGAAACGGCGTCGGCCTCCTCACCGCCGCGGCAGCGCTGCTCGAGTGGCCCGAGGCGAAGGAGTCCGATGCCCGGCTTCGCGCGATCCGCACCGGGACGATGTGGGAGCCCGATTGGATCCGGACCCGGGTCGACCGGAACGCCGCCGCCCTGGAATCGCTGAAACGGGCGCTCGACGCCCCCGGCTTCCAATTCCGCTCCTACAGGGACGCAGGCGATGAGCAGATCGACGTTCTCGTCGCGGCCCAACGCCTGGTGCGGCTCGCCGGCGCCGAGGCGCGCCTGCTGCTCGCGTCCGGGGAAACGAGCGCAGCGATCGACCGCGCGATGCTCGGCATGCGCCTCGGAAAGCGCATCGCAGGTGGCGAGCGGGGCGAGCTCGTCGTGATGATGTTCGCCGTCGCCACGCAGAGTCTCAGTCTCGCCGACCTCGAAGTCGTCGTGCGCGAGGCGTCGCTGTCGGAGGAGGCTGCCCGCGATCTGATCGATCGGCTCGATGCCGAGCGTTGGGTCGCAGAGGACTGGGCCCGCACCTGGGCCGCGGAGTATCACTACGCCAGGGCGCTCCTCGCAGAGCTTCGATCCCATGACCCTCTCGAGGCCGCCGGCCCCGACGAATCGACCTGGGGATGGGTCTCGAGCGTCGTCCCTGCGGACTACCTGTGGCAGCCGAACCGGACCCTCACCGCGTTCGCGGAGCGGTATCGGGAGCGGCAGCAACGTTCGGGCGCGACCTGCGAGCGCGCGGCCGGCGAACCGGAGCGCGGCGGGAGAAGCGGGCTCGACGTCGCTCGATTGCTCGTGGCGCCGAATCCCTACGGACGGATCCTGATCGAGGTCGCGACACCGAACTTCGACCGCTTCGACCTCAAGCGCTGCCATCTCGAGACGAGGATCGCGCTCCTCCAGCTGCTGGTCGCCGCCAAGGCCCACTGGCACGCGACCGGGGAGCTGCCGGGCCGGCCGGAGGAGCTGGTTCCGCGCTACTTCGATCGTGTGCCCGTGGACCGCTTCGGGGGCTCGGCCCTGCGCTACTCGGCAGCTGAGCAGGTCGCGTGGTCCGTCGGAGAGGATTTCGTCGAGGGCCGCGAGGCCGGCGACCCGGATCCGAACGACATCGCCGAGCCGGCGATCTCCCTGGCCTTCTAGCCAGGCGCCCGGGACGTCGCGGTCGAGGACGGTCTTGCCAGGTGTGCGTCGTCCAGGATGATCGACGCGCTCTTGCCGCCGAGCTCGAGGAAGACCTTCTCGATCGTGGCCGAGGCACACTCCATCACCCGGCGGCGAGCGACGGCGCGATCTTCGCCAGGTTGAGGAGCACCGGCGCGCCGGCCTTGCGCACCACGATCGAGCGCAGGCCAGCCCCCGCCGCGTTGGCTGCTGAAGCCCATGACGCGCGTACACGTCACCTTGCATCGCCTGAGCGGCGGGCACCGCTTCAACACGCTTGCCAGGCATCGACGATCAGGAGCAGGGCGGCGGGCAGCATCGTGGGGCGACAGATCGTCGCGAGCGCGAGGGCTGCGCCGGCGCAGCGGAATCCGTGTGCTGCGGCGCCGCACGGGCGCCGGGGGATCAGCCTCAGCCGGGGGCGGGCCGCGCGCGGTGCCTCGCGAAGCTCGCCACGACGTCGATCCGGCGTTCGCCCCATCCCAGCTGATTGAGCTGGCGTCCCGCGTTCTCCACGTCGGACGTGATCACGCGGCCATCCCGGAAGACCACGGTCGAGGGGCTGCTGGCCACCACCGGCACGCCCCTGGCGACGGAGCGCGCATACTCGTACACCTTGCCCCGGCTCTCGAGGATGACCAGGCTGACGCTGCCGCCCGCCTTGCAGGCCTCGCCGGCCGAGACCGGCGCCGCGAGGAGCCAGAGCACCGCTCCCACGAGACAACCAAGGCTGCGCCAGGAGGCCATACCAGGATCGATCGGACGTCACCCGCCGCCGCTTGAATCGGCCTCAATCTCGCGGCCAGTCCATCCGAAGAGGAGAGGATGCGCGCTGTGACCCTCTCGCTCGCGGCCCTCGCCTGCTTCGGACTCGCCTGCGACACCGTCTCCGAGCTCTGGAGCGAGGCCGGAGGCGGTGCGCTCGCCGAGCGACCCGAAGGCTGGGAGAGCCTCGAGGGTGAGGGCTCGGCGATGCGCCTCTACTACCAGTTCGTGGATGCCTCGCGGCAGGTGCGCTTCGTGGAGCGGCTCGAGGATGTTCCCGAGCCCCTGCGCGCGACGGTCGGCTTCGTGAAGCTCGACGTTCCCCCGCCCCTCTCCCCCGCCGACGCCGCGCGAGCTCGGCGCGCGCGCGCC
>JANQEA010000053.1 GCA_028278555.1 Candidatus Bipolaricaulota bacterium | reverse complement strand
AGGGCACATCCAAACTGGAACGGAGAACCGAGTTGGATGTGCCTTTTCGTTTGGCGGGCCAAGGAGGCGGGCGTGGCGATGCGGAACGGCTGGAAGCGCGGGTTCATCGGGGTTCTCGTGGTGGGACTTGCGACCACCCTGTTCGTGTTCGGCGCTGTGGCGGGTGACTGCACCGATGATTTCGATCCGGATCCACTCGGCTCCGGCAACTACTCGGATGTCGTGACGACGTCCGATACGACGCAGTGCCCCGGGACTCCGGGCCTGACGTACACGTTCACCGGGGACGGGGACGGCGGCGGGGGGCAGGGCTGGGCGATCGACAGCTACCGGCTCTCGGCGAAGTCCGCCGCCGAGGACACGGACACCACGGAACGGTTCACGATCGAATCGACCGACGGCAAGGCGTTCGTCTTCAAGCAGATGTACATCGACATCAACCCGGTCACCTACGGAACCGGGTTCACGATCGAGGGGATCGGCCCGGAGCCGTTCGTGATCGTCACCGGAGCGCCCGGCTCGGCGGCCGCGGACTACCCGGCCTCGGAGACCCCGAAGCTGGTCACGAGCGTCGAAGTCACATCGGTCGACTTCTTCAATGACTTCTTCGACGACGTGGACTACGCTTTCGGCGTTCCGGGTGCGGCGGTCTACGACGGAGGGGCCCTCGTCACCAACGAGACGCCGCTCGACGTCGTCGACTTCGGCGGCACCCCGAGCGGGACGCCGGTCGACAAGGTTCTGATGATCGAGAGCGTCGGGGCCATCAGCCTCGACCTGACCGGCTCGCCGTACGTCACGCTCGACGATGACACGCACTTCCAGGTCCATGTGCAGCCGACGACCGACCCGATCGCCTCCGGGGCGACAGACACGTTCACGATTCGCTTCAATCCGGCGAGTTCCGGCCTGAAGACGGCCACCGTGACGATCCTGAACGACTCCGAAGCGAGCCCGTACGAGTTCCAGGTCGAGGGCGAAGGGACCGGCGCGCCGGAGATCGATGTCGAGGGGAACGGGACCTCGATTCCCGACAACGATACGACCCCGGAGGCTGCCGACCACACCGACTTCGGAAGCGTCGAGGTCGGGAGCCCGTTCGAGCGGACGTTCACCATTCAGAACGAAGGGAACGCCCCGCTGACGCTGTCGGATCATCCGTCTGCTGTGAGCCTCAGCTCGAATCCGTCTGGCGACTTCTCCGTCGAGACGCAGCCAGCGAGCGGCTCGATCGCGGCGAGCGGCTCGGAGACGTTCGTGGTCCGCTGCACCCCGAGCGGGACCGGCGACCGGACGGCGACCGTCTCGATTGCCAACACCGACGCGGACGAAGATCCGTACACCTTCGACATCGAGTGCACCGGCGTTGACACCACTCCGCCGGATGTCGACACGGTGACCGTCGACACCGATCCGGTCTACGAAGGAGACCTGACCCAAGAGGTTGAGGTGACCTTCGATGAAGCGATGAACACGGGCGCGACGCCGACGATCGTTTTCAGCTCCGGATCGTGGACGCCGGCAGGGCCCGGGGCCTGGACCGTCGGAGACACCGTCTGGACCCGGACGTACACTCTGACCGACGCCAACCAGGAAGTCACCGGCGTCACCGTCGACGTCACCGGTGCGCAGGATGCGGCCGGGAACCCGCAGAGCGACTACACGCCGGAAGCGGAGTTCGATATCGATACCGCTGCGCCGGCTGGGCCGTCGACGCCCAATCTCGCCGCTGCGAGCGACGCCGGCGAGCTCGATGATGACGACATCACCAACGACGACACGCCGACGTTCGATGGTGTGGCGGGAAGCGTCGAGGGAAGCTCGACGGTCGAGGTGACGAGTTCGATCGACGGCGTCCTCGGAACGACGCCGGCGAACGCCGATGGAAGCTGGAGCTTCGACGTTCCGGGCGGCTCTGCACTCTCGGATGGCACACATGACATCACGGTTACGGCGAGTGATGCGGCGGGGAACGAGAGCGCCGCATCCGCCCCGTTGAGCGTCTTGATCGACACGACGCCGCCGACGGTTCCGACGGGGCTCGATCCGGCGGACGGCACCTACACGAACGATACAGCACCAACCCTCTCTTGGAACGCGTCGAGCGATCCGGGAGGAAGCGGCCTGCGGACGGTGGACACGTACCGCTACGTCGTCGACGGCGGATCCTCCGGATACGCAACGAACACTCAGTACCAACCGACGCTCTCGGAAGGCGACTATGTGTGGCGAGTTCGGGCGAGGGATGTTGCCGGCAACAACAGCAGCTATACCGCCGATACGGATCTCTACATCGACACGACCGATCCGAATGATCCGACCCCATCGAGTTCGAGTCATACCGTCGGCGTCGTGTCGAATGACACGACGGTCGACATCGAGATTGCCGGCGAGTCGGACCCGACGTCGAACGGTGTCTCTTCCGGCATCGATGGGTTCGACACCGCGTGGGACCAGAGCGCGACGTGGACGTCGGGCGAGGTTCTCGACGAGCAGGAGACATGGTCGGGCGGCGAGTTCACCGCGACCTCCGACGGCGATTGGTACTTCCACATCGCGACGGTCGACAACGCCGGCAACTGGACGAGTACCGAACACCTCGGGCCGTTCCCGATCGACACCGAAGCGCCGAGCAAGCCAGACCCCAGGCCGGACATGCACTCGACGAGCGACGTTGGGCAATCCAACAGCGACAACGTGACGAACGTCGACACACCGAGATTCGATGGTGCCGCCGGAAACGTTGAAGGGGATAGCACCGTCACCATCAGGAGCGATGTCGATGGTGTCCTCGGGGCGACCGCTGCAAATGCCGATGGAAGCTGGAGCCTCACCGTGCCGGGCGGGGCCGCGCTGAGCGAAGGGGCTCACAACATCACGACCACGGCGACGGATGTGGCAGGGAACGAGAGTGTCGCTTCCGATGCCCTCGGCGTCTTGATCGACACGACGGGTCCGAATGTGCCGGCAAATCCAGCGCCGGCGGATGGGATCTACACCAACGACACAACGCCGACCTTCTCTTGGGATGCGGTGAGCGATCCCACCGGTTCGGGCCTTCGTACGGATGGCTACGCGTATTGCGTCTCCATCCAGGGTGTGGATAGCTACTACACGGACGATACGTCCCTCACCGCGCCGACCCTCGCGGAGGGATCCTACACGTGGTACGTGCAGGCGCTGGACAAGGCGGGGAACAACGGCTTCTACACGGCTGGCTCGGACATCCACATCGACACGACCGCCGCGACCGACCCGACGCCGTCGAGTTCGAGCCACACAGTCGGCGTTGTGTCGAACGACACGACGGTCGACATCGAGATTGCCGGCGAATCGGATCCGACGTCGAACGGGGTCACGTCCGGCGTCGACGGGTTCGACACCGCGTGGGACCAGAGCGCGACGTGGACGGCGGGCGAGGTTCTCGACGAGCAGGAGACCTGGTCGGGCGGCGAGTTCACCGCGACATCGGACGGCGATTGGTACTTCCACATCGCGACCTGCGACAACGCCGGCAACTGGACGAGTACCGAGCACCTCGGACCGTTCCCGATCGACAGCACAGCACCGACGCCGACGATCACGACATCGCCGGATCCGATCATGGAGACGGCATTGGTGTTGACGGTGACGGTGACCTACGACGAGCCGATGGATCCTGCGACCTCACCGGTGGTGACGTTGACCGGCGCGAACTGGGGAGCCCAGACGCCGGATCCGACGCCATGGACGTCGGGGAACACGGTGTACACCTGCACGTTCACCCACGACGGGACGGAGGAAGAGATTCCGGCCGAGGTGGCGAGCATCGCCGCCGGCAGCGGGGCGACGGACGTCGCCGGGAACGCGGAGAACGCCGACGATTCTCCGCCGTTCGAGGTGGACACGCAGAAGCCGACGCCGACGGTGACCACATCGCCGGATCCGATCTACGAAGGGGCGTTGGTGTTGACGGTGACGGTCACGTATGACGAGGCGATGGATCCGGCGACGTCGCCGGTGGTGACACTGACCGGCGCGAACTGGGGAGCGCAAACGCCGGTCGGCTGGTCCGGCGGGGACACGGTGTACACGTGCACGTTCACCCACGACGGGACGGAGGAGGAGATCCCGGCCGAGGTGGCGAGCATCGCCGCCGGCAGCGGAGCGACGGACGTCGCCGGGAACGCGGAGAACGCCGACGACTCTCCGCCGTTCGAAGTGGATACTCAGAAACCAACGCCGACGGTGACCACATCGCCGGATCCGATCATGGAGACGGCGTTGGTGTTGACGGTGACGGTCACGTATGACGAAGCGATGGATCCTGCGACGTCGCCGGTGGTGACGTTGACCGGCACGAACTGGGGAGCGCAGACGCCGGTCGGCTGGTCCGGCGGGGACACGGTGTACACATGCACGTTCACCCACGACGGGACGGAGGAGGAGATTCCGGCCGAGGTGGCGAGCATCGCCGCCGGCAGCGGAGCGACGGACGTCGCCGGGAACGCGGAGGACAGCGACGACTCACCGCCGTTCGAAGTCGACACCCAGAAGCCGACGGTTTCGACCGTCGAAATCGACACGGACCCGGTGTACGAAGGGGATCTGACACAGTTTGTGACGGTAGAGTTCGACGAAGCGATGCTCGACGACGGCACGGCCGATCCGTCGATCAGCTTCAGCGACGGGACGTGGGCGAGCATCGGCGACGGCGCGTACAACGGGGACGACACGGAGTGGACGGAGACGTTCACGCTGACCGACAACAACGAAGAGATCGCCGACGTGACGGTCGACGTGACCGGCGCGAAGGACGTTGCCGGCAACGAGCAGAACGACTACACGCCGGAGGCGGAGTTCGACATCGACACGGTGAAGCCGTCGGTGGTGAGTGTGGAAGTCGACACCGATCCGGTGTACGAAGGCGACCTGACGCAGCAGGTAGAGGTGACGTTCGACGAAGCGATGGACACGGCGGTGATTCCGTCGATCGTGTTCAGCGGCGGGACGTGGACCGAAGAGACGGCGACGCGTGCGTGGAGCGCCGGAGACACGACATTCACCGTGACCTACACACTGACCGACAACGACGAAGAGATCGTCGACGTGACGGTCGACGTGACCGGGGCGAAGGACGCAGCCGGCAACGACCAAGAGGATTACACGCCGGAAGCGGAGTTCGACATCGATACGTTGCAGCCGGAGCTGCCACCGGCGGTGGGGACGGTGAGTGTCGACACGAACCCGGTCTACGAAGGGGATCTGACGCAGCAAGTGACCGTCGAGTACAGCGAAGCGATGGATACGACGGCGATCCCGTCGGTCGTGTTCAGTCACGGGACGTGGACCGAAGAGACGGCGACGCGCGCGTGGAGCGCCGGGGACACGACGTTCACGGTGACCTACACGCTGACCGACAACGACGAGGAGTTCTACGACCGCGCGATTGGCGTCGACGTGGTGACGGTGGACGTAACCGGCGGGAAGGACGTCGCCGGAAACGACCAGACCGACTACGCACCGCAGACCGAATTCGACATCGACACGCTGCAGCCGACGATGGACGACGCGACGTCGCCCGAGCTGGACGGCTGCTACACGATCGGAGCGACGATCGCCATCGATCTGACGTTCTCGGAGGACGTGGTGCTCAACGCCGACTTCCTCGAGCTGATCCTCGACGTCGGCGGTGCGCGAGCGCATCACGTCGAGATCGGGACGTGGGTCGTGCTGACCGACACGGCGAGCGGGACGTACACTGTCGCTGCCGGCGAGAACAGCTGTGACCTGACGCTGAGCGGCTACGAGACGACGGTCGCCGGGACGCTCGTTGACTGGGCGGGGAACGAGATTGACTTCGAGCTGCCGCCGGCGGGATCGAACATCGCCGATCAGAAGGACATCGTGGTCGACACGACGGACCCGGTGGCGGTCGACGACCCGAACGGGAACGAGGATCGGTCCGGCTCGGCCGACAGCGCGACGATCGCCGTGCGCCGCGACCCGTACGACCAGTACCGCCTGGCGATCCGTGAAGACACGCCGGCGTACATCGACGTGAAGTTCAACGACAGCGACCTGCCATGCACGGCGGTGCTGCGGATCTACGACATTCCGGTGCCGCCGGAGTACGGGACAGCATGGTACGACGACCCAGCGGGAACGATCCGCTACGCACCGGAGCTGGGGTACACCGGCCCGGATCAGTTCACCTACCGGATCTACGACGCGTGCGGGAACGTGTCGAACGAAGCGACGGTGTACATCGAAGTCGTGCCGCGGCTGGCGGTGGAGGACGTGTACATGACGGTCTGCTCGGGCGAACCGACAGTGTTCACGGTGAGCGCGACGGATCTGTGGCTGGACGACGAGGATCCGGGGGAGGTTCCGTTCACGTTCACGATTCTTAGCGGCCCGCATCACGGCGTGGTGGTCGGCGACCCGACGGACGTGACGTACGCGCCACCGGGGACGGTGGAGGTTGGTGGGACGCCGGTGCCGATGCTGGAGTGGCTGGAGACGGCGACGATCGAG
>JANQEA010000006.1 GCA_028278555.1 Candidatus Bipolaricaulota bacterium | reverse complement strand
CCCAGGCGTCGTGGTAGGCCGCCGGAGCCGGGGCGCCCAGCAGGTCCACACCGTCCGCGAGCTGCATGTAGGGCGGAACGAGCGGGATGGGCGGGTTGTTCGGGAAGTCGTCCGGATTCGGGAAGAACGGGTCGAAGAAGATCCCGTCCTCAGCCGACGAGTTGATGTCGCCGACGATGATCGGGTTCGGAGTCGCACCCGTTGGCGACGGGATCAGGCTCAGCGAGGCGGCGACCAGCACGTTGAGCTCCGTCGCCTGGGCCGCCTGGATCGATCCCCCCCACACCTGGTCCGGCGGAGTGCCCTCGGGCTCCGGGATGAGATTCTGGACCTCCAGGTGAGTGTTCACGAAGCGGTAGTTCTTGCCGTCGACCTGCGCATCGACGCCGATGAAGCCACGCTCGATCGCGATCTGCCCGGCCAGCGTGTCGGCGACTGCGACCGTCGCGTAGTTGCAGCCCGGGCCGCCGTCCCCGGCCGGCCTCCCCGGCAGCATACCCTGGCCGCAGATCGACGAGAACGGCACCGGCACCGCAGAAACGTCGGGGCGGGCCAGGATCACATCGCGATCGAGCGCACTGATGATGATGTCTGGAGACTCGTCGAAATCGAGGTCGACCGGAATTGCGGGGATGTTGAGGTTCTCGACGACTGCCACCACGTCGTAGGGCCTGCGAAGCACCAGAAGGTTGAGCCAGGTCAGCGCCAGGTGATCGTTGAAGGCGTTCGCCACCGAGGGGTAGCTGCAATCCGGTCCTCCCGACTCGATGTTGACGCACTCGAAGCGGAAGACCTCCTGGAGCCCGACCAGCTCGGCATGACGGTAGGCGATGGACCGGGCCAGCTTCTTGGAGCGCTCCGGGAAGTTGTTGGCGGCGATCTGCTCCAGCGCCGTCACGACAGCCTCGTTGAAGTCATCCGGCGTTCCGGCGGCGATGATCGGGTCCAGGTCTGCGCCCAGATACTGGTTCTGTGACATCACATCGAGCTTCTGCGTCCTTGCGTACCGTCCGGTCGCGGCAGCCGGAGAGGTTGCGAGGAACGAGAGGGCGAGACAGAACACGAGCAGGCGCACCATGGGGAATCTCCTCTGCCAGGCGGCGGGTGGGCAGGCGACTCGCTTGCATGCCCGAATCCTATTGGGAGGAGTGGTTCCAAAGAGGCGATCGTGTCAGGGGCTCTCGCGGCTGTCGCCGGGCGCTCCGCGGTCACCTCCTCAACCGTTACCCCGTGGGAACGACTCCTCGAACGTGGGATCGGCGCGCGAGCAACGGTCGCAAGATCCCGCGGGCCTCCTGGACGCGCTGCC
>JANQEA010000003.1 GCA_028278555.1 Candidatus Bipolaricaulota bacterium | reverse complement strand
GGTTCGTGACTGCCTCCTCTCGCTGTCCTCGTCCTTGGTTGCTACCCCGAGGATGACAGCAGTGGCATCGCTCGACAGACCAGGCGTTGCAGCTGCCGGTCGACAGCGTGTGGCGATCGAGGTTCGGTAGCATTCTGGCATCCACCTCGGGTGCCTCGGCGAGCGTCGGCGGCCAGTGCTGCGCAGCCGAGGATCGTGTCCCTTGGGCGGCGAGAGAGGCATGAGTTCAGTGCAAGAATCCAGCGCGTCCCCGTGCCGGATCAGCGTCCTGCTGGCTCGAGCAGCTTCGGAGGCTCTGGTCCTGCGCCGCGGTCCGAGTCGCTGGGTGCAGCTTCTCCGTTGGCGGACCGACTGCGACGAGTTCCATCCCGGACAGTGGTTCAAGGGGCGGATCTATGATCGCCGCAGCGACCTGAGCCCTCTCGGGACTCGTTTCATCTACTTCGCATCCAAGATCGACCGCCGGACGATCGCGGACCGCGAGCACACATACGCATGGACAGCCGTCAGCCGGCCACCCTACTTCACTGCTCTGGCGCTCTGGCCCAAGGGGGACTGCTGGCATGGCGGCGGCCTGTTCGAATCCGAAACCGAGATCTGGCTCAATCACCACCCCGACGTGGCAACTCCGCACCCGGGGCACGTACCTCCGAGCGGACTCCGTGTGGCGCCCAACCCGGAAGCTCACGGAGAGGACGCCCCGATCTGGCGACGTCGAATGATCCGCGACGGGTGGCGCCTCGCAGTGGAGGGGAGCTACCCCTACCGGAACGGTGCGTGGCAAACCGAAGCCAAGGAAGTCTGGGAGCGCTCCCATCCGACGCAAGACCTCATCCTCAGGCGGACGCTCGATGCGATCGACTTCGAGGCCTACGGCGGGCCCTATGTCGAATCCTTCTCTGTGATACGCGCTGGATCCGAGACGCCGATCGAGTCTGCACGGTGGGCCGACTTCGACTACCACGGCCGGCTCGTGTTCGCGCGTGGCGGGTGTCTCTATGCTTCGGCACCGGAAGAGGTTCAGCACGTCGAGCGGCCGGTCGTCGATCTGAACAGCAACCTCCCGGAAGCCGTCGTGACTCCGGACTGGGCGCTTCGCTGGTCGTAGCCTCGCTCGCCGCCCGACAACCACTTCAGCCGCGCAGCCGATCGTCCAGTCCGTTGGACGGCGGGAGGGGGAGACCGGGGGTCTCCCGCACCTCCGTCTGACGCATCGGGCTCCAGGAAGCTACATACCCGCATATG
>JANQEA010000007.1 GCA_028278555.1 Candidatus Bipolaricaulota bacterium | reverse complement strand
GGTGCGCTACACGTCGTGACCGGCGCCTTTGGCTACTCCGGTCGCTACATCACCGAACGGCTCCTCCAAGCCGGCAATCGCGTCCGTACTCTCACGAACTCACCCGATCGCGATCATCCCTTCGGGAATAGAGTCGAGGTGCATCCCTTCAACTTCGACCAGCCCGACCGGCTCGCTGGTTCCCTCGAAGGTGCTCGGGTCCTCTACAACACCTATTGGGTACGCTTCAACCACGCTGACTTCCGCTACGCGCAGGCGGTCGAGAATACACGCGTCCTTTTCGCAGCGGCGCGCCGTGCCGCAGTTTCTCGTGTCGTCCACGTCAGCATCACCAATCCTTCGCAAGAGTCCTCTCTCGAGTACTTTCGCGGCAAGGCACTCCTCGAGCGCGACCTCCGTGACTCGGGGCTGTCCCACGCAATCCTGCGTCCGGCCGTGCTCTTCGGAGGCGAGGATATTCTCATCAACAATATCGCCTGGGTGCTTCGCCGCGTACCCATCTTCGGCGTCTTTGGGAACGGCCAATACCGCTTGCAGCCTATTCACGTTCATGACTTCGCCGACCTCGCGGTCGCACGCGGGGACGATCGCACGGACTGCGTGGTCGATGCCATCGGCCCGGAGACCTACACCTACCGCGAGCTCGTCGCGGAGCTTGCCCGAATCATTGGCGTCCGCCGCCCGATTGTCTCTGTTCCACCTGAACTTGGCTACGCAGCGGGCTGGCTTCTTGGCAAGTTGCTCGGAGACGTTCTCATCACCCGAGACGAGGTTGAGGGCCTGATGCAGGATCTTCTGGCGACCGACTCCGAGCCAACGGGCCGCACGAGGCTGTCCTCGTGGGCGCGGGACCACGCGGCCACTCTGGGCAGGCGCTACGCGACGGAGCTCGGCAGGAGAAGAGATCGCCGCGTGGCCTATCTGAACGCGAAGTAGCGCGCTCGGAGGGTTGCCGTCCAACGAGACACACGGAGAAGACAACGATGTTGATCCGGCATCGAGAAGCGACGCCTGAGGTGGACCCCTCGGCCTTCGTGGCGCCCACAGCCGCATTGATAGGGAGAGTTCAGGTCGACGCGCGAGCGCGAATCCTCTATGGAGCTGTCTTGGATTCCGAGGGATCGAGCGTACGAATCGGGGAATCGAGCATCGTTTCGGAGAACGCTGTCCTCAGGGCGACGGCCGCAGGTGAGGTGGAGGCTCCGCTGCTCCTCAGCGATCACGTCTTCGTCGGCCCACACGCCACTCTCCTGGGTTGTACCGTGGAGGCGTGCTCGTTCATAGCGACCGGGGCCACTGTGCTTCAGGGTGCCGTCATCGAACGCGGCGGCGTCGTCGCCGTGGGAGCCCTCGTTCACGCAAGGACGGTGATTCCAGGGGACTTCTTCGTCCCGCCGAACGCGATCGCGATCGGACACCCGGTCACCCTCTACGGTCCTCACGACGGAAAGACGCTCATCGAGGCCATCAGGTCGCTCGAATTCTCCAAGACCGCGTTCGGCGTAGAGGTAGCATCGCGAGACCGGGCCTCGATCTACCACGATGTGACCGAGGTGCGGTCGGAGGAGTATCAGGCTCACTTCGAGGATGTGGTGCTGACAGAGGTCGCTGCAATGCGCGCGGATCCTCGTGAGCAGCCAGACGAGTCACTGGAGCCGCCGCCAGCCGCTTCGCTTTCTTGCGGCATGGTGCCGGCTGGCATTGGAACCAGGCTAGGAGGGCCTTGCAGCTGTCCGGCCACGCTTCGGCGTGACCGACGTGGGCTACATTCTCGCGTCAACACAGGCACTTCGGCCGCGCCAGCCAACCGGGCCGGCACCTGAAGGCCTGGCCCGCTGGGCGGCGAGAATCTGAGGTGCCCGAGCCCTTCGTTACGGCGATCCGTCTCGACCGAGAGCGAATCGAGAATGCCGAGGCTTTCCCGTTCTCGCTCCCGTGCGTTCGCAACCTCGATCGGCTCGAGCTCGATCCCCAGATCACATTCCTCGTTGGCGAGAACGGCGTAGGAAAATCGACGCTGATCGAGGCGATCGCTGTTGCTCTCCGCTTCAATCCGGAGGGGGGATCGCGCAGCTTCAACTTCGCTACCCGCGAGAGCCATTCAGTGCTCCACGAGTACCTCGTAGTCGAGCGAACGCCCCGGCGCATGCTGGACGGCTTCTTCTTTCGCGCGGAGTCGTTCTTCAACGTCGCAACAGAGCTCGAGAATGTTGGCGTTGTGCGCTCCTATGGTGGCCGTTCCCTGCACGAGCAATCGCACGGTGAGGCCTTCATGTCGCTCCTCGAGCACCGGTTCAACGGAGGCGGGGTCTTCGTCCTCGACGAGCCCGAAGCCGCGCTCTCCCCGAGCCGCCAGCTCACCGTCCTCCGGATGTTCCACGACCTCTTGAAGGAGGCATCGCAGTTCATCATCGCCACCCACTCCCCTATCCTCCTTTCCTACCCGGGAGCGCGCATCTACCACGTTTCTCCGCACGGGATCGAGCGCGTGGTGTACGAAGATACGGAGCATTTCCAGGTGACCCGGGACTTTCTCGCAGCACCCGAACGCATGCTTCGTGTTCTCCTCTCGGACGATGAGGAGTAGCGCGCTCGCCGCCGGACGAGATGGGATGAGAAGCAGCCTCCTGAACGCAGCATCGTGAAGGTCTGCAGACGATTGCGGGCCTACCACCGAGGTGGATCCCCGACAGGAGGCTGGCATGAGGAAGGCGCTGCAGCCGGCCGGCTCCAGCGCCCTTCCACCGACCCGTGGTAGCGTATGGCATCGAAACATGGCGCTCCAGGCCACCGGCCGGGCGAGCCGGCAGCTGAGCGCCCGGTCCGTTGGGCGGCATGGACCCCGAGAAGGCAGTCGGACTCCTCGCGCTGGGCTGGCTCGTCGGTGCCTTCGCCCTCATTTCGGTGTCCATTCGCCGTGGCCGCGAACTCGCGGAAAGCCTGGCCACGCGACACCCCGAAACCTACGAGGCCCTGGGGCGCCCACGCCCGGGCTACTTCCACAGCGTCCGTCGGACCCGCTTCGCATCGTTCGTCGCCCGGCGCGAGTTCGAGAAGCTCCCAGATCCCGCGCTCGTCGCCAGATTCGAGGCTCATCGAAGGTCGGAGGCTCGCCTGCTCTTGTCCCTCCTCCTGAGCCTCGGCGGCGTCGCCCTCCTCGTCGTCGCGGTCCGCCATGCCCTCTGACGATGATGGGACGAGAAGGCCAGCATCCTGAACGCAGTAGCGTGAAGGTCTGCAAACGATTGCGGGCTTGCCACCGAGGTGGGTCGCAACCAGGATTCTGGCAGGAGAAAGGCTGTCACGGCGGGTCGGGGGCTGAGGACCGGACGGGACCGGAGCGATCGGTTCACCGAGGGCCGGACCCTGGACGGGTCGGGCGAGGTGGCGGAGGCGTTTCGGGTGCGGACGACGGAGCCGGTGTTGTCGTCGCGGCTCGCGAGCTACCGAGGCTGGGGAGGCGTCCGGCGGCAGGCGTCCTGGGCTTGAGGCATCCTCGGGGGCGGGCGGCGCACTCGAGCGCCGTGTCCGTTGGACGGCGGGTAGAATCCATCCGGGATCCCTCAGAGTTGCGCGATGCGGTCCGAGGGGGCCTCGATGAGGTCGAGGCTCGTCTCGTTCGCAATTCACGATCCGAATCAGGGAGCTTCATCATGATCAAACTCGTCTATTGCCTGCGCAAGCGCGCCGACGTTTCGTCGGAGGAGCTGTACCGGTACTGGCTGAACGAGCACGGGCCGCTCGTCCGCAAGTTCGCCGAGGCGATCAAG
>JANQEA010000015.1 GCA_028278555.1 Candidatus Bipolaricaulota bacterium | reverse complement strand
GGTCTCGAAGCCACCAACCACCGCTGCACCCGTCTCTCAGGACCCCTTGGCGTTCGCCTCCTTGTCCTCGGACACCTCGCGCTTGGAGATGACTTTGTCGATGATGCCGAACTCCCTGGCCGCCTCGGCGGTCATGAAGTTGTCGCGCTCCAGCGCCTCCGAGATCGCCTCGACCGGCTGTCCCGTGTGCTGCGCGTAGACCCCGTTCAGACGCTCCCGCAGCGACAGGATCTCCTGGGCATGGCGCTCGATATCGCTGGCCTGACCCTGGAAGCCGCCCGAAGGCTGGTGCACCATGATCCTGGCATGCGGCAGAGCGTAGCGCATGCCCGGCTCGCCCGCGGCCAGGAGCAATGATCCCATGGAGGCGGCCTGGCCGATGCAGAGCGTGGCGACGGGTGGCCTGATGAATTGCATCGTGTCGTAGATGGCCAGCCCCGAGGTCACAATGCCGCCGGGCGAGTTGATGTACATCGAGATTTCCTTCTTAGGATTCTCGGCCTCGAGGTACAACAGCTGCGCGGTGATCAGGGACGCCATGTGATCCTCGACCGGACCCGTCACGAACACGATGTGCTCCTTGAGCAACCGCGAATAGATGTCATAGGCCCTCTCGCCCCGGTTGGTCTGTTCGACCACCATGGGAACGAGAGTGTTCATGGTCCTGTCGATGGGATCTCGCATGCGAACACTCCTTCACGGTCCGTCTGCGCGGACGACGTCGCATCGCCGCAAGGCATCCGGACGTCTCGAGCATGTCTGTTAGCAGATTCGGCGCCGGTGCCGATAGCGCAACAGGCACATCGCGCCGCGCGACCGCCCGCTCACCGCACCGCCGCGCCCCGCAGCCGCCGATGTCGTTGCGTGCACGCACCTACTCGTCCGGCGCGAGCAGCTCTTCCCGGCTCACCTTCTTCTCCGTCACCGACGCGAGCTCGAGAACATAGTTCACGACCTTGTCCTCGAAGATCGGCGCTCTCAACTCCGCCACCATCGCCGGGTTGTTCTGATAGAATTCGAACACCTGTCTCTCCTGACCGGGGAACTGCTGAATCCGCTCCATCAGCGCGGCCTTGACCTCCTCCTCGCTCACGCTCATTTCCTGCTCGTCACCGATCTGGGCCAGGACGAGACCGAGACGCACCCGGCGTTCCGCGATATCGCGATACTCCTTGCGTGCCTCGTCCTCCGTGGTGTCCTCGTCCTCGAAGGTCTTGCCCGCCTTCGTCAGTCTGTCCGTCATCTGTTCCCAGATGGCATCGAACTCCTTGTCGACCAGCTGCACCGGAAGGTCGAACGTGTGGGCGTCGTTGAGCGTGTCGAGCAGGACACGCTTGACCTTGGAACGCGCCGCCGCTTCGCATTCCTCGCCGAGCTGCTTTGCGATCACCTCGCGCAGGGCGTCGAGCGAATCCAGGCCGAGCGTCTTGGCGAAGTCGTCGCCGACCTCCGGCTGCACCGGCCCGGCGACCTCCTTGACGTCGACATTGAAATTCGCGGTCTTGCCCGCCAGGGTCTCGACCGGATAGTCGTCCGGAAACGTCGTCTCGAAGGTGCGCGTCTCCCCCGCCTCGGCGCCCTTCAGCGCCTCCTCGAACCCGGGAATGAACCGCCCCCGTCCGAGCACGATCTCAACGTCGTCGGCCGTGCCGCCTTCGAACGGCTCGCCGGCGATGTCGCCGACGAAATCGACCTTCAGCTTGTCGCCTTCCGCGGACGAACCGTCTTTGGCCGTGTAGCTGACGTTCGCCTCGACCAGCTTTGCGACGGCCTCGTCGATGTCTGCGTCCGCGATTTCGGCCACCGGCTTCTCGAGCGAGAACTTGGTGAAATCGGCGATCTCGATATCCGGCAGAATCTCGAAGGCCATCGTGTAGGCGAGGTCTGCGTCACCGTCGATCACCTTCTCGATCTCGACCGTGTCCTCGGACATGGCGATCTCGGGCTGATAGGCCGGACGTTCCTCGCGATCGGTGATCACCTTCTGGCTGGATTCGGCGACGGCCTGCTCCACCACCTCGACCATCAGCGAGCGGCCGTAGACCTTCTTCAGGTGAGCCAGCGGCACCTTGCCCGGGCGAAATCCCTTCAATCGGATCCGATCCTTGAGATCGTTGAGCCTGGCCGACAGGCGCTGGTTGAGGTCGTCGGCCTCGATAACGACCTTCAGCTCCCGCTTCAAACCGTCCGTCTCGGTCTCTGTGACTTGCATGCGCCTTCACTCGGATGACCTCGCCGCCCCTCATGGCGGCCGGTTCCTTCTTGATTTGGCTGTCGCGGCCGCTTGGTGCGGGCGGAGGGACTTGAACCCCCACGGCCGAAGCCACCAGATCCTAAATCTGGCGTGTCTACCAGTTCCACCACGCCCGCGCGCAGGCACGCGCCGGACTTCGCGCCACTGCTGGACGCGCTTCCTATATCATAGGGGATTTCCCTGTCACCAGAGCATTTTCCGATCGGCCAAGACGGCTCGGCCCGGCCCGCCCAAACGTGGGAGCCGCAGTCCGACCGGTTGAGTTCGGCCGGTCTTCGGCGGCGATCGAAGACGCTTCCGGGGACGATCGGCACCGCCGCGGAGGCGGCGCGCACGGATGATCGCGATCGGGCCGCCGCGGCCGATTGATTTCGAGGGTGCGCATCCTATGTGACGGGCGAGGCTTCCGGAGAGGTGGGACGGCGTGAACGCCGAGCGTTCTCGCAAACCGAAGACTGGAACGAGACATGAAACGGTTCAGCCCTGCCATCTTGCCCTTCGCCGGACTGATCGCCGTCACGCTGGTGATCCTGTTCCTGCTTGCTCCGGCGATCGCATAACAGAACGTCCAGTTCGGCATGGTCGACCGTGTCAAGGCCCGGCAGGCACGATCGGCTCCGGCTCTACGACACGGTCGGCCGTACCGCCCCCGCCCGCGACTTGGCCGCACCTTACCGGCGTGGCGCCTCGTCGCGATGGCGCTGCCATAGGACGAAGAGCGAAGCGACGTACGTGAACGGCAACATGGCCATCCACACCCACTTGGGCTCCAGACCGGCGTCCAGCCAGAACG
>JANQEA010000010.1 GCA_028278555.1 Candidatus Bipolaricaulota bacterium | reverse complement strand
TGTGCAGCGGCGTCCAGCCCCCCTGGATGGGCCGGAACATCGTGAAGTAGGGGAGGTCGCTCACGTGGTCCATGTGCAGGTGCGTGAAGAAGACGTGATCGATCGTGTTGAAGGGAATGCTGAACGAGTTGTAGTTGCGCAGGGAGCCGATGCCCAGGTCGAAGACGAACTTGTCCCCGTTGCCCAGCTCCACGAAGATGCTCATTCCCGACTGGGACTGGTTCGGGTAGTAGGTGGAGCCCATGAAGATCACCCGCACCTCGTCCGGCTGGAGCTCCTCGGTGCCCGGGTAGTACAGCATCGTGGCCTTGAAGTGGCCGGCCGGGGCGACATGGGGAACCATCGTCTCGCCCTCGACCCACTGGTCGCCCGGGATGCCTGCCGTCTCGAAGAACTCCTTCGCCTCGAGCATCTCGGGCGTCGGCTGCAGTTGCCCCCACCCCGCAGGAATCACCAGGGCAGCTCCCAGCAGGGCCGCGACCATCGCCAGCGCCTTGATCTTCATCGCTCCTACCTCCCTGTCAGAGGAACCTCGAGGAGCCGGGTGGATAACGCATGGCCGCCACGGGCGCCGCCCGGATCGAAGAGGCGGGCGGGCAACCGCCGGGGGAGGGCGATAGACGTCTGAGATATCGAGGATAATCGCCGAAGGATGGCGGGAGTCCAGTGTCAGCCGCCGGCTCCCTCCAGTGCCTCTCGGATGGCACGGAGTGCCAGGAACATCGGGATGGGTGCCGGGCGGGCATCGGACTGGCCCTCGACCACGTCGAGGGAGACGAAGCCGTACCGCTCGTAGAAATCCACAGCGTCCGGCTTCGCGTCGCCGCGGGAAGGTCCTCGATCTCGATGTGGCCTGGCGCGATCGTCGCGAAGCCGAGGACCCCGCCCTCGACCACCGCGACGTAGGTCACGCCCACGTGGTGGCGAAACTGGTTCTGGCCTGCGAATCGGTGGAAGAAGCGGTCGAGGTCTGGATCGCCGGAATGGAACTGCGAGCGGTCGTCCTCCTCGCGGAGCGCCCTAATCTCCATCGCGGAGGAGCTCGCGCAGCGGCTCCGTCGGCCTCGCCTTCTCGACCTCCTTCAAGATCGCGTCGCCCGATTTCCGGGTCACGATCAGCTTCGGGTGGACGATCACGTCGGTCGGCAGCTCCTGCAGCGCCTGGAGGTGGTGACGCAGGGCCTGCTCGACCAGGTACCCCTTCTTCACACCGGTCGCGCGCACACGACGCTCCAAGAGCTCCCGGGTTGTTTCCGAGACGACGGCTGAGATCTGGCTTCCCCGCTTCATGGTTTTCCTACGATTCACTAGATTTCTGTAGATCCGGGTGTACCGGGCTCCGCGGGTTCCGACACCCTCCCCTCCGTCTCCCGCTCTCCTCGAGTAGACAATCGGCCGCGCAATCTACCGATTCTCTTATGAAATCGGTGGAGGCGGCGGGAATCGAACCCGTCTTCGAGCCGAAATTGCCAATGTTTTTCAGTCACTTGAGTTGATCGGCATCTGGCTCCAACCTGGCTCCAACGACGAAAATCCGATTCCAGGGGATGCCCTCTACAACTACACGGCCTCATTGCGAAGTAATCCCGCGGGGAGTGAACGAAGGAATCGGACCTGACGCCAGGCATAGATTCTCAAGCAACTTCAGACCGTTGGAATCAACGCCGCCGTCGACGCGGGTCGGCCCCGCTGGCCGCGTCGGGATAGTTGGGAAAGGCCACTCGAACGGACCCCTGGCCGACTCCCGCCGGTAACCCCTCGGAACGATCGACTCTTCCGAGGGCAGCCTCCAACTCGGCAAACCTCCACCCTCCGCCTCGTGGTCAGAACAGACCAGCCGCTCGAAGCGCCGTGTCGGCGGCCTCCTCGATCGAGCGGTCGTTGGCGAGCCGGTGAATCGGTATTTTGGTCCGCTCCCGCTCGGCCAGCGCGTCGTACAGATCCTGGAGCTCGGGGAGAGCGGCCGACGGCTCCGCGCGCGTCACCAGGAAGACCGCTCTGGGCTCGGTGCCCGCCCACTGCACGAGCTCGAGATCGATCAGCATGTCGATGAAGGCCGGGTCCACGCCCTCGTGCCGGCCGTACACCCACGTCGACCACCAGTAGCGATCCATCACCACCCACCGGCCTTCCTCGATCGCGGGAAGCACCCGCGACAGGATCACGTCAACGTGAGCGGCCGTCACCAAGATCTGGATTGCGTCGCGAGTGGCCCCATGAACTTTGAACTCCTCGGGGCGGTGGTAGAGCTCGTAGACGTGGGCGCCGAGCGTCTCCGGCTCTCGACCCGGGAACGAAAGTAGAACGCAGTCTCGTCCCGATGCGCGCAATCGGTCGTGGAGCGCAGCAGCCAGGGTGGTCTTTCCGACCCCATTGACGCCTTCGAGCACCAGAATCTCCCCACGCGAGTTCGTCATCGTTCCCTCATCGGAAGGAGATCGGCAACGCCGGTCGGAAGCGGCCGCTCCCCGTGGCAAACGCAATCTCGAAGTGGCGAACGACTGTTCACCGCGAGAGGCCGAGTTCGTTGACGCTCTTGCGGCATCAGATGTACGATTGGATCACCGGCTTCGCCCGGTTGCAACCTAGGCATGGCCAAGTACGACAACCAGCAAGGTCAGGTCCTGCTGTTCCCGAACCTCGATCAAGGCGCGCGGGACCAGCGGCAACCGAAGGACCGCAAGCAACATCGACAGGAGCCGACGCACCACGCAGTCCTGTGCGGGAGCTTCCGCAAGGACATCTCCGCCCTCAAGCGCTCTTTCGAAGAGCTCCGTGACCTCGGGTTCGAGGTCCTCTCTCCCGCCACGGCCGAGGTCGTCTCCGAGAAGGACGGCTTCGTGTACACGCGCGGTGAAGAAGCGGAATCGCCGCGATCGATCGAGCAACGCCACCTCGCCGCGATCGGCCAGGCCAGCTTCGTCTGGTTGCATGCCCCCGACGGCTACATCGGGCCCACGGCGACTCTGGAGCTCGGTTTCGCCCACGCCAACGGCATCCCGGTTTTCAGCCGCTCCGTCCTCAGCGACGAGTCGCTACGCCCGTTCGTTTCGGTCGTTCCGTCGCCACGGGAGGTCGGAGAGGCACTGCGATGCCATTCGGTGCCACCGCCTCCGCCGGCTGTGCGCAGCTTCCAGGCCTACTACGCGAAGGCGGCGTTGGAGCGGGGTTACGAGAAGGAGAACGCCCAGAACTGCCTTCTTCTCATGGTCGAAGAGCTGGGAGAGCTGGCGCGGGCGCTTCGGAAGCGCCGCAAGCTCCGGCGAGACAGCGCGGGCCGGGTCGGGGACGAGGCGGAAGAGCTGGCCGACGTCTTCATCTACGTGGTCCACATGGCGAACATCCTCGACGTAGACCTCGCCACGGCGGTCCAGGCCAAGGAGCAGAAGAACATTCGGCGCTTTCTGGGACTCGAGTAGTGGAGTTCACGGAGCTCCGGTCGAGCCGCGCCCGGCTCCAACGGCTCTGCCGGCACCACCAACACAGCGTCGATTCGTTTCGTTCCGGCCGGACCTACAAGCTGCACCCGGTTCAGAGGAGAGAGCAGCCGAGCAGGAAGCTGCACATCACGACCACGGCGACCTGCCTGGAGTCTCTCGCGGAGTGTCACGAGACCTCCGTTGCGACCGAGACAGCGGACTTCGCGAAGGCCGTCATTGAGACAAAGGAGTGGGTGTCCGAGGGCTCGGCCCAGATCTATTGTCGCTGCAGAACGCTGCCCTTCGTCCTGCGCTACCTGGGTGAGCACGACCCCAGGATCGATACGCACCTGAAGCGGATCCTGGGCCAGCTCGGGCATCCCGACCGCTTCGCCGTCGGCGAGGCAGACCACGAGGCCGACGAGAGCAACTGGTACCCCCCGAACGCCTTTCACACCTACTGGACGCTCGAAGCGCTCCGTCGCTTCGAGGAACGCTACCCGGAACAGTACGGAGAACTCTGCGAGAGTCTGAGCCTGGAGGAGCGCGTGGCCGGAATGCGGCTCTGGGCCCGTCAGACCCTGGCCTACGAAGTCGGTCTTCACCGTGTCTCTTCCCCGGCCCTCGACACCGACCAGCTGGCGTGGTCCCTGGCGATCGCTACGCGGTTCCAGCTCGCCGCGACGCCCCTCGGCCTCGGCGACCAGGATCTGATCCGGAGCGCGGTGGACTGCCTGTTCCAGACGCAGAACGACGCCGGGAGCTGGCGCCGCTACGAGCCCCTCTTCCATTACCGCGATTCGGGCAACGCCTACTGCTACCCCTTCGAAACCCTGGCGGTCCTCCTCCGAGTCGCCCTCGAGTCCGATTCTCCCTTCCTGAGCAACCGGCTTCGGCCCTTCCTTCCGAAGCTGCTCCAGGTCGTGGACTACGCCGAGAACACGAAGATCGGCCTGCCGGAGGGCGAGATCGGATGGTCGTCGGGCCACCGACGGAACGCCGCGCAGGCGGAGGGATGGGCCACGGCGAGCGTCTTCTCGTTCCTGCAAGCGCTGCGGCGGCTGGTCGGCATCTGGACCCGCGATGCCGCCCTCGAGGGCCTGAATCAGATCTCCCACGAATGGACGCCGGAGAAGGCGGAGGCGGCCATCGCGCAGCGGGGTGATACCTGGTCCTCGGGGGACCCCGTGAGCCAGCAGCTACTCACGGGATTCGTCCACCCCGTCCGAAGAGGCGGGGCCGGTGACCACCCCGACCCAGACCACAAGCCGATCGGGGAGGATCAGATGCGTTCGGCGATCCTCTTCGGGCCGCCCGGCACCAGCAAGACCTCCCTCGCTCGGGGCGTCGCCGCTGCTATCGGCTGGCGCTTCGTGGAGGTCCACTCCAGTCACTTCGTGGCGGACGGTCTTCCCAACGTCCAGCGTACCGCGGACGAGGTCTTCAACCGCCTCATGGAGCTGGACCGCACCGTGGTCTTGTTCGACGAGATCGACGAGCTCGTCCGGGATCGCGAGAACGAGCCCGACTCTTTCGGGCGCTTCCTCACCACGAGCATGCTGCCGAAGGTCGCGGAGCTCTGGCGCAGTCGAAAGGTCATCTACTTCGTCGCGACGAACCATCTCGAGTACTTCGACGAGGCGATCGTCAGGAGTCAGCGGTTCGACTTCCTGATCTTCGTCTCGCCTCCGTCCCTCCGCATCAAGAAGGCGGAGCTTCGCCGGATCCTTCAGGAGAAGCACGGCGTCCGGGTGAGTACCCGCGTGGGCGAACGTACGTTCGAGAGAGCACTTGAGGCGATTGGCGACGCATACGACGCTGCAATGCCGGACAAGCAGGAGGAACTCCCGCTGCCCGAAGATTACGCTCTGGCGAAGCTGATTCTGCTGCGCTGGGATCAGCTGGAGGAGCTCGCCTACCATCTCGCGCCCGAGGTGAGTGATGGATCGAGCATCTCCTCCGAACAGCTGCGAGCGGCACTCTTGAAGGTAAAGGACGAGCGGCTGGAGAAGGCGCGGTTCTACCACCGGTTCCTTGCAGATCGCGGCCGAGGTCAGCGGGATCACAGCAAGAGCCTGATCTGGAAGGTCGAGGCCGGCACCCTCGGCGACCCCGCCCCGGCTCCCATCCTCGGGTCGGATGGGAGCTACTGGCTCTGCGGGACGCGCGAGTCGATCGATGCCCAGGGTGTTCCGGGCCATACCCTGACATTCGAGGAGAAAACGGGCGTCGTGAAGCTCCGCCCGACGCGGTAGGGGCTGCGAGACCTAGACCGCGGCCTGGATCTCGCCCCGCATTTCGCCGGGACCCCGGCCCGCTTGCGGGCCGTAGTTCGAGACCTCCCGGGAGGCGCCCGCGGTCTCTTGGAGGCCCATAGCTTGGCAACTCGGCTAGACGCTTCCTGTGAGGGGTTCGGTCGAGGCGGCGGAGTAGTCCGCGCGCCGCTCCCGAGCATTGGCGCGTGGCCTACAACTGGAGGCTCTCCCTCGGGAAGGCCTGGCTCCGACCCCGTCCACCAGAAGCGAAACTGCTCGGATTCACTCAGCTTGTCGGAGGCGGACGCGGGACCCCAGCCGCAACTACGACTCGTAACTATCTGCAATGATTTACCAAATTGGTGGAGGCGGCGGGAATCGAACCCGCGTCCGCTTGCTCTCGACGGGCTGGG
>JANQEA010000055.1 GCA_028278555.1 Candidatus Bipolaricaulota bacterium | reverse complement strand
GGGCCTGCTGGCTCGTGTCCATGGGGACCACCTCGCGCACCCAGCGGGCGAGACCCGCGCCGGACGGCTCCGCGTCCAGGCGCGCGGCGATCCGCTCGGCGACCTGGGTTCCGGGGTCTCGAGTGGGATCGCCCGGTCCCCGAACGGACAACGGGGCTAGGGATACTTTGCGTCCGGGTCCACCATCTTCCAGCACCCCTCGGGAGACGACCAGGAGACGTCATGCCGGATGCGCGATCCCGTCGCGCCCCCGTCGTCGACGCCTATCGCAGTGGCGTCGACGTCTCGCTGATTCGCAAGAACCTCGAGTTGACGGTCGAGGAGCGGTTCGTCCAGCTGATGGAGCTGCAGCGGTTCGCGTCGGAGCTGCGGCGGGCCGGGGCGGCGGAGCGGTGATCGACTACCCGGGCCTGCTGCGAGCGCTCGCCGAGGCCCGGGTCGAGTTCACTATCGTGGGCGGTGCGGCGGCGACGGCGCATGGCTCGTCTCGGCTGACGCAGGACCTCGATGTCGTCTACTCCCGCGAGAGAGCCAATTTGCAGCGTCTGGCAGCCGCGCTCGCTCCCCACGAGCCGTACCCGAAGGGGGCTCCGGATGGTCTTCCGTTGGTACTCGACGCGGAGACGCTGGGCGCGGGCCTCGATTTCCCACTGACCTCCAAGCTCGGCGACGTCAATCTCCTGGGCGAGATCTTGGGCGGCGGCGGCTACGCGGATCTCGTACCCCACAGCATGGAGATCGAGCTCTTCGGCGTGCGGTGTCGCTGCCTCGGGCTGGCGAAGCTGATCGAGGTGAAGCGGGGCGCCGGTCGACCCGGGGACCTCGAGGCCCTGGCCGAGCTCGAGGCGATCCGCGACCAGAGCGAATAGCGGACGCGGGTTCGATTTCGGTCCTCCGCTCCGCCCGGCTCGAACGTGCGATCATCCGACCGGCGCAGGCATGCACTCCTGAGGGGCAATCCCCGCGGGGAAGGGCTGGCCAGAGCGGAATCTCGTGGCACGCCTCGTGGGCTTGGAGATCTCTGGTGTCGGTCCGATAAGGACCCCAGGGACGTGCGTCGCCGTCGCTCCCGTTGGCGACGTGCTCTATTCTCAACAGAGCGAGGAGCTTCATCATGTTCGACGCTCTCATCGAGAAAATGGACGTCGTGGAGCTCGACCCCTCCGAACTCGAGGACCCGCTAACTCTCGACCTGAACGGCGACGTCGTCGCCCTCAGCGGTTGGATCGATCAAGAAGCACCGGCCGACGTGAAAGCGGCCTTCGGCCGTGCCGAACGCCCCGCTCCTCCGGTTCATGTTCGACCGGTCGAGGAGCTGGATGATCAGGCTCTGCGGTCATTGACAAGGGCTGTTCTGGCTCAGAGCGATCCGCAGGAACACCTCGTCGTCGTTGGAGTCGGCGACTTCGATCGGGATTCGCTTATCAAGGAGGTCGAGAGCGGAAGCGAGGTTGGCGTGCGCTTTGTGCGCGCCGTCAAGCGGCATTCGGCGTTCGTTGCCGAGGCCGTGCGAAAAGGCAAGATTCGGCTCGCAGACAAGACGAGCGAAGTCGAGCCGCCCGCCCTGGAATTCTAGCTCCCACGACACTCGCGAGGCGCGCAGCTCGGTGGCAGACGTTCTGCAGATCGACCAAGACTACGACATCGTTACGCGCTACGGCCAGGCGTTTCGCGACAAGCTCGTCTTCGCCAACTTTGCTAGCGACTTCCCGACCCATCGGCTGCACGCGTGCAAGAACGCGGACGCGACCCGGTCCAAGATCGATGCCAAGCTGACGAGTAACTCCGTCAAGTTCGTGACGGGGATGGGGCATGGTCTGTATACAACCTTCACCGGGCAGCACGGCGCCGTGATCTGGGACGACTCTGACAACTTCTCCTACATGAAGGATATGATCGTGCACCTGCTCTCGTGTCAGACGGGTGCTCTCCTAGGGCGCAAGATGGTCTCAGACGGAGTCGCCGCGTTCTGGGGTTATACCGTCAACTTCACCTTCTATCATCGAAATCCGGTACCTCATGCGCTGGACTCCGATCCCACGGCCGAGATGTACCTGAGGATGGATGCAATCATCGATCGCGGAATCCTGAAGAACATGGACAGTCAATCGATCTACGACGCCGTAACCCGATACGTTGCGAAGGCCCTGCCGAAGATGAAGAATGCGGCCCAACGAAGCGTTCTTCTCGATGACTACGTCCACCTCGTCTGCCCTGCGACCACTTGGGGAGACGCACAGGCCACGCTGTAGCGGATAAGTGAGAGGCAGACCGTGAGCCCGACCAGGCTGAGGAGCAGAATCGCGACGATGCGCCTGCTCCTCCTCCGTGGGTGGCGCGTCCTTCACCCCCCCCTACGATCGTGGGCGACGGATCTTGCGTGTACCGGCGGATCCCTCTTGGACCGGGGGTGCGCACGCTACTCGTGCTCGTCACCCTCACCCGGCGGGCGGCTTCGCGAGGCCGCCCGCTCCATGCGGAGCAGCATGGCGGCGGACGGAGTGACCTTGCCGCTCAGGTAGGTGCTGAGCCGCGAGGCACTCGTGCCGACGAGCCGAGCGAACCCGGCGTTCGTCAGGCCCGGCTCTACCGAACGGCATCACTCCCACGTCCCCTCCAGCCGCAGGAAGTGAACCTGACCCGTGGCTCCGCCTGCGATGATGGTCTGGCCGTCCGGTGAGGCACATGCGGACCGCAATCCGCCCTCATCTGTGAACGACGCTACAAGGGATCCGGACTCGAGGTCCCAGACTCTCAGGGTGCGGTCTTCGGAAGCAGAAATGAGGCGTCGGCCATCCGGGGTCACCTCCACTGCGTTGATTCGCGCGGAATGGCCTTCCATCGAGTGGAGAAGCATGTGCGACTGGAGGTCCCAGACTTCGAGCGCGTGATTCTCCATGGCAGCTGCGGGTTCCGGAAATTCTCGCCGGACCGATTCCGGAAATTCTGGCCGGTTCCTGTGATGCCTGAGGATCGGTGGGATCGTCAAGCCCCAGGCGCCGGGTCCGCAGGGAGGGACCGTCGAGCGGAAGGAGGCGGTCTCGCTCGAGGATGCGGTCGACGATGGCGGCGGCGAGGTCGGCGTCGTGGAGGAGCCGGCCCCAGGCGTCGAGCGGCTTGTTCGTGGTGAAGACCATGGAGCGTTTGCGCAGGTGATCGTTGACGACGTGGAAGAGCACGTTGGCCGCATCGTCGCCGTAGCCGAGGTAGCCCACCTC
Organism: Candidatus Bipolaricaulota bacterium; assembly: GCA_028278555.1. GTDB lineage: Bacteria > Bipolaricaulota > Bipolaricaulia > UBA7950 > UBA9294 > JANQEA01. The sequence continues at coordinate 122 of JANQEA010000055.1, read as the reverse complement.
GTCGATCACGAGCAGGTGGGGGTGGTTCCCGCGCCCCAGCTGTGGCAGGACCCGGTCCCGGAGGTCGATCACGAGCTGATCGGGGAGGCCGACATCGCCGCCCTCGAGCGCGAGATCCTGGG
>JANQEA010000042.1 GCA_028278555.1 Candidatus Bipolaricaulota bacterium | reverse complement strand
ACTGCTCGCGAGCGACTTCTTCGTCGTGCGGCCCCGCAGGATCCGGCTGATCGACAACACGAGGGGCTTCGGGTTCAAGCAGGAGCTCAGCCTCGTCGGCGACGCTCCGCCGCCCCGGTTCGGACCAGATCGGGGCTGAACCACTCGGGTGCACTCATGCTTCGGGTAGCGCCTTGCTGACCCTTTCGAGCGTCAGAACCTCTCGGCGACGCTCGTCGGGGTAGTCGATGGGGATTCCGTAGTCCTGCCAGCGCGTGTGGACTCGCCGCTCGAGCTCGATCGGCAGGCGGTAGACGGGCGGAAATCTCCGGTTCCCGGTGGCGGGTGACGGATCGAACTCCCAGCTCCGCGTGGCGTCGAGCAGAACGCGGGTCCAGCGTCCGGAACCGAATTTCTGGGGATTCCGCGCGAGCGGGTTCACACCCGGATCCAGCAGCGAGCCTCCCGTCGGACCGTAGGTCGTGATCCCCCCATCGCCCGCGTCGACCCGGTATGCGATCGCCCATTCGACCGCCTCGGGATCCCGAATATCGATGTCCTGCTCGACGACGACCACGTGCTTGAAGAGCAACATCGACATGCTGCGGGACCACAGGGCCGCCGCCACCTGCTGGGCATGGCCCCGATGCTGCTTGTCGATCTGCACGACGACGTGCGTACCGGAAGCCACCGGCGGGAACCAGATGTCCGTCACGCCGAGGATCCCGGAATCCTCCATCGCGTTCATCATCACGGCTGCGAAGCTCGTGTTGAGGGCTGCTACGCCCTCGGAAGGGAATCCGGGGCGGCATCCCTCGAGGCCCGCCCGGAAGATCGGTTCGTTCCGGTAGGTGACCGCCGACACCCTGACGACGGGCTTCGGGGAAGGAACTCCACCCTGGTAGCCATGGTACTCGGCGAAGGGGCCTTCGTTCTCGAACGAGGAGGGATCCGGGTCGATCGTTCCCTCGATCACGAGTTCGGCCGAGGCGGGAACCTCGAGGTCGACGGTCTCGCACTTCACGATCTCGACCGGCTGACCGAGGATCGCACCCGCCATCGCATACTCGGAGGTGTTGCGGTTGAACGACGTTCCGCCGACGATGTCCAGGGCCTCGTGCCAGCCATAGACGATCGCGACGGGCATGGGCTCGGGCTTCCTCCCGTATTTCGCGAAGTGCTGGCCCCAGCCCTGGGTCTTCCCGATCACCTTGCCGATCCTGTCCTTCCCGAGC
>JANQEA010000072.1 GCA_028278555.1 Candidatus Bipolaricaulota bacterium | reverse complement strand
TCCAATACCGCCGTCGGGTATCGGGCGCTCAGTGAGACCAGCACCGGGAACAGCAACGTAGCTGTCGGCTACTACACCCTTGGCGGCAATACGTCAGGCCAGCAGAACAGCGCCATCGGATCTGGGACCTTGTATGCCAACACGTCGGGTCAACGCAACACAGCTGTCGGATCCGGGGCCATGGAGAGCAACACGACCGGATCGTACAACACCGCAGTCGGGCGTAACTCCCTGCGAGCCACCACCGAGGGGTCATCCAACATCGCGCTCGGTGACAGCGCGGGGGGCAACCTGACCACGGGCAGCGACAACATCTACATTGGCCACGATGGCGTGACAACGGAATCAAACGCGATTCGGATCGGGAACGGCACCGATCACAACGCTGCGTACATCGCTGGGATCAATGGCGTCACCGTGTCCGGAGGGACAGCGGCGTACATCAAGTCGGACGGCCAGCTAGGGACACTGACGTCTTCAGCACGCTTCAAGACCGGCATCGCGGATCTCGGCTCGACGAGCGACGTTCTGTACGACCTGCGCGCGGTGACGTTCGCGTACAGGCCGGAGATCGATCCTGCAGGGATCCCTCAGTATGGCTTGATCGCCGAGGAGGTCGCCGAGGTGGCGCCCGATCTCGTCATCTACGAGGACACTGGCGAGCCATACACGGTCCGCTACGAGCAGCTCGTCCCGCTGCTCGTGAACGAGCTGCAGGAGAAGGCGATCGAACTCGAATCTCAGGAGGCTCGGATCGGTGCTTTGGAGGCTGAGCTGGAGGAACTCCGGCGGCTCGTCGAGTCTCTGTTGTAGCTGGCGAGCATCTGCGGAATGCTAGAGCGGAGAGGAGGCCTCAGCCTCCTCTCCGCTCTGTTTCATTGCATATCAGTCATAACCGCAAAACATCCAGTTCATAGGCGCATGAGTTTGTTTCTTGTCTGTTCGAACTTTTCCCCACTACACTCTCCCGAAGTCCTATGCATCTGCGAAGGAGGAACATATGAGTCGATGGCCTCGGAGGGTGGCCCTGTGGGGTGTGTTGAGCGGAGCGATGTTCGCGGCGGTTCTCGTGCCGCTGTTGGCGATGGGTGGGTCAGGCGAGACAAGCTTCACGGCGACGCTCTACGCGGACGTGATCCGGTTCGAAGCGAACGGCGCAGCGAGCCTGAGGGTGACGATCTACGACCTGTCGGAGAACGAGCTGTGGGATTCCGGTGTGGTGTTCGGTGACACCGTGGACTGGGATCGGACGAACGAACAGGGAGAGCGTCTGGCGAACGGCTACTACCTCTACGTCGCACAGGCGTGGGATGCGAGCGAGCGCCTGATCTTGAACAAGACGGGGAAGGTCGTGCTGCTGCCAGGCGACCGAGTTGAGCTGAAGACAGCGCCGGTGGCGTCGAGCCCTCCCGGGGAAGATCCGTGGAGGAATGACGATCCACCCTTCGGTCCAAAGGCGTACGATACGACCGATTGGCACGTCAGCAATCGGATCGGTGTGGGGACGGATGCACCGGCCTACCCATTCCACGTGAAGCGGACGACGCTGGGGACGGCGTTTGCCGTGGAAGACAACACCGGCTACACGCTGAGCTTCTACTCGGACAACAGCGGCAACGGAACGATGTGGATCAAGGGGGGTGGTGCGAACAAGATCAAGCTGACCGGTAGCGGCGACAGCTACATGAACGGCGGCAACGTCTACATGACGGGCGGGAACTTCGGCGTCGGAACCGCGAGTCCGTCCTACCCGTTGCATCTGAGGCGCACGTCGGCCGGCACAGCGTTCGGTGTCCAAGATCCTACGGGGTATGCTCTCAGCTTCTACACGGACGGAGAGGCGAGCGGAACGCTGTGGATCAAGGGGGATGGTTCGAACACATTGAAGCTGACCGGCGAGGGCGACAGTTACGTCACCGGCGGAAACCTTGGCGTTGGCACGGCCAGTCCGACGACGACGCTCGACGTAGCAGGGACCGGCCGCTTCACTGGCGCGGTGACGGTCGGTGCATACGCACTGCCGACGGCGGACGGGACGAACGAACAGGTGCTGACCACCGACGGGAGCGGGACCGTCAGCTGGCAAACGGTCTCCGGCAGTGGCACCAGCTACTGGACGCTCACTGGGGATGACATCTACAACTCAAACGCCGGAAACGTTGGGATTGGGGATACCACACCGCAGGCTGCGCTGACGGTGGAGTCTGACGATGCGAGCAACCCGGCAATCCTCGGCACCAACACGAACGGCTACAACGGTGTGCTGGGCGCCGCCGACGGCTCCTTGGCCGGTGTCTGCGGGTTCAACAACGGCGATCCGGGCGGTCCAGGCCTGTTCGGCTGGAGTTACAACAGCACGGGACTCCTGGCGAACAGCGCTGGTGGCACGAACATCATCGAGGCCCGTGACGGCAACGGAACCACCGGTGACTTCGGCGATGACATCCAGCGGTTCCGCGTCGAACGAGATGGCGACGTCTATGTCGACGGCGATCTAACGATCGGCGCGTACACGCTACCGAACTCGGATGGAACGAACGGTCAGGTGCTGGCAACGAACGGAAGCGGGGCACTAAGCTGGACAACCGTTGCCGCTGGCTCGAGCAACTGGACACTCAGCGGAAACGACCTCTACAACGACAACTCCGGCAACGTCGGGATCGGTGACTCGACGCCGGACCAGAAGCTCGATGTCGCTGGAAGCATCGAGCTTCAGGGAGCGCTCTACCTCGGGACACAGGTGCTACTGCACGCCACTGGGACCACCAATACGTTTGTCGGAGTCAATGCGGGGGACCTCTCGATCGCGGGGTCCGAAAACACCGGCGTTGGTCGGGACGCGCTTGGCAGCAATGTAGACGGTTGGGACAACACGGCCGTTGGGTACAGCGCGCTCTCCAGCAATGTAGGCTCTGCGGCATGGAACAACACGGCCGTCGGAGCCCGAGCACTGTCCTCCAACACGGATGGCGGCGGGAACACCGCCGTCGGGACAAGAGCACTGCTCACCAACACGGCTGGCAGCTGGAACACCGCTCTAGGTCCGTACGCGCTTCACGCGAGCACGGGCAACCACTCAACGGCGCTTGGCTACAAGGCTCTTCAGTTTCTCGGAACCGGCTCCTCCAACATCGCGATCGGGTCATCAGCAGGCCTGGCACTGACGAGCGGCTCCCACAACATCTACATCGATAACGCAGGCCAGGCTACTGAATCGAACACGATCCGGATCGGTAATAGCTCGTTTCACAGTGCAGCCTTCATGGCCGGGACCCGAGGCGTTTCGGTCACCGGCGGGGAGTACGTCGTCATCGATGCGAACGGCCAGCTTGGCTCGACAGCGAGCGCCGGCTCCGGCTACTGGACGGCCAGCGGGGACGACATCTACAACTCAAACTCGGGCAACGTGGGAATCGGCGACACGACGCCGAGCGAGAAGCTCGAAGTTGATGGAAACATCGGCCTCTCCGGCTACATCTACGTCGACGGCAGTCGATTTGTCCACAACTACGGCGGTTCGACGAACACATTCGTCGGGGCGAATGCTGGCAATCTTAGCCTGACGCAGAATCGCAACACGGGAATCGGGTCCGAGGCACTGATGTCTCTGACCTCAGGCGAGAACAACACGGCGGTCGGTGAGCTGACCCTCAAGGCCACCACAACGGGTTCCGGAAATACCGCGGTCGGCCAAGGCGCTCTCGATGTGAACACAACAGGTGATTCGAACACGGCTGTTGGCAAGGACGCCCTCGGTGCGGCGGCCGGCTCGGAAGCGACCGAGAACTGTGCGTTCGGAGAAGGCGCATTGGCGAGCATGACCACAGGATCGGACAACATTGGTATCGGATACGACGCCGGCAATGCAATGACAAGCGGCTGGCACAATATCTACCTTGGCAACGCTGGCCAAGCGTCCGAGTCGAACACCATCCGGATCGGTAGGCCCGGCGGGGGCGACACGGACCACAATGCCACCTACATCGCGGGGATCTACGGTGTGACCGTCGCGACCGGCATCCACGTCTACATGAAGAGTGATGGTCAGCTTGGAACGACGACGTCTTCGATGCGATTCAAGACCGGCATCGCTGATCTCGGATCGACAAGCGACGTGCTGTACGACTTGCGCCCGGTGACGTTCGCGTACAAGCCGGAGATCGATCCGGCTGGGATCCCGCAGTACGGCCTGATCGCCGAGGAGGTCGCCGAGGTGGCGCCCGATCTCGTCATCTACGATGACGTCGGCGATCCGTACACCGTCCGCTACGAGCAGCTCGTTCCGTTGCTGCTGAATGAACTCCAGCGGCTAAACGAGCGAGTCGCGGCCCTCGAGGCGGAGGTCGGAACGCCGAAATAGCAGAAGGACGAAGCGGGGAGTCGGAGCACGGCTCCCCCGCTTCCATCATATTCGAGGTTCGGCGATGGCAGGCCATGCGAAGCCTCGGCGATCTCGCCCGGCGCAGGTGACTCCGGTGTCACCGACGACCTGCTTGCCAGACTGGCCTTAAACAATCAGGTCACAACAGGTCGTCGCTCATTCTTTCATTTCCTGGTCGGATCTTTCTATACTCCTCGCAGTCAGAGCGCATCTGCGAAGGAGGAACGACATGGACCGATGGATATCGAAGGCGGCCCTGTGGGGTCTGATCTGCGGTGCGGCGATCGCAATGACGCTTGCCCCAGCGTGGGTGGCGGCTGCCGCAACGAGTTTCGACGCGTACGATTGGCATGTCAGAGACCGCCTGGGAATCGGAACGCTGACGCCAGGGTATCCTCTGCACGTTTACCATCCGACTGTTGGTACTGCGATTGCGGTGTCTGATTCGATTGGGGATGCGCTGAGTCTCTATACGGATGGCGCGGCTTCGGGGACGCTGTGGCTCAAGGGAGATGGATCGAACACCGTCAAGCTGACCGGCGAGGGCGACAGCTACATCACTGCCGGGAATCTTGGCATTGGGACGGAGAGCCCGACTCACACGCTCGACATCGACGGGACCGGCCGGTTCACCGGCGCGCTGACAATCGGTGCGTATACCCTCCCGAGCACCGACGGAGGAAACCTCCAGGTCCTCGCCACGGATGGAAACGGCACAGTTGGCTGGAAGACCCTCAGCGGGGGCGAGACTGTCTGGAATCTCCACGGCAACGCAATGACGACTCCGGGTACGGATTTCCTTGGCACGACGGACGGCAGGGTCTTCATGATCAAGGTTGGCGGCCGACAGGCATTCCTCTTCCGCCCCGACCTCGCCGGGATCTGCCCAAACTTGATCGGAGGTTTCGAGGACAACAGTGTGAGGCTAGCTATTTCGGGCGCAACGATCTCAGGCGGCGGCAAGCCCGAGTACTCGAACGAGGTCACCGATGCATTCGGTACGATCGGCGGCGGCTCGGGGAATCAAGCTGGGAACAAGTCTGGAACTGGGAGCGACGCCTCCTATGCGACGGTCAGTGGAGGAGAACACAACGTGGCCTCGGGCGAGCACGCGGCCGTCGGTGGGGGAAAGGCCAACGTCGCGGGTGGCGGCTGGTCCACCGCGCCCGGAGGATACGTTAATCACGCCTTCGGGCACTTCTCCAGCATCGGCGGCGGTTCGCAGAACGCCGCGAATGGAACCTACGCCGCGATCGCCGGCGGGAGCTGGAATGTGGCCGCGGCCGAGAATGCCACGATCGGCGGGGGACTCGACAATCAGGCCAATTCGGCGGGGGCGACCGTGGGGGGAGGGCGAAAGAACCAGTCGAATGGCGAAGACGCTGTTGTTGCCGGTGGGTCGGAAAACGCCGCGAATGGTCCCTACGTGTCTATCGGGGGAGGCGCGGAGAATGAGGCTGCCGGCAGTGCCAGCTACGGTACGATCGCTGGCGGCCGATACAACGACGTGGGCGACTCGTATGCCACCGTATCCGGCGGGTATCAAAACATTGCTTCCGGCTTCGTATCCACGATCAGCGGAGGAGGCTACAACACAGCGTCAGATGCCGGTGCCATCGGTGGGGGAACAAGCAACAGCGCGACCGGCAGGTATGCGACCATCGGTGGGGGCTTCAGCAACGATGCCTCAGGAGAGCAAAGCACGATCGCCGGAGGCCTAGGGAACGATGTCGCGTCTTCGTACTCGGCAATTGGCGGGGGCGCGGCAAACTACGTCTCCGGGCACTGCGCGACGATTCCCGGTGGGTATGAGTGCACTGCGGAAGGTGACTACAGCATCGCTACCGGGTATCAGTGCATTGCAGAAGGGGATCACAGCTTTGCAGGCGGATACAAAGCCTCTGCCAACGAGGACGGATCATTCGTCTGGTCGGACAACAGCAGCGTTGACAGCCTTTTCGGCGAATCTGAGGGGTTCTACGCATTTGCCGAGAACTCGTTTTGCGTTCGAGCGACTGGCGGGGTCGTCTTCGTATCGGAGGTGAAGACTGAGGAGGAGATTCGTGATGGGATCATCATCCCCGATATGTATACAGGTGTTCAACTGAAACCAGGAGCAGCCTCGTGGAGCCGGATGAGCGACAAAGAGGCGAAGGACATCCTTGCGGAGGTCGACGGCCGTGACGTCCTCGCCCGGCTGAGCACGATCCCAGTCACCTCATGGAGCCTTAAGTCGCAGGATCCGTCGATCCGCCACATCGGCCCAATGGCGCAGGATCTGTACGCCGCCTTTGGCTACGGCGAGGACGAGCGATACATCAACGGCAGCGATGTCGACGGGATTGCCCTCGTCTCGATCCAGGCGCTCTATGAGCTGTCTCAGGAGAAGGATGCAGAGATCGCTGCGCAGCAGGATCAGATTGACGACTTGCGAGCCGAGATCGAAGCGCTCAAGGAGGCGATCGCGGCAAAGGAGTAGCGCGAATACCAAGGCGGGGGGCCTAGATCCAGCTCCCCCGCCGCATGTCCTCTTCCGATTACTCGCAGGTCGTTTGAGGCCCTATCGGACGATCGATATAATCCGCGCGATGCCAGCGTAGCTCAGTGGTAGAGCAACGGTTTCGTAAACCGTCGGTCGGAGGTTCGACTCCTCTCGCTGGCTCTTCTTCTTGGCCTCGATCGGTGTCTGAAACCGCCGGACAAGGGTCTGTTCCGAATCGGCCAAACTCCTCGCAGTTCATCACGTATCGCCGGATAGGATGGGTATATCTACCAACTTCGTCGACGAAGAGGGGTGAGAGATCGTGAATGATCTGGGAAAGATTGCGGTGATCGCCGCGATCATGGGAGCGCTGCTTCTGTTCGGGATGCTTGCCTATCGGCCCGAGCCGGCAGTCGCCGAGCGGGAACTTGAGCCGGTCGTCGAGGAATCGGTCGCAGAGGTGACGGTCCTCCCGCCGACCTCGCTGGAGATGCTCGATCCGATCTACTCGGAGAAGGCGGTCTTCCAGGATGACACGATTCGGATCGCGTTCAACATCTCGCATACCGAAGAGGGTGTCGAGAGCCGTCTGCCGTTCTGGATCCACAACATCTCGGACGACGTGATCAGCATTCTGTGGGATCGCTGCTCGATCCAGCTTCCCTGCGGAAACACGGTGAACGTGATCAACGAGGAGAGCTTCGCCTACGGCGGGTCGATTTCGATTGCGCCGGCCGGCGACCTGTTCGATGCGGTGATTCCGATCACCGAGATCGCCTGGGAAGAAGAGCCGATCGTCACGACCGGCGTCCTCGATCAGGCGACGTTCACGTTCGTCCTGGCGGTCGAGCGCGGCGTGCCCGGCGCGCCAATGACGCATCACATGATGGGCCAGCCGCACGCGGAGACGCCGCCCGGCTGTGAACCGGCTGTGAAGACCGTTGCCGGCGAGCGGGAGATCGTCTTCTACACATTCCGGTTTGTGATTCGCTGACGAGAAGCGATCGGAGTTCTGTCGACGCCTGAGGTTCGACCGAGCCTCAGGCGTCTCCTTTTCGGCTTGACTCGATTTGCCGACTCTCTTTGGATTGCTGTAGGCTAACACAGAACCCAGGGACCTCAAACGGGACAGAGAGGAGGTGAGCCGCGTGGTCCGGAAGAGTGAAGTGACGACACTGTCGATCTACATCCCGAAGAGCAAACTGGACCGAAAGCCGATCGAGCGCTTGGAAACACTCGGGAAGAAGGTCGATCGGTCGATCAACTACCTCGTCGTCGAAGCGATCATCCAGTACCTGGATCGCGAAGAGAAGAAGCGATGAAGCCGACCTTCGGGCTCCGGGAGTCGTGAGGACCGACCAACCGCCACGCGATCCTCTCGAAGAGGTCAGAGATCGTAGTACATTGTGAACTCGTGGGGATGCGGGCGCGCAGCGACCGCGGCCGCTTCCGCTCGCTTCGTCCGAATCCAGTGGTCGAGCGTTGCCTCGGTAAAGACGTTCCCTGTCAGCAGGTAGTCCCGATCGGCCTCGAGCGCGTCGAGCGCTCGGTCTAAATCACGCGGTGCCGGTTCGCCGTGGTTCGTCTTGCAGACGTCGTTCTCGAACGGGCCGAGCCCGAGATCCTGCGCGTTCAATCCCCGCTCGATCCCATCGATCCCCGCCATCAGGATCGCGGCGAAGGCGAGATACGGATTGCAGGTTGCGTCCATCGTCCGAAGCTCGATCCGCCGCTCCTCCTGTCGAGCGTACGCGGGAACGCGGACCGCAGCAGTCCGGTTCGATGCGCCGAAGACGAAGCTGACCGGCGCTTCGTACCCCGGGACAAGCCTCCGGTAGGAATTCGTCGACGGATTCGTCAGCGCCATCAGGCTCGCCCCGTGGGTGAGCAGCCCGCCGATGTAGCAGAGAGCCAGTTCGGAGAGCCCTTCTTCGGTCGAGAAGAGATTCTCTCCGTCCCGAACGAGATACTGGTGTAGATGCATTCCGCTTCCCGCCTGGCCGTACATCGGCTTCGGGAGGAACGTTGCCGTCAGCCCTCGCTCGGATGCCGCGTTGTGCACGAGCGACTTCACGATCAATGCGGCGTCGGCCATCCGCACAAGCCCGTCGAAGCCGAGCTCGATCTCCTGCTGACCGAACGGACCGACTTCGTGATGGTGGTACTTCACCGGGATCCCAGCCGATTCGATCTGGCGGGTGATCTCGCAGCGAAGTGACAGCATTCGATCCGCCAGGAGCGGTGCGTGATAGGCCGAGCGTTCACACGTGCCGGGTCCGACAAGGGTCGAGTGGTCGGTGCCTTCGGCCGGAGCAATCTCGACCGCGTTCCGTCCGGCGTCGCTGTCGAAGAGAACCTCATCGAAGACGTAGAACTCGAACTCCGGACTGACGAGCACCCCGTCGGCGATCCCGCGCTCTTTGAGGTGCTCGACCGCGGCAATGACCGTCCCTCGGGGATCGATCGGGGCCGGCATCCGGGTCTTCGCATCGCAGATGTCGGAAACGAGGGTCAGGAGTTTCTCACTGCACCGTTCCTCGACGTAGGCGGTCGACAGATCGGGGATGAGGACCATGTCGCTGCCCGAGACCTTGCAGAAGCCGTAGTTCGATCCGTCGAATCCGATCCCTTCCGTGACTACGGACTCGCGAAAGCCGGACGCGGGGATCGTGATGTGCCGGAAGCGCCCGGCTAGATCGGTGACGCGGAAGTCGACCGAATCGATCCGCTCCTCTTCGATGCGGCGCTTGAGTGATGCGAAGTCGTCCATTCGGACCTCTCCGATTCGATGGATGGGAGGCAGAGCTTAGCGCAGCCGCCTCCCACCCTCAACGGATTTCGATGAACTTACTTGTGCAGGTTCTGTGCAGCGATGAACGAGAGGCCCTTCTCCGTCAGCGCGGCGGCCGTCCGATTCAGGGCGTCGTGCTTGTCGAGGTAGTTGCGCTCCATGGCGCTCATCAGCCCACCCGCCTCGATGTCGCTCTTCGGGGTGAAGTAGTCGAGGATGTCGGACGGATGTTCGCGGCCTCCGTCGATCTCCGGTTTCCCGCCCTCGTGTTTCGCCGAGATGTTCGCCACGTGGTCGGCCAGCTCGACGAGCTCCTCGGTCCGATCGTAGGGCTGGATGACGATCGACTTCTGCGTCTCGGTGATGTGGTGTTCGAACCGAACATTCGCTTCGAGGCCGAGCGCACTTCGGATCGTCGCGCCCTTCTCGATCGTCGCGTTGTCGACCGAGTTCGCCCAGTTGAATCCGATCAGCGACGTCGAGCCGTCTTCGCGGGCGAAGAGCTGTGCTCCGATCAGTGTCCACATTGCCGCGTAGGGATTGTCGTTCCCCATGAAGACCGAGATCTTGAACTCGATGTCGATCCCGAGCTTGTGGAGGAGGTAGCCGAGGAGGACCGTCCCCGGATTGATGTTGAGGACCTGCCGGACACCGTACTCGGTGTAGTAGCCGAGGAATTCGTCGACCCACTGGAGTGCATGGTCGTTCGGCTGGCCGACCCCGCCGAAGTACCCGGTGATCGTCGCTGGACCGCCGAGGTGGATGTTCGAGCCATCGGTCCCCTTGGTGTCGAGCGTTTCGACGTAGCTGGCGCCGATCACCTGCATCGCCGCCGCGACGGCGAGGGTGTCACCGTTGTCGGCTGTCTGCTCGGCCATGTTCCGGACACGGATATACCGGCCGGGCATCAACTCGCCGTTCTCGATCGCCTGTTTCGCTTCGGCGATCAACCAGGGGAAGAATTGGAGCGCGCTGATCTCGAGCGTCACTGCGTTCGTCTCGTCGAAGCTCATCCCGGCGGCGCGGTCGCCGAGAACCTTTCGTCGGAAGGCCTCGACCGTGCAGAATGCCCCGCCGTCGCGCTGCTCGATCAACCATTCCACCTCGGCGAGGTACGGCGAGCCAGCGGCGCCGAGCCGTTCCAGCAGAGACGGCAACCGGCGCGCCTCCGTCGCCTTCCGGTTGATCTCATCCGGCCCACCGTGCTTCTCGACGATTGCCAGGAACTCGTTGATCACCTCGGAGCCCGGATCCAGCAGGTAGTCATTGATTCGACGAAGATGCGCTTCGCTGATCGCCAGTCGCTGCCGCAAATCGCTCATCGATCCCTCCTCGCGCCTATTCGAATTCCTTCTGAAGGTCGGGGAACCCTCCGGCCTCCGCCTTGAGCATGTGATAGCAGTGCTCGTCGCTCGGGAAGGTGCCCGCTTTAACGTCCTTGACGTACTCTCGCATCGCGTCCGTCACCAACTCGGCGACGTTGCAGTAGCGCTTGACGAACTTCGGTGTGAACGCCTGGAACTGGCCGATCAGGTCGGAGACGATCAGGAGCTGCCCGTCGCACTCGGGGCCGGCCCCGATGCTCAGGACTGGGATCGCCAGCTTCTCAGTGATGAACCCGGCGACCTCCGGGGGCACGGCCTCGAGAAGGAGGAGCTGGGCACCGGCCTCCTCGATGGCAAGCGCGTCTTCGATTACCGCTCGCGCCGATGCAACCGTCCGACCCTGTGCCTTGTGCCCGCCGAGCTGCCCGGAACTCTGCGGCGTCAGCCCGATGTGGCCGCAGACGACGATCCCCGCGTCGAGGATCGCCCGGATCTTCGAGATCACACGCACCCCGCCCTCGAGCTTGATCGCGTCGACGTTCGCCTCCTTGAGGAAGCGCCCCGCGTTGCGGACGGCATCTTCGTCGCTGACCTGATAGCTCATGAACGGCATGTCGCCCATGACGAACGTGTTCGGGGCTGCGCGTCGGACGGCCTCGCAGTGGACGATGCATTGCTCCATCGTGACCGGGACAGTTCCGTCGTACCCGTAGACGCACATTCCGAGGGAATCCCCGACGAGGAGCATGTCGAGTCCCGCGGCTTCGGCGAACAGCGCCGTCGGGTAGTCGTACGCTGTCAGCCAGGCGATCTTCTCCCCTTCGGCCTTCATCTTCTGGAGCGTGTGAATGCTGTGTTTCTTCTTCTCGGACACCAATGCCCTCCTCCTTCTGGCGGCTACCTGATTCGTTCGAAGCGGTGCTGCGATGTAGAGGCTACAGCCGGACTCCCATCTCTCGCAAGAGGAGCGTCAGTCGGCAGAGCGGAAGGCCCATCACGTTGGTGTATTCGCCCTCGATTCCGGAGATCAGCTTCGCGGCAGCACCTTGGATGCCATAGGCTCCGGCCTTGTCGAGGTACTCATCGGTGTCGAGATAGGCGTCGATCTCCTCATTGTCGATCGCTCGGAACGTCACGCGAGTCTCTTCGCAGGCGAGCTTCTCTGTGTTCGACTCGGTATCCCATAGGCAAAGCCCGGTGAGCACGGAGTGATCCCGTCCGCTCAAGCGCTCGAGGATCTCACGGGCGTGAGCGCGCGACGCAGGCTTTCCAAGGATGTCGCCGTCGATGACGATGATCGTATCCGCCCCGATGATCACTCCGTGTTCTCGACGTCCGACATCGTGCGCCTTCGCGCGAGCGATCTCGACGGCCTGCTCTTCCGGCGTGCCGACTGCGACCTCATCGACCCGGCTTGGAACGACGGAGAAATCGCTCGTCAATCGTGAGAGGAGCTCGCGTCTTCGTGGGGAATTGGAGGCGAGGATCAATCTCATCACGCCCTCCGAGCTAACGGCCGGACCGAAGCCGCTGGATGTGTCAAGGGGAAGCCGCGGACTACGGGTAGTAGTCGACGGCCGAGGTCCCGTAGTAGACGGAGAACGGCCGGTCTGCGTCGACGGACTTCGGAAGACGGATCACCCCGGCAACGACTTCTCCCGCGTTCACCCGCTCGACACGGAGGAAACCTTCGGTCAGCTCGACGAACGAGGCCGAGCTGAAGAAGACGTAGTTCGTTCCGTCCTGCTTGATGTAGAACGTCCACGGCGAGAAGGCCGCACCCTCGGCCGAGAAGACCCACACCATAACGGCTCCCGTTCCGATCAGCGGATCGAGTGCGGCGACCAAGTCGGGGCCGAGCGGGCTCTCGCGGATCGACTCCCCGAGTCGGACGAAGAGCATCCGCAACTCCTCGTCCCGCGGAGCAAGGACCATGACGCGAACCAGGTCGGCATCGAGCTCGAGGAGCGCCGCCATCGACTCGGCGGAGAACTCCTCGTGCATCAGGACCCCCTGCAGAGAGCCTGTCTCGCCGAGCGGCGCGACATCGACCGGCTCGTGCGACCGTGTCGCAGAACGCGGAACCGGTGTTGTCGTCGGTGTCGTAGCGTACGTGGTGCCGATCTCGAAGTGTACCTCTTGGCCTCGATAGAGCAGATCGAAGGGGCGAGTCGAATCGATCGCGTCACCGAGCACAAGGATTCCCTCGCTGCCGGAACCACGGTCCGGCCCGCTCGGATTCACTTCGAACCTACCCGCCAGAAAGCCGAAGGAGATCTCAATCCATGAGGTGGCATCGGGGATGAACGTGGGTTCGCCGGTTTGGCGGATGGAGACGTCGAACGGCGAGAAGCCGAACTGCCCCACGACCTGCTCGACGCTCGGATTGACGTACAGAGCGTTTCGCCCGACGTACGGCGCCAGCGTTGCGCGCAGCTCCGCGGAGATCTTGCTGCGGAACGTCCGATCGTTGATGAAGACGAAGGTGAGCGTCAGCTCGATCCCATCGATCTCGACCTGGACGACCCCGATCAGGTCGATGTCGAGTCCCGTCTCCTGGGCGAATCGTTCGCGCGGATCGGCGAACGCCGAGCCCGCGAGAAGAAGAACGAGCAAGGAGGAGACAATGAGTATCCTCCTTGCTCCGGTGATCTGCATCACGTTAGATCCCCCTCATGCACCGTGCTGCGCTGACTCTAGCAGGGCCCGCCGCACCACCAACCAGCGAACGCGAAGATCCAGAACGCCCAGAAGAAGGCGAGGAGCATTCCGCTTGTGATCGTGATTGTGATAGGCATTCTCCACCTCCTATTGATTCTCACGATAGCACGCCCCCAGGCCTCTGACAAGATCCCAATGGCGAAGACGCCCCTTCGGACATCTGTCGCAGAAGGCTATTTACATCGCAGTGTGAATATGACCGAATGATATGTGCGTCTCGAAATAGCGCTGCAGATTGCTCGAACGGAAACGCTGTGTCACTGCGGCTTCTCTGAGACCGATACGTTCGGTCGGCAATCGTTGCGGAGTGTGCGCGACATCACGGACAGCTGTCTCGGGTCATCCCGGAACTGGGCTGACAGGGTCTGCGCCGTCGCTTACCATGCGACATCATGCCTCAGCGGAGCACCACAACTCGTCTCGACGCACTTCTCGGTTCCCATCAACCGTTGATCGAGCGATTGATCGAACGGTACGGGCTTCCGCTGCATGCGATCTTCCTCGAGGAGCTGGAGGAGAACACCCGGGGGTTCTTCGACGTTCTCGCGACGCGATACACGAACTCGACCGTCGCGTTCGCTGTGAAGTCGAACCCGTGTCGCGGCGCCATTCGGACTGCGAAACGGCTCGGCCTCGGTGCCGACGTCGCGTCCGAATACGAGCTGCGTGCGGCACTCGAGGAAGGGATCGCGCCGTCGGCAATCATCTGCAACGGAAACGCCAAGTCGAACGAGTATCTTGACACGGCACTCGATGCCGGAGCCTTGCTTGCGCTCGACAACGAGGTCGAGCTGGAACAGCTCGAGGACCGGGCCAAGCGAGCCGGAACCGGCGCAGATGTCCTCACCCGGTTTCGCGGGATGCCTCTTTCCGGGCTGACGGCGGAGGATCAGACGACGGCCGCCGATTGGACGAAGTTCGGGTTCCACATCGATGAGGCCGAGCGGCTCTTCGCTCGGATTGCGTCGTCCGATCGACTCCGGTTTCGCGGCCTGTCAGCACACATCGGCACGCAGATCGCCGATCCGAATGGGTACGTCCTCCTCTTCGATCACCTCTTCCGGCTGGCGGAGATCGCAGGCGGTTGCGGATTGGACGTCGAATCGATCGACATCGGCGGAGGGTTCCCGATCGCGTTCTTCGCGGGGGATGAATGGGCGGACTTCGCCTCACGCCTCCTCGCGAGGCTTCGCGGCGAAGGCCCTGCCTCGGAGGCGACTACCTGGAATGACCTGCCGATGGGCTACGCTCGCGCAGCGCGCGGCCAGGCAAGCCCGCGATGGGTCGGCAAGGCTTATTGGTCGGAGTATCCGGCCGAGCGAATGCTCGATCATGTGTTCTCACGCCGTCTCGGGAATGGCGCGACGATCCTCGATCGCCTGACCGATATCGGGAGTCCACGCTTGATCGTCGAGCCGGGGCGATCGCTGATGGCTCCGGCAGGGATCACGCTTGTCCGAGCGGCCGGCGTGAAGACCGTCCTTGGGCATCCGGTCGTCTCTCTCGACATGGGGATCAACAACCACGGAACGAATCTGATCTCGCCCGACATGTTCCCGGCCGCCGTCCTGCCAGAGCGGGAAGACGATCATCCTGTCGATGCGTTCCTCGCAGGCCGGCTCTGCTTTTCGGGCGACATGGTCAGCAAGGCGAAGGTCAGGCTGAATCGACTTCCGTCCCCCGGCGACCGCTGCGTCATCTATCACACGGGGGCGTACAGCGCCGACCACTTCGCTTCGAATAGCTGCGGATTCCCTCGACCGGCGAAGGTCGCGATCCGCGCCGATGGGATGGCCGAACTCTGGCGCGCTCCTGAGACGTTCGCCGACGTCTTCGGCGATGCGGCCGACGACCTCACTATCGGCGATTCGCCGGGCGCCTAGGATTCGGCTGAAACGCGAGCAGACTCCCGAGCCGATAGCGCAACGTCGCGAGAACCGTGTAGACCGCAATCCGCCATTCCGAGCCGGACGGCATTTCGACGGCAGCCATCCCCGGAGCTTCGGCGTCGCGCTCCGGCGCGTAGTCGAGGCCTCGGAGGAGGACCGCGGGGCGCCGCTCGGTCGTCTGCCCCATGATCAGGCCGGCCATCCCGGCGATCGAGTCGATCACGAGGTCGATCCCGCCGGAGCGCGGAATCCCGAACAGATCGTCGCTGAATGTCGCCCGGGTGATCGGATCGATCCCGGCGTACCCGATCGCAATGTCCTGCGAGCCCATCCGCCCGACGCAGGTGATCGTGTCCGAGAGGATGACGGCGACCTCGGCTCCGGCGCGCTCGCGAATCTCGTCGCGGATCGTCTGTGCCGATCGGCAGGGATCGCAGGGGAGGAGCGTGACAAACTCGTCCGGCGAATTCGTGTGGTCGATTCCCGCCTCATCGAGGTAGGCGGCGTGGTTTCGGACGACGAGCGTGTAGTTGTTTAGCTCCTCGTATCCCTTCCGCATCGCTTCCGGATTCGCCGAACGCTCCTCGAGCATCCGGCGCATGCTCGGAATCCGGATGATCCGCTTCATCGGGATGACGAGGAAGACGTTTCCCTGTTCGAGAACGAGCTGAATCTTCCGTGGATCTCGGCCGAACAATCGTCCGAGGAGGCGCGCCTTTCGGGATGGAACGACATCGGCCAAACGGACGACGCAATCCGGTTCGAAGAACGAGGCGACCTTCGAGCTGACGATGAGGACGTCCTTGTCCTGCGGTGCGAGGCCGGAGGACTCGATCAGATCGAGGAAGAAGGCTCCGGCCGTCCGACCTCCTGTCTCGTTCGGATGGATCGCGTCCGGAACGCTCAGCGGGATGAATGCGATTGGATGGTGTTGGGGATCTGCTCGTGGGGGTTCATTTTGCAGCATCTGGCTACGTCGTCCTCCCTCGGGTGCTCGGCGATTATAGCTCTCGCCCACTCGGTCCCACAGGTCCCAAGCGGTCACTCCTGAGGGCGCGCGTCCGGAACGCGGATCCACTGCGCCAGGACGAGGGAGATGGCGGCGATCGCAACGCCGATCATGAACGTTGCTTGCGGTCCGAGAAGCGCCCAGATCGTTCCGCCGCCGACCGGGATGATCACCGCGGACATGTGGTTGATCGTCGTCTGCGCCGAAAGGTTGCTCGTCAGCTCCTCCGGAGTCAGCGCGATCTTCTGCAGGTAGGTCGTCAGGCCGAGGTTGAATCCGAACAGCATGTTGTCGAGGACGAACAGGACGAAGAGGATCGGCAGGATGCTGACGTAGGCATAGCCGAGGAAGACAGGGATGAGCGTCGCAAAGGCAATCGTCAGCATCGTGCGCTCGCCGAGCTTCGCCACGAGCTTGCCGACCTTCTGATAGACGTACGTGTTGATGAGGGCGTTGACGAGAAACAGGATCGACATCGTCTGCACGTTTACGCCGTAGGTAAGGACGAGGAGGAACGGCGCGAACGTCGTGAAGATGTGACGGCGGCTCCCCATCAGGAAGGCGAGAGTGTAGAAGAGCCAATAGCGCTTCCGGAGCTTGACGTGACGCTTTGGCGGAAGGCCGTGATGCCCCTTGGCGCGGGTAAGTAGAATGACACCTCCAACGGCGACGGCGATCCCGATGATCGTGAACAGCGCGCGATACCCGAGCCGATCGACGAGAAGGTAGACCACGCCGGTCGCCGTCAGCGCAGCGATCGCTCCGAGGCTTCGAAGCTGACCGAGGACCTTCGGACTCTCCGCCCGCTCGATACTCATCAGAACCACGCCATTGCTGCACGGCTCGAAGAAATGGAACCCGAAGCTCATCACGATCGTTGCGACGAGGAGGAACGGGATTGATGTCGCCTGCCCGGTGAAGACGAGACCGACTCCGAGGACGACAAGGCTGAGCGCCATAATCCGTAGCTCGGAGAGGACGAGCGCGAGGAACGCGAGGAGAAAGGCCATGAGCCCCGGCAGCTCGCGAACCGACTGGATCCAGCCGATCGCCTCCGGTCCGACACCGATCTTCTCGACGGCGAAGTTGTTGAACATCGCCTGCCAGACGCGGTGTCCGAAGTTGAGCAGGAAGCTTGAGACGATGAGATAGACGAACAGCCCGCGATTCTGCTCGAGTAACTTGCGCATTCCCCCTCCGCCGAGCCGGGAGAGTCTACCCTCGTGGATCATGCCGATCCATGAGAGGAATCTGCGTTGTCCCTACCGCCAGCGGATGAGGATTGACTCGCGAGCGAAGAGCCGGACGGCGAGCCGAAGCATCAGGACGTCGAGCGCGGCAATGCCGAGGGAGAGCGCAAGCGTCAAGGGCGGGGTGAACCGAACCCACCCGACGACCTGGACTGCGATCAACGCAAACAGCGGCAGCACGACGACCACAGCAAGGTTCTGCGCCCCCTTCGCGTCGCTGGCGCGAGAGGAACCGATGACGCCGAGGACGAAGCTGAGGATCGAGATCGCCGGAGTCAGCAAGAAGACCGAGAGATGCCAGGACGGGTCGATCACCGATCGAAGGAGAGGACCCCAGCCGAGCCCGATTGCGAGGAGGACGAACAGCCCGGTGCTTGCCCAGGCGACGGCGACGGCCGGGATCGCGCCGGAAAGGACCTTCCCGAGTAGGAGCTCCCAGGTTCGGACCGGCGTGGCGAGGAGTGGTTCGAGCGTCCGCGTCAACTTCTCCTCGACGATGCTCAGGGTGGCGAAGACGTTGGCGACCATTGCCGGAATCAACAGGACGAAGAACCGGAATTGGTCGAGTAGAAGAATCCGGAACCGCTCGATGCTTCCTAGATCCTCTGCCATGCCGGATGCAATCGGAACGTCGACGCCCAGGAATCTCGGGAGGATCCACGACAGGAGGAGCGCCTGCCCGATCAAGAGGAGCGGGATGCCGGCGACGAACAGCAGGCTGCTCGGGGATCGAGCCATCAGCAGCCATTCCTTCCGCAGCACATTGCGGATCCGCCGTCCGCTCATGCGTCCTCCCGGACGAGGTCGAGGTAGACCTCTTCGAGCGACCTTCGCTCCTCGGCGACCTCGAGGATCTCGCCGCCGAGCTCAACAATCCGCGCGACGAGGCGAGGACGATCGCGATCGATATCTTCGACCGCAACGATCAGCAGGCTCTCGCCGTCCGTCACCTCCGTATTCTCAACGAACGGAAGCTCGCGAAGAGCGGCGACGAGACCCGAGTTCCCGCGAACGAGCCGGACGCGAACCGCCGAACGGGATCTCGCGTCACGGAGCGCGGCGGGCGTATCGAGCGCGATCAGCCGCGTCTGGATGACCGCGATCCGCTGACAGAGCCCTTCCGCCTCGGTCAGGTTGTGGGTCGAGACGAGGATCGTCCGTCCTTCTTCGCGTAGGTCGATGATCAGCTTGCGCAGATCGCGTGCCGCCTCGGGATCGAGTCCGGCCGTCGGCTCGTCGAGCAGGAGGATCTGCGGATTGTGGACGAGGACGCGTGCGAGGGCGAGCCGCTGCTTCATCCCCTTGGAGAACGACGCGACGCGATCGCGCCGCCGATCGAGCAAGCCCATCCGATCGAGGGAGCGCTCGACGGCAGCTGCCGTGTCGATCCGATCGTAGAAGCGTGCGAAGTACGCGAGGTTCTGCTCGGCGGTCAGCCGCTCGTAGAAGCCGGGGGCCTCCGTCAGCAGCCCGAGCGACTCGTGAACGGCCTCCGGCTCTCGGGCCGGATCGTACTCCCCAACGCGAGCCGTGCCCGAGGAGGGAGCGATCATCCCCGCGAGCATCCGGATGGTCGTTGTCTTGCCAGCGCCGTTCGGGCCGAGAAGGCCAACGATCTCGCCCTTCGCGATCTCGATCGTCAGCCGATCGACTGCCGTCCGCTGCCCGTAGCGTCGTGTGAGGTTCTCCGTGCGTATCACGTGTCCAGCGTACCGGAGCGAGTCCCTCGAAGCGAGCGGCGGCCGGCCGCTCGCCGAACGATCTCCACGTAGTCGGTCTCGTTCATCTCAAGGTGCCGTGCGATCTGCAGTTGCCCCCGAGCACGATCGAGATTCTCGGAGGGACGCGCGACGGGGAACCATCGATCTCCAGTGAGGTGGTCGGCGAGGAACCGACTTCCCAGCTCGACAGCGATCGCCCTCGCCGCCGGGACGATCTGCTCGATCTCGGCATCTGTGAGGAGCGAACCGAGTTCGGCGAGATAGCCTCGGATGACGGCGCTGAAGGTTTCCGCCTCCTGCCCTGGCTCGGCGACTCTCGTCAGCGCCGAGCGGGCACAGTCGCCGATATCGATGACAGCCGAACCAGGCATGACCGTATCGAGATCGATCACGCAGATCCCGTGCCCCGACGCGTTGTCGACGAGAACGTTGTTGATCTTGGTGTCGTTGTGAACGGCACGTACTGGAATGTCCCTGGAAGCCAGACGAGCCGCCCACGCCACGATCGTCTCACGCTGTTCCTCGATGAGCGCCAACTCCTGGTGCACATCGGGTGCGCGCCCGAGCGGATCTGTCCGCGCGGCCTCCCGGAGGGTGTCGAGATGACGCAATGTGTCGTGGAGACCCGGAAGCGTGATCTCCAATCCGCCTGGCGGGTAGTCGCCCAGGTGTCGAAGGAAGCGTCCGAATGCCCGGGCGATCGTCTCCACCTGTTTCGCGCTCGTCAGGGTCGAGTGGGCTGACGCGCCCTCGATCAACGTGCAACAGCGCCAGACATCCCCTTCAGGATCGCGCGCGAATGGTTGACCACTCTGCGTTCGGATCGGAGTCAGACACTCGCGATCCGGATCGCCTCCCTCGTCGCGGATCTTCGGCCGAACGTGCGACACGATCCGTTCGGCGTTTCGGATCACCGCTTCCGGGTTCCGGAAGATCGCTCGGTTGATTCGCTGTAGGACGTAGCGCCGGTCGTCTTCGCGATCCGTGGCGACGGCGTACGTGGCGT
The DNA here is from genome assembly GCA_028278555.1 of Candidatus Bipolaricaulota bacterium. Lineage (GTDB taxonomy): Bacteria > Bipolaricaulota > Bipolaricaulia > UBA7950 > UBA9294 > JANQEA01. The sequence continues at coordinate 126,556 of JANQEA010000072.1, read as the reverse complement.
TGATGTGTCCCTCGCCGAGCGGTCGGACCGACACGATGTCTCCCCCGACCTCGAAACGATCGGCGATCGTCCTCGGGCTTCGGTCTCCGGTTAGAGGCTCCATAGGCGTTCCGGGTAGATACCGCTCTCGATCAGTCCTTTCATCTTCTCTCTCGAGCGCGCCGCATCTTCCTTGAACGTGATGCCGAACCACGTGGCGTCTGTCGCCAACACTCGGACACGTGCCTGTCCTGACTCGATGAGGGTATGAACGATCTCTGGGAGGAAGAACTCGGCCGTCTCTAGCCTGTCTACGTTCTCCGCCAGGAACGTCGGAAATCGGTGCGACACCTCCGCGATGAAGTCAGCGCTGAACCCCCACGTGTTCATCGATGCCGTCGCGCTTCCCGGAAGCTCGATCCACGTTGCGCCATCCTCGGACGAGACGATCCGGCCATCCCGTTCCAGCACCCGATGACGTTCGACGATCTCGGACAGAAAGCCATCCGCGCTGATGCGGCAGACGCCGCGGGTCACCGGACCAAGGTCCGAAAGCGTCTTCGGTAGCTCATACCCGACCAGTGCATGGTCGCCTCCTCGAGAGTCCGTTGCTTCAAGGAACTCGGCAAGCAGTTCGAACGCACCTCGCCCGTAGAAATCGTCGGCGTTGATCACGGCAAAAGGTCCCTCGAGAAGGTCACGACATGTCCAGACCGCGTGCCCGGTTCCCCACGGCTTCGCTCGTCCGGGCGGTGGCGAGAAGCCTGCCGGGAGGTCATCGAGCCGTTGGATTGCGTAGTCGATTCGGCATGCACTCCCGAGGGTTCGATCGAATCGCGCTCGAAACTCCCTCTCGATCTCTTCCCGGACGACGAGGACTACGCGGTCGAAGCCGGCGCGCAGCGCGTCGTAGATCGAGTAGTCGAGGATCCACTCTCCGTTCGGTCCGATCGGCTCGATCTGTTTCAGACCGCCGTACCGGCTACCCATCCCCGCTGCCATCAGAACGAGCGTTCGATTCGTCATCCGTCCTTCTCTTTCCCTTTCGGACACAAGATCGCTGCTTCCTGCCGCCATCGCCGAGCCTCCGTCTTGTCCCCCGCCTCGGCCGCCACGTCGGCCAGGAGCCTCGCGCAGTGCCCGGCCCCTGCGCGCCAGGGAGTTCCGTCGAGCAGATCGAACGCCTCTTCGTACCGGCTCCGCGCTGAATCACTGTCGCCTTCCGCTTGGGCCAGGGAGCCGAGCTCCGTCAACGACCAGGCGATCAGAAGGCGGCTGCTCAGATTTCGGGATCGCTGCAATGCATCCTCCGCAAGCTCCAATCCTTCGGCGAACTCACCGAGCTTCCTGGCGACCCGCGCCCGGCCGAGCTGCGCCGTGATCGCCATGAACAGGTCCTCCGAAATGCGAGCCGAGATTCGCTGGCTCTGATGGTAGCGGACCTTCGCGAGATCCCAGTTCTCCTCTGCCTCCGCGTAGTGCGCCAACCCGGAGAGGATCAGCGCCTCGCCCCATCGATCTCCGATCTTCTTTCGGAGCTTCAGGCTCTCCTCCGCCAGTCGGATTCCCTCGTTGGCATCGACGCCGAATTCGGCACCGGCCAGGGCGGCGATCGTCAGCGCTTCGCCCCATGTATCGTCAGCGCTCCGGTACCACGACAGACTCCGTCCGAGTCGCTCGCGAGCACGCTCGGTGTCGGCACTCCAGCCGGCATACTCAGCGATCACGTTTGCCAACGCATGGTCGACGGTGAACGGCTCGACAGAGTCGAGCAGCTCGATCCCCTCGCCGAACCACTGGCGCGGTTCGGCCTCGGCGGTGAATTGCGTGAACCAGCCGTAGGCGACGCGGAGAAGCCCGGCGACGGCTGCGTCGGATTCGCTATCGAAGCGCTCGATCGCATCTCGGAAGAAACGAGCACCTTCCTCGAAGTGTCCGGCGATATCGAAGTAGAAGAAGAGTCCGTGAGTCGCGCGGGCGAGGAGGTCGGCTCGCCCGCGAGCCGCGGCACCGAGCCATGCGAGACGGATGTTGGGGAGTTCCAGCCGCATCCGGCGGAGCGTCTCGATCTGCTCCCGCCCCTTCAGCTTGACGAAGGACTCCTCGACGAACTCGACGAAGCATGTGCCATGGTTCTTCACCGTCAGATCGAAATCCCGCCTACTGCTCCGAAGATTGTGAAGAGAGAACTGTCTCAGCAGCTCGTGCACGTGGTATCGCTCCGGTGCGACCCTCCGGATCAGGCAGCGCCTGGCCAGCGATGCGAGGACGGCTGGCGAGCAGTCGGCGACCCGTTCGGCGGCGACGATCGAGAAACCGCCTTCGAAAATCGCCAGCCGGCGAAGGGTGCCGCGTTCCTCACGGGTGAGGAGACTCCACGCCTGCTCGTAGACGGCACGAAGATTCCGATGTCGCTCTGGCACGTCTCGATGGGTGTGGACGAGGAAGTCGAGACTGGACGAGATCCGATCGCCGATCTCCTGCCAGGAGAAGACGCCCCGCCAGGCACCGGCCATCTCGAGACCCAGCGGGAAGCCGTCGAGAAGCCGCGCAACGCGCGCCATGGCGCACAGCTCCGACTCGCGGGTCGCCGGGGCCGCGTCGACCCGGCGCTCCGCCACCTTGAGCAGCCGAATTGCATCGTAGTCCCCGAGGGATGTCGCTGCTGTGTCCTCGCCTGGGTACTCGAGGCCGTGCAGCGGAATGGTCGTCTCGCCGCCGATGCTGAGAGGGATGCGCGATGTCAGCAGGCAGCGCATTCTCGGGGCGGCTCGGAGCAATGAGGAGATGAGTCTGTCGATCGACTCGACTCCCTCCACCTCATCGAGAACCAGCAGGACCTCCCGCTCCCGCAGATAGTCCTCCAGCTCCAGGGTGAGCCGCGACCCCTCGCTTCGCGCGAGGGGAACGCCGAGTGCGCGGGCGATCGCCGAGGCGACCGCTTCGAGACCTCCGGCAGCGGCAAGTGGGATGAAGAAGACGCCGTCATCCATCGTGTTCTCAAGCTTTCGCGCGATCTCCAAAGCGAGGCTCGTCTTTCCGATCCCTCCGAGGCCGACCAGCGTGACGAGCCGCGACTCTCCATTCGCGAGAAGGTCCGTGGCCTCCCCGATCAGGCGGCATCGCCCGACAAAGGGCGCCAGCGGCGACGGGAGGTTCGTTCTTCGAGCCCCTTCCGATAGTTCGCCAGTCCCCGCGCCGGTCAGCCGGATCCGGTCAGCGAGAGCGCGCGTCGCTCCATCCGGTTCGAGGCCGAGTTCTTCTTGCAGGGAGCGCCGGCACTCCTCGAAGCAGCGGAGCGCTTCGCCCCGCTGTCCGAGAGACGCCAGCGCGTGCATCAGGCGGCGCCAGCAGGACTCGTTCAGCCGATCAGCGCGGAGCCAGCGCCTCGCGTGGGTCTCCACGTCCGCCCAATCCCCCGCCTCCGCGTAGAACGCAGTCATCCGGTCGAGGGTCTCCGTCAGTTCTCGCTGGAGCGCCTCCCGCTCGGCGAACTGCCAATCGTCGAATCCTTCCGCGTTCGATACGAGGAATCCGTCCATGAACGGGGTTTCGGCGAGCGAGATCGCCTCTTCGAGCGCGCCGACGCACTTGGGACACGCCTCCGTCCGTGCATGCTCCTTGCCCGGACAGCCGAACGTCAAATCGCGAAATCGGAGGACGTCCACCGAGAGCGATTCATCCTCGGTCAGCTCGACCGCCGTCCGATCGGACCGAAGCAGATGGGCAAGCGGTGTCTGTCGCAGGATCCAGAGGACGTTCCGCAGCGCCGAATAGGAGGCCTCTGCACTCGATTCCGGCCAGAGGAGCGTCGCGAGCGCCTCGCGATGGTGCCGGCTGCGCGTGACTGCGAGGTACGAGAGGAGAGCCATCGCCTTCCGGCGTCCCAATTGTGCCGGCTGGCCGTCGATGTCGAGACTCGGCGTTCCGAAAAGCCGGAGGCTCACTTCAGCCAACGTCCTCCTCCTTTGCATTCAGAGCGCGCCCATTCTACCGACTGTCATGTAGAACTCGATACTGAGCGGAACGGAGGGGTCGCGAAGGCTCAGGTGCGGGATCGCCGGGTCGATGCGAGTCGGCGGAAGAGCATCAGCGCGAACCCGAGCGCCGCGATCCCCCCCATCGTCAGGAACATCCCCCGGAATCCGACGAGCGGCGTGATCGACCCGGCGACGAGCGGGCCGAGCACGCCCCCAAGGCCGCGTGACGTCTCGTAAAGTCCGAGCATCGTCCCCTGTCGTTCCTCCGGCACGCTGTCGCCGATGTGGGCCGTCGAGCCGATGTAGAGCGCGCTGAAAGAGATTCCGAGGACTGCGTAGCCGAGCATCATGATCCCGGCGTGGGTCGAGAGGGTGAAGACGCATGGGGCAAGCGCGGAGAGAGCGAAACCGAGCATGAAGATCCGTTGTCGTCCGACGCGATCCGCCAAGCGGCCGAACAGGATCATCGCGAGGACTTGGGTTCCTGTGTTGAACGCGCTGACCACGCCGATGTAACGGACGGGGATTCCGTTGGTCGCCATGAAGACGACCAACAGCGAGAAGGCTCCGTGGATCGCCATCTGGCGAAGGATGGTGCTCACGTACAGCTCAGTCAGCCCGGAGGAGAACGCGAGTCTCCAGGACGACCGCCGAGAACGAGTCGCCGAGACGCGCTGGTGGGGGAGCAGGAACAGGAACGCCACGCCCAGGAGTGGGACGCACGCCATCACCGCAAATGAGCCGCGGAAGCCAAGCTGCTCGAGCACGAATCCTGCGGCGATCGAGCCGAGGGCGAATCCGAGTGCCCGCGCCGACGTCACGTAGGACAAGTTCTTCCCGCGCCGTGACGCAACGCTCGCTCCGGAGATGATCGTCATCGTGACGGTCGAGAATCCGAGTCGAGCAAACGCCCGGGCAAACGAGCTTCCCAACGCAATGGATGCCGGCGGCAGGGCAATCAGCACCCCGACTGACGCGACCGCCGTGAGAAGCGTCACGAACAGGAGCGGTCTCCGGGAAGTCCGATCGCACAGCCGGCCCCAGAGGAGACTGCCGAGCATGATCCCGGCGGCATTGACGCTGGAGACTGCGCTGATGACGATCGGAGCGAATCCCTGCTCTTGAAGGAAGAGCTTGAGGATCAGCCCGATGCCCCCATTTGCGATCGACAGGAAGATCGACGCTGACGCGAGGGGGAACGCGTATCGTCTTCCGTTTCCGCGTTCTGGTTCGCCGAGCGGTTCGATCACAGTGGCGCCAACTCTATCTCTCTTCGCATTGCGCATCCAGACTGGCCCGTCAGGAAGGCAGCCGGGAAACGAGTGTAACGTTCATTACGTTTCGTACGAAACCGGGCGAAACGACGGCGCGGCGGCCCGCCACGAGAGTTCGAAACTTCCTCAGGGAGAGATCGAGCGCATTCGGTCCGAGGTCGGCGGACATCGTGTGCCCGTCGAGTTGTCCCGGCGGTGCGTAGTGCGTGGACCCGAACCACCAGAAGTTAACCGCGAGAGACTCCTCGCCGTCGAGATCGAATCGAACGCGCCATTTCTCAGGCAGCTTGCCGCACGGCACGAGCAGGATCTCCCCGCCCATCCCCAAGTTGATCAGGAGATGGCCGCGGTTCGTCTCGACGAACAACCACTTCTCCACCGACTTGTGCCTCGGCTCCGCTCGCGTACGCCCCTCGACTCGCCGCGTCTCTCGCTCGCCGGCCTCCTAAGGCTCGGCGTCCGGTGGTTCCTCCTCTCCGCAGAGACCTTCCGTCAGCATCTCGTCCGTGCAGGGAACGGGCACGGCGAAGCCCCTTGGGTCGAGCAGTGGCTGTACCGCGATTCCTTCTAGGCTCTTAACCAGGTACTCGAACGTATCGAGCAGCTCGGACTGCCGTCGGATCATCTCCTCGAATACCCGCAGGTACCGACTGCGGCGCGCCGGATCCAGGGTTGGCCACTTCCCTTTGAGAATGTCTTCGAAGCTCACAAGGAGCTTCACCATTCGCTTCAGAAGGTCCTCGAAACTGATCATGAGCTCTACTCGAACCTGCGGATCCAATCCCGGCCAGCTGTCGACGAGCAGAGTGCGGAAGCTCTCGAGAAGCGTGAGTTGCCCCTCAAGGAGCTCCACGAAGCTGTCTACGACATCGTCGCTGACGATGTCACCCAGCTTCTCGGTCTCCGCTCGCTTGAAGTCGTCGAAGCTTGCCGCCGGGAAGTAGCCTGCAGGTGCGGGGCCGGCGATCTTCTCGAGCAACGCCTTGCCCGTGGCGTTCACCGCAACGCCGAGGGTCCAGATTTCGTGTCCGGCGCCTTTCTTGAAGGCATCCGCGATCAGTATCGGATCCGGCCCTGTGTTTTTGCCCCCGTTCGACACGAAGTTGATAACGCTGCGTTCTGCGGATCCGGTAGCGAGAAGTGCAATCGCTACCTCCAGTCCGTTGCCGATGTTCGTTTGGCCGCGGTGGCTGCAGTTGCTCGAGTCGTTCGCGCGGTCGATGCCGGCGTTGATGAGCGGCAAACTCGCCGGGGTGAGTAGCGTCAAGTCCAGCAGCTTCTTCGCGTGACTGGAGAAGCAGACCGCGCCGATGCGAATCTCCATTGCCGCCGCCGCCGGGAGAAGAACATCGGCGATAGCCGCCTTGATACCACCGATTTCGAGTGCGCGCTCGTTTGCGTTAATGCTGCCCGACGTATCGATGACGAAGACGATGTCGAGCGACCGCGCGGCCGCCGCCACACCGCCCCCATGCAATACGATGAGTCCCGCAATCAGCAGTACCCATCCGAGTATCCCTGTCTTCCATCGAGTCATTCTTCCTCCTTGTCTTCGTACGTCTCAGACCCGTCGGCCGGGAAGGCGTACGCGAGGTTCCGACTCCGCTGCGGCGTGAACGGTGCTCTGAACCGAGGTGCACTCATCTTGCGGTTGACCTGCGGACACGAGAACTGTGAAGACGGAAGATGAGTGCGTCGAGTGGGATTCGGGCGGCCGAATCCCTAGTGCAGCGGAATCGCCGAGGCGCAGCACTTAGTCTATCTTGAATGTGAAGTACAGTCAATAGGCGATGATCTTAACTGCGTCATATCGCGCCTTTTGCTGGCTTGGGATGCATATCGCCAGTTGCGCATTGGTTCCAGTTCAAACCGCCTACAGTTGGGGCGTCTGAGGAGCGTCGAGATGGCCGCGATGAACCCGGCGTCCAGAAGACCGATCCCATCGCCCGGCTACTTCCACCACATCGTTTTGCCTGGGTTGGAGACGTCAAGCCTCGTGGCGTTCCCGAAATGGTGATCCAACGCTTCCTCGAGATCTGACCAAGTAGAAGAACACGTTGCAGGCACCGATGCGGTCGACTCGCATCAACACAGAATGCACGCCGGCGACCCTCGACCGGCGGGATGTTTGCCGTGGCTGCTACGCCTCGAGGTACTTGCCGAGTCTGATGTTCGACACCCAACCGAGGAGGGGCTCATCCGCAGTTCCCTTGTCTGTCACGAAGATGTCCTGGCAAAACGGAATCTGCGCCAGCTTCTTCTTCGCATCGGCAATCATGATATCCTGCGAAACGACAACAGAGGCGTGATCCTGATCGAAGTAGAAGGCGAGAACGGTACCTACCCATGACACGAAGGCTGGAAGCCGGGTTGAAACCCGTTCGATTGAGATCATTCGACGTAGAAGATGCGGAATGGTGGCGCGATAGCTCCTGCTGTCATCCGTCTTCGAAGCCGAGCGAGGTACGCCAGCCATCGATCCATCGGAGTGTCTGTGCTCTCGATGGTGCACAGTACATCGTGAACCCCTGCCAGGCACAGAGGACGTCGAGCAGCTCGTCCGTTCCGCGATCCTCGAGCAGATAAGCGACGAACGTCTGCCCGAGCGCCGAAAGCACATCCGGCTCAGCATTGAGAACCAGCTCACGACCTTCGTTCTGAACCGGGATCTCGTTCTCCTCCATCCAAGCTCGCGTTATCGTCACCGCCTCAGCGCTTCCTTCACGGCCGATCAGCGAACCGGCCGTATGCGCTACGAAACCCTTGACGACCAGCTCGGGCAGCCTGGCCTCACCGAAGGTACATCGACACTGTTCACTCATCCAGAGCCCGACCATCCACTCAGCCATCTCGGAGACCAGCTGCTCCTGCCATCGATCGGCGGTGCAGAGGATCGCCACGGACGCCCCGATCAATTCGGTGAGCCACGGTGCAGCGCTGACAAGATCGGCCGCGTAGGTCGTGGCGAACGATGCGCTTTCCGATCCGCTCGCCGCCATCGACGACTCTCTGTCAGGGAAGACGACGACGATCACCGGTGGCGTGACGGCCTCCATCCATCCGAGCGCGTAGAGGTCGAGGCTCCCACCATCGTGCAGCCCCGCTTTTCGCGCGATCCGTACGTCTTCGATGGCATTCGGAGTGGCGAGCCCCCACAGCTCGAAGACGCCGTCGGCGAGCTCGGTCGCTGTCCCAGCGACCTCCTCGAATGACATCGCTGCCGGCTCGACCCACGCGATTCCGCCGTAGTCCCAGGCGGCCAGGACGTACGGTTCGTCCGAGGAGCGGGTCACCAAGAGAACCGACACAGCAATCGCCGCACCGACCAGGACGATCGCCGCCAGCCAAATCGTTCTACCGCGCTTCATCTGTCCCTCCTCGATCGATCGAACTCCTATTCCGTGTGGTCGCCCCGAACCCGAGTGCCGCGATGATGCCGATCAGTGCGATGATCCCCCACAAAGCGGTCGGCGAACGTCGTAGCGCATCGAACAGCACGCCACCGATGAACGGGCCGAGCGACCAGCCGAGCGCTTCGGTCAGTCCGAACAGGCCCATGTACCGCCCGACGCGCCCCTCGCTCGCCATGTTGGCGACCGCCGCCATCGATGTCGGTGAGAACGTCACCTCGCCGAGCGTGATGACAATCATCGACCCGATCAGGAACGGGAAAGCTGCGGCGAAAGAGACCGAGAAGTAGCCGAGCGCGTAGAGGAGGCATCCGAGGACGAGTCCCCAGCGGATCCCGATCCGGTCCGCCAAGCGCGCCGCCGGCCACTGGAAGAGAACGACTGCGATCCCATTGATCGTGAACAGAATCCCCAACTGCGCTTCGGCGATCCCGACGACCTGCGTCGAGAAAACGGCGAGTGTGCTGGCAAACTGCCCCATCACGACGAAGAGGAGCACGCTCCAGCCACAGAAGACGAGGAAGCGCAGGTCGTGGGCGACGTCGAGCACACGCCGGATCGAGAATTGGCCTGTCTCGGCGGTCCGGATCGACTCGCTGCTGAGGAAGAGCATCAGCAGCAGCCCGATCAGGCTGGCAAAGGCGGTCAGCAGGAAGAGCGACGCGTACGACGTCGCAACAAGGAACCCGCCGATCGCTGGCCCGACCGCCCAGCCAGCGTTCGCGCCGATCCGGAAGAGAGCGTATGCCTCGACACGCCGCTCCGGCTCGACGACATCGGCGACCATCGCCGCCAACGCGGGTCTGATCATCGCGCCGATCAGGCGGACGACGACGAAGACTGCGCCGACGACCAGAGCCGGGGCACGGATGTGGATCACGAACGCCATCAACCCGAAAATCAGGACGCGCGCCGTCATCCCGGCGATGATCAACGGTCGTCGGCCGAGCCGATCGGCGACCTCGCCTCCGGCAATCCGGCCGCCAGCAGCGGCGATCGCGGAGATGAGCATGATCATCCCGACATAGGTCATCGAGACGCCGAGCACGTTGTGCAGGTAGATGCTGACGAACGGCATCGCGGCGCCGAAGCCGACGGCCACGATCAGCTGGACGATCAGGAGCGTCCAGAAGCGGCGATCATAGCGCGTCAACGTCTCGATCAGCTTGGTTCGAGTCCTCATCTCTGGTGTTTGGGCTACACGGCGAGGTAGCCGGCCTTGACGAGCAGCTTCACGCACCGCTCCGCATCGGCAGCGGAGAACGGCCGGTCGAAGTCGAGCGTCAGGCGAAGGGCGATCTCCTCGATGCTTCGCTCCCCGTCGCAGAGGTCGACGAGCGACGCGACCGCGGCCCGATGGTGGTTCGACAGGAGCTCGTCGAAGATCGCTCGCTCGTCCTCGTCGAATTCGTCGACGATGGTGTAGCGAACCGGACCGTCCTGGACGCGTCGAGGCGCACTGCTCGACGTGAGGGGCGCCGCTTCCCGCTCCGCGGGCCCGCCGAATGCTGCGTGAACCGCCCGGAGGGCGCCTCCAAGCGGGCCGGTTTCGCAATCGGAACAGAGTTCCGCCAGACTTCCGGCGCGAGCCTCCTCGATATCGAGCGCGATCCGCAGGAGGCGGCTCCGCTGCTCCGGCTCCATGCTGCGCGAGAGCGCGCTGGCGCGGGACAACTCCGCCGCACCGAAGGACGTCAGCCAATCGATCAGGAGCCCGGTCTCCTCGGGAGCCCACGTCGGCAGCGTCGCGAGAGCCGCCGTCAGGATCCCCACCTGCTTGAGGCGCGTCGGATCCGTCTTGTCGATCGTGTCGAGATCGGTGTGCCAGAAGGGATCGTCGTGCCCGAACATCGGAGCCGGGATCTCGAACGGCGTCGCCTGAAAGACGAGGTGATCGCTCCCGCCGCTCGGTCGGTCGACGACGTAGTGGAGCGCCCGCCGCGATCCCTGCGCCGAGAGCGACGAGTCGGACTCCGCGATCCGCGCGAGGATCGGACCGAAGCATGCGTTGAGAATGCTGGACCGCGCGTTCGGCACCCGGAAGACGCGAAACGGCTCCCCGATCGCTTCGGGCGACTGACCAACCATGTCGAGATTGAGCGCGAACCGTACGGCGCGAAGCGTCTCGACGTTTGCCGCGGCCCAGGGGATCGCCCCGTTGAACTCGGGAACCCACAGGAGTCGAACCCGATGCCGGAGCGGGGCCGGGGCCTCGGCCGCCAGCTCCTTCAGAACCCGGGCGACCTCCAGAAGCAGACCGCTCCCGGACGCGTTGTCGTTCGCCGAGTGTCGCGGATGGCAGAGGTGGGCGACGAGAAGGATCTCCCCGGCCTTCGGATCCTCTCCGGGGATCGTCGCTTCGAGCGTTCGCATCTCGCCGTCGAAGTAGTCCGCATCGACCTCGCCGGACAAGCGGATCCGTCCCTTCTCGAGCTGCGCGATCAGGCGATCGGCCTCCCGTCGGGAGATCGAGAAGCCCATCGGCGTCGAGTCGAGATCCTCAGCATTCGGGAAGAGACCCGCGTACTGAACGAGATCGTAGTCGGCAGCCGCTCGTTTGGTGTCCGGATAGATGATCAGTCCGGCTGCGCCCATGCCGCGGATCCGCTTCAGCACTTCGGTTGCCCGGCCGCCGGCGAGAACGAACCGCCCGGCGAGGTCGCATCCCTCGACGTCCGCAGCGGACGTTCCTTCTCCGATATGGACCAGTTCCGCCTTGGTGTTCCCGGCCCCAGATTGGCCGAGAATCGATGTCGCCACGTCGTCGAAGGAACAGAGGATTCTCCTCTCCGGCTCGATCTGTCGGAGCGTCCCCGAGCGGATTCGCCACCCGATCGGCGCGGTCCATCCGTAGGTCTTCGTCTTCCCGTCGGCCGGGAACGCGGAAACGGACGTTTCGATTCCGAGTTGTACGAGCTCACTCTCGACGAATTGGAGTGCTTCGTCGTACCCCGGAGACGCTTGGATCCGATGGTACTCCGCGATCTTCGCGACGTAGGCCTTCGCTCGGACGCCGGAGATCGCGCCGAACAGATGCTGTAGAAGCTGCTCGAATCTCATGAGTCCCTCCTCGAGCGGATTCTACGCCGGGGGACTCATCCCATCGAGGGAGGCGTCCGTTCGTAGACGTCGCCGATCTGCCGAGCGAAGTCGGCGATCGACCGCCGGAGCGGCTCGGGCGAGATCACCTCGACGGCACCGCCGAGCGCGAGGAGTTTCCGTCTCGCTTCCTCCAGGAACGAGAAAGAGACGTCCATCGGGATCCACTCCTCTGCTGGAGCCGGGACTCCATAGAAGACGCCCCGCCGGGCACCGAGGGCGTCCTCGACGAATTGGATCGCGTCTGCTCGCACGCAGATCCGGACGTCGAACGTCGGCTGCCCCTCCTCCTGGCGATCGCGCCACGCGGCCCAGAACGTCTCGGGATCGAAGTCCTGCGGCCTTGCAAACCGCGCATCCTCGAGGACTGCTTCGTGGATGCGAGAGATCCGGTCGACGCGGAGACGTCCGTCCTCCCCTGCCCAGATGCAGAACCAGGCACCGGCCTTGGCGACCAGTCCGTAGGGCGCGATCCGGCGCTCGGTTCGAACATCGAACGGCCGCCGGAACGTGGCGGAGACCCATCGATCCTCCATCGCCGCTTGATGAAGCGTGGCGAGGTGATCGATCGGCTCTCTCCGTCCCGTCCAGGGTGTCGAGTCGATGACGATCCGCTTCGCGACACGGCCGCTCGCCGCCTGCCGCGATTCGGGGAGTGCGGCGGTCAGCTTGAGGACCGCCCCGCGGAGCGGGTCCGAGAGGCCGAGATCCTTGAGCGGTTCCTGGATGCTCGAAAGGAAGAGGGCGGCGATCTCGTCGGTCGTCAGCTGCGTCAGCGTGTTTCGATACTCCTCGTGAAGGTAGCAGCCGCCGTGCGGGCCTCGCTCGGTGTAGACCGGAAAGCCGGCGACACGGAGCGCGTACAGATCGCGAATGATCGTCCGTCGCGATACCTCGAATTCCTCTGCCAGGCGATCGGTCGTTGTCCGTCCACGGGTCTGCAGATACATCAGGATCGAGAGCAGCCGGTCGGCACGCATGGGGCCTCCTGACGACGATTCTACATCTATGACACAGGGTGTCACAAATGCGCGGCAGACTGGTCCCACGGAGAAAGGAGGAACATGCCCCGCAGAGAAGAGACACGACCCGTCCGACTCGAGATGGCCCAGCCCGAGGATGTCGGCCCCCTGGCCGTCGTTGCGAACCTCGCGTTCTACGATGATCGGAAGTGGCAGCCGGACTGGCTTCGCGAGGGAAACCTTGAGCAGGAGGATCCGGACAAGGGACCGCCGCCCACATCCTACGCTTGGCTCCAGGAGGTCATCGAGACGCTCAGTCAGGGAGAGCGCAAGGACTCGGACACGACGTACTACAAGGTCATCCTCGGCGAGGACCGGATCGTCGGCGGTCTGTTCACCGTTGTCCGACCGGACCTCGGCGAGGGGGAGTGGCGGTGCGAGGGGGTCTTCGTCGACCCCGACTACCAGAACCGCGGGATCGGAAAGGAGGTCCTCCGGCAGATGTTCCGGAAGCATCCGGATGCCGTCCGGTGGGCGCTCGACACACCCGAGTGGGCGACCCGCAACCACGCCTTCTACGAGAAGATGGGCTTCCGGCACTACCTCACCAAGGAGGAGCCGGGCCTGCCGTTCAAGCTCTACGACTTCGAGAACACGCTCCTGCAGGAAGAGCGGCTGCAGCTCTAGAAGGAGGTAACCCGATGCACGAGAGCCCGTTTCTCGACTACCGTCAGTCCCCGACCGCGAAGGAGGTTCGAGCGGCGCTCGGATCGAAGCTCCCTCTCTGGGAGCGACTCACGGCCTTCGCCGAGGAGACGCTCGGGGCGACGGGCACGTGGAGCAGGTTCGGTCCGGCGAGAACCGGGTGGAACCTCCGGTACCGTCGTGGTGGGAAGTCGTTGACTGCCCTCCATCCGATGCGGGAGCACGTGCTCGTCCAGGTCGTCCTTGGGGCGAAGCAGGCCGGGAAGGCCCTCGAACTCGAACTCGGTGACGCCATCGCGCGGATGCTGCGGGAGACCCCGCAGCTCCGCGACGGGCGATGGCTCTTCATCCCAATCACCGACGAATCGGAGGCCGCAGATGTGGAGAGTCTTCTGTTGCTCAAGATGTCGCCGCGGAGGCGAGCATGATTCCGAAGGCGATCTTCGGGCGCACGGGCCACGAGAGCTCCCGTCTGATCTTCGGCGGCTACGCGCTGAGCCAGGCGTCGGAGGCGGAGGCGGATCGGGCGCTCGAACTCCTCATCGAGTATGGGGTGAACCACATCGATACCGCCCCGATGTACGGGGAGTCCGAACGACTGATCGGACGATGGATGGCGAAGCACCGCGATCGGTTCTTTCTAGCCACGAAAGCGCGGAAGCGCGCGCGCGACGGCGCCTGGCAGGACTTGCAGAGATCGCTCGATCGACTCCGTGTCGACTCGATCGACCTCTGGCAGCTGCACGGGCTGACCGGGGAGACTGGACGTCTTCGGGCACTCGGCCCGGGCGGCGCGATCGAGGCGATGCTCGAGGCGCGTGAGAAAGGTCTCGTACGCTTCCTCGGGGTGACCGGTCACACGTGGTGGGCTCCCGAGCGCCATCTGGCGAGCCTCGATGCCTTCGACTTCGACTCGGTGATGGCCTCGTACAGCCACGCCTTCGTTCGCAAGCTTCGGTACGCTGAGGACTTCGCGCGACTGCAGGCGATGTGTGCGGAACGGGGCGTCGCCCTGCAGACGATCAAGGCGATCGCGCGGCGACCGTGGGGCGACCGACCGCGAACGCACAACACCTACTTCTATGAGCCGTTGACCGATCAGGGGGCCATCGATGCTTCCGTCCATTGGGTCCTCGGGAATCGGGATGTTTTCCTCGTCACCGCCGGCGACCTTGCGGTTCTCTCGCAGGTGCTCGGTGCGGGAGCGTGCTTCTCGAGCCGCCCGTTGGGCGAGGAGATGACCGCTCTTGCGGAAGCCCATGGGATCGAGCCGATCTTCAAGTGACAGAGAGGGGACTCGCCGAACCCACTGAGTATGACGCTGGATGTCACAAACGACAGGCAGGCTGAGTCCAGAGAGGTGGAACATGCCACGCATCGAAGAGAATCGCCCCGTCCGACTAGAATTCGCGACCGTCGAGGATGCAGTCTTCCTGACCATCCTTCAGGCACGCGCCTTCCTGACCGAGGAGAAGTACATCCCACCGGACACACTGGAGCAACTCCGCCGGCTGGACGACCCGTTGATCGGTCCGCCCGGGATGGTCGATCCGAAGTGGACGAAGATGGTCATCGAGTCGAAGGAGTCGGTCTACTACAAAATCCTGTTGGACGATCAGATCGTAGGAGGCCTCATCGTCGCCGCAGACGCCGAGAAACACGCCGAAGAGAACTTCTGGCGAATCTTCATCGAGCCAACGTACAACGACAGGGGGATCGGGCAGGAGGCGCTACGGCAGCTCTTTCGGCTTCATCCGAACGTCGCCCGATGGCGGCTTGGGACACCGGAGTTTCACACGAAGAACCGCCACTTCTACGAACGGATGGGGTTCACCCTGATTGGGATCGTCAAGCCCGATCACGCCTGGTTCCGATCGGCCGAGTACGAAAACGTGCTCCCCCAGGAGGACCGCTTGAAGCTCTAGAAAGGAGAAACGGAATGACACTGACGGACGTACGAATCGTCGACCTTCCGCCGATGCGGGTGGCGAGCGCTCTCGGATATGGGACGCAGCCCGAGGATCAGGCCGTCGAGATGATCTATCGGTTCGCACAGAGCAAAGGGATCGAGCCCGGCTCGCCCGGATGGCGCTGCTTCGGCTTCAACAACCCCGATCCGACACCGGGGAGCCCGAACTACGGGTACGAGATCTGGCTCGTCATCGATGAGGCCATCGAAGCTGAGGCACCGATCAAAACCAAGGATTTCCCCGGAGGGAAGTACGCGGTCACTCGGTTCGCCGGCCTCTCCAACATCGGCGATGTCTGGAAGCAGCTGGTCGCATGGTTCGAGGACAGTCCCTACACGCGCCCGCCGAACTGGAGCACATGCCTCGAGGAAGTCCTGAACCCCCTCGAGCAGGATCCGGAGAAGTGGGTCTTCGATCTCTATCTGCCGATTGCGATCTGAGGGGGAGAGACGATGTCGATGAAGGAGCTCCAGGATCGATACGCCCGAGCGATCGACCGATTGATCGAGCTTACGGCCGAGGATCCGACGCTGATCGGCCTCTACATCTACGGCAGCAGCATCCGAGGAGACTTCTGGGAACACTCCGACATCGATGCCGTCTTCATCAGCTCGGACGAGAGTCGGCCGTGGCAGGTCTTCTCCCTCGTGGAAGAGGGGATCCATGTGGATGCCGAGGTCTGTTCCCGAAACCACTTCAGACGGATTCACGAGGAGAACCTCCGCGGATCCGTCGCGCACACGATCTTCAGTTCTGGGAAGCTCCTGTACTGCGAGGATCCCGCCTTGCAGGAGTACTTGGTCGAGGCGAAGCAGGTAGGGCAAAGAGACCTGGAGCTTCTCCGGATGCGGACTGCAATGAATCTCGGCGGCTCCCTCCACCTTGCCAACAAGGCGCTGGCGTTTCGCGCCGACCCGGTGAGCGGATTCCGGTGGATGGTCCTTTCAGTCGAAGATCGATCTCGGTTGACGATCCTTGCGCACGGAGAGCCCCTCTGCCGGGATGTGGTCGCTCGGGCTTCGCAGCTCGAGGCGGGCATCGACAAGCTGTGGCAATCCGTCCTCGAGGCACACAGTGACGTCCCTGAGCTTCTGAAGATTCACGCAACCATGACGGACGCGCTGCGCGAAGACGCTGAGACCCTGTTCAAGCCCCTCCTCGACTACCTTCGCGAAGAGAGAGTCGTTCGGACAGCTTCCGACATTCAGCGGGCCGTCGGTGAACGTGCAGGAATCCACAGCATCGGCATGCTGTGCCACAAATTGGCAGCGCAGGGGCTGATCCAGCAGACGACGATGCCTGTTCGGCTGACCCGCAAGGGGCGAGTCGATTTCGAGGAGACCGCGTTCTTCTACGGAGGTGAAGCATGAGATCGACCATCGAGGTTCGCGGCGCCAGAGAGAACAACCTACAGAACATCGACGTCGAGATCCCGCGAGAGGCGCTGACCGTTGTCACCGGTGTCTCCGGTTCGGGGAAGTCGTCGCTGGCGTTCGACGTGATCTACGGCGAGGGGCAGAGGAAGCTCCTCGACTCCCTCTCCGCCTTCTCCCGCCACTTCATCGCGCAGCCAAAACGGGCCGACGTCGATTTCGTCTTCGGTCTCTCCCCCGTGGTTGCCATCATGCAGCAGCGAGGAGCAGCGAACCCGCGCTCGACCGTTGGAACGATGACCGACATCTACGACTACCTCCGACTCCTCTACTGCGTTGCCGGTGTCGGGCACTGCCCGTATTGCGGGGAGGCCATCCCGATCAAGACCACGGAGCAGGTGATCGAGCGAATCAGCTCGCTTCCGGAAGGGACGACCGTCGAGCTGCGGGCTCCCGTCACCAAGATCTACGGAGAGCCGTATCGACGGCTCTTCGACGAGCTTCGCGAGCAGGGGTTCAGGCGATTCGTTGTCGACGGGGAGCGCTTCGACTCCGCCGATGCGGTCGGGCTCGACGAGGAGACCGACCATCGGATCGAGGTCGTGCTCGACCGCCTGTCACTCAGGGGCGACGTTCATCGTGCGCTGATCGCGACGCTCGAGACGGCGAAGCGCGTCGGCGAGGGAATCCTGCGAATCGAGGTCGCCGACACCTCGCTATCGGACGACGAACTCCGAACCTTCTACGAGAGGATCGAGACGTGCGAGCACCACATGCTCTTCCACGACCTCGAACCGTACTACTTCGCATTCAACGATCCCGATTCCGCCTGTCGGACCTGCGGTGGCCTCGGAACGATCCTCAAGGCCGATCCTCTCAAGATCATCGACAAGCCGAACAAGACGCTCCGGAAGGGCGCCATCATCAACACACTGATGGAATCTGGAGCATCCGGACCGATTCGCCCTCCTCTACAGCCTGGCGAAGCACGGAGGCTTCGATCTCGACACGCCCTATGAAGACCTCCCCGACTCCGCGAAGGATCTGCTCCTCCTCGGCACGGCGGGTGAGACCTTTGAGATGCTCGAGCCTCCGGGTTCGCCGCGACGCGTCAGACAAGCCGGGCAAGAGATCGTCTTCGAGGGCTTCCTTCAGCGCGTCGAGAACTGGGCGAAGCGGATCCGCGACCGAGGGGAGTCGATACACGCCGAGGGCTTCCTGGCGAACCGAGTGATGAGCGAGGAGATCTGTCCGGATTGCCACGGCACCCGTCTCCTCCCGGAGCGGTTCCACGTCCGCGTCGAGGGGCGAACGATCCATGAGCTCGTGACCGTTCCTCTCGACGAGCTTCGGAACATCCTCGATTCCGTCACGCTCCCCCCAGGCGTCCCCGAAGCCGCTGCCACCGTCCTTCGTGACTTGACGTCTCGGATCGATACCCTCCTCGATATCGGACTCGGCTATCTCGGCTTGGGGCGATCCGCCTCGACCCTCTCCGGCGGCGAGTGTCAGCGCGTTCGCCTGTCGACGCAGATCGGATCGGGCCTGATGGGGATGCTCTATGTTCTCGACGAGCCCTCGATCGGCCTTCACCCGCGGGACAGCGACCGGATCATCCGGACGATGAAGCGGCTGAGAGATGTCGGGAACACGGTTCTCGTCGTGGAGCACGATCCGGACACGATTCGCGCGGCCGACCACATCGTCGAGATGGGGCCGGGCCCCGGCGTTCACGGCGGGGTCGTCGTGGCGCAAGGGACGCTCGAGGAGATTGCCGCATGCGACGCATCCCCGACCGGGCAGTACCTCGGCGGGCATCTGGAGATCGGCATCCCGACCACGCGAAGGATGTCGAACGGAAAGCGCCTGTCGATCCGCGGAGCAAGAGAGAACAACCTGAAGAACATCGACGTCGAGATCCCGCTCGGTCTCCTCGTCTGTGTGACCGGTGTCTCCGGCTCCGGGAAGTCGAGCCTGATCAATGAGGTTCTCTACAAAACCCTCCGAGCGGAGCTGCAGGATCGGAGCACGCGCCCGGGCGAGGCCGACGGGGTCGAAGGGATCGAGCACATTCGGAGCATCATCCACATCGATCAATCCCCGATCGGGCGGAACAACCGATCGAACCCGGGCACGTACACGGGGATTCTCGATCGCATACGCAGGCTGTTTGCCGAGACCGACGACGCTCGCGACGCCGGCTACAACCATTCCACGTTCAGCTACAACGCGAATCGGAGCGGCCGATGCGAGGAGTGCCAGGGGGAGGGTGTCATCGTGACGAAACTCCAGTTCCTCCCCGACATCGAATCCGCCTGCCCGTCGTGCCATGGCCGCCGGTTCAAGGAGGAAGTTCTCGACATCCGGCTGAACGGGAAGAGCATCGCGGACGTCCTCGACATGTCCTTCGAAGAGGCTGAGACGTTCTTCGAAGACGAGCGGACGATCCATCGCCGGATCCGGGTGATCAATGCCCTCGGGCTTGGCTACCTTCAGCTGGGGCAACCGTCGACCACCCTCTCGAGTGGCGAGGCACAGCGGATCAAGCTCGCCACAGAACTCGCGAAGCAGAAGCACGGACATCGAGTCTACATCCTCGACGAGCCGACGACCGGACTCCATCTCGCCGACATCCAGCGGCTCCTCGAGTGCCTGAACGGCCTCGTCGACGCAGGACACACGGTGATCGTGATCGAGCACAACCTCGAGATGATCAAGTGCGCCGATCACGTCATCGATCTCGGCCCCGAGGGAGGAAACGAGGGCGGATGGCTTGTCGCCGCGGGGACGCCGGAGGACATTGCTGCCGTCGAGTTGTCCTACACGGGGAGGTATCTCCGTGAGGTCCTCAGTCCATCGAGGGAGGTTGTGAAGTGAAGATCTACATCGTCTGCGACCTTGCTGTCGGACGGACTTCCGATCGTCTCGAACTGATTCTGTAGGCGGGCTCTCCGCGTCGATCAGAGGAGTTCGAGAGGCTGGTCGACATCTCCCAGGACTCGGCGGAGGAGTGACTTCCGCCGGACTCCGTAGACACCGGTCGATGCGCGTCGGACGACCCGTTCGCACGCGGGACGCGCGTAGTCGAGTTCCGCGTTGGCCGACGGCGTTCCGACCTCGGAGAGCGCGAGCAGCGTGTAGTAGAACGGGAAGCGCTTCCACCGGCCGTTTCCTTCACGATGCGCACAGATGACCCGGATGTGATCCTCGATCCACTTCCGTCGAGCTCCGGTTCGATCGATCGCCGCATCGCGCATGTAGGCGATCGACGAATGGGCACACTCCCCGATGACGCAGTGCGCCGCGGCGAAGCAGGCACGGCGCATCACCGCCGAGGCTCGTGCCAGGGCCTCTTGCACGTCAACTCGATCTCCGCCGATGGCAGAGAGGATTCGCGTCGCGCCGAGCGTCAGAACGCTCCGGGCCGCGATACGGGTCCGTAGCCGTTCGCCCGTGAACAGATGAACCCCCGCCTCATATTCGCCTGCGGAGAGGGCGAACATCCCCCCGTTTCGCCCGGATCCGATCTGGCGACCCAGGAGGAACGAGACGACTTCGACTTCTTCTTCCGCATCGAGCCGCGCATCCTCAGCAAGCTGCGCATTAAAGGCGTCGATCGTCGCGCTCAGGCTCGTCTCGTCGATCAGCATGCCGGGCCCTCCACAGCTCGGAGACTGAAGAGGGACCGTCTCCCGACCGTTGCATCACGATCGACCGAGCCTCTCGCGAGGCGATTCGAGCTCTCGTACAATCGGCGCCGAACGGAGGCGATTGAGCTATGGAGATCGTCGTGCTCGGGGCCGGTCGTGTAGGGAGTGCCATTGCCGTCGATTTGGCCAAGGACGAAGCGTTCGACGTCCGCGTAGCCGATCGCGACGCCGCCAGCATGGAGAAGTTGAAGGCAGCCCACGGCATTCCGGGCGAGCGGGTCGACTTCTCGCTGCCGACCACGGTCGGCCGAGCGATCGTCGGTGCCGATTGCGTCGTCAGCGCCGTCCCCGGATTTCTCGGCTTCCGGACGCTCCGAGCAGTCATCGAGGAGGGTGTCGATGTCGTCGACATCGCCTTCTTCCCCGAGGATCCGTTCGAGCTTGATCATCTCGCGAAGGAGCGAAATGCTCGCGCGATCGTCGACTGTGGCGTGGCTCCGGGAATGAGCAATCTCCTCGTCGGGCACGCCGACGCGCACCTCGATCGGACCGACTCGGTCGCGATCTACGTCGGCGGACTCCCTGTCGAGCGGGTTGCGCCGTACGAGTACCGCGCCGTCTTCTCTCCGGTCGACGTGATCGAGGAGTACACCCGACCGGCGCGGTTGGTCCTCGACGGAAAGCCGGTGACGAAGCCGGCTCTGAGCGATCTCGAGCTGATCGAATTCGACGGTGTCGGGCACCTCGAGGCATTCCTGACCGACGGCCTCCGAAGCCTCGCGCGGACGATCGATGCGCCCACGATGATCGAGAAGACCCTCCGCTATCCCGGCCACGCGGAGAAGATCGCTCTTCTGCGTGACACGGGATTCCTCTCAGAGGCGCCGATCGAGATCGACGGCCGGGAGATCCGCCCGATCGACGTGGCGACGGCGCTCCTCTTTCCGATCTGGGAGCTGAAGGAGGGCGAAGAGGATCTGACGGTGATGCGAATCGAGATCGAAGGGGCCGTCGATGGCCGACCGGCCCGCTACCGCTACGACCTTCTCGATCGGTACGACCCGACGACGCGAACGACCTCGATGGCCCGGACGACCGGCTATACGGCGACGATGGCCGTCCGGCTTCTGGCGGAGGGACTCTGGGAGCGGCCGGGGATCGCCCCGCCAGAACTGCTCGGCCGAGAACCGGCGTGCGTCGAGTTCATCCTCGACGGCCTCCGCGCACGGGGGATCGACTACCGCGAGACCATCGCCTGAGGAGCGGACGATGAACGCCTACTACGTCGAGGTTCTCGGAGCCTACATGCGATACCACGACCTGCCGGGACGCGAGCCGGCGATCGTCTTCCTTCACGGGCTCGGCTCGGCCTCGTCCTCCTACTTCCCGCGAGCCGTCGCGGATCCAAGGCTCCAAGAGCATCGAACGATCCTGATCGATCTGCTCGGCTACGGTTACAGCGACGCGCCGGACCGATTCGACTACCGGATGGAGGGGCAAGCGGAGATCGTCGCGGCGCTTCTGCGAAGCCTCGGCATCTCCGGCTGTGCTCTCGTCGGGCACAGCATGGGGGGGTCGATCGCCATCCTCGTCGCAGCAGCTACGAAGCGGATCGTCGGCCGGCTGATCGTGGCCGAGGGGAATCTCGATCCGGGACCAGGCATGGTTAGCGGACCGATCACCGCGATGACCGAAGAGGAGTTCGTCGCTCGCGGACATGCCGACTTCGTGCAGGCGATGCGGAGCGCCGGCTTCCCCGACTATGCCGGGACGGTCCAGGCTTGCGATCCCGCCGCCCTCCATCGGAGCGCCGTTTCGCTGATCGCCCCGCGCCGCCCGACCTATCGAGAGGCACTCGCTCGGCTTCGTCTCCCGCGGACGTTCGTCTACGGGGAGAAGAACACGCCGAATCCTGACATCGATCGACTTGAGGGCGACGGCGTCGCCGTTCGCGTGATCCCCGGCTCTGGCCATGACATGATGATCGACAATCCGGACGGGTTCGCCGCGATCATCGCCGACGCCATCGAGGATCGAGGCTAGCACAGGCTGGACCGCGCCTCGCGATTCTCCTACCATCCTTCCCGGTTGACTTCGGGTAAATGAGGAGGATCAGGATGAGAAGGATGTGGGGAACCCTAACGCTGATCGTCGTGCTGGGTGCGCTCGCCGGTTCGGTCTACGCAGTCGAGACAGCGGATCTGACGAGCTACGACATCCGGGTGACGCTTGACCCGTCTGCGCAGACACTCGTCGGATCGCAAGAGGTCGAGTACGTCAACGACACCGGGGAGACGCTGAACGAGGTTGTCTTCTGTCTGATTGGGAATTGGAGCGCCGAACCGAACCCACATCTCCATCCGGCGCTGATCGACCCGCAGTACGTCGCCGGTTTCGACCCGACGTGGACGAAGATCCACGGAGTGACCGACGGCGCGGGCGCTCCACTTGCCTATCACTTCCGTCGTCTCGAACCGCTGATGCAGACCTACTCGCTCGACGACGGCCTGTTGATCGCTGAACTGCCGGCACCCCTCGCCTCCGGAGATCGGACCACAGTGCGGATCGAATTCGAGACGCGATTCGCCCGCGCGCTCGCACTCGACAACTGCGTCTATCGAGGAACGTTCGTCTGGCGGTTCGGGTGGAACCCAATCGCCGTGCCACCATCGACCGCGGTGGGCAGCTTCATCCTTCCGGCGGCCGACTACCGGGTCGAACTGACCGTGCCCGAAGACCATCGAGTGTTCGGCGGAGCCGATCGTCAGACGGAGCTCGAAACGATTGCCGGTCTGACGCGCTATACCCTGGAGAACGACCGGCCGGCACGATCCGTCCCGCTCGTCATCGGTCCGGACCTCGATTCCGTCTCGTCTGTCTGGGACGGCGTCGAGGTTGAGGCCGTCCACCTGCCGGGTGGCGAGACATTCGCTCGGCTCTCGCTCTCCTACATTGCTGAGATCCTCTCTTGGTTCAGCGAACGTTTCGGCCCCCTCGGCTACGGTCGCCTCGTCCTCGTCGAGGCCCCGACGCCCGGGCTGTACGGGATGGCCGCTGACGGGATGATCCTCGTCGGCCAGAGCGCCGTGGCGTTGAAGGACATGCCCGCGCTCGGCGCCTACGATCGATTGATCGAGTACCTCCTCGCGCACGAAGCGGCGCACCTGTGGTGGGGGATCGGCATCGGAACCGACTTCAATGCGGAGAACTGGATCTCCGAGGGCTTCGCGGAGTACCTGTCGATCGGCTATTTCGAGGAGAAGTACGGTGGGTTCGAGTCGAACCTGCTGACGCACCTCGGGTCCGGGCTGATCGAGGACATCCTTCTCGAACAGTACGGCTACCTGAACCTCCGCCAGCACCTGAGCGAGGCGCCCTACGTCGATCTGCTCCGTCTCGACTTCGACGAGGCGATCGTCAAGCCGCTCGCCGAAGTCGAGTACCTGAACGGGCAGACCGTGCGAACCTACAACAAGGGGTATCTCGTCCTCCGGGCACTCGAATCGGTGATCGGCCAGGAGAGCCTCCGGACAGCCCTTGTCGAAGCGAACCAGCGGTGGCGATCCGAGGTGCTGAGCGTCGATGCCTTCCAGCGCCTGGCGGAGGACGCCTCCGGGGTTGATCTCTCGGCCTTCTTCGCCGATTGGCTACGCGGTGACGAGCGGCTCGATATCGCCGTCGACCGATTCGAGTCGGTCGAGTCTAAAGACGTCTACACAACGACGATTCACCTACGACGGGAGGGTCGCGGCCTTCCGGTCGAGGTTCGGGTGACGTTCGCTGACGGCTCGACCGTCGACCGGCTCTGGCACGCCGGCGCTGCCGAAGGGACGATCGTCCTTGAGAGCCTGTCCCCGGTCCTCCGTGTGCACGTCGATCCGGAGGAGATGCTCCCGGACGCGAACCGATTCAACAATCATTCCCCGCGGCGGATCCTCGTCGATCATCCGTTCCGGTTCGAGGACGATCCGGGCACCGGAAGGCCGCTCGATGCCTACGTGATCAGCATCTCGCCGACGAACATCTCGGGCAGCTTCCGGAACGATCACCGCTGGAGCCTCGTTGTGACACCCCATGTCGACGAGGACGAGACGTACGACGATCTCAACGACGTCTTCGCTCGATGGGATCTCATCGGCCTTTTCGCGGCAGACGTCGATCGGTGGCTCTCGCTCTCGACTGTCGCGATGGTGACAGGCCTCGACCCGGCGGACGGCTCCGGAAAGCTCGATGCGTGGTTCACCATTCACACGCGGGGGTTCACCCATCCGGAGATCGGCACGGCCGGCCGATACTGGTACCCGACGCACCAATTCGATCTCACCCTCGGAGCACGGGGCGACCTCACGCGACCGATCCCGTTCGTCGCCGTGACGTTTGCACGATCCGATCTGCTGGCGTCCTTCATGGTCAACAGTGTGACGCTCCGCGCGGGGATCCCCGGGTTCAGCGAGACATCCTTTGCCACCGCCGAGTGGGCGGGGCTGAAGCGCTTCCGCTTCGCACATCTTCTCTATCTCGATCTCTCAGCCTCTGCTGGCGCTGCGCTTCTCGAGAGTCTCCCGACGGAGTTCATGTTCTCCCTCGATCGTCTTCACGCGTTTGCGCTCCCGCCGTATGGCCACTACCAGATCTACGGCCGCGGCGAGCTTGTCCTGCCGCCGCTCGCCCGGAACGTCGGGTACGCGATCTTCAACCTGACGCGGCTCGTGGACATGATCGTCAGCGCCTATCTCCAAGGCGGCCGGACGTGGGGTGGCTGTGAACAGGTCTGCGAGTCGGGGATCCGGGCCGAGGCGGGGGCGAAGCTTACGCTTCGGTTCGACGGCTTCCTCGGAACCTCGATCGTCCTTTCCGTCGGCTACGCACACCCGCTCTACGGGCTCGACGGGGAAGCCGCTCCCTTCTTCGAGTTCGCCGCCCCGTTTTAGGCCAAGGGCTGTTGCGGTGTTGTGACGCGAGTCGCCCAAGCTGCCGTGCAGCCCTTGCTCGGACCCTAGCGCGAAGGAGGATCGATGGCCGTGAGGCCGACGCGAACGACCGATGTAGAAGGGGTATCCCTCACCTACAACTACGGCACGATCTCGATCGAGCATCTCGACGAGCTCCAAGCGTTTGTCGACGGACTCGATCAGGACGGTCGACTGAGCGAGCACGAGACGTATCGTGAATACATCGAGCACGCGAGATATGCGTTGCCGGAGGACTTCGAGGAGGCTCCGTCGATCATCGCGTTCGCGTTGGATGTCAAGCTGATGCGGGCGACGTTCTATCTCGACGGCATTGGACACGAAATCCTAGTCCCGCCGCAGTACTACGGCCTTGGCCTCCCGAAGGACGCTTTGACGACGATCATCCGAAACGAGATCCTTCCGAATCCCGAACACCGACTCGAACGGCTTCCCCACGGATATCTGAAGCTCCTCGCTGTTCGCAGCGGCCTCGCCCGCTACGGGAGGAACAACATCTCCTACGTCGAAGGGATGGGCTCGTTCCTCATGCTCGCTGCGTTTGTGACCGATTGCGAGCTCCCGGACGAATGGACCGACCTCGCGCAGCTGAGTGAATGCGAGTCGTGCCGAATCTGCCTCACATGCTGCCCAACCGGGGCGATCCGAGACAGCGAGTTCGTCATCGACGCGGGCAAGTGCATACCGCTCTACAACGAGGTCCCCGGGGATTTCCCCGACTGGCTCCCCACGGAGGTCCACAACGCGTACATCGGCTGCATGCGTTGTCAGCTCTCTTGCCCGGCGAATCGTGACGCCGTCGCCGTCGCCGGTCGACTCCCGGACATCTCCGAGGAGGAGACACGGGCGCTCCTCGCGGGGCAGGCCGACGACCCCGCATTGAAGACCGCCGGAGAGAAGCTGCGGATCGGCTTCGATGACGAGGACACGCTTTCGGTCGTCTCCCGGAACCTGAACGCCCTCCTCACGAAGGGTGGATCGTCCGACCGTTCCAGCCCCTCGGCCTAGCCGCGGATCCGCGCGATCGGGTACGCCGCAAGTGCCAGGCCCCCACTGATCAGGATCGCAGGCCCGACTCCGAAGCGATCGGCGAGGAGGCCGACGATCGGCGCGAGAATCGCCACGAGGAGTGTCCGCAGCTGCGTCTTGATCGAGAGCCCGGTCGCCATCAATCGAGCGTCGATCTGCTCCGAGACATAGCCGATGACCATCGGGCGACGCACATTCTGCGCCGCGTAGAGCAGCAGGTAAGCGACGATCGCTCCTGCGGCCCAACCGCCCCACGCAGTCGCCCCGGCCGCTGCGAGGAGTCCAGCGCCGGCGAGGTAGACCCCGTTGATCGCCTTCGACAGCGACGGAGCGCGGTCTCGCACGTTTCCGGCGTTCGCCGAGGCGAAGCTCGTTCCGAGGTGGATCGCGAAGAAGATCGCGCCTGCGAAAATCGCGACGCGACGCTCGTCCTGAAGCGACAGGAGAAGCGGAAGGGACAGCGCCTGGGCCTGGAGGATCGGCTGCAGGTAGTCCTTCGTCGCCCGGAAGACCGCATCGAATACGCCGCCACTGAGCAATCCTCGCCAGAGATCCGGCCGGCGAAGCGCGGCAAACGACACACGGCATGTATCCCGAAGCCGAGCGAGAATGGCCGCCCGCGATCGGGTGATCTGCTCGACGTGTCCATCGAGCCCCTTCGGATAGCTGAGCATCAGGAACAACGCGAGCACGTACGGCATCATCGAGGCGAGGAAAACGACCCGATAGCTCCCGGCCCAGAAGACGACGCCGGCGCCGATCAGCGCCGCCAGCGCCGAGCCGAACTGCGAAGCCGCTCGCGTTTTGCCGTAGTAGGCGACCCTCCGGTCTTCGAGCGAATGCTGGCGCAAATGCTCGAGGATCATCGCCTTGTGCGTCCCCGAGCGAAGGGCATCGCCGAGGGCGAACAGGATCATCGCGGGGACGAACGCGGCGTAGTTCGAGAAGAGGCCGAATAGAATGAACGAAACGAGGTACGAGGCAAACGACGCGACCATCGCACGTCGACGTCCGAAGGCGTCGGCGATCAGCCCGGTCGGGATCTCGAACAGGTTCGCGCAGATCTCGCGGATCGCGTAGAGCGATCCGATCGCCAGGAACGAGAGCTCCGCTTCGCGAAGGAAGAGGACGAAGAACGGGTCGAAGAAGCGGAGATTCTTCAGAAAGCCGTAGGCTCTGAACTTCCAATACATCCGATCGTTTCGCCTCTCCATCATGCCGATACAGGATGGGCTGTATGCCCTCACGGCGCAACCACACTGACTCGGATATGAACCGCCGCCACGAAGCCCGGCACAAACGGGCGAAGACACGATGAGGTAAGCTCGCCTTCGGCGAACGAGGAGGTCCGATGAGTGTCGAGGAAGTTCGTGCGCTGCTACAAGAGTTCCAGAATGGCTACACGGCCCGTGACAGAGACAGGCTCGATCGGTTCATGGATCTGTTTGTCCAGAGTGACGAGCTGGAGGTCATCGGGACCAAGGGAATCAGACCGGGGGAGCAAGAATGGTGCTGTGGGACTGCAGCAGTCCGTGGGCTGATCGAGGACGACTGGCAGGGCTGGGGGGACGTCGTCTTCGATGTCGATGGGGCGCACATCACCGTCCAAGGCGACGTCGCTTGGCTCGCCACTGCGGCCACCGCCACGATGACCATTCCGACCGACCATGTTTATGGCGGGTTCCTCGCTCAGACGAAGAACACATTGGAAGACGAAGTGCTGTCACCACGAGATAAGATGATCGAGATCACGCGTCTCGGCGCCGACTTGCTCTTCGAGTCGCCGCTCGGCGAGACGTTCGTCTGGCCGTTTCGCTTCACCGCAGTGGCAGTCCGGGTCAACGGAGCCTGGAAGTTCCACCAGATGCAGTTCTCTTATTCGAACACGCGGCTGCCCGACGTGCGCGTGCCCCCCGCCCAAGCGCCCCCCGATTGAGCCTGCCCTTCGAATCCGACACAGGTTGCCCGCCCGCCGAACGCCCCGTAGAGTGGGCGGATGATCCGCCTGCGAGAAGCGACCCCGAACGATGCCGCGACGATGGCCACCGTCCACATCGAGGCGTGGCGGGCCGCCTATCGTGGCCTCGTACCTGACGAGTTCCTCGCTGCGCTCGATCATGAACGAAGGGCGAAACGATTCAGGGGATTCCTCGAAACTGGCGAACGGGGTACGTACATCATCGAAGTCGACGGCGTACCGGTCGGCCATCTGACGATCGGACCCTGCCGGGATGACGACCTCGAGAGCCGGAGCGTCGGCGAGATCTGGGGGATCTACCTCTTGCCAGCGTTCTGGCGGAAGGGGATCGGTTCGGAAATCTGTCGTCGAGCCGAGGCAATGCTCTCAACGCGGGGGTACGAGCTCGTCGTTCTCTGGGTCTTCGAAGGGAATGGCGCAGCGTGCTGCTTCTACGAGGCGATGGGCTATGCTGCGGACGGCACGATGAAGCTCATCGATGCCGGAGCAAAGCTGCCGGTCGTTCGCTATCGGAAGGAACTCGCCCGCCGGTCAACGGAAGAGGTTCGCTAGCTTCTCGGAAGCAACTCGATAGGCGATCTACCATTCGTCGTCTTCGTCCTCCTCGTCTTCGGAGGCGAGTTGTGCCTCTTCAACGACATCGAGAATCAGCGGGTCTTCCTCAATCACCTCGAGCAGTGCATCGCAGAGCGAGCAATGGAAGCGATTCGCCAGAAACAGGATGTCCGGCTCCACCTCGAACTGGCGGCCACACGCGAGGCATTCCACCGTGATCATCCGATCTCATCCTCCTCCATCTCGCTTCGAGTGCGTCGTGTTCGCTCGGCCGCACTTGCCAGGACAAGACGTCCAGCATCATACATGACCGCTCCCGTCTGCCTACCATGAGACTGTCCTTCGGGCGGTGTGCCGGGGTGCGCATCCGATGGACTAGAATCCCCCTGACAAGCAAGGTATGCTCCGATTCCTCGGAGGTCACGAATGAAAGCCGTTCGCCTGACTGAGATCGGGAAGCCGCTCCAGGAGATGGAAGTCCCCATTCCGTCGATCGGCGACGGCGACGTTCTTGTCCGGATCAAGGCTGCCGGGATCTGCCACTCCGACGTTCACTACTGGGAGGGGATCGCCGCGACCGGTCCGCTTCCCCAGACGCTCGGCCACGAAGTCGCCGGCGTCATCGAGAAGATCGGTGTGAACGTCACGTCGCACGCCATCGGGCAGCGCGTCTGCCTCCATTATCTGATCACCTGCGGAGACTGCTCGCACTGCCGATCGTCGAACGAGCAGTTCTGCGAGGACGGCTTGATGCTCGGGAAGGACATCGACGGCGGCCACGCGGAATACACCGTTGTGCCGGCCCGAAACGCGGTCCTCCTGCCCGACGCGATCTCGTTCGAGCACGGAGCCATCATGATGTGCTCCTCGGCAACAGTCTTCCATGCCCTTCGGAAAGGCCGTTTCCGAGCCGGCGAGACCGTTGCCGTTTTCGGCGCCGGCGGGCTCGGAATGTCTGCGATCCAGCTGGCGCGGATCTTCGGGGCACTCGACGTCTATGCCGTCGACATCCAGGCCGAACGGCTAGAGTTGGCGAAGACGTTCGACGCCATCCCCGTCAACGCAGCTGACGGAGACCCGGTTCGCGAGATCCGGGATCGGACCGGCGGACGCGGGGTCGACGTCGCGCTCGCGTTGGTCGGATCGCCGGACTCGATGCGCCAGGCGATTCAATCACTCGCACCGCGAGGACGCGCCGTCCTCGTTGGGCTGACCGATCGACACCTCGCAGTCGACACGTATCGCGAGATCCTCGGAAGGGAAGCCGAGATCATCGGCTGCTCCGATCACCTGCTGGAGGAGCTTCCGCTGCTGCTCGGATACGCCGAGCAGGGACGCCTCGACCTCACTCGTATCGTCACCGAGACGATCCCGCTCGACGGTGAAACGGTGAATGGCGCCATCCAGCGCCTCCAGCAGTTCGGAGCCGGAGTCCGAACCGTGATCACTCCGTAGCGCTGTCTCCGGAATCGCGCACTTCGCTCGACGACATCTGTACTTGACAGGTTCCGACGGTTTTCGTTACGTTCGCTCGGGGTGGTGAGACGATGGGCGATTCAAAACCCAAACGTGACGTGGCGGGCGGTTCAGAGAGTCCGCGAACAACTGCAACGCCAATCGAGCTCGAAGAACGGGACGAGCGATTTCGAGTCGTGCGATTGCGGCCTCGTGCATCGAGCCGCGGGTGTCCCCGCGTTGGGAGATCGCGAGTCGGACGCTGGGATCCTCCGCACGGCCTTTTCGCAGACAGCACGTAGACCGGAGCCCGAGCTCAGTCCTGTCTAGCTGCACTTCATTGCTAGACGTGCGGCATCGATAGGGACTTCACGCTCTCTGCTTCGTCGTGCTCCGCTCGCGCCACGTCGAGCAGCGCGAGGATCTGCCCGGGGTCACCGAGGAGCGCGTTCAACTCATCCTCGTCTTCGATCCCGAAGTGCGTCCGTACCCAGTCCGCCAGAGGGACTCCATCCGATGTGATTTGCATGTCTCCCTCCTCGGCGAGAGGGTACGCAGCCGCTTCTGTAACGAACATCACCTCCGCGGCCTTGCCGGGAGACGTATGTCCGCGAGATCCTTCGAGCAGTACCGCTCCTTGACTCCGTCTCGTACGAAGAGGGAGGCCCAGATCCCGGAGGGTCTGGGCCTCGGCTGGCGGGAGGGTTTCCGGTGTGCGTGTAGCCTACACCTCGCCCGCGCGGTTGTTCCCGAAAGGCCTCGGGAGGCGCTGGAAATCCCGCGTGAAAGCGATCTGCCTGCCGCGCAGGCGAGACATCCTTCGGCTATCATCGTGCCGACGGATTGGCAGATTCACAGCCGCATGTAAGGGAACCCTAAGGAGGAACCCGTGCGAATCCGACTGATCGGTCTCCTCGTCGTTGCGCTCCTTTGCTGCCCCACGATCCTCTCCGCGGCAGAAGCAGACCCAGCCTGCACCACGGCGCTGCTCGTCATCGACGTGCAGAACCGATGGGCGAACAACGAAGTATGGCATACGACGGCCGACGGGACATACATCATCGACAAGATCGTCGCGCTCCTCGAGGTCGCTCGAGCGGCCGGACTTCCCGTCATCTACATCCAAGACATCTCGCTCAGGGGCTCCGCCACCGAAGAGGAGCTCGCCTTCCCGGACGCCATCGCCCCGCAGGCAGGCGACCTTGTCGTCACGAAGAAGAACCCCGACGCGTTCGCATTCACCGACCTCGTCGAGCAGCTCGAGGAGGCAGGGATCACCCGAGTCCTGATCTCCGGACTCGCCTCTCACGGCTGCGTCGACGCGACCGTCTACGGCGCCAAGCGGAGGAACTACGACGTCATCGTTATCGAAGACGGGCACACCGGCTTCTGGAAGGGAGAGAACGCAATCGAATACAACGCGCGTTGGACGGCGCGCGGCATTGCGGTCATCCCAAGCTCGGAGATCGACTGGTCGACGCTCTGCGCGGCAACGGCGGGCACTGAGGAATGAAGAAGGCCGGACAGCTGGTCGGTGACTGTCCGGCCCTGAAATGCTGCTCGCTCATTTTGAGCGTAGTGCTAGTGCGGCACGTCTCAGCTCTGCGGACTCCGACTACTGCTCGCCCAGAGAGTTTGCCTTCTTCATGTCGCGCTCGTCGGCGAAGGTCGTCCGCACGCCCGACTTCAGCATGTAGAAGCAACCCGTCAGAGAGCTCTTCCCACTGAACGTGGTCATGATCCCGGTGATCGATAGGCTGGCGTGATTGCCGGCGTATGTCGTCTCATAGTTGTTGAAGTGGAACATGAACATGCCGGCCACATGGACCCACAGACCACTGAAGCCCTCGCCATTGGTCCACGTTCCGTCCGCCTTGACATCCATCGACGTCGAACTGTAGCTTTCATCGCAGTTCCAGTCGTAAAAGAGCGTCCATTTCCCTACAACAGACATGCGTTTCCTCCTATTCGCAGCTCCCTTCACGGCGGATCTTGCGATCCACTTCCACGCATATCAGCTGATCTTGCTGACCACCTCCTTTGAGCATGTCATGCTCTGCATCTACACGAGGAGTTCGATCGATGGGGGGCTGAAGGAAGCGAGAGTTCTCCGCAAGCGAGGTTTTACAGAAATCTTCATATCATCCCAGTGTGCCCATTGCCATTCATGAAATTCTATGGCTTGGCGGCGACTAGGTCAACCGAACGAATACAACGCGCGTTGGGCGGCGCGCGGCATTGCAGTCATCCCAAGCTCAGAGATCGATTGGTCGACGCTCTGCGCGGATTCGGCCGAGTCCGAGGAGTAGAGCGCTTCGTCACCGGTTTCGATTCTTCATTCGTCGCCACGTCGTACAAGCTTCGTTGCCATCAGCTGGCAACACCCTCTGCCTTGCACCTGAGTTCCCTGTTCTTGACACACAACCACCAGAAATAGGAGACTCGTTCAGGCGCAGGAACTCGTGTTCATCAGGAGGAGGTACGCAGTGGGTAGCCGCGGAAATCGAAGGGCAAAGATCGGCATCGTCTCAGTGGTGTGCATTCTAGGCCTTGGCACTCTTGCGTTGGCCGACATCCCGATGACTGGGCAAGCCGTCAGTGGCATGGCGAGCGTCGATACCGTGATCCAGGATTTCATGGACGACTGGAACGTCCCGGGCATGGCCGTAGCGATCGTGAAGGACGGCCGTCTCGTCTTCGCTCGCGGGTACGGCTACGCCGACGAGGCGAGAAAGAAGGCCGTCCAGCCCGACTCTCTCTTCCGGATCGCCAGCGTCTCGAAACCGATCACGGCCGTGGCAATCCTCAAGCTGGCCGAACAGGGGAAGCTGAGCCTCTCTGACAAGGCCTTCGAGATCCTCGACGATCTCGAGCCGCCGACCGGGGCGAGTCCCGATTCACGGCTCGGCGACATCACGATCGAGCATCTTCTGACGCACGCCGCAGGGTGGGACATCGACCGGCTCGGGTATGACCCGATGTTCGACCTGCATCGGACGGCTGC
This sequence comes from Candidatus Bipolaricaulota bacterium, assembly GCA_028278555.1. Classification (GTDB taxonomy): domain Bacteria; phylum Bipolaricaulota; class Bipolaricaulia; order UBA7950; family UBA9294; genus JANQEA01. The sequence continues at coordinate 93,163 of JANQEA010000072.1, read as the reverse complement.
GGAAGCACTCGGTACATCACGTCCGGCCGACGCGGAGGCGATCATCCGCTACATGATGGGTGAGCGCCTGAACTTCGCCCCCGGTTCGCGCTTCGCCTACTCGAACCTCGGCTACAACGCCCTCGGGCGTGTCATCGAGGCGATCACCGGAAGCAGCTACGAAAGCTACGTGAAGTCGAGCATTCTCCGCCCGATGGGGATCACACGCATGCAGATCGGCCATACCAAGCTCACCCAGCGAGCGAGCGGCGAAGTGCTCTACTACGGGCTCCCCGGCGGGAGAACCCAATCGGTCTTCCCGGGCGGTGGGACCGTCGCCTGGCCGGACGGTGGCTTCTACGTGGAGGCGATGGATTCTCACGGCGGCTGGATCGCCTCGGCAATCGACATGATGCGTTTCGTCACGCACGTCGACGGTCGCTCGAACCCATCGGACATCCTGAAGTCGTCGTCGATCGAGCGGATGACCCGACGCCCGAGCCTGTCGGACTGGCGCGGAACCGACTTCTGGTACGCGCTCGGGTGGGATGTCAACAAGTGGGGGAACTGGTGGCACAGCGGGTCGCTCGATGGGACCACATCCCTTCTCGTCCGCGCATCAAACGGCCTGTCGTGGTTCGCCGTCGCGAACTACCGGCCACGCAACTTCGATGACTTCAGCCTCGAGCTTGACTGGGCGATGTGGGATGCCGTCGAAGGCGTCACCCGTTGGCCGACCCACGATTTGTTCGAAGACTACTAGGCAAGGATTCACGCGAGGCTGAAGCAGGCTGGGCTGTGGCTTGACATCCGTACCTCTTCAGGGTACAAACGTACCCGTAATGAGTGCAGTCAGGCTGGCATCGACCCTCGGGGCATTGCTCCTTGGCCAAACGCGGCTGGCCATTCTGTCTCTCTTGCTCACCCAGCCGGAACGGAAGCTCTATCTTCGTCAGATCATCCGCCTCCTCAGCGCCGGGCAAGGCGCGGTCCAGCGGGAACTCGCCCGCCTCGTCCGCGCCGGTATCCTCGTGAAGACCCGCGAGGGGAATCTCGCCTACTTCCAAGCGAACCGCGCCACCCCGGTCTTCGAGGAGCTGCGCGCGCTCGTCCAGAAGACGGCCGGCGTCGCCGGGCTCATTCAGACGGCCCTCCTGCCGCTTGGCGACTCCATCGACCGAGCGTTCCTCTATGGGTCGGTCGCTCGCGGCGACGAGCGCTCCGAGAGTGACATCGATCTGATGGTCATCGGCGACGTCTCGTTCTTCGATGTGGTCAGCACAGTCTCTCCGCTGCAAGAGACACTCGGGCGAGAGATCAACCCGACCGTCTTCACCGCCGCCGAGTACGCCAAGCGGCTAGCGGACAAGGAGCATTTCCTGACGAGGGTCGAGGAAGACCCGAAGATCGAGCTGATCGGAGAAGAGGATGACTCTCGAAGCGTGGCGTGAGAACGACCTGATTTCGCCCCACCAGCCGACACATCAGGAGATCTCCGATCTGCTCAACGTCGTCGAGACGGATCTGCGCGATGCGGCGATCCCCGAGCTGAGCCCCGAACGGAAGCTCGGCTGCTGCTACGGCGCGATTCTCTCTGCGGCCCGCGCCGCCCTCCATGCCTCCGGCTACCGCGTGTCGAAGAGTACCCGGAGCCACCACTATTACGTGATCCAATCGCTTCGGCATACCGTAGGGCTGGACTCCGGGACTGTGTTGCAGATTGAGGCGATCCAGAAGAAGCGCAACACAGCGGACTACATCCGAATCGGCGAAGTCTCCGACAATCTGGCCACTGAAACGAGAGCACTCGCCGAGCGAATCTCCAAGACCATCCGGCGTTGGCTCGCCAAGAGCCACCCGGATTTGCTGTCGGGCTGAGCCATCAGCGGTCCTACTCCGGAAGATGTGCCGCGCGGGCAACCTGCCGCCGTTCGGACCGTTGGATGTCTACAGTGTCATTCAACTGCCTGTTTCGGGGTTCCTGGTTCAAGCCAGTGATCGGGCAGCAATGCGGCCAATGTCGTCTCCTTCCCATTCGGCAGGAGAACTCGGCAGCAGAGGTTCCGCCTGTCAACTTGGGCGATCATCTCGCGGCAGCGGCCGCAGGGCGCGCCCAGAACACCGTCTGCTCCAACTGCGACAACGGCTGCAATGTGCGACTCTCGTTGTTTAAGCATTTCCGCGATTGCGGCCGCTTCGGCGCAGAATCCTAGACCGCAGGCGAGGTCGATGCAGATGCCCGTATAGATATTCCCGGCTGCGGTTCGGATCGCTGCGCCTACGGTTCCTGCGGAGAAGTCCTCGTGCAAGCGAAAGCCACCCCACACGGCTTGTGCTGCTTCGATCAATCTTGCGTCTTCATTCTTCATTCTCTCCACCGAATGATCCACGCATGCCTCCCCGCGAACGCCAAGCTGGTCGGGTTCCATGCTCCATTCCTTCCGAGAGCCTCAATCGACACGCTGTTGTCCGCCAGCACGGTTCCACAAGCACCACATTGCAACCCACAAGGAGCATCGTGCCGGTGCACCATCGTTCCCTTCCGTGGGACTCGCTTTCGGCTGAGCTTCTCCCTCACTCACCGGGCAGCTTCTCTCTGCACGGCTCATTTCCAGAAGACTTCGAAAAGGCTGACCTCTTCGTGCCCCGTTGTGAGCGTATGCCCTTCATAGGGCTCGAAGAGGATGGAATCCCCAGGTCCCGCACTTCTTGCTTCCTGCCCAACGTGCACCTCGACATGGCCTTCTCTCACAAACAGCATCTCGTGCTTGCTGTGCACATGCGGCTCGTCGGGGACCCGTGAGTTCGGCGCGATAACGCTTGTCCCAATCTTGACTTCCGGATCATCGACGATCCGTTTCATCATCCCCTCGCCGCCGGAGCATTGCCAATGCCGGCCTGCCGTATCCTTCTCCCGGATGATTCTCATCTTCGCGCTCTCTCCTTATACCAACACTTGTCTGCCGCACTGTCGGCCCATGGAGCAGCTTCACGGCGCATCACGATCGTCGAGATTCCGATGGGGTGGTCGACCCGAAGCAATTCCACACGTCCGTGATCTTCCCGTCCCGCAGGTGGCAAACCACGAGTTCCAAACGCGGCTCCTTGCCGTCTTCCAAGTGAGTCGTTCGCAAGGCCACTCGGCAGTCTTCGGCGATCAGTTCGTCGATAACCACTCTCGAGGTGGGATGCGTCTTCTCGAACTGAGCATGAAGGTCGGTCCTCATCCTCTCGAGGTCGCGCCCAGTGCAGTGATTCACGAAATCATCCGCCAGCGCTGCGAAGAATACCTCCGCATCTCGTTTGTTCCAGCCCTCCTCCAGCCAGCGTTTCACAACGCGCTTGTTCTCTTCTGTACTGTTCACCTGTCTCTTCCCTCCAGCCTTTCGTTCTGGTGGCCAACGCTCCCGACTCGCCTTCGACTTGCCCGCTTGCGATCGATTGCCGTTGCGGAGCCGGTGCCACAGCTCCCTTCCCGATGCACGCCTAAGATAACCGAGGGATACGTATCGCATCCCTAACTCCAGTTGACTCGCAACCGGGGATGTGCCCCCCAGACTACGTCCCGCCCGACCGCCTCTGTGAACGTCGAGCGCTACACCCGGAACCGAGAAACCGGTCCGGATTCGGTGCTCACCGGTGACAAGCCAGAGCTGAGCCCGCGGCCCAGCTCTCAGAGGGATCTGCCAGGATCGGCCTAGCGACGTGCTCCGACGAAAGAGACCTTCCAGAGTCGGACGTCGTCGACGGGCAGAGGCTGGGGTTTCCACGTCTCGCCGTCGGCGGTGTGCAGGATGGAACCGGCGGGGAGGCTTGAAGGCGCTCCGACAGATCTGAAGCCGACGACCCACGCCGTGAGCTCATCGAATGCAGACACACCTTCGTACACGTAGTCGGGGAAGTTCCAATTCTTCGAGTCGACTTTGGAGCCTGTGAGCCGAATCCTCATCACATGGCCGGCAGACATGCCGCTGATATTCTGCACAGCCCAGACATCGTTTCTGCTGGCCGCGCAAACGTCGTCGATGTCGTTCCCGCCTGACACATCCGGCGCGTCGATGTTCCAGGACACGCCGCCATCAACGGTACGGTAGAGGTTCCCATCAGCATTCACGTTGGTCCAGGCCACCAGAGGGTTGACGATGCTCATCGTCATGGGACCGCAATTCGGCCTCACCTTGGGCAGCTTCTCCCGGCGCCAGGTTTGTCCGGAGTCCCACGAATGAATGATCCCTTCAGCACCGCCTTTGCTGTCGGCGATCCAGATGTCATCACCGAGGACATCCATGCGATTCACCTGCTCCATCGCGATCCCGTCTGTGTCGACCACGCTCCAGGACTTGCCTCCATCTTGAGTGCGCACGACAGGCCCTCTCAGACCCACGGCCCACGCCTCTTTCCTGCATACACCTTTGATGCCCTTGACCCCACTGAGCATCTCCGGCGGCAGAGGTTGGATTTCCCACGTGGCACCGCCGTTCTCCGTATGGACAATGAGGCCGCCAATACCATCCCCGGTTCCGAGCGCTGCCCAAGCCGTCTGGTGATCGACGGCGCTGATGTCGTTTCCTCCGAGTCCTGTCCAGAGAGATGTATCCCCCTGGACACTCCAGCTCGAACCGCCGTCTCTCGTATGCAGAATCGCCGCCGTACCCTCTGAGTCCCAGCCGATCGCCCAGCCCACGGGGCTAGCGGCTGCCGGGGAATCACCGTTTCGTTTCATGCTACGCCTCCCTTGCACGACGCTCACCTTGCACTCGATCTTCGAGCCCGCGGTCTCTTGCAGCGGCTGGCGCTTTTCTCATCGCTTGCCGCTTCTCCTGTTAACATCGGCAACCTTACGTCTGAGTCTACGCGTCTCCATCTGCTTGAACAACATCAGTACGAGAGTCGGGAGACAAGCAGATGCACGAACTGGCGGCAAGCAGGCGTTCCGCGAGCTGATCGAACTCCTCTGCGCCTGGCCTCGAGACTGTGGTCCGTGTCTACGTATGCTTGCTAGCCAGATAGATCGTGCAGGACGACTCCTCGCCAGTGTAGGGGTTGGGGAACGTCACGACATGAGGCTCACAGGACCGGAACACGCCGCGTAGCAAGTCTGTGAATCCCGCATCTGGAGGGTCATCGGACCACATGCCGAAGACACCTCCGGGATGGAGCTTCTCGGCCAGGCCCTGAAGTCCGCGCTTCGAGTAGAACGTACTGTTCGTCGGAGCGAGCCAGTGGCTGGGGGAATGGTCGATGTCGAGCAGTACCGCGTGGGCAGGCCATGGGACCGTCTCAAGACCGTGCTGCTCTCCGGATGACACCCATTCGAAGAAGTCGGCGTGGACAAGGGAACAGCGAGGATCCGACGCCAGCTTCTTCTCTAGCGGCACGAGCCCCCGCCGATGCCAGTCGATGACAGGTTCCAGCACCTCAACGACCACCACCGACCTGACGGACCGGGCCTCCAAGGCTGCGTTCGCCGTATACCCGAGGCCCAATCCTCCGACCACGATGTCCAGACCCGAACCTTCAAGAGCGGCGAGCCCGAGCTTGGCGAGCTGGATCTCCCCGACGGTGAACAAGCTGGACATCAGATACTCGTCGCCGAGCTTAACTTCGTAGACGATTTCCCCACCGAGCCGTGGGTCCGCCCGTCGCCTGAGGCTGATCGCCCCCAGCGGCGTCTCTTGGTAGTCGAGTTCTTCGAAGTTCAATGGCATCGCTTCGTTCAGCTCTCCGATACGATTTCCTTCACCCGGCCGATCTCACCGGTCTCGAGTCGGACCTTGATTCCATGTGGATGGGTTGCGGACTTCGTCAAGATGTCCCTGACAATTCCTCTGGTCAGAACGCCGGTTCGTTGATCCTGCTTCTGCACGATCTGCACCTCTGAGCCGGGCCGTATCCTGCTCCGTTCGGTGCCACTCATTGAGTTCCTCCCCGGAGTTGGATGTCACTGCCGGTCGTCGACGCGGAGCACGTCCTCTGCGTGCACTGAGCCCTCACCGCTTCACCGTCACCTTCCCCTGGATGATCTTGTTCGCCGGCCGGCCGTAGACCATCGTCTCTCGGGCGAATGCCTGCCCGCAGCTCGGACAGCGCAGATCCCCCTCTGTGTTGTCCTGGACGATCTTGTCCACGAAGCACTTGACCAGCTTCCCGCCCCCACCCTTCCGGTACTTGTAGAGGTAGAAGCCGCAGCTAGCGCAGTAGACTCGAACTGTCCGTGCACTCCGTCGAGAGCTCATCTCGCTGGACGCTACCACATCGGAGCCATCCGGCCAAAGGAGTTCGGACTGTGTCCCCTGGCCTCTGCACCATCACTCGATCATGGGCGAACCGCGATTCGCTCGCACATACCGATGGCGAGCCAGTTGTAGACCGCAAGAGAAGCAACAGCAAGATGTATGGCAAAGAAGACCCAAGGAATCACGGCCTCAAGCTTGCCAAGCGGCTTGTACCGTCTTGGCTCTCGCCCTTCTCCAAGCGCCACCCACTCCGCTTTGAAGAGGCGCACTGGCAGAATCTCCTCGAGCGCTAGAATGACGTCGAACTTCCCCTTGTTCAATCCCCCATATGATCGAAGCACCCGATACCATGTGTAGCAGATGATCATCCCGGCAGGTGGCACGAGGAGGTTGATCGGTGATGCCATGTCCACTCCTCCAACCGATTGAGCGTATCCTATGAGCGCAATGACCGCCGTGTTGATCGAGAGGAAGAACGAGTTGGCTCTCTGGCGCCGATCGCTCACCCACTCGACTGTCTGCGCGTATGCCGTGTATAGGTCTAACGTGTGTTTCCGATGCTCCGGCCCATAGCTCTCCGAATCCAAACCGACTAGCTTGCCTTGCAGGTCCACTGGTTCTCTGTCCTTCATCTGATGTCTCCGCACCTCATCCCAACATTTCCAAGACCGCCGCGGCCGACCGCTTGAGTCTCATGTCTAGCGGCTTGCCCCGCTCTCCTGCCACCAAGCAGAGATCCTACGAGCGAGGGCTCTGGGCGGTTCTTCGGCAAACCTGCCATCGCAGCTGCGCAGCTTCCTCGCTCCCCGCTCGATTTCGACGCAACGAAACTGCTCGCTCTGCCTCCTCCGCGCACGGATCCACTCCCGCTCTCTGCTCGTCCATACTGTGTTCCCGAAGCTCTCGGTTCCGATGACCACCGCCAGACTACTCCTCTGGATCCCGATCCGAATCAGCTTCGAGAGTCGCCTAGGCGAGGGACTTGCCACACGATCGATCTTGTACGACGGCAGAGTGAGGGAGTCCAGCCAAGGACTGAAGCCCTCTTCTCTCAGCTCTCTCGATAGAGCCAGAGCAAACTCCGCGCTCTCCTGATGTGTATGGCTCAGGAACACTACTCGATCGCGGGCCTGTCTCATGCAAGAGCCAAACGCCTCTTGGACTCTCTCCGTACCTCCCGGGAAGCTCCGCATGACGCTGAATGACTTGATCTGAAGGGTTTGAAGGGCTGAACTCGCATCGTTGAGTTCGAAGAACTCACTCTCCTCAGGGTTGCTCACAGCGACCCAGCCCCATTGCTCGAGCAACTCCTCCACAGCCTTCGACCGATAGCGTGCGGGACAATCCTGCTTCGTGTAGAGTCCCTCGATCGTCAGCCGGGCCACAAGCGAGGGCGGATGAAGGCCCTCGGGCCTAGGTCTGGTGACAACCCAGAGAGTGCTGCCCTTCTGCTTGGCTCGGCCCCGAAACACGGTGCTCCTGGATCCATATCCCACTGGGACGAAGTCGTCTGTGATTCGTCCGGGCAGCGACAGAACCTTCCAAGGCACAAGGCGATCCCACGTGAGCAGAGTGACAAGCGCATCCGATCCCATCCTCACACTCCTGCTTGGCGGCTGACAATGACTGCTGCCCGCTCAGTGCAGCCCTCTCAAGTCTCGCTCCTCTCCCCGTGTTCTTCCGTCTCCAACAGTGCCATTAGCATCCCCGCATTCCACCCTACAACCATGCAACCTCCACAGCAAGCTCATGACGCATGATTGCCCGGGTATTCTGTCGTGAGAGGGCAGGATTCCTACTTGCACTGATTCCTGCAGTCTATATGGTCTCCACGGGGATCGTGTGTGGGGATACATACCTCATCTCTGCGCCGAGCTATGGTCTGTGCCTCCCCGGTCTCTCCCAGAGCCCACTACTTGTCTCCCTTCTTCTCCGAATGTATGATAACCTTGCCTGGCGAGAGAATCTGACGCACCGCTGACGTGAGCGGACTGGATGAGATGCGAGCATGCGTGCAGCTCCAACGGAGGTAGAGAAGCAGCAAGACGGCGGTCGGTACGATGGGCAAGAGCAGATCAAAACGAAGTGTTGTCGAACCGGGAGATCTACCTGATAGTTGTTTCGTGTCCCATTCCTACGACGACGACGCTGCACTGAAGAAGCTGCGCAAGTTACTCCCCAAGAGCGTCAACGCCGTGACCTTCCCGCGTCAGGAGCCGGATCCTTCGAAACCCGTCAGCAGTGAGATCATCCCCACGATCTTGGACTGCACCGGCCTCATCTACCTCGAGGGCGGCTCGTCCTGCAAGTCGTTCTGGGTATCGTTCGAACGGGACTATGCTCTCAGGTCGGGCCGCAAAGTGTTCGCTTTCGATCCCGGTAGCGGGACACTACGACGAGACACATCTTCTCCGATTCCACTTCGGGCAGCTATGGCATACCACGACGCAGATGAGCGTCGCGTTCGAGAGCTCCTGTCGTGGATGGTCGCGGAGAGGCACTTCGAGATTGAGGATGCTGGTCTCCACTCGACATTCGGTGGGTTCACGGGCGACATCATGATCGTGATGGAGGAACTCCTCCTGAACGGCGGACTCATACTGTGGTTCATGGGGGCAGGAATCACGGCGATCGCTGACTCGTTCTACTCCGATCAGTTCGTGGAGTATCTCCTAGACTACTCGGAGTCCGAGGAGATCGAGTACGACTGGATCGAGCGTCTGCGGGAGATGCACAAAGAGGACGGGAACGACGATTGGACCTATGAAGAGGATGACGAGTACTACAACGAGGAGGAGAACCGCCAGTACACGAAGGAGATGTTCCTCTATGACTACTACAACAACGTGGCACAAGTCGTAGCGCGGATCGATCCCGAACTACCTGCGGATTGGCGACTCCTCCCCTGGGCAAGCGCCGAAGTGATCGCAGAAGGCGGGAATCCCGACCTGTCCGATTACAGGATGATTGACCTGTACGAAGGCACCAGTGACGACTCATTCAACTGGAATCGCATTGACGACCTGATCATCGAGATCTATCGGAAGCTCTTGCCTCCCCGTACCAATGCCGAGCCCTAGCAGCGCAAGCCGCTCGCAGGGTGGTTTGGGGCAGTTCGGAGGGCATACACCTTATCTTCGCGCTGAGTCGTGGTTTGCGCCCCTGATCTCCTCCGGCCGCTTTTCAGCCGACGCAGCCGCATCCGCCCTCCTGCTCAGGTTGCTGGCATCACATTCATCATCCTCGTCATCGTGATGCGCCATAGCCGATACATCTTGCTGATGTTGGAAATAGTGAAGGAGAATGAGCACCCCTGGATCGAAGATCTGCCCCTGCCACTTAGGAACTCCCTTCTGGCTTTTCGACCCGGATATGAGATCCCGGTTCTTCGATCGGATCCCGAATGACCTCATTGTGATCCACAACAGAAACTGCTGAGTCAAAGACCTGTGTGAGCTCGTCAACCATATCGAGCAGGAGATATGGGAACGCATCCTCGGAGCAAGAGAACCTCGGGAAGCGGCCATCCTCGAACCTGAATTCCGTACCCCTCCACACTAAATTCCTCGCCTGGCCGTGATAAACGAAGTTCGAGTGCATTGAGTTCCGCAAGCGCCCATACAAGTCCAGGAATGCCATGTCACGCCTTCGGTCGCGTCCGTATTGCCGACTGCCACTCTTGACAATGGCAGCGAACATACGAGGAATCGGGATGTGCCTAGTCCTGAGCTTCTGCCTCAGCCGGTCCTCTGCGTCTGAATCGAGTGCCACACCGCTTCGAGCGAGCACCTTGCATACCTCATGGAACGTAGCGAGTTGCATCTTCTCCACTTCTGCCCTTGAGAGTACTTCATACGCGATACCGGCATTGCACGCCTCAAAGGCCGCCCAGGTATCGACCAGAAGATGGCGATTCACGCTGGCCGCGTAGTTGGCTCTCCATGGGGGGCGGTCGAGGCACAGAATCTTCTCTAGGTTCTCTGGTCGGACGTGACCCGGCTGAAGTGCAAGCTTGATCTGTCCTGCGTCGATCCGTGACGCAAGATCAACGCTCAGATGCGCAAAGAAGAACGCATTCAAGCATTCAACGACCTTCAGGAAGAACGCTGTGCGGAGATCGTCACGACTATAGGGAAGGTGTTCTGCATGTCGTTCCAGCGATTTGAGTAGCTCAAGTGACTTCTCGGCCAGATCCATGCTCGCTCCCTAGCTAGCCCCAACGGTTCGCCGGTCGTCTACAGGACACTGCTCCGATTAGTGCGCGAAAGCGTGTCTGGTATTGAGGCCGTTTCCGTCCGGGCAGCTCCCTACTGACTGCTCTTTCCACCCCTCGTCGGCAGGATCATCCGTGCGTGCCATGCTACGACCGTGCGACCCCATGGTCAATACTTCATGCGCTTCGGACTCGAGATTGCTCCCTCTCCTCCTCTCTCATGTCGCCTCTCCTACCGGCAGCATGTTTCGCACCGTCTCATCGTTGTGCGAAACTGCTCCGCGCTCCGCAGTCCTTGACTCCAGCGGAGCGCGCTGTATACTCTGTGACCGCATAAGAAAAAGATTCACAAGGACACAGCCATGCCGAGAGCGTTCACAGATGTAGAGAAGACGACGATCCGAGAGAGGCTGCTGGAGACAGGCCGCACGTGCTTTCTCCGCTATGGGCTGAAGAAGACGACGATCGAGGATCTGACGAAGCCGGTCGGCATCGCCAAGGCGAGCTTCTACCTCTTCTTCGACAGCAAGGAGAAGCTCTTCGTCGAGGTCTTCATGCAGGAGATCCCGGCGATGATGCAGCGGCTGACCGATGAGTCGTTCGGAACGACCGACGACACACGCGAGGCGCTGATCCTGCTGATGAAGGGGATTGTCCGTGAGATGGAGGAGAACGCGATGGCGCGCATTCTGATGGACGACCCATCGGAGATTGAGCGGATCGCGTCGGTGATCGACTACGACGCGGTCTTGCAGCAGGTCGCCCCGACATTCGCACCGATGCTTCAGAAGATCGCTGAAGCCCAAGAGCGAGGCGAGATCATCGAGGGGGATCCCTTCCTGATCTCCTACTCGCTCGGCCTGGTGAAGATGCTCGCATTCAACCGGGACCGGATTCCCGGACCGCTCTACACATCGATGGTCGACCTGGCGCCGCAGATCATCGCGGATGGACTCACTTGTCCTGCGAGGCGAGTCAAGTGAGTCCATCCGCGGACGAGAAGAGCCCTGCGCGCAGTCGCCGCACAGACGGCGCCGGCGCGTGAGAGAATCGCCAATGAACGGGTTCTCTCGGTGGGATGAGTTCGCGCAGTCGCCGCACAGGCGGCGCCGGCGCGTGAGAGAACCGCTCAGCGGTTCTCTTGGTGGACGAGGTGTGCATGATGGGCTGCGAAGCGCACGCCCGGAGGATGAGATGATGAACAGACAGGAGGCGAGATGAATCGGACGCTAGCGAAGGATCGGCGGGAACGGACCGCTCGCGTAGCGGCCCTCGTTCCTCGGAAAGCCTCCGATCGGAACGGCTTTCCTGGTCGGTGAGGAAACGGAGATGCGATGAATGGAACGTTAGCGAAGATAGGATGGCGGGGATTGTGGCGGCATCCGCAGCGGACGATCCTGATGATCGCGATCGTCGCGTTCGGCAGCGCCCTGATCCTGCTGATGTGGGGACTCACCGAGGGCTTCATCGACTCGATGATCTCGACGCAGATCGACTACGACTCGGGCGACTTCCAAGTCCGCACGCCGGCCTACAGCGACGACCCCATCCCGGAGAACGGTCTGACCTCGGCCGAGGTCGCGACGATCCAGTCGACGTTGACCGAGTTCCCGACGACCTGGGCATCGAGCCTCCGGATGGAGACCGGTGGCATGCTTCGGAGCGCCTACGGGACGCTCGCCGTCGTCATCCGCGGGATCGATCCGATCCGCGAGCCGCTGGTCACGCAAGTCGATGAGACGGTCCGGGAGGGTCGTTTCGTCGCCGGGCCAGGGGAGATCGTCCTCACCCGGAAGGCGGCCGGGGATCTCGACGTTCGCGTCGGCGAGCGGGTCGTCCTGTTGGCGTTCGCCGAGGGCGCGTCGACGTCGCAGTCGTTCACTACGGTCGGAATCGTCGATGCCGGGCTGACGACGCTTGACGCGACCGTCTTCGTGCCGCTGGATGATGCACGAACGCTTGCCGCACAGGAAGCCGCGACATCGGTCGTCGTCTCGATCCCGCGGGGGACGAACCGGGACCGTGCCGCCAACCGACTCCAAGCAGCGCTGGACGGGCACGCCCATGTCGAGGTCCTGACCTACTTCGAGCTGAATCCGATGCTCCGCCTGATGCTCTCCGGGAGCACGGTCAAACTGATTCCGTTCGTCGTCATGGTCGCGCTCCTCGCTGGCTTCGGTGTGGCGAACACCGTCTTCTATTCGGTCCTCGAGCGGACGCGGGAGTTCGGGATGATGACGGCCGTCGGGATGAGCGCCAAGCAGCTTGCGCTCGTCATCCTGTTCGAGTCGCTCTACGTGTCTGCGATCGGGTTCGTCACCGGGGGGGCGGTCGGATACGCGGGTCTTCTCTATCTCTCTCGCGTCGGGCTCGACTTCGGAGGGATGATCGGGGACTTGGGGGCCGAGTTCGGAATCCCGACGGTCCTCTACGCGTCGTCCTCCGGGATCTACTGGATTGCCAGCTTTTCCGTCGTCGTCTTCACCGGACTGATCGCCGCGTGGTATCCGGCGCGACGCGCGACCAAGCTGGAGCCGGTGACGGCAATCCGAGAAGGGTAGGAAAGGATGATCGACATGAAACGAACCGTGATGCTGCTCGTGCTCTTCATGCTCGGGATCGGACTGTCCCTCATCATCGCAGCGCAGGAGACGCCTGAGCTGACTGCAGAGGAGATCCTCGAACGGACCCGCGAAGCGTGGCAAGGGGAGAGCTTCCACGGAACCATCCGCTTGGAAATCACACTCGGCGGGGCGACGAAGATCCACGTCCTCGAGATCTGGACCCTCGGAGAGGATCTGGCGCTGATCCGGGTCCTCGAGCCGGAGGAGGACGCCGGCTCCGGCTACCTCGAGGCGGACGGGAAGCTCTGGTACTACGCGCCACTCGTCGGCATGGCGATCGAGCTTCCGGTCGTCGCGCTCACCGATGCGCTCTTCGGCTCCGGCCCGTCGCTCGACGATCTATCTCACGGGACGCTCTCCGATGACTACGACGTGTCCGTCGAGATCCTCCCGGACGATGAGACAGACGAGAGCGACGCGCACTGGTTCCTGACGCTGATCCCGCACGCCGACGCGCCGGTCGTCTACGGGAAGCTCGAGATCTGGGTGACGGCCGACTTCGTGATGGAGAAGCTCCTTTACTACGACCAGCGCGGCGCGGTCCTCCAGACGGCGACGTTCTCCGAGGTGATCGAGATCGACGGCCTCCTCGTTCCGACGATGGTCGTCATCGAGAGCGCCAGCGGGGATCGAACCCTCCAGCAGGTGATCGACCCCGAGTTCAATCTTGACCTCGATCCATCGTTCTTCACGCTGGAGACCCTGATCGGAGGGACGGACTCGCCATGAAGGCCGCAATACGTCACCTGAAGAGGAACAAGGGGCGGAGCCTGCTGACGCTCCTCGCGGTGTTGATCCCCGTCTACACCCTCGTCTTCATGTTCGGGTTCGCGTCGGCCAACCTCCGCGACATGTTCGAGACGGCGACTGGATTGGAGTCGGGACACTTCCAGGTTCGCGAGGTCCAGGAACGTGCGACCGGAGGGACGCTCCCGCTGATCGACGACGCTGCGCCGATCCTCGCGACGCTCGACGCGGAGGAGCGTGTTGCGTGGCGGACGGTCCGCCTCGACGTTCCGGCGCTTGCCTCGGCCGGCAATCGCTCGCAGGCGATCCTCGTGCAGGGCGTCGAACCGGAGACGGTCGCTCGGATCACGCCGATCGAGACGCTGATCGTCGACGGGGAGTACTTGGCAAGCGGAACGAACGGGGCCGTCCTCGGAGAGGAACTCGCCGTGACGCTCGATTTGACAGTCGGGGACGACGTCATCCTCCTCGGCGTCCATCCGGATGCGGCGATGGGGGTGCTGAGGGTCCCGATCGTCGGGATCTACGATGCGCCGGACGCGTCGATGGGCCGCTCGCTGATTCAGATCGACCTCGATTCGGCACGAGCGCTCGTCCGCCGCCCCACGGCAGCGACCGCGGTCGTCGCGATGGTCGACGGCGTCACCGGCCCATGGGACGTCGACGTGATCGATGAGGTGACATCGGACATCAGCGCCTCTCTCCCCGCAGGCTTCGAGATCGTCGACTGGCGGCAGCTCGCGCCGATCGTCGATAGCTATATGCGGATCCTGCGCCCGATGTTGCTCCTCATCGCCGGGACGTTCTTTGCCCTCGGAGCGTTGGTCGTCGTCAACACCCTCTACCTGTCGGTGATGGAGCGGACGCGGGAGATCGGCCTGATCCTCGCCCTTGGCTCGTCCCGGCGTCGGGTGATGGGGATGATCCTGACCGAGGCGGGCTTGATCTCCGGGATCGGTGCGCTGTACGGCGCGGTTGTCGGCGTCGCATTGATCTGGATTGTCGAGGCGATCGGCGGCATTCCGCTGCCGAGACAGTTTGCGGACATGATGCGTGCACTCGGTCTTTCCGGTGTCCTCCACCTGAGGATCGACACCGCAAACGTGATCCTCTCGGCGGTCATCATGGCCGCCATCGCGATGATCGCCGCTCTGTTCCCGGCATGGCGCGCAACGAAGTTCGAACCTGTGGAGGCGATGAGATATGTCGAATGACGCTCTGATTCAGACGGTGGCCTTGGAGAAGACGTACCGGACCGGATCGGTCGAGACGCCGGCCCTCAACGGGGTCGACCTCGAGCTGCACGCGAGGGAGTTCACCGCCGTCGCCGGACCGTCCGGCTCGGGGAAGTCGACGCTTCTCCATCTGCTTGGAGGACTCGACCGGCCGTCATCGGGCGAGATCTTCCTCGAGGGGACCGCGATGTCGGGCCTTTCCAAGGATCAGCTCTCTCGCCTCCGCCTGACGAACATCGGCTTCGTCTTCCAAGCGTACAACCTGATCCCGGTGCTGACCGTTCTCGAGAACACGGCGTTCGTCCTCGAACTTCAGGGGATCGTCCGGAGCGAACGGATCGAGCGGGCGAGGAAGATCCTCGGCGAGCTCGGGATCGAGGAGTACGCCGACCAGTACCCGAACCGGATCTCC
The DNA here is from genome assembly GCA_028278555.1 of Candidatus Bipolaricaulota bacterium. Taxonomy (GTDB): domain Bacteria; phylum Bipolaricaulota; class Bipolaricaulia; order UBA7950; family UBA9294; genus JANQEA01. The sequence continues at coordinate 77,717 of JANQEA010000072.1, read as the reverse complement.
GGTGGAGAGCAGCAGCGCGTCGCCGTCGCCCGTGCGGTCGTCAGCGATCCGTCGATCGTCCTCGCCGACGAGCCGACCGCCAACCTCGACACCACGACGAGCCTCGACCTGATCGATCTGATGCGCCGCCTCAACTCGGAGAAGGGGGCGACGTTCTTCTTCGCCACCCACGACAACCGACTCCTCGATCGGGTGAATCGATTGATCACCCTGGTAGATGGGGAAGTTGCGAACGACGAATTGCGGTAGTTCGCAACTTCCACTCGCAGTTCAGGCCACGATTGCCGACTTGGATGGCTAGGCATCGACCTTCTGCGACGAGATCGGATGGCTGGTACTGTTCAGTGGCCAACGACGAGGTACGGTAGCCTGCCACTTCGTCTCGCACTTCGGAGTGAACTTGCCTTTTCGGATGGCTAGGTAGCGATCAAATCGACGTCCACGATGGCTTTGCGTCGGAAGGTCACCGAGGACTCCGTCTGGAACGACGCGGGCTAGATCGGAACAGGAAGGGCGTTGCGCAGGGCCTCCACGTGCTCGTAGGCGAGCCGGACCACGCCGATGCTCTCCTTCGTCGAGTCCGGGCCGTGATCGTCCGAGCCTCCGGACTCGAGGAAGCCGCGCTTCTCGGCCAGAGTCCGGAGAATCCGAGGATCGATCGTTAGACTCCGGCCGGACGGATCGTATGGATAGATCGTCTCGAGCCCGTCGACGCCGCCGGCGAGGAGTTCGTCGAGGAACCCGTCCCACGACTCGACCCGCATCAAGCACGGATGTGCCAGACAGGCCACCCCGCCCGCCCGGTGGACGACGTTGACAACGGAGCGGAAGTCGTCTTTCTCGATCGGCGCATAGCACGGAGCACCGCGTCTGAGGAGCCGGCTGAACGCCTCGGAGAAGTCGGCGACGACTCCCTTAGCGACCAGGACGCGGGCGAGGTGCGGCCGCCCGAGGTTGCCGCCCGCGACCGCTCGTACGTCGTCGAGGCCGATCTCGATGTCCAGCTCCTGCCGGCACCGATCGATCATGATCTCCATCCGTTCGATCCGAGCCGCCTCCATGCCTGAAAGGAATCGCCGCAGCTCGCCATCCTTCGGATCGACGAAGTAGCCGAGAATCTCGCCGGTGATCCCGTCGAAATCGGCCTTGATCTCGACGCCGGCGATCACCTCGATCCCATCGATCGTCTCGACCCGGGCCATGATGTCGTCGGAGATGACGTCGTGATCGGTGATCGAGATACACGAGAGCGCGACTGTCTTCGCCCTTCGGATCTGCTCGGCGACGGTGACGGTCCCGTCCGAGGCGACGGTGTGGAGGTGGAGATCTGCGTAACCCCGGCTCATTCCGGCTTCTCGTGCTCCTTCCAGATTCGATCGAGAATCCCGTTGACGAACGATCGTGCCTGCTCGGTGCCGAACTTCTTCGCCAGCTCGACAGCTTCGTCCATTGCGACCTCGGCCGGAACCTCGTCGAGGAAGAGGAGTTCGTAGACGCCGAGCCGGAGGATGTTTCGATCGATCAACGCGAGCCGCTCGAATCGCCACCCGACGGTCCGCTCGCCGATCATCCGGTCGATCTCGTCGCGTCGGGCGAGGATCCCCTCGAAGACTGAGACGATGTAGTCGCGCTGCTCGCCAGGCGTCACGTCGGCAAGCATCTCGTCGAGCGACGTGTCGACATGCTCGCGCCGGTAGAGCGCGGAGAGGAGGAACTCCCGTGCTTCGCGCCGCTGCATCAAGGGCCGAAGATCCGTTCGATCAGCCTTCGCAGTTTGCGCTTGATGTCCTCGCGCGAGTCGAGCCACATGCCGATCAGGAACCCGACGACGGCGAACCCGAGGAGGATGAGGACGATCCGCCAGCCGACGAGGATGAACAGAAGCCCGACCAGCAGGCTGACCGCGACACCGATGATCTTCCCGTTAAGCTTCCAGTTCATCGTCGGATGCCTCCCGAATCGTCGATTCTGCATCTCGAGCGCGGATGCTCCGCACGAAGACCGTCACCTCGCGAACCTCGACGCCGGTTCGATCGCTGACGTGCTCGGTCAGCTCGCGCTGGATCCGCTCGCCGACGTCGGTGACGCGCTGGTCCGGGGTGAGGGCAGTCCGGACGCGGATCGCAACGCCGTTCTCACGACGCCGCAGGTAGACGCGGAATCGATCGATCCCGATGTCCTCACGAAGGATCCCGCTGATGAACTCGCGGACGGCGGTCGGCGAGACCTCGACGCGGCCCCATTCCCCGGAGCGTGAGTAGAGGACCTCGTTCAGCCGGTCCTCGGCGAGGACGAGGAGGAAGTGGAGCGCGATCAACAGGAGCCCGACGCCGAGCAGAACCAGGAAGATCGTCCAGCCTGTCTCGCCGAACGCGTCTGCGATGCTCTCCTCGGCCAGAACACCTGCTCCCGCCAGGAGCACGACGATCCCGAGCCCGAGGGAGAAGAGGAATGCGAGGTAGTGCAGAATCGTCAGCGGCCTGAACTGCCTCATTCTTCCTCGACCTCCTCTGGCTCCTGATCGGACTCGACGAGTCGCTGCACGTCGACGTTCACCGAGCCGACGCGCAGCCCGGTCATCCGCTCGATCTCCGCCTTGATTCGGGTCTGCACCTGCTTAGCGACCTTGTGGATCGGATTCCCGTAGAGGACGGTGATCCGGATGGTCACCGTGACGACGTCACCGTCGACGGTCGTGTCGACGAAGCGCTTCATCCCCTCTCCTCGGCGGAACGAGCTGTCCCCGGCCTGCAGGTTGGCGATCCCTTCGATCTCCGATGCGGCGATCCCCGCGATCGCAGTCACGACGTCCTTGGAGATCCCGACACTCCCCTTGTCTGCCTCAGCCATCTCAAGCCTCCTCGGTGTCGTGCGTATGCGGCGCGGCGACCTTCTTCACGTAGACATCGATGCCGGACACCTGGATCCCCGCGAGGCTCTCGATGTCACGCTGCACGTTCGTCTGCACACCCTGCGCCACTTCGTGAACCGGATAGCCGTATTCCACGGCAATACGCAGCTCCACCCTCACCTGTTCGCCCGTCAGCTCGGTCTTGATGTTCGGCGCCAGATCCTCACCGCCGAAGATGCTCCTCAGACCGCCCGATGAACCCCCGGAGGAGTGTGCGATTCCGTCGACTCGCTCGGCAGCGATCCGCGCGATCGACGCGATGACGTCTTCAGCGATGGAGATCTGGCCGTCTTCGTCGACGATCTCCACTCTCTTGTCGGCCATGCTTCCTCCTTACAGTAGGCGTTCCACGTAACGACCCGTGCGGGTATCGACTTTCAATCGGTCTCCCTCCTTCACGAACAGAGGGACCTGCACGACCGCGCCGGTCTCGAGCGTCGCCGGCTTCTCGACGTTGGAGACGGTGTCTCCCTTCACACCCGGCTCGGTGCTTGTGACCACCAGTTCGACGAACGTCGGGATGGCGACCTTGACCAACGCCCCTTGGTAGTAGAGGCCCTGCACGTTCGTCCCCTCGTTGAGGAACTCGGACTGTTCTCCGAGCACCTCCTTGGCGATCGGGAACTGATCGAAGCGTTCGTTGTCCATGAAGACGTAGTCGGAGCCGTCGTGGTAGAGGTACTGCAGCTCCCGTGTCTCGAGGAATGCGGATTCGGTGTTCTCCGACCCCTTGAACGTGGCGGAGAGGACCTTGCCCGTCTTCAGGTGCTTCAGCTTCGTCTTCGCCACGGCGCCGGCTCGGCCGCGCTTTGAGTGTTCGTACTCGACGATCTCGTAGAGCTCCCCGTCGTATAGAATCGCCATCCCCCGACGCATCTCACTGACAGCAAGGCCCATATTCCAGTCTCCCTTCGTGATTCGACTCAGGCCGCGGCGGACTCTCAGGCACGGTCCGCACGACGGCGTAGCATATGATATCGTGAAACGCGGGTGAAGGGGCGTCACACAGGCTCGGCTATGGCCAGCGGACGATCCGGAGCCCGACCTGGATGATCCCGCGCTCGACCATCCCGAGTTTCTCCGCCGCCCCCTTGGAGAGGTCGATGATCCGTCCTTCGACAAACGGCCCGCGATCGTTGATCCGCACGACGATGCTCCGTCCGGTCTCCAGATCGATGACGCGGACGACCGTCCCGAACGGGAGCGTCTTGTGGGCGGCGCTGATCCCGTTCATGTCGTAGACCTCGCCGTTCGCCGTCAGGTTTCCGTCGAAGCCCGGGCCGTACCAGGACGCAATCCCGGTTTCGTAGTACGGACCGAACATCGAGAAGACGATCGCCAGGCCGACGAGGACAACGGTGCCGATGACATAGAGCGTCGTTTCGTTCATCGGCCTGAGTATAGGGAGGCCGCGAAGGGCCTACAACCGGGACCGGAAGCGGACCCAGATCGATTGGAGTCCGTCGACAGCGATGTGCAACAAGTTCGGGAGGTAGAGGCCGATCAGCGTGGTGATCACGAGGTCGGGCCGCAGACTCAGCTCCGGCGCGGCCCTCCGGCTGACTCCGAGATAGACGAGCAGTCCGACCAGCGCGAGGAGTCCGACGTAGGCGATCCGTGTGATCGGGCCGAACAGGGGGTGGTGGGAGACCCGTCGATGACGGAAGGCCGCCGCGTACGGCACCCAGAGCCATCGAAGCGGCCCCCACCGGCGGTACGAGTCGCTCATCGCCAAGTCGAGATCCGGACTGAGGAGGAGCATCGAGAAGGCGTACGCAGCGACGAACGCGGCGATCCCGTCCGTCCCGACCCACCCCTGCCATGCGCACAGGACGCCTACCCCGATCCAGAGGCCAAGCAGCACGATCTCGATACGCAGATGGGTTCTCCCGGACGGCATCGCTCCCCCGCGCCACGATAGCCGGTTATCATCCCCCGGGCAACCGCCTTGACGGCCTGGGAACCGAGGGATACAATTCGTTAGCAAGCTCGCACTGCAAGTGCTAATCAACATCGCGGGAGGAGATAGAACATGGCAATCAAGCCGTTGGGAAAGCGTGTTCTGGTCAAGAAGCTCGACCCGGAAGAGAAGAAGTCGGCCGGGGGGATCGTGCTGCCGGATAGCGCCAAGAGCGAGAAGGTTGTCCGCGCAGAAGTCGTCGCCGTCGGGACGGACGAGAAGCTCGAAGTGAAAGTCGGCGATCAGATCATCATCTCGGACAGCTTCTCCAACACCGAAGTGATCGAGGGCGAGGAGAAGTACCTGCTCGTCAAGGAATCCGAGATCCTCGCGATCGTCGAGTAGCCAGTCAAAGGGGGAATCTGAAGAATGGCCAAGGAAGTCATTTTCGGCGAAGAAGCACGGCGCCGGATGAAGGATGGAATCGACAAGCTGGCCGACGCGGTGAGGATCACCCTCGGCCCCCGGGGCCGGAACGTCATCATCGACAAGAAGTTCGGCAGCCCGGACATCACCAACGACGGTGTGACGATCGCCCAGGAGCAGGAGTACAAGGACGAATTCGAGAACATGGGCGCGCAGCTCGTCAAGGAGGTCGCCTCCAAGACGAACGACATCGCCGGTGACGGAACGACGACAGCGACGATCCTCGCCCACTCAATGATCGAAGAGGGGTTCAAGAACCTCGCCGCCGGGGCGAACCCGATGGAGCTGAAGCGCGGGCTCGAGAAGGGTTCGCAGATCGTCGTCGACGAGCTGAAGAAGATGAGCCGCGAGCTGAAGACGAAAGCGGAGATGGCGCAAGTCGGCGCCAACTCCGCCAACGACGAATCGATCGGCAAGATCATCGCCGATGCGATGGAGAAGGTCGGCGAGGATGGCGTCATCACCGTCGAGGACTCCGACACGATCGAGACCTACTTCGAGGTCGTCGAGGGAATGCAGTTCGATCGCGAGTACATCTCGCCTTATTTCGTCACCGACCCGAAGAAGATGGAGGTCCTCCTCGACAAGCCGCTCATCCTCGTCACCGACCAGGAGGTCAAGGCGGCGCAGGACCTCGTCCCGCTGCTCGAGAAGGTCGTCCAGACCGGGAAGCCCCTCCTGCTGATCGCCAAGGACGTCACCGGCGAGGCGCTGACGACGCTCGTCCTGAACAAGCTGAAGGGGACCCTCTCCAGCTGCGCCGTCAAGGCCCCGGGCTTCGGTGATCGTCGGAAGGCGATGCTCGAGGATATCGCCGTCCTCACCGGCGGAACTGTCGTCGCCGAGGACGCCGGGATGCAGATCAAGGACACGACGCTCGACATGCTCGGGACCGCCGAGAACGTCAAGGTCGACAACAACAACACGACGATCATCGGCGGGAAGGGCAAAGCCGAGTCGATCCATGGCCGCGTTGAGCAGATCGAGGCCCAGATCGAGACGACCGACTCCGACTACGACCGCGAGAAGCTCGAGGAGCGGAAGGCGAAGCTCGCCGGTGGCGTCGCTGTCATCAAGGTCGGTGCGCCGACCGAGACCGAGCTCTCCGAGAAGAAGCACCGGATGGAGGACGCGGTCGAGGCGACGAAGGCCGCCGTCGACGAGGGAATCCTCCCCGGCGGCGGTGTCGCGATCATCAACGCTTCGGAAGCGCTCGACAGCAAGAAGTTCAAGGGCGATGAGGCCGTCGGTGTTGCGATCCTGCAGCGGGCGCTCGAGGCGCCGCTCCGACAGCTGGCGCTCAACGCTGGGTTCGAGGGCGCGATCGTCGTCGAGAAGGTCAAGGAAGAGGAAACGGGAGTCGGGTTCGATGTCGTCAGCGAGAAGTATCACGACATGTTCGACGCTGGGATCATCGACCCGACCAAGGTGACACGATCTGCCCTGCAGAACGCCGTGTCGATCGCCGGAATGCTCCTGACGACCGACGCGCTCGTCGGCGAGATCAAGGAAGACGAGCCGGCGGCTCCGCCTCCGATGCCCGGCGGGATGCCCTACTAGGCGGAGAACAGAACGAACGTTTGGTCACCCCCTTCCGCTCGACTATGATCGGGCGGAAGGGGTTTTCTTTGGCACGATGACACGCAAACTCGGACTGGCACTCGGCGGCGGCGGCGCCCGCGGACTCGCGCACCTCGGCGTCCTTCTCACTCTCGACGAAGCGGAGATCCCCGTCTCGCTGATCGCAGGAACGAGCATGGGCGCGGCGATGGGCGCAACCAAGGCGGTCGGCGCCGATCTGCATATGGTCCGTGGCGTCCTCGAGTCGATCGATCTGAACGACCTCCTTCAGGTGACCGACAGCACGCTTCGCGAGGTCCAGAAGATCATCGGGCGTAGCCTGATGGAGTACGTCCGTGGCTCGCCGTGGCGGGAAGAGGGGGCGTCGCCGCACGATCTGGCGCGCCTCTGTGAGCTCTTCTCGCTGCTGACGGCGGGGAAGGATTTCGAGGAGACGGAGATCCCGTTTGCCGCCGTCACCGCCGATCTCGAGACCGGCGAGCGGGTCGTCCTCCGAGAAGGGAGCCTGGCAACCGCGATCACGGCAAGCACGTCCGTGCCTGGCGTCTTCTCGCCGGTCGCCCGAGACGGTCGCTTCCTGATCGACGGAGGGATCCTCGAGAAGCTCCCGGTCGATACCGTGATCGAGATGGGGGGCGACGCTGTTCTGGCCGTCGATACCGGCGCGCCGCTCGATCGGGCCGTCGAAACCTACCTTGATGCGATCCTTCAGTCGCAACGTGCGACGTCGCAGTACTTAACGAATCTCCAGCTGATGCGCGCTCGGGAGACGCTTGAAGAACGGCTGATCCACCTCCGCCCAAACGTCGGCTGGATCAAGATGTTCGGCTTTGAACACACCCGAGAAGCGATCCAGGCGGGCGAGGAGGTTGTCCGCACCCGCCTGGAAGACATCCGGGCTCTACTCAGCGAGCCGGGCTAGTCGGTTTCGTTCCGAATCGTGAAGACCGGGCTCTCAGCCACGCCACGGTACCCGTCACTGTCCACCGCGAGGATCCTCAGTTTGACCTCGGAGCTGTCGGCATGAAGTGCAGTATCCCACGCGTAGCTCCCGCCGTTGGCGAGATTCCCCACCACAGTCTGCCATGTCTCGCCGCCATCCAACGAAATCTCGATCGCGATCGCCAGCCCTTCGGCCGGCCCGTCGGGATCGACCGCCGACCACTCGATCACGATGACACCGGCGAGGATAGCGCCTTCCTCGCCAGGGACGATTAGCTCGACTTTCGGGGCGACCCGGGCGAGGATCGTGGCGCTGTTCTCCGCGCCGGGTGTTCCGTTGATCGGATTGCCGCCGATATCCGATCCGTTTCGGATCGTCCCGTCGTTGCTCGCCCAGGCGGCCGTCTCGGCGAACGGATCGACCCGCTCCATCGATGCGTAGCGAGGTTCCCCGCCGCCGTCAGTCCCCGCCGGCCAACCCGCCTCGGATACATCGATCCGATCGACGACGTTTCCTTCGGCATCGAGGAGTTCAACCGCCACTCCGCTATTAGCCAGCGCGCCGGTGTAGAACAGATCCGCTTCGATGTCGGAGATCGACTCGTCATCGGTTCGCTCGAGCAGGTAGTAATCCTCCGGTCCGACGATTCCGCTCAATTGGACGGTTATCTCTCCGAAGACGAGTCTCCATCCCACCAAGTCGACCGGCGTCGCCGTGGTGTTGTACAGTTCGATCCATTCGTCACTTGGGCTGGCCGCCGTTCCGCTCCACGCGATCTCGCTGATGACGACCTCCGTCGCCAAGCTCGCAACGGAGATCGCCACGACCAGTCCAAGCGCCATCCATACGACTCTCCCGCTTCGCATTCTCATTCGAACCTCCATTCCTAGCGCGCCGATACCGAAGATCAGAGAAGTGAGGATAACATATGAACAGAAACTCGGCAAGCCGCGGCATTGCGGCGACACTCGCTTCCTGCGTAGAATCGAGAGCTGCCCGACCAAAGTGCAACCAGAAAGGAGACCCGTGCTCGTTCACCAAATCCAAACCGGCGGAGATCGGAACTTCGCGTACGTCATCGCCGACGAAGCGACTCGATCGGCCGTCGCCGTCGACCCCTCGTACACGCCCGGGGAGGTCGTCCGCGTCGCACAGGAGAACGGTTTGACGATCGTCCGCGCGTTCTGCACGCACGATCACCATGATCACACCAATGGGAACGCCGAGTTCGAGCGGCTCTCCGGTATCCGCCCGCTCCTCTTCGGGGAGACCGATCCCGAAACAGGCCAGGCGGTCGCAGATGACGTCGTCTTCTCGCTCGGCGAGCTCGCGGTGAGGATCGTTCACACCCCGGGGCACACGTCCGACTCGATCTGCCTTCACATTGGGGATGCCCTGTTCACCGGAGACACCCTCTTCGTCGGCAAGGTCGGTGGAACCGACCTCAGCGACGGAGCGAGGACGCAGTACGACTCGCTCCACAAGAAACTCCTGACGCTCCCGGATGAGACGCGCATCTTCCCGGGGCACGATGTCGGCGCAGAGCCCGAATCGACGATCCAGCACGAACGGGAGACGAACCCGTTCCTCCTCCACTCGGACGTCGAATCGTTCATCGATCTGAAGAGGAACTGGGCGGCGTACAAGAAAGAACACGGGATCGAGTGACCGACTGGTACGAGCAGGCGTTCGGAAGGGATTATCTCGCGCTCTACCCGCATCGAGACGACGCGGAGGCGCGGTCCGACGTCGCGGCGATCTTCCGACTGATCGATCCGCCTGCGTCCGAGCCGCTCCTCGACCTCTGCTGCGGAGCCGGAAGGCATCTTGTCGCGCTCCTCGAGGCCGGGTTCACTGACCTGACCGGGATCGACCTCTCGGAGCACCTCCTCGACGTAGCCCAGCATCGCCTCGGCGGCAGCAACTCCGATCGAGTGCGGCTGATTCGGGCGGACATGCGACAGATCCCGTTCCGTTCGCAGTTCGCGACGATCCTCTCGCTGTTCACGTCGTTCGGCTACTTCAACGAGCCGACCGAGGACGAAGCGGTCCTCCATTCGGTCTATGATGCCCTCAGGCCCGGGGGCACATTCCTGCTCGACACGCTCAATCGCGTGCGAGTCATCGAGGATCTGGAGCCATTGAGCGAAAGGACGATCGATTCGACCCACATTCGGATCGAACGAAGGATCTCCGACAATCGACGCCGCGTCGAGAAGACGATCCGCATCGAAGGCGAGGGTGAAACACCGAAGGTCTATCACGAGTCGGTCCGGATGTATGCTGCAGAGGAGTTGCACGCCCTTCTCGAGCGGGCCAGGCTGATCGATGTCCGGTTGCATGGCGCACTCGACGGACGTCCTCACGACGCGACCAGCCCGCGGCTGATCGCCGTCGCACGCAAGCCGGGCGAGGCCTCTGCACCATGAATGAGAAGATCGATCCTCGGCTGCTCCATCCGGAGAACCGTTTCTTCCTCGATTACATCGAGAGGAAGCAGTCGGCGCTCGAGTTCTTCGAGCATCCGCCCGACGCGCTGGCCGAGGCCGCCGAGGCGAGGCTCGCCGTCTCCTTTCCTCGGGAAGAGCTCGCCGATCGTTTGCGGGCCTACAACGAGCGACTCGGATCCGCCGCCGCTGTGCGGGCCAACATCGATGCACTTGCGACGCCCGACAGCCTCTGCGTCATCGGAGGGCAGCAGGTTGGCTTCCTCGGCGGCCCGCTGTTCACGGTTTACAAGGCCCTTTCCGTACTCCGTGCTGCCGAAACCCTCGCCGAGCGGCTTCAGCGACGCGTCGTGCCGATCTTCTGGTTGGCAAGCGAGGATCACGATTTCACCGAGATCAACCGGGTCCGATTCCTCGCCGAGTCGGGCGACCTCCGGACGGTCTTGTTCGATTGGAGCGATCGCGGACGCCCGATCGAGCGACTCCCGATCACCGAGGAGATCCGCGCCGCGACGGATGAAGCGCTCGCGTTCTTCCCGGAGGCGCGTGGGTCTGACCGTGACGTGTTCCTCCCGGAGCCGTCCGACGACTATGCCATGTGGCACGCGAGGATCTGGGCCCGCCTGTTCGCCGACAAGGGACTCGTCCTCGTCGAGCCGAGGACCGTCCGTTCGATGGCCGGCGACTTCTTCCCGCGGGCGCTCGCATCGGCCGACCGAATCCGAGCCGATCTGACCGCGTCCGCCGAGGCGCTCAGGCGAGCCGATTACCCGGCTCCGATCGATCCCTCGGTTGCAGGAGGTCTCTTCACGTTCGGTGCCGACGGCCGCCGCGTGCGGGTCACCGACCCGTCAGAGCATGAGGCCCACAGTAGGACGAACCCGGATGCCTACTCTCCCGATGCGCTCCTCCGCCCGATTCTGGTCGATTCCCTCTTCCCGACCATCGCGAGCATTCTTGGAGCAAGCGAAATCGCCTATCAGGCGATGATCCGCCCGCTCTACCGGTCCTTCGGGATCCCGCAGCCGATCCTTCTGCCGCGTTACGGCTACACGCTCGTCGCACCGCACCATGCAGCCCTCCTCGAACGGTGCGGACTGACCGTCACTGACGTGTTGAGCGAGACGTTCGATCCTGAGGCCGCCGTCCACCCGTTCGTCTCGCCGGACCTTCTCGAAGCGTTCGCGCTGCGCCGCTCGGCCGTACGGACGGCGCTCGAGCCGCTCCTCGAGCCGCTGGTAGCCCTCGATCCTGGCCTCCAGGCGCGATGGAAGCAGACCGACGACCGTATCCAGCAGCAGATCGATGGGCTGGAAGAACGCGCTATCCGAGCCGATCTAGCCCGGAGCGGCATCTCGCTTCGCGAGCTTCGACGTCTGAAGACGGAGATCCGTCCGACAGGGAAGCCGCAGGAGAGAGTGCTCTCTCTGGTTCACGTCGCCGCACGACACGGCCTTCGGTGGATCGATCGGCTTGAGTCCTCCGCCGATCCCAGCGAATATGCGCACAACGTCGTGACTCTGGGGGATACGGATGAATAGCGCGGACGTGCTCGTCTTCGGCGCCCATCCCGACGACATCGAGATCGGGTGCGGCGGCACGATGATCAAGCTAAGCGATGCGGGCCGCAGGGTGGTCCTCGTCGACCTCGTCCGCGGGGAGATGGGGACGCGCGGGAGCGTCGAGATCCGCGCCGAGGAAGCGGCGAAGGGGGCCGAGATCCTCGGTGCCGTGGACCGTGAGAACCTCGGACTGGAGGACGGGCACATCCGGGTGACCGCCGAGGGGCGCCGACGCGTCGCCGAAGCGGTTCGCCGCTGGCGCCCGGAGACCGTCTTCCTCCCGTACTGGGAGGACCGTCATCCGGACCATTCCCATGCTTCGCGGCTCGTCTACGAGGGGACGTTCCTCGCCGGCCTGTCTCGGTTCGACACCGGCCAGGAACGGCATCGCCCGACGCGGCTCATCTATTACATGGGGTGGTACGAGTTCGATCCGACGTTCATTGTCGATGTCACCGATCAGTTCGAGCGGAAGATGGAATCGATCTACGCGTACTCCACTCAGTTTCGACCGGACGGCTCGCCCGACCCGCCGACGCGCCTGACGGCCCCGACCACCGACTGGCTGATCCGAAGCCGGATGGCCTACTACGGGGCGAGAATCCACGCCCGCTACGGCGAGGGGTTCCTCATCCGCGGGCACCTTGCGGTCGCCGATCCACTGACACTGGACTTCAAGTCGTTCTAGCGGAAGGAGGACGGATTGCGTATCGGAATCTGCTGCTATCCGACGCACGGCGGGAGTGGCGTCGTCGCCACCGAACTGGGGAAACACCTCGCCGAGCGCAAGCACGAGGTCGCGTTCATCAGCTACGCTGCTCCCCTCCGGCTGACGGAGCTCCCGCCGCGGGTTAGCTTCCACGAGGTCGAGATCGAACAATACCCGTTGCTGAAGCACTTCCCGTACACGCTCGCGCTCGCATCGAAGATGGCCGAGGTCGCCCGGCTGAAGGAGCTGGACATCCTCCACGCCCACTATGCGATCCCGTTCGGCGCCGCAGCCCTCCTCGCCAAGCAGATCGTCGCCGAGCGCGATCTGAAGGTCGTTCTGACGCTTCACGGAACCGACATCACCCTCGTCGGCAACAACGCGTCGTTCAAGCCGGTCACCACGATGACCATCCAGAGCGCAGACGCTGTGACCGTCGTATCGAACTGGCTGAAGGATGAGACGCTTCGCCAATTCCCTGTCGAACGCGAACTCTCTGTCGTCTACAACTTCATCGATCCCGAGCGGCACCAGTTGGAGACGTGCCACTGCATTCCGGACTGCACGCGACGTACCCAGAAGACGCTGATGCACATCTCCAACTACCGTCCGGTCAAGCGCGTACGCGACGTTGTGGCGACGTTCGCAGAGGTCTCCGCCGTTCTCGACGCACGGCTGATCCTCGTCGGCGATGGACCGGAGATCCCGGTTGCTCGAGAACTGGCGGAGGAGCTCGGCGTCCTCGAGCGCGTCACATTTGTCGGCGTCGTCGATCGCGTTGCACCGCTCCTCGCCGCCGCTGATCTCCTTCTCCTTCCGAGTTCGACGGAGAGCTTCGGTCTCGTCGCGCTCGAGGCGATGGCAAGCGGCGTTCCCGTGATCGCCAGCGACATCGGCGGGATTCCGGAAGTCGTCCGCCACGGCTCGACCGGATACCTTGCTCCGGTCGGAGACGTCCGGCAGATGACGGAGCATGCTGTTCGCCTCCTGCAGGACAACGACCTTCGACGACATTTCTGCGAAGCGGCGAAGGCCGCTGCTGCCGAAGCGTTCGACTATCGGAATCTCGTCCCGCAGTACGAGGCGATCTATCGGAGCGTGCTCGACACGTAGAAGGGAAGCTGGATGGGAAGACACTTGAAGAGCCGAGTCGACGGATCGATCGGATTGATTCTGGGGATCCTTCTCATCGGCGTGCTCTCCCTCTGCGTCGCGGCAGAAGCACCTCACTACACGATCGACTTGCACGTCGACTACGAAGCGGGAACGTTCGCCGGTGAAGTCCAGGTCGCGTACGAGAACACGACCGGCTCCGAGCTGAACGAGCTCTTCTTCCGACTCTACGCGAACGGAGCCGGCATCTACGGAACCGCCTCGATCCGTGTGACAGAGACCCGCATCGAGGATCGCCGAATCGAGACAGCGTTGTACGTCGAGGGGACGGTCCTCCTCGTCCCTCTCCCCGAGCCGCTCCTGCCAGGCGATCGCCTCGTTGTCACGTTCGCGTTCGAGGGAAACGCCGAGGACTGGCGCCAAGGACCCTCGTCGCCTCGTGTCTATGGCCTGTTGACACGCACCCCACACGCGATGACCCTGACGGCCTTCTATCCGGTCCTCGCGTTCCGCACCGAGGCTGGATGGGGCCTCGAGCCGGTCTTCGCGTTCGGCGACGCGCTGATGAGCGATGCGGCGACCTACGACGTAACCCTGACCGTTCCAGTCGGGATCGACGTCGCCGCGTCCGGCCGGTTGGTCGCGCACTCCGAGGAGGACGAGTTCTCGGTCCATCGCTACGCCGTCGCGCGTGCACGCGACTTCTCCGCCGTCCTCCTCGACGGGTACGTCCAGCAGGTCGCCGAGGGGGACGGCTTGTCCGTTCGAACGTGGTTCACGTCCGAGAAGGGACGCGCCGCGGAGACCACCATGGATCGGGGGATCAAGTCGCTGAGGCTCTTCTCGGGGTTGTTCGGTGGACCGCCTTACGCCGAGGTCGAGTTTGCCGAAGTGCCGCTGCAAGTGGCGGCCGGCGTCGAGTTCTCCGGGCTGATCCTCGTTGGCACGTCCTTCGCCGAGGATCCGGACGACGTCTTCTACGACATCATCATCTCGCACGAGGTCGCGCACCAATGGTTCTACGGCGGGGTCGGGAGCGATCCGGTCGAGCACCCCTGGCTCGATGAGTCCCTCGCCACGTACCTCTCCTACCTCTACCTCGATGCGTACGCCGCGCCCGGCGTCGCCGAAAACGTCCTCGGAAGATGGGAAGACACCTACAAGGCCGTCCGTCTCGAAGCATCCCACGAGACGATTGCCAGCCCGATCTACGCCTTCGGCGAGTCGTCGACCTACTCGCGCCTCATCTACAGCGGCAGCGGCGTCTTCATCCACGCCGTCCGCCAAGCGATCGGCGATACGCCCTTCTTCACCGCGCTCGCCGACTACTACGCGCAGAACGACGGGAAGATCGCATCGCCGCGCGATCTGATCGCCGCGTTCGAGACGTCGTGTGCCTGCGAGCTCGAGGAACTCCTCCGCGAATTCGACCTTCCGTACTGACGGAACTTCGTTCTCCATCCTGTGTACGTGCAGCATGGAAAGGATGAAAAGGAGGCCCGAATGACGCGACGCACCCACGCGGCCTTTCTTCTTGCCGCTCTACTCATGAGCCTGCTGTCCGTCGGAGCAGCGCACGCCACGACGAGTTTCCTGCAGACCCACTACTACCTTCTGTCTCTCGGTCCGATTGCATCTGACGCCGAGTCGATCCAACAGGCGGTGCAATCGAGCGGATACTCCGTGATCCTCTATGACGGGGACACGGCCCAAGGCTATCGGGGAGGCGACCCAATCGCTCCGGAAGCCGTCTCGACGGACGCACAGCTGCTGATCGTCGATCGTGAGCGGATCCTCTTGCGCGGTGTTGGGGATGGGTTCGCATTCACCGTTCGCCCGTCCGATCCGGCCTACGAATTGGTCATCGACCCGCTTCGCGACCTGGCCGTGTCGGACGTCCTTGGCGCCGTGCTCGGCGAACTCCAATCGCTCGGGGTTCTGGGCCATGAAGCGAACCTGAATATCGACTCGTTCCGGAAGGACGATCCCAAGGGGCCGCCACCCCCGGCCGATGTCGCGATCGAATCGACGCTGTACAGCCTGCTGATCGCACGCGATTGGTTCGACTATGCCGCGAGCGTGGGACTCACTCTCAGTGGCCTTCGTGTCGAAGTCGTCGCGGAGATCGACGCAGGCGCGTCCCTCGACGCTGCGTTCACGCCGTACGTCATCGAAGAAGCCGAGGGACTCGTGAAGCTCTCTCTCCCGATCGATCGATTGCTTGCCTTGGCTCGATCAGGCGGCGTCAGCTACGTGCGCACGCCATACCGCCCGTCCGTTCCGTAACAAAGGAGATGCCATGAAGCGAAGCATCCTCGTCGTGTTGTTCCTCGGGCTCGTGGCGCTTCCTGCTTTGGGCCAGGCGGACCTGATTGTCGGGATCGAGCAGCAGACCGAAGCGGAGTGGGAAGGGATCGTCCGGTCCTTCACCGCGCGGTTCGACGCGTCGGTCGACCTTCAGACCTATCGGCAGACGGACATCGCCCAGCAGATCGTCATGCAGTCGTTCCGCAAGTCGGGCGAGCTGCATCTGGTGATGGTCCCCGAAAGCTGGGGTTCATCCCTCGCCCGGTACCTTGTCGACCTCAAGGAGGAAGCGGCGGCCCTCGCCGCACGCGGTGTCCGGACGATCACCCTCGGTGGTCGCGTCGCCGGCGTCCCGCTGCCGTTCGCCACCGGGTGGTTTCTTGCTGTGATCGAATGGCCGGAGGATCGGGAGCTGGCCGTCGAGTTCCTCGTTCACGCCGCATCAGGCAGCACGACTTCCGTTGAGGTCCCCTCGACGCCTCAAACGGCCGTTGCCTCGATCTCGAAGCAGAAGCTGCCTGCCTCGGACCACAACCCGATCCTCGACGGAGCGCTCGAGGCGGTCCTCGAGGCCGCACGCCTCGCGACGAGCACGCCATCCTCGGCAGCCGGCGGACCAACGGCGGGAGTGGGGGTGGGGCCGGCTCTCGCCGGTGTTGCCGCGCAGTTCGGCATCCCGTTCTCTCCCGCAACCGGGACGATCACCGTCGTTCTCAGGTCGTCGCCGGGGCGGAGTGCCACGTCGACTGCGGCTGCGCTCGCTTCGATCGGCGTCGGTCGAGCGGCGATCGAGACGACCTCGTCGCTCGTCAAGGCGACCGTCTCACTTGAGCAGCTCTCCGATCTTGCCAGCCGTGTCAGCGGCATCTCGTTCATCCGTCCGCCGTACGTTCCCTTTCCGCTTGCGACGTCAAGCCAAGGCGTTTCGGCCATCGGTGCCAATGCATTCCATGCCGCGGGGCTCGACGGGAACGGCGTCAAGATCGCCGTCATCGATCTCGGCTTCGCCGGGCTCTCGCAGGCACAGGCAAACGGAGATCTCCCGTACTCCGTGCAGCAGAACGACCTGACCGGAACCGGTTTGACCTCTGGGATCACCCACGGAACCGCCGTCGCCGAGATCATTCATGACGTCGCTCCGTCGGCTGAGCTTCATCTGATCAAGATTGCCGACGAAGTCGACCTCGATGCCGCGGTCACCTACTGCCTCAGCCGCGGGATTGACATCATCAACCACTCCCTCGGGTGGTACAACACCAACTTCTACGACGGGACGGGGACGATTGCCGACACGGCTCGACGTGCGATCTCCGGAGGCATTCTCTGGGTGAACGCTGCAGGAAACGAGGCGGAGAGCCATTGGGAGGGGATCTTCTCCGACGGCAACTCCGACGGTTGGCTCGACCAGGAGGTCACGCTTTCCGCCACCGCGGGGGCGCAGATCGTGCTCTTCCTGACGTGGAACGACTGGCCGCAGGCGTCGTCCGATTACGACCTGTATCTGTACGATCCCTCGGACAACCTGATCGCGTCCTCGACGAAGTACCAGACGGGAACAGAGGAGCCGACCGAGTCGATCCAGGTATCGGCGTCGACGAGCGGAACCTACACGATTCGGATCCAGGGGAGCGGGCACAAGTCTCTCGAGCTGTTCAGCCTCAACCACTCCCTTTCGCCCGTCGTCGCCTCCAGCTCGATCCTCGCTCCGGCGAACGTCTCCGAAGTGATCGCCGTCGGAGCGATCGACCATGCGCACTACACGACCGGTCCTCAGGAGCCCTACAGCTCACGAGGCCCGACGAATGACGGCCGGACGAAGCCGGATCTCTGCGCGCCGGACAAAACGAGTACAGGAACGGCGCCGTACACGACGTTCCATGGAACCTCCGGTGCCGCGCCGTTCGCGGCCGGGGCCGCCGCCCTCCTTCTCGATCAGAACCCGAGCCTGAACGAGCCGGCGCTCCGCGCCCGCCTCCTGTCGCAGACGATTCCGATGGGAAGCCCGAACATCTTCGGGAATGGCCGCCTCTCCCTCTTCCCGCCAACGTCCCCGAACCAATCGCCGACGGCCGCGTTCACGTTCTCGCCGCCTTCGCCGCTGGCCGGAGCCCCGGTCTCGTTCAACGGAACGAATTCGACCGATCCGGACGGTGCCATCGTCTCCTACGCGTGGACCTTCGGGGATGGAGCGAACGGCTCGAGCCCGACGACTTCGCACGTCTATGCGACACCCGGTAGCTACACGGCCCGGCTGACGGTCACCGATGACGACGGCGCGACCGACACGGCAAGCTCGACGATCTACGTGTCGGCGCCGGCGAATCAACCGCCGACGGCATCGTTCACGGTCTCCCCGGGTTCTGGACCGGCCGGGACCCTGTTCCTGTACAACGCGGCTGCTTCCTTCGACCCGGACGGAGCGATCGTCTCCTACCAATGGGAGTACGGTGACGGGTCGTTCGGCACCGGGCAAACGTCTCAACACGTCTATGCGACGCCCGGCACATACACGGTCCGACTGACGATCCTCGATGACGACAGCGCGTCGGACACGACGACACGAACGGTCAGCGTTCAGTCTGCCGGAGCCCCGGATCTCGTCATCCAGAACATGGTCCACTCGCCGACGAGTCCGACCATCGGCCAGAACGTCGCGTTCACGATCACGGTGCGAAACGCTGGAAATGCCGGCGCGGGTCTGTTCCGTGTCCGGCTGGTCGGTAGCGCGTCTTCGACGCAGACCTACGTTACCCAGTTGGCTGCCGGTGCGAGTCAGACGTTCACGCTGGCGCTTCCGCTGACGACGAGTCCCGAAACGTTCACTGCGACCGCCGATGATCTCGGCCAGGTCGCTGAATCGAACGAATCGAACAACACCCGCAGCTCGACCGTCGCCTCAGCCGCCGTACCGCCCTCCGCCGACGCCGGCGGACCGTACGCCGGTATCCCGGGTTCAGCGATCGTCTTCGACGGATCCGGCTCGACCGGGCAGATCACGACGTACCTCTGGTCATTCGGTGATGGTACGACCGGGCAAGGGATCTCTGTCAGCCACGCCTACGCGAGTCCCGGGACCTATCCGGTGACGCTGACGGTCTACGGACAGGGCGGACTCCAGTCGACCGATTCAACCCAAGCGGTCATTGCTGCTGTCGGGCCGCCGCTTTCGGTGCAGCTCTCGATTCCGAGGACAACGTACGAAGTCGGCGAAGCGATTTCGGTCACGTTCACGACGAACCGGACGGCCTACGTCTACCTCTGCGATGTCGCTGCCGATGGGCGGGTCACCCTGATGCTTCCGAACTGGATCGAGCCGGGCAATCCGCTCTCCGCAGGAACGTATGTCGTTCCAGGCGGACCGTACACACTTCGGATCACGGAGCCGATCGGCACTGAGACGCTCTACCTGTTCGCTGCGGCGAGCCCGCTCCCTCAGTTCCCCACAAGCTTCGGATCGGGGTTCCCGCAGTTGAGCACGAATCCCACGGCGTTCCGGAACTCGGTCCTCAACACGATGCAGACTCAGCTACCAAGCGGCGATTGGGCGTACGATACGCTCTCGTTCCAGGTCGTGTCGGCGCCGCCGGCCGGCGGAACGCTCCAGGTCTTCTCATCCCCGTCCGGCGCTACAGTCGAACTCGATGGCTCGCCCATCGGGACAACCCCGCTGACGCGGCAAGACGTCGCGCCCGGGGTCCATACCGTCCGGCTGTCGCGAAGCGGCTACGCAACCGAGACGCGGCAGGTCGTCATCACCGCCGGTCAGACGTCCACAGTCTCCGTCACCCTGACGCCCGTGGTGTCGAACCAGCCGCCGATCGCTTCGTTCACCTATGCTCCGCTCGGACCGACAGTCGGCGAGGTCGTCCAATTCGATGCGTCGGGGTCACATGATCCGGACGGGAGCATCGCTGCCTATACGTGGACCTTCGGCGACGGCACGTCCGGCTCCGGCGCGATCGCGACGCGCGCATTCTCCGCACCCGGCTCGTACAGCGTACGACTCGTCGTCACCGACAACGACGGTGCCACAACGTCCGAGATGACGACGGTCTCCGTGACTGAGCCCGAAACGGGGGTCTGGGTCTCACCGACCGCGGCCGACGACGTTGACGGCTGGGCAGACGAGAAGAAGGTGTTCGACAACAAGCTTGAGACCTACGCCGAATCGCGGGTGCAACGGAGCGGAAGCTGGTCCCCAACGCTCGTTCTCCATGCACCGGGCGGCGGACTTCTGTCCGACGGGCTCCGCCTGCGGATCAACGGCTTCGTCCACATCGAATATGACCCCACCCTTCGACTGGACATCGACGTCTACAGGAACGGTCAATGGGTCGACGTCTTTGACGACGTGGTCGAACTCTCCAAGTGGGTGGAGATCCCGTATGCGCAAGGGACGGTAGCGAAGGCGCGGATCCGTGTGACCGCAAGCGAGGCTCGTACGGTCCAGGTCTTCCTCCATGAGTTCGATTTCCGGGACGCATCGGCCGTTCCATAGATGCCATCCTAGGAGGCTCGGTCTGCGTCGATTGACCGGGCCTCCCTTTCATGCCAGAATGGTTCCCGTGGCATGGTCGCCTTCATGTTCACACCACGGGTTGGGAGGTGAGGAGGCATGTCGGTGAGGTTCTCTCGTTCATTGCTGTTCGTATCGCTCCTGATTGTTGCGTGTGTGCTGGCCGGATCCGCTCAGCGTTCAGCCCCCTGGACATGGGGGCCGATCCTCGGCGCCATCGGAGAAGACTTCGTCGCGATCACGTGGATGACCAATCGCGCCGTCGGGTTCGATCTTCGCTACAGCCTCGCACGCGTCTACGACGCGACCGGCGAGTGGGAGGAGACACTGACGTTCGATCACCACGAAGGCGTTGCCGAGATCTGGCTTCAGGATCTGATGCCGAGCTCCGCCTATCGGTATCAGTTGATCTTCTACGAGGGGGACGCCGTCTATCCGACCGAGGTCGGAAGCTTCACCACGCTCGATCCGACCGCCCGTTCCTTCTCGTTCTCCGTCTACGGGGCAACGCGCTCATTCCCGGACCGGCACAAGCTCGTCGCTGAAGCGATGGTGTCCGAGGGGACGGGATCGATCGTCTTCCACACCGGCGGGCTCGTCGATGCCGCGTCCGAGGAACGCTTCGACAACTTCTTCTGGGCGATCGCCGACCTGGCCCGCGTTCATCCGTATGTCACGGTCATCGGCGGGGCAGAGTCGACCGGCTCGCTCTACTACGATTACTTCGCGCTCCCAGTCGGTGGAGGGACCGAGGACGAGCAATGGTGGTCGTTCGATGTCGGGGGGATCCACTTCATCGGTCTCGATTCGACGCTTGCGGACTCGGCGGACGGAACGGCCATGCGGGCGCAGACCGCCTGGCTGGAGAACGATCTCGCACAGGTCGTCGGGAAGTTCATCGTCGTTTTCGCGTACGACGCGCTCTACAGCGCGTCGTACGACGGCGGTGCGCATGGCGCATTGACAGCCGCGTGGGAGTCCCTCTTCCGCTACTACGGGGTCGACGTCGTCTTCAGCGCTTCCCAGGCGTGCTACGAGCACATCTATCGACGTGGCATCCACTTCGTCAACACCGGCGGCGGCGGCGCAACGTTGATCCCGGCCCCCGAGAGTATCGCGCCGGGGACCGTCTCCAGGCGCTACGGGATGCTTCATTACGTCCGATGCACGTTCGCCGACGACAGTCTCCTGGTCGAGGCGATCCCTGTGGCGTCGGTCGTCGACGATCGCCTTCACCTCGTGCCGAGCGGACGGTCGATCGACACGATCCTGCTTCGACTGACGGACTAGTCCTCGGCTTCAAAGAGAAACCGCGAGCAGATCGCCCGCGGCTGGTCGGGACGCCCGGATTTGAACCGGGGACCTCTTGCGCCCCATGCAAGCACGCTACCAGGCTGCGCCACGTCCCGAGGGCTTCATGGTATCCAGGGAATCACGGACTGACAAACGGGTCGACCTTCGTCCTACGAGACGTTCGATCGGATCAGGTCACGGAGCAAGCCGCGCGCGTGGTACCGTTGCATGATCTCCTCGACCACGTCTTCCGGCAGCCCGTTTCGCCGGAGCCGTCGTTCGAAGACGTCCCGCGACCGCCGGCGAGCGCGCAGCAGACCGAGCGCGAACCCGATCATCTGCCCGACAAGCCAGAAGAGGAGCAACGCAATCGAGATTCCGATAACGATCCGTACGATCAGTTTCAGTCGGCGTCTCCTCTCCGTCGCGACTTGGTGAAGTCGCCGATGTTCATGTTCAGACCGCCCTTGCTGCCGAGAATCTCGCGCAGATTGAGGACGTAGCCGCGAGCCATGTCAAGCGCCTCGTCCCTCGGGATGCCCGCGTCGACGAGCTTCTTGTAGAACGTCGACACCGCGTCGGCCATGTTCTCCGCCGCCTCCTTCGAGTAGATCAAGTCTCGCAATCCCCTGAGAAGATCCGGGACCTGATCCGAGACTGCCTCGAGCACCTCGCGCAAATCATCGACGCTTCGGATGAAATCATCGCCACTCATCCGTCTCCTCCTTTCCTATTTCTCTCCGTATTGAACAGGCGGATTCTCCGCCCCATCACGTTCAGATCTCCGCGAATCGGGATCCTTCGGTTCCGCAGGCTTGCCCCCATCGAGAAGCCGAGAACGAACGACCCGACATCGAGTTGTGCGAGCTTCCTGCCGAGAACGCGTCGGGACACGTGGTCTCGCAGTCGGCTCGACGGGCCCGGTGCAGCGTCGACGATTGTCCGGATGTCGAACCGGAGTCGCATCGTCATCACCAAATCGTCCCGGCACGCATCGCACTGACTCAAGTGTTCTGCAACGGCTCGCTCTTCCTCGCTCAAGAGCCCCCCCTCGATGTACCAGGGAACGAGTTCCTGAACCTCTCTACATCGACTCATGTCAGCGCCTCCGCAAGTTGCTTCTTGGCGTGGAACATCCGCGATTTCACCGTCCCGGAAGGAATGTCGAGGATCGACGCGATCTCGCCGTACGACAGCCCTTCGTAGAACGTCAGGAAGACGACTTCGCGATGATCGTCCGAGAGTCGCTTCAATGCCTCCGCGACCCTCTCCTGTCGATGAATGCCGGGGGCTGGGTCGGGTTCGACAAGCGAGACATCCGGAACCCGTTCGGTTCGGCTCTCCTTGCGAACCAGGCTGTACGCTTGGTTGCGGGCGATGCCGAAGATCCACGTTGAAGCCTTCGATCGACCCGCGAACTTCGAAGCTCCCTTCCACACGGCGATCATCGTCTCCTGTGCAACTTCCTCAGCGAGATGCTCGACTCGAAGGATCGTGAATGCATACCGATAGACGCGCTCCGCGAAGCGGTCGTAGAGCTGCTTGAACGCATCCTCACTCCCGGCTGCAACGCCTTCGAGAAGCTCACGGTCGGAAGCCACCAAACCTCCCTACGTCCGCACATCGATCGCCTTCTCTGTTTCGCGAAAGCGGTTTCCCTCCACGCCTCCACAGTCATGTCGGCGCGCACAGCTCCGCGACCCCCGGCGGCTTCGAATCTCTGTCGGACGCATACTCATCCTCAATTTCTCATCATACGACATGATCGCAAGGTCGACGTCGTTTCTTCCGGTCTTTCGCATGTCGTCCACCTCCCTGTCACCCCGTATGTCGCCCGAACCACCGACTCGGTTCACCGCTTCGCGATAACAGGGGGATGGGCAGGCTCTTCAGGCGATCGGGGGACGTATCGCTGACGGCAACACCGGGAGGGAGAGCCGTCAGACCGGCGAAAGCGCTCCTAGAGCCAAGGCTCGAGGTCGTTGGGTGAAAGCCTCGTGGGATGACCAGAGAAACGGATGTAGCCCTCGCGATCGATGACGAACGTTCGAGGGATCCCGAAAACGTCGTAGAGGTCCTTCACCGCAAGTGCTGCCCGACGCGATCCCCAGAGGACGTTGTCGGTCGCGTAGCCATTCTCCAGCAGGTAGTCCCGCGCCTTCTCTTCGCTCCGGTCGAGACTGACGATGAGAAGGACGACGCCTTGCTCGGCGTACTCCTCGGAGAGCGCATGAAGCGCGGGAAACGTCCGCGTGCATGGCTTGCACCACGTCGCCCAGAAGTCGAGGATGACCACGCTCCCGCGGTAGTCCGCAAGCGAGATCTCAGCATCATCCAGGCTGCGGAGCGTGAAGTTGGGGGCCAATTCGGGAGGACTTCCGACTCGAAGGGACAGCGCGAGCGCTGCTGCACCAATCCCGATGAATGCAATGACAATCCATATCCCGACGTTCTTCATGGCTCCCCCTCATCGCTGGAGTGACCCAGTGTAGCGTGCGGCGAATCGGACCACAACGGAAGACACCCCATGGAGCCTGGACAGATGACTCGAACTTCTTGAGCACGGTTGACTACTCGACGAATGCCCGAGCCTCGCCGGAGACGGCCTGCTCGAGAAGCTTCAGCTCATCGCTCTCGGCGAGCTCGTTGAGAACGTACGTTCGGACGGCGCGATTCAGTTCCTCGACAAGAGAGCGCTCATTCGCGGCTGCGATCACGGCGAGGGTTTCCAACATGACGGTGTCCAGCACCTTGCCGTCCTCAAGCGACATCCGGTTCCCTCCCTGCGGAACCCCCTGCGTATTGAATACCGGAACACGCCTCGCTTCGTCAAGTGGCACCTGTCTATGCATCACTTCCGGATTCGCGGTACGCAAAGCGGCTCGACTACGCGGTTGCAGCTCGCTGGAAGCGCTCGCTGTCTTCAGCAAAATAACCACCCCTAGGCGGTTTCCAGATTCGAGAGGACGTTCGTCACCAAGTCATCCGTCCAGTTGCCGCGGAAGACAGATGGCCTGTCCGCGCTTCCGACAGCATGCAGAGCCCAAGAACGAAACCCGGCCTTCCAGGTATACTCCGTAGCGACCATGGCAGAACCCAAGGATCTCTCTCTCCCGGACTTCGCCCAGGCGGTCGTCGAGGCAACCCGGGGCCTGAAGGCCTACGAAGCGACACAGACGGTCGAGGCCGGACGGATCCGCCTCACGGCCAGGATCGCGTCGTCACGGCCGGACCGCCTTATGGTGGAGTACGAGTCCTACGAGAACCCGCTCCTCGAGCTCGAAGAGCGCCTCACCGGAGATGCCGAGTACACCGCCGACGAGTTGATCGGCCTGTCGCTGCATCTCGAGGGAAAAGAAACCTGGCTGCACGATCCTTCGACCCATGTCTGCCTCGTGAAGCCGTCCCGCGCGTTGTTCGAGCCGTTCCCCGAGTTCGCCGTTCTCGGAACACTCGAATGCCTCTGGGATCTCCCGCACGACTACCTTCTCCGCGATCTCGAGCCAGAGACGATCGGAGGCCGCGAGGCGCGCATCCTTGCGCTGAAACCGAAACACGAGCATCGAACACACCTCTTCAAGCATGTCAGCTTCCTCACCCGGAAGGCGATCGTTGCATTCGATCCCGAGACGCTGTTCCCGATCCGGCTTCGCTTCTCGCCACTGGCGACCTCGGAGACACATCGAATGCTCGGCCCCGAAGGACAGATCACAGTCCGGTACACCGACGTTCGCCTCGGCGCCGAGCCCCGCCCGTCTTTTTCGCCGCCGGACGATGCACGCGTCTTCCGCGAGAAGTGGTTGACGATCGACGAGCTGGCCGGACAACTCCCGTTCTCCCTCACGATCGCCCCGCTGATCGAAGCCGGGTACGAGTCGCTCGGCGGCCGAGTGCGCGTGACCTCCTGCGCTGAGCAAGAACGGGCATACATCGTCGCGTCGTTCTTCTCGCGTTCGGACGAAAAAGACGGAGCCGACATGCAGATCGTTTCGCTCCGCGCCGGCAATTACATGAGCCGGAACATGGCGCGCAGGAAGGTCACAATCGCCGAAGTCGGCGAGGACGAAGCGATCGGAAGTCAGAACGCGAGGTACCTCGACCGCCGCGCACTCTGGGAGGAGCACGCATCGGGGATCGATCCGTCCCAGGCGCCGTGCGAACTCGCCTGGGAGCGCGATGGGATCTTCTGGTTCCTCTCCGGGATCGGCGTCGGCCGGTCCGATCTCGTACGGCTCGCTGGCGATCTGCTCGACGAAGCTCCGCCGGCCTAGAACGCTAGGAGCCGAAGCCGCCTTCCGTGGCAACTTGTTTCTTGACAGCCATCGGTCTCTCAAAGACCCTTTCGACGAGATGGCCGTCAATCCGAAACAGGAGATCGCGCGACTTCGCGAGGAGATCGAGCATCACAACCACCTCTACTACATCCTCGATCGACCCGAGATCAGCGACGCAGAGTACGACGCACTCTTTCGCCGTCTCTCCCAGCTGGAGTCCGAGCACCCGGATCTCGTCTCCCCGGACTCCCCGACGCAACGCGTCGGCGCAACGCCGGCCGAGAACTTCGCGACGATTTGCCATTCGATCCCAATGCTCAGCCTCGGCAACGCGTTCGACGAGGATGGACTGCGCGACTTCGATCGCCGCGTTCGGGGGATCCTTCAGCTCGATGAAGTCGACTATGTCGCCGAGCCGAAGCTAGACGGTCTCTCCGTCGAGCTCGTCTACCGGCGTGGCGTCTTCGAGCAAGGATCGACGCGCGGCGACGGCCGTCATGGCGAGGACGTCACGGCGAACCTTCGGACGATCCCCTCGATCCCGCTTCGGCTCCGGGCACACAACGGGGCCGTGCCGGAGCTCCTCGAGATTCGTGGTGAAGTCTACATTGAGCGTGCCGATCTCCTCGAGCTGAACGCACGCAGAGAATCGGACGGTCTACCGCCATTCGCCAATCCCCGGAATCTCGCCGCCGGCTCGCTCCGGCAGCTCGATCCGAGCGTGACGGCCGAGCGGCCGCTGAGGATTTATTGCTACGACGTCGGGCGCATCGAGGGACTCACCATCGAGTCGCAAGCCGCCCTGCTCGACGTGCTCCCACGGCTCGGGCTGCGCGTCAACCCGCTGTACGAGGTCAGTCGAGGGATCGAACCGGCGATCGACTTCTACCGACGCCTGATGGAGGAGCGGGAAGAGCTCCCCTACGAGACGGACGGAGCCGTCGTCAAGGTCGATGACTTCGAAGCGAGGCGGACCGCCGGAACCGTCAGTCGGAGTCCGCGATGGGCGATCGCCGGGAAGTTCCCGGCCCAGCAGGAGATTACGCGCTTGACCGACATCGTCGTCTCGGTTGGCAGGACGGGCGTCCTCACGCCGGTGGCGATCCTCGAACCGGTTCGGATCCACGGCGTCGAGGTCACGAGCGCCACGCTGCACAACGAAGACGAAATCGAGCGGAAAGGCGTCTTGATCGGCGATACCGTCGTCGTGCAACGTGCGGGAGACGTCATCCCGCAGGTCGTCAAGCCCCTCCCGGAGCACCGGACCGGCACCGAGCGCCCGTTCACCATGCCGACCCGCTGCCCAGCCTGCGGCACGGAGGTCGTCCGATTCGAAGGCGAAGTGGCGCGCCGATGCGTGAACACTTCGTGTCCGGCGCGCTTCCAGCAATCGATCCTCCACTTCATCGGACGCGGCGGCCTCGATGTCGAGGGGCTCGGCTACAAGCTCGTCGGGAAGCTGGTCGAGACGGGCCTCGTCTCCTCACTCGCCGACCTGTTCCGGCTCGATCGGGATGCGCTGATTGAGCTGGAGCGCGTCGGTCCGAAACTGGCCGATAATCTCCTCGCCGCACTCGACGAAGCGAAACGCGTACCATTCGCCCGGTTCCTTTTCGCGCTCGGCATCCCGGACGTCGGGGAGAGCGCCGCGGAGATCCTCGCCGGCGAGTTCGACTCTCTCGACGCCCTCACGGAGGCCGACGAGGAGACGCTGACCGAGCTCCCGGACATCGGGCCGAAGACCGCGGCCGGAATTGTGAGGTTCTTCGGCAACCCCGAGAATCGCGCCACGATCGCCGATCTGCGCCATGTGGGGCTCGAGATCGTGCTTCCGACCGTGCCCCAGATCGGTGGGCCGCTCAAGGGATCACGCTTCGTCTTCACCGGGACCCTCACGTCGATGCCGCGCAGCGACGCAGCGGAGCGCGTCAAGTCTCTCGGCGCTTCGGTCGCCTCGAACGTCAGCCGGACGACCGACTATGTCGTCGTCGGGGAGAACCCTGGCTCCAAAGCCGACAAGGCAAGCGATCTCGGCGTCCGGCGGCTCGACGAAGCCGAGTTCCTCGCCCTTCTCGAAGAGCATGCGTGAGTCGACCCTTCTCGACCTTCCGTTCGAGACGCTCCGCGATCGGCTGGCCGAACTCGGTGAGCCTGCGTACCGCGCCGACCAGATCTGGCGGGCCGTCTACCACGACTTCGCGATCGAGTACGGCGCCATGACGACCCTGCCAGTCGGACTTCGATCGACACTCGCCAGCGGCCTTCCGTTCGATTCCCCCTCGATCGAGGCGACCCAGGAGAGCTCAGACCGACGGACGAGCAAGTCGTTGCTCCGATTGGCAGACGGCGCATCGATCGAGGTTGTCTCGATGCACTACGACGACCGCCGTACGGTCTGCGTATCGACACAGATCGGCTGTGCGATGGGCTGTCGGATCTGTGCCACCGGCCAGGCCGGGTTTGTGCGGGACCTCTCGGTCGGCGAGATCGTCGCGCAGGTTCTCCACGCCGCGCGCGGCTTTCGGGAACACGACCGTCGGCTGTCGAACGTCGTCTACATGGGTATGGGCGAACCGCTCGCCAACTACGAGGCGACTCTCGGGTCGATCCGCATGCTCAACGACCCGCGAGGACTCGGCCTCGGTGCCCGCTCGTTCACTGTCTCGACTGTCGGCCACGTCCTGGGCATCGAACGGCTTGCCAGCGAGGACCTCCAAGTGAACCTTGCCGTATCGCTCCACGCCGCCGAGGACGAGCTTCGGACGCGGCTTCTCCCGATCAACGAGACCTACCCGATCGACCGCCTCTTGGAGGCTTGCCGGACGTACCTCGCAAAGACGAACCGGCGAATCACCTTCGAGGTCGCGCTGATCGACGGAGTCAACGATTCGCCGGACCACGCTCGCCGACTGTCCGATCTCCTCCGCGGCCTCCTCTGCCACGTGAACCTGATCCCTCTCAACCCGGTTCCCGGGTGCGCGTGGAAGCGTAGCCCGAACGAGCACGTCGATCGCTTCTCGAGCGTGCTCCGACAGCGAGGGATTCCAGTATCGGTGCGCGTTCGACGGGGGATCGAGATTCAGGCCGGCTGCGGCCAGCTGCGTGCCGCGAACGAATCGAGAGAGACCGGCTACCCGGACAGCAGCGTCCGATAGGCTTCGAGCGCCTGCTCCCCCCATCGGTCGGCGATTCCGTTCATCCCCTCGCGGACAAGCTGCCGGACGCGTTCACGGCTGATCTCCATGATCCGCCCGACCTCGGCGAAGTTGTAGGGGCATCCATCCTCGATCCCGTAGTGGAGACGGATCGCGAACGCCTGCCGAGCGGGCATCTTCTCGAGGACCGAGTCGAGCTCATCGCGGAAGAGCAGACGGAGCGCCTCGTGTTCGGGGGAGAGACCGCTTTCGTCGATGATCCGCTCCTCCAATGTCTCGTCTCCTTCCTCGCCGATGGCCTGATCGAGTGAGACAATCTCGTTCACCTGAGCCTCGATCTGACGAAGCCGATCGATCGAAACCCCGACTGCGTCGGTGATCTCCGCCTCCTCGATCACGCCCCCTTCGGCCATCGATCGCATCTGCGCCATCCGACGGACCGCGCGGAAGAGATAGTCGGGGATTCGGATCATCCGGGAATGGTGACTGACCGCGTTCAGGATCGCGCGGCGAATCCACCAGGACGAGTACGTGCTCATCCGATAGCCGCGCTCGGGATCGAACCGATCGATCGCCTCGATCAAGCCGATGTTCCCCTCCTGGATCAGATCGATCAGCGGAAGCCCGATGTCGGCGTATTCCTGGGCGATCTTCACGACGAGCCGGAGATTGGAGACGATCAAACGCTCCCTCGCCCCCTCGACGCCGGCTGCCATCTGGCGCGCCAGGCGGCGTTCGTCCTCGGCCGACAGGAGCGGGAAGCGGCCGATCTCGCGGAAGTAGATATCGAGCAGCGAAGGGGCTGCCTTTCGGGCCTTGCGTGTCGTCTGCCGCTCCGTCTCCATGGTCATTCCCGGCTAACTTTACGGAAGCGGTTCGCTGTTGTCCACGGAACGTGTCCGGTCGGGGAACGCATCCGAAACGACCTGCAGCACATCCAATTCGGTCACTCGCGCTCCAACGCCGAGCCGGCCGCTCAGACTCGGATTCGTCCTGCCCTCATCCCCCGAGATCAACTCCTTGATGTACAGCCCTCCCTCACCTTCGAGTTCGATCACCGCATGGCACGAATCTCGGGTCTCTCCGGACGCGTGGACCAGCCGCCGGCGGCGGATCCGATCGGCGCGCCGATGCGCGACGCGCTGCGGCGTCCGTTGCTCGATCTCACCACACAACGACGAAAGGGCTTCGGCAAGACGATCCGACTCGACGGGGCCATCGAACTCGACCGCCGCACGGTACCGCTTCGCTGCGTCGACTCCCTTCAGCATCGCGATCGTCCGCCGATCGACGAACGACAGTTCCGACACCTCTACCCGCCCCATCGCGTGGCGGTTGACGGCTTCGCGCAACGGCGCGAGATCGAGGCTTCTGCGCCGCGGGGCGCAGACCTCCAAAACGAACGGCCGGCCATCACCGAGCATTCGTGCGTCGATGTCTTCGCGCCCGGCTCCGTGAAGATGGGCCATCTCCGCCTCGGCCGCGTCGAGGAGCGGGGCAGCAATCCACTCCTCCACCGATTCGGGGTACTGCTTCCCGGTGAAGCCGCACGCCGTGCATCCACGCCCCCGACATCGTCGGCACGGCCACTTGGTCTGCGGTATCCCCCGCGTGAGCTTCCGATACCGCCCATAGACATAGAGGGACGTGATGTGTAGGCGGAGCGAGGATGGCGCGAGGCCGACGACGAACGAGACGTCGGGCGATGCGAAGTCGACCGTCGCCGGATGTGGAAGGCCGGCTTCGAACGCCTTGCCGACGGCGCGGTTGAAGGCGTGCTTCATCGATTCTCCCTCGGCACTCGGGAATCGCTTCGCGAACAACGATTCCATCTCCTGCAACCGGGGCGAGAGCCGAACGCCAAACAGATAGGTGGCGAACTCGATCCCGGAGGCTTCCTGCAGGGCGCGTTCCGCCCAGAGTGTGGCTCCATCGAACAGACCGCCGCAGATCCAGCACGTTCCCGGCGTGCCCACATCGGGGTGTGCTGTTCGGAGTGCCTCGCCTCGCTGACCGTTCGTCCAGCCGCGGCCGACACGCGCATACGGACGGCCGAGGCATTCGTCGCAGATCGGGCCGGCAGACAAGATCCGATGCGCAAGCTCCAGCTGAGACTCCTCGAATCGCAGGCTCACGATTCCGGCCTCGCATCGTACGTTCGATAGAGGATCATCGCCCGATCTTCGCGGACGAATCCCATCGCCTCCAGCTCCGCTGCTGCTCCGGTTTCGACGATCGGCCGGCCGGCCCACGACTTCACGCGAAGCGACGCCGGGCGGTGCCTTCCCGCGACGAGCCTCGGGAGGGTTGCCAGCGCCTTTCCTTGTTGCTCATGCTCGAAATCCACAAGGGGGACAAGGCGCTCGCCGCTCTGCTCGATGCCGAGGACAGGACGTCCGGCGATCAGAACGAGGTGATTGCTCGAATGATGGCGGACCACGTAGCGTTCCCCGTCGGGGAGCAGGATCGGCACGAGGTCGCCGTAGATGCACGCCGGATCGAAGACGCTGAGGAGAACCGCCGTCTCCTCATCCACCGGCGCGCGAAGTCGATCGATCGCCCCAGGCGCGGCGAATTGCGGCGCGCTCAGCCCCTCGACGAACAACCCTCGATCAACCTCTCCGGCCCACTCCCACCGCGTCAGCAAGGGATACACATCCCCCCACCGGAGTCCGGTTTCCTCTCGCCCGAGCAGATCGCGATTCAGGATCCCGTAGCGATGCAGCAGGCGCCGGAGGCGTCGAATCACCTCATCGCTCGACTCCTCCGGTGAAGGCGGCTTCACGGCGGACCAGCGTCCGCCTCCCCACGTGGAGGCTCGTCGCTGGCCCTGCCACTGCTCCGGCTTCGGTTCGGTGCTCCACGCCGGGTCGAGTGAGTCGTTCGTCACGCGCCCGGCCCAGATCAGCCTCCACAGCGCGCCCGCCACCTCCGAAGGAGGCATCTCCGATGCGGCAGCGATCTGATGGAGAAAAGATGCGCCGTGTCGTTCGAGCCAATCGTGGATCCGACCCTCGACCTCATCTGCAATCCCGCCCAGTTCGACACGTGACGCCACGCCGGAAGGCACGAAGGTGATTTCACGCCGCCCGCCGGCAACCGTCCGTCCTCGCCACTCGAGCTCGCCCGCTCGGCTCAGTCGGTCGAGCATTCCGCGATCGTAGCCACGAATCCGAGCCGCCAGGACGTCATCCCAGACATCGACCGGGAGGGAACAGCCGACCAACCGATCGAACACCTCGGGGAGTTCCGATTCGGAGAGCGACATATCGCTGTGATGGAGCTTCAGAAGAAACCGGGAATACGCTTCGGGAGATTCCGCTGTCACCCGGCGTCGCCGTCCGGAGAGCGTCAATCGTCGAATCCCGGCCGCCACGTCCGGATGAGACCAGCCGAGGATCCCGTCTGAACTCTCAACCGAAACCCACCCTTCGGTTTGGCGAAGATCCTCGAGGACGCTCTCCGAGGCTGGGTATCTTGCCAGGATCGTCGGGCGATCCGTCATAGCCCGGGATGCAACGAACCGCCGGACGATCTCCCGGAAGTCTTCCTCGGATGCTTCTCGATATCGTTCGACATCGTCCGCCGCGATCCACCGCTCCGGATCGACTGCGCCGTCGATCGACACCCGGAGGATTCGCGCGTCCTCGATCAGCTCCGGAAGAACGGCGAGGGCCGCCGGCTCGCATCGCGCATGAAGCTCATCCTCCCTCAAGTCGCCGATCCGGCGAAGGAGTTCGACCAATTCGGCGCCGTCGCGAGCGCGATGGTAGGGCGCGAGTCCCTGGAGGCGTTCGCCGATCGTTCGGATCGCGTCCGGATCGAACAGCTCCTCACTTTGAACACGCTCCCCGAGGAGCCTCGCGACCCCTTCTCGAACGTCGCGGAATCGCTCTCTTCGGACCACCGGCATGTCCTCCTCGTAGAGGTATTTCCCGGTGAAGTCGAGGAGCATCGTGTGAGAGAACGGAGATGGAGTTCGGTCCCTGCGGACAGCGAAGCTCGCCGCTCCCTTCTCGACCGCTCGGAGGAATCGTTCGGCCGCGTCGATTGGGAGTTCGTCTTCAATGATCTCACGATAGGTCTCGGTCACGATCGGGAATTCTGGATGTTCGCTTGCTACGGTGAGAAGATCGTGCGCGCGGAGTCGCTGCAGCCACAACGGCGTCCGCCGCCCGGGCTTCGCCCTTGGGAGGAGGAGAGCACGGCCGGCGTTTCGCCGGAAGCGCATCGCGAAGAACGGCGTGCTCTCCAGCTCCTCGATCACATCCTCTCCGATCCGGTCCGACCGAAGAGTCCGGATCGCTTCGACCAACGTGTCGATCGAGAGTCGCCCCGGACGGAGGAGGATCCCGTCGCCCGAGTAGATCGCATCCGGGGGTGGGTACCCATCCGCCTTCAGCCTCCGCTGGAGCCCAAGGAGAAGCGTCAAGTGGAACGCGCGGCCGAACGGCGAGACGATCGCCATCCGCGGATCACCCGCCTCGTTTCGGAAGACGTCGATCAGGATTCGCCGATCGTTTGGGAGGATTGCTCGGTCGCGCTGGACGCTCAAGTACGCGATCAGGTTCCTCGCCGCCGAAGGGGTGAGAGCACACTCGGCTTCGAGCCACGCTGCCGTATCCTGGCGATCGAGCCGCTCTTCGCACGTACGAAGGAATCGGCCGAATCGCTCCCCGAACTCCACGTCCCGCCCGAGTCCCTCGCCCTTCCAGAAGGGCATCATCCCCTCGTGCTCTTCGGCGGGGGCGACGATGACGCGATCGTGGGTCACCTCGACGATCCGCCAGCACCCGGTCCCGAGGATGAACGTCTCGCCGAGCCGTCGCTCGAAGACGAACTCTTCGTCCAGCTCCCCGATTCGCGTCTTCCCGTCCTCGAGGACCATCGCGTACTGACCGGTGTCCGGGATCGCCCCACCGTTGAGGATGACTGCGTGTCGGCTTCCCGAAAGCGGATAGAGGCGTCCGGTCGAGCGCTCCCACGAGATCCGCGGGCGGAGAGCCGGCGCCGCCGGCGTCCGATACCGTCCGGCGAGGAGCTCGAGCACCGCAAGGTACGTCTCCCGCGGAAGCTCGCGATACGGACCTGCGCAGCGGAGCCGCTCGTAGAGCCGATCGACAAACCACTCGTCCATCGTCACCATCGCCACGATCTGCTGCGCGAGGATGTCAAGCGGGTTTCGGGGGATGCGGATCGCCGAGATCTCGCCTCGGAGCATCGAACGGGCGACGGCAGCCGTCATCAGCAGGTCGGCACGTGTCTTCGGGATCATCCGCCCGACGCTTGTCGCGCGAACGAGATGCCCCGCCCTTCCGACGCGCTGTAGGCCGCTTGCCACGGAGAAAGGGGCCTCAACCTGGCAGACAAGATCGATCGCTCCGACGTCGATCCCAAGCTCCATCGATGCGGTCGCCACCAGCGCAGGAAGCCGGCCTGCCTTCAGATCCTGCTCGATCCGGTGTCGTTCCTCCTTGGAGACGCTTCCGTGGTGTGCGCGGACGAGCGGCGCTCCGGCGAGTCGATTGATCTCGGCAGCGAGGCGCTCGACCACACGCCGGCTGTTCCCGAAGATCAGCGTCGATGTATGCTCCTCGATCAGCTCGAGGAGTCTCTCGTAGATCGACGGCCAGATGCTGACGGTCGAATCCTCTGCGCGGGGAAGGTCCGTCATGTCCTCGATCGATGTGATCACCGCCAGGTCGAGGTCCTTCCGCATCCCCGCATCGACAACCGAGACGGGACGCGGCGTCCCGTCGGGGTCACAGCCGCCGAGGAAGCGAGCCACTTCCTCCAGAGGACGTTGGGTCGCCGACAGGCCGATCCGGATCGGCGGTGAAGGCGTCAGCTCTTCGAGGCGTTCGAGGAGGAGGGCGAGGAACGTCCCCCGCTTGTTCGGACAGAGAGCGTGGATCTCATCGACGATCACGTATCGGACGGTCCGGAGGATCTCTCGCGCCTGGGTCGAGGTCAACAGGAGATGGAGCGACTCGGGCGTCGTGACGAGCAGGTCGGGAGGATTCCGGACCATCCGCTGACGCTCCGCCGGTGGCGTGTCGCCGGTCCTCAACCCGACGCGGACCTCCGGGAGATCAACTTCGAGATGCTCCGCGGCGGCACGGATCCCGACCAGCGGTGGGTCGAGGTTCCGCTCGATGTCGTTCGCCAGCGCTTTCAGCGGCGAGAGGTAGAGCGTGTGGACGCCGCTCCTCTCCTCGTCGCGGGTGATCAGCTCATCGATCGCGTAGAGGAACGCGGCGAGGGTCTTCCCCGAACCGGTCGGCGCGAGGATCAGCGTGTGATTCCCCGCCGCGATCTCGGGCCAACCCTGGATCTGCGGAGGCGTCGGGCCGGCGAAACTCTCCCGGAACCAGCGAACCGTTGCCGGGTGGAAGAGAGAGAAGAGATCCTCGTGCATGCGCCCATTCTCCGGAAACAAGGGCTCCGTTCAACCGGACTCGAGAGTCTTGCGTCTCGTTTTCTCGGATGATAGAATCTATATTCACTCGGATACCCGAAACGGCGAACCGCGCCGAAAGGGCGGGGCGCAAAGCATCGGGCCTACAGGAGGAATCCCATGGTCGCCGAGCTTCCGAAGGATCCAGGCGAACGATCCAATCCGTTCGACTCCACGCTTCTTTCGAGCGGACATGTCATGTGCCCGAACCGATCGACCGACGCTTCTTCGGATGCCGACCATCGCCCGGACAGCGGCTTCCCGCTCCGGGGCGAAGCCCGACCGGGTGCCGGCTGATTGGCACCGCGCACCTCCTTCGCAGAGGAGTTACGGCGGGCGTCGTCAAGGCGCCCGCCGTCTGCGGTGCAGTGCAGACGCCCATTGCACCGGATTCGGGTTGCCGTTAGGATCGGGGATCTTTTGAACATGAGATGGTCGACGGATGGACCCTGTCGCAATCGCTCCGCTTGCCATATCGCTTTTCGCCTTCGCGCTCACCTATGTTGGGATCTTCCTCGAACGGATTCACCGCGCCATCGTCGCCCTGGCCGGCGCGGCGTTCATGATCGCGCTCGGAACCTGGTTCTCCTTCTACAGCGCGCACGAAGCGATGCTCTCCGTCGACTACGACACGATCACGCTCCTGATGGGGATGATGATCGTCGTCAGCCTCTTCCAGGAGACCGGATTCTTCCAGTATCTCGCGATCCGTGCCGCGAAGCTGGCACGCGGGCGACCGTGGCTCCTTCTCGTCTACCTCGGCCTTGTCACGTCGGTCGTTTCGATGGTCCTCGACAACGTCACGACGATCATCATCATCGTCCCAGTCACGGTCTCCGTCGCCGACGTGCTTGGCATCTCTCCGCTTCCGTTCCTGATGGGGGAAGTCCTCCTGTCGAACATCGGCGGAGTTGCGACGCTGATCGGAGACCCGCCGAACATCCTGATCGGATCGGCCGCTGGGTTCGGCTTCCTCGACTTCCTGACGCACCTCGCTCCGATTGTCGTGGTCGTTTGGATCGTCGCGCAGGGATTGCTGCTCCTCCTCTTCCGACGTGAGCTGTCGCAGAGCTCATCGAACGTCGAGCGCCTCCTCGGCATGGACGAGCGCCGCGCGATCGTCGATCCGCTGACGACCCGGCGGATGCTGATCACGCTGTCGGCAACGATCGTCCTCTTCTTCGTTCACGAGGCGATCGGCCTCGAGCCGGGTCTCGTTGCGCTGATCGGCGCCTGCGTCGGACTTCTCTGGGTCAAACCCGACTTCGACAAGATCCTGAAGACGATCCACTGGGATGTGCTTCTGTTCTTTATCTCTCTGTTCATCATCGTCGGAGGCCTCGAAGCGAGCGGCGCGATCGGGATCCTCGGCCGCGGGATCGCAGCGCTCGCCGAACAGGGTCTCTATCTGGCGATCCTCGTCGTCCTCTGGGGCGGCGCGATCGCCTCGGGAATCATCAGCAATGTCCCGTTCACCATCGCGATGCTTCCGATCTTCAAGGGGCTCGCTGCCCACGGGATCGACGTTGCACCGCTCTGGTGGGCACTCGCCATCGGGGTCGGGTTCGGCGCGAACCTCACACCGCTCGGCTCGGCCGCGAACGTGGTGATCGTCTCGATGTCGGAGTCGCTCGGCGAGAAGCTGACACTCCGACGGTGGCTCGCCAGCGGCTCGTCCGTCGCGTTCGCCAGCTGCGCGTTGGGGACGATTGCGATTCTCGTCGCCGTCCGGCTTGGCTGGTTCTAGCCGCGACCCGATGACCACCGCGCGGTCCTCCCGAATCGAGACGATCGACACGCATCAGTTCGGTCAACCGCGATCCGGAGCCGTCTATCTCGTTCGCGGAGAGCGGACGGCCCTCGTCGAATCCGGGACTGCGTCATCGGCGCCTCGCCTCCTGGAGCGGCTCGAGGACGAGGATCTAGCGTTCATCTTCGTCACCCATGTCCATCTCGATCACGCTGGCGGCGCCGGCGTGATCG
This sequence comes from Candidatus Bipolaricaulota bacterium, assembly GCA_028278555.1. Classification (GTDB taxonomy): domain Bacteria; phylum Bipolaricaulota; class Bipolaricaulia; order UBA7950; family UBA9294; genus JANQEA01. Next base: position 40,080 of record JANQEA010000072.1, on the reverse strand, counting down.
TCGCCGAGCATCCGGAAGCGACCGTGGTCGTCCATCCTCGCGGGGCAAGGCACTTGATCGATCCCAGTCGGCTGATCGCCGGGGCGCGGGCCGCCTCGCCGCATCTCTTCCCGCTCTACGGCGAGCCGATCCCGATCCCCGAGGCGCGCATCCGGACGGCGACCGACGGGGATCAATTCGACCTCGGTGACGGGGTCGTCCTCGAAGCGATCGATTCGCCCGGGCACGCGCCGCATCATCTCTGCTTCTTCGAACCGTCGGAGCGGGTCCTCTTCACCGGCGACGCTGTCGGGAACCACGGCACGCCGGTCGACACCCCGCTGACGGTCCCGCCACGTTTCGATCTCGAACGGGGGACCGCGACACTACGAAAGCTCCAGACATACGAGCCGCTTCGGCTTGCGTTCACACACTACGGGGTTGCCAGCGGAGCGCCCGCGCTCCTCGCGGCCTACGAACACAGGCTCGTCGAGTGGTTCGATCGAATCGGACAACTGCTCGCAGAGATGCCGCCGGATGAAGTCGTCCGCACGATCCTCGCCGAGCCACGATACGCGGACCTCAGTCCGACCGATCGGATTCTCGTCGAGATGTGCGTCCGCGGCGCAATCCTCAGCCTGTCCGCCGACGCCGGCTAGCCGGGGCCCATCGCAGCACGCCGATCCTCGCCTCCGATGTGAACGACCGTGCACGAGCCCATCCACCGGGAGATCGCCCGCGAACCGTACTTGGCGATCGTCTCCTTGAAGGAGAGCAGGTTCGTTGCAACGGCCGTCAGCTTCATCATCCGATAGCGCCAATCGACGATCCTCGCTAGCTCCTCGAGCACGAAGTCGGTCGCGCGCTCGGCGCCGAAATCGTCGAGCACGAGGAGATCGCATTCGCGGCAGCGCCGCGACGTCTCCTGCGACCCGTGCGCGATGTCGGATCGGAGTTCGCTCGTCAGGTCGAGGAGCGGCCAGTACTCGATGCGCGCCTCCCGCTCGACCTCATCCGGGGAGAGTGCGGGGATCTCGTCATCCTCATCGAACGTCCGGTCGGCCGTTTGGATGATCTCGCTCGCCGACGGAACGGCCATTGCGCTAGCCTCTTGCTGCCGGTCGGTGGGGGATGCGGACCGTCTTCGATCGTATTCCTTCATCAGGGCGACCAAGAGGTGTGTCTTTCCGAGGCCGTGCTTCCCTCGGATCAGGACTCCAGTCTCCCCTGTTTCGGCAACCCGCTTGCAGGCCTCGTACGCATCGCGGTTCTCGTCGGTCACGTCGAAGTTATCGAACGTGCAATGCTCGAATCGCTTGCCGATGGGTGCACCTTGAATCACGTCTTCCCCCCTCTGACTCTTCGCTCGTAGATCTCCGGATCGTGGCTCTGCTCGATGTGGGCCGCCTGCCGCGCTTGGCCGGCCGGTCGGCCGCGAGCACCCCAGTCACGCGCCATCGCGAGGTTTCGCTCGAAATTCTTCGTGTTGAACGGGGTCACGCAGTTGTAGTACCGGCGCGACTCCTCTTTCCCGCCATCGATCGCTGCGAGGTAGTCGAGGATCAGGATGAGATCCTCCTCCGAGTATCCGTCCTTCAGCCGTCCGCTGATGTGCTCGACGTTCTTGGCGTACTTCGCCGACAGCGGCGTGTACTGTGCCCAATCCCAGCTCCGCTCGCGGAGCATGTTCAAGTGGTCGATGATCCGCTGGATCCGACGCTTCGACTCGTCCTTCCCTGTGGGCGCCGGCTTTCTGACCGGACGCGGAAGATCGGCGAAGAGGCTGTCCATCCGTGCGCCATGGAGGATAGGCTCGATGCTCTCTCCCGCCCCGTCCGACTCCGGATCCTCGATTCGGGTGACGTATCCACCGTCGACCAGCTCCTTGAGCGCCGTCTCGATCGCCGCCTTCTTCTCGGCCGAGGCCTGTTCGAGACTCTTCACGTCGGTCGGCTCTCCGCGAGGAAGCGACTGGAGATAGGCGAGCAGCCCTTTGGCGCGGAACGAGAGGGTCGGGTCCTCGAGCGCCTTCGAGTCGATGATGATCCCACGCCCGTGTTGTGCTCCCTCGATTCGGATCATCGTTGACCTTTCACTCTGTGCTCCTGCCGACGCCAGGGAAGGGTACCGACGCGCCGTCGGCCGACGCAACTCGTACCTACTTCAAATGAATCTCGACGATGTCGCCGTCCTCGAGGAGGTGATCGGCCGGCACCTGCTGGCCGTCGAACCGGCCGGATCCCCAGATCCGGACGTACTTCAGTCGCTCGACGAAGTCGCGATGGACCGTCCCGACGGCATCGAGCGCCGTGCTCCCTTGGGGGAGCGTGTACGGCTCGGTCATGTCCGGCTTTTTCCCGGGCATCTTCGTGTACACGCGGACGATCTTCAGCGCGTCGAAGACGATCCTCCGAAGCCCGTCCAGGCCATGGCCAGTAGCGGCGCAGACCGAACTGGCCGGGAACGGCATTCGGGCGATCAGCTCTTCCGTTCCATCCGCGATATCGGCCTTGTTGAGGACGATCTGCGTCGGGATCTCCCGGATCCGCTCCTCGGCCTCCTCCTCAGCCTCAACGACCAGCTGGAGATGCTTCTCTTCGAGGAGTCCGCGCAGCTCTGCAAGTTCGTCGACGATCAGCTCGCCGTCGCTCGCGTCAAGGACTACGAGGCCGAGATCGCATCCACGGATCAGGTTGTAGACCCACGGCTCGGTGTATTCCGGCGTGATCGGCGGCAGATCGAGGAGCTGGATCGAGATGTCCTCGAACGCCATCATGCCCGGGATCGGCACGAGCGTCGAGAACGGATACTCGGCGACCTCGGGTTTCGCGTTCGTCAACGAGGTCACGAGGTTCGACTTGCCGGTGTTCGGTGGCCCGATCAACGCGACCTGCCCGGCGCCCTCCCGTGGAATGTGGTCGTGGCCCGACGACTTCCCTCGCTTCGATTGGGACTGTCCATCGCGGAGCTTGGCGATGCGGCGTTTGATGTCGGCCTGCATGTGATCCGTCCCCTTGTGCTTGGGGATCGTCCGCAGCATCTCCTCCAGGATGGCGAGCTTCTCCTCCGGCTCCTTCGCCTGTCGGAGCCGCTTGCGGGCCTTAAGAAACTCGGGGGTTAGGTTGGCTGGCATGATCTCGTTCCCTCACCTATCAGAGTACGCGGCGCCGAGCGGGGTCGCAATCGTGCTCACTCGTTGTGCGGAATCTCCAAGGTGCTGTTCCCGATGAACTCCCGCACGATCGCGTCTCCGGGAATCAGGCTGTGGTCGTCGACCTGCTCCCGCGTCAATCCCTCCACGGATTCGAGCAGCTGGGTGATCCGCTGATGGCGGATCTGTGCGTCGAGATAGGAGGGGTATGGATCGAGGTCTTCCGGCCGGGGCCAGACGCCGTCCTCTCCGACGAAGAACGGCTTGAGTGCCGGGAGATCGAACGGCATGCCGCCGTTGATCCGCACATCGGCGAGGCCCTTCAGCGGGATGATCGAGTGGAGCTCGCCGGCCCGCACGTAGTGCCAATGGAGGAGCGTCGCCAGCGGTGGATGGTTCCGATGCGTCGTGTCGCGGAGCGTTCGCCGCATTAGGCGGACATCCTCGAACCGCGTTAGCCGGCGATCGAACCGATCTCCCTGATAGAGCGGGATCATCGGGTTCGGCTCGTAGAGCGGGTTCATCGCTTCGATGTAGACCCGGAAGATCTGTGCCGGATCGATCCCCGCGGTGATCGGAGGATAGAACCCGTGGAGGCAGTCGAGCAGCAGAATCTGATCGGACTCCCGCTTCACCGGCTTCGCGCCGGAGCGATGCCCCTCCTTGAAGCTGTAGATCGGCTGCTGGATCGTGTCTCCGGAGAGCAAACCCTGCAGGTGCTCGTTCAGTAGCTGGATGTCGAGCGCCTCCGGCGTCTCGTAGTTCCGATCGTTGATCCAGTCCGTCGGGTGTTCGATCAACGACCAGAAGTAGTTGTCGAGGTTGAGCATCAGGAATCGGAGTCCCTGCGCCCGGAGCCGCTCGGTCAGCTTGACCGTCGTCGTCGTCTTCCCGGACGAGGAAGGGCCGCTGACGAAGATCATCTTCAGGTCGTCACCGGCCTCGATCCGATCGATTGCCTTCTGAGCCGCCGCATCGAGCGTCGCCTCAAAGTGTTCGATCGACTCGTCGACAAGCGGCTTGACCCGTCCGCTCTTGACGATCTCATTCAGCCCCTCGACCGTGTCGCAATCCCTGGCATGATTCCAGGCCAGGAGCGGTTCGAGCTCTTCCTTCGGATATCCATTGCGGACGAACTGCGCGTCGTCGATCGCGTCCTCGCGAACCCAGTGATGTCCCCATCGATACGCGGTGTACGCGTCCGCGATCTTGGTGAACCCGTTGCTCCGCAGCACGTGCAGCACGACATCCTGCACCTCTTCCACCGTCGGGGGGAAGTTCGTCACGTGATGCCGTGGATCGGCGTTGAGGCAGACGACCACCATGTCGGCGAGCGCCTCGGCGATCCCCCTGTCGGTTCCGCCGGCAGCGAAGACTCGATCGTTGACTCCAGGCACGTAGTCCTGTGCGAAGCCGCCGGCCGTGTCGGCCGAGAGAAGGATGACGTTAAACACCTTCTCCGGATCGAACGTCACGAGCGAGTGATTCCGTTTCCGTATCTTCCCGATTCGATTCAAAACAGCCATGACACGGCGAGTATAGCGGATTCGCCATCACTCAGGGAGCTCCGCGCACAGCAGACGGGGGCACGTGCCGTTCATGTCGTCGCGCCGTTTCTTGCATGTGCGCCGCGACTCACGCTATAAACCGCTCAATCGGTTCACTTTCGTTTCGTGATCCTATACGGAGGTGTCAGATGGCGAACAAGGCGTTGCTGGTCGGAATCAACGACTACAAGAAGGTCCGCGACCTTCGTGGCTGCATCAACGATGTATCGGATGTCCGCTTCACGTTGACCAGCCTCTATGGCTTCAACACGTCCCAGATCCGCGTGCTGACGGACGCCCGGGCGACCAAGGAGAACATCCTTGTCCGTCTGAACTGGCTTCTCGACGGCGCGAAGAAGGGGGACACGCTGATCTTCCACTTCTCCGGACACGGCTCGCAGATCCGCGACCGGAACGGCGACGAGCTCGACGACGGCCTCGACGAGATCCTCTGCCCCTACGACATGGACTGGGATGGCTCGTACATCGTCGACGACGAGCTCGGCGAGATCTTCAGCGACGTCCCGGAGGGCGTGATCCTCGAGGTCTTCCTCGACTGTTGCCACTCCGGTACGGCAACGCGGGACCTCGGCCTCGAGCCGCCGCCCGATCTTGCCCCGCCATCAGCCGACTCATCGATCGTCGATCGGTTCCTCCCGCCGCCGATGGACATCTACTTCCGCCAAGCTGGCGAAGAGGAGCAGCTGAAGCAACGCGGCTTCGTCATCGGATTCCAGAAACGGAAGAAGGTGCAGGAGACCACAAAGCACGTCCTCTGGTCCGGATGCATGGCGAATCAGACATCGGCCGACGCGCCGATCGGCGGCCGCTTCCACGGTGCGTTCACCTACTACCTTCACAAGCACCTGCGACGAGAGAAAGAAGCATCTCGAGACGTTCTGCTGAAGAAGGTCCGTTCGTCCCTCGAGCACAATCAGTTCACGCAGCGACCGCAGCTTGAGGTCGACGACGGCAGCTTGGATCAGCCGATCCTGAAGGCGGGCTAACAGGCGTGACGCTTCGCGTCACGTAGACGAAGGGGCGGGTCTATGGAAGATGACCCGCCCCTTCGTCTGATCTTTCGACGTTTCGTCTTGCGGATTCTCAGCTACTCGCTGGGTGTAGCGACCGTCTCCTCTCGGGAGCTGAGCGCGACGCCCTCGCGGATGAGCACGTCGTGAATCTCCTCCGCTTGCCACTGTTTGCAGCCGTCAACGACGACCGCGAGCGGGTTGTTGAGGAGCCATTCGTCGTGGAGGACCTCCAGATCACGGAGGTACTCGAGCGGAATCTTGTTCTCTTCGTTCCGCCCACGCTGGTCGATCCGCTCGTGGCAGACCTCGGCCGGCGTCCGCAGGTAGACGATCTTGTCCGGATCGGCGCACCAGTTGCTCTGAAGCCAATCCCACATCCGGCAGTAGATCTGCCATTCCGACTCCGCCATCAGGCCGGACTGATAGCAGTTCTTCGCGAAAACGTATCGATCGCAGTAGATCGATCGCTCAAGGACGACCGCGCTGTGATCGATCATCCCGAGTACCTCGCTCCACGTCTTGGCGCGCGTCGTGAACGCGGCCAGTTGGAAGGTGAACGCCCACCGTTTCGGATCCTCGTAGAACATCCCGAGGAGGTTCGCCGCGAAATCCTGCTGCCAAGCACCGACCGGCTCCTCGATGAACCCGAACAACCCCGATTCGTGCAGCCGCCGACCGACCGTGCTTTTGCCAGCGGCGATATTGCCTTCGAAGAGAATCATTGTGCGCTGCCCCCCCACTTTCCCCCCCTTTGCGGAAGCTTCCAGTAGCCCTCGGATCCCGGCTCGGCAAAAGCGTGACCCGCCCGATATTTGTAGTGAGTGGATTCACCGACCCTCCCCCTGGGAACCCCTCGTGAATCCATCATACGCATCGGTCAGGCTGCCCCGAAATCGATCGCCGCCTCGACCCTCCTACAGAAACTGTGATCTGAAGCGTGTTCCGAGAAGCGTCTCCTCACGCGAAGTGACGCACGTCTGTCGGCCACTCGTCCTTCTGCAATATGTGCCGCACGCCAGCACAGCGGGCGAGACTTCGATCACCATGAGGGGCGCCTCATCATCGGGCCATCCTTGGTCGTTCGTTGATTTCGGAAGTCGCCTCACTACAATCCGCTCAACCCATTGCCGATGGAGGCCACGGTGTCGACCCAGAATCAGACGTCCCTCGCGTTCGAAGCGACCATCTTCGAGGCCTTGCGGATCGCGCTTCGGATCACCCTCCACAATCCGCGGATCGCCGTCCGCGCGCCACGACTCCTCTGGCGTCAATGGCGCGCCGCACGCCTCCGCCAGCGCCACGAGCGGGGAGGCACGCACGTTCCGCCGTTCGTCATCTACTCCGTCACCGGGGAGTGCAATCTCGACTGCGATGGGTGCTACGACAAGCTCCTTCACCGAAGCGACCGTCCCGAGTTGACCGACGGCGACATGCGCCGAGTCCTCGGCGAGGCGCGCGATCTCGGCGTGTCGATTGTCCTCCTCGCAGGCGGGGAGCCGCTCCTCCGCCGCGACCTCCTCCGGATCACCGCCGAGTATCCGGAGATCCTCTTCCTCCTCTTCACGAACGGATCACTCCTCGACGAAGGCCGAATCGAGCAGCTGAAGCGGCAGCACCACGTCATCCCCGTGCTGAGCATCGAGGGCGACGAAACGAAAACGGACGACCGCCGCGGCGCCGGCACGTACGAGCACGTGGTCGCGGCAATGGCTCGCCTGAAGAAGCGGCGCGTCTTCTTCGGAACCTCCACCACGCTGACGCGCGCCAACTTCGATATGCACCTCGATGAGGCGCACCTTCGTGATCTGATCCGGAAGGGCTGCCGGCTCTTCTACTCGATCAACTACGTGCCGGTGGAGCCGGGGACCGATGATCTTCAGCTCGAGCCGAAGCAGGTCCACGACCTCGAACGCCGACTCGCGGAATTCCGGAAGCGCCTCCCCGCGATCTTCATCGCCTTCCCGCACGACGAGATCGCCCTCGGCGGCTGCCTCGCCGCGGGGCGCGGGTTCCTCCACATCAACGCCTACGGCGACGTCGAGCCCTGCCCGTTCTCCCCTTACTCCGACACGAATCTGAACGAGACACCCTTCGCCGACGCGCTCGCCTCGCCGCTCCTCCAGTCGATCCTGACCAGTGGCGTCGTCCTCGACGAAACCGATGGACGCTGCGCACTCTGGAAGCGGCGCGAATGGGTGGAGGGCCTCTTGGACGGAGCAGCCTCGGATGGCTGACGGGCTTCCTTCCGAGCCGTTCGCCGAGATCGACCGGCTCGTCTGTGGCGGCGGATTCATCCCCGACGAGATCGCGTCCCGCGCACGCGCCCTTCAGGCGGCTGCCGGTCGCCACGCGCCGGATGCGCCGCTCTCCTCAACGATCGTCGACGCGCTTCTCGCCCATCGGCAGGGGCACGTCGCTCTGTTCACAGGGTTCGTCGTCCCGGATACGTTCCCCAGCGGTGAGAACGATGGACCGCTCGGCACGGTCGCGTTGGCCCGCGCGCTGCTCCGCGCCGGGGTCGACGTTTCGATTCATGCCGATCCACAGATCCTCGACAGCACGTCATGGCTCGCCGCCGAGATCGGCGAGAGCATCCCTATCACGCCGATCGCACCGAACACCTGTGCCGATCGGATCGATGTCGCGATCGCGATCGAGAAACCGGGAGAGAACGCTGAAGGATACCTCCACGCGTGGAGCGGCCGACGGATCGAAGCTGGCTCGGTCTCGATCGATCGGTTGTTCCAGGAGCTTCAGGCATCGGGGAAGCTGACCGTCGCGATCGGCGACCGGGGGAACGAGATCGGCTTCGGCGCGATCCGCGATGAACTCCTCTCGCTCGTCCCGGAGGCCCGCCGCTGCACCTGCGGCTGCGGGGGCGGAATCGCTGCCGACACCCCCACCGACCTCCTCTATCCGGCCGCCGTCTCGAACTGGGGGGCCTACGGGCTGTGCGCCGGGCTCGCGCTGGCGACCGGGGATCGCGATCTCCTTCTCCAACCCGAGGAAGAGGAACGGCTCCTGAACGTCGCCGCCATCCGCGGCTGCCGCGACGGCCTCCTGATGACTGCGGCGTTCGGCGTCGATGGGATCAGCGGGCCGATCTCGATCCGGATCGTCGGCGCGCTCAGCGCCGTGGTCGACGCCGCACTCGGGGCCGGCTGAGAAGAAGACGCCTGTGCGTGGCTCCATCGAAGGAAGGAACAAGGCGCTTCACGCGTAGCCAGCTCGGGTCAAGGGATCCTCTAACACCCGCAGAGATCGGCTTACCGCTGCTCCCTTCCGGGCCTCACGGAGTTCACCGACATGCGCCGCAGAGGGCTCAACCGTCAGCGCCGCTTGCGCGAGGACGGACCCTCACGCCTTCCCCCTCCGGGAACCCTTCGGCTCCACGTGAGCGGGTTGTGGATACAGGGGACCGCTAGCCCCCCACCTAGCACAGGCGGTGGCGGAGGGGGCGGGATTTGAACCCGCGGTACCACGAGGGTACACCAGTTCTCCAAACTGGCGGATTCGGCCGCTCTCCCACCCCTCCGGCGGATGGATTCTAGAGTGCGGGCGGCGGGGCCGCAACCGAACCTGCCGCCCGCCGTGCTTCGGAGGATCGCTGACTACTCCACCCACTTCGCCGCGAAGGTTCCCGTTGTTCCATCGGTGAAGTTGAGCCCGAACACGAGCTCGCCCTGCGACGTGATCCCTTGGCGGAAGCCATTCGGCATCATGATGAACAATGGGGTGCGGTCCTTCCCTCGCACACTGACCGGCCGTCCGGTGAGGACCACGAGCCTCGGCGGCGACGCCGGGCGTTTGCAGTCCTTCACGTAGAGCCCGTAGCAGCCAGACGAGAGTTTCGCCACGAACGCCATTTGGCCGCCCGGGTCCGCGGTCAACTCGGCCTCCAGGTCTTCGACGAAGACCTGCCCACCGCTTCCGGGGGCTTCCTGCCCGCCTATCACCAGCAGCTCGAGCCTCCCGCCGGAGTACGTCCAATAGCCGGCCAAGGTTCCTGTCTCTCCAAGGATGGAGACGATCGCGTGAAAAACGATCCGACCGTCGTCGAGAATGAACGGTGCGTTGAAGTACTCGAAGACGTAGGTTGTCGATCCGACCGGGAACTGATCGCCCTGGTAGGCGACGAGTTCGAGTGCCTCCGGAGTGCCGGCCCACAGCCCGACCTTCGGAGCATCAGTATCTCCGACGAATACCGACAGCCCCTGATCGTCGATGAACGCATTCTGCGTCCCGAGCCATCTGAAGCGGTCGCTCGTTCCCGGTGCCGGTTGTCCGTGACGTGCAAGAAGGGCAAGCTGCTTCGGGGAACCGCAGAGGATCCCGCTGTCATACCCCTCGTCGGAGAACGCGGCGCTGAGGATGACGTTCCCGCTCAGGCTCCCGGCAAGACCATTCGAGAAGCCATGAATCGCGAGATCTTCCGGCAGATGCTTCGAAGGCTTCGTCGCCTGGTAGATCAGCTCAAGCGTGTCGACCGTGCCGGCCCACATCCCGATCTCCGATGGGTCCGGGATGTTCAGCGCGCGCATCTCGGACTGGAAAGCCACCGCGTTCCCCGCGGCAACCGGAAACGCGAAAGCGTACCCGAAGGCGAAGCCCCCCCACTGTGGTGGGCGGATCGGACGTGCGAACACCGGACCGTCCACCGGCGGGAAGCCGGGCGGGACCGTGCCCGTGACGACCTGTACGGTGAACTCACCGTCCTTCGCCGTTACGACACCCTCTTGACAGTTGTCGCCACGGGCGTAGAAGGCTACCGAGCCGTCAGGGAAATACGTCGGCCACATCACCCCAAGGAGATGCGACTTCGACAGCATCGGATCGCCGCCGGACAGAACGATCAGCGAGGATTCGACCCCGCCTGCATCGCAAACCCAGATTCCGGTCTTGCCCGTGCTGGCCCCGCCTTGTGTCGTCAGCCAATTGCAGTAGGCCACATCCCCTTGGTCGTTGATCGCGCAGAACGGCGGAGGGTAGAACGTCGCGAACCCTCCGAGGTAGCCCTCCGTCCCAGCCGCCTTGTCTCCCTCGAATGCGATCGTCTTCCTCACGTACGAGCCCGCCATGTGCATCCTCCTCGCCCCGCGGTCCAGTGCGGACCGCTCCGTGAATCGCCCCAACGGGATCCGCACCGCGCGGACCGCTCCGCAAGACGTGATTCAGTATAACGTCAGATATTTGCTGCTTTCTACCGCATATCGATGCTCTCTGATGCGAGGTATCCGCGCAACAGAAAGCGACGGAAGGGATGAACCTCGAAGAGCACAGCGCCCGGCCTGGCTGTTCGGCTGGCAGCGACTGATGCACCCGTGCTCGCCGCGCGCTCGAATCGATGTCGTTGTTCTAGAAGACGAACTCCACGCCAACCTGCATCCAGTTCAGTCCTTCGTTCAGGATGCTCAGGCCTCCGGTCAGCGTCGTGTTCGGCCCGATGTCGAGGTAGCCCTCGAACTGGGTCTCCTCCCAACCGAAGATCCCGGCGGCGTCGCCGTCCGGGTTGTCGTCGTTCACATCGAACCAGGTGCAGACAGACAGACCGAACCCGCCCCCACAGCAGGTCTCGCCGTCGACGATCAGCGCGAAGTACTCGTCATATTCCCTCATCGGTTCGCACCATGGTGGAGGACATGTCGGGAGAGGGCTCCCAATGTACCAGAGGAAGTTGCCGTAGCGGTCGAACGCGTAGAGCCAGCCTAGATCCTCAGTGAACCGCGTCCCGACCTTGAGCGTCACGCCGCTGTGCGTGTACTCGGCGATCAGGCCGAAGAGTTGGATGCCATCGAAGACAGGCACCCCGTCATCCCGCGTTTCGACGATCCCGAATCGCGGCACGATGCATGCGACATCCCCGAGGGCCAGCTCCCAATCGAGAGTGAGGCCCTTCCCCACCACGCCGTACTCGACGTAGATCTCTTCGATCTGCAAGTACGGGATCCCTAGATCCAGATCTTCGATGTGCAATCGGACTTCATCGAAGCCCTCCACGCAATCGAGCCTAACCTCGGTGCTCATATCCAGACACCCCAGCGGGAAGTCCACGAAGATGTGGGCCGACTCAAACTCAGGTGTGCAAGGCGTCTCGTCCGGATACACACCGATGCCCCACCCGAGCCGCCACAGATCGCAGGTCTTGAAGGCAAACGTGAACGGGTCCCCGGGTTGGTACATCGCACAAGCGAAGGGGGAATCCGGACGTCGGACGGCGTCCAGCACGAACCACCCGCGGCTGACGATGTAGGAGTGGTAGTAGTGCGGATGCAGGTAGAAGACGTAGCCATCGAAGGCCACATCGACCATGAAACTGCATGCCCCGATCCGGGCTGCCATTCCGATCACCGCACCGTAGCGGACCAGGCGATCCGACCGATTCAGATGCGAAATCCAGCCGTAGCTGTTGTCGATGATGAAGGCTCCGTACGTTTCCAGGCCGCCGATCGACAGCCCCGCAACAACGGCGAACAGATCCAAGTCCCAGAGAATCTGCGGCTCGTATCCGCTGAACTGCGCGTACGAAGAGAACCAGAGGCCGCCGAAGCTCCCCCATGCATCGAACAGCACGTAATGCAGCTCGCTGTCATCGACGATCGCCGTCGCCCCGAACGTGACGCCGCAGATCGTGTAGTCGATGTCCAGATCCGCATCGAAGTCGGCGATCTCGATGCCCGGAACCCCGAGCAGGTTGATCCGAAGATCGCTCGTTACCGCCCCCGAGAACTCGCCGCCGATCGCAGCGAGAGGTATCAGCAGAGTCCCCAGCAGCACGCCCACCCAACGGCGCATTCCAGCCTCCTTGCCAGGGCCTCCAACCGTCATCGAACCGCTCGGCTTCTGCTAGAAGACGAACTCCATCCCGACCTCCAGCCAGTTCAATCCTTCGTTCAGAATGCTCAGCCCGCCGGTCAACGTCGCGTTCGTCCCGATGTCGAGGTAGCCCTCGATCCGCGTCTCCTCCCAGCCGAAGATGCCGGCGGCGTCGCCGTTCGGATTGTCGTCGTCCACGTCGAACCAGTTGAAGATCGACAAGCCGAAGCCACCGCCACAGCAGGATTCGCCATCGACGATCAGCGCGTAGTACTCGTCGTACGCGGTCATCGCCTCGCAGTATGGAGGCGCGCACCATAGCTGTGGATCGCTCTCAGAGTGCTCCCGGTTTCCATAGCGATCGAAGGCGTAGTCGTCATCTTCTTCATTGAACCGAGTCCCCATCTTGAGGGCCACGCCACCGTAGGCCAGCTCCGCAATCAGCCCGGGCACCTGGATCCCGTCGAACACCGGGGTATTGCTCTCACCCGACCGCGCAATCCGCAACCACGGCTCAACGCAGACCACACCGCCCCCTACTAGATCCCAGTCCACATCCAAGTACTTCTGGCCGACGGAATACCAAACGGTGAACTCCTCGATCTCCAGGAACGGTATCCCTACGTCGAGGTGGGCCACTTCGAACGCCACGTCGCCGAAACCGACATCGCCGTAGAACTCAAGGGAAACGCGAAGCTGATCGAAGCACGCGAACGGCATGTCCACGTAGATGGACACGCGCTCCATCTCCGGAGCGCACGGCTCCTCCTCGTTCCAATGGACGCTCGCGTTTTGCCCTACGTACCAATCGCCACAGACCTTGTAGGCAAAGGGGAAGTAGTCGCCGTATCGGTAGAACGCACATCGGTGCTCCTCATTCCGCAGCAACGAAGAGCGAAGGATGAACCAGCTATCGGTTCTTCCGTTCACGATGTTGTAGTACGGGCTCTTGTAGTAAACCCATAGCGAAAAGAAGGCGTTCACCATCAGGCGGCACTCGCCGATCGCCCCGGCAGCGCCGAATGCATAGCCCCACAACGGGCCATCGATGTCTTTTCGGTAGCGATCGTCCACAGCGAGAGCCGCGTATAGGTCGACCCCTCCGATCGACAAACCCGCGATGGTCGCGAACAGGTCGAAATCCAGCGGATTGTCGAGGACCGGCCCGCCGAACTGGAGATACGACGTAAACCAGATCGCCCCGAGATGTCCCCACGCGTCGAAGAGGACATACTTCAGCTCGCTGTCGTCGACGATCGCCGTCGCTCCGAACGTGGCGTCACAGAGTGTGTAGTCAATGTCCAGATCTGCATCGAAGTCGGCGACCGCAATAGCGGGGACCCCGAGCAGATTGATCCGAAGGTCGCTCGTCATCGTGCCTGAGAACTCACCGCAGAATACGGTGATAGACAGCACGAGCACACAAAACAACGCACCCACCAGATAACGCACGCCAGCCTCCTCCGCCCCTCATGCCCGTTTGGAATCCCTGCACCAATCCAGCACATCCTAGCAGTCAGCATAGGCCGAGACAAGCATGGGCTTGACGGTCGATAAGTGAGCCGAGAACTGCGAACATGTCTGTCCGAGCTTGTGGCGCTGTTGCTCGGCGCCAGATTCGGAAGTACAACCGGTGCCATGGGAGGATGAGCATGCCGGCCGTTGAAGTCATCGATGTCGTCAAGGCATACACGGGGAAGGTCGCCGTCGATGGGCTCAGCTTCTCCGCCGAGGCGGGGGAAGTCTTCGGGCTGATCGGCCCCAACGGCGCCGGGAAGACGACGACCATCCGGATGCTGATGGACATCATCCATCCGGATTCCGGGCAAGTCGCCATCTTCGGCGAAACGCCGAGCCAGGCGACCAAGGACCGGCTCGGGTACCTGCCCGAGGAGCGGGGCCTCTACAAGAAGCTCACCGTCATCGAGACGATCTCCTATCTCGCCTCCCTCAAGGGGATGGATCCCAGAACGATCGAAGCCAAGGCCGACGCACTGCTCGAGCAGACGGGCATGCTCGAGAACAAGAAGAAGAAGGTCGAAGAGCTCAGCAAGGGGATGTCCCAGATCATCCAGCTCGTCGTCACGATCGTTCACGATCCGGAGTTGGTCATCCTCGACGAGCCGTTCACGGGCCTCGATCCGGTGAACACAGAACGGATCAAGCAGCTCCTTCTCGATCTTCGCGAGCGGGGCAAGGCGGTCATCCTCAGCACCCACCAGATGAACCAGGTCGAGGCCGTCTGCGACCGCGTGCTCATGGTGAACGACGGGCGCGCCGTCCTCTACGGAGCGCTCGATGAGATTCGCGCCGAGCATCGCGGACACGCCGTGATCGTTCAGACAGGAACGGAGCCAGGCGCTGAGTCGGCCGCCGAGATTCCGCAGGTGGACGGCGTCGTCGAACGGCGCACGCACAAGGACCACGTCGAGTTGGTGCTCGATGCGACAACGACACCCCAACGAGTGCTGGAGACGCTTGTAGAGGCTGGTGTCGCGATCGACCGGTTCGAGATCGCCACGCCCACCCTGCACGAGATCTTCATCGAGAAAGCCGGGGCAGAAGAAGGACTCGAAGTCGGAGGTGAGGCCCATGACGCGAACGCCGAGTAGAACGGGGCTGATCCTTCGGCACGAGTTCCTCCACACGATCAAGAAGAAGGGCTTCATCATCCTCACGTTGGCCATCCCGGTTCTGCTCTTGGTGGGGATCGG
This sequence comes from Candidatus Bipolaricaulota bacterium, assembly GCA_028278555.1. Lineage (GTDB taxonomy): Bacteria > Bipolaricaulota > Bipolaricaulia > UBA7950 > UBA9294 > JANQEA01. The sequence continues at coordinate 24,842 of JANQEA010000072.1, read as the reverse complement.
CATCTTCAAGCTGGCCTCCGGCGTGGTCGCGCCGCCGCCCGCGGTGACGCGGATTGGGTATATCGATCACATCGGCGGGTTCGGCCCGCTCTATCAGCCGGCAGGGATCGAGCTGATCCGGATCGAATCGGAAGCTGCCGCCACCGGGGCGCTCACGCGGGGCGAACTCGACGAGTACTTCGTCATCCCCGCCGACTATGTCGCCACTGGCACCGTCGCTCGCTACACGCTGGAGAAAGAGCTCGTGCCGCCGCCCTCTGTGGCTTCGGCCATCGAGGGATTTCTCGACAGCAACCTGCTGGTGAGCGAGGTTCCGGCGGAGCTAATTGGGCGCGTGCTCACGCCGGTGCACATTTCGACGACTACTCTCACCGAGGAAGGGACAGTGGCCGAGGACCAGGGCGGCTTCACCAACTTCATCATCCCCGCGCTCTTCGGGGCGTTGCTCGCGATCGCACTCAACGTCTCGGCGAACTACGTCCTACAGAGCCTTGGCGTAGAGAAGGAGAACCGGTTGATGGAGATCCTCCTCTCGACCGTCTCTCCCAGGCAGCTGCTCACCGGCAAGCTGCTCGGGCGTGGGGCGGCCGGCCTGCTCCAGGTCCTCTTCTGGGCAATCTCGATCCCCCTCCTGCTGCGGCTCGCGTCCGCGACCATCGGAGGCGCACTAACCTCCATTCAAGCGTCGCCCGGACTCCTGGTGTTGGGTGTGGCCTACTTCGTCCTTGGCTACCTGCTCTTCGCCGTCGTCTCGCTGGCGATCGCTGCGATCTGCTCGACGGTCCGAGAGGCCCAGGGCATCGCGCCGCTCTTCACCCTGATGGCCATCGCGCCGTTCTGGTTCATCTCGCTGCTCATGTTCTTCCCGAACAGCCCGATCTGGGTCGTCTTCAGCTTCGTCCCATTCAGTGCGCCGGTCCTGGTGATGCTTCGCCTCGGCATCACCGGCGTCCCCGCCTGGCAGCTGGCCGTCAGCATGGCCGTGCTCGTCGCCAGCGTCCTCGGAGGGCTCTGGATCGCAGCCAAGCTCCTCCGCATCTACCTCCTCATGTACGGCAAGCGCCCACGCATTCGAGAGATCGTAAGGGTGTTGCGGGCTGGGTAGGAAGTCGCATGGGCCTACCCTTGATTGCTCTTCGGAGGAGTTCTCAAAGGCATCCTTCGTGTCGACAGGGGGATGCTAGGGATTCCATGCCGGCACCGGTGGGGCGCAATGCGGGATTGCCTTCTGGAAGCTGGTGACTGTCGGACCTACATGGAGGCTACTTCTCCACACCGAAACGGAGTACGTCTTCATGGCATTCTATTGCGACGGCCCGCGCTTGCTGCTCCATCAGCCCATTTGGGGGATAGCGGCAGAAGGCATCGCAGCTGAACGGTGCGCTGCCGAAGCACATGCCGAGCAAGTGGAGACCCGTGGGGTTCCATTTGCACGGTGCGCGCGGAGCCAATTGCCCCGGCCTTGTACACGCCCTGGCGTCCCTAGTTGGAAAGAACACAAAAGCTCTCGATTGGAGCGTCGGCGGCGTCCAAGAGGTGAACCCCACCTGGATCTACGGAGATTCCTGGATTCCCATCGTCGATTCGGACGAAGGTGAGGGTAGCGATGACTCCATTGCGGATCCCCCCCACGGCCTTCACGGCAACGATGCTGGCTTCGCCGTTCCGGTTGTCAAAGCTGTGTGAGAGAACGGCAAAGTCATTCGAGCCGTGGACACTCGAGAGGCGGATGACACTTGGATCGAATCTTAGCGCGCTTGCCTCAATGAAGATCCCAGAGAGTCCTTGCTCCGGGCCATCCGTGATCGACAGCTGAACTGAGCTTGACTCCTCCGAGTACCCCACATTGAGGGTGAGCGCACCGGCCGGCTGGATGAGTGCGCAGCCGGCCAGAAGAGCGAGGCACCCAAAGGCTCCAATGACAATCAGAAGGCTCTTCATGCGTTCTCGCATTCGATGTCTCCCTCCACACTCGATTGCATCTTCCCTAGTCGTCATGACCGGAGATGAAGTCGGCGATCATTGTCGCATCGTCAAGGTTCACAGATCCGTCGCCATTGAAGTCGGCGGCCAGCTTCTCCTGAGATGTCAGACTGAGGAGTCCAAGCGCTGCTTGGTACACCCATCGGACATCAGCAAGATCGACACGCCCATCGTCATTCACATCTCCCTTGAGAATCACATATTCCGTTTCAGGGCCAACCCATCCGTCGATCAAGCCATCTCCGTCCGAATCGATGCCAAGCATCCCATCCTGAGCGAGTTGGTTAGATGACGCCGAATACTCCGTCTGTGGCGCCAGTTGAAGCTCGAACTCCGATCTCTTGGACGTTCCGTCGACAGCATGTGTCATTTGAAGCCCCAAGCGAGTGCTCGTGCCCCCAGAGATACGAATCGTGAACTCGCCGGCGGACTCCGGGATCCAGATGGACACCAGTCCATCGTCCGTATCTACGTGACTTCCCGGGATCTCCTCTCGACGTATTCCACCCGCGATGCCCGACACTCGCCCCTGGCCGTCCTCCGCCAGCACCTCGATGCCGGAGTGTGAGCTTGCAGCATATGCTGACGGAGAGATGCTGCCGAGCCCCGTGACTGCCCACTCCCAGCCCGAGATTAGTCCTTGCGCTACGGCTTCACCGAGGTCGAGCAAACCATTGGCGATGGCCCACTGAACATCGACAAGCCCCCTGGCAATGCCCTCGAGCACATTGGAGGCGGTGATCAGTCCTTCGGCCAATGCACTGACTGCCGAGATTCCCCCTGCCTCCACGTATGACCACACGCTTTGAGAAGTCAGGATTCCCAGAGTGATAGCATCAGCTACGTTTGCTATGGCTCCCTCCGCAAGACACCACGCGAGATGCTCTACGCCGATCGCATCCCAGAAGCTCTGGATCCACCCGGCGCCCTTATCGAGCAGCGTTCTCCCAACTGCCATCAGGTACCCGAGACAGAAGCCAAGGTCCGTCGCCGCCTCTGGCAGGGAGAGAAGCGTAGCTGCCAAGCCGCACAGGAACGCCTCGGGGAGATTCCCAGCCAGCTCATCTAGCACTGAGATGATCTCGAGCGAGAGAGAGACTGTCTTCTCGCCTGCAGAGTCAATGTCCCCATTGCCCATGTCCAGTGCGATCTGAGTGAGACTCCACCCGAGACTTGTGCCACTTGCTGCGAGAGCAGCGCGGCTCCCTGGTTCAACTGATCCACCAACGTACGTCGTCAGAGTGAAGACCAGAACATTTATCGGTGCCCGAAAGCCAGGCGACACATGGAGCTTCCGCTCAATGTGATTGTTCCAGAGGTTCTCATCCACGTATGAGAGCTCAATCCAGATAGTATCCGTCCACAGTGGGGATACCGTCAGAAACTGTTTCTCGATTTCGAAGCTGATAGGCTTCGACACAAAGGTCCCCTCGTTGAGACTCGTGATGTCTTCCGGTGAGAGATGGATTGTCTCCGTCTCCAAGTACAGGATCGCGTGGTGTTCTTCTGAGCTGATGGTTGCGTACGTGTCGAATCCATTCCAGCCCATCTCGCTACCGTAGAGATGGTCAATCAACTGGATGTCGACAGGAATGCCGAGCCCTTGATCAGACTCGGGAATGGGCCCGCCAACGTTCTCGATGTCGATGTTGAGAATGGTCGACTCTCCCCATGTCATTCGATGGGGGGCGTCAATCACGTCCCCGAGGATTCCCCCGTTGTACGGTAGGTGCACGTAGGCGAGTTCGAGGTCGGGAGGGACACCAATGTCTGAGACTCGATGGGTCTGTGACCACTCACTGATGATTCCCGGGGACTCAGCGCACCGGGCACGCGCTCGGACGTCGTAGGTTCCTGTACCTGCGTACGCATGCGACTGCTGTACTGATGCACTCCAAGACGAGTGGTTGCCGTCTCCCCAATCAAACTGGTACTCGACGCCATGGTGGAGGCTGCACGACGCCCCGCCAGTCGAAAAGGCGAGCTCCTCTCCAGGTATGTACTCGCTCGGCCCCGTTGGCCGAGTTGGCGCAAAGACAACGTGAATCTCGATCTCCATAGCGAGCGGCGGAGACCAGTCGCTAACGATGTCGTTCTCGATAGAACATCGAGCGCGAACAGAAACATCGAACTCGCCTGCTTCCGAATACGCGTGGGAACGGGTTGTCGATGAACTCCATGAGGAGTATCCAGTTCCGTCTCCCCAGTCGAACTGGTACTCGACGGCGTGTCCAGCATTACAAGAAGACCCACTCGCAGTGAACGTGATCGATTGGCCAACCGTTCCCTGGCTGGGGCCCGAAGGTGCCTTGGGCACAGAGACCAGAGCCTTTTCGGATTCTATGGTCGTGACGACACTGCCGCTCCCGCCATTGCTGGAGATGGGGATCGTGTAGGTACCTATCTCCCCGTGCTCAAGGCAGGCACGATCCACATAGACTCGATGGCTATTCCACGCACCTGTGCTCGAGCCAGAGGCTGGATCGATGTTGATGATCCAACAGCAGGACTCCGAGAGAGAGTAGTCGAGCGTCCCTGTGCCGGCGTTCCGGACGTTGATCTCCATACTGTCTTCCTTGGTACCGAAGTCGAGAACTTCCGGGCCATAGTCGAGAACGGGGCCGACGCAGTTCTCTACGATGACAGCGTCATCCTCTCTGGTAGACACGAGCAAGGCCCCCTGCTCGCCAGATGCGGTTCGCGCGTAGATCGCCGCCTCAACGTAGTAGCTCCCACCGACCTCCGGATCACCGTGCTTCGTCTCAGTCCAATCGGAACAGCTTCCTCCTCCCGAGTGGTAGGTTCGGGTTGATACGGCCGTTCCATCATGGTGTCGAATCCCCATCTTGGCGATGACGCCGTAGGCTTCGACGAAGTTCGGGTGTCCCGTCACATCCCACGAAATCCGAATGGTCACGTCGCCTGCCGGACAGTCGCAGCAGGGCACAGATACGGGCGAGGTACTCGTCGGGGTATGGATCGCAACATAAGGTTCGAGCCCAATCGAGATTCGCCTAGGAGAAGACCAACCGCTGACTCTCGTGTGATCAACGGAACACCTTGCCCGGACGCGGACATCGTACGTTCCCGAGTCTGGATAGGTGTAGGATCGAGCTGACGACGGACTCCACACGGAGTAATCGCTGCCATCCCCCCAGTCGAACTGGTACTCGACGGCATGCCCCGTGCTGCAAGAGGACCCGCTCGCGGAGAAGGTGACTGGCTTGCCGGTTGTGCCCTCACCCGGGCCCGTGAGAGCGCTCGGCACAGAGACAACGTGCTCCCATTCCGCTGTCACTCTTATGCTGTCACTACCGCCGTTGCCCGAGATGGAGATATCGCAGCTCTCCATACGCCCGGGCTCCATACAAGAGCGGTCGACATAGACTCGATGGCTCTTCCACTCGCCGGTACTTGAGCCGAACGGTGGACTGATGCTCGTGATCCAGCAGCAGGACTCCGAGAAGGTGTACTCGAGTCTGCCGGTTCCGGCGTTCCGTACGATGATCTCCATGCTCTCTTCTTCGGTCCCGAAGTCGAACTCCTCGGGACCGAAGTGAAGGATGGGATCCTCGCAACCCGACACGATGACCGCATCGTCCTCACGAACGGATTCGAGCAATCTGCCCTGCTCGCCAGATGCGGTTCGCGCGTAGATCTCTGCTGCGACGTAGTAGCTCCCACACTCATCCGGATCGCCGTGCTTCGTCTCAGTCCAATCGGAACAGCTCCCTCCTCCCGAGTGGTAGATCCGAGTTGACACGGCAGTGCCGTCATGGTGCCGAATCCCCATCTTGGCGACGACGCCGTAGGCTGCCACATAGTCGGGGTGATCCGTCACATCCCACGAGATCCGGATCGTGACATCGCCGGCGGGGCAATCGCAGCAGGGAACCTCGACTGGCGATGAACTCGTTGGCGTGTGGATCGTGACGTACGAGGCCAACGCGATTGGCCCCACGAGAGCAATCATGGCGGGAATCAGGGCTAGCCGCAGAACAGGACGCATAGAGTCTCACCTCTTGATTCTCGCGGCGCTCCGGTGTTGATTCCTAACGGTGTTTCGCCCAGCCCGACCGCCGATCAGAGAATACCATAGTGTATTCTCCATCCCGCTGAATGGCAATCAGTGGAGTTGGCCGTGTTATTCCTATTAAGGACGAACATCACGGTAATATGAGGCGAGCATGGCCGTGCTCGTCGCCAGCGTCCTTGGCGGCCTCTGGATCGCCGCGAAGCTGCTCCGCATCTACTTGCTCATGTACGGCAAACGGCCGCGAATTCGGGAGATCGCAAGGGTGTTGCGGGCTGGGTAGGGGAAGCATCGACCAAGGCGACATTCACCCCCGCACACGGCTGATCGAGCGCGTATCCTCTGGGACTATCTGCGGGGCGAACTCCGATCACCTGCCCCTGCGTCGAGGAGCGTAGACGATGGCCCTGATTGCGGCACGTGATCTATCGAAGGCGCACGCCGCCCATCCGCTGTTCGAGGGCCTATCGATCACGTTCCATCCCGGCGAGCGCGTCGGTCTGGTCGGTCCGAACGGCGGCGGCAAGACGACCCTGCTACGGATCCTCGCCGGCGTCGAAGAAGCCGATGCTGGAACCGTCGAACGATCGACCACTGCAAGCCTCGCTTACCTCCCTCAGATCGATGTCTTCCCCGAAGGAGCGACCGTGGAGAGCGCACTGCTCGGCGCGCTGAGAGATCTCGAGACCGAGGGCCACGAGCCCACGGTCCGAGCCCGCAAGATGCTCCGCCGCCTCGGCTTCGACGCCGGAGACGTCCCGGTCGAAACCCTCTCCGGCGGATGGCGCAAGCGGCTCGCCATTGGCTGCGCGTTGGTTCAGGCGCCCGATCTCCTGCTGCTCGACGAGCCGACCAACCATCTCGACCTCGCCGGCATCGAGTGGCTGGAGACATTCCTCGGCCGATCGAAGCTCTCGTTCATCCTGACCAGCCATGACCGAACGTTCCTCGAACGCGTCGCGAATCGGATCGTCGAGATCAACCCGCGGTATCCGGACGGGTTCTTCTCCGTCAACGGGCCGTATTCCGATTTCCTCGAGAAGCGCGAGTCGTTCCTTCGGACCCAGGACGCCCAACGCCAGGCGCTTGCCAACGAGGTCCGTCGGGAGATCGAGTGGCTGCGGCGTGGACCGAAGGCCCGATCGAGCAAAGCCGGCTATCGGATCGACGAGGCCCACCGGAAGATCGACGAGCTATCGGCGGCCAAGCGCCGCCACGACAGCGAAACGAAGCTCGACATCGACTTCGCCGCCAGCGGGCGGCGGACGCACGATCTGATCACCGCGCGTGGGGTCGCCAAGTCGCTCGGTGGCCGGCTGCTGTTCGATGAACTCGATGCCCACGTTCGGCCCGGAACGATCTTGGGGATCGCCGGGGACAACGCGTCCGGCAAGACGACGCTCCTCAAGGTGCTCGCCGACGTGATGCCCGCCGACGAAGGACGCGTCAAGCATGCGGTCGACCTGCGGGTCGCGGTGTTCGATCAGCAGCGAAGTCAGCTCGATCCGAGCCAGACGCTGCGCCGCACCCTGGCGCCGAACGGGGACATGGTCTCGTACCTTGGACGGACGACCCACGTCATCGCGTGGGCGAAGCGATTCGGCTTCCAGCAGGATCAGCTCGGAATGCCGGTCGGCGAGCTGTCCGGCGGCGAACAGGCGCGGGCACTGATGGCGATGATGATGCGCGAACCGGCCGACGTGCTGATGCTCGACGAGCCGACGAACGATCTCGATATCGAATCGATCGAAGTGCTCGAGAAGGCGCTGGGCGACTTCCCCGGCGCCGTGGTCGTGATCACCCACGATCGCTATCTGCTCGACCGGATCTGCACCGAGCTGATCGGCCTCCACGCGAACGGCCGGTGGGGCCGCTACGGGTCCGTCGCTCAATGGCAGGATGCCGCGAACGAGAAGAAGCCGGAGGCCAACCCGGAAGAAGAGGCGGGGTCCTCGAAGCCATCTCTGAAGCAGAGAGTTTCTAGAGCCGGCCTGACCTACCACGAGAAGCAGGAGTTTGCCGGCATGGAAGAACGGATCCTCAACGCCGAGTCCCAGGTCGAGGCGCTGCACGCACAGCTGAGCGACCCCGCTGTCATGGCCGACCACGCCAAGCTTCACGAAACCTACGAAGCCCACCGCGAAGCCCAAGCCGAACTCGACCGCCTGTTCGCTCGCTGGGAGGAACTCGAACGCAAGTCGCTCGGGGAATAGGAGTGGCGAGGCGACTTCCGGCCGCCGCTGGCAGCCAGCATGGCCGTGCTCATCGCCTCCGTCCTCGGAGGGCTGTGGATCACCGCGAAGCTTCTGCGCATCTACCTGCTGATGTACGGCAAGCGACCGCGCATCCTGGAGATCGTGCGAGCGTTGCGGGTGGGATGAGTCTCCTGGCTGTTCCGATCGACGACCATAGCACGCGGTTCCGGCTCGGCGCGACAACGTGGTTCTTGATCCTGGGTGTGCACACGCTCGGCAGTTGCAATCTACCCTCAGGGGAATGCTCGTACTGTTCAAGACCCCCGCGTTGAGCACCTGATCGAGGCAACGCGGTGCCTTGGAGCTAGTGCGATCGATGGATCGGCCAATGCCCATGGATAAGTGGGTTGGTGCACTGGTTGATGAATCTCATCGGACGAGGATCCAACCTAGAACACAAGGTGAAACGAAGACAACAAGCCGCAATCTCTGTTCTACAGGTCAGCGAAGAAGACTGAGATGTTGAATCTCTCTCGCCTCGAACTGCTGTCCCAAGAGTAATCGAGTGGCTCATTCTCAACCTCAATCTGGCTTTCAAGGTATAGATCTCGCTGGTATTCAAGGGCGCGAGCCATCTCAGATGCCTTCCTGAGGTCGCCGTAGGTTAGTGTCCCGAAAGCAGCTGCAAGCCGATCGCACTCTTCGATGTCCTCGTCATGGTCGCCGTGGGCAGGCAAGTAGTAGTCTGCTTCGTTTTCCGCGTACTCATAGACGGCATCGAGGACGAAGTCCAGAAGGCGATCGACATCAGCATCCGATAGGGTCTGATTCTCGAACTCGTTGACCCAGTTGACTAGCGAGAACACCTCCTGAACCATTCCCGAATCGAACTCCCACCCCTCTCGAAGCTCGTCCGCAATCTCGTGCAAGCGAGTCTTCAAGTAGTCCGAAAGCCGAATCATAGGTGCAGCAATCCCCAGCAACGTATGAAGCCTGTGCAGGGAGAGGATCTCGTGAGATGACAGCGTGCGCCCAACTGACAAAGTTCCCGCAATGGCTTCCAAAGAAGACAGCGCGAGACGCTCCAGCTTCGCTGCCAACACGTCGTCTTCGCGAATGCCAGAGAGCGCATTTCCGACAAGGTCTAGAACCTGAGCCAACTGCCTCCCCCGAGCCAGCACTATGAGTCGATGTGCCGCGGCATCCCAGCTTCCCTGACAGCGCACAAATGGGAGATTGCGATTCCCTGTCGCGCCGCCCTCCGTCGAAAACGCCAGCTGGAGTCCCTCCAGGTTTGCGTGACGCACAAACTCGGTCTGAAGATCGGCATCGTCGGATACAGCGTCAATAACCACATCACGGTAGCTCGGGTGTATCCAATCTAGGCGATCACGATCCGGAGGCTTGATGAATGTGCCCGTCAGATCCTCGATAGCTCGTGCCATCTCTGCTTCCGTTATGCTTCCGTGGCGAACACGGTAGATCCTGAGTAGATCTGTGCGGGAGCAGGCTCGGCCGCACTCAAGCATGTCCACTAGGAGCGAGCAGTGAATCAGCGGAAGAGCTCCAAAAGCCAGTCTCATACGAGTAGTTGGAGATTGAATCGCTTCATCTACTGCACTGTCGAGAGCGCCCCAGACCGCAACATCATCTCGCTCAGCCAATGCCGGAAGCGTCTCCTGCACAAAGCGACGTATGCGCTCAGGTGTGAAGAACTTGCTCTCGACGATACGTTGCGCATGATCCTGTACGATTGACACCATTTCGGCACCTACGCAGCTCGACTTCGCATGTCGATAGAGGATGCGGGCCTTCTCTTCCATCGTGAGGTCGCCTGCATCGACGACTACTTCGCCGGGATCGGGGAACCCCGTAGCAGGCGCGATGAGGTCCATCTGTGCTAGAGCACGCAGAAGGATATGCTTCCGGGTCGTCCACACCAGCCAGTGGCTTGCATCCGTCCGGCGCAATATCCGAGGCAGATCGCGCTCCCATTGCCTGCCAAGCCCGACATCGAACTCCGTTCTCCCAAGGGCATCATCAGCGATGAAGATCTGCTGATTCCCGCTCTCGTAGGCTGCGTAGAAGTCGTCTGGCTCTCGGCACTCGACTGCAGTCCAGCCATCGAGATGCAGAGCAAGCGCTACCATTCGAGCAATTGCTGTCTTCCCCATTTCGGGTGCACCGTCAAGGACTGCGAAGTGGTACTTCGATAGATGATCCAGCGCCTTGTAGTATGCGCTCGTCGCGACGAATACCCTACTGAGTTCTTCAGCTTCAAGGATCGCACTTGCGCTTCGCTCCTGAATGGAGGGACTCACTGCCTCTCGTATTAGAGCGCGCAGGTCTGCCAGTCCTAGAATCTCAGGGTACGACTTCCGAATTGCCGGCGCGTTGTCGAGCATGCAGCAGATATCCTCAGCGCCCTGAGTTGACACAAGTACTCCTGGGAACGCATCTTCGAGCAGAGCCTGTAGTTTCTCGCGCCGTCCGCTCGTCAATGGAACATTGGTGAGCAACGCATACCTTCGCAGGTTCGCCCACCTCCCTTGAGCAATCCGCTGCTCGACTCTCTTGATCTCGGCGTCAATAGCCTTGCGAAGTGGACCGAAGGGCCTAGCGCCGGCTGCATTGGCTCCCTTCACGAATTTGGCCTGGAACACAGTGGGGCCCACAGACGGAGCGTCTTGCACAGGGAACGCTAGGTCTGCTTCGCAGTACGCGTCCCGGCCGTGGTCTGAAGGGCCGCCCCAGGCTTCCACTCCAATGCCAAGCTCGGCCTTTAATAGCGATTGGATCAGTCTCTCAAAGCTCAGCCAACCCAGGTCATCTATGCGATACTTCACACTGATACCCGCTTTCCTTGCATGTTTGACAATACCAAGGACACGTGCCGGAAGCTACCCCCGGTCTGCCCCAGAGGCTCTGGCCAGATCTCGCTCGGGAGCGAAGGGGGAATCCGATCCCACGACGGAGGCGAGGTCAGTCCTTCGATGTCTGCAGATCCCTTGACCTGAGTTGCCTAGTGTAGAATCCTAGGAGTTCCGGGGCCCCACTACTTCTCCCCGTATAGCTAGCCCCAGCCCAACGACTCCTGGATTTCGGCACCGGCAGCTTTGCTTAGTCTCCAAACTAGGTTCTCGATTGCGGCGGGTGATCTCCGTTCACCGTCCTAGAGCCTCCCGCCTCGCATGGCTTCGAGCAGCGCGAGATCCTTGTGCTGCGAATCGGCGAGCACGCAACGGGAGATCTCGTCGGCGGCCGCTTGAGCGTCTGCTCGAATGGACGATTCGTCCGCGGTCAAGACTCCCGCCCTCGCATCAGGAACTGGCCGGCGACCATGACGCTGTCGACTTCGTGACCGGTGGGAGCGTAGACGAAGTTGGGACAGTGTTTCATGGCAGTTCCGAGTTCACGGCACTCATCTCCTGAGCAGTTCATCGAGGTACAGCGAGACCTCTCAACGCATCAACCAGCACCCTCGTCGCGCGGCAATCGTCTTCGTTGTATTCGAGGATCCTCCGGCGGATCGCGTCGTCGCCGGTTTCGACCCACTCGTGGAACCACTGGATCGATCCGGTGCCGGACGGATCGGTGTCCCGCCATGCGAAGCCGAGGAACGTTGCGAGTGTCTTCAGGGAAAGGGAATACGTCGGCCAGACCATCTTCGACTTGACGACGTCGGAGTACAGATCGACAAACCGGTCCTCCTCGAACAGAGCCGTCATGTCATCCTCCGTCGCCACATCCGGATAGCGGCGGGCCAACTGCTTCCAGATCGTTCGTTCGTAGTGCGAGTAGTAGTAGACGACCGCGTCGAGGCACTCTTGCACGTACGCCCAGGCCTGAGCGAACGCATCTCGCTCGTCTTCGGGGATCGCTTCCTCGGCGAAGAACGCGACGTATTGCTCGGTCGCTGAGTCTCTGCCCGTTCGCTCGACGAAGCCATGCAGGTAACAGAGTCCGCGGAACGGATCGGTCTCGATGTCGAAGAACAGCTCCGTGTCACTTGCCGGCAGCCGCACCTCCTCCGTGAAGTACGGCGCTGGCTTCTCCTGCTTCTGGAGCACGGCGCGGGCGTGGTACTTCTGGAGCGTCTTGGCTCCGATGCCGGGGATCGTACTCTTGTCGCCAGCAACCAGGTCCGACAGGTCTGTGCCTGACAGCTCCGCGACCGTAGAAAGGTCCGGCGGGAACTTCTCTCGCGTGCTCCGCCCCAGCTCCGAGATGAGCGTCAGGTCGTCGGCCGCGACAATCTCTCGCCGGCAGTGCGACCGCCAGTGGCACAGCGCGCAGGCGCTGATCAAGCCGGAGGTCGTCTGGAGATGTCGATCTGCGATCTCTTCCACGCGGGCGAGCACCACACCGTACTCGTCCCACATCGGGATCTTGCCCGTCTTCGTACGGGGACGTGCAAGGTCGTACGGGATCTCCTCGCCGTGGATGTCCCAAACGAAGCTGTCCTTGGTGGTTGCCAGCCCCAACTGCTGCAGGATGTCCGAGTAGAGGCCAAGCTGCACCGCATAATGCCGCTTCGGCTTCCCGTCGGAGTCCTCGTTCGCCCCTTCGACGCCCGCACCGCTCTTGATGTCGCCGGGGATGTAGCCGGACTCCGTTCGCCGCAGGAGGTCGGGCTCTCCGAGCAGCCTCCCGTGCGAGATGCGCCCGCCGTAGATGAGACGCTCTCCCTCCTGCATCGCCCGCAGCGTCAGGTCCTCTTTCTGCGCAGGGGGAACGTCGCGAAGGTTGAGGAACGGGAACCCGAGCGCCTCGATCGTCTCCCGCTCGAACGCATGTCCGCGCTCCCAGAGCAGCTCGACGAACGGACTGACTTCATCCCGATCGGCCGGGTCGCCGAACCGATCCAGAGTGACCCTATGCGGACACGTCGTGTAGCTGTACAACATCGAAGCCGTGATCATCTGTGCCATTCTACCGGCGGCCTCTCGGCGAAACGAAGGCCGTCTTACCTCCGGTGCATCGCGCAACCTCGATCGGCTCCGTTCGGCGCAGTGCCGTTCCCCGCCCTCCCTGTCGCGTCGGGTACCATGACCGCGCACGAGGAGGACGAGATCCGATGATCATCACCGGCCTGCATCTGCTCTTGACGTATCAGTGCAATCTCGAGTGCGACCACTGCTTCGCGTGGGGCAGTCCGTGGCAGACGGGGACGATCACGCTGGAGAAGACCCGCGAGATCCTACGGCAGGCGCACGACCTGGGAACGGTCGAGTGGTTCTACTTCGAGGGTGGGGAGCCGTTCCTCTTCTATCCGATCATGGTGCGGGGCGCCAAGGAAGCGGCGAAGCTCGGATTCAAGGTCGGAATCGTGACGAACGGCTACTGGGGCACGGATCTCACGGACGCGCTCGAGTGGCTTCGGCCGTTCGAGGGCCTCGTCGAGGATCTCTCGGTCAGCAGCGACCTTCTGCACTGGAACGAGACCCTCAGCCGCCAGGCGGAGATCGCCAGGCAAGCAGCGGAGCGACTTGGCATTCCGCTCGGATTCATCAGCATTGCGCCCCCCGAGATGGACGCGCCGGGAGCGATCGGCACGCTCCCGGAAGGCGAGTCGGGGATCATGTATCGCGGCCGCGCGGTCGAGAAGCTGACCGTTGACGCGCCCCGTACAGCGTGGACCGAGTTCACAACGTGCCCGCACGAGGATCTCCGCGATCCCGGGCGCCTGCACATCGACCCGCTCGGGAATGCCCACATCTGTCAGGGCATCTCGCTCGGAAACCTCTTCCGGCAGCCGCTCGCGGAGATCGTTCGAGCCTACGACGGCGCAGTGACCGAGGGAGATCATCCGGTTCTGTCTCCACTGGTTGACGGCGGTCCGGCGGCGTTGGTCGAGCAGTATGAACTCGATCATCAGGACGGCTACGCCGACGCCTGCCATCTCTGCTACGAAGCGCGGCTCGCCCTCCGCGATCGCTTCCCCGACATCCTGACACCCGACCAGATGTACGGCGTGCCCGCCGGCTAGCCAGCGGGCCTCCACTCCCACTCTTCCATTCGGCTGTGTTCGATGCAGCCGTGCTTCTCGAACAGGTGCAGCATGGGGGCGTTCGTCTCACTGGTGCCGTCGTGATACACGGTCCCGCCGAGATCGCGCATCGTCGCGATGCCGTGCAGGTGGACATCCGTTCCGAGCCCTCGACCGCGCGCCTCCGGGACGATGCCTATGAACTGGATCCCTGCCCAGCCCGTATCGACATCGACTCGGGTGAGCAGGACGGCAACCGCTCGGCCGTCGAGAGTTCCCACTTCGACGGCCCGCGGGTCGAGCGTGCCATAGCTGCCGCCAAGCACGTCTTCGATCGCCGAGACGCCGGCCTCGACGTCCATCCCGTCCGGGGTGCCGGCGCTCGCTTCACGAATCAGATCGAGAACGGGCTTCTCTCCCATGTCGGCCATCGTCGTCCATGTCAGTCGCGACGTGCGCTCATCGGGCAGTTCGGAGACCGGCGTCTGGTACTCCACTCGGCGGCCCTGGAAGACGAATCCGGAATCCTGGAGCGCGCGCCGGTACGCCTCGGTCATCCCCTCCAGACTGACGCGCGTGCCCATCTTGGGGGCCTCGATCTCGGCCGCTCGCGCGCTCGCGCCCGCAAGGAGCTCGGAGAGCTCCTCGTAGGTGCCGGCGCCCTCGCCGCCTCGCCACTCGGTCAGGACAACGAAGTCCTTCCCGAAGACGCAGACTCGGACAGAGCCGGAGATGCGCTCGCCGGTCGGATCGAACGTCACGAAGATGTCGGCCAGGCGCAGCCTGGCCTCGGCGACCGCGCGTCGAAGGCGTTCCAGCACGTCGGCGGTGTTCGAGTTATCACGGGAAGCCAGATGCGCAGCGTAGGCGGGCAGATCGTTCGGTTGAAGTCGCATGGGCCAATTGTACATGGGGATCGAGAGGCACAAACCGCAGTGTCGAGGCCGATGGCGCGCACCCTCGATCGTCGCCATGCGCAACGCCTCCCAGCCGCCCGAAGGCGAGATCATGGCCTCTTCCATCCTTGCCTCCGCCGAAACGCTCACCGGCGCGTAACGTTGATGGTGTCGACGAGTCGCCCGCTCTTGCTGTAGGCCTTGATTGTCATCCTCGTCGCCTTCACATCGAACGTGTAGAACAGGCCCTCACCTTCGCCGGCTGCGCCCATGGTGAGCTGCGGGATCGGGCTCGACTCGTACGCGTGCTGGTGGTAGTGCCCGGCAAGAATGAGGTCCACGTTGTACTGCTCGAACAGTGTCCGCATCCGATCGGCGTACAGCCACGGCAGGAACTGGCTGACGCCGTATTCGCTTCGATCCTTCAGAGGCACGTGCTGGATCACGATCGTCCACGGCTTGCGATTGCTCGCCAGGTCCCGCTTCAGCCATGTGTACTGGCTCGTCTGAACAGTGAGAGGCTTCGTCCGCTCCTCCTCGCTGAACTGGTCGAGAACGACGAAGTGAATCGGGCCGTAGTCGAACGACCAGTAGTGGTCGGCGACGTACGGATACGGCCAGTACTTGATGTATGGCCGAGCGAGAAGCTTCGTGTACACGGCGGGATTCCAGTACTCCGACTTCTTGAACGCGATGACGTCGTGATTCCCCGCGCAGCCCTGGATCGGCATCAGCGCCAGCAGCTCACGTGCCGGGTCCGCACCAAAGAAGGGTGTCCAATACCCTTCCGGGTCTGACCCATGCGCCCAATCCCCCGCATGGACGATCATCGTCTGCCAGTCCGGGTCGGCAATGACGTGCCGGAGCGTTCGGTCGGTGGTGCTCCAGTAACAGCTCTTCCTCTTCGACGAGGACTTGGTCTGCTGCGTGTCCGCCCAGCCTAGAAACTTCACCTCGGTCGCTGTGGAAGACGGAGCCGTTCGGAAGGTGCTCGCCGCCGTTCCCGTACCGTAGCTGACTTCGTAGTTGTAGGTCGTCTCAGGCGCCAGGCCCGTTAGCGTCATCGAGTACTCGTACTTCGGGCCCGAGGAGCTCGAGGTGACGGTCCTCGATTGAGGCGACGCACTCCCCTCCCACCATGACACCGTACACGTGGCAGACGAATTCAGCTGCCAGAGGATCGTCATCTGCGACGGGTCGCCCGGATAGAGCAGATAGGGGCCCTTCTCCGGCCAGCTTCCCGATACGGACGGCGAATCCAACGCAGCTGTGATCCCAAGCGCGGAGACAAGTGCGGCGCAACAGGCAACAAGAAGAACGTGGCGAGCGATGCGTCCAGAGCCTCTTTGCATATCTGAACCTCCTTGCTTTGTCCTGGATCAGTATGGGGTTGTGAGACTCTGATGCCAAGTCCATTCCGACTGTGAAGGAACGTCGCCTCATTGCCGGTCCCAAGAAAGGCGTGAGGCCCGGGCGGGCTGTGCCCGGGCCTCTGGAGGTTGGTGCGTGTTGGTGGGTGCTCTCACTAGATCGGTGAGATCATGCCCCGCTCTCGTGAAGGTCTTGTTGGCAATCTATGGCGGGATTGTGTGCACGAAATGGCCCTCCGAGTGAACGTTCTGCTCCCGCTCATTGTGAAGCTCAGGCTACTTCGGAAGCGCCTCCCACGGTGTCCACGGGAGCATCGCTGGAGCCATCGTCTCGTCGATATAGACGAGGAAGTCGAACGGCTCGGAGATCGCCGAATACGCCGTGTACGACGTACCAATCGTCGGGAAGAACATCGTCCCGATGTGGAGGAACGGGTTCTCCTCGAACAGCCAGTCGGTCCCCGGCGCCCCCCGCTCGGCTCGAAGATCGACGATGCACGGCGACACGTCGGCACCGCGAAGATTGTCGATGATGTCGGAGTAGCGAATCCGCGGGATCTCCCACAATTCGCGCTGCGGCATCCCGCGACCGTCTTCTTCGCTCACGAGGCCGCTTCCCGGGAACGGGAAGATGGCAAGTTCGCCCGTTCGCGTCGTCATTCCGATCGGGACGTATGCGGCCCCGTATCGCTCTCCGAGATGCCAGCCCATCGACGTCTGCGTCCGGTTCTCGATTCCGACAACGCGCGGCAGATCGAGATAGCGGCCGATGTGATAGTTGTGCGCCCCGAGCACCACCCGGCCGTTCGCCGCGAGATTCTCGGCGACCCACACGAGGTTCTCGGCCATGTACAGATCCCGGAGATCGTCTGCCTCCTGCGGCTTCGTGGTCAGAAGATATCGATGTTCGGCACGCTGAAGGAGGAGCTTCGCCTCGTGCAGGGCGACGGCGTACTCTCGCGACGAAGATGCTCCGGTATATCGCCCGCGCTGCTTGGTCATCGTGTCGACCACCGAGGCGAGCTCCGCGCGGCACCCGCCCTCTGCCAAGTCGACAAACGTCGCGACGTGGTACATCGAGTTGTAGCGGAAGCAATCGAGCTTCCCCGCGATCTCGCCCACACGCGTGGGATCGACCTTCTCGATGAAGCTGAGGAGCGAGTCGATCAGCAAGGCCGACGACCCGTCGTGGATGTCGACTCCGTGGAACCTGAGCACCCTCGGGCAGTCGGGCGCTGCGTTGTAGTCCTTCATCCACTCGATCAGTTCGACCATCTCCGAGTGGTTCCACGGCGGGCAGTAGACGCGTGCGAGGATCTCCGCCGGATCCCCCTCGCCGCCGTGAATGTACCTGTCGATCTGAACGCCCTCTCCGTACGGAAACTCGAACGCGAAGTCGGCGAAACCGAGTTCCGTCGCGAGGAATTCGATCATCCGCTGGCGAAGCGTGAAGAACTCCCGTGTGCCGTGCGTCCCCTCGCCGAGCGCAACGACCCTGGCGCCGTCGAGGAGCGATGTAAGCGGCATCAGATCCGCGTGCTGTCCGTCGAACTCGACCGTATCGAGACGGATCGCGGTCTGCTGAATCCACTCGACCGCCACGGGGTCCATCTTCGCTCCAACGCCAAGGCTCAGCGCGGCGACAAGCCCGGCCACAGTCCCCCATCTCATCCAGATCTTCAGCATCTTCATGACCTCCATGAGCCTTTTCGATCGACGCGCTATGGCGCATCGTCCAACGTTCGCGACAGATTCGATCGGCACAGACACGGTCGTTCCATAGAAGGAGGTATCCGTTCGGACGCAACTCCGCAACGATTTGAGCGTGATAACGGCGTGACACGTTCGACGCATCCGAGCGGCGATCGTGGCCGACAACGGCGGAATCTTCATCCCCACTCCGTTTCTGGGGCGCACGCTCGACATCCTCCGATCGATGCATCGATTGCGCCGCCTCGTACCGATTCGGTACCTTGTCGGGGTGTTCCGAAAGGTGCTCTTCCTCCGACCGGCAGTGTTGATCTGCGCATCGCTCGCCCTGGCGCTCCTTCTCTCCGGGATCGCCGTTGCGTACTCGATTCGTTCCGGGAAGGGGCTCGAAGAGGACCTTCGAACCCGAAGCTTCCTGAGCGCACAGGCCTTCGCCCAGGCCGCGACCATGTGGCTCGACGCGCGGGATCGCGAAACGCTCTCCCGCGTCGCCGACTTGATGCTCTCGGGGAGTTCTCTGTACGTCCAGATCGTCTACGACGGAGTGGCAGTGATCGATCGGCCTCGCGCAGACTCGGGCGTCACCCCGCCTCCGCTTTCTTCGTTCGTCGAAGGTGGGGCGAGCAGGATTGCCTTCCGATCCGAAGGAGGCGGACCGCTCGTCGACGTCACGATTCCGCTGCACAACGAAGAAGGATCGGCCTCCGACGGCTACATCCGCGTCGGGTTCGATGCCTCCCCGCTTGCGGGGCGCGCCGCCGCCAACGATCTGCGGATCGCGTTGATCGGAGCCGGTCTGTGGTTCCTCCCGGTTGGGCTCGTCTTCGCGCTTCGCATCAGGCTCCGGCCGATGGAAATCCACGAGATGCCGCCCCCGGCTCGCGGCGATCGCAGTGCGGACGAGCTCATCGTTCGGGGCGAACTCTCGATCGACCGAGCGGCAAGGGAGGTCCACTTCGGGGGAATCCCGCTCCGGCTGACGCCGAAGCTTTTCGAGCTTCTCTGGCTGCTTGCCTCCGACGAGAACCGGGTCTTCTCTGAAACGGAGATCATCGCCGCCGTCTGGGCGGACTCCCCCTATGCCGACTCGACCGACGTCCGCCAAGGAATCCGAAGGCTGCGGCAACGACTGAAAGACACACGACCGGGCGGCGAGCGATGCGTCGTCAACGTGAAGGGATTTGGATATCGATTCGAGCCGTCCCCGTCATCGGGCGAGGGACGAACCCAAGGATCAACTCCGACGGAAAGGAGTGCCGGATGAGCGGAGCAAGAGGGAAAGCCGGCGTCTGCCTTGTGGTCCTCCTCGCGACCCTCTTGACGGTCGCGGCCCAACCCGAGACGGACGAGGGAAGCGGGATCCTCGAGGAACTCGCGCAGATCCAGAGCAGCGTACGGCTGGCGATGTTCCTCGCGAAGTCGGCTCTGCTCAGCCTGAGCGAGGAGGACGTCCGCATCAACATCGAGGAGATTTCACGTCTGCTGGCAGGCGGGGATTCGGAGGGAACGGGCCTAATCGGTTCGACCGAACGGGTCCTCGCCGACGTCGATGCGGCGTCGCTGTCGTTCGATGTGAAGACCGATCTGTCGAGTTCGCTCGAGCACGCTCTGGCGTTCCTTCGCGATGCGCTCGGCGTGGCGGAACGGATCATCGCCGGCGGCGGCCGCGCCGATGAGGCGGAGCTGCGGGCACTCTACGCCTACCTGTTCGCCGCTCATGGGGACGCCGAACTCCCGACCGGCCTCTCCGGCGTCGAGTACAGCCTGTCGATCCTCCCCGGCGCCGAGGTCGTCGTCCGCGCGGGGGAGAGCCTTCAGGATGCGGTCGATCGCGTTCTCCCCGGCGGGACCGTCTACGTCGAGAGCGGAACGTACGTTCTGAACGACCCACTCTGGATCTCGAAGAGTCTCACCCTGACCGTCGCCCCTGACACAACCGACCCCGTCGAGATCGTCGGCCCGAGCGGCGGGCGACTTCGCGATGCCGCGATCACCGTCGCCCCCGAGATGCAAGGCCAGATTCTTCACGTTCGGATCAGCGGCGTATCTGTGTCCGGCGGGTTCTACGGGATCGCGATCGGACCACACGTCGGTGCCACTGCGCTGATCGAAGGACGCATCGATGTCATCCTCGACCGGGTCGCCCTATCCGACGCGGTCCAGGCCGGCCTGTCGATCGCCGGCCTCGACTCGTCGGTTCACCTTGAGGACTGCCGGATCCACGAGAACGGAGAGTTCGGGATCTTCGGCTCTCAATCGGCGCGGATCGACATCGAAGACAGCCGGATCTTCGACAACGGCGTTGGCGTCGAGGCGGAGCCGTACCGCATCACCGCCGGGCTGTATGCGATCGAGGAGTCAATCGTTCGTGTGTCGAAGTCCGTCGTCGAAGGGAATCGGGGCGTCGGGATTCGTGCCGAGGACACGGCCGACCTCTTCGTCGCAGGCTGCACCGTCTCGGAGAACACCCAGGGCGGCCTGCTCGTCTGGGACGGCGTGACGCTTTCCCTGTTGGGCACGAGGATTCTCCGGAACGACGGGTGGGGACTCCAGTTCCTCTCCGCGTCGTGTGAACCGTATGCCCTGTTCGTCTCCCACTACTTCGACGGCGAGGTTTCCGGGAGCGGGAACACGATCCCGGCGCCCGATGACCCGGACGGGAATCTCGGCGGAAGCATCTGCCCGCTGGGGTACGAGTCGCTCCTCGCTCCGTGAGGCGGGACGTCCACGCCCCTGCACCTAAGTGAGGATCGAGCGCGCGATCCGTCCGTAGAGTTCGACGGCGTCGTGCAGTTCGTCGATCGTCACGCGATCGTGCGGTCCGTGGGCATCGGCGATCTCTCCAGGACCGAGGACGATCGTCTCGATCCCGTGATCGGCCAGGTGACTCCCATCGGTCCAGTAGGTGACGCCGACCGGATCGGCCGGACGGCCGACCGTGCGGCATGCCGCGAAGGCCGCGCGCGCGAGCGGCGAGTCCACGGGCGTCTGGAGTGAGGTATGCGGGACGACCGACGTCATCGGACTCTCTTCGACGGCAAACGCAAGGCCGTCGACGCCTCGGCAGACCTCTTCGACAAGCATCGTGATCTCACCGAGAGGATCGTCGTCGCCGGGGACCATCCGTCGATCGATGTCGATCTCGCAACGCTCGGCGACGATGTTCGGCTGGGTGCCGCCGCAGACGCGCCCGACGTTGACCGTCGACGGGCTAAGAAGCGGATGCGTCCGCCCATCGAGCCTCGGCCGAAGCTCCTCCTCGATCGCGCGGACGATCCTCGCGGCGTAGGAGACGGCGGAGACGCCCTTCTCCGGACAGCTCCCGTGGGCGCCGCGACCGACGAGCGTGATCCGGATGAAACACGCCCCCTTGTGAGCGAGCGCGACCCGGAGGCCGGTCGGCTCGCCGACGACGGCGTACGTCGTTCGAAGCCCGCTGTCGATGATGCCCTTCACCCCGAGCCCGCCCGTCTCCTCATCGACCGTCCCGACGAACACCAAGTCTCCTGCCAGCTCGCCGGTGGGAGACTCGGCTTCGTCACCCACCGGAGAATGCGCAGCATTCTCCGACGCGATCGCAGCCATGGCTGTTGCCATGGCTGCGATTGCGCCCTTCATATCGCACGCACCACGCCCCCAGAGGACGCCCTCCTCGACACGCGGTGTGAATGCATCCGGCATGTCGCCGGCCGGGACCGTGTCCATGTGGCCGCAAAGCATCAGGCTCGGGCCGTCACCGCCCGGCACGCGCGCGATCACGTTCGCCCGCTCCCCGTCGACAGGCTGAAGCTCGGCCTCGATCCCCCGTTCGGCGAACCAGTCGACGAGGAAGCGCCCGATCGCCGCCTCCCGCCCATCGCAGAGAGGGTGGCTCTCGATCTCGATCAGCCGCTTCGTCAGCTCGAGGACATCGGGACGCGTGACGCTCACTTCCTGCTCGGCGAGAGCTTCGCCATCGAGCCGGCGTCGAACGCCTCCTTCGCGATCTCGCGAAGCTTGAACTTCTGGACCTTCCCCGACTGGGTCATCGGGAAGTCGTCGACGATCTCGACGTAGCGAGGCACCTTGAAGTTGGCGATCTCGCCGACGCAGAAGTCGACGATCTCCTGCGGATCGATTGTCTCGCCCTCGCGCGGGATGATGTAGGCGGCAGCGACTTCGCCGAACACGTCGTCCGGCATGCCGATCACCGAGACGTTCTGCACCTTCGGATGGGTGAACAGATACTCCTCGATCTCGGCCGGGTAGACGTTGAAGCCGCCGGAGATCAGCATGTCCTTCTTCCGGCCGACGATCTTGACGTAGCCTTCGGCGTCCATCGTCGCCAGGTCGCCGGAGTAGAGCCAGCCCTCCTCGTCGATCGTCTGTGCGGTGATCTCGGGAGCCCGGTAGTAGCCAAGCATCACGTTGTACCCGCGACACGCCAGCTCGCCCATTTCATCCGTCGGGACCGGATTGTGATCGTCATCGGCGATCTTCACCTCGACGCCGTCGAGGGGGCGACCGACCGTCTCGACCCGCCGCTCGAGCGAGTCATCGAATCGTGTCATCGTGATCACCGGCGAGGCCTCGGTCAGGCCATAGGCGATCGACACGTTGCATTGGAGCTCTTCCATCGTCCCCTTCATCACCTCGATCGGGCAGGGGGCGCCGGCCATGATGCCGGTCCGCAACGTCGATACGTCGTACGCCGTTCCGTCGTCCTTCCCCTTCCGGTTCTCCTCCAGCTCGAGGACGAACATCGTCGGCACGCCGTAGAGGACGCTCACCCGGAACCGCTCGACGAGCTCGAGCGCTTCCTTCGCTCTGAAGACCTGCATCGGAACCATCGCCGCCCCCCAGGCGATCGCCCCGGCGACCCCGAGGACGCACCCGAAACAGTGAAAGAACGGGACCGCGAGGAGGAAGACGTCCTCCTCGGAGGTATGGAGGACCTCCGTGACCTGCTCGGCGTTCTTGGCGATGTTGTGATGCGAGAGCATCGCGCCCTTCGGATTTCCCGTCGTTCCCGATGTATAGAGAATGAAGACGTTGTCGCTCGGATCGCACGCCGACTCCCGCTCGGAGAGCCGACCGTCGGCGAGGGACTCGCCTCCGCGCGCGACGACCTCGTCGAAGCCATGCATCCCCTCCGCCGCTTCACCAACGATGACGACGTGCTTCAGGTTCGGCAGCTTCGGACGAATCTCCGCGATCATCTCCAGGTAGTCGATCTTCGCAAACGCGCCGACCGCGAAAAGCGTCGTCGCTTCCGAGTCATCGAGGATGTACTCGACCTCGTGGGTCTTGTATCGCGTGTTCATCGGCACGACGACCGCACCGATCCGCGCGATCGCGTAGTAGGCGACGACCCACTCCGGGATGTTCGGCATCCACAGGCCGACCTTGTCGCCCTTGCCGACGCCGAGATCGAGCAGTCCGCGGGCGAGTCGATCGACCCGCTCGTTCAGTTCACCGTACGTAAGCCGTTCCCCGCTCGGATCGAGGATGGCATCTCGCGCTGGGAATCTCTCCGTCGTTTCGCGGAGGACCTGAGACAGCGTTCTCATTGAGTCACCTCATTCGCGGTTGAATGTCGCCGGGATTATCGAGGACGGAAATACCCCTCGCAAACTGGCCTGCCCTTCGGCCGTTTCGTACAATCCGACATTCAGCCACGGATCGAATCCGGAGACTCTTGGCACCAGGAGCGAAGATGATCCCTGCAGTTTCGTTCATCGGCCATCACGACAGCGGCAAGACGCGGCTCCTCTCCCGATTGATTCCGTACCTCGTCGACCGAGGATTCAATGTCGGCGCCGTCAAGCATGCCCAGCATCTCACAGCATCGGATGCGCCGGGCTCCGACAGTGCTCTGCTGGCGGGCGCAGGGGCCGAGCCGGTCCTCCTCCTCGGAGAATCGAGCGCGACCCTTCGTTGGACGCGATCCCCTGAAGAGGGGATCGAACGGCTGATCGATCGACTCTTCCCCGACTGCGACTTCGTCCTCGTCGAGGGAATGAAACGCGGACCTCTCCCGAAGATCGAGGTCTTCCGACGCGGCCGTGAACTCGCGCGCGAGCCGCTCGCCGGCGAGATCGACGTCCTCGCCGTGATCACGAGCGATCGGGTCGCCGCACCCGACGGGACGCTCGTCCTCTCGCCGAACGACCTGCCCGGAATCGCCGAGCTGCTCGAAACCGAGCTTCTCTAGGGCATCGCAGCGCCTGCTCCGATTGCGTCTCTCTCGAGCCTGTGGTACCCTCGTCGCGCGATGAACGCCCCTTCCGCCGCAGGCTATGCGGCCACGACGACCAATGCCGCTGCGACGCTCTATCTCGTGCCGCGCGCCGCCGACCGTCTTGCGGAGGGGCGCCGATTGGCGGCTCCACGCCTCGGGGACGACGCCGACGAACGACTCGCGCTCCGCGGCGCCCATCCGGATCTCATCGAACTGATGCCGGCGGAGAAGAAGGAACGGACCGGGATCGATCAGGTTCGCGAGATGGTCCGCCTCGCGCAGTTCTCGCCGGTCCAGGCGTCGCGGAAGGTCTGTCTGATCCCTCGTGCCGAGACGCTCACACCTGAGGCGGCGAACGCACTCCTCAAGATCCTCGAAGAGCCGCCTCGCGACCTCGCGTTCGTCGTCCTGACCGAGCACCCGAGCGATCTCCTCCCGACGATCGT
>JANQEA010000005.1 GCA_028278555.1 Candidatus Bipolaricaulota bacterium | reverse complement strand
TCGCGGCGCCTCGCGGAGAATGGCCTCCTGCAGGATGTTCTCCTGGGTCTCCCGGTCCTCGTTGCGGCCCGCCAGGCCGGCCGTCAGGACGTTGATCACGGGCAAGTTCCTGCCTTTGTAGCTGTCGACCATCGCTTCGGAGGCGGCCCAGTCTCCCCTCTCCGCCAGCTGATTCATCTGGTCCATCAGGCGGTCCGTGTTGGCATGGACCCGGCTCAGGTAGATCAACCTCTCTACGATCAGCGCAAGCGCAAGAGCTGCGATTGCCAGGATGGGCCACACGATGGGGCCGCCGCTCTTGATCTGTTCCCAGATGCTCGGCTTGTTCGTGATCTGCCGGAGGGAGGCGCCGCCGGACAGATCCACGTAGACCGTGTCGTCCTCGCCTTCGAGGTATCTCTTCAGGTTCCTCCGCACCATCCAGCCGGGTAGCGCGGAGAGCGCGAAGAACTGATGGGCGTCCTCGGAGTGATTGAGAAAGCCGACCTCTTCACCCGTGTCGTAGACGGCGGTGAACTTCCCGAGGTTGAGAACGCTTCCTTCCCGCAGATCCCCGGCGCGATCGATGAACGGGCCTTCCCTCACTGTGACCTGCCCCGATCGCCTTGCCTCGTCGAAATAGAGGTCGGTGAGCAGCTTGATGTCCCGGATTCCCGGGAAGTACTTCTTGTTCAGAAGCGGTTGGAGCTGCTCGATCCTCTCGGGCGTGTGGACGGTGAGGGGAGAACGACGAAGGATGCTCTCCAGCTCGCGGGCCGATACGCGTACGGTTCCGATCGTCTCTCGAAACTGCAGCTCCTTCTTCGACCACTCCTCGGAGAGCTCGCTCTCCTCCTTCCGACGGGCTTCGATCCTGGCCTCCAGCTCGTCGTTGCCCCTCTCGAGCTTGCTCTCCACCGCCTCCAGCCGGGTCACCTCGGCGAGCAGCTTCTCGCGGTCGCTCAGGATCCTCTCTTCGGCTTCTCTGGCTGCTTCCTCCGCCGCGGCTCGGTCCTCCTTGGCCTTCTGAGCGGCAGCGCGCATGTCCTGGGCCTGTCCCGTCGAAGCCACCAGAAGCAGGAGACCGATCCAGATCAGAGCTCGCCGCTTCACGGGTTGATCTTCCCCAAGGGCAGACGGATGAGCTCGACGGGCCTTCGTCTGCCCGCCATTTCCATGGCCATCCGGATACTGCGTCCGTATTCGGAGGGCAGCTCGACCCACTGGCCGTCGACGCGGTCGAATTCCCCCACGCGCGTGCCGTCCGGTGTCTGCCAGAAGATGGAGAGCCTGCCGAGCCGCAAGACGTCTGCGAAGACGGTCTCCCCGTTCACACTGAGCTTCTGCTGATACGCCTCGACCGTATCGCCATACTCGCACTCGACCTGGATGCCCTCGAGAAGCAGGCGCAGCTTCTCCGCCGAACGGGTTTCGGCGAGCGCCAGG
>JANQEA010000086.1 GCA_028278555.1 Candidatus Bipolaricaulota bacterium | reverse complement strand
GCCGATCAGGCTGGTGCCGTCCGAGGTAATCGTTCCCGCCGTCGGCTTAAGGAAACCCATAATGGTCTTGAGCAGCGTCGTCTTGCCCGCTCCGTTGCGGCCGACGCAGGCCACGATCTGGCCGGAGCTTACATTCAGGTTGACGTTGAAAAGAACCTTGGACTCGCCATAAGACACGTTCAGTCCGGCAACCGTCAGGATGTCGTCGCTTGTCATGCCGTCGACACCTCGCTGGTTTCGACCGCGACGTCGATCTGCCAGTAGCTCCGGCGCACCTCCGGATGCCGCAATGCCTCTTCATAACTGCCGTCGGCGATCACGCGCCCCTCATGCATCACGGTGAGGCGCTCGAGGAAGTCTTCGACATGGGAAATCTTGTGCTCCACGATCAGAATCGTCTGCCGGCCGACATGCCGGCGCAGCACGTCGAGCACGCCTTGAATCTCGGTTTCGGCAAGGCCGGCGAGCGGCTCGTCCAGCATCAGAACCTTTGGCTCGGCGAGGATGGCCATCGCGATTTCGAGGCGGCGCTTTTCCCCGAGGCTCAAGTGCTTGACCTCGCGGTCGCGCACATCCGTCAGATTGAACGTCTCGAGCAGCTCGGCAATTCTCGGATCCTTTCGCTGCTTCCTGCGCGTGTTGAAAACCAGCGCCGCCAGCGACGATGTCCGGTGCGCCCGGAAATAGGACAGCACCAGATTGTCGATCACGCTTAAATTGTCGAAGGTCGCCGTGAGCTGGAAGGTCCGCATCATCCCCCGGGCCACCCGTTCCTGCGGTGCGAGGCGGGTGACGTCCTGGCCCTCGTAATGAATGGTCCCTTCGTCGGGAAGATAGTATCCGGTCAGGAGATTGAAGAAGGTGGTCTTGCCGGCGCCGTTCGATCCGATGATCCCGGCAACTTCGTATTCGTGCAGCAAGTAGCTGACATTGTCGACGGCGGTCATCGCGCCGAATCGTTTGGTCACATTCTCCGTTCGGATGATCTCGTTGCGTGCGCTTGCCACGTCCCCGCTTCCTGTCGCGTCC
>JANQEA010000065.1 GCA_028278555.1 Candidatus Bipolaricaulota bacterium | reverse complement strand
CAGGCCGCTGAAATTCGGCTGTCGCGGGCCGATTCAGGGCGTTCGGAGTGGGTTTCGAGGGGCAGTCTGCTCAGGATGCTCCGCGCTTCTCCCCTCTCGCGGGGCTGGCTCGTGGGGGTCGGTGAGCTTGCGACGTCCCTCCAGGTCATGCCGGCGCCTCTCTCAGGTTGCGCATCCGCACGAGGTTGTACGCTGCAGCGGTGAAGATGAACATCCATCCCACCCGCTCCGTACCCTTGTGTCGGGTCTTGCGCATCCCGCCGATCGTCTTCATCCAGCCAAAGCACTCCTCGATGCGCTTGCGTCTGCGCTGGCTGATGGCGTAGCCGGCGTGCCGCACCGTCCGGTCGTCGATCCGGCTCGCTCGGTTCGTCGTGTTCTGCGCGACGTGCGGCGTCACATTGCGCTCGCGGCAGCCGGCCACAAAGTCGTCCGTATCGAATCCTTTGTCCGCACCCAGCGTGATCCGGTGCGCACCGGCAACGTCGTCGATCATCTCGAGTGCCGCCAGCCGCTCGGCGTAGCCGTCCGCCTCGGTCAACATCGCTGAGACGATCAGTCCGTTGCGATTCTCCGTCAGCAGATGGCCCATGTACGCGAGCTGCGACGTCTGACCCTTCTTGCGGGCCAGCCGGGCGTCCGGATCCGTCGTCGAGGCGTGGGTTTCGTTGCTTCGCTTCTCGCCTCGAAAGTCCACCGTCGGGTTGCCCGGATCATCGTCCGAGTCGTTCCGGCTCTTCTGGCCCGCGCGCTGAAAGCTCTTCTGGCTCGCCCAGGCCTCGATCAGCGTCCCATCCACCGTAAAGTGCTCCGAGGACAACAGACCAGCCTCGCGGCCCTGTCCCAGCACCTCCGCGAAGAACGCCTCCGCCACCTCTCCCTCCAAGAGCCGGTCCCGGTTCTTCGTGAACACCGTGGGCACCCACACCCGATCATCGATCCCCAACCCCACGAACCAGCGGAACAGCAGGTTGTACTCCAGCTGCTCCATCAGCTGGCGCTCGCTGCGGATCGAATAGAGAACCTGGAGCAGCAGAGCGCGCAGCAGCCGCTCCGGCGGGATCGAAGGCCGGCCATGGTCCGGATACAGCCGCGAGAAGCGCCGCGACATCCGCTTCAGCGCCGCGTCCACCATCTCCCGCATCGATCGCAGCGGGTGGTCCGCTGGAATCCGCGACTCCAGCGACACGTAGCTGAACATCGAACCCTGGACTCGATCGCTTCCGCGCATCTCCTCATCCCCCGACGGACCTTGTACCATCCTAGAGGGTCAGAACCAGGGGTTTTTCAGCAACCTGTTAGGCGGCACGACGAACTCGATGGAAGGCGCGAGCACACTTGAGCTTCTGGCCGAACTCGCAGTCGGGGTGCTCGGCTTCAGCGGCGTCGTTGTGGC
>JANQEA010000039.1 GCA_028278555.1 Candidatus Bipolaricaulota bacterium | reverse complement strand
CCGCGTCCGATTCGTGGGCTTTCTCGACGACGAGAAGGGGCCGATCCACAAGCTCGTCCACGAGTACAGGGTGGCTCTGCCGCTGCACGCCGAATGGGCACGGCGCCGAACGTCTTCTACGTGCCTCCGATGTCACCTCGGAAGATCGACGCGGACGGAAACCCCACGGACGAGGACCGCATCCCGCCGGAGTACCTGGAATTCCTGTTCGGCCCGGCGGTGCACGCGGCGCTGGCGCGCGTCGCCGCCGAGCGCCAGAAGAGGATGAACGGCGAGGGGTCCGAGCTGATGGATCTTCTGATCGCGCGGAAGTGGCGGGAGATGCTCGGACCGTTCTCCAGGAGCCCCGCCGAGGTCGAGCGAGTCAACATCGCGAACAGCGACGCGTCGGTGCGGGTCTCGAACCCGGAGCAGGGACCCCCCCCGGATCGTGACTCCGATGGAGCTGGACTAGGGCCATGCCCGCCGAGCTGGACCGTCGTGAATTCCTGAAGGCGCTCGCAGCCACCAGCGTCTCGCTGAGCGTCCCCAGCTTCATCGCGAAGCAGGCGATTGCGATCGACGGGATCGCGACCCCCTCCACTCCCGACTACTCCGGCTGGATGGACGTCTACGAGACGCAGTGGACCTGGGACAAGATCAGCAAGGGAACCCACCTGATCAACTGCTGGTACCAGGCGCACTGCGCGTGGGACGTCTTCGTGAAGGACGGCCTGGTCTACCGGGAAGAGCAGACGGCGGAGTACCCGCAGACCAACAGCGAGGTTCCCGACTTCAATCCCCGCGGCTGTCAGAAGGGGTGTTCCTTCTCCCATCGCATGTACGACGCATCCCGCGTGACGCATCCCCTGAAGCGCGTTGGGGAACGCGGCGAAGGCAAGTGGAAGCGGGTCGGCTGGGACGAGGCGCTCACGGACATCGCCGATCGCTACATCGACGTGACCCTCAGGGAGGGCACGGATCGCACCATCTGGGATTGCGGACCGGGCTTCGATCTGGCGACCTCCTCGGCGGCCGTCTTCCGATTCAGCAAGTTCACGCGCTCCGTGATCCTCGACATGAATACCGAGATCGGCGACGGCCACCGGGGCGCCCTGGAGGTGCTGGGCAAGATCTCCGGCGAG
>JANQEA010000062.1 GCA_028278555.1 Candidatus Bipolaricaulota bacterium | reverse complement strand
CGGATCCCCGCCATATACGCAGCGTTGTGATCGGAGCCGTTTCCGATCCGAATCGCATTCGACTCGGTTGTCACGCCATCGTGGCCAATGTAGATGTTGAAGGATCCACTCGTCAGGGATTCACCCGCTCCCGATCCGAGAGCGATGTTCGAGATGCCGTCCTCAATCCCTGGAAGTGCGCGGTAACCGACGGCTGTGTTGGTAGATCCACTTGTGAGGTCGAGCAGGGTGGACACACCGACGGCCGTGTTCTCGTATCCGCTCGTATTCGAGCGCATCGCCTCAGCCCCCAGCGCCACGTTGTTGTGGCCGCCCGCATTCGAGTAGAGCGCTTCCTTGCCGACTCCCGTGTTGTTGTCTCCGCTCGTTGAGAAGTTTCCCGCGCCGATTCCGAGGAACGTGTTGTCTGTTCCGTAGTGATGCAGGAATCGATCGGAGCCCATGTAGAGCCGGCCATTCAGCTCGATGCTTCCATTGACGTCGAGCTTCTGATCCGGCGTCGTGTCGCCGATGCCGACATTGCCGGAGTTGCTGTTGTAGAGGTCGTTTCCACTGAGCATCCAGTTGCTCGAACCGCCGGAGGTGCTCGTCCAGTTCAGTACGCCGCTACCGTCCGTCGCGAGAACCTGCCCGTCTGCCCCATCTGTGTTTGGGAACTTGTATGCGCCGACCGTCAGCTCTCCATTGACATAGACGTCTCCGTCTCGCTCGACACGGAACCGCGTGATGTCATCCCCGAAATCTCCGGAGGTTCCGTTGCCGTCCCGGGCCTCGATGATGTTCGTGCCGCTAGCGCTGTTCGCAAGGAGGCCTGTGCTGTTGAAGCTCCAACCGAATAGGCCAGGGCCGCCCGGATCTCCGTTGTTGAACCCACACACGCCAGCGAGGAAACCGTCAGCAGCTCCCATCACCCCGTTGTAGCCACTCGTGTTGGTGCCGAGGATTGCCGGATTGCTCGCATCATCTGACTCCACCGTCAGCGCAGCCGTCGGCGTCGTGACGCCGACGCCGACACTGCCAGCGTTCGAGTTGCAGATATCGTCGCCGTCGAGCGCCCAGTAGCTCGCGCCACCAGCGGAGACCGTCTGCCAGCTGACCGTTCCGCTTCCGTCGGTCGTCAGCACCTGTTCGTTCGTCCCATCGACGTTCGGCAAGGTGTAGGCTCCGACCGTCAGCGCGCCGGTGAACCGACCCGTACCTATCACATCGAGGGTCGTCGTCGGACTCGTCGTCCCAACGCCGAGGCTCCCGCCGGCGATGTAGCTGTCGCCCTCACCGGTCAGCTTCAGCGTGTTCGATCCATCTCCCTTGATCCAAAGCGTTCCGCTTGCCTCTCCATCTGTGTAGAGACTCAGCGCGTACCCCGCAGGGTCTTGGACGCCGAACGCTGTGCCGGCCGATGTCCGCCTCAGATGCAACGGGTAAGAAGGACTCGCGGTCCCCACGCCCAGATTCCCACCCGTCATGTAGACGTTGCCGCCGTTGATGTAGCTGTCGCCACTCCCGGTCAGCTTGATCTTGTTCGCCCCACCGCCCTTGATCCACATCGTTCCGGTACCGGTGTTGTCCGAGTAGAAGCTGAGCGTGTAGCCGGTGTTGTCCTCGACGGCAAACGCCGTCCCCAGCGTCGTTCGCTTCACGTGGAATGGGTAGCTCGGCGCATCCGTTCCCACGCCGATACGGTTGCTGACATGCCAATCGGTCGTGTCGTACGCCTTCGGACCGTAGAGAGGATCGTCATTCCGCCACGGATCTTCTCCAGGAGGACTCGAGGCCACCGGCGCCGTCTTCAGCTCGACCCGATCCCCGGGCAGCAGCACGACCTTCCCCGTCTTGTTCAGGATCAGGCGATCGCCCGCATCCCACGCCTGTGCGACGTAGAGGTAGTACCCGTTTGCCAGGCGCTCTCCCTGTTCGTTCGTCCGATCCCAGTCGACGGTGTCGCCGAACACCACACCCGAGTCCCACAGCTCGTTCTCCGACAGGTCGTAGATCGTCACCCTCAGGCTCGCTGCGCCGTGCGCCTCGAACCGGATCACGTCCGCGTAGAGCGTCGCCATGAAGCCGATCTCCTCCGAATCTCCCATCGCCAGAAGCGGCACGAGCACCGCCGCGATCATCGCTCCGCACAACACAACCCACAGAGTCGCCCTCCGAGGCCATCGGTTCATGTATGCTCCTCCTTCGCAGATGCACGCCAAGTCAGGGGAGTATAGGTTGACTCTTCCTGAATCGGCAAGAATCAGCCTAGGACGAGCACGAACTGCTGAAGGCTTTGCTTTTTGTGATCCACTTGTAAGAAGCAGGCAGAGAGGAGGATGCGCCTTCCTCTCTGCCTGCGCGTGCTGCAGTCTCGATGATCGCCGCTTCAGGGGATGCAGCAGCCCCCGATACACCGACTCACTTCAATGACTCGACCTTCGCCTCCAACGCCTCGATCCGCAACAGGAGCTGCCCGATCGTCTCCTGCTGACGTTGCAGTTCATTCAGCAGCAACGGCGTCAACAGCTCGTAGCGGACGACCTGCGGATCTCCCGACTCGTCGGTAAGGACAAGCTCCGGCGCCACTTCGGCGACTTCCTCGGCAATCAGACCGTACTGCGGAACCCCGATCGGATCGATTTCCTCCTTGAAGCGGAAACTGACCGGTCGGAGGTCATAGAGGAACCCGCTCGATGTACCGAGGTCGAGGATATCGCGCTTGAATTGCTGCGAGCTGAGTCCCGCGTTCCCCAGCTGTCCATTGGAGTCGACAACAACCTGTGCTCCGCCTGCAATCGCCACGTTCCAGATCCCGGAGATGAACGTCCTCGTCTGGTTTCCGTCGCCGATCCGCGTCGTGTTCGACTCGCTCACGCCGCCGTTTCCGATGTAGATGTTGTAGCTGCCCGTGCTACAGTTCTGACCTGCGCTGTTGCCGAGCGCGATGTTGTTGCTTCCGGTCGTGAGGCTCACAAGCGCGTTGTGCCCGACACCGGTGTTCAGGTTGCCGCTCGACAGGTTCTTGACCGCGTCGTACCCGACGGCGGTGTTGTTGTTCCCGAGGCTGTCCTCCAACGCGAAGTACCCGACGGCGGTGTTCCCACTTCCACTGTCATTGTAGTACATCGTGTCGTCGCCAATGGCGACGTTGCTATCGCCTGTCGTGTTGAGGATCAGCGCGCCGTTGCCGACAGCGGTGTTGCTGCTTCCGTCCGTGTTGTTCACCAGCGCGGCGTCTCCGACGGCGGTGTTGGCATCACCCGTGGAGTTTTCCCGCAGGGCGCTACGGCCAACTCCAGTGTTGCCGAGCCCGTTCGTATTCTTCCACAAGGCCCTCCATCCGACAGCGGTGTTGCCAGCTCCAGTCGACCCAGTGTTCCCGGCTTCGACTCCGAAGAACATGCTGTTGATTCCGGAGAAGTGTAGGAGAAGGGTTCCGCCTTGATAGAGCGAACCACTCCAGTTGATGTCGCCGGAGACATCTAGCTCTTGACTCGGGCTCGTCGTCCCGATGCCGAGATTGCCGCCAGTGATGTAGCTGTCGCCCGAGCCGGTCAGCTTCAGCGTGTTCGCGCCGCTCCCCTTGATCCACAGCGTCCCCGACGCCGCACCATCCGTGTAGAAGCTCAGCGCGTATCCGGCCGAGTCCTGCACCGCGAACGCCGTCCCCAGCGCTGCACGGTAGATGTGGAGCTGATACGACGGCGCAGCGGTTCCGATCCCGAAGTTCCCGCCCGTCATGTAGACGTTGCCGCCGTTCATGTAGCTGTCGCCGCTACCGGTCAGCTTGATCTTGTTCGCGCCACCGCCCTTGATCCACATCGTCCCGTTGCCGCTGTTGTCCGAGTAGAAGCTCAGCGTGTACCCGCCGCTGTCCTCCACGGCGAACGCCGTCCCCAACGTCGTCCGCTTCACGTGGAATGGGTAGGCCGGAGCATCTGTCCCCACGCCGATGCGATTGCTGACGTGCCAATCGGTCGTGTCGTATGCCTTCGGGCCGTAGAGCGGATCGTCATTCCTCCACGGATCTTCTCCAGGAGGACTCGAGGCCACCGGCGCCGTCTTCAGCTCGACCCGATCCCCGGGCAGCAGAACGACCTTCCCCGTCTTGTTCAGGATCAGGCGATCGCTCGCATCCCACGCTTGCGCAACGTAGAGGTAGTACCCGTTCGCCAGGCGCTCTCCCAGTCCGTTTGTCCGATCCCAGTCGACGGTGTCGCCGAACACCACACCCGAGTCCCACAGCTCGTTCTCCGCCAAGTCGTAGATCGCCACCCGCACGCCCGCTGCGCCGTTCGCTTCGAACCGAATCACGTCCGCGTAGAGCGTCGCCGT
The DNA here is from genome assembly GCA_028278555.1 of Candidatus Bipolaricaulota bacterium. Lineage (GTDB taxonomy): Bacteria > Bipolaricaulota > Bipolaricaulia > UBA7950 > UBA9294 > JANQEA01. The sequence goes on along the minus strand of JANQEA010000062.1, from coordinate 96,503 downwards.
GAACCCGATCTCCTCCGTGCCGGCCGTCACCCACAGCGGGACCACGATCCCCGACAGAACGACCGCGCTGATCAGCGCGATCCACATCACTCGCGTTCGACTTGCCATTCCGCACCTCCGCTCCAGTCGTGGTGAATGCTCCGAGTGTAAGGACGATGCAGCAGGCTGCAAAGAGAGCCAGGGAATGCTGGTGGATGCGTTGGGGCGCCGCGACTCAGGAAGGAGCGACGGGAAGGAGCCTTGAGCTCCTCCCCGCCGCAATGGTATTCGAACTCGAGCCCTACAGGAGTGACTCAACGAGCTGCCGGAGCTCGTCCATTTCGGCTCTCAATGCGTTGATCTCCGCTTCCTTCTCCATCAAGAGGTCGTGCATTCCCTGGATAGCTGCCATCAGGATGCCATCGACGTCACTGCCGGTGAGTGTCGTCTCCGAACCGATCGTGCCTAGTCCGTCGTGGCCAAACGCTGCGAAGAAGTCCTGCGCTGCGCAACCGTAGTGTCGGAATCGCGCAACATCTTGGTCGACGAAATTCCAGCTTGTCACCGGGATGGTCATCAGCCTCTCCAAGACCTTCGATCCATCGACCGGAAGGAACCTCTCCTTGGCGTTTCGATCGGATGTATAGGTCCAATCGACCTGACCTTCAATCACGGTCACAGACGAATTGCCAATTCTCACCTTGTTCGAAGTGTCGACGACCGCACCGAACCCAATCGCCGTTGCGTTCGTGAGATCTCCCGTGCTCACGTCGGCATCGATCCCAAGCGCCGTGTTCTTGGTTCCAGTTGCATTGGTGTGAAGCGCAGCGCTTCCTACAGCAGTGTTCGAATGGCCTGTGGTGTTTTGATCGAGTGCATCGACGCCGACAGCCGTGTTGTAGCCGGTGCTGCCGATGCCAGTGGTTGCAGTGAGTGCGGAGTGACCAACCGCCGTGTTGCCATCAGACGTGCTGTTCGAGGCGAGTGCGCCGGAACCGATTGCCGTATTCCACCCACCTGCGGTGTTGGCAAAGAGAGCACCGTCTCCCAGCGCCGCATTTCGAGATCCGGTCTCGTTTCCCTGAAGTGCGCCGTCTCCGACTGCTGTGTTCGAACTACCCGTGGTGTTCATCTTGAGTGCCCGCGCACCAATGGCTGTGTTGTCGCTGGCGGTATTCCAATGCAAAGCAGACATGCCGAACGCCGTGTTGCTTTCTCCGACCGTGTTCTCGTGGAGCGCATCCGCGCCGACGGCTGTGTTCTGGCTTCCCGTGGTGTTGTTGCCGAGTGCGGAGGCCCCAACCGACGTGTTGTGACTTCCCGTGGTGTTGAGCGAGAGCGTACCAGCCCCTGCGGCGGTATTTGCGGATCCATCAGTGTTGTTTCGGAGCGCACTGACCCCGACGCCGGTGTTCAACCCGGAGCCGGTTGTCGAGAAGTTGCCGGCGTATTGACCAGCGAAGGTGTTCTGCGTTCCGTAGTTGTGGAGGAATCTGATGCCGTCGAGGTAGATGGATCCGGTCAGCCCGATATCCCCTTCGATGTCGAGTTCCTCATTGGGTTTGCGAACCCCGATTCCTACCTGGTCCTTGAAGTAAGTCTGCCCCCCATCTGCATAGATGGCGTAGCTATCCGCTACACGGCTTTGGTCTTCAATGAACAGCCCGTAGTTCTCCAGGATCGTGCCAGGGATTGTGCCGGCAGTGTCGGGACGGGAAATCGTGATCCCGTAGTTCTTCTCGATCGTCCCGTTGTTGTATGCATACGAACGCACGATCAGTGGTCGGGCGATTGCGATGGTTGTGTCCTCACAGCGGATCTCTGCAAACACACCCTTTGCTTCCTCCAGCCGGGCAGATCCTCGGTGATGGACCTTCCCGAAGATGCCGACGTGCAATCCGTCGATTGGGACCGTATTCGAAGAGCCCGTGATGACCCTGCATGACAGACCATACGTACTCGCTGTGCTAGATGTCTGCGGGGGAAGTGGTGGAAGTGGCGGAAGTGGCGTTACATCGAATCTAGCGTTCATCAGTTCGCTGATGCCCGACATGGCCATGTTCGTATCGCGAAGACTGAGTTTCGATGGCAGGGGCGTCGTGCTAACCCCTACGCCTAGGCCTCCCTGGATGGTGAAATCGCCCGTCTTGTCCCAATGTGCCTGCACCTCAAACGATGGAGCAACAAGCACTCCTGCTGCGAAAAGCACCGCGCATCCCACAGCCCATAGGGCCGTCCACCATGTTCCACGGTTCATCGATTGCCTCCTTTTGGCGCAACTGTATCGAGAGAGGAGTATAGAATTCAGGTTTTAGAATGTGAAAACAACAAAGTGAAGTTGTGAGCTCATGAATGATGCGGTGACGCAAAGCGCAGATTGTGCGTCCGCACGCGAAACGACCCTGCGAACACGATCTGCACGCCTCGAGCAGTACAATCGGCGGACAAGAACCTGAAGAGGAGTCGAATGGACGGATTGGCGATCGCAGCATCCTTGAAGGAGATCCGCGAGGCGACAGAGGGCGGATTCGTCCGCTCGATCTATCGGCCGACGAGGCATGCGCTGATCGTCCATGTCTACGCCGAGCGGAATCATCGGATTCTGATCGCGCCCCGCCATGCAGCGATCCATCTGACGGAGCTCGACCTTCCGAATCCCGCGAAGCCGGGCGCGTTCGCGATGCTCCTTCGCCGGCATCTCCGCGGCGCGAAGTTGATCGGTATCCGGCAACATGGGTGGGATCGCGTCGTTTCCCTTGAGTTCGAACGGCGTGACGCCCGAGAGGCGCAGACATACGAACTCGTCGCCGAGCTGACCGGCGTGCGCGGCAATCTTCACCTTCTCGAAGGCAGGCGAATCCTCGGCTCGGCGCATCGCGATCGACGGAATCGCCCGGGCGAGGACTACGCGTCCCTCCGCCCGCAAGGCAAGGACGATCCATCCAGAGTCACGGCAGAGCGAATCGCCGAGCTACTTCAGAGTGAGGCCCCAGTACATGCCCTGACCCGCTCGATCGACGGGATCGGCCGACGGACAGCCGAGGACTTGCTCGCCGGTCTCACCGAGGCCGCTTCGCCGGCCGAGATCCACGCCGGGCTCCGGGCGATCCTGACCCATGTCGAAGCACCGGACGCCCATGCGGTTGCCGATCAAGGCCGGGCGACGTTCTATCCGGTGGCGATTCCCACCGAGGCGTACGCGACATTCTGGCAAGCGCTCGATGCCGTCTCGGAAACCGTTACGGAGACGGAAGGCGCCGACGAGGAGAGCTCGATTCGAGGCGAGCTCTCCCGCGCTGTCACGCGACGCAAACGGACGCTCGACAAGCTCCGCGAGTGGCTCGAGAGCTCCGAGGAGGCCGACCGACTCCAGTCGCTCGCCGATCTGCTGATGATCCATCACGCCGAGATCGCCCCGAAGGCGACGGACGCCGTGTTGACCGATCCCCGGACGGAGAACGAGGTCACGATCCGCCTCGTCCCGTCGCTCAGCGCGATCGAGAACGCGCAACGGCTCTATCAGCGAGCGAAGCGGCTCCGCCGCGGACGTCCGCACGTGAACGCTCGGATCGAACTGCTGAGCGCGGAAGTCCGTCTTCTCGAATCCGCGATCGAGCGGCACGATCGCGAAGAGGAGATCGATCCATCGGTTTTCGACCTCCTTCCGCAGAAGAAGGGCCGCGGCACGGCAACCACCGGCCCGGAGAGCAAGCATCGGCTCGAGATCGAAGGATTCCGGGTTCGGATCGGGCGGAACGCCAAGGAGAACGATCGGCTCCTCCGGGATGCTGCGTCGGACGATCTCTGGCTTCACGCGAAGGGGTTCGCCGGATCGCATGTGGTCATCCGTCGTGGAGGACGGCGGGAGATCCCCGATTCGGTCGTTCGCGAGGCAGCCCGGTTGGCGGCGAAGCACTCGAAGGCGGTCGGCGAGCGACGCGTGGAGGTGATCGTCGCCGAGGCGAAGCATGTGCGAAAGCCGAAGGGGAGCCCGTCAGGGCTGGCAAACGTGCGGAAGGGCGATACACTGACTGTCGAGATGGAGGGAGGCCCATGAACTTCGAACTCATCCTCGAGGTGGTTCTGTCGCTTGTCGCCGTGTTCATGGCAATCGTTCTGCACGAGGTCGCTCACGGCTACATGGCCCTCCGTCTCGGCGATCCGACTGCGCGGAGCCGCGGCCGACTCACGCTCAACCCTCTCGCGCACGTCGACCCCGTCGGAACGATCCTCATCCCGGTGATGATCGCGCTGTTTCGGTTCCTCTTCGGATGGAACCTGCTGCTGTTCGGGTGGGCGAAGCCGGTGCCGATCAACCCAGCCTACTTCCGGAATCCGCTTCGCGGCATGCTCTACGTCGCGTTCGCCGGCCCGGGGACGAACATCGTCCTCGCGCTCGTCACGGCCGGACTCGGCCGCCTGCTGATCCTCGCGGTTCCGGCGGATCTCCTCTTCGGCAGCGCCGGCTTCGGGGCGAACCTCATCCACTGGCTGTTCTACCTGCTGAGCGCGTTCGTCCTGTACAACCTGTTCCTCGCACTGTTCAACCTGATCCCGGTCCCGCCGCTCGACGGCTCGCGGATCCTGATGTACTTCCTCCCCGCCAATGCGCGCCGCGTCCTGATGTCGATCGAGCGCTACGGCTTCTTCATCATCGTCGGGATCTTCTACCTCGGCGGGCTGAATCTGATCTTCAACGGCGTCAGTGGCCTCTGGCGGCTCTTGCTCGGGGCCCGCTGGCTCTACGCCGTCTTCTTCGTAACGTCGTAGCCGAGCGGCTTTCCTTGTTGAGCCCGAAGCCGAAGCGTATAATCCGCCCATCCAAATGGAGGTTTCGGAGATTTCGAAGTCATGAGCGACAAAGCACAATACGAGGTCACGCAGCGAAACGAGACGGAGGCAACGGTCCAGGTGACGATCGCCCCGGACGAGGTGAAGAAGGGACTCGATTCGGTCTACCAGCGTTACGCCCGCGAGGTGAGGATCCCGGGGTTCCGCAAGGGGCACGTCCCGCGGCACCTCCTCGAGTCCCGATTCGGGAAGGACGCGTTCATCGCCGAAGCGAAGGAAGACCTTCAGCGGCAGTACGTGCCGGAGGCGCTGACCGAACTCGACCTCCGGCCGGTCTCGACGCCGCGACTTCAGGAGATCTCGCACGGCGACACGGAGCCGTTCGTCTTCAGCCTGACGTTCTCGATCCTTCCCGATGTCGACCTGCCGAAACTCGAGGACCTGGAGGTCACGGTCCCCGTCGGGAAGCCGGTCTCGGATGACGATGTCCAGCAGGCGCTGAGCGAGGTTCAATCGCACTTCTCGACGCTCGCTCCGAAGGAGGGCGACACCGTCGCTGACGGGGACGTCGTCCGCGTCAAGGAAGGCGATCAGGAATGGGACACGCGAGCCGATGCGGACAATCCCGTGACGAAGCACCTGATCGGCGCGACCGTCGGTTCGGATGTGGAGATCGATGCGGAGCTATCCGAAGGGAAGCCGCTCAAGACGACACTCTCCATCGTCGGGCTCCAGCAGATCGTCCTCCCCGAGATCGACGACGAGCTGGCGGTGGACGCCGGGTTCGACGATCTCGCGACGCTAACGTCCGACATCGAGACGAAGCTGAGCGAACAGCGCGATGAGCACGTCCGGAGGATGACGAACACGATCCTCCTCGACACCGTCGTCGAGAAGGCGGAAATCCCGCTCCCCGAGGCGTTCCTGAGTGAATTGGTCGACGAGGAACTCGAACGGGTGAAGTCGTCGTTCGAATCGGAAGGATCGACGTCGACGTTCGCCGACTATCTCGAGCGCCGCGAGATGAGCGAGGAAGCCTTCGTCGATGAGATCCGAACATCCATCTCTCACCGCGTCCGCCGGGAACTTGTCCTCCGACAGCTCGGCCGCGACCTGGAAATCACCATCGACGACGACAAGCTGACCGACCTCGCCAAGTCCGAGGCGGAGGAGCGCAGCGAGGATCCGCTTCGGTTCGTCGCCCAGCTGAAGGCGGACGATCGGTGGAGCGACTACCGCGCGAGCAAGGTGAACGACCGCGTCTTCCAAACGATGCGGCAGAAAGCGACGATTCGAGAGGAGGAGGAATCATGACGGCCCAGATCCCGTTTGTCATCGACCACACTGGACACGCTGAGCGCTCATACGATATCTACTCCCGCTTGCTGGAGGATCGGATCATCTTCCTCCGCGACGCGATCGACGACGACGTCGCCAACGTCGTCATCGCCCAGATGCTCTTCCTCGCGGCAAAGGATCCTGCGAAGGCGATCCGCCTGTACATCAACTCGCCAGGAGGGTCGGTCACCGCCGGGCTGGCCGTCTACGACACGCTCCGGTTCGTCAAGTGCGACGTCGAGACGATCTGCATCGGCCAGGCGGCGAGCATGGCCGCCGTCCTCCTGACCGCCGGAACGCCGGGGAAGCGCGGCGCGCTCCCCAACTCGCGGATCCTCCTCCATCAGGTCTTCGGCGGCGCGCAGGGGCAGGCGGCCGACGTGAAGATCCAGACGGACGAGCTCCTTCGGATGCGCGACCTGCTGATCGACATCCTCGCCGAGCACACCGGGAAGACGAAGAAGAAGGTCGCCAAGGACACCGACCGCGACTACTTCATGTCGGCGGGCGAGGCGCTCGACTACGGGATCATCGATCGGATCATCCCGCCGCGTGCATAGGCGGGATTGCGCATGACCCGCTGGCGAGACGTCCGGAAGATCGACGCCCACGTTCACGTCGTCCTCCACGATCGCGATGCGACCGAACTGACGTTCAATCCGCCCGACGCGATGCTCCGGGCGATGGATGAGAACAGCGTCGAGCGTGCTATCGTCGTCCCGATCAACTATCCCGAGTACTTCCCGCTCGACGGGGAAGAGCGCTCCGACTGGCTCCGTGCGAACAACGAGCGGCAGGCGGCGATCGCGCGCGGCTCGGACGGGCGGTTGATCGGCTTTGCCGACTGCGCCATTGACGGGGCCTACGGGCGATCGGGCCGCTGCACCGAGACGTTCGAGCATGCAGTTCGTGACCTCGGTCTCGTCGGGCTGAAGATCCATCCCTACAATCTGCGGGTTCCCGCGTCAGATCCTCGGCTGCTACCATGGATCGAGGATGCGGCTCGGCTTGACGTGCCAATCATCTTCCACTCGAACCCTTGTGGGCACGCGCCGGATTTCCACGGTTCGGCACCGTCGGAAATCTACCGAGCCGTCTACGGGCGGAACGCCACCTACACCATTGCCCACATGGGCGGTGTTTCGTTCTACGAGGCGACCGTCGGCGGCGGCTACGTCGACATCTCCTGGACGCTCCTCTGGCTGGCCGAGCTCCATGGCGTTCCCTTCTGTGAGCGCCTCTTCCGGCGGATCGGAATCGACCGGATTCTTTTCGCCACCGATTACCCGGCCTGCTCTTCCTACGAGCGCTACTTCGAGATCCTCGACGCGATGGATCTCAGCGAAGACGAGGTCGACCGGATCGCATTCGGCAACGCAGAGCGGATGCTTCGCGGGCTCCCGCCGGCCGACCGAGAGGACTAGTCGACGACCCGTCCGCCGATCGGGTAGAGTCGCTCCATGAAGCGCGGAACGGCCGACCTCCCTCTCCACCACGGACGTGCGCCGAAATGGCTCTTCTCGCGGATGACGCAGCTCGCCCGCGAGGTCTCCGAACTCGTCGTTCTCGAGCACGGAACCGGCGGCTTCCTGAAGCGGGTCAGCGACCCGTTCTGGTTTCAGTCGCTCGGATGCGTCCTCGGCTTCGACTGGCACTCAAGCGGCCTGACGACGACCACGTGCGGGGCGATCAAGGAAGGGCTCAAGGGGCGGGAGGAGGAACTCGGTTTCTTCGTCGCCGGCGGGAAGGGCGCGGCGTCGCGGAAGACGCCGGACGAGATTGCCGTCTGGGGATCCCGAACGGGCGTCGATGCCGATCGGCTGATCGACGCGAGCCGCACATCGGCGAAGGTCGACAGCGCTGCGGTCCAGGACGGATATCAGATCTATCACCACGTCTTCCTCTTCGATCGTGCCGGCGAGTGGGCCGTGGTTCAGCAGGGGATGAACGAATCGAACGGGATGGCGCGCCGTTATCACTGGCTCTCGAGCGGCGTATCGGACTTCGTCTGCGAACCGCACAACGCCGTCTGTTGCGACCGCCGCGGTGAGACGCTCAACCTCGTCGCCGAGAAGAGCACGCCTGCCCGTCGGACGAGCGCCGAACTCGCGCTCCGATCTCCGGACGACCTGACCGCGGAGCTCCGGCGTCTCCAATCGCTCGCCCTACCGAGGCGGCACGAGATCATCCTCGCCGACATTGCCCCGACTCGACTCGCGCGGATCTTCGTCAAGACGTACGAGGCACAGCCGGAGACCTTCAGGGATCTGCTCCGCCTGCCGGGCGTCGGCGCGAAGACGATCCGCGCGCTGTCGCTCATCTCCGAACTTGTCTACGGCGCCGCACCGAGCTACGAGGATCCGGCGCGGTTCAGCTTCGCCCACGGGGGAAAGGACGGGATTCCCTATCCGGTCGATCGCCCGCTCTACGATCAGACGATCGATCTCCTCGGTCGTGCGATCCGCCGGGCGAAGCTCGGGCAGAAGGCGGAGCTCGACGCTCTCCGGCGGCTCGATCGATTCTTCGGGACGGATCAGGTCGCTGTTCGTCAAGAGGCGGCAGGTTGAAGCGTATCGTCCTCATCCACTGGAACTCCGATGAAGCGGAAGAGCGTGCCGGTGCGCTCCGCGCCGCCGGGTACGACGTCTCCTGTCACACGGATTCACGGGCGAACCCGCGATCCCTCCGCGAAGACCCCCCGGATGCGTACGTCATCGATCTCCGGCGGATCCCGTCTCAAGGTCGCGAGATCGGCGGGTGGCTTCGGCGACAGAAGACGACGCGACACGTGCCACTTGTCTTCATCGAGGGCGATCCCGAGAAGACCGATCGAGCCCGCGCTCTCCTCCCGGATGCTACCTTCTCCCCATGGGATTCCATCGTGGGAGCGCTCGGCGACGCCGCGGCGACGCCGGTCGAGAACCCGATCGTTCCGGGGACGATGGATGCCTATGCGGGCGTGCCGCTCGGGAAGAAACTCGGCATCAGAGAGGGGGCATCCATCGCGCTCGTTGGCGCGCCCGAAGGGTTCGAGGAACGAATCGAGGGTCTGCCGTCCGGAGCGACGTTCGTCGACGAGTCCGCCGATGGGGCGGATGTCATTCTGCTGTTCGTGACCTCGCTCGCAGCTCTCGACTCCGAGTTCGCCACGACAGCAGCGCGCTTGGCGGGCGGCGGACGGCTCTGGATCTGCTGGCCGAAGAAGGCATCCGGAGTCGAGTCCGACCTCTCGGAGACCGGCGTCCGTGCGTACGGACTGGAGCGGAGCTTCATCGACTACAAGATCGCCTCGATCGACGAGACGTGGTCGGGACTCTGCTTCGCGCGGCGGAAGAGCTGATCGAACCACGCATGTGCACAGCATCGTGGATTGTCGTACCACAACAGAGTAGGTTCTCATCCTTCCACTCAATCAAGGAGGCCACGTGAGTCAGAAGACAGCGCTGTTGGTGATCGACGTTCAGCGAGTCTACATGGAGCCGGAGCCGATGGTGACGAGTGACGGCGACGACCTGATCGAGAAGTGTGCACGATTGATCGAGTCGGCTCGGGAAGCGGGTGTTCCGGTCGTCTTCGTGCAGCATCTGAGCGACGATCAGCCGGACGATCCGGTTCTGATCGGCGTCCACCCCGAGCTGGGACGCGCAGAGGGCGAGCCGGTCATCCAGAAACGATTCGGAAGCGCCTTTTTCCAGACCGACCTGGAAGAGACGCTGGCGGATCTCGATGCGGAGACCCTCTACATCAGCGGGCTCGCGACGTTCGGGTGCGTCAACGCGACGGTCATGTGTGCCGTCTGCAAGGGATACGACACTGTCGTGGTCAAGGATGCGCACGGCTCGAGCGGCTTCCCAGATACGCCTGCCGCACAGATGATCGACATCTTCAACGGCATCTGGAAGCGAGCCGGCGCAGCGCTAGTGAAGTCAGAGGATGTCCAGTTCGCCTAGGAAGGGAGCACCATGCCAAGGCAGCGCGAAGACACATCACGGTGCGAGAAAGCCGTCACGGAGAACGCGAAGCGTTCTCACCCGCGACATGGCGTAGACCATGTCGCGCCGATTACGCGCCCCATGCTGGCGTGGTTCCTCTACATGATCGACCGAGTCGGCGAGGACGGTCTGGATCGAACCGTCCTCGATTGCGGCGCGGGCGGTTCGACGCCCCCGCTTGCGCACTTCGCCGAGCGCGGGTACGAGTGCCACGGGATCGACATCTCCGAAGAGCAAGTGCAGCGTGCCGCCGCCTACGCGGAAGAACGCGGATACGATTTGGCGCTGCGCGTCGGCGATATGCGCGATCTGCCGTATGAAGATGCGTCGTTCAGCTATGTCTACGAACTCGAGTCGATGTGCCATCTCACCAAGGCCGACACCGGGAAAGCGATTGCCGAGATGACTCGCGTGCTGAAGCCAGGCGGATTGCTGTTCGCTCACTTCATGTCGACCGATTTCTGGCCGCTGACGGGAAGCGAGGGGGCGCCGGGCGAGTTCGCCGGACTCGAGTGCGGCGAACCCGTGATCCACAGCTACTTCGAGGATGACGAAGTGGCGTCGTATTTCGAAGCGCACGATGTCGTCTGGAAGGAGAAGCGATTCACCTACCTCCCGTTGCGGACGAGAACGACGACGCTGGAGCGATGGAAGGCGTGGTACGATCCGAAGTCGACGCGCTTCCCGACCGAGGCGGATTGGCTTGCCGCCTATGAAGAGCGTGAGCGCTATTGCTACGCGGCGTGGGAGGTCATCGCTCAACGAACCTGAAGGTCCGTTGAGCGGGCTGGAATGCCGCGCATTCCAGCGCGGGACAGGCAAGCCGAGCTTGATGCATATGGATGCGCGCTGATGTCCGCAGGCGCGCCTGAGAGCAACGGAGTCCTTCGGATTCCGTCGTGAAGAGCCAGCCACATCCGACGACTCGAGAGCAGGCTCCGCTGCTGGTCGATGGCATCTGAAGATCTGCCCGGCAGCTCGTCGAACGAGAGAATGCGCAGTAGTCCCTCCCGTGCCAGAGCTGCGCTCCGGCACGCAGGCTACTTGTGGACCTTCCGCACGAACTCCTCAATCTCCGGCATACCACCCTGGAAGACGAGATACCCATCATGAGGCTCGCGCTCGGTGATCTCGCCGCAGATCGGGGCAAGCATGATCTCACGGACCCGCTCGAGATCGTCGGTCTGTCCGAGAGCCCAGGCGAGCTTCACGTAGGCGACTTCGGGGAGCATGTTCTCCGCCGGGATGATTCCCTTGGCCATCAGGTCTCGCCCGGTGTCGTAGACGAACATGTGCACGTATCCCCAGAGCGTCTGGACCGTCATGTAGATCGCGACCCCGGCGGCGGTTGCACGTTCGATCGCCGGATAGACGGGCTTGTTGACGTGACCGAGCCCGGTTCCGGCGATGACAATCCCCTTGTATCCCTTCTCGACCAAAGCATCGATGACGTCGGGATGCATGTTGGGGTAGTAGTAGGTCAACGTGACGCGCTCTTCGAACGTCGGAATGATCTCGACGTCCCGGTCGTCGCGTCTGCGATTGTAGTCGTCTCGGAGCGGCCGGACGCCGTCACGCGTTACCGTGGCGAGCGGGATGTCCCCGATCGTTCGGAACGTGGATCGATAGGAGGAATGCATCTTCCGCACTCGGGTCCCGCGGTGGAGAAGCCCGTACTCGTCCGAGGTCGGACCGAACATGCAGACCATCACCTCGGCGATATCCGAGGTGGCTGCGGTCGTCGTTGCGTGGATCAAGTTCAATGCTGCATCCGACGAGGGCCGGTCGGACGACCGCTGCGACCCGACCATCACGATCGGGACCGGCGGATTCTGCACCATGAACGCTAGGATGCTCGCAGTGTGGTGCATCGTGTCGGTTCCGTGGCCGATGACGATCCCGTCGACTCCGCCCTCGATCTCGCGACCGATGGCAACCGCCAGCTCCTTGTACTCGGCCGGGCCCATGTTCTCGGAGAAGACGCCGAACAGCTTCTCGGTCGATAGGTTGCAGATGTCGGCCAACTCGGGGACGGCGCCATACAGCTCGTCGGGGGAGAAGGCCGGGATCACTGCACCGGTCCGGTAATCGAGACGGGAGGCAATCGTGCCTCCCGTCCCCAGCAGCTTGACGTTCGCCTTCTCCGGAGAGACCGGGAACTCTTTCTCCGGGATCTTGTAGTGCGCTTCTTTCGAGCCGAGCTTGGTCATCTCGGTGATGGTGCGCACGTCGATGCCGACGTTGTAGCCGGTCGGAAGCTTCAGCACCAGATGGAACGAATCGTCGAACTCGGATCGCGGGAGGATGATCCCGCGGAAGCGGCCGCGCGACGTCTCCGCATCGACGTCGTCCCAGACCGCAACGTTGAAACGCTGCATGAGCTCGAACGTCTCGCCCTTGTATCCCTTGTGCGCATCGCTCATCGGAGGACCTCCTCCACGGCGGCTGCGAGCTCGCTTAGCGGGACGTTGCCGAGCGCTCGTCGGCGAAGCGCCCCCATGATCCGGTCCCGCCGGGCGGACGGCGGGGCATCTTGGCAGTCCTCGCCCATCGCTCCGATCTTCGCCACGACCTCCTCTGTTGCTGAGGGCCGGTATCCGATGGTCTCGAGGAGCCGGTCGAGGTCGGTGGTCGGCTCGCGAAGCGCCAGCGGGAGAAGCGGTTTCAGGATGTCGGCTGCCAATCCCCGATCGCGCACGTCCCGAGCAAGCCGCACGACTCGGTCCACATGGATGCGATCGGTCCGGCTCGCATGCCGGAGAGTGTGGCCGACAAGCGTGCCGGCGTATTTCGGCTCCAGATCGAGATCCTCGTGAAGAACCCGCACCAGCTCGAATAGACTCCGCCTCAAGATGAACGCGTGTGCGTCACGCGGGACCTCCCATTCTGTCAGCTGTTCGACCTGCTCTGCGATTGACATCGATGGAAGTACGGAGCGTGCCGTTTCGATCATCGACTCATCGATCGGGATCGGCGCCGAGTCGGTGTCGGGATACATCCGGTCCGGGCCCGGCAGGACGCGTTCGAAGACCGTCGTTCCGTCGGGGAGGCCCTTGCGGGTCTCGTTCGGGACACCATCGAACGCCCATCGGCACCGCTCATCGATCGCTTCGATCGCCGTTGGGATGTCCGTCTCGGGCCCCCAGAGAAGGACGAGGGCCTCCTCGGGCGTGGCGCCTGACCGATGACGCAGGACGTCCCAATCCGGCATCGCTAAGGGCGACTCGAGCGCCTCCGTGTGGATCATGTTCGGCTTCTCGATGCAGGCGATCACCTTCACTCGGTCGGCCAGCTCATCGGCGAAGCAGCGACCCGGCGAGGTGAAGAAGGAGAGAAGACCGGCGAAGTCCGGGAGGCGGACGAGAGCGAATCGGCAGTCGTCAGGCAGGTCGTACGCCGCGAGGACAGGCCGAACGTCAGCCGGATCGAGGGTCATCGAGACCGGTGACCATTCGCACGGGTCGACGACGCGCGCCTGAAGCTCGTCGCGGATCAGCAGAAGCGCCTTCTGGCGGAACGCCTCGTTGTGCGTCAACTCGGGGATCCACCGGATGTGCTGCACGCCCTTGATCTCGACGCGCGTTCCTCCCGAGATGCTGACGTTGACGTCCTCACGCGCCGCACCGATGCCGGTGTTCACCCTCCCGGTGGAGCGGGTGAGGTAGCGGATGTAGTTGGCCGCCTCGGCCGCTTCGCCGGGAGTCAGGAGCTCGGGCTCAGTCACCGTCTCGACGAGTGGCATTCCCAAGCGGTCGGTCGTGTAGACGCGCTCGTGTCCGCGATCCGAGACTTCGCGGCACGAATCTTCCTCGATGCTCAGCTGGCGGATGCCGATCCGCTTCGACGCCACTGGGATCGCGCCATCGATCCCGAGAATCGCGGTTCGCTGGAACCCTGTCGGGATACTCCCGTCGAGATACTGCTTCCGGGTGATGTGCAGTTCCCCAACAACGCTCGTCTCGAGCAGAAGGGCGATCTGCATCGCGATATCGAGCGCCTCGCGATTCAACGCGAACGGCGGAGTGTCGTCGATGTCGTACGTGCAGGCGGTTTCGCCCTGGATCCTATAGATGATGTCTTTTCGTGTCCTGAACTCCATTAGCGCCGTCCCGTCGTACTCGCCGAGCTCGGAGAGCGTCGGACGCATGTGGCGGACCAGTTGCGCATCGAACTGGTCGCCCATTTGGTAACGGCCGGCGGGGCAGCGACAGAAGAGCTTTCGCTCGGTCTTCAGCTGCTGATGGATCTCCAGCCCACACTTGAACCCAAGCTGGGCATAGAGCGTAGGAGAGACGTTCGCCGACGGAACGTAGCCAACTAAAACGCGTGAAAGTCGATATATATCAACAGGAGCGGTGGTCATAGATGATGCGCGGAAAACGCAGTCCTGGAAGGAAATTTCGGCATAGGACATGAAGCATATACATGGCAGGCGCCGCCATCAAGTTGCAGGGCTTTCGTCTCCACACGAACAGGCGTCCGATTTGCAGGTGGCTGTGCCGTTCAGTCTGTCGGAGTTGTCCTGAGGCAGCTCCGACAGACTACTGATGCGCCGACAGGGTCATCTTGCGAAGCACCGAGCGACATGGATCTATGAGGAAGGAAATCCGCGAGATCCGTGTCACGGCACGCGAAATGGATCCAGTACGAGATGCAAAGTGCGTGCCACCTCATCGCACTTGCGAAGCTCCGTGCTGCGATGAGCCCCTACGTGTGAGCCGAGTTGTTCCCGGACAATGCTAGGCAGAGGCAGCAAGCCGGTCAGGCAATCCGTAGTCTGCGCCGATGGACGGCGAGCCAATCACTCTGAGGAGCTGGAGGCGCTTCCTTCTAGACGAGCCTAATGACGATGCTGGCGACGCTAGGCCCGAGAACGCGCTGCGTGAGCAACCTAGTCACGTCTGCTGTCTCAAGGCGACTTCGACCTGCACAGTCTGCAAGGGATGCAATACGATCGAGGTGCGCGAGAAGCGGTTATGCCATTGGTGTGCAGTGTGGGAGTGATCCGCCGGAAGTCGCGGAAGCCTTGTGGAGCGCCGAACGCTGTCTGTGTCATGCCCAGCAGCCGGCGGCATGGCCTCGAGAGCGGTGCGATACGTGCGGGTGACCAGCACCACGAAGTATTCATCAAGGCAGTCTTCACCGAGCCCCTTCCAGGATCCGCGGCACCGGGCTCTCACGAGAATGGGCGAAGCTTCCCTGCGCGTGCAAGCAGAGGACACGGCTGCCCACGCAGACGGTACAGCGAGGTCCCCGACTGCCTAGTAGATGAGGCTCCGGCCAAACAGCGGCTTTGAGTCCGCACAGAGCTCATTCGCAAATTGCAGACGAGGTGCAGGCCTAGTACATCTTAAGATCGACGCCGCCCTCCTTCGATCGCCGCGGAGCTGCTCTGAACAAGACTGTACTAGGGGGCCTTTGCGTGATCTCGCCTGCTGCGATGGCATTGCCGAACCCCTGGAAGTGGAGCGAATGCTCGAGCAGCTTCACGTCAAGGATCCTCATCTGATCAGCAAGCTGAACCAGATCGCTCCTTGAGTTCATTTTCATGACAACTGCACTGCTGCACTCGCCTAGCAAGCCAGGCCTCACCTTGCTCGGCCGTTGCGTTGCCAGGATGAGATGAATTCCGAACTTCCTCGCTTCGCCCGCGATCTGCACAAGGAGACTTGCCAAGGTCGAGAGCTGCGGCGAACTGGTCTTCTCCGGAGCGTAGCGCTGTACTTCGTCGACCACCAGGAACGTCCGTGCGAACTCCCCTCGCTCGATGTAGGACCTCAACGTTGCATCTCTTGCAGCCTCGCCTCCGCCCAACTCAGCAAGTCTCGCTTCATCTAGAATGTGCTGGTGCGCAGCGAGTAGCTGTCGGAGTACGGTCAGCGCAGCAACCGCTTCTATGTGTGGACCGCCTAGACTTTCGAGCTGCAGGACGGCAATGCGAGATGCAGGGAAGAGCCACTTGATAGACGGAACGTGTGAGTTCTCGATCAGAGTAGGAGGGGACACGTCATCCCAGACACCCAGGGCTTCCTCACGTAGCAGGTCTATGTGAAGCTCCTCCAAGACTTGCCTGCGTAGGTCACTCTGCTCCTGCTCCGCCGCCTCGAGGACTCTGGTCGCTGTCGTTTCGATCGAAGCGACAGCATCTCCTTCCTGGCGATCACTTAGATAGGATGCGACCTGGCGGAGGTAGCCGTGGGAATAGGCTCCACCTTTGACAATCTCAAGATAGCGCCAACAGTTGGCAGTGACCCAGTGCCAGTTGAGCGCCAAAGAGAGAGGGGCAAGCTGAGACTCCATAGGCAGGCTGTCCTCGACCGCAGCAACGACTCCCGGGGTATAGAAGACATGAGACCTCCATTTCCGTGCGTGGGCCTGTACATGGGCATAGGCAGCATCTTCGTATCCCCTGATGCCAGAGGAGTCATCCATCTGCAGCGTCTGAAGGCATCTATCCCGGCACCTCCCGAAGTCGTCAGGCAACTTCGGATCAAGACCGAAGTAGAAGTCAGAATTGCAGTCGAGTATGAGGATGCGACTGCTCTCAGTCGTGCGGATGATCTCTTCTAGCAGCCGACCAAGAAGGAAGGACTTGCCACAGCCTGACTGTCCAACGATTGCCAGTCCCCTGGTCAGTGTCTTGAGCGGGAATCTCACGTAGTTCAGTGAAGCGTCAATCCCTACCGATGGCTGCACATCCAGCGCCGGATTCTTGTGTTCATCTTCTCTGAGAGGTGCACCGGATGCTTGAGTCATCACCAGAGGATCAGTCCATCTCGCGGACGTAGTTGACTTGCATGCGGCGGCGAACTTCCTCGAGCCTGTCGGACCTGGCACTGCCTTCCCTTGTAATCTGCTCAAGGATCCAACAGAACTTGGCAGCAGCTGCAGCATTCGTCATATTCCCGGTTGGAATGGCGCCGGCCTTCACAGCGTGCAGGCCTGGCGCATACGCACTTCCCTCAGTAGCGTGAGCAGGGAACTGACTCACGATGAGTACGGGCTTCCTATGGTCGTCGACGCAGGCGCTCACGACTTTCTCGAACGAGTACGGATCTTCATCAGGTACGTTCCCCCACCCAAAGGACTGGAGCATCAGTCCTTTGCAGGCATCATGAGCAATCACAGGAAGCACCAACTCCGGATGAAGACCAGGGATCAGGGCGACCTGAAAGACGCCAGTCTCGAAGTCAGGCCGAAAATCGATTCTAGCGAGATCGAATCGCGGACAGTCGGGATCCCGAACCTTAGCCGAGGGATGCAGATCGATGACCTCGGTGATGTGCCCAATCGGGAAGTATCCCGGTGCCTCGAATGCATCGAAACGGCGCTCATCCTTCTTCTGTACCCTACAGCCTCGGAAGACGAAATCCCCGAAACTCACTACAACTTCAGCTAGGTCGGTCAGCGCAACCTTGCAGGCGCGCACAAGATTGACACGCGCATCCCCATGAGGTACCTGGGGCGCTGTCTGAGCACCTGTGAAGACAACAGGGAAGGTGAGCTCGCCCCCGAGCGCGAAAGCCACTGCCGAAGATGAGAAGTGCATTGTGTCGGTTCCGTGTGCGATAACGAATCCCGCGAAGTCGCTGCTATCCCTTTCCCTCTCCGCGATACGGAAGATTGCTTCCGAGATTTTGGTCCAGTCAGCTGGACTCATGTTGGTGCTGTCCTTGTTCAACAGGAACTCGAAGTCGACATCCACGAAACTCTCCAGCTCGGGCGCGAATCTCGTGAAGTCCCGAGGATCCTCGGGAGGCCGCAGTCCATCGTGCGTTTGGACCATGCCGATTGTGCCGCCCGTGTATATGATGCAGACCCTGCTAGGTGTTGCCATTGCGGGCCTCGTGCTGTAGCTCCGAGTACTGGAAGACGCAGGTGTGGCTCGAGTCCGAGCTGCGCTGGCCACAGCTGCTTCTAGGGTGGGAAACATGGAGGTCGGGGTTCCCCGTGATTCCACGAAGAACCGTCGTAAGGTATCCGATCCAGAAGTGGCAAAGGTTCGGGTCCTCGGAGGTTCTGCCGTGAAGAAGGAAGTTGTCCCTCAACACAACGCGACCTTTGGAAGCTGAGCTATCCTCGGTGACTGAGAAGCGGCCAAAGCCGACAGTGGAGTCGAACTCACACCATTTCCTGATGCGATCTAGAGGCTCAAGCTCCCTGCTTTCTCCCTGCTGACTCCACAGCTCCACCAGGGCGTCGGTGAAGCGTTGCGCGGCTCTGAATCCTGCCTCGCTAAGCTTGTCCTCGAAGCCATCCTGCTTGCTAGCTAGGATCTGCATGAGACTACCCAGTGTATCTGCTCGCATCGCTACGTTCCGGGATTCATCGTTCGGGTTGATGAGTAGCCCTCTCTCGGTCAGCAGGTGGAATAGCCTGATCTCCTCCAGCTCGCTCTGGAGGTAGCTCTGGAAGTGATTGTCGAAGGATTCGTTCTCATCCGGGTCAAGAAGGGCCCGGAAGAGTTCGAGGTAGTCCTCAACTAGAAGACTGTGGGTCGCGTGCTTGTCCTCGACAAGTGGGATCGGGAGGTGCTCTTGGAAACTCAGCAATGGATCGAGACGCAACACGAAGAGCGAGTTCCGCTGAATGCGAGGCATGGCCCTCTGAAGGTCCTTGAGGACATCATCCTTGAGAAACCCTACCTGTTCCTCTGTTACCCTCTTCAGCCGCATGAAGCGATTCCGGTACTCACTCGGAACTTTCGAGACGACAACCGAGACCTCCAGATCCTTCGGAACACTGGAGAGCATCATCGCAGTGCCAGCGACGCTTTCCTCTTGATAGCATGTGAACGCGACCAACCTATCGGCCAGCGTGTGAGTAGCGATGTGGCTAAGGGGCGAGTTGCCACTACTGGCATCAATGAGTATATAGTCAAGGGTCTTGTTGCCGCCTTCCTTGAGCTGCCGAACAAGACCCACAAATGCGTCGCCAAACTCTGTGCTGTGGTTGAAGAGCATCTGTGTCTCGCGGTCGTAGAAGGTGTTCCAGTAGCGCCAGATAGGAGTCATGGAGGCATCGATGAATGAGGAGATCTTGACCTCATGGGTCGGCAGTCCGGACATCAGGAGCGAGATTGACCCCTCGCCAGTCGGGGACCGCAGCCTCGCGAATCGATCTGCTCCAACTTCGAGAAGTAGCTTCATCCCCTCCTTGACCTCGCGGAGAGCGGGTTGTCCGCATGTTGTGCACTTCTTGAGGTAGTTGAGTTCCCGCGCGCTGGCGACTCCATCCTGCAGAACCCCGGCAATCCCGTCCTTGGAGACAGGCACTTCATGGACCCAGGATTGAAGGAATGACAGCTTGTGGTGTAGCGAAGGCGAATCGAGATCCAAATCCACCAACGCCACGTTCTTCCCGAAGTGCGCGAGACAGGCCGCGAACTGCATGATGGCAAGTGAACGTCCCGACCCTCCTTTGTAGCTGTAGAATGTGATGACTGGCGCTGTCCCTTCAGGCACGCAGTTCCTCCTTCTCTCGACCGGCCCTTCACCCTACGCAGAAGCTGTGGAAGCATTGGGCGCAGTCGGCGTAGGTCTCTTGTAGGAACCGATCTTAGCGGCGTTGGGTGGGGCAAGTCCAGAGATTGTGCCCCTTGCAGGGGGGGCAGTTGTCTCTGACGGTTCAGAAGGAAGCTCGTTGTGGAAGGCCAGAACGGGAGCCAACTCAACATCCGCGAAGAACTTGGTCGCAATTGGCCCGATATGCTTGCAGACCTGAGATTCGAGTTTGCGGTGACCATCCCCCCAGAGCACCGGAAGCAAGCAACTACGAAGACTCCTGAGCTCGTCGGGATCAAAGCTAATGCCCATGAGCCTCTCGCAGCCGTACTTGCTGACGAACGTCAGCACCTCAGCAATCGGTGGCGGATATCCGTCCGAGCCGCGGAGAGCGTGCCGAAGCTGAGCCTCGTCGCGAGGATCGACCGTCGTTCCGTTTGCCATCCACTGTACCTCCTTGGCAGAACAGCCGAAGCGCTAGTTGCTCACGCGCTACACACGCGTGTATGCGGACACTGCTACCTTGTCCCACCGCAGCTCCCCGCTCCTCGCAACAAGGGTCACATTCATCATCTGGCCAGGTTGCACAAGGCGCCTTAGTCCGTCAGAGATGCTGCAGAAAAGGTCTGTACGCTTTCCGGCGGGCGCCAGCATCCTCCCGACGAAGCGAGCACCAGTAACAGGTGTGGTGGGGTCTGCATCAGGGAGATTGATGAACACGTGCACTTCGATACTGCCGCCGTCACCTGTTGCCTCGGCGTCTTGTATGCGAAGCGAAGCGCTACTGAAGCGCTCGTAGTCCATCTCTCCCGCAAGGGTACCCGTGACCGTTCCCGAAGGAGTCGCACTGCTGTCACCGTCAAGTTGCACGTTGTAGATGTTGAGCCTTTGTTCACCTCGTTGATCCAACTGCATCTGGCGCTTGACCTCATCGACCGGCCAGCCCTTCCCCAGCAGGTACATGAGCTTGCACACCGCTGCCTCCGGGGTCATATCCAGTCCACTGATGACGCCCCGGTCCAGCAACCCTGAACTGGCCTCGTATAACCCCAATTCGACCATGCCCTCGGGGCACTGAGTCACATCGACGACAATCGCGCTGGTCGCCGCCTCGGCAATTGCCTTCAGGAAGTCCTGGTTGCATGGGGCGTTGCCAGCGCCGAATGTCTTGAGGACGAGTCCCTTGATTCGATCTTTCTCATGACTGTGCGATTGGAGCACCCGCTTTAGAACCTGCGGATCGAAGCCGGGGAAGATCTCGAGGACCATAACGTGTGTGTCGAAGTCGGGGCTGATGTAGAATTCTTGCGATGCCCCGGGACTCTGTCGAATCGCATTCTCGCTGTACTCGATGTGCTCTCCCGCGACAGCAAGTGCAGGGTAGTTCGGCGACTCGAACCCCGAGTAACCGGAGGAACTCAGCTTCCGTGCTCGACTACCGCGAAGGAGACGGTCGCGGAAGAAGATGCACACTTCAGGGATATGCGGGGATTCGGTCGCGGCAATCTTGATGGCTGTGATGAAGTTCTGAAGCGCATCACTTCGCGACTGCACAAGAGGAATCTGCGAACCCGTAATGATCACTGGCTTGTCGAGATTCTCGAGCATGAAGGAGAGTGCCGAAGCTGTGTAGCACATCGTGTCGGTTCCATGCAAAATCACGAAACCCCGATAGTCCGTGTAGCAGTCCTTGATCACAGCCGCCATTTCCTGCCAGTTCTCGCAACGGA
The DNA here is from genome assembly GCA_028278555.1 of Candidatus Bipolaricaulota bacterium. Taxonomy (GTDB): domain Bacteria; phylum Bipolaricaulota; class Bipolaricaulia; order UBA7950; family UBA9294; genus JANQEA01. The sequence continues at coordinate 75,170 of JANQEA010000062.1, read as the reverse complement.
TGTCGGAGGAATCCAGCAGTGGGTCGAACTGGCAGTAGTCGGTCATCACTCCTAGATACTCAGACTTGAGAGTCTCGAAGTTGGCCTCGATCTCCTTCCAGTCCTTTGCCGGAGTCAGGGGGCTCAGTGGATTCCCCGGCTCAGAATGGACCATCGCGATCGTCCCGCCGGTATTGATGACGAGGACGTCTCCCTCACCTGATGGGCTGGTTCCCAAGGACATCTTCCAACCTCCTTACTTCATCCTCAGTGCAGGAACGCTTAGACATGCAAACTACTGGAAGTATATCGAACGTCATGGGGAGAGACAATGTGCTAGCTCATGATGCGCATTGGCGGGCTCGCAATCCGTACCAAAGGAAGGATGATCTGCAGGATGGGAGGTTCGGGAGCAGGGGTTGTGCTAGCGAGCCAGCACGTGATTCGACAATCGATAATGGAATGATCTCGAGTAGTGGATTGGTCGAGCACTCCTGCTGCGGCGCGACTATTACAGATCGGACGACTTCCCAGCGGACCGCCCCACCCGAGAGCGGGGAGAGACATCCCGAGAACTGGCTCTTGACGCAATGATATGACGGCTCGACGCGCGAGCGGTACCGTTTGCTTTTGTAATCTGCGTAACTCGAATATGCGCGTCCCGTCGCTATACTCGGTTCGCTCTCGGGTATGGCTTGCGATTGAGATGGGGGAGAGCCGAATCGGGAGGTAGCGAAGCGATGAATAGCTCACTCGGAGTCTGGATGCTCGCTGCGGGGGCGGCCGCCCTCGTTCTTCTTCTTCTATTCGGAGCCCCGACCGCGGAGCGCGATCTGGCTCCGGAGCTCGATGGTGCACTCGAAATGGATTCGGGCGAAATCGCGGATGCAGAGCCGAGCTACTGGCAGCCGGTCACGACGGCAACGCCGGTGGTGGAGCCAGTCGTCGCACCTGCGGCGGTCGTGACGACAGCACCTGCCCCCTGTCCCTCGTGCGGATCGACGGCCGTTCACACGCCTGCCGTCGCCCCGGCGATGGTCGGCGGCTGCGGGTCCCCGACCCAGCTCTGTGGGAAGCCCGCCTGCCCGTGCGACAAGGGACGGATCGCTCCCGCCGTCGCCATGGCCGAGCCGCCGGTGGGACCGCTGGCTGGCGGATGCGCCCGTCCGAGCACGGCATGCGGCGCGACCCCCTGCGCACCGCTCGCCTGGAGCTGCTACGACGTCTGCACCGATCCGTGCCACGTCGTGAAGCCAGGGATCAACCGGAACATGCCGCTCTGCGTCGACGAATGCTCGTTCATTCAGCTTCGCTCGACCGTGCCGCATCCGATCTGCGAGCAGGTTCGGTTCGAGTGGAGCGCCAGCAAGGGCTGGTTCCTCGATTCGACGGCGAGCGATCCGCTGTTCTTCGCGCCGACGACCCACTTCTGTGACGGCGAAGACATCTGGATCACACTGATCGTCACCGATGAAAGCGGCGCCCAGTACTCCGACGTCGTCAGTCTGCACGTTCGGGATCTCCCGTAACCGCAGCCGCGCACATCGGCTCGCGATCTCGTCCGGCTGAAGCGCAGCCGTTCGTGCGGTAGACTCGGCGATCATGCCGATTCGTGCTGCACTCCTTGATATGGACGGAACGCTCTTCGATTCGAAGATCGATTGGATCTCGCTTCGGGAGCAGATCCAGATCCCATGGGACGGCCGCCCAATCCTGGCGCAGCTGCGACAGGCGCCGGAAGACGTTCGCGAGAAGGGGCTCGCCCTCCTGCACGAAGCGGAGCGAAACGGCGCGGAGAACGGCGACCTGATCCATGGAACCGAGGAACTCCTCGGCCTTCTCCACCGGCATGGAGTCCGTGGTGCGCTGATCACGAACAACTCCAGGCGAAGCGCCGAAACGGTCCTCAAGCGATACCGACTCTCATTCGAGCTCGTCTTGACGCGCGACGACGGGACGGCGAAGCCGGATCCGGCCGCTTTCCTACGGGCTCTGGCGGAACTCGAGGTGGAGCCAGCCGATGCCGTGGCGATCGGAGACGCACATCTCGATCTAATCGCTGCGCAGCGGGCTGGGATCGGCGAAGTGATCCTCGTCGACACACCGGCGTGGATGCAGGAGCACATCCCTAGCGATGCGGAATACCATGCTGCAACCGATCTCGAAGAAGTGTGTGCTGTCCTCGGACGTCTGCTGCGCGACGGGAACCCCGCCGGCTAGCCGGCCGCCGTCCAAATCGTTCCGGTCGGGCCGTCCTTCAGGACGATGCCGAGTCCCTCGAGCCGGTCTCGGATCCGATCGGCAAGCTCGAACTCCTTCTTGTCGCGAAGCTCGGCGCGGAGTTCGACCAGCAGACCGATCAGATCGGCATCGATCGAATCACACGAGGCGGCGGATTCCGGAAAGAGACCGAGTGGGTACGCGAGCTCGCGGATCAGTTCGACAGCTGCGCGGAGAGCCAGGCGGTCCTCCTCCGAAGCATCGGACCGGAATCGATTCGTGGCGGCGACGATCTCCTGAAGAATGCCGATCGCGTCGACGGTGTTCAGATCGTCGTCCATCGCGTCGATGTATCGGGTCCGATACTCTGCTAGGGATTCAGCAAATGCCCGTCCCGCATCGTCCGACTCGCCAGAGGATGAGCCCGCGTCCCGCAACTCCGCCTCGACGTCTCGGACGAGCGTCTGGATCCGTCCGAGGGCGGTCCGAGCAGCGCCGAGGCCCTCATCCGAGTAGTCCATCGGCTTTCGGTAGTGACGCGACAGGAAGAAGTAGCGGACCGCCTCTGCGTCGAACGCGTCGAGAACTTCGTACGCTTGGGCGACGTTCCCGACCGATTTCGACATCTTGTCTTGCTGGAATGCGAGCATCCCGTTGTGCATCCAGAATCGGAAGAACGGCTCGCCGGTCGTCGCTTCGGCCTGTGCAATCTCGTTCTCATGGTGCGGGAAGACGAGGTCGTTTCCGCCGGCATGAATGTCGAGATGCTTCCCGAGGTACTTCTTTGCCATGACCACGCACTCGGTGTGCCACCCGGGGCGTCCTGCCCCCCACGGCGTCGGCCACGTCGGTTCCCCGGGTTTCGCCGCCTTCCAGAGGGTGAAGTCGAGCGGGTTCTCCTTCTTGTCCGACGCCTCGATCCGCGCGCCGGCTTCCTGTTCGTCGAGACGCCGCCCGGAGAGCTTCCCGTAGTTCTCGAACGCGTCGACGCGGAAGTAGACGTCGCCGTCGCGCTCGTAGGCGTACCCCTTCTCCATCAGGTCCGCGACGAGTCCGATCATCTCCTCGATGTGCTCCGTCGCCAGCGGACTGTGCGTCGGGGTCAGGACGTGAAGCCGATCGAGCAGCTCGAAGAACGCGTCGGTGTAGGTCTTCGCGATCGCGTCGACCGACTCGCCGGTCTCGATCGACCGCTGGATCAACTTGTCGTCGACGTCGGTCACGTTCTGAACGTGGATGACGGTCCAGCCCTTGAATCGCTCGAAGTACCGACGAAGGGTATCGAAGACGAGAATCGGCCGGACATTCCCAATGTGGATGTGGTCGTAGACGGTGGGGCCACAGACGTACAGCCCCACGGTACGGTCGTGCTGCGGTTCGAACGGCTCGGTCTGACGTGTGAGGGTGTTGTAGAGTCTCACGGCACCCACCTCCTTGTTCGGCGATTATATGAGCCGTTCCTCGCCGTCACCACGATCTCAAGATACGGGCAGGCACGCACGGCTACCACCCAACCCAGCCGATCGGTAGACTACGCCCATGAGCCTCGGGTCAGCCCTTCTGATCATCGGCATCTCGGCGGCGCCGATTGCCGAGCTTCGTGGCGGGATCCCGTATGCCATCTCCCAGGGATATCCGGCCGCCGCCGCGTACCTGTTGGCCGTCTTCGGGAACCTGGCGATCGTCCCGATCCTTCTCGCCGGGTTCGAGTTCGGCGAGCGGATCCTTTCCAAATGGCGGCCGACGCGCACCCTGATGCAGTCGGTCTTCAAGCGGACGCGTAGGAAGGGGCGGCTGATCGAACGGGTCGGACCGATCGCCCTCGTCCTGCTCGTCGCCATTCCGCTTCCAGGAACTGGGGCCTGGACCGGGGCGATCGCCGCGAGGCTGTTCGGTATCCCCACGCGCAGAGCGCTTCCGTGGATCGGTGTCGGCGTCTTGATCGCCGGTCTGCTCGTCCTCCTCATCAGCCTCGGCCTGTTCGAGCTGTTCGGGATCGGCTGAAGCTACTGCCTCGAAGGGCGAACGGCGTACCGCGCGAGGACAGGGAAGAGGAGAATCGCGATCCCGAGGAATGAGAACGTGATCGCCCAGAACTCTATCTCCGCCATGTCCATCACCCCGGTCGCGTACCGCATCGCGTTCGCCATGTGGGTCAACGGGAGTCCTCGGCTGATCGCGCGAAGGAAGGCCGGCATGAACTCGATCGGAAAGTAGATCCCGGCGAGGAAGAGCATCACCATCGCGATCGCGTTGGCCAGGTTGCTCGCGCTCGACGGGCGGCGGACGACGAGGGCGATGATCGTCCCGAACCCCATCGTCCCGACGGTGGCGCAGGCGATGAAGACGGTGAACCGGAGCCAGCTGACGTCGTACTTCAGCCCGAAGACGAGAACGCCAACCCCAAGTGTAATCAGCGTCGAGATGTATCCGATGATCAGCCGGACGATGACGATCGCGATGAGGAGCGCGACCGGCGGCATTGGAGTCACGACCATCCGGTCGAGGACCTTCCGCTCCTTCATCGCCGTCAGGTGACCGGAGACAGCGAACAGGCCCGACGAAAGAACGGAGAAGGCGAGGATCCCCGGGAGGACGAGTTGAAACCACCCGGTCGACGCAACATCGCCGACATCGACCGGCTCGACCGTGATCGAGGGCATCGCCCCCTGACGACGAAGATCGAAGTCGGTCGTCAGCCCTTGGGCGACCTGTTGAAACGCGAAGTTCTCCTGGACCCGGTTCGCGTCGTAGAAGAACCGGAGTGCCTCTCCATTCCAAGCAAGGCCGAAGTCGACCTCCCGATCAACGACGGCCGCTTCCAGGGCCTCCGCCGACTCGAACGGCTCGATCGCCATCGAGCCGGCGGCGGCGAGCGTCTCATCGAGATGCGTCCGATCGACGCCGGACTCCACGAAGATCCCCATCGCCGATTCCGAGACGTTCCCGATGTCGCCCATCAGGAACCCGAAGACGAGGATGAAGAGGAGCGGGAAGGCGAACGTGAAGAAGAAGGCCATCCGATCCCGGAGGAGGATCCGGGACTCGGACATCAACAGAGCTCGCAGCGCCTTCATCGTTCCACGTCCCACTTTAGCTTCCGCGACGCAACGAGCGCCGACAGGGCGATCCATCCTAGAGGCACACCGATCGCGAGCGCAGGCGAGAACGCGGCGCTCTCCACACCGAGGCTCACCCGAAGCCCATTGACCAAATAGCTGACCGGATTCACGTAGACGATCGCCTTCAGGAATGCGGGAAGTCCAGTGATCGGGAAGAACATCCCGCTCAGGAACATCATCGGCATGTTCAGGATGTTCGCCGTCGCCATCCCCGCGTTCGCCGTTCGCGCCAGTGCCGCGATCAGGAAGCCGAATGCCATGAACGTGACGGCCCCAAGGATGAGCGTCAGCAGCGCCGCCGGCTGGGCAAACGAGACCGTGGCGCCGAAGGCGTAGCGTCCGAGGAGGAAGAGGAAGACGAATTGGATCCCGCAGAGGGCGAGATGTCCGAGGGAAAATCCGGCCAGGTATCGCGGCACCGAGACCGGCGTCACCCAGTAGCGGCGGAGGATCCTCCGATCTCGATTGAACAGGATCGCTCCGGGGACGCCGAACAGGCCGTTGACGAAGAAGCCCATCAAGATCATCCCCGGAAGGAGGAAGTCAACGTAGAGCGTCTCGTCGTCACCCCCGCCGAGCCAGACCGTTTCGGCCGTGACCGCATCGGCGGGATCGAAGCGGCCGGCCCGGACGAGGATCTCGCGATCGATCCCGGAAAGGACCTGGCCGACGATCTCGGCCGCCATCTCGGACGCGACGCTCGTCCCGCTCATGTAGACGATCAGAGGAGTGCCCTCGCTCTCCGAGGACGCCATCTGCCCGAAGACCGAGCTGCCGAACCCCTCCGGGATGACGATCACCGCCGCTCGGCGGCCGCGGCGGAGCGACGTGAGCTCATGGTCGAGAAACTCGGCCGGATCCTCGCCTTGGTCGGCCCGGTGGAGCGTGAACAGCGGCTCCTGCCTCTCGACCTGCGGCTTCGCCAGCCCATCGAAGACATCGACGACCATCGCAGCGAACCCGACCGGGTCGGAGCTCCCCGCGTCCTGATTGACAAGCGCGACGTCGAAGTTGATCTCCCCTTCCTGGCCGACGCGGCCGAAGATCAGGGCGAGAACAACAAGCAAGAAGACCGGGAAGATGAGGAACCAGAAGAGGGTGACCCGCTCGCGGATCGCCGTAGCTACGTACGTCCGGGCGAGGAGGAAGACGTCGTTCACTCGCGCAGCCTCCGCCCCGTCAGGGAGAGGAAGACGTCCTCGAGGTTCGGCTGCCGGACGATCAGATTCCGGAGCGAGACGTCCTGTTCTCGCGACCACGCGAAGAGCGATTCCATCGTCGCCGGGAGGTCCTCCGTCTCCATCGTGACGGTCGCGCCATCGATTCGAAAGTCCTTACAGCAGGAGCGCAAGGCTTCCAGCGCCCCGGAGCCGAGTTCATCCGCCCGAAACTCGATCATCGTCTCCTCGCCGAAATCCTGCGTCAGCTCGCGCGGGGTCCCCTGTGCGATGATCGTCCCGTGGTCCAGGATGCAGACCCAGTCGGAGAGTGCCTCGGCCTCCTCCATGTAGTGTGTCGTCAGGATGATCGTCTTCCCCCTCCCTTTCAGATCGGAGACGATCGACCAGATGTTCCGACGCGCCTGCGGGTCGAGGCCGGTCGTCGGCTCGTCGAGGAAGATCAGCTCCGGATCGTTGACGAGCGCAGCACCGACGGCGAGTCGCTGCTTCTGTCCTCCGGAGAGCGTCCGGACGAGCGCCCCGGCTTTGTCAGTCAGCGCCACTTGGGAGAGCACCTCGTCGATCGGAACGGGGCTTTCGAAGAACGACGCGAACAGCCGCATGACCTCGCGAACCTTCAGGTACGGCTCGAATCCTCCGTCCTGAAGGAGGACGCCCATCCGCTGCTTCACCGCTCGCGTGATCCGCTTGAGACGAACGTCGAAGACCTCGATCTCGCCGGAATCCGGCTCACGGATTCCCTCGAGGATCTCGAGCGTCGTCGTCTTCCCCGCACCGTTCGGGCCGAGGAGGGTGAAGACGGACGAGGTCCGGGCTTCGAAGGAGATTCCGTCGACGGCGCGCACGTCGCCGTAGTGCTTGACAAGATCGCTGACGCGCAGAAGAGCAGATTTGGCCATCGATGCCCCCTTTGCGGACGATCGTACCGGAGCTTATCCGGTCCGTCCAAGTTCCGCGTCCAGCGCCTATCCGGCGGCGGAATCGACTCCGTCGCCTCGAACGAGCGCCGCAAGATCGTCGGCGATCCACGTCGGACGGATCCCCGTCGAGTCGATGTCCTCGCGCGTCGCAATGCCGGAGAGGACGAGGGCCGTATCGAGACCGATGCCCTGTGCGCCGACGATGTCAGTCTCGAGACGATCCCCGACCATCAGGACTTGCTCCGGCGGCAGCGCCAGTCGCTTCAGCGCTAGGCGGTAGGCAACACGCGACGGCTTGCCGATAACGACGTCAGGGGCGAAGCCCATTCCACGGAGGGCTCCGACCATCGCGCCGGCTCCGGGGCGGACTCCGTCCGGCACGGGGAACGTTCCGTCTTCGTTGGTCGCGACGAACTGAGCTCCGCTCCTCAGAGCGCTGAGGCCGTCCGCGAGCGCAGCGTAGGTGAGGCCGCGATCCATCCCGACGACGATCGCGTCGGCCTCTTCCGGCCGGCCGGCAAGCCGATGTCCGACCGCGACCAGCTCAGCTCGGATCCCTTCTTCCCCGATCGGCCAGACGGAGATCGCTCCCCGCTTGTCGAGCAGGTACTCGGCAGCGAGGTATGCTGAAGCGAGAACCTGGTCGGCGTAGACCTCGAATCCGAGTCTCTGAAGCTGTTCCGCGTGTTGCGTTCGCGTCTTGGTCGAGTTGTTCGTCAAGAGGAGGACGTCCGCTGTCTCGCCCAGCAACGCAAACGCGGCGACCGCTCCGTCGATCGGGACGGAACCGCGAACCAGTACACCGTCAACATCGAGGAGAAACGCGTTGTAGATGCCGAGGAGTCGATCTGCCATGCGCAGAACGGTACCGAAAAACGCTGCCTACTGCATCGACCCGCCGAACCGCAGGAGCAGGTAGATCGCTATGAATCCCAGCAGAATGGCGATCATCCCCGGTTCGAGTCGGAAGAGGCTCTCGGGCGGGCGGATGGAGAGTCGGCGATACACCCGATGAACCAGCCAGCCTGTCGCCACAACGGCAACGGACTCGACGGCGATGATCCAGTCCATCGCGGGCAGGACGAAAGCAGGACCGAAGAGCGCTCGTTCGATCGGCAGAAACAGGATGATCGGGAGCGCCAACACGACGTAGGACTCCCACGCCGGATCGTTGCCAACCCGTCGGTACGGGCCCTTGAAGAGCGGCAGGAGCTTGGCAAACGAGGCGGCCGTGCCGATTCCGAGGAGGATGAGGATGATCTGGTTCGCCCATCCATGGGCCGCATGGAGGATGGGAGCCTTGGCGATGTAGCCGTCAAATGGTGGGAGCCCGACGATGGCCAGAGTGCCCAGCAGCAGCGCTGCGCGCGTTCGTAGCGGAATCCGATTCCGCGCAAGGATCAGTTCCGAGATCTCGGTGGTGCCGACAACGTCGTACGCCGCGCCCGCAGCGAGGAATAGAAGCGCCTTGAAGGATCCGTGTGCCAACGCATAGGCGAGAACTCCCTTGGCGGCCTCCTCATTCGCTGCACCCATGCCGATCAGTAGGTATCCGATCTGCGATAGCGTGTGAAAGGCGAGCATTCGCTTGAGATCCTTGCTCGACATGGCATAGATCGCTCCGCCAATTCCAGTGATCGCCCCGAGGATCTGAAGGACCAATGCAAGTGGGAAGACGCCGGCCAGGCGAATCAGTACGACGACGCCCATCTTGATCACCAACCCGGAGAGAAATGCCGAGATCGCGGCCGGAGCTGCGGAATGAGCGTCGGGGAGCCACAAGGAGAAGGTGAGGATTCCCGCCTTGACCGATACGCCGGCGACCAGAAGCGCCGCTGCCAGCGGGATCCACTCTGCTTGGGGATTCGCGGCGACCGTATCGGCAATGGCCGCGAGTCCGAGGCTTCCGACGTTTGTGTACGTCACGGCGACGCCGACAAGGAAGATCGACATGCCGGCCGAGGCGAGGATCAGATACTTGAGACTCGCCCAGATCTGGAACGTCCGGCGGTCATAGGCGACGAGAAGGAAGCTCACCAGGGTGAGGAGTTCGAGGATGGCGTACATGTTGAACAGGTCCTGGGTCAGGACGAGTCCCATCACCGCACCGACGAGGAACTGCAACAGGATGACGAAGCTGGGGCGCAGACGCTGACGCCACAGGTAGATGACGACAGCGAGCTCGAGCAAGACCGCGAGAAGGAGAAGATCGAGCGCCATCGAGTCGAGCGTAAGGCGAATCCCGATCGCGTCCGTCCATCCCCCAACGACCGTCGAGGAGAGCCAGTGACTGGCCGGAGAGAATGCGATCGCGATGAGCCCGATGTCGACGATCAAACCAACGATCAGTGTGGCCCGCGCGGAGGCCTTCCATGCGATCGCGGCGAGTCCGAGGAAGATGTGTGAGAGAGGGAAGAGCGCCAGAATCATCGGGGCACCTTCCGCGCATCGGTCCCGGAAGGCTCGGCAGCCAGGTTCTGGCTTCCGAGGGTGGCCTCTTCCGTCTCCACGGCGTGCTCGATCCGGCCACAGTCGGTGCTGTGGTAGCGTTCGACGAGGAGCATAACAAACACCAGCGAGAGGGCAAGGATCGCGAAGTTGATAACGATCGCGGAGAGAACCAAGGCATGAGGCAGCGGGTCGGCGATCGGACTCCCAACTTTCGCAGGAAGAATCGGCGCTTCCATCGCTGGCTGGAAGCGGATCGAGATCAGGAACAGGATTCCGCTCGAGTTCACGAGCCCTAGCGCGAGGAGCTTGATGACCAGGTCCTTCCGGACGATGAGTGCCGTGGTCCCGATAGCAAGCAGGATCATGGCAACCGTAGGCCCGCTGAGCCAACCCATCAGATCTCCCCCCGATGACAGATGAACGCGTACAGCACCATCCACGATCCGATCAGCACTTTCAGGCCGACGAGGATGTTGAGCAACAGAATGGACGAACTGCCGAAGACATGTCCGGCACGGCCGACCGGGAGAAGGTTCGAGAGCATCGGTCGACCGAACAGGAGAGGCGCGACACAGATCGCGACGATGACCATCGGTAGTGCCCACTCCAGACGCTCGATCCCGGCCCCGCTCAAGCGACGGTAGATCGTCTGGACACCGATCGACATGACGCACAACAGCAGTCCGCTTGCAGCGACCACGCCGCCGCCGAAGCCGCCGCCCGGAGAGAGATGCCCGAAGACGGTGAGGTAGAGACCGAGAAGAAGCGTCAGCGGATAGAGGATCTGCGCCGATGCCTGCAGGACGTGCGATTCCGGGATCGGAGTCGCTCGGGCGGAGGACTCTCGTCGCAGCAGGTAGAAGCGCACCCCGATCACTGCGACGGTGAACACCAGGATCTCGTACAGCGTATCGTACAGACGCGCATCAAGATAGATGGCGGAGACGAGATTCGGTGCGCCGGTCTCTGAGACAAGCAGGTCGGCATCGTGCGGGGGGGCTGCCACATCGGGGGCCGACAAGTTAAAGATGACAATTCCGCTGGCGGCGAGGGACAGCGCCACCGCAAGGGCCGTGCGTACCCTGCGCTTCATGGTAGGTGCCTCCGGATCATATCCTCCAGGCTTCCGTCACGTTCGAGTTCGTCGATGTACGCGCTCAGTTGGTCGCGCAGATCCTTCCTCCGGGGCGCGGCGACGAATGCGAACGCTTTGGGCCCAGGAAGCCGAGCGACTTCCCATCCCGAGATGTCGATTCGCGAGATCGCGAGGAACCGCGCCATGTCGAGCGTGGCTTCGATCGGTTCCTTGCGCTGGAACGCCTCGACGAGGTCGGAGAAGTAGCCCGGGTAGTCACAGCCATCGGAGGCTGGAGCCTCCTTGGGCGCAGAACGACCGTCCTCCTCCGGGCAGAGGTGAACCAGTGCCGTCGGGAGATGTTCGCGGCTTCGATGAAGCTGCACCGACGGCAACGACGAGAGTCCGCCGGCGCCGAGATCGGCGTCGCCACGCAGGAGGATTGTCTCGACGTCGCACAGCGGGGCGATCTGGATCGAGAGGTCCAAACCGAGGCGTCTTGCGAATCCGCTGAGAATGTCGACCTCAAGGCCGACGAACTCTCCGCTTTCAAGCGCGAGCAGCCCCGGAACCTCATCGCCGACCACGAGCAGCCGCCCTGTGCGGCGGATGGCCAGAACGTAGATGACCGTGACGAGCGCGGCGCCGATCGCCGCCTCCGTCACCGCAACGTCTGGCGCGCTGTGCAGCAAGTACGTTGCTGCCAAAACAAGACTGAAAAGCCCCATACCAATGACTGCGGACAGCCGCCGCCGCTGGGAGAGCGAGACACCCGCGATGATCGGCAGGAGGAGGAGCAAGACGGCCCGCGAGATCATGGCGAATCCTCTCCCGTGTGGCGCTGCACGAAGGCGCTCTTGGCGATGCTGTGCGTGGCGATGGGGTTGGTGACGAGCATCAGCACGAGCAGGAAGAGCAGCGACCAATCGATCGGGGCCCAACCCTTGTACACGACGAGACCGAGGAGGATCAGCGCGAGGCCAGCGTTGTCCGACACGCCGCTGGCCTGCAGGCGCGAATAGACATCTCGGAAGCGCATGATGCCGAAGGTTCCCACAGCGACCAGGAGTGCGCCTGCAGCTGCTAGGGCAGTGCCGATCATCGGAAGCCCCCTCCCCTCTCCATGAAGCGCGCCAAGGCCACGACGCCAATGAAACTGAGCGCGGCGTAGAGGATCGCGACATCCAGCAGCACCTCTCGGTTCAACACGACGGATGAGATCGCCAGGGCGGCCGTCACACGATTGGCGGCGGAGTTGTAGGCGACGAGTCGGTCCCAGGCCGTGGGGGCTCGTGCAAGGAGCCACAGCAGAGGCAGAGCGGTGGCCAGGATGATCCCCTCGATAACGGTCATGACTCTCCGCTCGGGAAGATCGTCAGCATCTCTTTTTCGAGGGTCTCCTTGATCGTTTCCCAGTCCCCTTGCGAGTCGCGGGCACGGAGCCAATGGATGTAGAGTAGGTCCCCCTCGACCAAAAGGGAGATCGTGGACGGCGTGAGCGTGATGGAGTTGAGCAGGAGCAGTTGGCCGATGGGATGCCGTAGTCGAAGCGGGAGGGCAACGATCCTGCCCTCCTCGTCCCCAAGCAGGATGAGCCGGATGGTGTATCCCGTCGAGATCAGGAAGCGCCACGCGAGGATTCCGAGATAGCGCAGGCTGCGGAGGGGATGTCGCAGGAGCGTCGACACCAGCCGATCGTGGCTGCGGAACAGGATTCGCTGAGCAAGACAGACGAATCCAACCACAAGAACGCCAACCACGAGTGCGGGCGCGTCGAGCCGACGGGTGAGCAGGAGCCAGATCGCGATCAATGACAAGAATGTCGCTGGCATCTCGCCTCACCCGTCTCAAATCGTGCCGGAGATCGGCTGGAACTGCAAGGACGCACGTCGCCCTTCAGCGGGTGAGAGCTCCCCTGCAGGTCTACTCCTCGATCGAGACGCGAATGTCGTCGAAGTACGCCTTGCACGCTTCGGTGACACTCTCCTCTCCGAGGAGGAGGACCCAATCTCCCGTCTCCGAGAAATCGGCCGTCAGCGTGCCGCTGTAGACGGAGATCCCGTCGATCTCCAGTTCGTAGGCACCAGCGCGGTAGAAGAACGTGTAGGTGTGCCACCGGTAGACGTCGGGAACGAAGGCGACCGGTCTCGGGATGTCGGACCCGTACTCGGACGGCTCGTGGACGTACGATCCGCCGCCGGTTCCGGTGTAGACGTAGTATGGGAGCGAACCGGCGATCGAGTCGAGATCCAGGCGTGCGGGCGAGAAGAGAAATGTATGCAGATCCTGATTCTGTAGCGTCATCACCCGGCAGGAGAAGACTGCACTCTGGCCGACGCGAAGCGGCGGAAGCGCAACGGCCGTGTAGCGTCGATGCCAGCGTGCGTTCCCGCTGTGGATGTAGAGCGCGTACCCCGGAGCACCGGCAATCTGATCGACCGTCGCGTCGCCGTCGGTCGCCCACGTCGGATCGAGGGGCCAGTGACCCAGGGCCTTCGGTCCGTCGGCGAAATCCTCCGCGAACAGGACCGTCCCGCTCCGGAGATAGACCGTCAGCCGCTCCTCGATGGCATCCGTCTTCCCATCGGTGTCTCGGACGGTCAGACGGACCGTGTAGGTCCCCGCGCTCGGATACGTTGCTGTGACAACTTGCCCGGCGGACGTCGCGCCGTTGCCGAGGTCCCACGTGTACGAAACGATCGCCGATGAGCCCGTCGAGGCCGAAGCATCGAACGTCACGGTCTCCCCTGCGTAGACGACGACCGGCGAGGCGCCGAAGCGCGCTTCCGGCCCAGCGGAGATCAGCGTACAGGCAGACAGGAGCCCGATGAGGAGAATCGTGAATCCCAACCCGACGAACCTTCGGCTCATTTCGGTCACCCGACCTCGATCAGCTCGTCCTTGGGGAAGGCGGTGATCACATCGCATCCGGCGGTCCCGACGATGACATCGTCCTCGATCCGGACCCCGCCAAAGCCGGGCAGGTAGATCCCCGGCTCGATCGTCGCGACCATCCCGGTCTCAAGCGTGTCCTTGCTCAGTGGGCTGAGCCCTGGCGGCTCGTGGACCTCGAGGCCGATCCCATGGCCGAGCCCGTGCCCGAACGATTCACCGTATCCGGCTTCGGTAATCAGATTGCGAGCGATCGCATCGACCTCCGGACCCGTCTTCCCGCTGCGGACCGCGTCGATCGCCGCCAGGTTCGCGCGCAGGACGATGTCGTAGATCTCTTTCGCGCGCTCGCTCGGCTCTCCGACGGAGACCGTCCGCGTGATATCGGATCGATAGCCGGCGTAGCATGCGCCGAAGTCGAAGAGGAGCAGATCCCCTTCCGCGAGCGGCTTCGGGTCGAGCGATGGATTGTAGTGATTGAGCGCCGTGTTCGACCCGGCCGATGCGTTAACGCTGAATGCGATCCCCTCTGCGTCGGTCTCCCGGATCAGAACCTCCAGTCGCAGCGCTGCCTCCGCTTCGGTCATGCCGACCTTCAACGCGGGGAGAAGCGCCGCGAATGCTTCATCGGCGATCGCTGCCGCTCTTCGCAGAGCGTCGAGTTCCTCCGGCGTCTTCGTCCGCCGGAGCGCTGCGACCGGATCCTTCGCCGGGACGAGGGGGAACCGATCGAGTGCCCGCATCTCCTCGACCCAGGAGAAGCTGACCCGCGCAGACGGGAAGACGACGCGGTTGAGATCCCGCTTGCCGATGGCCTCTGCGGTCGCCTTCGTCCGCCAAGCTCGATCCTCCTCGATCGACAGGCCGCTTGTTTCTCCCTTGGCCTGCTCGGTGTATCGCGAATCGGTCAGGAGGATCGCTTCCTTCTCGGTGAGGACGAAGGCTCCCTCGCCGGTGAAGCCGGTCAGGTATCGAAGACTGACCGGATCCGAGTGTTCATAGTTGAGTGCGAGATAGGCGTCGCCCTCGATCGTCTCCAGCAGAGCTTGCTGTCGTTTCGGGTAGTCGGGCATGCGAACGGACCGTCCTCTCTCCCGGCAGGATGACGCCTCCTGCCGCATCGGTTGAAGCAAGCCTATACGCCGGAAACCTTCTTGTCAACGGGAAAATCGACTCGTATAATCCGCATCTGATGACCCTCGAAGAACTGCGAGTGGAGATCGAAGGGCTGGAACGCGAGCTCCAGGAACGGATGGCTCGGATCGACGACGATGCGTCCCTCGACGCACTTCGCGTCGATTTCCTCGGGCGAAAAGGGCGGATCTCGGGGTTGTTCAAGCACCTCGGGTCGCTCGACGCATCCGAGCGGAGCGAGGCCGGTCAGCTACTGAACACCCTGAAGGAGAGGGCGGGGCAAGAGATCGCCCGCGTAGCTCAGAAGGCGAGCGCCGAGCAGCTCGCATCACAGCTCGATGCTGAGCGGGTCGATATGTCGCTCCCGGGTGTCTATTCGACGTTCGGACATCTCCATCCGATGACGCTGGTCCAACGCGAGATTGAGTCGATCTTCATGCGAATGGGATTCTCCGTCGCTGCCGGGCCCGAAATCGAAACCGAGTACTACAACTTCGATGCGCTCAACATCCCGGTCGAACATCCGGCACGCGCAGATTGGGACACGTTCTACATCGACGAGACATCGCTTCTCCGCCCGCACACGTCTCCGGTCCAGATCCGCGTGATGGAGACGACGGAGCCTCCAGTACGAATCATCTGCCCGGGACGCTGCTATCGGCGCGATACGCAGGACGCGACGCATTCACCGGTCTTCCATCAGATCGAGCTTCTCTGGGTCGAGGAAGGACTCTCCCTCGCCAATCTGAAGTACGTGCTCGAGGTCTTCACCCATGAGTTCTTCGGCGAGGGGTACGAAATGCTCTTCTCCGGGGACTACTTTCCGTTTACCGAGCCGTCCGTCCAGGTGCACATCAAGGCCCCCGGAGCGACCGATTGGCTGGAGATCATGGGAGCGGGGATGGTCGACCCGGCTGTGCTCGAAGGGGTCGGCTACGACGCCGAGATCTACACCGGATTCGCGTTCGGCCTCGGAATCGAGCGGATGGCGATGCTCAAGTACGGGATCGACGACATCCGGGTCTTCCTGACGAACGATCTCCGCTTCCTCCGTCAGTTCTAGCCCGCGACCCGCAGGGTCGCACTCGCTACTCGCGAACGAAGATCAGCGCAGCGTTCTGACCTCCGAAACCGAACGAGTTCGACAGCGCGACCGGAACCGGCATCTCAACCGACACCGGTGTGTAGTCGAGATCGCACGCCGGATCGGGGTTCTCGTAGTTCAGCGTTGCAGGGATGAAGCCGTGCTCCATCGTCAGGACCGTCGCAATCGCCTCGATCCCCCCGGCGGCGCCGAGGAGGTGGCCGAGTTGGGATTTCGTCGAGGTGATCTTCAGCCGGCTTGCCGTCTCCCCGAAGGTTGCCTTGATCGCAACCGTCTCGACCCGGTCGTTCGGTGGCGTCGAGGTCCCATGTGCGTTGATGTAGACGATGTCCTCCGCTGTGAGGCCGGCCCGTTCGATCGCCATCTGCATCGCCCTCGAAGCACCTGACCCGTCCTCGACGGGAGCGGTGATGTGCGACGCATCGGCCGTCAGCCCGAACCCGCGGACCTCGGCGTAGATGTGCGCACCCCTTTCGACGGCCGCGTCGTAGTTCTCGAGGACGAGCATCCCGGCTCCCTCACCCATGACGAACCCGTCGCGCTCGGCGTCGAACGGGCGAGACGCGCGTTCCGGCTCGTCGTTCCGCTTCGACAGTGCGCCCATCCGTGCAAAGCCGGCGAAGGTCACGGGAATCATGACCGCCTCCGCGCCGCCGGTGACGGCGCGGTCGATCAGGCCGGAAGCGATCAGGTCGGCCGCGAGGCCGATGGCATGGTTTCCGCTCGCACAAGCGGAGACGACACCGAAGTTGGCACCGCGGAATCCGTGGGCGATCGAGATCTCGCCGGCGAGGGCGTTCGGCATCATTCGGGGAACGAAGAAAGGACTGACGCGGCGTGGTCCCCGTTCGAGCATCGTGGTGAAATTCTCCTCGAACGTCTCCATCCCGCCGATTCCGGTTCCGACGACGACGCCGAACCGGTCGAGGTCGACGGTTCTCACGTCGATCCCAGAATCTTCGAGGGCGAGTGATGTTGCGGCGAGCGCCAACTGGGTCGAACGGTCGAGGCGACGGGCCTTCTTCGGGTCGATGTAGTCATGCGGATCGAAGTCGACGACCGGCGCGGCGATTTTCACGTCGATCCCGGTCAGGTCGACCCGGTCCTCGACACGGCGAACCCCGCTCTCTCCGGCACGGAGTCGGTTCCAGAAATCCTCCCGGCCGGTTCCAATCGGACTGACCGGTCCAACACCGGTCACCGCCACGCGGCTAGCCATAGCGCTCCTTCACCGCCCGCAGAAGGGTCAGGTGCTCTGTCTCCTCGACATCGGCGTCCTCGCCGCTGTCGGCAAGGTGTGCTATCCGTGCCTCGACATCGGAGAGATCGATCTCTTCGAGCGGCGTCGCCGACTCGACGAGGAGGCTGATCCGATCCCCGGTCGTGCGAAGGGTCCCTCGGCGACAAGCGAAGACCTTCGCGCCACCCTCCACGTGGATCCGAACCGGTCCCCGGTCGAGCACCGCGAGAAGAGGGGCGTGCCCTTCCATGATCGCGAATTCGCCTCGGGGGCTCTGCGCGACGACCATTGAGGCGCTCCCATCGAAGAAGGTCCGGTCGGCCGATCGGAGTTGGCAGTGCATGGTATCCCCCCAGATCACGTAACTATAGGGATGCGCTCACGGCGGTTCAAGAACACGCCGGAGCAGCGCCTGCTCAGGCTTCGATCCTCTCGAGGATCGCGCCGGTCCGGCTGGCGCCGATCCGGTCCGCACCGGCCTCAACCATCGCCATTGCCGTCTCGGCGTCACGGATCCCCCCAGCCGCTTTCACGCCGATCCCTTCGCCGACGGTCGCCCGCAGCAGGGCGACATCCTCCACCGTCGCGCCGCCCGGACCGAAGCCGGTCGACGTCTTGACGTAGTCCGCGCCTGCCGCCTTGGCGAGCGTCGCGCCGGCCACCTTCTCTTCCTCGGTCAGGAGGGCCATCTCGAGAATGACCTTCACGCTAACCGGACGGGGCGCCTTCTCCGCCGCAACGCAGACCGCATGGATGTCCTCGCTGACGAACGCGTAGTCCCCTTCCTTCAGCGCGCCGACATTGATCACCATGTCCAATTCGTCGGCGCCGGCGGCGATCGCCTTCTGCGCTTCGAACGCCTTCGTCTCGCTGGTGCTCATCCCGTGAGGGAACCCGACGACAGCACATACCTTGACGTCGGAGCCCTTCAGAGACTCTCGGACCAACTCGACGTGGCATGGATTGACGCAGGCCGAGGCGACGTCGAATTGGATTGCTTCTTCGCAGAGCCGCTTCACCGCCTCCGTATCCGCGGTCGGTCCGAGAAGGGTGTGGTCGATCCGCTTCGCCAGTTCTGCCCGTTTCATGCTGCCTCCTTCTCATGTATCTCTCAGCACAGCGCCTCGATCCGCCTTGCGGAACAGATGGAAGCTCCGACCGCCTTCGTGAATGAATCCGGTGCCAACGTACCCCCTCTCGAACAGCAGTTCAAGGACCTCACGAAAACGGAGTCTCCACTCACGTGCCGCTGCCGGATCCGCAGCGCGGATCCGATCGATGTCGACCGGAATCTCAGCCAATACATGATCGGCACGAGGGGCGTCATCGTGTCCAATGAACCTCCGGAACCCGTCCTGGTGGAGCTTCGTCTCGGTGATGACATCCATCTCGTGAATGCCGACGCGAAGGTGTTGCGGCCGATTCCCTCGATCGAGGAGCGACTCAACGCGGGGAGATTCGATCCACCATTCGACGCGGAGTCGATCGGTCGCAAGGCCGAGATTCGGGGTGTCATGAAGCTCGCCGTAGAGGTGGCGAGTGTGCCCGGTGACGATCGCGCCAAGCTTGTTCAGCCCGAGATGCGCTTCGTCGCTTCGAAGAGGATCGAGTGCCCAGAAGATCAGGTCGACGCCCTCCTGACGGCAGATTGCTCGCTCCGCCGCCCGCAGGGCGAAGCCCGTCCCTCGATTCCTCGCCGACGGGAGAACGCCACGAAAGACCGTGTGCCTCGATGGATAGCCTTCAACGTCTCCGACAAGGTCGATGAGCGCGCCACAGAGATCCGCTGCTCCGTCCTCACAACGCGCGCCGAGGGCGAGTCCCCCGCACTGGCAGACGGCCACCAGCGCCGATACCGACCAGATCGAACGTGCACGTTCCCCGAGAATCGACTTTTGGAGGTCGACGAAGGCGTCCATGCCGTCGAGGCGGGTCAGCCGCTCAATCGTGGCCGTCATCACCCTGTTTGGCTCGCTTGTCGGCGTACATCCTCCGATCGACCTCTTCGAGAATCGCCTCGAGCGAGCGTTCCTCGTTCGGCTCCCGTGCATAGATCCCGATGCTCAAGTCGATCGTGTGTCCTTCAATCCCGGTTTGCTCGGGGATCGCCTTGATCCGCTCCCGCAGCCGGTCGGCGACGACAACAGCATCTCCCTGGCCGTCGGTCTCGGGCATCAGAACGAGGAATTCGTCACCGCCATAGCGGATCACCCGATCGGCGCCCCGGACGCTCCGTTCGAGCATCCGGGCGATCTCCCGCAAAACCTCATCTCCCCTCAGGTGCCCGAATGCGTTGTTCACGGTCCGGAATCCGTCGATGTCGATCATCATCAGCGACACCGGGCGCTCGTACCGATCTCCACGACTCAATTCGGACGCGATGATCGAATTGAAGTAGTGCCGGTTGAACAGCCCGGTCAGCGGATCCCGGATCGCCTGTTCGCGGAGGATGTCCTGCGAGGCTAGATTCGAGAGGGCAATCGCGAGGTGGTTGGCGACAACCTCGAGGAGTTGGCGATCCTCGTCGTCGAAGAACTCCTGCTGCTGGCTCTCGACGTTGATCACACCGAGGAGGTTCGCGCTGAACAGAATCGGGACGGCCAGCTCCGAACGCGTTCCGGCGAACCCCTCGTAGTACCTTTCGTCATCTTTCACACGCGGCACTACGGCAGGACGACGATTCTCCGCCACCCACGAGACAACCCCCCGTTCCAGAGGGACTACGGTTCCGATCTCGACGTGCCGGCCGCTGTACGGACTCCGAAGTCCCGCCAGCGCAAGTTGCCCATCAGCGTCGGTCAGCATGATCGCACTCAACTCGTAGTCGAACTGCTCGACAAGGAAGTCGAGCGTACTCCGAATCGCTTGATCCGGCGTCGAAGCCGTCGCCAGTCGCTGCCCGAAGGAGTAGATCCGCTGCAGGGAGTCTCGTCGCGTCAGCGCAGCCATCCCCACGGAGATCTGACCGGCGAGGGTGGTGACGACCTCCAGATCCTGCTCGCCGAATGCGGCCACCCGCTCGCTTGCCACATCGATCACGCCGATCGGCCCCTTTCGACTGAGGATCGGCACCGCCATGAACGATCGAACCGCTTCTCTAGAACCGTCATACCGTTCATCTTCGAGAACGTTGGGGATGACGATCGGTTGGGCAGTGCGGAATGCATGGCGTGTCGTGCCGGGGCCATCGACATGCACCCGCGATCCTTTCGGCGGGATCTCGTCGGACGGGAACACATCCTTCGCCGCGACGGCTTCCTGAACGAGCCTCAGCCCGTCCGCAACCCAGATTGAGCAGAGGTCGTAGTCCATGTCCGCGTGGACCCGCTTCGCAGCAAGCTCGCAGAGCGTCCGAACGTCATTCACACGAGCAAGCTGTCCTCCGAACTCGGACAGCCCGTGTAGCTGTTCCTTCTGCTTCTGGAGCTGCCGCATCTTGAAGACCCGCTCGACGGCGAGCGCGGCGAGGTTGGCCAACGCAGCGACCGGCTCGATCGATGCGATCGTCGGCACGCTCCGGTCGCTCGGGTCATCGACGGAGATGCTTCCGATGATCCCCGCAGTGCCGCGAAGCGGGATGAACAGGAAATCGTCGACATGCCACCCCTCGACGGAGACGCTTCCGGAGATCCCCCGTTCCACATTCCACGGTGTGTCGTCGTGCGGGATGTAGTAGGCCGGCCCGAGGCGGTAGCGATCGGAGAAGACCAGCTTCCGCTCGCTCATCGGAATCGGAGGTTGAGCGAGCAGGGCTTCCCGCTCCTCGGCTGTCAGACCCGACGTCAGCGTCGTGTACACCTCGCCCTCGAACGGCACCGGGATCGAGAGGTCATAAAGGGAAAGAACGGCACGGCGGAAGCCGCTGTACTCGGTGATCGTGTCGAGAACGAGCTGGAGGATCCGATCGATGTTGGACTCGCTGAGAATCACCTCGCCGAGCTCGATCACCACGCGGTGCAGCTGCGTCAGACGGGTCTCCAGCGTGATGTCTCGGACGGTCCCCTCGATCGCCAAACCACTTGGGGTTTCGATCGCGCGCGATCGTATCTCTGCCACGTAGGTCCCCCCGGATCGCGTTGAGAAGTGGTAGATGCTCGGATCTTCAGGGATGATTCCGTGCTCGCGTTCCTCGATCGCCCGTCGCATCCGTGGCCGTTCCTGCGGAAGGACGAGATCGAGTTTCTCGGGAGGCGAGCCGAGGATCTCCTCCGCTTCGTACCCGAGGCGATCGAGAAGATGTCGGTTGACGTACGACACGCGGCCGTTCCGCAACTCGAACACCCCGATCGGCGCCCGGTCGAGAAGCTCCTCACGTCGACGGAGCCGATGCTCGAGCTCGACGGCCCACCGGCGTCGATCGACCGCTCGATCGACAAGCGTCAGAAGGGCGTCCGCGTCCGTCGTCAACGGGACACAGGCCGCGGCACCGGCCGACCGCGCCCCCGACGATGCAATGTCTTTGGGCAGAAGCGCGATAACATCGACACCGGAATGACCCTCGATCCATGCGGCAAGCGACGCTGTGCCGCCATCCGGAGGAACAACGTAGAGCACAACAGCCAGGTCGTCAGAGAGCGACTCGTCCGCAGCCTGTACCTGGAGCGAATAGCCCGACCCGTCGAGAAGGGCGCGTACCGTCGCCGCATGCGACGCGTCGTTGCAGATCAGAGGGAGTTGTAGGCGGACGTCCTTTGTCGTCAAAGCTGTTCCTGCCCGGTCAACTGTCGGATCCGATCCTCATCCCTCGTCCAGTGTGCGTCGACTTTCACGATCAAGTCAAGGAAGACCCTGCTGCCCAACATCGCCTCGATGTCGGCACGCGCCAGCGTCCCAATCCGCTTGATCAGTTCGCCGCGCTTCCCGACGATGATCCCTTTCTGGGAGAGCCGGTCGACGATGATCTCCGCACGAATCTCGACGAGTCCGTCGTCGCGTTCGCGGAGCCATTTCACGCGGACGGCGATCGAGTGCGGAATCTCCTGATAGGTAAGGCGGACGACCTTCTCTCGGATCAACTCGCTGATGAGGAAGGTCTCTCCTTGCTCGCTCTCCATGTCTGCTGGAAAGAGCCGATCTCCCTCTGGGAGGTAGCCGATCAGCGTCTCGAGAGCATCTCCGAGACCATCGCCCCGCGTTGCCGAGATGGGGATCAGCTCCTCGAATCTCCCCGTCGCCTCGTACGCGAGGAGCGTCTCCTCCAGCCGATTCCCCTTGGCCGTGTCGATCTTGTTGACCAACAGGAGAATCGGGAACTCCAGCCGGTTCCAACGCTCGAACGCTTCTCGATCCGCATCGATGACCTTCCCCCACGGCTCGACGAGGTACAGCATCGCATCGATGCCGCGATGCGCTCTGTGTGCCTCGCGTAGGATGTGACGGCCGAGGCGATTCCGCGGTCGATGGAGTCCCGGCGTATCGACGAAGACGATCTGAGCTCGGTCGGTCGTGAGAATGCAGCGAATCTGATTCCGAGTCGTCTGTGGTTTGCTCGACGTGATCAGCAGTTTTCGACCGAGCACCGCGTTGAGGAAGGTTGATTTCCCAACGTTCGTCTGGCCAACGACAGCAACGATCCCGAACTTGCCTTTCTGGTTCTCCGTCGTCTCGGCTCGCGCAGCCTCGGCTCGGTGCATTTCGATGCGGTCTCTCCGACTCGATTCGGGTTCCCTCGAATCAGTGTAACGGCCAGAAGTTCCGTTGTAAAGCCGATCTGCGGGGACTATACTCCGCATCGCTCGTCCATGAACACACGGATCGTCAACATCGGACAACTCGTCTCGCCCGACCCCGCCCGGACGGCCTCCGCAGGCGGGAATCTCCTTGAGATTCGTACGGAGACGGAGCTTCTCATCCGAGACGGCCGAATCGCGGCCGTCGGAACCGCAGATCGATCGAAGCGTGCAGAGTCGGAAATCGACGCGCGCGGCGGCGTTCTCCTGCCGGCTCTGGTCGACCCGCATACCCACTTCGAACTCGCGACCGATCCTGCCGTATCGAAGTCGCGTCTGACCACAAGACTCCGTCGCGCTCTGACCGAAGGGGTCGCCACAGTCGAAGTGAAGTGTCCGAGTCTCGACGGCCTGAGCGAGCTGTCGGCCCTTGCGCACGCAGAGGGCATGCAGTTGCCCTCGATCGTTCCGACCCTGTTCAGCCCAGCACCCTTGCAGGAGACGACGCACACCGAGGCGATGTCCGAACTCATCGGGAATGCCATTCCAACAGTCCGGCGAAGGAGATGGGCCCGGTTCTGCGATGTGGAATGTGGCGCCGGCGCGTACACCCTGGAGGCAGCTCGGACGATCCTCCGTGCTGCTCGCGCAGCCGGCCTCCATCTAAACCTCCATGCGCAAGGGGGTGTTCTCCCAGCGCTCGGATCTGTCGCGTCCGAACTCGGACTCACAGCCATCGGTCATGTTTGTGAGTATGGGTTCGAGGATCTGACGACGTGGCAGAAGGCCGACCTAATCCCCGTCCTCCTGCCCGGCGAACGGCTGGTCCGCGGGCGTCCGCTGCCGGACATTGCTCATCTGTTCGACGCGGAGCTCTCAGTCGGTCTCGGGACGAACGCCGGGTCGGCGCCGATCGCCGCCGGATCGATGTGGCTCGTGATCGCCCTCGCAGTCAGCTCGATGAACGTGTCGCTCGAGCAGGCGCTTGCCATGGTTACGCTCCACAATGCTCACGTGCTCGAGCTGTCGGCGGAAATTGGCACCGTCGAACCGGGCAAACGGGCCGACCTCGTCATCCTGGACATCGCAGACTACCGCGATCTCCTCGGCGGACTGGGCGACAATCCGGTCCGTACCGTGATCCGCGGCGGAGAGGTCGTCCATCAACGATGAGCCTCTACGTCGATGCCTACGCGAAGCTTAACCTCTCGTTGCGTGTCCTCAGTCGGAGACCGGACGGCTTCCATGAACTTCAGTCCGAGGTGCAGACGATCGACCTCGCCGATCGGTTGACGATCGAGATCGGTGGGAGCGATCTCCGGTTCACAACCGACCGCGCGCTCGACGGCGAGAATGTCGCGGAGACGGCGGCGCGCATGTTGCTCGAACGGAAGCGAGCAAGCCTGGGGGCGCAAATCAGGCTCGAGAAACGGATCCCGGTCGGCGCCGGCCTCGGGGGCGGCTCCTCCGATGCTGCGGCGATCCTCAACGCGCTCGATCGACTGACGCCCCCCCGGCTCTCCCTCGACGCGCTCAGCGAGCTCGGAGCCGAACTCGGGTCCGACGTCCCCCTCTTCTTATACGGCGGGCGGCTTCGGATGGAGGGACGTGGCGAGCGGATCCACGCCCTCTCGGGGCGTTCGACAGCGCATTTCGTCGTGCTCGTCCCGCCGATCCACTGCGCGACCGGCGAAATCTACGCGGAATGGGATGCCCGTGAACCGGCGCCGCTTGCATCGGGAGACACCATTCCGGCGCCGGGGCAGAACGACCTGCTGGCCGCGGCTTTCGCCCTCCATCCTGCGCTGGTCGGCTATCATGAGGCCATGGTCGACCTTGGAGCGGAATACTCCGGGATGAGCGGAAGCGGCTCGTCGTTCTTCGCCGCGTTCGACAATCTCGACACAGCCAGGCGCGCGCGGGACCACCTCACGCGGCGCTTCGACAACGCGAAGGTCTACCGCTGCCGCCCTACAACCGTCGGACATCGGATTCAGGAGGCCGCGTGAAGATT
This sequence comes from Candidatus Bipolaricaulota bacterium, assembly GCA_028278555.1. GTDB lineage: Bacteria > Bipolaricaulota > Bipolaricaulia > UBA7950 > UBA9294 > JANQEA01. The sequence goes on along the minus strand of JANQEA010000062.1, from coordinate 50,168 downwards.
GCGATCGATGGACCGGCTGCAGTGGGAAAGACGTCCGTCGGTCGGGCACTCGCCGAGGAGTTCGGCGGTCGCTTCGTCGAGACCGGGAAGATGTACCGCGCAGTCGCTCTCGCATTCGATCGGGGGATCCCGCTCGACGAGATTCGGATCGAGGTGACCACCGCGGAGCGGTTCCTGCTGAATGGAGAGGATGTCACCGATCGGCTCCACACGCCGGAGTACGATCAGAAGTCTTCCCAGGTGGCGACGCTCCCCGAGGTCCGCGTCCGCCTCGTCGAGCTGCAGCGCGAGATCGCCGAGCAAGGCGATGTCGTGATGGAGGGCCGAGACATCGGCACAGTCGTCCTTCCGGATGCCGACGTCAAGCTCTTCCTCCGCGCCACGCCCGAGGTTCGCGCCCGACGTCGAGTGGCGCAACGCGAGGAAGATGACTACGAAGCAACGCTCGCCGAACTCGGACGACGCGACGAACGCGATGCAAGCCGGGCGGTCGCACCCTTGAAACCCGCTAGGGATGCGACTATAATCGACACCGATCGAAAGACCCTTGCAGAGGTCATTTCCGCAGCATCAAACTTGGTTAGGGAGCGGCTGGGAAAACGTTGGCGCGGCGGCTGAGGATCGGGATCAAGAACGGGTTCTACGCATTTCTCGTCGTGGTGCTCTTCGTGGTGGCCAAGCTGCTCTTCCGGCTTCGGGTCAGGGGAAGGGCGAACTTCGATCGACACGGCGAGTACATCGCCGTCGCTCGACATCGGAGCTACTGGGACATCCCGGTCTTCGCCATCGCGCTCGGAGCCTGGAATCGCGTCCACTTCATCGCACGCAAGGGGCTGATGAAGGGAAACGTCCTGGTCCAACCGGTGATCCGCGCCTATGCGACGATCATCGACCGCGAGCGATTCTCCAAGTCCGACTTCCGGAGGATGCTCGAGGCGATCCGGCGAGAGCGGTTGGTCGGGATCTTCCCGGAGGGGACGACGCGGAAGCGCGTCGATGCCAAGGCAGGAGCGATCCACTTCGCCACGGTGACCGGAAAGCCTCTTCTGCCGGTCAACATCCGCGCGGAGGGGCCGTATCCGCCGAAGTACCCGCTGCGATATCCGCGGGTGACGGTGTCGATCGGCGCACCCGTCTCGGTCGACGACTTGGCAGTCGGAATTGACCCCGAGGCACCGCGGTCGGAAAGGTACCGGCAGCTCAGTGATCGGCTGATGGACCGAGTTGATAACGCGTGAGGAATGAACGAGGATAAGGGGATTCTTTCGATCGAAGACATTCCGCGAGCCCGGAGCACGGAGGCCGGGGTGGCGTAACGGTAGGTGCACTGGAGCATGGAACAGCGAATCAAGATGGAAGACGCTTTCTCGGAAAGCGATGTCAAGATGTACAGCCGCGGAGACGTGATCTCCGGGACGGTCGTCCAAGTCAACGAGAACGAGATCCTCGTCGACATCGGCTACAAGTCGGAAGGGATTCTTCCGACGGCGGAACTCTCCCCGTTTCGGACTGAAGGCAAGATCGAGGAAGGCGAGGAGATCGAGGTCCTCGTCACCTACATCGATGAAGAAAAGGGGACCGTCTACGCATCCGAGAAGCAAGCTGAATACGAGAAGCGGATTGACGTTCTTGAAGAGGCGTACCGTGCCGGTGAAGCCGTCGAAGGCGAAGTCGTCAACGAGGTCAAGAGCGCGGGCTACCACGTCAATCTCGACGGAATCCGCGCGTTCTTGCCCGGATCCCATCTCGGCGACGATCTGCCGAGTTCGATCGACGAGCTTCGCGGCCAACGAATACAGCTGAAGATCCTCGAGCTCTCGAGGCGGGACAAGAACCTGGTGGTCTCGCACAAGGCCTACATCAAGGAGCAAGAGCGCGAGCGCCGGATGGCCCTGTTCGACACGCTCGAGAAGGAGCAGGAGATCGACGGAACGATCCGGAGCATCGTCGACTTCGGTCTGTTCGTCGACATCGGCGGATTCGAAGGACTCGTCCACCGATCCGAGATTGCGTGGAAGGACCTCCCTGTCCCGCCGGCCGAATACAAAGTTGGCGATCCCGTCAAGGTCAAGGTGATCGACTTCGATCGGGAGAAGGGGAAGGTCTCCCTGTCGATCAAGCGTCTCCGCCCGAATCCGTGGGACGGTATCTCCGATCGTTACCCGGTTGGAGCTCAAGTGACCGGTGCAATCGTCAGCGTCACCGACTTCGGGGCATTCGTCGAACTCGAGCAGGACGTCGAGGGACTCGTCCATGTCTCCGAGCTCTCGTGGGGACATCCGGAGAGCCCGAAGGACGTCGTCAGCGAAGGCGACGAGGTGACCGTCGTCGTCCTCAACTGCGACGACGGAGCACGGAGGATCAGCCTCTCCCTGCGAAGGACCCAGCGAGATCCGTGGGAAGATGTCGAGACGAAGTACCCGCGTGGGCAGGTCGTCGCCGGCTCGGTCACGAAGCTGACCGACTTCGGAGCTTTCGTGAAGCTCGAGGACGGCGTCGAAGGACTGGTCCACGTGTCGGAGATCGACTGGGGGCACGTCAACCATCCGCGCGACGTGCTCTCCGAGGGGGACGAAGTCGAGGTCAAGATCCTCAACGCCGATCCGGAAGAACGGCGGATCTCGCTCTCCATTCGCGAGCTGAAGGACAATCCTTGGCGGCAGTTCCTCGACAAGCACGCGATCGACGAGGTCGTCGAAGGCGAGATCACCGAGATCAAGGACTTCGGCGCATTCCTCCGAATCACCAACGATGTCGACGGATTGATCCACGTCTCGGAGATCAGCGAGGAACGGATCGCCACGCCGGCGGATGTGTTGACCATCGGGGACAAGGTCCAGGCGCGAATCATCGGGATCAACGAGGAGAAGCGGCAGGTCCGACTCACGATGCGCAACCTGTTCGGACCGCCGGAGATCCCGCCGATGTCGTTCGAAGAGCGCGAGCGCGAGCAACCGGGCCGTGGTGGCCGAAGGCGCAAAGAACGCGGACGCTCGAAAGAACGTGTCGATCGCCGGTTCCTCGACGACGCAGGACATGAGTCGTTGAGCATGCGCGACCTGCTCGGGGAAGCGACGCTCGATGACGACGCAGAATAGAAGAAGGAATTCATACCGCAAGGAGGAAGCAGGATGAACAAGGGCGAATTCATCGACCGGCTGTCGGACAGGACCGACCTGACGAAGAAGGAGGCGCGGAAGCTTCTCGACTCCGTCCTCGATCTCATCCAGGAGACGTTGCTTCAGGGCGAAGAAGTGAAGCTCGTTGGGTTCGGCAAGTTCGCCGTTCGGGCGCGGAAGGCGAGCAGTCGGATCAACCCGCAGACGCGGCGTCCGATCCAGGTGGCGGCCAAGGTCGTCCCCCTGTTCCGCCCCGGGAAGGAACTGAAGCGGCAGATCGAGAAGAAGCTCAAGGTCACCCCGAAGGGCGTGGCGAAGAAGTAAGCCGGTTCAACAACGGTCGACATTCAGAGTGCGAAGGGCGGCGAGGCAATGATCGCTTCGCCGCCCGTTTCGTTTTCTAGCTGAGCCGGAGCCGTTCGGCCGTCACGATGGCACGAAGCTCGGCGACGGCAGTCTCCAGATCGTCATTGATCACCAAGTAGTCGAAGATCCCCAGGGCATCCATTTCCCGCTTCGCGACATCGAGCCGAGCGGCGATCTGCTCGCTGCTTTCCGACCCTCGCGCGCGGAGCCGCTCCTCGAGACGGGCGAGTGAGGAAGGAACGAGGAAGACGAAGACCACCGTGTGCCCGCCAAGGCCATCCCGCCGGATGAGCTTCGCCCCCTCGACTTCGATGTTCAGGATCACGTCCACGCCCCGCGCGACCATCCCGTCGATCTGTGATCTGGACGTCCCATAGGAATCGCCGAGATACGTCGCGTGCTCAGCGAAGTCACCCCGTTCGATCCGCTCGGCGAACTCCTCGCGGCTGATGAAGTGGTAGTCGACGCCGTCGACCTCCCGCTCGCGTGGTGGCCGCGTCGTATACGAGATGGAGTATTCGAGAGACGGAAGGCCGGCCATCGTGCGGTTGATCACCGAGTTCTTCCCGGCGCCGGACGGACCCGTCACGACGAACGCCAGTCCGCGGCCGACCCCCTTCCGTCGGGCCGTCAGATCATTCGACATTCTGCACCTGCTCCCGGAAGCGTTCGATCGCAAGCTTCATGTCGACCACGTGCGCTCCGGCCTCGACATCTCGCGCCTTGGCACCGAGCGTATTCACTTCGCGAAGCATCTCTTGGCTGAGGAAGTCGAGCTCCTTCCCGATCGGATCTCCGCTTTGCAGCGCTTCTGCCGCACGGGCGAGATGCGCCTCGAGCCGGACGATCTCCTCCTGAACGTCGAGTCGCTCGGCGAGGAGAGCAATCTCCGCCTCGAGACGGGCCGGATCGACCTTCAGCTCAAGTTGCTTCGCCCGTTCATTGAGGTGCTCTCGATGAATCGCCAGGATCTCCGGAACCCGCGCCCGGACCTCGCCGAGCGAATCACGGAGCCGCCTGAGGTGGCTCGAAAGCGCCTCGGCTAGCCGCGCGCCCTCGGCGTCGCGGCTCTCGTTCGTCTTGGCCATCGCTTCCTCGAGCGCACGCTCGAGAACGGGCCAGAGCTGCTCGTCGTCGATTCGGATCTGCTGCAGGCCGCCCGCGCGGGACAGATCTTCGAGCCTCACCGCGTCGAGCCCGAGCTCGTCGGCCAGCGACGTCAGCTCGACGAGCACGTCCTTGGCGAGCCGACGATCGAACTCGACCTCCGGACCTTCGGCACCCGATCGCCCAATCTCGACCCAAACGCCGACTTCGCCACGCGAGAACATGGCCTTGACGCGTTCTTCGATCCGGGGGAGCAAACTCGGATGATCGTTCAGCGAGCGAATCCGGACCGACAGATAGCGATGGTTGAGCGTCCGCATCGTCACCTCGATCCGCCAGCCATCGGCCTCGGCGGTCGCCATTCCAAACCCCGTCATGCTTCTGGTCATCCGTCTCCTCTCGTGAACAGGACCGACGCGTATCCGACGACAGCCTCCCGATTGCCGGTGACGTCTCCCGAGGTCGCGTAGTCGATCAGGCTCCCCTGTGTAAGCCCGAGCCGGTGACAAAGGCCGAGTAGAACTCGAATCGCACCGGTACCGCAAATCGATAGCCCCCGCTCGCGGCAGAGCCGCTCGAACGCCTTGGCATCGAGCGTGAGGATCGGCTCGAGCGCCTGACGGTCGAGGTCTCGCGCCGTCGCATCCGATTCGTAGTGGGTGAAGTCGCTGCTCGCCACGATCAAGACGGATCGGTCCCCGATCGCTCCGGCGATCACATCGATTGCCGCTCCCGCAGAGAGCTTGCTTCCTGACAGCACGCAGATCGGGACAATCGGCAAATCGTTCCCCCAGATCGCCTGGAGGAAGGGGATTTGGACCTCAATCGAGTGCTCCCGGGTGAATGGTGCGTCCGCTCGCGGGATCCCCCTCTCGACCAATTGTGCAACGAGTTCTCGTTCGATCGGCGACCTTCCGAGCGGCGTCTCCCAGACTGTATGTGGCGTGACCGCGATCGGCAGTCCAGATCCAGTATGGTTCGCGCCGAGAAGGACGACCGCCTCCGGACGTCCTCTAGCAGCCACCTCCGTGTAGCCCGATGCCGCGACGGCGCCGGAATACGGATACCCGGCGTGCGGCGCGATCAAGCCAACCGGCGCAACAAGCGTGTCGCCTCGCCAGTTCTCGCCGCTGGGGAAGAAGGATTCGATCGTCGCGCGGAGTACGGCGGGATCACCGGGATAGAACACGCCGGCGACGATCGGGGGACGAACCGTCTCTTCCATGCGTCGATTGTAGCGATCGCGGAACCGAGACACCAAGAGGATCTTGACTCCCCTAGGAGCCTCTCGTACCATGCTCCCGTACCTTTGGGAGATCGTCTAATGGCAGGACGACAGGCTCTGGCCCTGTTAGTGGGGGTTCGAATCCTCCTCTCCCAAAACCGAACCCTGAGGAGCTAGTCCTCCTCAGGGTCTTTCTTTGGGGCGAGGGGATGAGAAGGCCCCGGCTCTTGCCGGGGCCTTCCGGCGTTCATGGTCGAATCTATCTACTAGAAGTCGACGTCGACGCCGAACTGGATCCAGTTGAGCCCCTCATTGAGGATGCTCATGCTCCCGGTCAGCGCCAGATTCGCACCGATGTCGAGGTAGCCCTCGATCCGGAGCTCCTCCCAACCGAAGATCCCCGCCTCCCAGTACGGATCTCCTGCATCCCACGGGACCCCATCATCGTCGATATCGAACCACGTGAAGATCGACAGGCCGAACCCTCCGCCGCAGCAGGTCTCGCCGTCGATGATCAGGCCGACGTACTCGTCGTAGCCGTCCATCGTCTCGCACCGCCGGGCTGCGCAGTAGCTCCAAGGGAAGGCCTCGGGATCCCGATTCCCGTACCGATCAAAGGAGTAGCTGTCCAAGTCATCGGGAACGTCGAACAGTGTTCCCGCCTTGAACGTGACCCCGTTGTGAGCGTACTCGAGGCGTAGACCGCGAAGCTGGATCCCATCGAACGTCAGGTCGGTGTCGCCGTAGGCGAGCGCGAACCAGGGCTCGATGCAGACCGCGTCTCCGACGAGAAGCTCCCACTCCAGGCTGACCTCCTTGAATTCCGGCTCGAGTACGATCCCCAACGTGTCGAGCTCGAGGAACGGAATCCCTAGGCCGAGGTCGTACAGCTCGAGCTGCACCCTGAAGAAGGTTTCGTCCGTGTACTCGTTGTAGCTGTAGTAGGCCCAGACGAGAGTGTCGACGCACCAGAGCGGTACGTCGATGAACAGATCGATGTGACTGAAGCAAGGAACGCACGGCTGAAGAATGTACTCCTCAACGCGCATGTCAGGCCCGACCCACCAGTCATCGCAGAACTTGATCGCAAACGGGAACCGATCGCCGTACCGGTAGAAGTGGCATGTGCCCTCCGCGCCGGGCCACATCGTCGAGGCCAAAACGCGCCCTCCCAGGACATGCGAGCCTTCGGAGGTATAGAGCGATGTGTGAAGGATCGAGAGCTGGAATCGTGCTTCGATCATCAGCCTGCACTCGCCGATCGCTCCGGCGGCGCCGAACGCCCACCCGAAGCGAGGGTCGTCGCTTTCGTCGTCGAGCGGGGGGTCGATGATCCGTCGATCGATCGCAAAGATACCGAACGTATCGACGCCGCCGATCGACAGCCCGGCGATCGTTGCGAACATCTCGTAGTCGATCGGGTTGCCGTTTTCCGGGCCTCCGAATTGGAGGTAGGACGTGAACCAGAGCGCTCCGAGGGTCCCCCAGGCATCGAAGAGGACGTACTCCAATTCGCCGTGATCGATGATCGTCGTCGCCCCGAGCGTGACGTCGGCAAGGGCGTAGTCGATGTCGAGATCGGCGTCGAAATCGGCGATGTCGATGTCGGGCACGCCGAGGAGATTGACCCGAAGGTCGCTCGTCAACAATCCGGAGAACCGGCTGTCGCCGCGCGCTTCCGGCTTGGTTCCGATGTCGACCGAAGCCAGGCGACGCAGACTCGGGAAGACGAAGTCGACGCCGACTTGGATCCAGTTGAGCCCTTCGTTGAGGAAGCTCAGGCTCCCGGTCAGTGTCGTGTTCGTGCCGATGTCGAGATACCCCTCGATCCTCGTCTCCTCCCAGCCGAAGATCCCGGCAGCATCGCCGGACGGGTCGTCGTCATCGATGTCGAACCAAGTGAAGATCGACAGACCGAAGCCGCCGCCGCAACAGGACTCGCCGTCGATGATCAGCGCGAAGAACTCGTCGTACGCTTCCATCCACTCGCACGCTCTCGAGGAGCAGTAGAGCCAGGGGTAGCCGGTGTTGTAGTCACGGTTCCCGTACCGATCGAAGCTCTCGTGAGGATCGAACAACGTCCCGGCCTTGAACGTGATTCCGTTGACCTCGTACTCGACGCTGAGGCCGAGGAGCGAATCGAGCTCGAACCACGGCTCAATGCAGAACACATCGCCAACCAGCAACCCCCACTCCCACCAGACCGACTTGCCGGCCGGTGTGAAGTAGATCTGGAATGTGTCGAGCTCGAGGAACGGAATCCCGAGACCGATGTCGAACAACCAGAGCGAAGCGTAGAAGTATCCACGATCTCCCACATCGTCGTACGTGTACTCGATCACGATCTGCGGATCGAGGCAGCCAATCGGGACAGAGAGCCAGGTCGTGAGCCGATTGAACGACGGAGCGCACGGCTCCAGGTTTCGCGGATCGGCCCAGAACGTCGGTCCGGCCGACCAGTCGTCGCAGAGCTTGATCGCAAACGGGAATTGCTCGCCGTACTGGTAGTAGGTGCATTCACCCGGCCAGCCGGGCCACATCGTCGAGGCCAACACGTACCAGGTCCAGTACTCTTCTTCATAGTGGGGCGATTCGTAGTGGACCGATAGATCGAAGGCCGCCTCGACCATCAGCCTGCACTCGCCGATCATCCCGGCCGCACCAAACGTCCAGCCAAAGCGCGGGATCTCGTCGTCTTCGTTCCAAGCCCTCCGGTCGATCGCAATCGCTCCATACATGTCGACGCCGGCGACCGTCAGCCCGGCGATCGTCCCGAACAGCTCGAAGTCGAGCGGATCCCCCTCGTCCGGCCCTCCGAACTGGAGATACGACGTGAACCAGATCGCTCCGAGCCAGCCCCAGGCGTCGAACAGAAGGTACTCCAGCTGGCTCTCGTCGATCGTCGCGATCGCCCCGAGCGTGATCGTGGAGAGCGTGTAGTCGATATCCACATCCGCATCGAAGTCGGCCACCGTGATGTCGGACATGCCGAACAGATCGAAACGGAGATCGCTCGTGAATCTCCCCGAGAACTCGCCGCCGAACGCAACGGTGGATAGAAGCACAAGCACGAATAGCACACACACCAAGTAGCGCACACCAGCCTCCTCCGCCCCGCATTCGATCCAGATCCATGACTCGGTTCACATGTCCGGACATTCAGCCGAGTGCAAACGCCGGATCGTTGCTTGGTGGAGCTACTCTAGCACGAATCACAGCTCTAGTTCAAGCTGCTGTTTCGTGATTGTACTTGCCAGATCCTGATGGCGAATTCCCGCGCGCACGAGGCGAAAGGGAACCACCTTGCCGAACGACGGGCCGAGCTCGCAGCCGCTGCCCGAGCAGTTGCGCGTCCGGAGGTTCCGCTAGAAGGCAACGTCGAGCCCAACCTGCATCCAGTTGAGCCCTTCGTTCAGGATGCTCAGGCTTCCGGTCAGCGTCGCGTTCGTCCCGATGTCGAGGTAGCCCTCGATTCGGAGTTCCTCCCAGCCGAAGATCCCGGCGTCGTCACCCCATGGATTGTCGTCGTCGACGTCGAACCAAGAGAAGATCGACAGGCCGAAGCCCCCGCCGCAGCACGACTCCCCGTCGATGATGAACGCGACGTACTCGTCGTAGCCGAACATCGCCTCGCATACGTGGGGCGCGCAGTCGGGCCGCGGAAACCAGTGGCGGTCGCGGTTGCCGTAGCGATCGAACGACGAAGGCGATGTCGGATCGAAACTCGTTCCGACCTTGAAGGCGATCCCGGTGGCCGCGAGCTCGAGGCTGAGCCCTTTCAGTTCGACCCCATCGAAGGACGGTCCGTGCTCCTCCCCATCCTCGCCGGCGTCGATCGCGAACCAGGGCTCGATGCAGAGCACGTCACCGACCAGGAGCCCCCATTCACTCTTGATGATCTCCTTCCCGCTCGGCACGAAGTAGATCTCGAGCGTATCGAGTTCGAGGAACGGGATCCCAAGGTCGAGATCGTAGAGATAGACGTATGCGGCGAGGAGGCTCTCGTCGTGGAAGGCGTAGTAGAAGTAGTCGATCACGATCAGCGGCCGAAGGCAGCCGAGCGGCACGTCGACGAAGAGGGTCAGCTCGGAGAGGCACGTCTCGCAGGTCTCGAGAGTCAATGGGTCGGCCCAGATCTGCGGTCCAACCGACCAATCGTCGCAGACCTTGAACGCGAACGGGAACCGGTCACCGTAGCGGTAGAACGTGCACGTGCTCTCGGCATCAGGCCAGATCGTCGACGCGAGCACGAACTCTGACCAGGCCGCGTTTTCGTAGTCAGGGCCATAGTAGATGATCTCCAGCCCAAACCCCGCTTGAAGCCCGATCCTGCATCGACCGATCGCGCCGGCAGCACCGAACGTCCAGGCGAAGTGCGGGACCCCGTCGTTGACGAGGTAGAAGCCGGTATCGATCGCGCCGGCGGCGAAGAGATCGATGCTCCCGATCGAGAGGCCGGCAATCGTCGCGAACACGTCGAAATCGAACTCGTCGCCTTCGCCCGGTCCCCCGAACTGGAGATACGACGTGAACCAGAACGCGCCGGCCCGTCCCCACGCATCGAACAGGACGTACTCGAGTTGGCTGCGATCGACGATCGCCGTCGCTCCGAGCGTGAGGCCGCGGACGGCGTAGTCGATGTCGAGATCGGCGTCGAACTCGGCGACTCGAAGGTTCGGGGCCGAACTCAGTTCGATCCGGAGATCGCTCGTTAGCAGCCCCGAGAACTCACCCGCCACCAGTGGAATCGACGCCAGCACGGCTACCAGCACGCCTGCGAGATAGCGCATCCCAGCACCTCCGGTTCAGACTAGCACGGACTGCGGCTTGCTCCAAGGTCGCCCTCGTGGCGAAAGGCAAGGGCCCCGACTGCGCCGGGGCCCTTGTGCGTTATCTGGCTCTCTTGCTGTTCTGCTAGAACGCGAACTCCACTCCGACCTGCATCCAGTTGAGTCCCTCGTTCCGGATGCTCAGGCTTCCGGTCAGCGTCGTGTTCGTTCCGATGTCGATGTAGCCCTCGATTCGGAGTTCCTCCCAGCCGAAGATGCCGGCCGGGTCAACCCCCCACCATCCGTCACCATCATCATCGACGTCAAACCAAGTGAAGATCGATAGACCGAATCCTCCACCGCAGCAGGACTCACCATCGATGATCAACGCGTAGTACTCGTCATAGCCGGACATCCACTCACAGCTCCGCGGGGCGCAGTGGCGCTCCGGGTAGTAGTAGGGGTAGCGGTTGCCGTGGACATCGAAGGAATCCCAGACACTGAACAGGGTTCCCCACTTGAACGTGACGCCGTTGAACGCGTACTCGAGGCTGAGACCCGCGAGCTCGATCCCATCGAATATCGGGCCGCCGGAGCTTTGCTGCTGCTTTCCGTAGTCGATGTCGAACCACGGCTCGATGCAGACGGCGTCGCCTAGCACGAGTCCCCAACTCCAGTAGATGTCCTTGTCTTCCGGGTCGTAGTAGATGTCGAGATAATCGATCTCGAGGAACGGGATCCCGAGCTCGATGTCGAAGAGAAAGATGGAAGCGTAGAACTGCCCGTCGCCGCTCCACTCGCTGTGGTGGTATTGGATCCAGATCAACGGATGGAGACAGCCAAGCGGCATGTCGATCGCGAAGCTGATCTGCTCGAAGCACGGTGCACAGGGCTCACCGTCGTCATCGCTGTTTACCGGCCATCCAACTTCCCAATCGTCGCAGGTCTTGAAGGCGAACGGGAACCGGTCTCCGTAGCGGTAGAACATGCACGCTTCCTTCGAGCCGGGAAATATCGTCGAGGCGAGCACGTAGCCGTCCCAGTACCGGTACCCAGAATAGTAGTCGGGGGAGTAGTAGTAGACTTCCATGTCGACTTCGAGAAGGACCATCAATCTGCACTCGCCGACCGCACCGGCGGCGCCGAGCGTCCATCCGTACCGAGGGATCTCGTCGTCGTACCGTCTGTCGATTGCCATGGCCCCGAACATGTCGACGCCGCCAAGCGACAGACCGGCGATCGTCGCAAACAACTCGAAGTCCATCGGATCGCCGTCCTCCGGTCCACCAAATTGGAGATACGACGTGAACCAGATCGCCCCGAGGGTCCCCCATGCATCGAACAGAATGTACTCCAACTCGCTCTCGTCAACGATCGTCGTCGCCCCGAACGTCAGCCCGCAGATCTCGTAGTCGATGTCGAGATCGGCATCGAAGTCGGCGACCTGAACGTCAGGAACCCCGAGCAGATTGATCCGAAGATCGCTCGTCAGGAGCCCCGAGAACTCGCCGCCGACAGCAGCGACAGACAGGAGCAGCACCAGAACGAGCATACCCACCAGATAACGCACACCAGCCTCCTAGCCCCCCAACCCATTCGAGTCACGCACACCACGGGTGCGCCTTGCGTGTGCACTTCCTCCAACACCGAGCAGTGTAACATGGATTACGCACCTGTTACAAGCTCCTGGCAAAAGGCAGATGCCGCCGAGTTCAGTAGCCCTTCCACCTGGAATAGGCAGAACCAAGTGGGCTGGCATGACGAACAGGCTGGGCGCCGCGATGGCTCCGACTTCAGTTGCTGACGCGTGAGTTGGATCCGGGCGATTCCAGGTGCGCCCACGCTCTCCCAACCTGCCAACTCTTCCCTTTGCAGAGGTCCGAGAACGAGCAGGCCCCGACTGTCGCCGGGGCCTCGTGTGCAATCAAGTATGGTTAGCATCAGCGCCAGAAGACGAACTCCACGCCGACCTGGATCCAACCCGTCGAACCTCGAACCCGGCTAGCAGATCCAGAGGGTGACACCCTCGGCGCCTTCTCCTGACTGAGTTCGCTGATTTCATCGTCGATATCGATGATGACGAGAACATTGGACAAGTCCTCATCGAGACCGGAGATGTCGAAGTCCCACCGGCTGACGATCGTTTCGTCAACAGCCCCTCGAATTGCGTCCGCACGATCGAGCGACTCCTCGTCCCCGATCCCGTTTCGGCATCCGACGCCCCGGCTCGCTGCAAACTCGACGAAGTGAACCCGCCCGCCGTCGGTGACATCGCCCCGACGCTCGACTAGAATCGCTTCGAGTTCACAACCCAATCGGCAGGAGGACGAAGACATGGGGCAGCGATGAGCAACAACGAGTTGGGAATGGTGGCGAGAGAAGGGCTCGACTTCATTCGGAGGATCGTCGCCGAGGACGTAGCGGCTGGGAAGCATGATGGCCGGGTCCAGACGCGGTGGCCTCCGGAACCGAACGGCTATATCCATCTCGGCCACGCGATGGGGTGCCTCCTTGCGTTCTCGATCGCCGAGGAGTTCGGAGGCAAGTTCAACCTCCGATTCGACGACACGAACCCGGCCGCCGAAGAACAGGAATACGTCGACGCGATCATCGACGACTTGCAGTGGCTTGGCGTCGATTGGGAGGATCGCCTCTATTTCGCCTCCGACTACTTCGAGCAGCTCTACGAGTGGGCTGAACACCTGATCGAGCATGGGAACGCCTACGTCTGTGACCTCACAGCGCAGGAGGTCCGCGAATACCGCGGAACGGCCGGCGGACCGGGACCGGATGGCGTCACCCCGCCGGGGAAGGACAGCCCAACCCGCGATCGATCGATCGAGGAGAACCTCGATCTCCTCCGCCGGATGCGCGGCGGCGAGTTCGCCGACGGTTCCCGGACGCTCCGGGCGAAGATCGACATGGCCCATCCGAACCTGAACATGCGCGATCCGGTGATGTACCGAATCCTCCGCGCGCACCACCATCGCCAGGGCGGCGAGTGGTGTATCTACCCGACCTACGATTGGACGCACGGGCAGTCGGATGCGATCGAGGGGATCACCCACTCGACATGCAGTCTCGAATTCGAGAACCACCGTCCGCTTTACGATTGGTTCCTCGACCATCTCCCCGTGCCTCATCGCCCGAGGCAGATCGAGTACGGACGCATGAACGTCGAGCATACGGTGACCGGCAAGCGCTGGATCCGTCAGCTCGTCGACGGGCATCACGTCGACGGGTGGGACGACCCTCGGATGCCGACGATCCGCGGGATGCGCCGTCGCGGCTACACGCCTAGGGCCATCCGGTCGTTTGTCGCGGAGATCGGCGTCACGAAGTCACAGGGTCACGTCGAGATGGCCCTCCTCGAGCATTGTCTCCGGCGGGATCTGAACGAGAGCGCGCCGCGCGTGATGGGAGTCCTCGATCCGCTGAAGGTCGTTCTGGCAAACTATCCCGACGACCGAGTCGAAGAACTCGACGCGATCAACAACCCCGAGGACGAATCGGCCGGAACGAGGAAGGTCCCGTTCTCCAAGACCCTCTACATCGAGCGCGACGACTTCATGGAGGATCCGCCGAAGAAGTTCTATCGGCTCGCGCCGGGGCGGGAGGTCCGGCTCCGCTACGCCTACTTCATCACCTGCCAGGAAGCGATCAAGGACGAGGCAGGGAACGTCGTCGAGATCCGTTGCACGTACGATCCGGAGACACGCGGCGGGAACGCACCCGACGGTCGAAAGGTGAAGGCGACGCTGCATTGGGTCTCGGCACCGCATGCGCTCGACGCCGAAGTTCGCCTCTACGACACGCTCTTCTCGGCTGCGAACCCGACCAAAGTTGAGGAAGGGGGCGACTGGCTCGACAACTTGAATCCCGACTCGCTCGTCGTGGTCGACGGCTGCAAGCTCGAGCCGAGCCTCGCGGACGCGAACCCCGGAGATCGCTTCCAGTTCGAGCGGAAGGGCTACTTCGTCGTCGATCCCGACACGTCGGGTGATCGCCTCGTCTTCAACCGGACGGTGACGCTCCGCGATACGTGGGCGAAGATGCAGCGCCAATCTCAAGGGTAGACTGGAATCAGCCCGATCACTCCTCGCGCAGGACGCCCCCGAACGCGATCCGTCCTACCGCCGCGGGCTCGTAGATTACGTGAACGTACTCGGTCGGGCGGGAGCAGGCCTCGGCGATCGCGGGGGTCAGGCGCTTCGCTTCCTCTCGCAGCACGTCCCGCTCCGGGAGGTGCGCGACGAGGACGCGGACGAAGACTGGGTGGATCCCCTCGGGGAGTCCGCCGTTCTCCGCGTAGTCGGCTACTGAGAGATGTCGCAGCCGAACCCAGACCCGCCCCGTCTCGCACCCGAAGATCGCGGCGGCCGCGTCGGCGATCCTCTGCGCCAGCCCACGTAGAGCGGTTTCCTTTCCCAGCTGAACGATCTCGACTTCCAGGATCGGCATGACGGCCACCTCCGGGGGACGAACCATGCGCGGACAAGTCGGGTCCGCACCCTCCACTGTAGTCGGCCGAGGGGTAAGATCCGAATCCGAAGGCGGATCAGTCCGCTTGTGTCTCGGGCTCGTTGGCAAACGCGATCGCTCCCGTCTCTGCGTTCATCGACGCAACCGGAATGAGGGCAACGATCGGCACGGCGAACGACTCGAGCCTCGCTCGGCCGGAGGCGAACTCCTTCGAGATGACGAATCCGAAGCCGACGAGTCGGGCACCGGCCTCCCCGGCGATCTCCGCCAACGCACGGCTTGTCTCCCCTTCGTAGAGGAAGTCGTCGACGATCAACACGCGGTCGCCCGAGCCCAGGTAGTCCGCGCTGACCGCGAGGTCGGTCACCATCCCTTTGGTCGGCGAGAGGACCGCGCGCGTCAGCGGACGCCGCATGGTCTGCGCCTTCCCTTTCTTCGCGTAGAGCGCCTTGGCACCGAGCCTCCGGGCCGTTTCGTAGGCGATCACATTGCCGGCCGCCTCGGCCGTGAGCACATGGGTTACGCCGACCGTTCGAAACGAGGGGGCCAGCGCGGTGCCGGCCTCCTCGATGAATCGCGGCGCGATCCGGTGGTTGAGAAAGCCATCGACCTGTAGGAATTCCGGTCCGAGAACCCTCGCCTCGCGGCGGATCCACTCCTTGAGCACGCTCATCCGCCCCCCTCACGACCGCGCACGTCCGTGTGCGTAGAGATACGGAATCTCTCGTCGAGGTTCAAGCACTTGGTCACGCAATGCCGTCTCGTGTAAGATCACCTCCCGAGGACCAAGGGGGGGGCTCGGGTGGAGACGACAACGAAACCGCAGCCGCAAACGGCCCGCAACGGGTCGTTTCTTTCTGTCTCGGGAGCGCATCTGATCAGTCGGAATCGCGGGGCCGGCTACGCGCGCGTCACGCTCGCAGGAATCACCGAGGCTGAGTTGGCGCAGCCCGGTCAGTTTCTAATGATCCGGCGCCTCGGGAGCGCTGCCCTCCCCCGGGCGTTTTCGGTTCTTCGCGCGGAAGATGACCGGATCGAGCTGTTTATCAAGCTCGACGGCCTCCTCCGCGAGCTGCTCGGATCGGTTCCGTATAGGACGCGCTTCGAGCTCCGCGGTCCGTACGGCGTCCCCTACGAGGAGCAAATCGATACGGACCAGCGATACATCCTCGTAGGCGGAGGAAGCGGTGCGGCGCCGCTTCTCTTCCTTCGCGAGCGGCGCCCCGATCTCGTCGCCGAGACAGTTCTCGGCTTCCGGCACGACGGCGCCAGTGGCTTGTTCCCTGCGCTCGACTTCGTCGTCGAGGCGAGGGATCGGCTGCAAGCCCACGATCGGCTCGCCGAGGTCTGGCGTCCGGGGCTCGGCGTCATCGCCTGCGGCCCGGAGCCAATGCTGCGGGCAATCGCCAGGCAGCATGACGGCGTGCCGCACGTCTACGTCTCGCTCGAAGCCAGGCTCGGCTGCGGGATCGGATCCTGCCTCGGCTGCAGCATACCGACCCTCACCGGGACGCAGAGGATCTGCCGGGATGGTCCCCTCTTCGCTTCTTCGGAGCTCCCTTGGCTGCGCTGAGCACGAGACGATTCGCGCTCGATCTGGCGACTCCGATCGTCCTTGCATCGGGTCCGGCCGGTTTCGGCTTCGAGCTCGATGGATCGCTCGTAGCAGCGGTCGGCGCGCTGACCACGAAGACTGTGACGCCGGAACCGCGCGCTGGAAATCCGCAGCCTCGACTCGTCGATTGCCCGAGCGGACTCCTGAATTCGATCGGGCTCGAGAATCCGGGATTCGCCGCGTTCGTCGAGGAGTACCTTCCCCGCGTCCTCGACCTCCCGACTCGGCGGATCATCAGCCTGGCGGCCGATCGTCCCGACGAGATCGGGCGGATGGTCGGTCTGCTCGAGGAGATCTCGGAGATCGACGGAGTCGAGCTCAATCTGTCGTGTCCGAACGTCGACGCAGTGATCATCGGGACGAATCCGGCACTCGTCGGCGAATTCGTTCGGCAGAGTCGCGCCCTGACCACGCACCCGATGTTCGTCAAGTTGCCCGGGGACTCCACGACGATGATCCCCGCCGCCGCCGCCGCGCTGAACGCCGGGGCGGATGGTCTGACGCTGATCAACTCGGTCTCCGGGCTGAGAATCGACCATCGCATCGGTCTCCCAATGCTCCATCGGACTACGGGCGGGCTATGCGGCCCAGCCATCTTGCCGATCGCGCTGGCTCGCGTCTACGAGGCGAGGCGTGCGTTCCCGGATGCGCTGATCATCGGAACCGGTGGTGTGACGGACGTCGAGGGCGCGATCGAGATGCTCGCGGCCGGGGCCGACGCCGTCGGGATCGGGTACGGGGTCATGGCCGATCCGAGCCTGCCGGCGAGGTTGACAGCCGAGCTCGAGACGTGGCTCACCGAGCATCGGTACGCGTCGCCAGCCGACATCATCGGGGCAGCCCACCGAGGAGGATTCGATGTTCCTTGAATGCGCCCGAGCGTCCTGCCAGCACGTCGGCGGATCCCTGTGTGTCGGACTCGATCCACATCCGGACCGGCTTCCGGCGCGATTCGACCCGGCAATCGGTGGCCTCCGCCGTTTCCTCGATGAGACGATCAAGAAGACGCTTCCAAGCGCCAGCCTCTACAAACCGAACGCTGCCTTCTTCGAGGAGCGCGGACCGGAAGGGATCTCGCTTCTCAAGGAGATCATCGATCGGGTTCACGAGGTCGGCCGGCCAGTGATCCTCGACGCGAAACGGGGGGACATCGCCTCGACCGCGCATGCCTATGCGCGCGCCGCGTTCGATGTCCTCGACGCCGACGCGATCACGATCGTCCCGTACATGGGAGAGGACGCCGTCGTGCCCTTCCTCGACCGAGGCCGGTTCGTCTTCCTCCTTGCACTCCCGTCGAATCCGTCGGCTGCGGCCGTCGTGGAGCATGGATCGCCGCCGCTCTACGAACGGATCGGCCGGATGGGCCTCGAGCTGGAGGTTCGATACCCCGGGCAAGTGGGCCTCGTGGCCGGAGCGACGCGGCCGGCCCAGGCGGCGAGTCTTCATCGATTGGCGCCTTCTCTCCCGTGGCTGGTTCCCGGTGTCGGCTCGCAGGGCGGTAGCCTTGCCGAGCTGTCTGAGGCCATCGGCGGCCGTCACGAGGCGTGGGTGAACGTCTCCCGTGCGATTCTGTTCGATCCGGAGCCGGCCGCTGCCGCCGAGATGTGGAAGCGGGAGATCGGGGTGTGGCGAAATGCGTGACCAGGAGCGGTGGATCGGGCTGCTCAAGGAGACCGGAGCGCTCGTCTCAGGGCACTTCCGTCTCTCCTCGGGATGGCACTCACCGCAGTACGTGCAATGCGCCAGGTTGCTCGAGACCCCCCGCATCGCGGGGCGCGCCGGAGCGGCGCTCGCTGCAGCTCTTCCAGGAGACATCGATCGGATCGCGTCACCTCCACTCGGCGCACTGCTGATCGGATACGAGGTCGCGCGAGCCCTCGGTACTCCGTTTGTCTTCCCGGAGCGCGGAGCCGATGGCGCCCTCGTCTTCCGGCGCGGGTTCGCAATCGAGCGGGGCGAGCGGATCGCGGTCGTCGAAGACGTCATCACGACGGGGCGGACCACCGAGGAGCTCCTCGAACTCTTGGAGCGACATGGCGCCGAGATCGTTGGGCTGGCCGCGATCGTCGATCGGTCGTCCGCAAATGAGCTGCGCGGACGGAGAATCGCATCGCTCGTTCGAATGTCGATTCCGGCCTACAAGGCCAGCGAGTGCCCCCAGTGCGCCGAGGGGCTCCCGAGCGTCAAGCCGGGGAGCCGACCGGAAAGGAAGGAGCGTTGATGGACGTCAAGATCCTCGAGGAGCACGGACACGATTCGGCGCTGCTCGGCCTCTCCCTGTCCTATCGGCAGGATCCCGAACGAATGTCCGACGTCGCGCGTCGACTCCGGTTTCACGGCGACGGTCACAACAAGTTCCTCGAGTCGATTGTCGTCTGGATCGACGCGACGGCACCGAGGTACTTCTGGCAGCAGTTCGACACCTATCGGGTCGGGATCACGAAGCAGAGCGAGTCGACAATGCATACGATGACCGCCCGACCGCTCGCTCAGGCCGATTTCGCGCATCCGATTCCAGAGGCCCATCTCGGTCACCTGAACCGATTGATCGCGACAGCCGATTGGGAAGCGGTGAAGCGCGATCTCCCCGAATCGTTCCTTCAACGACGGATCGTCTGCGCCAACTACATGGCTCTCCAGCGAGTGGTGCGCCAACGCGCAAGCCATCGGCTGGCCGAATGGAGGACGTTCATCGACGCGATCCTCGACCAGGCCGTACACCCCGAGTACTTGGCCGAGAACCTTCACGAGGAGGAAACCACATGACCCAGGGCATCCTTTGCGACCGCGACATCGCCGCGCTCTGCACCGGCGAGCGCCCCATGCTTCAGCCGTTCGTCCCCCACCAGCAGGGGCGGCCGTCGTACGGTCTGAGCAGCTGCGGCTACGATCTGCGACTCGGCGCTCGCTTCCTCGTCCCTCTCGGCGGAGTCAACACCGTCCTCGATCCGATCGACTTCCCCGACGGGCACTTCCGGACGATCGAAGCCGAGGAAACGTTCGAGCTCTCGCCGAACTCTCAGGTGCTCGCCGAGTCGGCTGAGCGATTCGACATGCCGGACGACGTCTGCGCCGTCTGCTGGGGGAAGAGCTCGTACGCTCGGTGTGGTCTTCTGGTCAATGTAACGCCGCTCGAGCCGGGCTGGCGTGGAATCCTGACGATCGAGCTCGCCAACGTCTCCCCTCTGCCGATTCGCCTCCACGTTGGTCAGGGGATCGCGCAGGTCGTCTTCTTTCGCGGATCCCGTCCGGAACGGACCTACAACGAGAAGGAAGGCGGCGGGAGGTACCAGGACCAAGCCGGCGTCACTCTCCCCCGCTGAGTTCCAGCGGATGGGTGGGGCCCCGCCGACTCACTATAATCGGGCGACGCATCCGAAGGAGACCGAAGGGGGAACCGATGAACAGAAGTCGAATCCTGATCGCTCTAGCAGCCTGTCTTTGCCTCGCGACGGCCATACAGGCGGTCGCCGGAACATACGTCGAAGTGTCCATCGAGGTCTTCCGTCCATGGGGCATCCTCGATTGGGGGAGCTGGGAACCACTCGAGACCCGGTTCATCACGTCGCGGATCATGCCACTCGCAGCCGAGGAGACCGACCGACTGACCGAGATCAGCGGACTCTGCGCGGGCGGCTCACTCGCCGTCGATGAAGATGTGTGCGCTCTCCTGGCCAACGTCATCCATCGTTCGGCGCAGTCGCATGCCATCGACGCCGAGCTTGGGAAGAACTACCGTGTCGTCCTCACCAATCTCACAGGAGCGACGGTCGGGATCGTCCTCGGCGTCGACGGTCTGAACAGCAACGGGAATGCACCGATCGTCGGCAACGAGTCGGACAAGAAGTGGGTTCTCCTTCCGCACCAGACCGTTCGGATCGCCGGATGGCAGATCTCGGAGGACGAGGCGCTCCAGTTCCGGTTCGCCACCCCGAGCAAGACACATTCGCCGCTCACGGAAGAGCACGGGGGGATCGTCGTCTACGTTTACCTTCCGGATCCGCTCGGGACGGCTCACGTCAAGGGGACGGAGGCCGGAGCGGTGATCGATCAGCCAACCGTCCGGATCCCCTTCGCCTCGGCAACGACCGGTCCGATCGAGGCAATCGCGTACGACTATTCGAGCGATTCTGTTCGTCTCGGGATCCTCTGCACCGAAACGGCTGGCCCGGGCATTCGGATCGTCGGGGTGATCGAGGGGACGATCGCAGCTCTGAAGGGGCTCCGAACGGGGGACGTCATCACCTACGCCGACGCCCGACCGATCAATACCTGTCAGGACCTCGGCGACCTCCTCGCAGCGAAGTCGCCCGGTGATCGGATCGTCGTGAAGATCCACCGGGAGGACCGCGTCTTTCTCTTGACGCTCGAGCTCGGATCCTAGTCCGGCGTCCCGACCGGCTGTGCGCAGGCGGGAGGATCGATCGGCACGATCCGATCGTCGACTCGGATTGACTGAGCTCCGTCGAGAACCCGACAGGACGCGCGATCCTCGTCGATCAGTTCGATCACCTCGAGGATCCCGTCCCCTTCGTCCGGGCTCCGATCGACGACCAATCGATCCCCGATCCGCAGGCCGTTCCTGGCTCCGAGTGAGATGAGGGCTCGTTCGTCGTCGCCGATGGCGACGATCCGGCCGGGGGAAGCGACGAGGACCTCGAGAACGGCCCCCGAACGCTGTCCGGCTCCGTCGGAGACCGTCAGCGTCACCCGGTAGGCCCCCTCTTCGCGGAAGACATGCTCGACGCGCGCTCCGCTGACAGACGCGCCGTCGCCGAAATCCCATTGGCGGGTCTCGACGTCCGGAGACGCCGTCTCATCGAGGAAGAGGATCGGCCCGCCGGCGTACGGCACGGACGGGCAATACGAGAACTCGGCTTCGAGCGGCCGCTCCTTGAGCGCGAGGATGATCCGGGTTTCTCCTTCGCCGAGGAGCTGCGGATGCTGCGGCTCGCCGCGTTCCGTCGCGACGAAGTCGGGCACCCGTGTTGCCACGTATTCGTACAGCTCCCAGACCGTCACGTGGTAGTCGCCGTTCAGGTCGGCCGCCCCGTTCAACCCCTCGAGAAGGAAGTGCGTGAAGACGCCGTGCTCCAGCTGCGGGGACTCGAACGCCTCTTCCCCTTCCGATGAAGCCGCGAGGACGAGCCGTCCCTCCAGCCGGAGATCGCCGAACCAGTCCTCCTCGTCTCCCGATGCGCGTCGCCCCGGGGGGAGGCTCCGTGAGAGCCCGCCGGAATAGCAGCTGTCGAAGAAGATGAGGACGTGGTCGGATGCGATCCGATCGAGGAATCGACCGAACTCGTCGTCACGGAGGGCTGTATCGTCCTTCGCGGTCGAACGCGTATCGTGTAGAACGAAGAACTCGTCGACTCCGTCCACTTCGTCGGTTCCATCGTCCGCCCCTTGATACCCGTGTCCGGAGAAGTGGATCAGCACGAGGTCATCCTGAGAGGCAACCCGGCGAAGCCAGCCGAGCCCCTCGCGCACGTTGACGAGCGTCGCCCGCGCAACATGGAGGCCAGGCGTGTCGCTCAGCTCCGTTTCGGCCCCTGTCAGCAAGCGGATTTGCTCCGCCGGCACCCCATTCCCAAGAAGCCATCGGACCATCGCCTCGGCATCGCGCTGCGCGAACGGAAGATCCTCGATCTCCTCGTAGTCGGCGATCCCGATGATCAGTGCCCAGACGTTCGCCACCGGCACCACGTCCGGCGTCGGCCGAACCTCGAGGATCATGGCCTGCGTGTCGGCCAGGCCGGTCGAATCGGTCACCGTCAGCCCGACCTCGTAGCGGCCAACCTCCTCGTAGCGGTGCATCGGCTCGCGCTCCCGCGATGCGTGGCCATCGCCGAAGGTCCACTCCCACGAGACGATTGAACCATCGACGCCAGCCGAACGATCGATGAATCGGACCGGATCGAAGATCGAGGGGACCGGCGGAGAGACGTCGAACGCCGCCTCCGGTGGCTTCGGCTCCTCGATGAGGAGAACACGCATGATCGCATCGGCCCGGCCCGCTCCATCGACCACGCGGAGCGTCACCGGCCACGTCCCGACAGCGAGCGGATCGATCGTAATGGCCGCATCGCTCGTGACCACGTCGAAGGTTCCGTCCGATTCGAAGTCCCACGCGTACTCGACGATCGTCCCATCCGGATCATAGGACGGGCCGGCATCGAAGCGAACGCGATCGCCGGCGCGGAGCGGCCGCTGCAGGTTCGTCCCGGCTGCGGAGACCGGGCCCCACGTGAACGATGCCACAGGGGTTGTGTCCGCTTCGAAGATCTGAATCGGCCGGACGAGGGTCGCCGTGTCGCCGTCGCCATCGGCAACGGTCAGCACCACGGAGTACTCCCCGGGCTCCTCAAACGTATGCGAGATTGGATTCCCGATCTCGGCGGTTCCGTCCCCGAAATCCCACCAGTACTCTGCGACGCTCCCGTCTGGATCTGTCGTCTCGGACGCATCGAAGATGACCGGCTCTCCGGCCTCCGGCTCGAAGGGCCCGTATCCGAAGATCGGGATCGGCGGGAGATTCGTCCGGGGCACGAACCACGACTCCGTGTCGAGTTCGATCGAGAGCCGGAATCGAGCCCCGAGGGTCGTATTCACTCCGATCTCCGATTGGATCGATAGATCCTCGATGCGAAACTCCGCCCGGAGGGCCGCATCGGACAGTGCGCGGTCGGCGACTTCGGCGATCAGATCGATCTGCGAGCCGCGAGCTGTATCAAACCACGTCAAGATCAGTTCGCCGGCTGTCAGATCCTCGAGATAGGCCATGATCCGTCCGCCGAGGCTCCACGCATCGGTCTCCCACAGAGCGTGCAGCGTCGCCTGGCGCTCGGGGAGCATCGCCTGGATCCCCGAGATGAAGAGCGTCCCCCCAGGTCGCAGGAGCTCCCCGTGAGCGCCCAGGTCGAGTCGGTTGAGGGTGAACGCCGTCGCCTCGGCCTCCAGGGAGAAGCGCCCGAGCCGCAAGCCGAGCTCCTGGAACGTCACGCCCGCCGTTCGATCCCATTCGATTCCGCCGCGGAGCGCGTATCCATCGGCCGAGATCTCGCCCTTCGCCCAGATCGCCGATCGGCCGACAGTCCCGTCGAGCGCCCCATCGAAGCCGAGCGTCAGGCCGAGATACGAGCTCGATCCGCCTTCGGAGAGCGACGTTTCGTCGAGAAGCCGGAGGAACCCGTCTGCCCGAAGCGATGGGGGGCCCACCACGAGGAAGACCGACTCGAGGGAGAAGGCGGCTCGAGTCCAACGGCGGCCGGCACGGAGCCTTGCCTCCTCGAAGTAAGGCGGCTCGCTCGCCAGCCGAACCCCGCCAACGAGATCGAGCCCCCAGACTCCGTCTCCGCGACGGACCGTCATGTCGACCGACGCTCCCGCATCCCGAGTCGGATCGACATGGGCTCCGATCGTCGCCTCACGCTCCCCGGCCCCGATGCAGGGGGAGTCGAGCCGAAGCTCGAGATCCCCGTCCGCAAGGTCGACGAAGTCCGGATACGCAGCCAAGTCGGAAGGGCGGCGCGTCGTGCCGACATAGTCACCCGATCCGTTCCCCCAGACGCTGTTGTAGCCGAAGGTGGGCGGTGAGGCCGCGGACGGATCCTGGGAGGCGCGAATCCCGGCGCCTTCATTCAGGGAGACGATGGAGTCGGTCACGGTGATTGTCGTCCCGGACGCGTCGATGCCATCACCACCATTTCGAACGATCGTCGTGAACCGAACCTCGGCCGGCCCGGCGGACGCGAGGGCGATTCCGTCGCCCGAGCACGCGTAGATCTCTGTCCGTTCGATCCGGCACGATGCTTCGTCGGAGAGGCGGATCCCCGCCGAGGAGGCACCACGGATCGTCCCGTTCCTCATGCCAAGAGCGCTCGCCTCCCGGGCCTCGATGCCCACCGAACCACCGACGACCGATCCGCCTTGCAGGTCCGCGGTCGCCGCTCCGCTCAGGCGGAGTCCACCCGCAGCGTTCCCCGCGAATCGACAGCCGCCCAGTTCGGCCGTCGCCACCCCACTCGCGTCGATCCCCCAACCGGCGTGGTTTTCGAACGTCGCGTCGACGAGGGCCGCCTCGGAAGCTCCCGCTAGAACAAGCCCGGTCACGCCGTTTCCGTCGAATCGTGTCCCGTCGACTTCGACCTCAGCATCCAGGACGTAGATGCCGGCGCCGGCGTTCTCTTCAATCGAACCGCCGTCTACTTGGAGAACGGCGCCGGCCTCGCAGAGGATGCCGTACGCCCCGTTGGCAACGATCTGACAATCCTCCAGGAGCGGACGTGCGGAGAGGCCAGTGATGCGGACCCCCTCTTCCTGCCCGCCGGTGATCACGCATTCGGAGAACGTCAGGGCGGCCGACTCGAGGACGACGACGGGCGCGCTGAGGACCGAGGTTAGCCGCTCGAGCGTCACACCCTCGATCCGGCCCGAGACGATGTTCTTTGCGTGAAAGACCTCATCGAACCCGTAGCCGTAGCGGATGATCGTATGATCCGACCCCGAGCCGATCACCGTAACGCCGTTGACGAACTCGATCGTCTCCTCGTAGACGCCCGGATTGACGAGGATCGTGTCGCCGTACTCCGCCTCGTTGAGCGCTGCCTGTACCGAACGATACGTCCCAAGGCCATCCTTCGAGACGACGAGCTGCCGTCCGACGCTGACAAGAGCTATCAGACACACAAGGACTGCGGCGACGGCAACCACCCGGGCAAGCCGATCCATGGAGCGATTGTAGAGGGGGTGAGGAGGCCCGACAACGCTCGCTTCCCGACTCCTTGCTTCCCATCCAGTCGCGGCGTCTCGGCGACGATCGTCGCCGAGATGCCGTGTGCTATCATCGAGGCGGTGATCCGATGAGAGCCTTCTTCTGCATCCCGCTCCCGGCGGACGTCCGTGCATCGTTCAACCGGACGGCCGGTGCGATTCGCGCCGAGATGACGATGCGCGCCAGCTGGGTCCGGCCCGAGAACTACCATGTCACCCTCCGTTTCCTCGGCGAGATCGATCCTCTTCTGACGGTCGATCTCGAGGAGGCTGCTCGGCGGATCGTTCGACGGATCGAGCCGTTTCCCTTGGTCTTCGATCGGCTCGGTTGCTTCCCTTCGGTCGAGCGGGCTCGAGTCCTTTGGCTCGGCGGCGATGCGCCGCCTCAGTTCCTCGGACTCGCCGCGTCGCTCCATCACGAACTCGAGCGGCTCGGGTTCCCGCCGGAGCGGAAGGCGACCGTCGTTCACGCAACTCTGGCGCGGATCAAGGGAAACCCCGACCCGAAGCTACCGGGGATTCTCGCCGCGTCTCGCCCGGAAACGAGCTCGGAAGTCGTCGCCGGTCGGATCGTCCTGATGGAGAGCGTGCTGGCGCCAGACGGCGCGATCTACTCCCCGCTGTTCACAACGCGCTTCGCGGGAGGCAAAGACGATGGCGATTGAGCATCTCGAGCACACGGCGGATCTCGGAATCCGTGCGATCGGAGCAACGCTCGAAGAGGTCCTCTGCGAGGCAGCGCGTGGTCTGTTCGGACTGATGCTCGACGTCTCGGCCGTCCGCGCATGCCAGGAATACGCCGTCCACATCGAGGCCGATTCCGATGCCGATCTCCTCGTCGAGTGGCTCGCCGATCTCCTCGCCCAGAAGGAGTTGACCGGGCTGGTCTTCTCGACGTTCGACATCCGGATCGACCGGAGAGGAACCGTCCCCCGGCTCGACGGCGTCGCCGTCGGGGAGACCCTCGATCCGGTTCGCCACGCGCCCCGGATCGAAGTGAAGGGGATCAGCTACCTCGGTCTCGACGTCCGTCCCGTCAAGGACGGCTGGATCGCACAGTGCATCGTCGATGTGTGAGGAGGAGTCGATGAACACCGGATTGCAGCTCGAGCGAGTCGCCTCGTCGGAGTGGATCCTCCCGCGGAGTGGTTCGATGCGGGTTCCGGGACGCATCTACGCCGATCCGGAGACGATCGCCCAGCTGGAGGACGACGTCCGGAACCGTGCCGAGTGGAACGCGCTCGTCCAGGTCCGAAACGTCGCCGCTCTGCCAGGAATCGTCGACGCAGCGCTCGCGCTCCCGGACGTGCACCCCGGCTACGGATTCCCGATCGGTGGTGTCGGCGCGTTCGACCTCGACGAGGGCGTCGTCGTGGTCGGCGGGGTCGGGTTCGATATCAACTGCGGCGTCCGCCTCCTCGCTACCCCGCTGCATCGGGGCATCATCGAACCGCTGATCGACCCGCTCGGAGAGAAGCTCTTCCAGACTGTTCCCGCCGGCCTCGGTGCCGAAGGGAAGCTTCGCCTTTCGATCGACGAGGTCGATCGACTCCTCGAAGCGGGGGCCGCCTACGTCGTCAAGCGGGGATTCGGCCTCCTCGAGGATCTGCCCTACATCGAGGAGGGCGGACGTCTGCCGGCCGCCGATCCGAGCGCGGTCAGCCTCCGCGCCAAGCAACGCCAGTTCCGACAGGTCGGAACCCTCGGCTCGGGGAATCACTACCTCGAGATCCAGGCTGTCGATGAGATCCTCGACGCCGAAGCCGCTTCCGCCTACGGACTCGTGCCGGATCAGATCGTCGTCTCGATCCACACCGGCTCGCGTGCGCTCGGCCACCAGATCGGACAAGACTTCCTGAAGGAGATGACAGCGGCAAGTCGGAAGTACGGGATCCCGATTCCGGAGCGCGAACTCGTTTGTGCACCGATCGGCTCCCCTGAGGGGCGTCGCTACCTCGGTGCCGTCGCCTGCGGAGCGAACTGCGCCTTCGCCAATCGACAGACGATCGCGCATCTGGTCCGCCGCACCTTCGTCGAGATCGCCGGTCTGTCCGCCGAGGAGATTCGGACGGTCTACGACATCGGGCACAACAACGTGAAGGTCGAGGAACACACCGTCAATGGAGCGACCCGACCCCTCCTCGTCCATCGGAAGGGCTCGACGCGGGCGTTCGGTCCGGGCAGGAGCGAGTCGCCGGAGCACTATCGCTCGGTCGGCCATCCGATCCTCGTCGGCGGAACGATGGGGACGGCGTCCTATGTGATGCGCGGGACCGAACGGGGGATGGAGACCGCCTTCGGAAGCGGCATCCATGGCGCCGGGCGAGCGCTCTCCCGGAAGAAAGCGGCGAAGCGCTTCTGGGGCGAGACCGTCGTCTCCGAACTCGCCGCATCGGGGATCCGCGTCTGGGCGCACAGCAAACGGGGAATCGCCGAAGAAGCGCCAGGGGCATACAAGGATGTCGAGCGGGTCGTCGGCGCAGCCGTCGATTCGGGGATCAATCGGACCGTTGCCCGGCTCCGTCCTCTCGCGGTCATCAAGGGATAGCGTCGTGTGATCTCCCGCGGTGTGAGAAGGCGCTCGTATTCCGAACGATCGCCCGCGCGAGGTCGCTCGGAGCGTGCTTGACCGTCTGCTTCCCCTCCCATTCCGCCGTGCCGATAAGGTTCTCGCGGACGACGACGAGGCCGAACTCCCGCCCGTCCCCGAGATTGTCGAAGACCGGCTCGGCCGCTTCGTCCCGATACCTTGAGAGCATTGCGTCACTCGGCGTGGCCGCGTTGGCGATCAACAGATCGAAGCGAGACACGTCGATGTACTCGCGAAGGATCCGGAGGTGATCCGCGAGCGTCAGTCCCTCCGTCTCCCCGGGCTGCGTCATCAGGTTTCCGATCAAGACCTTCTCGGCGCCGGCCGCCGCGATCGCCGCCGCGATCCCGTCGACGAGGAGGTTCGGGATCAGGCTGGTGAACAGGCTCCCGGGGCCGAAGAGAATCAGGTCCGCCTCTTCGATCGCCTCCACAACTCGATCGTAGGCCCGGACCGGGGGAGAGGAGAGGCGGATCTTCCGGATGCGGCGCGTATCGGAGACGATTCGGCTTTCCCCCTCGAGCGTCTCTCCGTTGTCCATGGTCGCGATCAGGTGCGTCTTCGTCAGCGTCGCCGGGAGGACGTCTCCGCGAATGTTCAGCAGGTGGCTCATCGCCTCGACCGCCCGATCGAAGCCGCCGGTCGCCTGCTCGAGTCCGGAAAGGAGGAGGTTCCCGACCGAATGGCCGGCAAGTTCGTGAGACCCGGAGAACCGATACTGGAGAAGGCTCGCCAGCTCCGTCTCGTCCTCCGCGAGGGCGAGCAGACAGTTCCGGACGTCGCCCGGTGGGAGGACGTCCATCTCCTCGCGCAATCGGCCGGAGCTCCCTCCATCATCGGTCACCGTCACGACAGCGGTGATGTTCGACGTCTCCTCCTTCAGGCCGCGAAGAAGCGTCGACAGCCCCGTCCCTCCACCGACGGCGACGACGTGCGGCCCTCGCTCGAGGATCCGCGTCCGATAGATCATCGTCGACGCCCGCTCGCGCGCCCGGGGAGCGACCCCGCGGGCGACCGAACGGACGAGGCGCCAGAGCGCGGCGGCAAATCCAAGAAGTCCGAAGACGGCGAGTCCGGTCATCAGCGCATGTCGCACCGCTTCGCTCTCCGGCAGAGCACGGTAGAGGGCCCGCACGAGATCGACGCCGAACGCCAGGAGGATCGCCGTGACGATCAGCCCCATCGAGAAGACTGCGAGGACGACCCACCGCTTCACGCGCATCCCGGGGACGAGCCAGCGAAGCAGACCGCGAACCGTGGCTCTCACGGGCGGTCCCCATTCCCGAACGAAACGTCGAGGACACCGCTCATCGCCGACAGAGTCTCGCGGAGCGGATCGGACGGAGCCACATGGAACCGATCGCCGGCGAGGACGACGATTGACCCGATCCCGTCGACGACCTCGAGCCGGACCGGGGCCTCGCCCGGATGCGCCCCGAGCGTCTCGAGGACTCGGTCGAGTTCCTGCTGGCAGACACGTGCCCCATCGAGGCGGAGCGTCACCGACAAAGCACCGTGGCGCGACACCTCGCCCAACGGAAAGACCTCCTCGATGACGAAGTTGATCTCGCCGTTCCGTGTGCCGGCGGAAACGGACATCCCGACGAGACTGTCTTCAGCGATCAGGCCGCCGGCCGCCTCGAGGACGCGGGGGAACGCCGTCGCCTCGATCTCGCCGATGCCGTCCTCGAGGGTGACGAACGCCATCTGATCGCCACGTCGCGTGTCGATCCGTCGGATCTTCTGGATCCGGCCGCCGACGATCCCCGAAGCTCCCGCCTTCAGGTGGGGGAGCCGCTCAAACGGGAGGCAGTACGTCCGTAGATCCTTTCGGTACTCGTCGAGCGGATGGGCCGTCAGGTAGAGTCCGAGATACTCCTTCTCGAACGTAAGCAGGTCCTTCTCGTCGAACTCGTCCGACGTCACGACCGGCTCGGGGGACGACTCCGGAAGATCGCCGAAGAACGACGTCTGGCCCGTGACCCGCTCCCGACGCGCAATCTGCATCAGCTCCAGTCCATCGGAGATGTGCCGGAGGAGGCCGAGGCGGGTCGTCCCGAATCGGGCGAACGCGCCCGCCTTGACGAGCGCCTCAAGCGATTCGCGATCGAGACCGTCTTCCTGAACCCGTTGGCAGAGCTCGAAGAACGACCGGAACGGGCCGCCCTCGGACCGCGTGCTCAGGATGGCCTGAACCGCGTTCGAGCCGACGTGCTTGACCGCTCCGAGACCGAACCGGATCCGCCGTCCCTCCAACGGGGTGAATCCCCGCTGACTCTCATTGATGTCGGGCGGGAGGATCTCGATCTCCATCTCCCGGCACTCGGCGACGTATTCGGCCACCTTATCCAGATCGCCCTGCACACTCGTCAAGAGGCTCGCCATGAAGTGCGTCGGGTAGTTCGCCTTCAGGTAGGCCGTCCAGTAGGAGACGAATGCGTACGAGGTCGTGTGAGCCTTGCCGAAGCCGTAGCGCGAGAACTTCTCCATGTCCTCGAACGTCCGCGTCGCCAGGTCGCGCGACAGTCCGTTCGCCATGCAGCCGTCGACGTATTTCTCGCGAAGACTCGCCATCAGGTCCTTGATCTTCTTCCCCATCGCCTTGCGGAGGATGTCCGCCTCGGCGAGGGTGAACCCGGCGAGCTTCTGGACCATCAGCATCAACTGATCTTGGTAGATCGGGAGCCCGTACGTCTCCTCGAGAACCTCGCGGAGACTCGGATGCGCGTACGCGACCGGTTTGCGCCCGCGACGGCGTTCGACGTAATCGTCCGTCATCCCGCTTTCGAGCGGGCCGGGGCGGTAGAGGGCAAGCAGGGCGATCAGGTCTT
The DNA here is from genome assembly GCA_028278555.1 of Candidatus Bipolaricaulota bacterium. GTDB lineage: Bacteria > Bipolaricaulota > Bipolaricaulia > UBA7950 > UBA9294 > JANQEA01. The sequence goes on along the minus strand of JANQEA010000062.1, from coordinate 19,292 downwards.
CGAACTTGTCCGGCTGAACGCGGAGGATCAGGTTCGTCATCCCCGAGCTTTCCAGCTGGAAGATGCCCGACGTCCGTCCCTCGCGGATCAGCGCATACGTCGGCTCGTCGTCGAGCGGGATCGCATCGACGCAGAGATCGACCCCATCGTACTCGCGCAGGGTCTCGAACGTCTCGTCGATCAGCGTCAGGTTCCTCAGACCGAGGAAGTCGATCTTGAGCAGCCCGACCGCTTCGACGTCTCCCATGTCGAACTGCGTAACGAACTCCCCTTCGCCGAGCCGGAGAAGGGGGACATGATTTGCCAGCGCGTCCGGGGCGATGACGACGCCCGCAGCGTGCGTCGATGCGTTCCGGGTGAGTCCCTCGAGGCGGAGGCCGATATCGATCACCCGACCGATCTCCTCATCCTGCTCGCGGAGGGTCCGAAGCTCCGCGACGCGCTCCGCCGCCGTGTGGAGTCCCCACCCGAAGGGGATCATCTTCGCCACCCGATCGGTCACGCCGTACGGCACGCCGAGGACGCGCCCAACGTCGCGGACGACGCTTCTTGCAGCCATCCGGTCGAAGGTCGCGATCTGGGCGATCCGCTCCCACCACATCTCGCCGCCGTACTTGCTCCGGACGTACCGGATGACCTGATCGCGTCCCTTGACGCAGAAGTCGATATCGAAATCCGGCATGCTGATCCGGTCGGGATTGAGGAATCGCTCGAACAGCAGGCCGTACTTCAGCGGATCGACGCTGGTGATCTCGAGGCAGTACGAGACGAGGCTCCCCGCCGCCGAGCCCCGGCCAGGACCGACCGAGATCCCTTCCTTCCGCGCGTAGCGGATGAAGTCCCAGACGATCAAGAAGTAGGTGCTGTAGTCCATCCGCGTGATCACCGACAGCTCGAAGTCGAGACGTTCGCGGATCGTCTCCGTGATCTCCCCGTACCGTCGTTTTGCCCCCTCCTCGGCGAGGGTTCGGATGTACGCGTTCGGATCGGAGACACCCTCGGGCAGATCGAAGGGCGGGATCATCATTCGATCGAACTCGAGCTCGAGGTTGCATCGATCGGCGATCCGCCGCGTGTTGGCGATCGCTTCGGGAACATCGGCGAACAGCTGTTCCATCTCGTCGCTGGAGCGGAAGTAGTAGCCCTCGCCGTCGAACGTCCGGTGATCGGGGTCGTTCAAGGTTTTGTTCGCTCGGATGTTCAGAAGGACTTCGTGTGCCAGGCGATCCTCCGCCGTGAGATAGTGGACGTCGTTCGTCGCTACCAAGGGAATGTCGAGCGAACCGGCAAGTTCGATCAGCTGGCTACGGAGACGAGCATCGCGCTCCGTCCCGTGGTGCTGGATCTCGATGAAAAAACTGTCCTCCCCGAACGTTCGCTGCAGCCGTCGAGCGGCCTCTTCCGCGGCGTCCCGACGCCCGGCTTGTAGCATCCGAGGGATCAGCCCGCTCTCACAGGCCGACAACGCGATCAGTCCGCCGCTGTGCTCGCGGAGGAGCTCCTCGTCGGCCCGAGGACGATAGTAGAACCCTTCGGTGTGCGCGCGGCTGACGATCTTCAAGAGGTTCCGGTATCCCGCCTCGTTCTCGGCGAGCAGAACCAGGTGGTGGAATCGCTTCCCATCGGTCGCGGTCCGATCGCGACGATCGCCGGGAGCGACGTAGATCTCGCACCCGAGGATCGGCTTGATTCCACGCTTTCGCGCCTGCCGATAGAACTTGATCACGCCGCTCATCACGCCGTGATCGGTTAATGCAATTGCGTCCATCCCGCACTCGCTCGCCCGTTCGAGGAGCGAACTGATCTTGCACGAGGAGTCGAGGATGCTGTACTCGGAGTGGACGTGAAGGTGGACGAACGGACTGGGCAACTCGCTACTCCTCGCTCTCTTCTTCGCCGATGAAGATGACCTTCTCCTCGCCTCGCATCACCCAACCGAGGCGCTCACGCGCTTCGGCCTCGATCGCGGCCAGATCGTCCTTCTCGGCCAGCCGCTCGCGGAGGGCCGCCTGCTCGATCAGCGCTGCCTCCTGCGCCGCGTGGAGCGCTGCGAGATCGCGCCGGAGGGAGCGGATCTCCAGCGCTTGGATGATGAACAACGAGAGGACGAGTCCGCCTAGTACCGTTGCTCCGACGACGAAAAGGGTCGTCCGATGGACCCGTCCGAAGCGCCGCGGGGCGTGGTAGGTCGACTGCCGCCTTCGCCCCCCCATCATCACGATCGCCCCCGTACCCGCTACGCCGAGGCCGCGTGGAACCGTGCCGGCCAATCGGCGAGTTCGAGTTCGTACTCCTCCTCGATCCGGAGGAGCCGGTTGTACTTCGCGACGCGCTCGCTCCGGGAGATCGAACCGCTCTTGATCTGTCCGCACCCCGTTCCGGTCGCCAAGTCGGCGATCGACGTGTCTTCCGTTTCACCGGAGCGGTGCGAGACGACGCAGGTGTATCCCGCGAAGTGCGCGATATCCATCGTATCGAACGTTTCGGTGACGGTGCCGATCTGGTTGAGCTTGATCAGGATCGAGTTGGCAATCCCCTCGGCGATGCCGTCACGGAGCCGGACCGGGTTGGTGACGAACACGTCGTCTCCGACGATCTGCACCCCGGAGCCGAGCCGCTCAGTCAGCAGCCGCCAGCCGGACCGGTCCTCCTCGCCGACCCCATCCTCGATCGAGACGATCGGGAAGTCCGCGACCCACGCCTCGTAGGTCGCGACGAGATCCTCCGAACTGAGCATCTCCGTCTCGCCGCCGATCGTGAACCGATACGCTCCGTCGGTGAAGAAGCTGGTCGCCGCCGAATCGAGGGCGATCGCCACGTCCACGCCGGGACGGTAGCCGGCCTTCTCGATCGCCTCGACCAACAGGGAGAGCGCAGCCCGGTTCTCGTCGAGATCGGGCGCGAATCCGCCCTCGTCGCCGACGGCCGTCGCGAGTCCCTTCGCCTTCAGGATTCCTTTTAGGGTCTGGAAGACCTCCGAGCAGGCGCGAACCGCCTCACGGAACGTCGTCGCGGCGAGCGGAAGAAGCATGAATTCCTGGATGTCGACGTTGTTGTCGGCGTGCTCGCCGCCGTTGAGAACGTTCATCATCGGTCGTGGGAGGCGTGCCCGCCGCGCCCCGGATAGATAGCGGAACAGGGGGATCCCCAGCGAGTCGGCCGCCGCGTGCGCCGTCGCGAGTGACACGGCGAGGAGCGCGTTCGCCCCGAGACGGCTCTTGTTCTCCGTCCCGTCCAACTCGATCAGCAGCCGATCGATCGTCGGCTGATCGAGTCCGTCTTGGCCGAGGAGCGCGGGCTCGATCTCGCTCGCGATATTGGCGATCGCCTGATCGACGCCGCGGCCGTGGAAACGTTCCGAATCGCCGTCGCGAAGCTCCAGCGCCTCGAACTTCCCCTTCGACGCCCCGGACGGAACGGCCGCGCGTCCGAAGCCGCCGTCCTCAAGAAGAACGTCGGCCTCGACCGTCGGATTGCCGCGTGAGTCGATGATTGCCCGAGCTTCGATTCCTTCGATGAACATCGAGTCTCCCCCTCCCTGACGAACCGACCCAGTATAGTAGGCGGTCCGAACCCGGGCAATGGAACGAAGCTCGTTTGCACCGCCGATCGACGGAATCGATAATCCAGACTGTCTTACGGACGAAGGAGCCTCCATGAACGTTGCCGATCTGCGTAGCCACTTTCTCGAGTTCTTCATCGAACGCGACCACAAGCATCTGCCAAGCGCTCCGCTCGTTCCGAACGATCCGACGCTTCTGTTCACGTCAGCCGGGATGGTCCAGTTCAAGGACATCTTCGCCGGGCGCGCCGAGCCGAGACATCCGAAGGTGACGACCTGCCAGAAGTGCTTCCGCACGACCGACATCAACAACGTCGGTCGTACCGCGTACCACAATACGTTCTTTGAGATGCTCGGGAACTTCTCGTTCGGCGACTACTTCAAGCAAGGAGCCATCGAGCTCTGGTGGGAGCTCCTCACCGAGCAGCTCGGCATTCCCAGCGACCGACTCACCGCAGCGGTCTACGAAGAGGATGACGAGGCTTACGCGATCTGGCAGGACGTCATCGGCCTTCCGTCCGATCGGATCGTCCGCCTCGGGAAGGACCACAACTGGTGGGGGCCGGTCGGCGGCAGCGGACCGTGCGGCCCGGACTCGGAGATCCACTTCGATGCCGGGGAGGAACACGGCTGCGGACCCGATTGCGAAGGGCCGGCATGCGAGTGCAACCGGTTCAACGAGCTCGGGAACATCGTCTTCATTCAGTACGATCAACAGGAGGACGGCTCCCTCGTGCCGCTCGAGCACGGATGCATCGACACCGGGATGGGCCTCGAGCGGACGAGTTCGATCCTCCAGGGCGTGCCGACCGTCTACGACACCGACGTCTTCCGACCGATCGTCGAGGCGATCGAGTCGGCCATGCCTCGCGCGTACGCTGAGGCCGACGCGGTGCACCGCAACGCCATCGCCGACCACGTCCGCGCCGCCGTCTTCCTCCTCGCCGAGGGGGTCATGCCGGGAAACGAGAGGCAGGGGTACGTCTTCCGTCGGATCCTTCGCCGCGCGATCCGCGCCGGCGAGCGGCTCGACCTCGCTCCCGGCACGCTTGCATCGTTCGTCGAACCTGTGATCGATTCGCTCGGCGACGTCTATCCGGAGATCCTCGAGGTTCGCGACCTCGGCGTCCGGCTGATCGGACGCGAAGAGGAGACGTTCCGACGGACGCTTCGCGACGGCGAGCGGAGACTGGACGGACTCCTTGAGGATGTCTATAAGGCGGGGGAGATGGTTCTTCCTGGCGACCTCGCGTTTGAATTGAACGACACGTATGGATTCCCAATCGAGATGACCGAGGAAATCGCGGCTGAACACGATATGACTGTCGATCGCGCAGGGTTCGACCGCGCATTGGAGAACCAGCGCGCGAGGTCCCGCGGTGAGATCAAAATGCAGCCAAATTCGGACTCGGAGTTCGTTCCTGCTGGGAAGAGGCCAACGAAGTTCTTCGGCTACGGCCAGTGCGACGGCGAGACCGTCGTGGAGAACATCCTCAATTCGGGTGGGAGAATCGACCGGCTTGTCTTCCCCGAATCGCCCTTCTATGCCGAGGCCGGAGGACAAGCGGCAGACACCGGTCGGGTAGAGAACCTCGATCGTCCCGGCGCCGCCACGGTCATGAACGTCAGCAAGAACGAAAAGGGCGTCTACCTCCACTCCGTTGCCAATGTAGAGGGCTCCTTCAAGGTCGGCGATCGCTGTCGCTTGATCGTCAACGCCGAGCGGCGGCGGCGAGTCGAGCGGAATCACACCGCGACGCATCTCCTCCACGCCACGTTGCGGAAGGTCCTCGGCGCGCACGTCAAGCAGGCCGGATCACTCGTCAATTTCTTGGAACTCCGATTCGACTTCTCCCACTTCGAGAAGCTCTCCAACGAGGAGATCGCCCGCGTCGAGGATATCGTGAATGCCGCCGTCCTCGCAGATCACGAGGTGTTCACGTCCGAAGTGCCGCTCGAAGAGGCGGAGCGGCGCGGCGCGATCGGGCTGTTCGACGAGGAGTACAAAGGAAAGGACGTCGTCCGCGTCGTCCGCGTCGGCGATGTCAGCATGGAGCTCTGCGGCGGAACACACGTCCGTCGGACCGGCGAGATCGGGATGATCGTCATCGTCTCCGAGGAAAGCATCGCCTCCGGCGTCCGCCGGATCCGCGCGATCACCGGCGACGCCGTCCTAGACCACCTTCGCAGTCTGACGGAGGACCTCCATCGAATCCACAACACGATCGGCGAGGATCCGATCGCCAAGTTCGAACGCCTGCGCGATGAGCTGCGCGAGGCACAGGAACGTCTCGACCGACAAGAAGCGGCCGAGGTGACGGACGTCGCCGGCAGCCTGATCGAACAGGCCGAGTCCGTCGGCGGCGCCCGCCTCATCGGCGCGCGGGTTGACCGCTCCGCCGACCAGTTGAAGAGCCTTTCCGATACGCTGGAGGAGACAGCACGACCGGCCGTGATCCTCCTCGTCGGCGATGCCGATGGAAGCGGAATCGCGGTCTGCAAACGATCGAAGGACCTCGATGCGGTCGACGCCGGAGCGGTCATCCGGGCCGTCTCCGGTCACCTCGGCGGTGGAGGTGGCGGGAGCAAGGCGTTCGGCCAGGGCGGCGGACCACAGACGGACAAACTCGACGAGGCACTCGCCGCGGGGGTTCAGCTCGTTCGCGAAGCGCTGGAGTGAACGGTCCTAGCTAGCCTAGTTCGTCAGCCGGACCGGCATGCAAACGTAGAGGAATCCTCGGTCGCTCTCCGCCGACGCGTCGCCGGACGGCTCGACCAGACCCGCCTTCAGCGGATCGGAGAGCCAGAGGACGATCTCCTCCGAATCCATCCGCTTCAGCGCGTCGATCAGATACTCGGCCGAGAATCGGATCTCGATCGGTCCAGACGGGGCCTTCTTCAACCGAACGCGTTCCTCGGCCTCTCCTTTGTTGCGGGACGCCGAATCGATCCGGACCGCGCTCTCGTCGGAGCTGGCATGAAGCGTGATCGCCCCCGAATCCTCCGCCGCCGTGATCTCGATCCGCTGGAGCGCCTCGAGGAGCGAACGACGGTCGAAGACGAGCGCGATCGGATTGTCCTTCGGGATGACCCGCTCGAAGTCGGGGAACTCCTCGGCGATCGTCCGAGCCATGAACGTCACGCCGGCGGCGTGAAAGAAGAGCTGCCCCTCGCCGCGATAGAGATCGACGGTGTCGGCGTTCAGTTGCGCGAGGACGCGGTCGACGTCGGTCAGGACGCTCGCCTCGATCAGGTACTCGCCCTCCTCGACCAGTTGCTCGATCCCGATCGACTTCATCGACATCCGGAATCCGTTCGCCGACACCATGTTCAGCTGATCGGCCTTCAGGACGAGGTCGACGCCGGTCAGGCTGAGGCGGGTCGTCTGGCCCGCCCGGAGGGCCGCGAACGACGTCTGCTCGAGTCCGCGGTGGAACTGATCGATCCGAATCGACGCGACCTTCGTCGACGGAAGGGCGGCGACCTCGGGGAAGTCCTCGACCGGGAGTGTCGGAAGGTCGAACGTCACCTCGCCGCACCGGACCTTCACCGTCGTCACCTCGCCCGACTCCGTCGCCAGGCTGATCCGCTCGTCGGCCGGGAGGTGCGAGGCGATCTGGTTGAAGACGGCTCCGTTCAGCACGACCGACTCATCCGAGGCGTTGTTCTCGATCGGGATTTCGCAGCGGACTGCGCGTTCGAGGTCGGTCGCTTGCAGTGAGAGCTGATTCCCGGTGATTTCAAGCTTCAAGCCCGCGAGGATCGGCATGCTGCTGCGGACCCCGAGCGCATGGCTTGCGAGTCGAACGCCAAAGACCAGATCGTCCTTCAGACACACAAAGTCCATCGATGCCCCCTTGCCGACCGTCGCTGTCGGTTCGTTTCGAGTTGATGATACTCCAGCAGAACTCGGGTTGGCAAAACTCACAGCCCGAGGTGTTTCGCCACCGCCTCGTGGATCCGGTCGATCGACTCGGTCCCATCGAGAACTCGTACGGACGGGTCGCCTTCGGTCAGTTCGAGGAATCCTTGCCGCACCCGCCGATGGAAGTCGATCGCCTCGATCTCGATCCGATCTCCCCGATCGGCCTTCCTCCGTATCGTGTACTCCGCCGGCACGTCGATCAGGAACGTCAGATCCGCAACGGTCCCCGAAGTCGCCGTCTCGTTCAGGCGACGGACCAGATCGAGATCGAGCCCGCGACCGTACCCCTGATAGGCCATGCTCGACAGCCGATACCTCGACGCGACGACGGTTCGATCGGCCCGGAGCGCCGGGAGGATCACCTCGTGCGTGTTCTGCGCCCGGCTGACCATGAACAGCAGAAGCTCCGAGAACGGGAGGAGCGCGTGATGCTCCTTCTCCAGCAAGACCGACCGCATCCTCTCGGCGATCGGCGTCCCCCCGGGCTCGCGTGTGCTGACGACGTCGAAGCCGGCCTCGTCGAGACGACGGGCGAGCAGCTTCGCCTGGGTCGATTTCCCGGACGCGTCGAGCCCTTCAAACACGATCAGCTTGCCGGCGAGATCGATGCCGACCACCTCCGATCAGGACATCCAAGATGATCAACCCGGCGCCGACCGTGATGCACGCATCGGCCAGGTTGAAGACCGGGAAGCCACGGATCTCGAAGAAGTCGAGAACGTATCCGTAAAGGAGTCGGTCGATCAGATTCCCGACCGCCCCAGCGAGCACAATCGACATCCCGAACCGGACGAGTCTCCCGCGGACGCGGCCGACGAGCAATACGGCCAGGAGAACAAGCGAGATGAGTCCGGAGACGGCGAGGAAGATCTCGCCGTTCCCGGGAAAGATCCCGAACGCGCCACCGGCATTGTGAACTCGGGTCAGGCGGATCGCTTGCCCGATCAGCGGCACCGGACGCCCGACATCGAGCGCCGTCGACGCCCACCACTTCGCCAGCCGATCGAGAAGAATCAGGGCGGATGTGAGGAACAGATATGGGATACGGTCCATGCCGACTCAGCCTATCCCGCGCCCATCGCTCCGTCAAGGCGTCCACCCTCGCCGAAACTCGGGACGGTCGATTTCGCTTCGCCGCAACTTGGCGCTAGACTCGGGTCGCGGTGAGGGCGATCCGCAGAGGGAGGCGAACCGACCGATGAGAAGGAAGCTCTTCGTACTGGGCGGAATCGTAGCGAGCGTTGCGCTGGTCATCGGATTGCTCGGCTGGACCACCGGCCGAAGCCCGAACGTCGATCATGTCGATTACAGCCCACTCTTTCAGCAACGGGTTGTCGAGGCACTCGTCCCGGTGACCTCGCAGGCGGTGCTTGCCGGAAACATGCAGCCGGACACGCGGGCCGACTGCCAGCCGACATGGGATTGCCAAGAGACGTTCGACTGCAACGAGACATGGGATTGCCAGGAGACGTTCGACTGTGATGAGACGTGGGATTGCGACAAGACGAGCGATTGTGAGACAGTCCAATGCCCTCCGACGCACGGCGACGAGAGGACGTGTGCGGGAACGAACTACCACACGTGCAGCGGGGAGACATGTGACAGCGATGCCTGCGAGGACGACGGCCCAACGATCGCCGGCGCGGCCATCGCGATGTGCACGACCTTTGAAGGCCCGGGTTGCGAGGGGGCAACCTTCTACGTCATGGCGAGATCGTGCGAGTGGCTCTGCCTCCCGACGTACGTCGAGAAGTGCCCGCGACCGACAAGCGCCGGCCCGACATGCCGCGGCCCGACATGCTTCCACGCAGGTTGTGAGGTCCGAGACTTCGGAGACGCGCCGGACGGCCCGGACTTCGCCGCGAACCTCCGCACGTTGTTGGAGAATGACGGGGCTCGTCATGTGATCGACGGGACCTACTACCTCGGCCTTCGTGAAGACGCCGAAGTCGACGGCAAGCCCCATCCATCCGCAGCCGGGGATGACGATCCTCCGTGGGACCCTCGCGATGACGATGAGGACGGTGTCTGGTTCGCGACGACCCTTGTTCCCGGCCAAGCCGCTGTCGTGGTCGTTCGGGCGTCGGCCGAGAGCAAGCTGCATGGATGGATCGACTACGACAGGAGCGGAACCTGGCTTGGGGAATCCGACAGGCTCTTCGAGGAACCGTTCCCGCTTCAGCCGGGATTCAACTGGGTCTGGTTCACCGTCCCGGAGGATGCCGTGGCCGGCAATGCGGCGTACGCGCGGTTCCGGTTGGTTGGCCCGATGGCCGAGCCGCCGCTCGACCATGGCAAAGCCCTGGAGGGCGAAGTCGAGGACTACCGGATCTCCATCTGTCAGGACTACCAGGCTTGGCTGCTGACCGACGAGATCCTCTACGACCCGGGCCAGTCGATCGCTGTCTCATTCAACGTCAGCGAGGTCTCGCAGGTGACGCTGATCCGCCATCGCTCGGACGGAGAGTCTCGCGTCGTCCTCTCCGCGACCGTCGAACCCGGACGTCACGAGTTTCCGGCGTACGGCGAGACCTTCCGCGCCGACGAACCGTTCGGCGCGGAAACGCTGGAACTCGTCGTGACGGGGCTACAGAGCGGATGCACCGCGTGGCTGACGACGCCCTACGTGACCGCCGGGGAGTAGATCGCGCCGGAGAGGAGTCGGACTTCGCGTGAGAGTACAGAACGCGTGGAGCGCGGCAACGTGCGTCGTTGCCGCGTTCTGCTTCTTGGTGCTTGCTCTCCTTGCGGGCGAGTTCGGTGAACTCGCCCCCGCCCTGGAGCGCCTCGCCCTCCTCCTGGCGACCGCCGGGATCACGCTCATCGTTATCCTGCTGGGAGGGAGCCGCCGCCCATCGGTCGGCGGCGCGACGGTTCTGGCATGGGGCGTTCTTGCGATCCGCCCGATCGGTGGATGGGCGATCCCTCTCTATCTCCTCTGGGCGGTTTTCGCCTTCCGCTGCCTTTCTCGCGACGCCGGGTCTCACAGCCCCCGCCCGGTTCACGGGCTGATCGCGCTCGGCGCGATGTACGTCCTCCTCTCGGCATCCCCCGAACTCTCGCATCTGCTGGCCGAGTCGTCCGCTGCCCTCACCGGATGGGTCACACAACCGATCGGGGGCGGCGCCCTCGGCACCTCGGCGAGCGGACTGACGTGGCTTCTCGGCTGCCTGCTCGCCCTCGCCGGCGGTGGCCCGTACCGATCGCGCAGCCGGGTTGGAGCCGTTGTCCTCATCCTTCTCGGGCTCTGGTTGGCCCACACCGCCATCCAAAGCGGGATCACCCTCCTTTGGATGCGGGATCTCGCGAAGACGTGCTACATCGTGCTGAGTATTCCTGTTCTCCTCTCCGCGTTTGCACATCGAGGCTCCTCCGGTCGACAGGCGAGACTTCGCCATGTCGTGGGCGTCGGACTACCGGCCATCCTCCTCGCGATCTTCGTCGTCGGAAGCGCGGCGTGGTCGACCGCGCCCGGCGTCACGCCGATGGACGTCTGCTTCCTCGAACTCGACATGCTCGGCTCCTGGCAGACACCGGCCGACACACCCTACGGCGGCGCATTCAGCGGCGCTTCCTTCGGGCTGCTTCCGAAGTACCTCGAGGCCTACGGGCATCGGACGCGAGTCGTCGATCGAGTCGAGCGCGAGGCGATCTCGAACACCGACCTGGTCGTCATCATCAATCCGGGGCGAACCCTCGAGACGGACGAACGGGACGCCCTCTTCGCGTTCGTCAAGACGGGCGGCGCGCTCGTCGTCATGGGAGACCACACGAACGTCGGCGGCGTCATGGATTTCGTAAACGCCATTGTCGAGCCCGTCGGCCTCGGGCTCCGGTTCGACTCGGCCGTCGCCGCTCGACACAAATGGGTGAACGCGCTCCGCTTGGCGCCGCCTCTCGACGCCCTCTACCGACCGGAGGATGTTCAGGTCAGCATCGGCGCCTCCGTCTGGAGCCGCCCGTCGCTTCTCGCCGCGCCGCTTCTCGTCGGCGAGGCTGCATTCAGCGACCCCGGCGATCCGACCAATACGGAACATGCCCTGCTCGACAATCTCGAGCACGATCGGGGCGAGCGATACGGGGAGCTCGCCTTGGCGATCGGTCGGCCGTACGGGAAGGGCCGGATCATCCTCTTCGGGGACACGAGTGGGTTCCAGAACGTGTCGCTTGCGGACTCGGCGCCGTACGTCGCCTCGCTCCTCGAGTGGATCGCCGACGGGCCTCCGGCGTGGAGCGGCCTCTGCCGGACGCTGCTTGTCGCTGCCCTGATCCTCTCCGCGCCGATCGCGCTTCGCGCTCTCCGAGAACGTGGAGCCCTCTTGATCGTCCTCGCCCTGCTCGTGGCAACGGGCGTCGCCGGGTGGACCGCCGCAGCCCGTCTTCGCCTCCCCCTTCCGGTGGACGCCGGATTTGCCTTCGTCGACCTATCACACGGACAGCACGTCAGCACGGAACCGCTCGGCGGCGAGAGCCTCGACGGGCTGATCGTCTCCCTGGCGCGCACCGGGTATCTGCCGCTGCTCGTCAAGCGAGGATCGCTCCCGCCCATCGGGGCGTCGGATCTCTACGTCAGCGTCGCCGCCACGTCGCCGCTCGGACGGCATGAGATCACGCGCCTCGAGCGTGGCATCGCCGACGGGGCTCGCGCGATTGTCGCCACGGGTTGGCCAACCGCGGACGATGCCTGGCCATGGCTCGAATCGCTCGGTCTGTCGATCCGGAACATCCCTCTCGGACTCATCCGACCGGATGCCCTTCCTCTGGAGTCTCGACCGCAGATGGGCGCCGCCTGGCCACTCGAGCTGAGCGAGGAATGGCTTCCCGTGGCGTCCGTGACGATGGAGGGCCAGGCGTTCGTCGTCGGTGCCGAGCGGCCTCTTGGACTCGGCTCGCTCGTCGTCCTCGGCGATATCGATATCCTTCTCACGGAGTCGTTGGAGACGAAGGGAACGTACGTTCCGGAGAACCTCGAGTTCGTTCGATACTTGCTGACGAGGGGTGAAGGCTGATGCGCCGGATTCTGCTCGGAGCCGCCTTCACGCTCGTCACCGCTGGAGCAATCGCCTGGGTCCCGCTGACCTTCCATCTCCCCCTTTGGATCGGCGCCGCACTCCTCGCCGGCGGGGTCCTGTTGGCCGCGGTCGCCGGCAGCGAGAATCGCGACGAGACGAAGCTTCGGGGGTCGCTCATCGTCGGTGGCCTGGCACTCCTCGTCGCCGCATGGCTCCTCGATGGACCGCTGCAGTTCGCTGCACTCCTCACCGCGATCGGTCTTCTCACGCACGGCATCCCGCAGTTCAAGCACGTCTCGTTCTCCGCTCGGTTCGTCGGGGAGATCGCCCTCGGACAGGGGCTCGTCGCGGGACTGTATACGCGATTCCTCGCAAACGTGCATGCTGCAACCTGGCTCGGGCCGCTCGACCGCCTTCTCGGGCGCGCCGTCGGCCTGAACGTCTCCCTCTCGGCCGGCCAGACCTTCGTCCCAGGCCCCGAGGGGGCCGTCGCCGTCACGCCAACGTGGGATCACCTCGGCCTCGTCTTCGGCCTCGTGATCCTCGTCGGGTGGTTCGTCTGGGCCGGCCGGGGCCGTGTGCTACGCAGCGGCTGGCGGATCCTGGGAGGGATCGGTCTCGTCGGAGGTCTGTTGATCGCACGGCGGTTTGGGCTGCTTCTCGTGTCGATCGAGATTGGACGCCCTGATCTGTTCTGGGATCCGACCGTCACGCTCTTGACGATGCTTCCGATCGCCGGAGCCCTCGCCGCGCTCGTGCCGGGAGGGAGGACCGACTCGCCCATCCTCTCAGCCCGCAAGTCTTCACGCGGTTTCCTCGTTCTTGGCAGCAGTCTGCTCGCCGGTCTCCTCCTCCTCCTCGGCGTGTCCCTTGCGCCGGCGGGTCCTGCCGTCTCCGGCGGTGTGACATTCGATGAGGGGCACGGCGACTGGGAGAGCACGCTCCGACCGCTGGACACCGAGTCCTACGGCATGTCCTCTACCTACAACTACGCCTCGCTCTACGCGTGGCTCGCCTACTACGCCCCAGTCGACCGGCTGACTGGTTCGATCGACGCCGAGGCGCTCCGGGAGACACAGGTTCTCGTCCTCAAGACGCCGTCGATCCTGTATTCGCCGTCGGAGATCGAGGCAATCGCGTCCTTCGTCCGCGCTGGCGGTGGCCTGTTCGTCATCGGGGATCACACGAACGTCTTCGGGAGTACGACAGCCCTCAATCCGATCCTCGCCGTCTTCGGTCTATCGCTCCGCGACGACTCGACGTACGATCTCCACACAGGCTCCTTCACCACCGCGGAAAGGGATCGCCACGCCTCCAATCCGATCGGACAGCATGTCGAGCGTTTCGAGTTCCTCACCTCATGCACGCTCAAGCCCTCCTGGAGGTCGCTCCCGATCCTGACGGATACCCGTATCCTCGCCAACCGCGCCGACTACGGGACGCGCGATTTCTTCCCGGAGGACCGCTTCACCCACGCTTCGGTTTTCGGAGGCGCCACGCAGGCTACCGCGACGACCTACGGACGAGGGCGCGTCGTCGTGTTCACCGACAGCACGTGCTTCTCCAACTTCTCGATGCACATGGACGGGTACCCCAACTTCATCCTCGCGACCCTCGGCTTCCTCTCGAGGACAGCCCCGCCCTTCCCATGGCGAGCAGCGCTGTCCGCGGGCGGAGGGCTCATCCTCCTGTTGACCTTCGGCCTGGCGGTCGTCGGCCGCCCGACGACCGTTCGCCCCCTGCTGCTCGGTCTCGTCCTTGCCTGGGCTGTTGCCCCCCCGATCGCCGCGGCGTTCCATCGCGCTTGGTATCCACTCCTCGATCCGATCTCCGAGGTCCCCCACGTCTTCTTCGAGACCGCGCAGTCTCAAGCGCGGATCAGCGGGCAGCCGTCCTACGACAAGGGGGCGATGTCCCAGGCGTTCGATACGTTCTTCGTCGCAACGCAGCGCGTTGGACGCGTCCCGGTTCTCGTCGACGGGTCCGCCAAGAACCTCCCGCCGGACCGCATGTACGTCTGGATCGATCCGACCCCATCGATCCACACGGTCCTCCTCGACCGGATAGCCTCCTTCGTCGCATCCGGCGGCCGGTTGATCCTGATGGGCAGGCCCGGCCGCGACGATGCAGTGCTCCGAGCCGTGGCCGAACGACTCGGACATACTCTCGCCCGATCGGCGACCGGCGGCTGGACCCTCGCCAACGGGGAGATCGAAACGCGCGAGGTCAGCCCCTCCTTGACACTCAAGATCTCGACCGCACAAAGCGGGAAGGGATGGTTCATACTGGTCTCCGACTCCTCGCCCTTCTCCAACACGTCTCTCGGCGGCGCCTTCGCGATCCCCTCTCCTCTTCAACTCGAGCTGTACCGGATCGCGTACGGGTTGCTCTCCGATCCGATCGGCGAGCGGCCGGATGCAATGAACGACTGAGACAAGCCGCCCACCATGGCCCCTCCAGCTTCGGCGGGATTGAGATCGGCGTTCGCTTCGAATACGGTACGCTCGATCAAGAGGAGGTCCTCATGCGCTGGGTGCGGTTCATCGATCCGGCGACCGGAGATCCGATGGCCGGCGAGCTACGCGGTGATGTCGTTCAGACGTCCGCCGCCGAGCATCGGCTCGACAGCGTCAAGCTCCTTGCTCCCTGCACACCGAGCAAGATCGTCTGTGTCGGACGAAACTACGCGGCCCATGCCGAGGAGCTGGGGAACGACGTTCCGAAGGAACCGCTCCTCTTCTTCAAGCCGCCCTCGGCGGTGATCGGCCCCGAGGAGACGATCCGTCTTCCGGAGAGCACCGAAGTCCACTACGAGGCCGAGCTCGCCGTGGTGATCGGATCGACGTGCCGAAACATCCCCGCCGAACGGGCCGCCGACGTGATCCTCGGCTATACCTGCTTCAACGACATCTCGGATCGAGTCGCTCAGCAGTGGGAGACGAACTGGGTCCGGGCAAAAGGGTTCGATACCTCGGCCGCGCTCGGCCCGATCATCGTCAGTTCCGATGAGATCGAAGAACCGTTTCGTGTCGTCCTCCGTCTGAACGGCGAGACCCGACAGAACGGGCGTACGAGCGCGCTGATCTTCCCGATCCCCACCCTCATCGAGACGATCACCGCCTTCATGACGCTCGAGCCCGGAGACGTCATCGCCACCGGAACCCCGTCCGGCGTCGGCCGGCTCGCTCCCGGAGACATCGTCGAGGTGACGATCGAAGGGATCGGAACGCTGAGAAACCCGGTCGCCTAGGCCACCTCCTGGTCCCTCGTTTCGACGAGGAATCCGTCCGCGTCGATCCGCCAGTCACTCGCGTCTTCGGCCTGGCGGACACGCCGGGCGCCGAGCTTCGTCAGCACACGTTCCGACGCCGCGTTGTCGTTCCGGACGCCGATCGCCGTGACGGTCCGGCAGCGTGAATCGAAGAATGCCCAAGCGATCAGCCTGGCAGCCGCCTCGGTCGCCAGCCCTTGTCCTCGGTATGCCGGTTCGATCCCATACCCGATCTCGACCTCGCCGTTCGCATCGGGCGCGCCCTTGAATCCGAGGAGGCCGATCCCGCGCTGGTCCGCGTGTGTCACGGCCAACCAGTAGGTCAGCCAGGGATGCTCCTCTCCCGGTGCGCCGTCCACCTTCTCCAACTTCATCCGAATCGCATTCAGCACCGGTCGATCGATCAGCTGCGGCCCGATCGTTGCACCTGCAATGAGCGCTTCTCCTGCAACGAGGGCGTTCAGTCCGGCCGTCGACAGGGCGACCAAGCGAAGCCGTTGCGTGTCCAGTTGTTCCATGGGTCGGCAGTCTACTTGTCTGCGCTGCGCGCTCAAGCAGATCCAGTCTGAGACGCTGCCGAAACGCTCCTTCGTCACCCTCGCCTCGGTGGCTGCGAGGCCCGAGGGCGTCGCGGAATAGCGGGACTCCACGAAGCGAAGGAGAGCCGATGCGAAGACGATGGGGATTGGCGGTCCTCGCGTGCTGTGCGCTGATCTGTGTCAGTGCGCACGCGGCGCCGGATCTGACGGACGGCGTACAGGTTCTGGCGATGCTCGCCAACCCGTACGGCGCGAACACGTACCTGCTGAAGAACCAGTTCGAACTTCTTGGCTGGGAGGTGACGTTCGTGGGGACTGCTCGTTCCGTTCCCGCCTGCTCGCCCCTCTGCTCGACCCTGTTCGCCGACTTGTCCGTCGAGCAGGTCGAAGACATCTCGGCCTATGACGTACTCGTCGTCATGCCGACACCCGGAACATTTCAGAGGAAGCCGAATCCGGTCGGCGACCTACGAGACAACGAGATCGCCGTTGCGCTCGTGGCGGAAGCGTATGAGTTCGGACTGACCCTCTACACCGGGTGCTCAGGGATTCTCCTTTTCGGAGATGCCGGTCTGCTCGAAGGGGCGAACGTGATCGCCCATCCGAACCGGATGACCAACTGCACCGGATACGGCGCTTCCTGCACTCGTGGGAGTCAGACCGTCCCGCCGATGATCGACGGCCAGCTGGTGACCTCGACCAGCCAACGCTTCTGGCCGAGGGAAATCGCGGCAGCGATCTCTCGTGCCCTCGACGCCAACCGAACATTCGAGCCCGCGCTCGATTCCATCACGGCGATCGACATCGAGCCGACCGTCGAGGCGATCGACAGTGAAGGAGAGGAAATCGATGCCTGGGCGGTCGGCGAAGGTCTTGCCGACGTCGGACGAGACATCCAACTGGACAACGACAATACGGTCGTTGTCGGGATGCGGTACTCCGCCGACCGGCGAGAGGACGTTCTTGTGCTCAAGCGGGATGCATCCGGACAGATCGTCTGGGCGAAGGCGATCGGAGGGCCGGGGCGCGATATCGGAGAGGGTGTCTGCGTGGGAGCAGATGGCGCGATCTACGTCGCCGGCTTCACGACCTCCGCCGGGCACGGAGCAGAAGACGTCCTTGTGCTGAAGCTGAGCTCCTCAGGAGAGCTGCTGTGGACCTCCACGTTCGGCGGCGCCGAATACGATGCGGCGTTCGACATCTGCCCGACGCGCAGCGGCGGGGCAGCCGTCTGCGGCCTGACCTACTCGTCCGGGGAAGGCCTCTCTGACCTCTACGTCCTCAAGATCGGGCCCGAAGGGCAGGCCGTCTGGGCGAAGACGTATGGCGGAGCCAGGGTGGATCGTGGCGACAGCATCCTTCCACTAGCCGACGGTGGATACATCGTCGGCGGCGGGACGAGCTCGTTCGGTAAGGGGAACGTCGACATGCACATCGTTCGACTCGACTCCACCGGACGGGAGATCTGGGCCGCAGCCTACGGGCGAAACGTCTACGATACCGCGAGCAGCGTCATCCCCGTTCGGGGAGGCGGGTTCCTCGTCACCGGGCACGGGGATTACGAGGGAGCTGATCTGATGGCGCTGACGGTCGTCCGAATCGACGATGACGGGAACGAGATCTGGACATCGAGATTCGGTTCGCGACGGCATTACAACTACGGACTCGACGCCGTGCAGCTCAAGAACGGCGACTTCTTGATCGCCGGCGTCACGAACCATCCGGAACAGGGGATGAACGATATCTGGTTGCACGTCCTCGATCCTCACGGCAAGTCGATAAGAGACTACCGATTCGGCGGCAAAGCGACCGAGTGGCCGGGCGGACTCTGCCTCACTGAAGACGGAAGGGCCTTCGTCGTCGGGACAACCGGCTCCTTCGGGAGCGGCAGCTACGACATCCTCCTGCTCGACATGTCGCTGAAGTAAGCTGGCTACCCCTCCATACCGACGTCCCGCGGCGGCGCCCGTCGCCGCGGGGCGATTGTCCCGCATCGGTCGGCGGGATAATGTCTCCGGCATGCACCCAGACGAGTATCGCACGGACCGCTTGCTCATCTTCGATCTCGACGGAACGCTCTATCGGACCGAATCCTCGTTCATCCCAACGATGCGCGCTGTCTACGCCGAGTACGATCTGCCGTATCCATCCGATGAGACGATCCTCGGACTCGTCGGCGAACCGTTCCCGGTCTTCCTCGATTGGCTCGCCGAACAGGGATTCGACGGGGATCGCGGAACGCTGACGGATCGGATCACGGAGATCGAGCTTGCTTCGATCCGAGAGCGGGGAGCGCTCTTCCCCGGCGTCCGGAAGACCCTCGACGCTTTGAGAGCACGCGGCTACGTCATCAGCCTTGCGACCAACGGCGACATGGAGTACGCGGAGGTTGTCCTCTCCGCTATGGAGATCCTCCCTCTGTTCGACGAGCTCCAGACTCATGAGGTCGAAGGACAGACGAAGGTCGGACTCGTACGCGAGCTCCTCCAGCGCGTGTCATGTGAGAAGGCGTTCATGGTCGGCGATCGATATCATGACATGGAAGCCGGACGAGCCAACGGCTGCGCCGTCATCGGCGCAAGGTACGGCTACGGCCCGCCGGAGGAGCTTGCCGTCGCGGACCGCCTGATGGATGGCTTCTCTGAACTCCCCGAGATCCTCGAGGAACTCGCCTCAACAACGTAGCAGAGGATCACTCACCGGGTGTTCCTCAGTTCCCCAATGAGAAGGGAGGGGCGCATGGCCCCTCCCCATCGTGTTCGTCTGTAGCTTCGCTACGTCACCGACCGCGGAAGCGCTTGTCGCTTCCGTCGTGGTGATCGCGAAGCAATCACCCTATTCGCTACCGACTTCCTCGACCGGAGCCTCTTCCTCGCCGAGCAGACCGCCCAGCGAGAACTCCGCCGACAGCACCAGCGTGTTCCCAAGCGTCTCCTCCAGGATGTACGCCGCGTCAACGTACAGTCCGGCTACGTTGATCCCA
>JANQEA010000024.1 GCA_028278555.1 Candidatus Bipolaricaulota bacterium | reverse complement strand
GGCCGCTGCAACGTGATGTCCCTGGCGACGTGGGAGGAGGAGGCGGTGTGGGCCGCCAGCGTGTTCTTCGCCTCGGATGAGGCACTTCAGCTCTACTTCGTCTCCTCCGCGTCCAGTCGGCACGGCCGGAACCTGTCCGCGAATCCGAACGTCGCCGTCACCGTCAACAAGGATCATGACGACTGGTTCGACATTCGAGGGCTCCAGATCGAGGGCCGGGCCGCTCTCGTGGCGGGCGCGGAGCGCGGTGCTGCGCTGGACCTGTACCTGCGGAAGTTCCAGAGGATCGCCCGCTTGCGCGACGCTCCGGTCGATGCCCAGGAGCGCCTGATCGGCGACCGACTGCTCGCGAGCGACTTCTTCGTCGTGCGGCCCCGCAGGATCCGGCTGATCGACAACACGCGGGGCTTCGGGTTCAAGCAGGAGCTCAGCCTCGTCGGCGACGCTCCGCCGCCCCGCTTCGGACCAGATCGGGGCTGAACCACTCGGGTGCACTCATGCTTCGGGTAGCACCTTGCTGACCCCTTCGAGCGTCAGAACCTCTCGGCGACGCTCGTCGGGGTAGTCGATGGGGATTCCGTAGTCCTGCCAGCGCGTGTTGACTCGCCGCTCGAGCTCGATCGGCAGGCGGTAGACGGGCGGAAAGCGCCGGTTCCCGGTGGCGGGTGACGGATCGAACTTCCAGCTCCGCGTGGCGTCGATCAGAACGCGGGTCCAGCGTCCGGAACCGAACTTCTGGGGATTCCGCGCGACCGGGTTCACACCCGGATCCAGCAGCGAGCCGCCCGTCGGACCGTAGGTCGTGATCCCGCCGTCGCCCGCGTCGACCCGGTATGCGATCGCCCACTCGACCGCCTCGGGATCCCGAATGTCGATGTCCTGCTCGACGACGACCACGTGCTTGAAGAGCAACATCGACATGCTGCGGGACCACAGGGCGGCCGCCACCTGCTGGGCATGGCCCCGATGCTGCTTGTCGATCTGGACGACGACGTGCGTACCGGAAGCGACCGGCGGGAACCAGATGTCGGTCACGCCGAGGATCCCGGAATCCTCCATCGCGTTCATCATCACGGCTGCGAAGCTCGTGTTGAGGGCTGCAACGCCCTCGGAGGGGAATCCGGGTCGGCATCCCTCGAGGCCCGCCCGGAAGATCGGTTCGTTCCGGTAGGTGATCGCGGACACCCTGGCGACGGGCTTCGGGGAAGGAACTCCACCCTGGTAGCCATGGTACTCGGCGAAGGGCCCTTCGTTCTCGAACGAGGAGGGATCCGGGTCGATCGTTCCCTCGATCACGAGCTCGGCCGAGGCGGGAACCTCGAGGTCGACGGTCTCGCACTTCACGAGCTCGACCGGCTGGCCGAGGATCGCACCCGCCATTGCATACTCGGAGGTGTTGCGATCGAACGAAGTTCCGCCGACGATGTCCAGGGCCTCGTGCCAGCCATAGACGATTGCGACGGGCATGGGCTCGGGCTTCCTCCCGTATTTCGCGAAGTGCTGGCCCCAGCCCTGGGTCTTCCCGATCACCTTGCCGATCCTGTCCTTCCCGAGC
>JANQEA010000021.1 GCA_028278555.1 Candidatus Bipolaricaulota bacterium | reverse complement strand
CTCTCGCTACTGGAGGATCCGAAGCTTGATCACGTCGCCGAGCTCCTCGAGGACCAGGATGACGACTATCGAGCATGGTTCCAGGCTTTCGTTAGCGACCTTGTCGCCCGCAAGATCAAGCTCTTTCCCAAGGACGACCGATTCATCGCTGGGTGGGAAGTGTCCCTCAGGCCTGACGGGAGCTATTTTGTAACCGCAGCCGGTGTCGGGATCGAGTAGCCAATCGGGGCGGCTGAAGCTCGCCGTCTAACCAGGCGCTGCAGCTGACCGTGCCATAGGGCGTTCCGTTTGACGTTCGGTAGTGTTTGGCATTGAAGCTTGGGCGCTTCGAGCGGCCGCTGGCAGCGGGCCCGGCAGCTGAGCGCCCAATCTGTTAGGCCGCGTGGTGCGAGCTAACTCGCTTCTCGGACCGCGACTTCTTTGACGAGTCGCCCCTTCAGGCGGGCCTTCTCGGTCTCCAGCTCGTAACGGATCTGCAGGTTCATCCAGAATCGCTCACTCGTACCAAAGTACCGAGACAGCCGAAGAGCCGTGTCGGCTGTGATTGCACGCCTTCCGTGTACGATCTCATTGATTCTGCGAGGCGGCACACTGATGTCCTTCGCCAGCCGGTACTGGCTCAGTTCCATCGGCTCAAGGAACTCCTCGAGCAAAACCTCGCCAGGGTGAATCACTGCGTGGGCTTTTCTCGCCATGGCCGTTTCCCTCAGTGGTAGTCCGTGATCTCGACGTCGAAGGCGTCTCCACGCTCCCACCGGAAGCAGATTCGCCATTGGTCGTTCACGCGAACGCTGTACTGACCTGCTCGGTCTCCAGAGAGTCTCTCCAATCGATTCCCCGGTGGCACCCGCAGGTCGTCGAGTGCCTCCGCCGCATCAATCAGCAGCAGCTTTCGGTGCGCCCTGCGCTGCACGTCCGGCGGCAGCCGGCGCGCACGCTCGCGTTCGAAAACCTGTTCGGTCTCGCGGTCCCGGAAGCCGCGAATCACCACAGTATAGTAACGGGCTGCGCTAATAACGTCCAGCGTTATTACGCACGCGGTCTAACAAGCCGTTGCAGCGGACGTGGCAACGCTGTGCTCATATCGGCCGTGGTAGAATCGCGGAGTCCCAGGCTTCGGCAGGCGTTGTGCCAGGTTGTGCCACGCCGCTGAACGCCGATCCGTTAGACGGCGAGAGTTATGGCGCACGGTATTCCTGAGTCGGACTGGCGCATCTTTCGCGATCTCCGAGAGCTTGCGCTCGATCGGTTCTGCGAGCGAGTGCTCGATGAGGTCGCACGCCTCAGCCAAAATCCCGCAGGCACACACCACGAACGCTATCGGCAGCTCTACCGCATCGTGCGAGAGCGGGACGAAGAGCTGGCCCGCGCGTTCGATGACCCTCGCCGTTCGCGTATGCTCTGGCAGCTCGCGGCGATCTATCGACATGGACTCCTGGAGCTGGAGGAGTTCGCCCGCTTCACTGCCGAGACCCGCGAAGCGATCGAGTCTCTTGCGAAGGAGCTCAATTGGTAACCGAGCCTGCTCGCCGTCTAACAAGCGGTTGCAGCTGACGGGGCTCAGCGGCAATCCACCGACCTTTGGTAGAGTCCGGCATCGAAGCCTTGGCGTTTCAGCCGGGCCGCAGGCGGCGGCCCCGCAGCTGAACCGCCATCCGTTGGGCGGACAGTTGGGCACTGCGCTGATTCGGAGAAACGCGATTGTTGCTGGGGCCGTCGTCGTTCTCTGGCTGGGGTCAGTCGTCGTCGATCAGAAGATCGCGCGGCTCCCAGGATTCCCGTTCGAGTTCCAGGCGATCGTCATTCTGGTCTTCTCAGCCTTCTGTTGGGCCAGTTCACCGCTGGCGCGCGATTCCCAGCTCTCGCTTCGTACCGCCGCGATCGGCGCCGTGGCATTGGTTCTCACAGCGGTTTGGCTCCCAATCACCATCCTCTGTGCCATGCAGCTTCAACTCCTCCTCGGCGGAACGCTCTGAGCGAACTCCATTCAGCGAGCCTTCCGCTGCGTCATGAGTCGCAATGCGTGGCCGCCGCCCAACAAGCCACTGAACCGGACGTTGAACAGCCCGTTTCAATCAGTGGTGGTACCATTCTGGCATCAACCTCTTGAGGCTCGGCGACTGCCGGCGGCGCTGTTCAACGCCGGTTAGTGCCGATCCGTTGGGCGGCATGAAGCTACGGCCGTGGAGGCGCGTGGGAGCGCACCCATTCGACGAAGTCGTCTCGGGAGAGTTCACCCGCAGCGAGCTCGAGCATCACGCGCTCTTGTTCGTCCACGGTCGCGCTCAGCTCGTAGCCGTTCAGCACGAGGAATGTTTCCATCGCGGCATGCCCCGTTCGCTTGTTCCCATCCAGGAACGGGTGTCCCATCACGAGTGCGAATCCGAGAGCTGCCGCCTTCTCGATCACGCCCGGGTAGAGATCCTCGCCGCCAAAGCTCGCGCGCGGCTGCGCCACCGCGGACTCGAGCACTGCCAGATCGCGAATGCCGGCGGCGCCACCAGTCGCCGCGATGATCCGCTGCTGGAGTGCGGCCACCTCGCGAAGCGTCAGGTACCGCATCAGGCGAGGCGCCGATACAGCTCCTCGTTCTTCCGAAGCACGTGCTCCGCGGCCTCGTGAAAGTCCTCTTCCTCGTGGCTGAGCAGCTCCGCGAGAGCGGCTCGCGCGAGGGCCTCGGGCTCTACTCCCAAGCGCGCCGCCTCCGCACGTAGCTTCTCATCTTCGGCCTCTGTCAGCTCGATGGAGAGCTTCATCCTCGGTTCCTCGTGCGGGGCATGCCGCCCAACAAGGCGCTGCAGCTGCCGAGCCACAGCGCGTTCCAATCGACCTTGGTAGCCTTCGGCATTGTAACTCTGGCGCTTCGGCCGAGCCACGGAGGCGCTGTGGCTCGCAGCTGAGCGCCCAGTCCGTTGGGCTGCGTGAGCCGTGGAAGCTCCGAGCGCTTGATCGAGCTCGGCTAGGCTCTCGGTCATGCCGACCGTTGGGCGGAGCGGCCCGTATCGCTTCTTCTTCTTTGGAAACGAGGGTTTTGAGCCCGTTCACGTTCATGTCCAACGCGATCGTTCACTGGCCAAGTTCTGGCTCTCTCCTGTTGCGCTAGCATCAAACTCTGGGTTCTCGGCGGTCGAACTTCGCCGAATTCAGCGTATCGTCGAGGAGCGGCGCAACGAGTTCGAGGAGGCATGGCATGGCTTCTTCAATGCCTAGCGTGGACCCCCGAATCAAGGAGGTCACAGTCACCGAGGACGAACTCGTGGTAGTCCTCGCGGATGGCCGCCGGCTCTCCACGCCGCTCGCCTGGTTCCCTCGTCTTCTCAGCGCAACTCCGGAGCAACGGGCTCGCTTCGAGCTCCTCGGCGAGGGGGCCGGAGTTCACTGGCCCGACGTCGACGAAGACCTGAGCGTGGAAGGCCTGCTCCGCGGCTCTCGTTCTGCGTCGCGTTGAGCCCTTCTGCACGCAGCCCAACAAGGGCGCTGCAGCTGACACCCAAGGCTGCCCTCTCGATCGCGCTATCGTTCTGGTGTTGGAATGGCGCGGCTTCGCTGGGGCCAGGTCAGCCCTTGGGCGCAGCTGAACCGCCAGTCCGTTGGGCGGAGGGAGCCGGCAATGCGCGAGGTCGTCATCTCCGCAGTCTCCTGGCTGCTCGCCATAGGCGCGGCCGCCGACACTCGGTCACTGCACGATGGCGCGGTCTCCATCGCGATTCCCGACAATTGGCGGGAGCAGCTCGACGAGCCTCGCGGCGATGACCACGTCCTCATGTACGAGGTGCCGTTCGCGGAAACGGCCGGCACTCCTCATATCGCGCAGGTGGTACTCACCACCAAGACCAACCCGAATTTCGTATCAGTCTCTGACTACGCTCTCTGGTCGCTCCGTAGCGACTTGGCCAAGCCCGGCTTCGCCATTCTCTCAAGCTCCGCCGACTCGGAATCGTGGCTCACGACACTCTCAACTGGCGGAGATCAGGGCGTCCGGTACGCCGTCATCGATCGCTTCTCGGCTTCTTCCAATCGCCTGGCACATCTGCGAATCGCGTTTCCCATCCTCAAGGGCGCGCCAAACGCGTGGTATCGAGATGCGATTCGCAGATTCAACGCGTTGCTCCGGAGCTTCTCGCTCGCCGGCTCCAGCCCGAACTCCTCGAAGTTGCTTCTTTCGGACGGAGTTCTGGGCCTCGGTTCTGCGACTCCCGGCAAGCTCCTCGATCCTCCAAGCGTCGCGACACTGAATTCCCCTTTCCACGAGCCCGGTCGAGGGCTCATCTTGTACATCGAAACGCCCAGTAGCACGCCCGCCGCCCAACGAGGCGTTGAACCGGACGCGGAATAGCGCCGTTCGAATGGCCGCTGTACGGTTCTGGCATCAACCTCTTCAGGCTCGGCGGAATCCGGCGGCGCTATTCCACGCCGGTCAACGCCGATCCGTTAGGCGCGGCGAACGTCAGTTCCGAAGCCGGCCTGCCCAGTACCCAGGTCTGCGGCGGTCGTGCGCTATCGCAAGAATCTGGAGCCGATCCGAAAGCTCCATGTAGACTACGTGGTAGGGAAAGCGGCGCACCGGTCTCCGACGGATCGTCCGATCCGAGACTCCAGGTACCAGCGAACCCATCCGCGGGGTCTCCCCGATCCCCGCCACGGCTGCGTCGACCGCGTCCAAGAACTCGAGGCCCAAGCCTGTGCGATGCGTCTCGTACCACCGAGCGGCCTCTACCATCTCGGCGTCGGCCTCCTCGCTGATCCGAACAGGGAGCGTCAACGCTTGCTCAACGCATCCTTGGCCGCGTCGCGAGCGTCCGCCCAGGACCTTCCCGCGTCCTCGCCGGATCGAGCACGCGCCGCGCGGCGCTCGATCTCCGCCGCCCACGCAGCTTCCACGTCTTTGTCCGGCTCCCCATCCAAGCTCGCGAGCAGCTCGGCAGCGAGTTCCGCTCGGTCCGAGAGCTCAAGGCGCAGAGCCTCATCCAGCACCTTCTGGGCCGTCTTGCTCATCTCGTTCAAGTCCCCGCGGAGGCGCGCCGTCTATCGAGGCGCTGCAGCTGACGAGCGACAGCGCGTTCCAATCGACGTCTGGTAGCCTTTGGCATTCTAGCTCTGACGCTTCGGACGAGCCACGGAGGCGCTGTGGCTCGCAGCTGAGTGCCCGATCCGTTAGGCACATCCAATGAACGCACACACGAGATTCGGTGTCTCCGACGTGTTGTTGTGGACGCTGTGCGGGTTCACGTGGTGGTCGTGGGCTCACCTCATGACCGTGTTCATCCCCGGAAAGCTCTGGCTCGAGGGTAGCCCTGCCATCAGCGTTGGAGCCATTCTCGGTTTGGTCGCCTACCTGAGATTCGTCGCGGACGTTCGAGATGGTCTGCCCCTCAAGGTGGCGTACGTTCGAGTGAGCATGCTCGTCTTCATCCTCGGCGCACTCGCCGGCGGGATCCTAGGGTGGATGTACGCAATGGGGAATACGACTGGGCCAGCGAGTGTCTTGCCGGGCTACAGATTCCCTGCGAGGACGGGGGCGCGGTTCACGAATGCATCGGTGTGCGCCGTCCTTGGCCTCCTGGCCAGTTCCGGGATGATGTTTGTTCTGGGCAAACTCGGTCGCCGGCCGTGGCTGTTGCTAACGTGCTTGCTCGGCGCACTCGCATTGCTTTATGTCGTCGTCCCTCTTGTCTTCATGCAGACGGCTGAAGGCCGGTGAGAGGGGGCCTAACAAGCCGATGCAGACCGACGGCGCTCCGCGCCGCCGCTGATCGGCAAGGCGTTAGACGGCACGGGAGGTCGCATGCCGGTCCCCTTCGAACGCGCTAATCCCAGCGTTCGCGCGGCGCGGCAGATACTCCTCGATCGCCTCGCCGGAGATCTCCATCCCGATCAGCTCGATCCAACCTCCAAGTGTTCGCGCGCTACTACGAGACCGTCGAGAAGATCAGGACGGTGCTTGCCGGGTCACAGATCTAGCTTCGCTGTGCCATCTAACAAGGCATTGAACCGGACTGCCAACAGCTTGATTCAATTGGCCCGCGTGCTGTCTCGCGGCATACTGGGGTGACAGGATCGGAGCCGGTCAGCGCTGTTGCCGGCCGGTTGACGCCCGTCCGTTGGGAGGCGCGCTTCGTTGCGCAGGTCGAAGCAACTTCTCGGGAATAGGGATTGCGGGAACGGGTAGCGGATCTTGTCGGCGGACGGATCTCCTACGTCGAAGAAGGAGCGGGCCCGGCACTGGTTCTCCTCCACGGCGGCGGGCTGGACTCGGCAATGCTCTCCTGGGGCCACCTGATCCCGGAACTCGGGAAGCACTTCCGGGTACTCGCGCCCGACTGGCCCGGATACGGGGGGTCGGCTTGGTCCGAAGGACGTTCCACGACCCAGGGCCTCGTCGGCTGCCTCGAGGAACTCCTGGACCATTGGTCTGTGTCGTCTGCGTGCCTGGCCGGTATTTCGATGGGCGGAGGAGTCGCCTTGGGATTGGCTGCACGGAGGCCCGAGCGGGTCGATCAACTCGTGCTCGTCGGGACCTACGGCCTGCAATCGCATGCCCCTTTGCACAAGATCAGCTACCTGGCGGTCCGGCTACCGGGAGTGATGTCGTGCTCCTGGAGCTTGCTTCGGTGGAGCCGTACCCTCACGCGGCTCGCCCTGCGCGCCATCATGCGGAATCGCAGCGCAGTCACCGAGGGTCTGGTCGAGCAGTGTCATGCGGCGGTCTGCGTGCCGACGGCTGGAAACGCGTTCCTCGCCTGGCAACGCAGCGAGGTCTTTTGGGATGGTCTGCGCACCTGCTATGCGGACCGGCTTCGCGATCTTCCTCACCCAGCGTTGCTGATCCATGGTGCCGACGATCCCTTGGTTCCGTTGTCGACTGTCGAGCGCGCGGCAAACAGCTTGCCCAACGGAATGCTCTCCGTGTTCGCTGAGACGGGCCATTGGCCTCAGCGTGAACGGCCCGAGAGACTCCTCGCTGAGCTCACCCAGTTCATCCGGGCACGCCGCCCAGCAAGGCGTATCTGGACTCCCCCGTCGAGCGATTGATCGTTGGCGACTCTCCTGTTGTGGATGCGTCGCGACCGGGGGTTCGGACTGCAAACGCATCTTCGGCCTCTTCGTGGGAGCGCTTCGTCTCCGGGCCATGATGGAAAGCCGCGCACAGGGAGCCAATCGCTGACAGCGGCCTCGACGGCCAGGCTTGTCATCGGCTCCGTCCCGTGCCGGTCCTCACCGGTGCGCCATCAGGTGGCGGGTTCGCGGTCTCGCGGGGTGGGATCATCGCGCCTCGTCGGCGGATCGTGGCGGGTAGTCGTTCTCTCGGACGGGTGTTCGACCGCAGAGGACCCTACCCGCCCGCAGGCTGCGGTATCGGCAAGTGCCCGGATTGTCTGGAACTTCCGGGCTACGTGCTGGTCGGGCCGGCGAGATTCGAACTCGCGACCTCCTGACCCCCAGTCAGGCGCGCTAACCAGGCTGCGCCACGGCCCGACAGCC